>NZ_JACVAR010000003.1:0-889694 GCF_014851965.1 Pseudomonas sp. PDM22
TCATCCGCTCGACTTGCATGTGTTAGGCCTGCCGCCAGCGTTCAATCTGAGCCATGATCAAACTCTTCAGTTCAATACTGCTTGGGTTTTGAGAAAACCCTAAACTTGGCTCAGCAATCGCATGCTCTATTTAAAGAGCTAAAACTCTCGAATTCACGAGTGTTACTTGCGCTGCTGATAATCAGTCGATCATCAGTCTTACATCACAAGCACCCACACGAATTGCTTGATTCAACTTGTTAAAGAGCGTTTGACTGAGGCTTTCGTCTCAACCGAGGCGCGCATTCTACGCTAACCTCTCTTTCCGTCAAGCTTTATTTTTCGAAAATTTCTTTTCTACTCAATCGCTTGCGCTTCAGCGAAGGAAACCTTCTCATCAGCGGGAGACGCATTCTACAGCGATCAAACTCGCTGTCAACCACCTCAGCGATCTTCTTTTCAGCTCGCTGCCGGAGCAGCTAATGAAGAGCGGCAAGTGAATCACCTGCCTGACCACCACCCTCACCTTCGAATCTCTGTAAGTACTTGATTTTCAAGTTCTTTCAGCGCTTCGTCGCTGGGAGTGGTGCGCATTATAGGGAGTTTAAATCGGCCGTCAACGACTAATTTAAACTTTCTTCACTCAGCGGCCAGGGAGACGCGAGCGAAAGCCTTCTTGCCGGCCTGCAGGACATGGGTAGCGCCTACCTTGAAGACAAAGCTGCGATCCACAGCCTCACCATCCACCCGCACACCGCCGGACGACAGTAGGTCGCGAGCGACAGCCGAGTTCTTCACCAGGCCTGCCTTATTAAGGACGGCACCAATGGGCAGGTCTTCCGTAGCGGCGACCTCCACTTCCGGCAGGTCTTCCGGCAGCTCACCCTCTTTCAGGCGGTTGCCAGCGGACTTGTGCGCGGAAGCAGCCGCTTCCTCACCATGGAAGCGGGCCACGATCTCTTCCGCCAGCTTGATCTTGATGTCGCGGGGGTTGGCGCCAGCCTCGACGTCTTTCTTGAAGCCCTCGATCTCTTCCATGGAGCGGAAGCTGAGCAGCTCGAAGTAACGCCACATCAGGGTATCCGGAATGGAGACCAGCTTGCTGTACATGACGCCCGGCGCTTCCTGGATGCCGATGTAGTTGCCCAGGGACTTGGACATCTTCTTCACGCCATCCAGGCCTTCGAGCAGCGGCATGGTCAGGATGCACTGAGGCTCCTGCTCATAGGCACGCTGGAGCTCACGCCCCATCAGCAGGTTGAACTTCTGGTCGGTGCCGCCGAGCTCGACGTCCGCACGCAGTGCTACCGAGTCGTAGCCCTGGACCAGCGGATAGAGGAACTCGTGAATGGCGATGGACTGATTGCTGGCATAGCGTTTGCTGAAATCATCGCGTTCCAGCATACGAGCAACGGTGTACTGGGAAGCCAGACGAATGAAATCAGCGGGGGAAAGCTGGTCCATCCAGGTGGAATTGAAGGCTACTTCGGTCTTCGCGGGGTCGAGAATCTTGAAAACCTGGGCCTTGTACGTCTCGGCGTTGTCGAGAACCTGCTCGCGGGTGAGGGGTGGGCGGGTAACACTTTTCCCGCTGGGGTCACCGATCATCCCAGTGAAGTCACCGATCAGGAAGATCACCTGATGGCCCAGCTCCTGGAACTGACGCAGCTTATTAATAAGGACGGTGTGTCCCAGGTGCAGGTCAGGAGCGGTCGGGTCGAAGCCGGCCTTGATACGCAGGGGCTGGCCGCGCTTGAGCTTTTCGATCAGCTCGGCCTCCACGAGAATTTCGTCTGCACCGCGCTGGATCAGCGCCAGCTGCTCTTCGACCGACTTCATTGCAGGTTCCTGTACGTTGCGAATTGCGAAAGGGAACCAACGATACAAGAACAGGCACTAAAAACAAGTTTTGCCCAGCGCCAGAAGACAGGACGTCAGAAGCCCGACATCAGGGTTGCTTCAGAGGGAATTTGGTTATATTTTAGGCAGTTATTTCACATTCCAAAAACACCACTCACGCCATGACGCAATCCGATCAGAAAGCGCCGTACTACCCGAAGAGCCATCTGCTGGCCGCAAGCGGTGTAGCAGCGCTCCTCAGCCTGGCTCTGCTGGTGTTCCCTTCGGCCGAGGTCGAAGCGAAGAAGACCACGCTCAACCTCGAGCTGGAGAGCGGCACCGAGCAGATCCTCCAGGAAAAAGACGACCTCCGACCCAATCCGGTCACGGAAGACAGCGGCTCTTCGCCTTTTGCACAGATAGAAGGCCAGCCGGACAACCAGAACAGCGCCGAAAAAGACGCGCAGAAGAACAAAGCTCTCGCCGATTCGAACCAGCAACCCTCCCCCTCCGCACCGGCTGAACCTGCCTGGAAGAGCGTGACCGTGGGCAAGGGCGACACTCTTTCCAACGTGTTCGCGAAGGCCGGCCTGCCGGCGAACGCCGTGCACGACATGCTTGCCGCCAGCAAGGACGCCAAGCAGTTCACCCGTCTTGATATCGGCCAGGACGTGGACTTCCTCATCGACACCAAGGGCGAGCTGCAGAGCCTGAAGGTCAAGCGCAGTGACCTGGAAACCATCAGCCTGAACAAGTCCGCCAAGGGCTATGACTTCAAGCGCGACCTGGTCAAACCCTCGGTACATGCGAACTATGCCCACGGCCGCGTCGACAGCTCGCTGTTCGTCGCCGGCAAGAATGCCGGGCTGTCCCATGATCTGATCATGTCGATGGCCAACATCCTCGGCTACGACATCGACTTCGCCCAGGATATTCGCGAAGGCGACTCGTTCGACGTGATCTACGAATCCCAGCAGGTGAAAGGCAAGCAGGTCGGCACCGGCAGCATCCTCGCGGTGCGCTTCGTCAACCGCGGCAAGGAATACACCGCCGTGCGCTACACCAGCAAACAGGGCAGCACCAGCTACCTGCGCGCCGATGGCAGCAGCATGCGCAAGGCGTTCATCCGTACTCCGGTGGACTTCGCCCGTATCAGCTCGCGCTTCTCCATTGGGCGTTTCCACCCGATCCTGAACAAGATTCGTGCGCACAAGGGCGTGGACTACGCGGCGCCGATCGGCACCCCGATCAAGGCGACCGGCGACGGCAAGATCCTCGAAGCCGGTCGCAAGGGTGGCTACGGCAATGCCGTGGTGATCCAGCATGGCCAGCGCTATCGCACCGTGTACGGCCACATGAGCCGCTTCGCCAAGGGCATCCGCTCCGGCGTGGCGGTGAAGCAGGGCCAGATCATCGGCTACGTCGGCATGACCGGCCTCGCCACCGGCCCGCACCTGCACTACGAGTTCCAGGTGAACGGCCAGCATGTCGATCCGCTGAGCGCCAAGCTGCCGACGGCTGATCCGCTGTCCGGCCCGGAGCGCAAGCGCTTCATGGCACAGGCGCAACCGCTGATCGCGCGCATGGACCAGGAGAAGGCAACCTTCCTGGCCCTGAACAAGCGCTGATCCATGCCGCTCTATCTGGGGGTAATGTCCGGTACCAGCCTCGATGGGCTGGACATCGCCCTGATCGAGCAAGGCGAGCAGACCACTCTGCTCGCCTCCCACTACCTCCCCATGCCTGCTGCGTTGCGCGCCGACCTTCTGGCACTCTGCTCTCCCGGCCCTGACGAGATCGCCCGCTCCGCCCTCGCGGAAAACAGCTGGGTACGCCTGGCTGCCCAGGGCATCAATGAACTCCTCGCCCGCGAGAAACTGAGCGCCAGCGCCATTCGCGCCATCGGCAGCCACGGCCAGACCATTCGCCACGAACCGCATCTGGGCTTCACCGTGCAGATCGGCAACCCAGCACTGCTAGCCGAACTGACCGGCATCGATGTCGTCGCCGACTTCCGCCGCCGCGACGTAGCCGCCGGCGGCCAGGGCGCACCGCTGGTGCCCGCTTTCCACCGTGCGCTGTTCGGCAGCGAGGGTCGCGAGTGCACCATCCTGAATGTGGGCGGTTTCAGCAATGTCTCGCTGCTCAGCCCTGACAAACCGGTTCGCGGATTCGACTGTGGCCCCGGCAACGTCCTGCTGGATGCCTGGATTCAGGAGCAGCGCGGCGAAGCCTATGACCGAGATGGCGCCTGGGCTGCCAGCGGCAGCATCGACCAGACGCTGCTGCAGAAGATGCTGACCGATGATTTCTTCGCGGCAAAAGGCCCGAAGAGCACCGGACGGGAGCGCTTCAACCTGAACTGGCTGAACGCAGTCCTGGCCGGCCACGGCCCGGCAAAGGCTGAAGACGTGCAGGCAACCCTGCTCGAACTGACCGCGCAAAGCATCGCCGCCGCACTATTGGATGCGCAGCCCGGCTGTGAAGAAGTAGTGGTTTGCGGTGGCGGCGCCTTCAACGTGGCACTGATGCAACGACTGGCCGCGCACATGCCTGGCGCCAGCGTGATCAGCAGCCTCGAGCGTGGCGTACCACCGGAGTGGATGGAGGCAATGGCCTTTGCCTGGCTGGCCCATCGCTTCTTCGAACGCGCGCCCGGCAACTGCCCGGAAGTCACGGCCGCGCAGGGACCCCGTATCCTCGGCGCGCTCTACCCCGCCTGAGTCCGACGCACAAACAAAAACGCCGCGCATCTGCGCGGCGTTTTCGCTGCTACGGCATCAGATCGAGAAGGACTGACCGCAGCCGCAGGTGGTCGCTGCGTTCGGGTTCTTGATGACGAACCGCGAACCTTCGAGGCCTTCCTGATAGTCCACTTCCGCACCGGCAAGGTACTGGAAGCTCATCGGATCGACCACGAGGTTGACGCCATCGCGCTCGACGATGGTGTCGTCGTCCGCGGTGTCTTCATCGAAGGTGAACCCGTACTGGAAGCCCGAACAGCCACCGCCCGTGACGAATACCCGCAGCTTGAGGCGCGGATTGCCTTCTTCGTCGATCAGGTTCTTCACCTTGTTCGCAGCGCCTTGCGAGAACATCAGCGGAGTGGGGGTGAAGGTTTCGATGGTCATGGTGAAAACTCTCCCGGCCGAGGCCGTACGTTACAACATTGCGGACCATTATCCGCTTACCCCAGAAAAACGGTCAACTAATCCGACTCATCCATTGGTCCAGATCAATCGACCGCCTTACGGGGCAGTCTTTCCTTACGGCAGCAGCGCGACGTTGGACAGGCCCAGGTGCTCGTCCAGGCCGAACAGGATGTTCATGTTCTGGATCGCCTGGCCGGATGCACCCTTCACCAGGTTGTCGATGACCGAGAGGATCACCACCAGGTCTCCGCCCTGCGGACGGTGTACCGCGATGCGGCAGACGTTGGCGCCGCGCACGCTGCGGGTTTCCGGGTGGCTGCCTGCCGGCATCACGTCGACGAACGGCTCGTTGGCGTAGCGCTCTTCATACAGCTTCTGCAGGTCGACGCCACGGTCAGCGACGCGCGCGTACAGGGTCGCGTGGATACCGCGGATCATCGGGGTCAGGTGCGGCACGAAGGTCAGGCCGACATCGCCCTTGGCTGCGCGACGCAGGCCCTGGCTGATTTCCGGCAGGTGACGGTGACCTTTCACCGAGTAGGCCATCATGCTTTCACCGGCTTCGCAGAACAGCGAACCGACCTTGGCACCACGGCCAGCACCGCTGACACCGGATTTGCAGTCAGCGATCAGCTGGCTGGCATCGGCCAGACCGTTCTCCAGCAGCGGGATGAAACCGAGCTGGGTAGCGGTCGGGTAGCAGCCGGGAACGGCGATCAGGCGCGCGGACTTGATCGCCTCGCGATTCACTTCCGGCAGGCCATAGACGGCTTCGGACAGCAGTTCGGGCGCACCGTGGGGCTGGCCGTACCACTTGGCCCATTCCTCCGCGTCCTGCAGGCGGAAGTCTGCGGACAGGTCGATCACCCGGGTACCGGTCGCCAGCAGTTCGCCGGCCAGTGCGTGGGCCACGCCGTGCGGAGTGGCGAAGAACACCACGTCGCATTCGCCCAGACGCTTCACGTCCGGCACGCTGAAAGCCAGGCCGTCGTAGTGGCCTCGCAGGTTCGGGTACATGTCGGCGACTTTCACGCCCTCCTCGGACCGCGAGGTAATCACCTCGACGCGAGCCTGGGGATGCTGTGCCAGCAGGCGCAGCAGTTCCACGCCCGTATAACCCGTACCGCCTACGATACCGACCTTGATCATCTGCCTGTCACTCCACCTATGGGGCCAAATTCAGGGGCAGCCATGATATGAGCCGCTGCCCCCGCTGAACAGAGCGAATGCACGCAGGTTTAAGAGCCTTTGGTCGGAGCCAGGGTTTCCTGCATCTGACGAGCGAGCGCGTGATAGATCGGCAACGGGTTCAGGCGCGCCGATACACCACTGGCCAGCAGCGTGGCGGCGAGGATGGGGATCAGCATGTCCGGGCTGTGGGACATCTCGACGGTGATCACCGTGGCGGTGAGCGGCGTGCGCGTGACCCCGGCGAGGTAGGCGGACATCCCCAGCAGCGCCACTGCCGGCAGGCTTGCGCCGGGAATCAGCGGCGTCAGCCAGGGCGCCAGACTGGCGCCTACGGTGAGCGAAGGCGAGAACAGTCCGCCTGGAATGCCGGCGATGAACGAGATCACGTTGGCGATGAACTTCCACAGGAGGAAGTCCTGCCCCACCACCGGCTGCCCCTCGAGGATGGACCGGGTCTCTGCGTACCCGGTGCCGAACACGTGCTGCCCGGACAACAGGCCGAGCAGCGCCAGCAGCAGACCACACACCGCCGCGAAACGGATCGGCCAGCGCCCGCGCCAGCGGCTGATGAAGCCGAGCGGACCGCGATGGGTCGGCAGCACGAGCCGGCAGTAGAGGCCGCCAAGCAAGCCACCGAGCACCCCACAGACCACCACGGCGATCCATGCCGGGCCCAGAGGCATGCTTTCCGAGAGGCGACCGAAATAGCTGTAGCTGCCCATCAGGCCGAGCGTGACCATGCCGCCGAGCAGGACAGCGGTGAGCACCAGCCCGCTGAAGCGTTGCTCGAAGGTGCGGCTCAGCTCCTCGATGGCGAAGACCACCCCGCCCAGTGGCGTATTGAAGGCGGCCGCGATGCCCGCCGCACCGCCAGCGATGATCAGGCCGGACACCGTGCGCTTGTCGTAGAGCCCCAGGCGACGGCCGAGCGAATACATAAGTGCCGCGCCAATATGCACGGTCGGGCCCTCGCGGCCGGCCGAGGCCCCCACCAGCAGCGCCAGCAAAGTCATCGCCAGCTTGCCCACGGCAATCCGCACCGATAGCAGGGCATTGCGTGTGCGGCTGCTGCGCTGCTCCAGCGCCACGATGACCTGTGGAATGCCGCTGCCACGGGTGTTCTTCAGCGCCCCCTGGGTCAGCCAGACCAGGCCGGCGAAGCCCAGCGGGCAAAGCAGCCACGGCCACCACGGGCTATGCGCGACCACGCCGCGGAAGGTCGCGCTGGCGAGGTCCGCCAGGTGGGCGAAGGCCAGGGCCACCAGCCCGACCAGCAGCGCACCGAGCCAGAACGCCAGGTTGCGCCGCCACTGGCGCAGCAATGGGTGTCGCGCCAGCGGGCGCTTGGGGACGGTACGAGCAGACGAGTCACCAGTCGGCTCGCTGGAACTCTCCGGCAATGCAGGTTCTGACATGGACACGAAGCCGGGCATCTTCCGGATGCCATGCGGCGCGCGCGGCAAACAGCCACGGACGGAAGAGCTCAGTGTAATAGACGCAGGGATGACGCCATTGCACGGCGCCACTACTATCGGCTCACCGTGATCCGAGGAAGTCCTGATGCTTTACCTGTGGTTGAAAGCCTTTCACATCATTGCCGTGGTCTGCTGGTTCGCCGGCCTCTTCTATCTGCCGCGACTGTTCGTCTACCACGCCATGAGCGAGGACGCCGCCAGCCGCGAGCGCTTCTGCATCATGGAACGCAAGCTGTACCGCGGCATCATGGGCCCGTCGATGATCCTCACCCTCGTCCTCGGCGCCTGGATGCTCTACCTCAACCCGGCCTGGCTGACCCAGGGCTGGATGCACGCCAAGCTGACCCTGGTGGTCCTGCTGATCGGCTACCACCACGCCTGCGGCGCCATGCTCAAGCGCTTCGCCCGTGGCGAGAAAGGCCGCAGCCATGTGTTCTACCGCTGGTTCAACGAAGTGCCGGTGCTGTTCCTGATCGCCATCGTGATCCTGGTGGTCGTCAAACCCTTCTGACCCCGACAAGGAGACTGTCATGTCCCTGCCCGCCCTGCTCGACCGCCGCCTGCGCATTCCCCTGGTGGCGGCACCGATGTTCCTGGTCTCCAACCCGCAACTGGTGCTGGCCTGCTGCAAGAGCGGCATCGTCGGCAGCTTCCCGGCGCTGAACCAGCGCGAGAGCAGCGGTTTCAAGGCCTGGCTGGAAGAGATCGAGGCCGGGCTGGCCGCCGACCCGCAGGCCGCGCCCTATGCGGTAAACCTGATCGTCCACAACACCAACCCGCGCCTGCAGGAAGACCTAAAGCTCTGCGTCGAGCACAAGGTGCCCATCGTCATCACCAGCCTGGGCGCGGTGCGCGAAGTGGTAGACGCAGTGCACAGCTATGGCGGCCTGGTATTCCATGACGTCACCACCCGCCGTCATGCCGAAAAGGCGGCGGAAGCCGGCGTCGATGGCCTGATCGCCGTGGCCGCCGGCGCCGGTGGTCACGCCGGCACCTGGAGCCCGTTCGCGCTGGTTGCCGAGATCCGCCAGTTCTTCGACAAGACCCTGCTGCTGGCCGGCTGCATCAACCACGGCCACGAAATCCTCGCCGCCCAGGTGCTGGGCGCCGACCTTGCCTACCTCGGCACCCGCTTCATCGCCACCCGCGAGAGCGCCGCCTCCGAGGACTACAAGCACATGCTGCTCAACGCCCGCGCCGCCGACATCATCCACACCCCCGCCGTCTCCGGTGTGCCGGCCAGTTTCATGCGCCAGAGCCTCGAGGCCGCCGGCTTCGACATGCAACGGCTGAACGACAAGGGCGCGCTCGACTACGGCGAGAAGCTCAAGCCGGTCAGCGACGAGGCCAAGGCCTGGAAGACCGTATGGTCCGCCGGCCAGGGTGTCGGCGATATCCGCGACCTGCCCGCAGTGGGCGAGTTGATCGCGCGGCTCGACCACGAATACCGCCAGGCCCTGACCCGCAGCGCCGGCCTGTCCAACCAATTGCTGGTCTGAGCTGCGGCACCGCTCACGATATATCCGCCGGGGCCGCTTGTTGGCCCTCGGCGGCCCGATTACGCTGTAGCGATTCCAACATAGCCAGAAGACAAGGATGCCCCGATGGATCAATCCCGCTTCAAGATCGTGTTCGACGGCGCGCTGATGCCGCAGACCCCCCTGGAAACCGCCAAGGAGAACCTCGCCCGCCTGTTCAAGAGCGACGCCGCGAAGATCGAAGCGCTGTTCAGCGGCCAGCCGGTCGTGCTCAAGCGCGACCTCTCCGACGATGAAGCCGACAAGTACCTGCGCGCCCTCCACGGCGCCGGCGCCAACGCCCGCAAGGAAGCCGAAGGCGTTGCCGGTTTCAGCCTGGTGGAGACCGATGACCATCCCAGCGAAGCGACCCTGGCCGCTCGTGCCGCCGGCGAAAACACCAGCAACGAGCAGATGACCTGCCCCAAGTGCGGCCATGAGCAGGCCGCCGCCATCGAGTGCAGCGCCTGCGGCATCGTCATCGAGAAGTACCTGGCACGTCAGGCCGAGCTGGCAGCCAACCCGGTGCCCACCGTGGCAGCCACGGCTCCGAACGCGCCGGCCTCCCCCTATGCACCGCCCCAGGCCAAGGTCGGCGACGACCTGCCGGAGTTCGGCGAACTGAAAGTCCGCAGCCTGTCAGGCCGGATCGGTCGCGTGCGCTACCTCGGCTGGTCCGCCGCGCTGTCCTTCATCGTCTTCGGCGCCTACCTGGTCGCCAGCCTGCTGATGGCCGTCTCGATGCCCCTGGGCGTGGTCGCCATCGCCGCAGTAGTCATCGCCGCCATGGTCTTCAGCGTCCCCATCGGCGTACAGCGCCTGCATGACCTGGGCTGGTCCGGCTGGCTCTGGCTGGTCCTGCTGGTGCCCTTCGTCAACGCCGTCCTCAGCCTGCTGATGCTGTTCATGCCCGGCGAACAGAGCACCAACCGCTTCGGCCCGCCGCCGCCGCCCAACAGCACCGGCGTCAAGGTCCTGGCCTTCTCCTGGCTGCTGTTCCCGGTGTTTGGCGGTATCCTCGCCGCCATCGCGATCCCGGCCTATCAGAGCTACGTCGAACGCGCCCAGGCAGCGCAGGCCTCGCAATACCAGCAAGGCGACGAGACTGCCGATCCGGCTGCCACCGCGGAGCCCTCCGACGGCGACTTCAGCAGTGGCGACACCGAAGGCGGCGACTCGGATCAGTAATGCAACAACCCGTGGCGGGCGTGGTCGAACGCCACCCCGTCACAGAGACTCCTGAATGCCTCGTTTTGCCCTCATCACCGGCGCTTCCAGCGGTATCGGCCTGGCCCTGGCCGAAGCCCTCGCGCGCCGCGGCCAGGCACTGATCCTGGTGGCGCGCCAGCGCGATGCACTGGACAGCGCCGCCTGCGAGTTGTCTCAGCGTTTCGGGGTGGAGGTGCTGTTCCGCGTCTGCGACCTGTCAGAACCGCTGCAGATCTCAGGCCTGCTGCACGAGCTGGAACAGAGCGGGCGGCAGATCGAGCTGCTGGTGAACAATGCCGGCGTCGGCACTTCCGGCGCCTTCATCGACCAGGACTGGTCCCGCGAGCAGGAACTGCTGGAGCTCAACGTCCTGGCCCTGGCCCGCCTGTGCCACGGCATCGGCGCGATGATGGAGCGCACCGGCGGCGGGCGGATTCTCAACGTCGCCTCCATGGCCAGCCTGCTGCCTGGTCCGTGGATGAGCAGCTACTACGCCAGCAAGGCGTTCGTACTGCATTTCTCCGAAGGTCTGCGCGAAGAACTCAAAGGCCGCGGCATCAAGGTCTCGGTGCTGTGCCCAGGACCGACCCGCACGGCCTTCTACCGCAATGCCGATATGCGCCTGGGCAAGCTCGACGACGGCAAGCGCGTCATGACTCCCGAGGAAGTCGCCTTCCTCACCGTGAAAGCGCTGCGCCGCGCGCCCGCGCTGATCATCCCCGGCTGGCGCAACCGTCTGTTCGCCTGTGGCGTGCGCCTGCTGCCACGCTGGGTCATGCGCAAGCTGGCCGGGCGCATCAACCGCCTGGCGCTGGCCAGCTGATTCAGGCTCAGTCCGCGCGCACGGTACGGCCGTCGGCCCACTGGCGCAGGGCGGCCAGCTCTTCCGCCATGACCACCGACAACGGTGCGGTGCGGCGGATTTCCTCCAGCAGCAGCGTCTGATCCACCGCCTTCTGCCGTGCCTGCGCGGCGTAGAAGGCGCCCACCACCGCCTGCTCGATCTCCGCCCCCGAGAAACCGTCGGCCGCTTCGGCCAGCTCGCCCAGATCGAACTGCGTCACCTCCAGCTCCCGGCGCACGAGGTGAATACGGAAGATGTCCATGCGCACGGCATGATCGGGCAGATCGACGAAAAACAGCTCGTCGAAGCGCCCCTTGCGCACCAGCTCCGGCGGCAGCCGATCGATGGCGTTGGCGGTCGCCACCATGAATACCGGCGCCTTGCGCTCGGCCATCCAGGTCAGCAGCGTCGCCAGAACGCGCTGACTGACGCCGTTGTCCTGATCCCCCGTGGCCACGCCTTTCTCGATCTCGTCCGCCCAGAGCACGCAGGGCGCCATGCTGTCCGCGAGGCGCAACGCCTCGCGCAGATTGCGTTCGGTCTCGCCGAAGTACTTGTTGTAGAGGCTGCCGAAATCCAGGCGCAGCAATGGCAGTCCCCAGAGGCCGGCAACGGCCTTGGCCGCCAGGCTCTTGCCGCCGCCCTGCACACCCACCAGCAGCACGCCCTTGGGCAGGTCCTTCTCCTTGCTCTCGGTGAAGGCGCTCTGCCGCTCGCCCAGCCAGCGCTTGAGGTTGGCCAGTCCGCCCACTTCGGCGAAGCGTGCGGTGTCGTGTTCGAAACTGAGGACGCCGTCGAGGTTGAGCAGCTCGAACTTGGTGCGATTGAGCTCCGGCAGGTCTTCCTGGGTGATCGCCCCGTCGTTGCAGATCACACTGCGCGCCAGCAGCCGGGCCTCGCCATGGGTCAGGCCGCGCAGGTTCTTCACGACCTGGCGCAGGGTCCGGTTATCCGTGCGTACCCGCGCGCCCTTGTTGCGCTCGCTCCAGCGGCTCGCCTCCTCGCGCACCAGCCCCACCAGCTCATCCTCGGAGGGCAGCGACAGGGCAAAGCGCGCGGCGAAGCGCTGGACTTCGGCGGGCAGCTTCAGCGCATGGGAAACCAGCACCACGGTCGGGCGGAAATTGCCCTCGGCCATGGCGATCTCCTTGAGCAGACGCACGGCGCGCGGGTTATCCACCAGATAAGGATGCAGATCGCAAAGCACATAGAGGTTCGGCTGCAGGTCGGCCTTGATCAGACGCAGCGCATTCTCCGCCTCGCGACTGTCGTTCTCTCCCTGGGGCTCCCCGCCAAAACCGAGGCGCTGCAGGCCTTCGGTCGTCGACCACAGCTGCAGGTTGAGCCCACGGCGTACCGCGAGGCCGGTCAGGGTCTCCAGCACACGGGGTTCATCCCAGGACTCGATGACGATCAGCTTGACCCTGGAATCGAGCACCAGGCCCAGGTCATGGATATCGTTCTGCACGCTCGCTCCTTGCGTTGGCCGGCCCGGAACTGGGCGCGACGGTCGACGGCCGCTAAACTGCTGCTCCTGACCCCACCGCTGGAGGAGCAATTCGTGGACTGTCTGTTCTGCAAGATCGTCGCCGGGGACATTCCCGCGCGCAAGCTCTATGAAGATGACCAGGTCATCGCCTTCCACGACATCGGCCCGCAGGCGCCGGTGCACTTCCTGGTGATTCCGAAGAAGCACGTTTCTACCCTCAACGACCTGACCGAGGCGGACAAGCCGCTGGCCGGCCACATCCTCTTCACCGCCCAGCGCCTGGCGAAGGAGCAGGGCTGCGACGAGGGCTTCCGCGTGGTGATGAACTGCAACGACCTGGGCGGCCAGACCGTGCACCACATCCACATGCACGTGCTGGGTCAGCGCCAGATGCACTGGCCGCCGGGCTGACCATCGGCTGATCGGGCAGAAGAAGTTGCGCGCACCTCGGCAAGACCTGTCATCCGCCATCCGGTAAACTGCCGGGCGAATGTTCCTACTCGGAGGTGCGCCATGTCCGCCGACCGTCACTACTCCCCCGCCGACCGCTTCCTGCTGCAGGCCGATGCCGCGCTGCGCACCCTGCTGCCCTTCAGCGGTCACCCGGGACGTCCGTCCCCTGCCATCGTCCAGCCCGACGCCGAGCTCAGCGACACCGATGCCCGCCACGTAGCCGGCCTGATGCGCATCAACCATACCGGCGAGGTCTGCGCCCAGGCGCTGTACCAGGGCCAGGCACTGACCGCCAAGCTGCCGAAGGTGCGCAAGGCCATGGAAGAGGCGGCCGACGAGGAAGTCGACCATCTCGCCTGGTGCGAACAGCGTATCCGCGAGCTGGGCAGCCGCCCGAGCGTGCTCAACCCGATCTTCTACGGCCTGTCCTTCGGTGTCGGCGCTGCCGCCGGGCTGATCAGCGACCGCGTCAGCCTGGGCTTCGTCGCAGCCACCGAGGACCAGGTGTGCAAGCACCTGGACGAACACCTGGCGGAAATCCCCGCCGAGGACCAGAAGTCCCGCGCCATCCTCGAACAGATGCGCGAAGACGAGGAGCACCACGCCACCAGTGCCATCGAGGCTGGCGGCCTGCGCTTCCCGGCGCCGGTGAAGTTCGGCATGACGCTGCTGTCCAAGGTGATGACCAAGTCCACCTACCGGATCTGATCCGGATCTGGGGCGATCGAATTGCATCGCCCCAGGAGAATTCCTCCAAATCCAGGAATATTTCCTAAGTATTTTCCTTCATCTTCCGCCGCGCAATGCAGGCGAGGATGCTGCTCCGGCTGTTCATTCAACCGGAGTCACCATGCGCCTCATTCCCCGCATTACCTATCTGCTAGCCCCGCTCTGCCTCGCCCTCTCCACAGCCCACGCCACTGACGCACACTGGTCCTACAGCGGCGACCAGGGCCCTGCACATTGGGGCGAGGAAGGTAGCGCGCTGTGCGCCAAGGGCACGGAGCAATCGCCGATCAACGTTGAAAAGTCCAAAGTCGAACCGAAGAAAGCTCCCAGTACTGACCTGGCACTGCATTACAGCAAGACGCCTCTCAAGCTGATCAACAACGGCCACACCATCCAGGCCAGCATCGAAGGTGGCGATACCCTGATCTATAAGGGTACCGAGTACCAGCTGCTGCAATTTCATTTCCACACGCCCAGCGAACATCAGTTCAACCACCAGTCCTATCCCATGGAAATGCATCTGGTAAATCAGGACAAGAACGGCCATCTGCTGGTGCTGGGGCTGATGATCAAACAAGGGCAAGCCAACAAGCAGTTGGCGCAACTGTGGAAACAATTGCCGGCCAAGGAAGGAGAGGAAGCGGCAATCACTGCCAAGCTGGCGCCAAACCTTGCCAAACTGCTCCCGACCAGCAGCCACCACTTGTTCTACCACGGCTCGCTGACCACCCCGCCGTGCACCGAAGGTGTGCAGTGGGTGCTGTTCGAGAATCCCATCGAGATGTCAAAGCAGCAGATCGAGCAGTTCCACAAGCTGTTCCCTGACAACCACCGTCCTACTCAGACGGCAACCGGGCGCGAAGTCGACGAGGACTGAGTGAACGGAAACGAAAAAGGGCGCTTTCGGGCGCCCTTTTTCGTGAAGCCGGAGGATCAGCGCGGCATGTTGCGCGCGTAGAAGATCTCCAGCATTTCGTGTCGCACTCGCTCTTCCACCTGCTTGCGCTGTTCGGGCGACAGGTTGCTGGTCGCATCCCCGAACAGGTAGTTGTCCAGGTCGAACTCCTTGAGCAGCATCTTGGTGTGGAACAGGTTCTCCTGGTACACGTTCACGTCGGTCATCTGATAGGCCTCGTACGTGTCGTCGGAGAGATAGTTCTGGATCGAGTTGATCTCGTGGTCGATGAAGTGCTTCTTGCCTTCCACGTCGCGGGTGAAGCCGCGCACGCGGTAATCCACGGTGACGATGTCCGAGTCGAACTGGTGGATGAGGTAGTTGAGCGCTTTCAGCGGCGAGATGACGCCGCAGGTCGACACATCGATGTCCACCCGGAAGGTCGCGATGCCTTCCACCGGATGGATCTCCGGATAGGTGTGCACGGTGATATGGCTCTTGTCGAGGTGCGCCAGGATGGTTTCCGGTAGCGGCCCCGGGGACTCCTCGATCTGGCTGTCGGTCGGGGTGACCGGCTGCTCGGAGATCAGGATGGTTACGCTGGCGCCTTGCGGATCGTAATCCTGACGGGCGATGTTCAGGATGTTTGCGCCAATGATGTCGACAACATCGGTGAGGATCTGCGTGAGACGTTCGGCATCGTACTCTTCGTCGATGTACTGCACGTAGGCCTGCTGGTCTTCAGGCGTCTCGGCATAGCAGATGTCATAGATGTTGAAGCTCAAGGTCTTCGTCAGGTTGTTGAACCCGTGGAGCTTGAGTTTGCTTTTCACCGTGGGATAACTCTCATCAAATGCGGCTCTGCCGCGTGGTTGAGCATGCCCGTCAGATGCGTACGGCGGCACCTGCGTAGGACGGTTTACACCTCTTCGCGATGGCGATTGTGGTTGCTTGGTTTCGGGCCGGATGACCCTGAAAAAAGGTGGCGCATTATGCAGAGGTCAGGCGACCTCTGCCAGAGTTTGCGCACCCTTGATGATGAAAGGATGAAGGGGGCTGTCAGCCCAGCTCCACGATCTCGTAGTCGTGGGTGATCTCGACGCCGGCGCGGCCGAGCATGATCGACGCGGAGCAGTATTTCTCGGCAGACAGTTCCACCGCGCGCTTCACCTGCGCTTCCTTCAGGCCACGACCCTTGACCACGAAATGCACATGGATCTTGGTGAACACCTTGGGGTCTTCGTCGGCACGCTCGGCTTCGAGGAAGGCCTCGCAGCTTTCCACGGGCTGGCGGCCCTTCTTCAGGATGCTGACCACGTCGAAGTTGGTGCAACCGCCCAGGCCGAGCAGGAGCATTTCCATGGGGCGCACGCCCAGGTTGCGGCCACCGGCGTCTGGCGGGCCGTCCATCACCACGACGTGGCCGCTGCCGGATTCACCGAGGAACATCGCCTCGCCCGCCCACTGGATTCGCGCTTTCATTGCAAGGAACTCCGCCGGAAAAAAGGGGCGACAGCTTATCACAGGCCCCTAGCACGCCCAGTGGGAGCGATGGCTGTTACCCAGGTCTCATTTCCACACGGCCAGTATGCATTTATCACTTAAGCTGGCGCCGGTTTACTGGCACACTCTCAGAAATTGCCTACACGAACGTTCCAGACTTCCGATTGCTGGTAACACGTCGTCTGTTAAGCTCTTGCTGATTTACATACATGCAAGACTGCTCAGCAAGGCAATCATGCCGCCCTGGGGATCGAGGGGGATCGCGCCAGGGACGCACGGCACTACAGCTGAACATAAAAAATCATTAGCGCCTGTTGTGCAAAGGCCACTCTTTCTACTTTCCGGGACTCGGGCATGGTAGCTATTACCCTCACACCCAAAATCAAGAACCTCGACAAGTTGCTCGCGCACTGTCATCGCCGCCGCTTCACCGCCAAGAGCACCATCATCTACGCCGGTGACCGCTGCGAGAGCCTGTTCTTCATCATCAAGGGGTCGGTAACCGTCCTGATCGAGGATGACGACGGCCGCGAGATGATCATCGGGTACCTCAACACTGGCGACTTCTTCGGGGAGATGGGGCTCTTCGAGAAGGAAGGCAGCACCGGCCAGGAGCGTAGCGCCTGGATCCGCGCCAAGACCGAATGCGAAGTCGCCGAGATCAGCTACGCGAAGTTCCGCGAACTGAGCCAGCAGGACCCGGAGATTCTCTTCACCCTGGGCAGCCAGATGGCGGACCGCCTGCGCAAGACCACGCGCAAGGTCGGCGACCTGGCCTTCCTCGACGTCACCGGTCGCGTCGCGCGCACCCTGCTGGACCTGTGCCAGCAGCCGGACGCCATGACCCACCCGGACGGCATGCAGATCAAGATCACCCGCCAGGAAATCGGCCGCATCGTCGGCTGCTCCCGCGAGATGGTCGGTCGCGTGCTCAAGAGCCTGGAAGAGCAGGGCCTGGTGCACGTGAAAGGCAAGACCATGGTGGTCTTCGGCACCCGCTGAAGAGTCGCCAGAAAGCAAAAAAGCCGGCAATCGCCGGCTTTTTTGTGTCCGCAGGATGCCTCAGTCCGGATCGGCACCCAGCTTGACCTTGCTGCGCTCGGGGAAGAACAGGCGCTTGAGCTCGGTGCCCGGCTCGTCGGCGCGCATGAAGGCTTCACCGACCAGGAAGCCGAACACATCGCTGACTTCCATCAGCTCGACATCCGCGCGGTTGAGGATGCCGCTCTCGGTGATCACCATGCGCTCGCGCGGGATCTCCGGCAGCAGGTCCAGGGTGGTCTCCAGACTCACCTCGAAGGTGTGCAGGTTGCGGTTGTTGATGCCGACCAGCGGGGTGTCCAGGGTCTTCAGCGCGCGCTCAAGCTCCGGCGCGTCATGCACTTCCACCAGCACATCGAGGCCGACGTCCTTGGCCACCGAGGCCAGCTCGGCCATGCGCACGTCATCCAGCGCCGAGACGATCAGCAGGATGCAGTCGGCGCCGATGGCGCGGGCTTCCACGACCTGGTACGGATCGATCAGGAAGTCCTTGCGGATCACCGGCAGCTTGCAGGCCGCGCGGGCTTCCTTCAGGTAGGCGTCGCTGCCGAGGAAGAAGTCGATATCGGTCAGCACCGAGAGACAGGCTGCGCCGCCCTCTTCGTAGCTGCGGGCGATATCGGCAGGGTCGAAGTTCTCGCGCAGGATGCCCTTGCTCGGGGAAGCCTTCTTCACCTCGGCGATCACCGCCGGCTCACGGCGCTTCGCGCGCTCCAGCAGGGCATTGGCGAAACCGCGCGGGGCATCAGCGGCACGCGCCAGCTGCTCGAGCTCGGCGATGCTCACGCGGGTGCGGCGTTCGGCGACTTCTTCGGCCTTGCGGGCCAGGATCTTCTGCAGAACCGTCGGCACACTCACTGTGCATTCTCCTCTCGGTAAACGGCGGTGAAGGCCGCCAGCTCTTCCATCTTCTCCCGCGCCAGCCCGGTGTGCAGGGCGTCGTGGGCCAATTGCATGCCTTCGTGCAGGCTGGTGGCCAGGTCCGCGGCGTAGAGCGCGGCGCCGGCGTTGAGCACGATCAGCTCGGCAGCCTTCTGCCCAGCCTCGGTCTTGCGCCGGCCGAGGGCATCACGGATCAGCTCCAGCGACTGCTGCGGGCTGTCCACGGTCAGGCCGATCAGGCTCTGGCTCTTGATGCCGAAATCTTCGGGCTGCACTTCGTATTCGGTAACCACGCCGTCCTTCAGCTCAGCAACGTGAGTCGGCGCGGCGAGGCTGAACTCGTCCAGGCCATCGCGCGAATGCACCACCAGGATGTGCTCGCTGCCCAGGCGCTTGAGCACCTCGGCCAGCGGGCGACACAGTGCCTGGCTGAACACACCGACCACCTGGTGTTTCACGCCCGCCGGGTTGGTCAGCGGGCCGAGCATGTTGAACAGGGTACGCAGGCCCAGCTCGCGGCGCGGCGCGGCGGCGTGCTTCATGGCCTTGTGGTGGACCTGGGCGAACATGAAGCCGACGCCCACGGTCTCGATGCAGCGCTTCACCTGGACCGGCTTGAGGTCCAGGTAGATACCGGCGGCTTCCAACAGGTCGGCGCTGCCGCTCTTGCCGGAGACCGCACGGTTACCGTGCTTGGCAACCTTGCCGCCAGCTGCGGCGACCACGAAGGCCGCCGCCGAGGATACGTTGAAGATGTTCGCGCCGTCGCCGCCGGTGCCGACCACGTCGACCACGTGCTTGAGGCTGTCCAGCTCGACCTGGTCGGCCAGCTCGCGCATCACCGCCACGGCGCCGACGATCTCGTCGATGGTCTCGCTCTTCATGCGCATGCCCATGAGGAAAGCGCCGATCTGTGCGTCGGTGCACTGCCCGGTCATGATCTCGCGCATGACGTCCTGCATTTCCTCGGTGGTCAGGTCCAGCTGGTTGACCACGCGGCCGAGGGCTTCCTTGATGTTCATGCGCGCACTCCGCCGGTCTGCTTGAGGAAGTTGGCCAGCATCTCGTGGCCCTGTTCGGAAAGGATCGACTCGGGGTGGAACTGCACGCCCTCGACGTTCAGCGTCTTGTGGCGCAGGCCCATGATCTCGTCGACCGAGCCGTCTTCCAGCGCCGTCCAGGCAGTGATTTCCAGGCAGTCGGGCAGCGTCTCGCGCTTCACCACCAGGGAGTGGTAACGGGTCTGGGTCAGCGGATTGTTCAGGCCGGCGAATACGCCCTGGTCCTTGTGGAACACCGGGCTGACCTTGCCGTGCATGACCTGGCGGGCCCGCACCACGTCACCGCCGAAGGCCTGGCCGATGGACTGGTGGCCCAGACACACGCCCAGCAGCGGCAGCTTGCCGGCGAAGCGCTCGATGACTTCCAGGGACACGCCCGCCTCGTTCGGCGTGCACGGGCCGGGGGACAGGACGATGCGTTCGGGGTTGAGCGCGGCGATCTCGTCGACGCTCAGTTCGTCATTGCGAATGACGTGGATGTCGGCCTTCAACTCGGCGAAGTACTGCACCAGGTTGTAGGTGAAGGAATCGTAGTTATCGATCATCAGCAGCATGTCTGCTCGAACCTCATGATTGCACTGCTTTCGGATCGCGCCATCGTCGACACCCGTTGCGGCCTCGCGGGCTGCGCGAATCTGGCAATTATGCCAGCGGATGGGAGAAATGGACGCGTAAGAAGAGACCGGCGCTATGCCGGGAAAGAAGGAATCAGGCGCGCCAGCGCCAACGGGCGAATGCCTTGAGGAGGGAGGTGATGATGCGGGTGCTGTGGATCACGGTTGCGGTCTCGCCTAGCGATGGCCGAACAGTAGCCCAAGGCCGGGCGCCAGCGCAATACGCGCGGCGGCCCTGCCGACGAAGGTAGGAAAGTTCAGCGGCACGCATCGAGCGCGGCGCGCAGGCGGGTTTCGTAGGCCAGGTGCTGCTGCCGCTCGGCCAGCAGCGCGCGCACCTTGGTTTGCAGATCGTCCGCCGGGCGCAGGTCGGCAGTGGCGAATCGAGGGGGTTCGACGACCGGCACCTGGCAAGGCACCGGGACGGGAAGGCGCACCTCCACCGGTACCGGCGCGGTCGACGCGCAACCCGCCAGGAACAGCACGGGAATGAGCAGCAGCTTCATGGCAAAAGCTCCCGGTCGATCAGCTGACGAACCACGGTGCACTCCTCACCCTCGCTGCGCTCCAGCAGCAGCCGGCTGGCAGCGGTCTCATGGCTCTGCGCCTGTTCGCGGGCCTGGGCCAGCGTACGCTCGACGGCGTCCGCACGCTGGCGGGCAGCCTGCCCCAGCGCTTCGACCTGGATGTTCTGCAGCGCCAGCTTCGATTCCAGAGCTTTGCCGGCGTCGCTGCAACGAGCCTGCTCCAGGTGCAGGCTCTCCATCTGCTCACCATAGAAACGCGCGGTCAGCCAGCCACCGATGCAGCCCCCCATCAGAAAGCCGGTCAGGCCCAGCGCCAGCCAGAAGCGGCTCATTGCAGAACCTCCAGCGCACGGCGCCAGAGCTGCGCCCGTTCCTCCAGGCCATTCAACCCACCATTGATTCGTCGGGTGATGTCCTCGAAGCGCCCCGCATCGGCCAGCTCATTGAGCCCGCTGCACTGCCACCACCAGGCGGCGGTACGACACGCCCAGCGCGGTTCCGCCAGCAGCTGCGGGCGGGCGACAAAAGGTTGCGCGAGCCCTTCGCCGACAGAACGGTAATTGCTCCGCCCTGTCACCTGCAGCAGACCCCGTCCTCGAAAGCGCCAGCCATCGCCGGAGGCCTCGTCGCCGTTTCCGTTGCGCCCGGCGTAGACAAGGTTGGCGATGCGCTCCGGCTGGTACGCCACCTCCCGCGCCAGCGCCGTCGGCGAACCGTCGGCACTGCGGAAGCGCCGGGGCCAGACGGCAGCGAGACGCTGAGCACTGTAGGTCAGGCTTTCCACGCAGCGGGTCAGCTGCGCACTTTCGTGGCCCACCTGGGCAATGAAGGCAGCTCCGCGCTGCGGCGTGTCGATACCGAAGTCGCGCATCGCTGCCTCCAGCACCGGCAGAAAAACGCCCGCGACGGGGCGGGCGCTGGGCAGGATCAGCAGAAGCTGACGTTCATCGATGAGCATGTCAGCCGCCCTCCCCCGCCTTGCCCTTGCCCTGCGCGCCGCCATTGCACTGCACCGTGGTGGTCCAACCGCCTGCGGAAAAATGCTGGGTCACCGAGTCGATCAGGTAGCGGCCGTCGAGCCCGGTCTTGAACCCCTTCAGATCAATGGTCAGCTCGGCGAACAGGTCGGCACGGCCGGGCATGTCCAACTGCACTTCAGCGCTCTTGCGATTGAACTCGGCCAGCCGTGCGGCGGCGACCCGCCGGGCGGCTGCCTCATTAGGCTGCGGGTGACGGTCGCAGTGCTCCGCGGCCACCAGGGACGGTGCATCTGCGTTGGCCACGCGCACCTGCTGCTGCACGCCATCGACACCGCGATAAGGCACTTTCACCGCCGCCACCACCTTGCGGTCATCCAGGCTGAAGCGGAACGAGGCGACATCCCCTCGCCCCAGTACCGGTATTTCCAGGGCCTGGCCACTGGCGCTGCGGCCGGACTGGCGCGGCTGCACCAGCAGGCTGTTGTTCGCCAGTTTCGCGGTGCAGTCGTACAAGCGCGCCAGCCGGGTGATGAAATTGAAATCCGACTCGCGGATCTGGTCGACCCGCTCGACCAGCGTCTCGACGTTGCATGCCGCGCGCCAGCCGTTGCGTGCAGCGATATCGGCAACGATGGTCGCCAGGCTCGCCCCTTCCCAGCTGCAGTTGCGGCTCGCCTTGCCCTGGCCGCGCATGTCGCCACTCTTGCCCTTGATCACCAGGTTGTCCGGCATGCCGCTGTAGGTCAGCGTGTCCACCACGTAGCGACCCATGCGGGCGAGCGCTGCGCCGTCGTAGCCGAGGAAGACTTCCAGCGCGGCGCCACGGCGCGGCAGGACCACGGCACCGTCGCGATCATCGATGGTGATCTGCAAGGTGTCCGACTCCAGGCCAGGCTTGTCAGTCAGCTGCAGTTCGATCAGCCGGTCGCTGACCAGCGGGGTGATGTCTGCACCGTCGGCGCTGATGCGAAAGACTGGTTTCATAGCCCCCTCCGAATGAAAAGGCCCCGCGTGAGCGAGGCCTGGTTACTGATGCGAATGCCGGCGGTCACTCCCACAGACGCACACTGGGGTCCGCCGGCACGGCCATCTCCGGCAGGCGGATGACCACCCCGGCCCGCAGCGGTTGCGGCTCCTCCGCCAGCCCGGGATTGGCATCCAGCACGCCCTCCACGCAACCGTTGAGATGCCCGTAGCGCTGGTAGCAGAGCCGGTCCAGCAGGTCGCCGTCAGAGCTTCTGACTATCGTCGTCGCCATAGCGGATGAACTCCAGGTCGAGGGTTTGCTGACGCGGTACGCCATTGGCGAACAGCGCCTCCTGCGTTTCGGTGATCTTGCTCAGGCACCAATTGCCCAGGTCGTCGCCACGGCCGGTACCGAGGTGGACCGGCTCGCGCAGTTGGGCAATGTCCCGCAGCATGCGCGGCTGGTTCCAGCCGACCCGCTGCGAGGCGTCGCCGGCACGAATGAACAGCGGCATCACCACGCCATTGAGCGTGAGGGTTTCCGGGCCCAATCCGACGCTCTGCTGCGCGCTGCGCCGGCCCAGTCGCGCCTGCTCCTTCCAGGCATAGCTGGTGCTGCGAGTCAGGCGCTGGAAGCCGGTGGTGTCGACGTTGAAGTAGTAGGTCTGCTCGGTCGACTTCAGCGGCGTCATGATCAGCAGATGCTGCGGCACCTTGCACATCTGCTCGGACGGATCGAGCTTGGGCGCCAGCACCGAACTGGGCAGGATGTTCTGCAGGCGCGGATCGATCCTGCCCAGCACCTTGTTCACCGCCTGGCCGGCATTGTCGACTTCCTCGCCCAGCAGCTTGATCCGCTCGTTCACCTCGGCAGCGACCTTTCGGGTCTTGTCGAGATTCTCCTGCAGCTTTTCCTGCTCGGTCTGAGCCCTCTTCACCACATCCTGCAGCTTGCCCTGGGCGCGTACGATGCCATCGGTGACGCGCTTGAGCCTGGCTGCCGCCTCGGGCGTAACGCCGGGCAGGCCTTCGAGCGCGGCGACGCCGCTGCGGATGTGCAGCATCGCCTTGTCCACCGGCGCGGCAACCTGTTCCAGGTCGCGCCGAGCAGCCGTGGCAGCGCCCGCAATCATGCCGAGGCCGGTATTGAACTGTTCCAGATAGGTCATGGGGCCTCCTTACATGACGACGGTGTCGAACAGCGCGTTGCGCTGCCGTTCCTGCTGGGCCTCGGCGATCAGCCGGCGCATGGCCGGGATCAGCTCGTCGAGCAGCTGCTGCGGATTGACGATGTTGCCCGCCACGTTGATGCTCACCTGCGGCGAAAACGTCCAGTTGGGCGGGCCACTGGCAACGACTGCCGCGGCCACAGGAGCTGCGGGTGGGGGCGGAACCGGCTGTGGGTTCCGGGGATTCTCGGACGGCCCGAACAGCGCTCCGGCCCTGCCGCCGATCCACTCGCCTACGGTCGCGCCGATGGCGCCTCCGACCAGCGTCCCCACCACCGGAATCGGGATCAGCGTGCCCAAGGCGGCACCGGCCGCCGCGCCAATGGCGGAGCCACCGGCCTTGCCGTAGCCAACCGCCTTCTGCGCGGGCGACTGATCACTGGCATAGACCGAGGCGGCATCGGCAATCGCCATCGCGGCGCTCACCGGACCGAAACGTCGCAGCCCTGTCCCAGCGCCCCGCACCAATCCGCCCACCGCCCTTCCGAGTCCGGACGCACCCACGCTTCGCACCAGGCCTGCGCCACGACGCAGGATGCCGCCTGCGGCGCGACCTGTACGCGAAGATCGTACGGATTGGGCAACCCTGCCGAGCCTGCCAGAAACTGCTCCAGCAACTCGCCCCAGAGCGGACCTGGCGCGTTGAAAGATCCCTCCGCGCGATCCCTGGCCAGCACCACCGGGCTTCGGCTTGCCGCCGCTCTTGCCCTTGCCTTTCCCCTTGTCTTTGCCTTTCGACCCGCCATCGAACGGGTCGCAATAGCCGCATACAGGCCAATTGGTGACGAAGACTTTCTGAATGTCCGACTTGCCGCCCAGCAATGGCTTGGCCGCGAAGAGTCCACCGGCAATCGCCGCCGCCGAGACAGCCAGCAGCTTGTGATGGTTGAGCAGGGTGTCGCCTATCCCCAGCATCGCGCCAGAAATCAGCTGCTCCGTCTCTTCCAGCTCGCCGAGCGGAGAGTCACGGTACTTGTCCACGCCCGAATTCAGCACATCCGGCGGCGCAGCGGGCGTCCCTTGCCGGGCTTGCAGCAGATTCCCGACCTTCTGCGTATCGCCGGGGCGAAGCGCCTGCAGACCATTGAGCAGATCACGGCTGAGCGACTCGACCGATGGAGCCTCTTTCTGGCCCCGCCATGCCACCGTACTCAATGCGCGCTCAAGGTCGGCCGCGCTCTTGATATCGCCCTTCTGCTGCAGCGCGCTGACGAGCTGAGCCGTGGTTTCGACCGAGACGCCCTGGCCCTGGGCAAATTTCGCCGCCACCGGCAGCATCGCCACCATATCGTTCAGCGGCACCTTGCTCTCCACCAGGGCCTGCGCCAGGTCCAGCACCTTGTCGCGAGGCATCGCCGCCTCACGACCTGCGCCTACAACCTGATCACTAAGCGCCGCTTCAGCTTTGGGATCGTAGGGCTGACCCGCCGCTGCGCGGACCTGCATCAGACGACCGCGATACGCCAGTGTCATGCTGGCCGAAGCGCGTAGAACGTCCCCGACGGAGCTCAGTTCGAGCAGCGGCTTGGTCGCCGCCTCCAGGCGCTGCCAATCGTTCACCGGTGTACTCGCTTGCGCAGCCATACTGACGATGATCTTCGGCAGACGAATATCCAACGGCCTCGGCGCCAGCAGATCGATGATCCGCCGCAGCGCCAGCCTCGCTTCCCCCGCGTTGCGCTCACTGGCGCGATGGCGGATGTCCTGGTTGTTCTGAACGGCATCGATGCCATCCACCAGCGCGCGCAACGGCAGACTCGCATCCAGTTTTCCAACGAGGGTCCCCAGGCGCATGGTGGAGTCCGCTATCACCCGCCCGAGCGTACTGCCCAGACCGACGACGGTCGCCACCAGCACTTCCGGCTTTTCACTCATTTCCATTTCACTCGCCCTCTGACGACTTTCGCCACTTCGACGACAAGGGAGCGCTGGTCACCCGGCGCTCCTCGAGGGCGAACTAGCTCGCGTCGTCCCCCAGCCACCAACGCAGGTCGCTGAGGGTCATGCGTTCCAGTTCGCCGGCCGTGAAGCCCGACTCAGTCGCCAGTCGCCGCGCCAGCTGGCGCATCAGCGCGAAGCTCATCGCCGTCCTCTCGCACCAGGCGAAAGTAGGCGTGCTGCAGGCGCTGGTAATCGCTGAGCTTGAGTCCCTCCAGGTCCTGGCGGCTGACCTGCAGCAGTGAGGCGAACAGTTGCAGCTCGCGCTCCTCGTCATCGCTGGCGACCTTGCTGGCCAGGCGGATGTCGCGCACGGTCGGCGCACGCAGAGTGAGTGCGTCGACCTCGACGCCGTTGCAGGAGGTCGGACGGGACAGTTTCACCACCGCCGCGTCCTCGGACAGGCTCAGCCACACGGGCTGTTTGACGGAGTCTTGCATCACGGTTCTCCTCAGACGCCCAGGTCGTTACGCATGGCGGCGAGCTGGTCGACGCCGTCGATCTTGCGCACCGAATTGGCCGGGTCGATCTCGAACATCTCGCGGCCCTCGACTTCCAGCTTGTAGTAGGAGACGGCCACGCTGTAGGTACAGGCGGCCAGGTCACCTGCCTTCCAGTCGCCCGGATTGATCTCCTTGAGCAGGCCGCGGACCGTGGCGACCACCGGCACGGTGCCGCCCTTCTGGGTCTTGAAGGAGCCGCGGAAGGTGCCGTTGAACGCACCCTGGTCGCTCAGGCCAAAGAACTTCATGGCCTCGCGGCGCGCGCCGTTGGTGGTGAACTTGGCCTCCATGGCTTCCAGGCCGACGTCGAGCAGGACCGGAGCGTCCATGCCGCCGGCACGGTACTCCTGGGTCTTTACCTTGAGGGTCGGCAGGGTCAGGGACGGCACGTCACCGGCGAAGCTGACGCCGTCGACGAAGAGGTTGGTGTTGGTGAGAATCTGCGGAATCATCTGGGGTTCTCCTTAAGCTGCGTCCAGGACTTCGGTGAGCCATTGGTCGGTCACCTCGACGCGGAAGTTGGGGTTCTCGGCAGGCGGTACGTCGGTGAAGCGGATGTTCCAGTACACCTTGCCCTGGGCCAGCTGGCTGGCGGTGTTGAGTTCCGGGTCGGCGTAGACCTCGAAGTCGATCACCGCGCCCTGGTTCTTCAGGTCGCGCATGAAGGCCTGCAGGCCCTCGGTGACGTCCTTCACGTAGGTCTTGGTGATACCGCGGTCGACCGCCCACTTGTGCCCGGCGAGGATCGCGTCCATCACCATGTCCATGGTCCGCACGCGGGTCACGAAGGGCCACTTGGCATCGCTGGAGAGGGTGCGGTTGCCCCACAGGCGGTAGCCGTCGTCACGGATGATGGTGGTGATGTTGGCGTTGTTGAGCAGGTTGGCGCGGCAAGTCTCGTCGCCGTCGAGGAACTCGATCGGCCGGCCAGTACCGGTGATGCCGAGCAGCTCCTTGTTCGACGGCGAGGACCAGAAGCCGTACTGGCTGTCGGTCCAGGCGAACAGCGCGGCGGCGTTGGCCGAAGCCGGCGCATCGACGGTGGCGCTGCTGGCGGTATCCCAGTACTGCACGCCCGGATCGACCAGGTAGATGCGCTTGCTGCCGAACTCGCCGGCGTAGGCGATGGCCGCCTCGTCGGTGGTGTTCGGGCCGTCGACGATGGCGATGGCGCGCAGCTTCTCGGCCAGCGCGCCCATGGCGGTGGCCACCGCCTGGGTGGCGGAATGCTTCGGCGCGACCAGCAGGCGCGGCTGGGCGTTGAAGCGCGACTTGCCGTCGAGCAGCGCCTGCAGGCCGGTACGCTGGCCTGCTTCGGTGACGGTGCCGATGATCGCGGAGGTCAGCTGTGCCGCATCCTCGACTTTCGCCACGCCCACCGCCACGACCACCGCAGCGGACTGGGTGAAGATGGCGGTGCAGGACTTGTAGATCGCCGAGGCGGTGCCGAACGCGGCGGCCGCTTCACGCAGGCTGGTGAGCAGCACCGGCACATCGGCCTGCGCGGTCAGCTTGGCATCGGGGGTGAAGGTATCCACCAGGCCGATGATCGAGGACGACGGCAGCGCAATGGTGCGCGCACCGACGTCGACATTGGTCACGGTGACGCCGTGAAAGAAGCTCATAGGGTTTTCTCCAGACATAAAAAAACCGCCGGGAGGCGGTTGGGTGGTCTGAGCAGACGCTCAGAATTCGCGTTGATACTTTGATCAGCTCATGCCAGTTGCGTACAGAGATTCATCTGACAGTCATAGTTCGCAGCATTGGCAGTACTGCCGATGGAGTAATCAAGAGTCAGTACTCCGTTGGCCTCGAGAGTCCAAGAGAACCAGCCCAACCCAAGTGGGCTCGCATGAGCCCAATCGCCAATACCACAAATTCGGAACTTTGGACGAGCCCCTACCGGAAGAGTCAGAATGATTGTGGCGTTGGGGGGAGCTGTGGCCCGATGGATGTCAAGATTCAAGTATAGGTTTCCGTTTGCGGTCCAATAGCGACTACTGTTGTTGTCGGTGAAGCCGTTTACCAGTGGGGGAGCAGATGGAGAGGACGCAGACAACGCCGAAATCGCCGAGGTGACGAATGCAGTTGTAGCCACTTGAGTACTGCTAGAAGTGGCAGCAGCAGTTGGAGCTGTTGGCACACCGGTCAATGCTGGACTGTTGAGCGGTGCCTTGGCTGCCAATGCACTGTTCAATGTAACAGCAAAAGCCGGATCGTTATTTAGAGCCGATGCAAGTTTGGCTAGTGTATTAAGAGTTGCTGGCGTTGCTCCCAGAAGTCCGTCAATAGCCGCCTGCACGAAAGCAGTGTTAGCCACCTGACTTGTTTTCGAACCAGCGGATGCTAAAGGCGCAGTTGGAGTTCCTGTCAGCGTGGTATTCACATAATCCAACTCCGGCGAATACACATCCACGGTATTGCAAATAAGAAGTCGCTGCAGACCTTGTGTCACCGCCACGCCATTACCCGTAGCCGTCTTCAAAGTCATACTGAAAGCACCGCTGGTGCGGTTATGCACCACCCACTGTCGATACACGTTCGGCACGATCACATTGATATTCGTCGTCAGCGCCCCAGTGAATGTCAACATGCCGTACCCAACTTCATCAGCTGTCAACGTGACATCGGTTCCCCCTGCAACCGACTTGCTCATGCTCCCCGCAACAAGGTTTCGAACATAGCTCGTGGTAGCCAGTCGAGAAGACAGGTCACTCTGTGCCGGATTCGGGGCGGTGGGTGTACCGGAGAATGCCGGCGACGCCAGCTTCGCCAGCCCATTGGTAATGTTCTGGAACGCCAGCGCCGTAGTGCCGAGAACAATCGCCCCATCGGTCACCAACTGCCAGACGCTGTCCGCCTGCGCAGTGCCGCTCTCCACGGTGACGGTGAGCCCCGGCGTGACCTCGCTGTTCTCATCTGCATCGGTCGCACGTTTCCAGACACCGGCTGCAACGACATACAGCCCATTGTCCACGGCGCTCGTCTGGTTCTTCACCAGCACACGGTCACCCGCCGCGAGCGCGACACCATCGACTGTCTGCAGTCCGCTCAGCGTGATACTCGCAGTGGTCGCAGCGCGCACGGACTGTTTGTAATCCAGCCGGTTCAGGGCCGTGACAATGGAATTATCCACATACTCCCGCGTCGCCAGCACCACACTCGGATCGATCTTCAGTTCCACCGACGCGGCATTACTGACGATCAGCACGATGCGCACGGTCTGGGTGCGGCCGCTGCCTTCGGCCAGTTGCGGTTTGTAGGATGGCGCGCAGTTGGCGTAGGCGATCAGCGCGCCGGCTTCGTCGTACAGGCCCATCTCGCGAATCCACCAGCCGCCCACGTCCTCGGGGATGACCTGTTCGGCGATGATCTGCGCGCTGTTCGCCGGGTCGACGCTCAGGCGGTTCAGTGGTGCGCGGCGGACTTCGTTGACCAGCTGGGTACGGCTGGCATCGGGGCTGGGCACATTGCCGCCACCGTCGCCCACGGCGAGCTGGGTGATTTTCAGGGTGGTGCCCAGCGCGGTGGCATTCGCCAGCTTGCCGGCACCGATCGTGGTGAGAAGTGCGTAGTAGGTTACTGCCATGGGTAGACACTCAAGCTATCGATGGTGTGTTCCCGGCCCGGCAAGCCGTGGCTGCCGATCGCTTCGATCACGTCCGGGAGGTAGGGGTAGACGGTGACGATGTCGCCGTCGTATTGCCCGGAGCCGACGGTGATCCGCCCCTGGGATTCCAGGCTGATATCCAGCCCGATGAGGTGTCGCGTGAGCGGTTTGGCGTCTTCGATCAGGCGCTCCACCTCCTGGTACATCTCCTCGCTGATACCGCTGTCGAGCACGCCGATGCGCAGGCGGAAGGTGCCCGGCTCGCCCATGGGCGAGCCCTGCCACCACTCGATGATCTCGATCAGGTAACCCAGCGGCTCGATCACCCGCCGCAGCGCGGCGATGGTTCCCTTGTGCTGGTGGATGCGGAAGGCTGCAGCCACCGCCTTGCGCTTCACCGCCTCGTTCCACGCCGGATCCCAGCGGTCCACCGACCAGGCCCAGGCCAGATAGGGCAGCAGCGCGACGGGGCAGCGTTGCGGGTCCATCAGCTCACGCAGTGGCACCGGCAGGTCGGCGACCTGTACGTCCGCCAGTACCCGCTCCAGCGACGTCGAGTTGATAGGCAGCAGGCGGCTACTCATCCGAACCTCCCACGCGGATCTGGTAGCCGCTGCAGTACGCCGCCTGGGTCGAATCGAGCACCACGTCGGCAGCCGGCTTGGCCAGCTCCACGCGCTGCACGCCTTCCACATGCAGCGCGGCGAACAATGCGCTGCGGCGGATGTCGCGTCCGATACGGCGCTGGGTCGCGATGTAGGTCTGCAGCGACGCCTCGGCGGCCTGCTGGATCAGCTCGGCTTCCGGGCCCGGATAGATGTAGAGCAGCGCATCGACCTGGTAGGGCACGATGGTTGCGGACTGTACGGTGAGACGGTCGCCGACCGGGCGCACGTCTTCGTCGTTCAGCGCCTTGCGCACGGCATCCAGCAGGTCGGCCGACGCCGCGCCATTGCCTTCGGAAGACAGCACGCTGACCAGCGCCTCGCACGGCTGCGGACTGATCGCCGAGGCATCGGCAATACGCCCGTCGGCGCCAAGCGCAAAGGCCACGTAGGCATTGCGTGGGCCGGCCACCGAGAGCTGGTCGAAGGCCAGTTGCGTGCGATTGCGCAGCGAGTCATCGCCCTCCAGCACGGCCGGAGTCGGTGGCGAGGTCGTGGCATCCGCCTGCTGGATCACCAGGCGCTTCACGTTGTAGCCGGCGGCCAGTTGATCGAGGTCGCCCTGTGTCGCATAACCGAGCATCACCGCGCGGGCGGCATCGTTGATCCGCGCGCGCAGCAGCAGCTCGCGATAGGCCGCCAGCTCGAGCAGCTTGACCACCGGATCGGACTCCACCGCAGCGGTCCAGCCTTCGCCCATGGCGCCGCGAAAATCTGCCAGCAGCTCTTCGTAGAGCGTCTCGTAGTCGAGGTTCTCCACGACCGTGGGAGCGGGCAGTTGGGACAGGTCGATCAGGCTCATGCCGCCACCTCCAGTCCGATCTCGTCGCCCAGGTAGACGCCGCGCAGGCGCAGCGAAACGCTGCCGGCGAGCACCGCCACCACCTGCACCGAACTCAGCCGCAGACGGGGCTCCCAGCGGCCGACGGCGCGGGCCACTTCAGCCTGTACCGCGCCCTTCCAGCCTTCGGTCACCGGCAGGTCGACCATGCGCCGCAGGCGGCTGCCGTACTCGGGGCGCATGCGCCGGCTGCCCAGCGGGGTGGTGAGGATGTCCTCGATGGATTGCTTCAGGTGCGCCAGCGCGCTCAGCGGCTGGCCGTTGCGTCGATCCATGCCGATCATGGCCGCGCCCTCCGTCGCTCAGGGTGCGCACGGGAAAAGTTGCCCATGGCAGGTCTCCAGAAATGCAAAGGCCCGCACGTGGCGGGCCCGGGTTGGAAGTCGATACGACTTCAATGGGTGTGGTGGTTGCTGTTGCCGGCGGTGTCCATGATCGAGCCGGTACTGCTGATGTTGCCGTTCACTGTCAGCGCGCCCTGGATGCTCACCGGGCCGCTCAGCTGGATGCTGGCGGCGGTGACAGCCACCGCTCCAGGGTCGATCACCACCTGCGTGCCACCGACTTTCACCGTGGCGCTGCCGGCGGGCAGCTGCAGGTCATAGCGATGCGCCTGCCAGTCGTAGCTGAGTACCGCGCCATCAGGGAAATGCCAGCTCTCCACCTCGCCGCGATTGTTCGGCGGCGCCGAGGCCGCGCCGAACAGCCCCGGCACGAAGGTGCCCATGGCCGCCACGCCGGACGGACTGAGCAGCACGCCCTGCTCGCCCAGGCTCGGCGCACGCCAGTGCCGCGCGGCGCCGGCGGCCTGGGCATGCCAGCGCACCCAGGCGCTGGTCCACTCGCCGGAGCGCACGCGCACCCGCGCCGCCGCCAGATCCACGGCCACCACTTCGCAGGGCATGACCAGCGCAGCGAGCATGCGATCGTGCTCGGCACTCACATAGTCCTGATTCATTGCAGGGCTCCCGGATCGAAGTAGTCGTCCTCGTGGCCGGGGCCGGTCTGCGGGTCGAAGCCGAGCCTGAGGCTGCCCGGCGGCTGGTCCTCCCAGGGCCACTCGGCCTCACCCAGCAACACGGGCTGCCGCCATTCGACCAACCACACGCGGCAGGCCGCGAGCACCGGGTTGTCGAGCTCCGGCTGGGCCTGGATGAAGCTCACCGGCTCCAGTTCCAGCCCCCAGCTCTGTGCACGCAGCAGTACCGCCAGCGCCGCGACATTGCGCAGCGCCAGTTCCTCGGCCTCGGCATCGTCGCGCGCCACCAGCAGGCGCGCCTGCAGCCGACAGATCAGTGCCGTCTGGCCATTGCCAGGGTCCTGGCCCGGCAGCATCCCGGCGTACTCCAGCGCCAGCGCCGGGAGCGCCGCCGGGACCTGCTTCAGCGGGCCGCGCAGATAAGCGCCAATCTCGCCCAGTCGTGCGGTCAGCGTCTGTTCGACCGCATCGAGCAACAGCGCCAGGGTCAAAGGTTGTTCGGACATGTCGTCTCCTTGCTGCTTCACTCTGGTCCGCGCTCGCTCGGCGGCAACTCGCAGACACCCAGGCGCTTCGCCGCCCAGCGTTCATAAAGGCCGACGGCAATCTCCGCGCCGGCCGCCGCGGTCAGGCTGCCGATCGCGGCAGCCAGCGTCAGCGAGGCGCCGCAGGCCATGGCCAGAAACATCACCGCCATGCCGCAGACAATGGAGGCGCCTGAGCGCAGCGCCAGCCGCCGCAGCAACCGCCAGCCGCCCAGGCCCGCCTTGTCGGCGCGCCACATTTCACCGCTGATGCCGCCCGCGACGGCGAGCAGGATCAGCCCCCACAAAGGCACGTCGGCCAGGGTCTGAGGTTCGTTGCCCATTGGCTCACCTTGGATAAAGACGCCCGTGAACGGGCGAAACCGGCGGCTATCAGCCAGCCGGGGATGACTGCCAGCGTCCTCGCCGGCCACCCGCCGCAACGACGGATCAGAAAAACGCGGGCATGAAAAAGCCCGGCTCACTGGCCGGGCTTTTCGGGGTTTCGCGTTGTGCTCCCTGGGGACGCACCTTTACAAGAATGACTACTTTTTACCCCCCGATTCCCGCCGGAACAATGCTTCTTGGGGAATACGCTGCAATACGCAGATGACACACCGCAATGTGCTGTCGAAACGCCGAAATCCGGCGTCGGAAATTTCAGAGAGCCTTGCTCATCAGCACAGTGGTGAAGCCGCTGTGCCACTCCTCGTCCGGGTAGTAGTCGATCTCCGCATAGCCGTGCTTGCCGTAGAAAGCGCGCGCCTGCTGGTTGAAGGTGTCGGTCTCCAGGCGAACACATGCACTGCCGTTACGGCTGATGGCAGCCTCTGCGTGATTCAGCAGCGCCGCACCGATTCCCAGACGCTGATGACGGGGAGAGACATGCAGGGCATCGATGAAGTCATCGCGCCAATCGAGCAGGCCGACTACCTCGCCAGCCATGCAAGCGACCGCGAAATGCGCCAGGCGCTCGCGAACATAAGTAGAGGTGTGCGCGGAGGACTCGAAGCGCGCGATGGCTTCCGCGCTCAGCGCCGGCTTCCAGTTGGCTTGGTAGGTTTCACCGAGAATGCGCAGGATGGCCTCGGTGTCGGCGGCCTCGGCACAGCGAATCAGGAGTGGTGTCGTCATGGGCCGCGAGCATAGCTCCGGGCACACGCGAAAAGCACGAAGCCCGGCGCAGGGCCGGGCTTGGGATGAAGAAGGGAAAGGATCAGGCGACGCGGCGCATCAACCGCGACTGGATGCTCTGGTGCGCCACGTGCAGGCGCAGGTAGAAGGTGTTGCGGCTGCAGCGGCAGTGCCGGTACTTCTGCGAAGCCTCGCTGTCGCGATTGAGGTAGTGCTCGGTGACCACGTCCTTCTGCTCGTCGGGCAGGTGGTTGATGATCAGGTCCAGTTCGGCAACGCGGTCGAGGATCACCTTGCTGCCCCGCGTGCCGCGAATCATCTCGCCCTTGTTGGCCATCATCATCGCCAGCAGGTTGCCGCCGGCATAGCCGCCACCGGCGCTGCCCGGGTTGTGCATCTCTTCGGCCCAGAGCTTGAGCATTTCATCGATGGGTTTGATCACGGCGTTTCTCCCGCGCGGCTCAGTGCCGCCGCTCCAGTTCATCCAGGGCCTGGCAGTCGATGCAGCGGGTGCAGCCCGGCGCCGCCAGGCGGCGCGCCGGCGGGATGTCGTCGCCGCAATCCTCGCAATACTCGGCGGAGCTGATCGCCGCCGAGGAGCGACGGCTGTGCAGCATGTCCTCGATGCGCTCCAGCATCAGGTCGTTGGCGTAGTCAGCGATATCAGCCACGGCGCACCTCCGCATCGGCGGGGGATTCGGGCTGCATCGTGCAGTTCGGGTGTTGGTTCATGAAGGTCCTCCTGGCGACATGCCCTCCGTGGTCGCCGTGCTTCGGCCGCCTGGGGTGGTCAGTCGCGATCTGTTCGTCACGGACGCCGACTCGTCGGGCGGCATCCCTTGCCGGTACGCGGGCGGCGCCTCCCTGGCCCACCCGCGTCCTCCAGCCTGCCCCGCTAGTGACGGTCTGCAGGCAACCCACGGCCTCCTTGCCGCAGTGAGGGGGAAGCCACGGCCTCCCTTCAGCCGAACCGGTTCTCGTGCCTCCGGTGTGCTGCTGGCTTTCATGATTACAACCATAGCTATATTCAGTCAACACCAAAGCTATTTACACGCTACAACCCAGGAGGTAGAGTGCCGCCATGGACAAGACTCCCTCATCAACGCTGGCCGACCGCCTGAAACAGGCGATGGCCTCGCGCAACCTCAAGCAGGAAACCCTGGCCGAAGCTGCCGGGGTTTCGCAGAACACCATCCACAAGCTGACCTCGGGCAAGGCGCAGAGCACGCGCAAGCTGATCGAGATCGCCAGCGCGCTGGGGGTCTCGCCGACCTGGCTGGCCACCGGAGAAGGCACGCCGGCGCCGGGCACCAGCACACCCGCGCCACGCCCGGCCGATGGCAGCCCGCTGCGACTGGAACCGCTGCACCCATGGGATAGCGACACACCGCTGGACGAGGACGAAGTGGAACTACGCCTGTACAAGGAAGTGGAACTGGCGGCCGGCGCTGGCCGCACCGCAGTGCGCGAGATAGAGGGGCGCAAGCTGCGTTTCTCCTACGCCACATTGCGCGCCGCAGGGGTCGACCCGGCGGCGGCGATCTGCGCCCAGCTCACCGGCAACAGCATGGAGCCGCTGATCATGGATGGCTCCACCATCGGCATCGACACGGCCACGACGCACATCACCGACGGCGAGATCTACGCCCTGGAACACGAGGGCATGCTGCGGGTGAAGTTCGTTTACCGCCTGCCCGGCGGCGGCATCCGCCTGCGCAGCTTCAACCGCGACGAATACCCCGACGAGGAGTACCCGGCGGAGCAGTTCGACAGCGGGCAGATCCGCCTGATCGGCTGGGTCTTCTGGTGGTCCACGGTGCGCCATCGCCGCGCCCCGACCCTGGTTCGCTGAGCCCGTTTCACGATGAAAAAGCCCCGCTTCGGCGGGGTTTTTCCTGGGTGTCGATTGAAGAGAAGTACAACCTTTGCTATATTTACTCCTGTCGCCACCACCATCGGAACAGGAGAGTCCCATGCAGTCGACCGCAGATGTCCGCCCCGCCCCGCGCCCGGAGACGGTGAGCCTGGTCTATCAGATCTTCGGGGATGTCCTGGTGCCGCTGGAGCAGGTGCGCGAGCGCTGGTTCCGCAACCTGAACCGGGAGAATTTCAGCAAGGCGCTGTCCTGCGGGCGCATCGCCCTGCCGGTGACCACGCTGGACGACAGCCACAAGGCGATGCAGTACGTCGCGGTGGATCACCTGGCGGCCTATGTGGAGGAGCGCTCGCAGCAGGCCGATGCCGCGCTGGCGCGGCGCAAGGCGAGCCTGCAGGTGGTATCCCTGTAGGAGCGAGCTTGCTCGCGAACCCGCTCGGCGACGGAGAAACCGGCTGAATCTTCGCGAGCAAGCTCGCTCCTACGAAGGGCCGACGCTGCTGATATCCCTGCGCAGGGCTTCTCCACTCACCCCAGCCGACAACTTTGAGCCCAATAAAAAAGCCCCGCCGAAGCGGGGCTTTTCATCGAGCCTACAACTCAGTCGCGGCCATGCACCTTGGCGGTGTGCTCGGCCAGCGCCACGGCGCGGAACATCGCGCGGCGCTTGTTGATGGTTTCTTCCCACTCCGCCGCCGGCACCGAGTCGGCGACGATGCCGCCGCCGGCCTGGACGTGAAGTTCGCCGTTCTTGATCACCGCGGTGCGGATGGCGATGGCGGTGTCCATGTTGCCGTTCCAGGCGAGGTAACCCACGGCGCCACCGTAGACACCGCGCTTGACCGGCTCCAGCTCGTCGATGATTTCCATCGCGCGAATCTTCGGCGCGCCGGACAGGGTGCCGGCCGGCAGGATGGCGCGCAGGGCGTCCATCGCGCTGAGCTTCTCGTTCAGCTGACCGTTCACGTTGGAGACGATGTGCATCACGTTGGAGTAGCGCTCGATGACCATCTGCTCGGTGACCTTCACGCTGCCGGTCTGCGACACGCGGCCGACGTCGTTGCGGCCCAGGTCGATGAGCATCAGGTGCTCGGCGATTTCCTTGGCGTCGGAGAGCAGGTCCTCTTCCAGCGCCCGGTCAGCCTCTTCGGTCGCGCCACGTGGGCGGGTGCCGGCGATGGGGCGCACGGTGACTTCGCCATCCTCGACGCGCACCAGCACTTCCGGCGAGCTGCCGACGACGTGGAAGTCGCCGAAGTTGAAGAAGTACATGTAGGGCGTCGGGTTGAAGCAGCGCAGTGCACGGTACAGGTCGATCGGCGCTGCGCTGAAGTCGATGGACATGCGCTGCGACGGCACGACCTGCATGCAGTCGCCAGCCAGGATGTATTCCTTGATGGTGCCGACGGCGCGCTCGTAGTCCTCGCGGGTGAAGCTGGCGCGGAACTGCGGTTCCGGGGCGTTCACGGCGCTGAAGTCCAGGCCGCGGCGCGGGGTGATCGGTTGGCGCAGGCGCTCCAGCAGTTCTTCCAGCCGGGCCAGGCCCTGGTCGTAGGCATCGGCCTGCGCCGGGTCGGCGAGGACGATCGCGTGCATCTTGCCGGCGAGGTTGTCGAACACGACGACCGCGTCGGAAACCATCAGCAGGATGTCGGGATTGTTCAGCGGATCCGGATTCGGGCACTGCGCCAGACGCTGCTCGACGTAGCGCACGCAGTCATAGCCGAAGTAACCGACCAGGCCGCCGTTGAAGCGCGGCAGACCGGCGATGGTCGGCACGCGGTAGCGGTCCTTGAACTCCTCGACGAAGGCCAGCGGGTCGGCGCATTCGAAGCTCTCGGTCTCGATGCCGTCGACCTTGATGCTCGCCTGGTGGCCGTAGACACGCAGCACGGTGCGACTGGGCAGGCCGATGATCGAGTAGCGGCCCCACTTTTCGCCGCCCTGCACGGATTCGAGCAGGTAGGTGTTGGGGCCGTCGGCCAGCTTCAGGTAGATCGACAGCGGGGTGTCGAAGTCGGCAAGGGTTTCGCAGGTCAGCGGAATGCGGTTGTAGCCTTCGGCGGCCAGGCGCTGGAATTCTTCGCGGGTCATGATCAGCCTCGTGGAATGAGGAGGTAACGGACTTGGTTGCACACACGCGCCGGGCGTACCGGCCAAAGGATGTCAGGCGCGCCAGCGCCAGCGGGCCAGGGCCTTGATGACCTTCATCCAGAGTGTGTGGGGAGCCGTTTCCACGGTGCTGTCTCGCTGAGCGGGAGTTGAGGCGGAGTCGGGCAACACTATCGCTTTGCCCGAGTCGAAGCAAGGCAGCAGATGGCGCAGGTCGTCGAGCACCAGTGTCGGGGTTTCCTCGGCGATGGGACGCCCGTGGTTGTAGCCGTAGCTCAGGCCTACGCTGCGCACGCCGGCGGCCTTGGCGGCGAGGATGTCGTTGCGCGAATCGCCGACGAACAGGGCCTGTTCCGCCGACACGCCGGCCATCTTCATCACGAACAGCAGCGCAGCCGGATCGGGTTTCTGCTGCGGCAGGGTGTCGCCGCCGATGATCCAGCGGAAGAACTTGCCCAGCTTCATCTCATCCAGCAGCGGGCCGACGAAGCGCTCGGGCTTGTTGGTGATCAGCGCCAGCTCGACGTCGCGCTTCTTCAGCCACTTCAGGGTCTCGATCACGCCGGGGTAGACCACGGTCAGCGCATGGCTGTCGGCGTAGGCATCCATGAACAGTTCGAGGGCGCGCTCGGTGTCTTCCTCGCTGACGCCATCGTGTTCGATGTCATTGGCCAGGGCGCGGCGCACCAGCACCCGCGCGCCGTTGCCGACCCAGTGACGCACCGCCTCCAGGCCAGCCGGCTGGCGCCCGAGCGCCAGCAGCATCTTGTCCACCGCCGCGGCGAGGTCGGGGACGGAGTCCACCAGGGTGCCGTCCAGGTCGAACATCACCAGACGCGGCAGCCCGGCGAACGGCAGTTGTGCAGCACTCATCACTTGCGCGCCTGCGCCAGCTCAGCGTGCATGGCGCGGATGACCTCGGCGTAATCCGGTGCGTTGAAGATGGCAGAGCCGGCGACGAAGGTGTCGGCGCCCGCTTCGGCGATCTCGCGGATGTTCTTCACGTTCACCCCGCCGTCGATCTCCAGGCGGATGTCACGGCCGGAAGCGTCGATCAGCGCGCGGGCTTCGCGCAGCTTGTCGAGGGTGCCGGGGATGAACTTCTGCCCGCCGAAGCCGGGGTTCACGCTCATCAGCAGGACCATGTCGATCTTGTCCATCACGTACTTGAGCGCGTCCAGCGAGGTGGCCGGGTTGAACACCAGGCCGGCCTTGCAGCCGCCGTCCTTGATCAGTTGCAGGGAACGGTCGATGTGCTGCGAGGCTTCCGGGTGGAAGGTGATGTAGGTGGCGCCGGCTTCGATGAAGTCGCCAATGATGCGGTCCACCGGGGAAACCATCAGGTGCACGTCGATGGGCGCGGTGACGCCGTACTTGCGCAGGGCCGTGCAGACCATCGGGCCGATGGTCAGGTTCGGCACGTAGTGGTTGTCCATCACATCGAAGTGAACGATGTCGGCGCCGGCAGCGAGCACCTTGTCCACATCCTCGCCCAGGCGGGCGAAGTCGGCGGAAAGGATCGACGGAGCGATGGCGTAGGGTTGCATGGCGCACCTCTGTGGGCGGAAATCACGGATGGCGCGCATTGTAGCCGCTCGGACGGCTCGAAGGGGATCGGGCCGATAGTCGAAGCGAAAAGGACGGTTTCAGGCGGGAAAGCGGGCAAAAAAATCGCGGATCGATCCCGCCCCTGTGGGTGAGCACAGGGACGCAACCGTCCGCGAAACACTGTGAATCAGGAAGTCGGTGCGGTACGCAGTTTCTCGCTGCGGCCGCGCAGCCACTCGAGGGTGAGCAGGAGCACGACGGAGAAGCCGATCAGCAGGGTCGCCGCTGCGGCGATGGTCGGGCTGAGGTTCTCGCGGATGCCACTGAACATCTGGCGCGGCAGGGTGGCCTGCTCGGGGCCGGCGAGGAACAGGGTCACCACCACTTCATCGAAGGAGGTAGCGAAGGCGAACAGCGCGCCGGAAATCACCCCCGGAGCGATCAGCGGCAGGGTGACCTTGAAGAAGGTCAGCACTGGCGGCGCGCCCAGGCTGGCGGCGGCGCGCACCAGGTTGTAGTTGAAGCCCTGCAGGGTCGCCGACACGGTGATGATGACGAACGGCACACCCAGTACCGCGTGGACGATGATCAGCGAGATGTAGCTGTTGCCCAGGCCCAGCGGCGCGAAGAACAGGTAGCTCGCCACGCCGATGATCACCACCGGCACCACCATCGGCGAAATCACCAGACTCATGACCAGCGCCTTGCCGCGGAACTCGCCGCGGGTCAGGCCGATCGACGCCAGGGTGCCGAAGACCATCGCCAGCACGGTGGCCGCCGGGGCGACGATGATGCTGTTGGTCAGCGCACGCATCCACTCGGCGGAGTTGAAGAAGTCGGCGTACCAGCGCAGGGAGAAGCCCTGCAGCGGGTAGACCAGGAAGGTGCCGGAGTTGAACGACAGCGGCACGATGACCAGTACCGGCAGCACCAGGAACAGCAGGATCAGGCCGCAGAGGATGCGCAGGGTGTAGAACCACACGCGCTCGACCGGGGACATGTACGGGCTCAGCATCTTCTTGTTCTCCTCATCAGCCCAGGCGCAGGCGGCTCGCGCCCACCAGCCAGCCATAGATCACGTAGAGCACCAGGGTGGCGAACAGCAGCAGGCCGCCCAGGGCCGTGGCCATGCCCCAGTTGATGGTGGTGTTGGTGTAGAAGGCGACGAAGTAGCTGACCATCTGGTCGTTCGGGCTGCCCAGCAGGGCCGGGGTGATGTAGTAGCCGATCGACAGGATGAACACCAGCAGGCAACCGGCGCCGACACCGGCCACGGTCTGCGGGAAGTAGACCTTCCAGAAGCTGGAGAACGGATGGCAGCCCAGAGAAATTGCGGCGCGCATGTAGCTGGGGGAAATGCCCTTCATCACGCTGTAGATCGGCAGGATCATGAACGGCAGCATGATGTGGACCATGGAGATGTACACGCCGGTGCGGTTGAACACCAGCTGCAATGGCTCGTCGATCAGGCCCATCTTCAATAGCGCGCCGTTGATCAGGCCGCCCGACTGCAACAGCACGATCCACGCGGCGACGCGCACCAGGATCGAGGTCCAGAACGGCAGCAGCACCATGATCATCAGCAGGTTGGACTTGCGGGTCGGCAGGATCGCCAGCAGGTAGGCCAGCGGGTAGGCCAGCGCCAGGCAGATCAGGGTGATCACCGCGCCCATCCAGAAGGTGCGGGCGAAGATGTCCAGGTAGATCGACTGGTCCGGTGTGGCGCGGGCGATTTCGCCCAGGTCATCGATACGGTGATCGAGCGCCGCCAGCAGGTAATAGGGCGTGACGGAGCTGGCGTTGCGACGGATCGCCTGCCAGTAGGCCGGGTCGCCCCAGCGCTCGTCGAGTGCTTCCATTGCGTCCTTGTACGACGCCGGCTGCTCCTTGAACGGCAGCGCGCGAGCGGTCTTGGACAGCAGGCTGCGGTAGCCGGCCAGTTCCATGTTCAGGCGCTTGGACAGGTCACCGATGGTCTGGTTCTTGCGCGCGGCGACCAGGTCGTCGCTCAGCGCCTTGTACACCGCATCCGAAGGCAGCGACTTGCCGTCCCACTCGGAAATGGCGTTGACGGTCAGCGGCAGCGCACCGACGACCTCGGGGTTGTTCACGCTCTTGTAGAGCAGTGCCGCGATGGGCACGAGGAAGGTCAGCAGGAGGAAGACCAGCAGGGGCAGGACCAGCGCCTGCGACTTCAGGCGGTTCATCCGCTCCGCGCGCGCCAGGCGCTGCTTGAGGGTGGGGCCGGCGACCTCGTTCATCGACACAGCGGTGGCCATAGCGAACTCCGGTAAAACGGGCCGCCCGGGAGCGGCCAAGGTGTGGTGTCAGGAGGAGCCGCCGCGAGAGGGGGTGCGACGGTTCCGGTCCGCCACGGTCCGGGCGACCGTGGCGGTAAGGGCTTGCTTACTTGGCGGCCCAGGCGTTGAAGCGCTGCTCCAGCTGCTCGCCGTAGTCAGCCCAGAAGGTCACGTCCATGCCCACCTGGCCCTGCATGTTTTCCGGGGTGGTCGGCATGTCCTTCAGCAGCTCCTTGCTCAGCAGCGGTACGGCGTTCTTGTTGACCGGGCCGTAGGCGATGTTCTCGGAGTAGGTCTTCTGCTGCTCGGGTTGAACCGAGAAGGCGATGAACTTCAGGCTCTCGTCGACCTTCTTGGCGCCCTTCGGGATGGCCCAGGCGTCGAAGTCGTAGATGCCGCCGTTCCAGACGATCTTCAGGTTGCTCTCTTTCTGCACGGCGGCGATGCGGCCGTTGTAGGCGGAGCTCATGACCACGTCACCCGAAGCGAGGTACTGCGGCGGCTGGGCGCCGGCTTCCCACCACTGGATGTTCGGCTTGATCTGGTCGAGTTTCTTAAAGGCGCGGTCCTGGCCTTCCTTGGTGGCCAGCACCTTGTAGACGTCCTTGGGCGCGACACCGTCGGCCATCAGGGCGAATTCCAGGGTGTACTTGGCGCCCTTGCGCAGGCCGCGCTTGCCCGGGAATTTGCTGGTGTCCCAGAAGTCGGCCCAGCTGGTCGGTGCAGTCTTCAGCTTGTCGGCGTTGTAGGCCAGCACGGTGGACCAGACGAAGAAGCCCACGCCGCAGTTGCTGACGGCGCCCGGTACGTAGTCTTCGGCCTTGCCGAGGATGGCCGGGTCGATGGTTTCGAACAGGCCTTCGTCACAGCCGCGGGCCAGTTCCGGCGACTCGACCTCCACCAGGTCCCAGGAGACGCTGTTGGTATCGACCATGGCCTTCACCTTGGCCATCTCGCCGTTGTACTCGCCGGCGACGATCTTGTTGCCGGTGCTCTTCTCGTAGGGGCCGTAGAACGCCTTCACCTGGGCGTTCTTGTTGGCGCCGCCGAAGGACACCACGGTCAGGTCGGTAGCGGCCATGGACTGGGCCGCGAAGGCCACGCCCAGGGTCAGCGCTGCGAGTTTGAGCCCCGATGCTTTCAAGGACTTCGACATTATTGTTGTCTCCACAGTGTGCAGGTTTGTTTTTCTTGGATGCGTCCGGGAGTGGCCGGGCCGCGCTGTTACGCCGCGGACAGTGGGTCGAGCGCGCGGACGTGCTCGACTTCCCAGCCCAGCGGAACCACGTCGCCAACACTGAGCGCAGGATCGAGCTCGGCGATCGGCTGTTTGACGAAGAAATCGGTACGGCCGCAGACCTCCAGGCGAATGCGCACGTGGTCACCCAGGTAGATGAACTCGGCGACGCGGCCGGAGAAGCGGTTCGCGCAGTTTTCGCTGTGGCCGTTCAGGCGCACGCGCTCGGGGCGGATCGACAGGCTGACGGTGTCGCCGACGCTGCCGACGTTGACCGCCAGTGCCTCGACCTTCTCGCCACGGGCCAGGCCCACGGTGCAGCGGTCGCCATCGCGGGCCTGGAGCTGGCCGGCGATGCGGTTGTTCTCGCCGATGAAGTTGGCGACGAAGGAGTTGCGCGGGTGTTCGTAGAGTTCGGCCGGCGGGGCGATCTGCTGGATCTCGCCCTGGTGGAACACGGCCACGCGGTCGGACATGGTCAGGGCTTCGCCCTGGTCGTGGGTCACGTAGACCACGGTCACGCCCAGGCGCTGGTGGATGTGCTTGATCTCCATCTGCATGTGCTCGCGCAGCTGCTTGTCGAGCGCACCCAGGGGTTCGTCCATCAGCACCAGTTGCGGCTCGAAGACCAGCGCACGGGCCAGGGCCACGCGCTGCTGCTGACCACCGGAGAGCTGGCCGGGATAGCGGCCGGCGAAGGTGTCGAGCTGGACCATGGACAGCGCACGCTTCACGCGCTCGCTCACATCGGTCTTGCTCATGCCACGAACGGAGAGCGGGAAGGCCAGGTTCTCGGCCACCGTCATGTGCGGGAACAGGGCGTAGTTCTGGAACACCATGCCGATGTCGCGCTTGTGCGGGGGGACGTTGTTGATGGCGCGGCCGGCGAGCTGGATTTCACCGGCGGTAGGAGTTTCGAAACCGGCCAGCATCATCAGGCTGGTGGTCTTGCCGGAACCGGAAGGCCCCAGCAGTGTCAGGAATTCGCCTTTGCGAATGTCCAGATTGAGGTCCTTCACGATGAGGGATTCGCCGTCGTAGCTCTTCTGCACGCCACGGAAACTCACCAGCACATCGTTTGCCTGATTCTCGGCCATCACCGCACCTTTGTATTTTTGTAAATGCCGTTGATCTCAAGACTAGAGAAGCAGAACCGGCGCGCAAATCGGGCGGTATGAGAGATTGCTATAAGGCTTAGAGAGGATGCTTTGTAGGGTTCGCCCTACAAAAAATGGCGAAACAGACTGCCGACCAGCTTGTGGTCGGCAGCCCGGCGATCAGCGCTTGGCCCAGGCCTGGAAACGCTGCTCCAGCGCGTCGCCGTGCTCGGCCCAGAACGCCACGTTCATGCCCACGGCATTGGCGATGTTCTGCGGCGCGGTGGGCAGGTTGGCGGCCACGTCCGGCGCCAGCAGTTCCACGGCCTTGCGGTTGGTCGGGCCGTAGGAGATGTTCTCGGCGAAAGCCTTCTGCTGCTGCGGCTGGCCGGCGAAGTTGACGAACTGTTCGGCCAGCTCCTTCTTGAACACGCCCGAGGGCAGCGCCCAGAAGTCGAAGTCGTAGATGCCGCCGGCCCAGACCATGCGGAAGCCCTTCTGCTCGGCCTGCGCGGCGGCGATCCGGCCGTTGTAGGCGGAGCTCATCACCACGGTGCCATCGGCGAGGTCGCGCACCGGGTCCTGGCCGGACTTCCACCAGTTGATGCTCGGCTTGAGTTCGTCGAGCTTGCGGAAGGCGCGGTCGACGCCATCGTTGGTGGCGAGCACCTTGTAGACGTCCTTCGGCGCCACGCCATCGGCCATCAGGGCGAATTCCAGGCTGTACTTGGCGCCCCAGCGCAGGCCGCGCTTGCCGGGGAACTTCTTCGTGTCCCAGAAATCCGCCCAGCTGCTGGGCGTGCCCTGCAGCTTGCTCTGGTTGTAAGCCAGCAGCGTGGTCCAGACGAAGATGCCGACTCCGCACGGCTGCACTGCGCCGGGAACGAAGTCGGCGGTGTTGCCCAGGGTCTTGGGATCGAGCTTCATGAACAGCCCTTCCTCGCAACCGCGTGCGAGCTCGGGGGCCTCGACTTCCACCACGTCCCAGGACACATGGCTGATCTCCACCATGCGCTTGAGCTTGGCCAGGTCGCCGTTGTAGGAACCGTGTACGACGGCGTTGCCGGTCACTTCCTTGAACGGCTTGTAGAAGGCCGCTTCCTGCGCCTGCTTGTTGGCGCCACCGAAGGAAATCACGGTGACGTAGTCCGCCAGCGCCGGCATCGCAGCGCTCCCCAGCAGGCCGAACAGCAGCCCTCCCCTTACCGCTCGCAACATCTTCTTCTCCTTGTTATCACGACGTACTGCATGAAGCCGGCAATCATTCCCTGCCTCACGCCCGCTAGATAGACGGTGTGTTACAGAAATCGGACACGTCGCACAGAGTGGAGGGAAAATTCAGCGAGCGATCTGCCGCAGGTCAAGCCGGCGTCGCAGACGGTTCAGACGAGCTTGTGCTCCATGGCGTAACGCACCAGGTCAGCCACCGAGTTGGCATTGAGTTTCTGCATCAGCCGCGCCTTGTGGGTGCTGATGGTCTTGCTGCTGACCGCCAGTTGCTGGGCGATCTCGTTGACGCCCTCGCCCTGTACCAGGCGCTCGAATACCGAGAACTCGCGCTCCGACAGCAGCGCATGGGGCGGGCGCGAATCAGTCAGGCCGACCTCGAAGACCATGCGGTCGGCGAGATCGGGATCGATGTAGCGGCCGCCGCTGGCGACCTTGCGGATCGCCGTGAGCAGCAGCGCCGGGTCGCTGTCCTTGGTGGCGTAGCCGGCGGCGCCGACCTTCAGCGCGCGGGCGACCATCTGCACTTCGTCGTGCATCGACAGCATCAGGATCGCCGGCGGGTTGTTCAGCGCGCGGATGCGCGGGATGGCCTCCAGGCCGTTGACGCCGGGCATGGAGATGTCCAGCAGAACCACTTCGCAGGGCGTCTGGCGCAGGGTGTCGAGCAACTGCTCGCCGTTGGTGGCCTCGCCGACCACCTGCAGGTCCTTGGCCATGCCGATCAGTTGCTTGATGCCCTCGCGCACGATCGTATGGTCTTCCGCCACCAGCACTCGAATCACCGCCTTTCCTCCCGTTCCACACTTGTCATTGTCGTTATGGTTTTCGCCCGTTCATCCACCTCTGGAGCGCAACGGCACGCGGATCCACAGCGTGGTGCCCTCCCCGGGCTGGCTGTCGATCTGCAGGGTGCCGCCGAACATTAGCACCCGCTCGCGCATCCCCACCAGGCCGAAGGAAACGCCCTGGCGCGTGGCGTTCGGATCGAAGCCCACGCCGTCGTCGGCGATGCGCAGGCACAACTCGCGCCCTTCGACGCTCAGCTGCAATTCCACAGTATGCGCCTGGGCATGGCGCATGACATTGGTCAGTGCCTCCTGGAGGATGCGGAACAGCCCGATGGCCTTGGCGTCGGACAGCTCCGGCGGATTCTCCGGCACCTGCACCAGGCAGGGAATCTGCGTGCGCGATTCGAAGCGGCGCGCCTGCCATTCCACCGCCGAGCCGATGCCGGCATCGAGGATCGGCGGGCGAAGCGCGGTGGCCACGTCGCGGACCAGCTGAAACAGCTGGGCGATCAGCCGCTTCATGTTGTCCAGGCGCTCGCGCAGGCCGCTGTCCAGCTCGGCGTAGGCCAGTTCGCACATGGAGGTTTCCAGCTTGAGCACGGTGAGCACCTGGCCCAGCTCATCGTGCACTTCGCGGGCGATGCGCGCCTTCTCCTCCTCCCGCACGCTCTCCAGGTGCGCCGACAGCTCGCGCAGCTGCGCGCGGGAATCCTGCAGTTCCAGCTCGATCTGCTTGTGCTCGGTGATGTCCCAGACCACGCCGTCCCAGGCCGGGCGACCGTCGTCCAGGGTACGCACCGTAGCCTTGATATCGACCCAGCGCGGTTCGTGGCTGCGGGTGAGGATACGGCCCTGCCACAGCCAGTTGCGATGGCCTTCCACCGCGTCCAGCTGGCTGGCCAGGTAGCTCTCGCGCTCGGACGGATGCACCAGGCCCATGATGCCCAGGCCGCTCTCGCGCAAGTAGCCGGGCGAGTACCCCAGCGAGGTTTCGCTGCCGCCGGTGATGAAGCTGATATAGGCGAAATCGGAGTCATCGTCCGGCGCGTTGGGCTCCAGGCGGAACACCAGCCCCGGCACGTTGGCGGCGATGCCCTGCAGGCGCGCCTCGCTCTCTTCCAGCGCGGCGCGGGCGCGGCGGCGTTCGGTAACGTCAGTGAGGAACACCAGCAGGTACTCCGAATCGCCGAAACGCAGGAAGCTCAGCGAAACGTCCGCCGGCAGCCACTGGCCGTCGGCGCGCAGGCAGCGGGTCTCGAAGCTCAGTGGCGCCTCGTCGGCGTTGCGCGCGCGGCGCCAGAGGTTGAGCCAGCGGTCCATGTTCAGCGTCGGCTCGAAGTCCGACAGCGGCCGATCCACCACCGCTCCCGGCAAGTAGCCGAGCATCTCTTCGGCCGCGCGGTTGGCGTAGCGCACGTGGCTGTCCCAGTTGACCCAGAGGATGCCGACGGTGCTGCTGTCGATGGCGAACTGGGTCAGGCGCAGGGCCTGTTCCGCCGCCTGGCGCAACTCGATATCGCGGCGCGCGGCGAGCAGGCGCGACTCCAGCGCGCGGTGCTGGCGCCGCAACCAGAGCAGCGCGGCAACCGCCAATAGAAGCAGCAGGCCGAGCAGGATGCAGAGGTTCTGCCAGAAGCCGGGGGAGGAGCCCAGGCGCGGGTAGGTCGGTTGCAGCCAGCGTTCGTGGAGCTGGTCGAGGTCCTTGGCGGGTACCGCGCGCAGAGCCGCGTCGATGATCCCCGCCAGCTCCGGCAGGCCGCGCCGGGTCGCCACGCGCAGCAGCTGCGGATAGCCGATGTCGGCCACCACCAGCAGGCCGGTGAATTCGGTTTCGCGGGTCAGGCGCGCCAGCTGCGCCTCGTCGATCACCGCGTAATTGGCCTCGCGACCGAGCACCTTGCGCAGCACTTCGCGGTCGCTGTCGACGACCTGCAGGGTCAGACCCGAGTAGGTGCCACGCAGGTAGTCCACCACCGGGCCGGGACCGCGCACGGAAACGGACTCGCCCTCGCCGAGGGTATCCAGCTCCACCGAGGTGCCGCTGCGTCGGTCTCCCACAACGAGACGCGGAACGCGCAGGTAGGGATCGGAGAACAGCCAGTCGCGCAAGGTCGAAGGTGTCTGGCTGACGCCGGGCGCAAGATCGATTTCGCCAGCGCGCACCGCTTTCTCCAGCGCGGCCTGGTCGGGAAAGGTGCGCCACTCCAGGCTGACGTGCAGGGACTTGGCCAGCCACTCCAGCAGTTCGACGTTGGCCCCGGAGAGCTGCTGCAGGCGGCGATCCTGCTGCACATAAGGTGCCTCGAGCACCGCGCCGACACGCAGCTGCGGATGCTCGGCAAGCCACGCGAGTTGCGCCTGATCCAGGGTCAACGGTGGCGCGGCAGTTTCCGCCACGGCCAGCAACGGCAGGCAGCAGAGCCAGGCCAGGCAGGCTTTCCAGAACAGACGTCTCATGCCGAAAGCACCATGGATTTCACTCGGGTCAAAGCAAATGGCCGGCATACCTTACAGCAACCCTGGTTGAACCCGGCACGCCTGCGCCTGACAAAGCTAATACAAGCCGCTAGGCTGGCCGCTCTCGCGCCCGCCGCTTGCTGCCGCCAGACAGGGATATCTTTGATGCCGCATTTGCCTCGCCCGACGTTTCTCGCCCTCAGCCTGTGCCTCGGCCTTGCGCCGCTGGGGGCCAGTTGGGCCGAAGACGCCAAGCCCGCCGCTGAAAAACCGGCTGCCACACCAGTCGTGCGTCCGGCAGTGAGCGAGCGCAGCCAGGACGAAGCCAGCGGCCTGGGACGCCAGTTGCCCGAAAGCGAGCGCCAGGAACTCAAGGCCGGCGACGAAACCTTCCTGGCTCTCTGGCTGCCGGCCAATGCTGCCGACGCATCGGGGGCGGTGATCCTGATACCCGGCGATGGCGAGAGCGCCGACTGGCCGGTAGCGATCGGCCCGCTGCGACGCAAACTGCCCGATGCCGGCTGGCAGACCCTCGCCGTGACCCTGCCCGACCCGCAAAGCACCGCGCCGGTCCCGCGGCCGAAGGAATCGCCGGACAAGGCCAGCGCCGATACCGACGCCACGGTCGCCGACAGCGCCAGCAAACCCGAAGTGAAGGGCAGCGAAGGCAGCGCGATCCCGACACCGGAAAGCACCGGCGAAGCCGGCAGCGCGGAGCCGGCCCAGGCCAGCGCCGAAGCTCCGCCGCCGCCCACCGACCCGGTGGAGCTGCGCAAGGCCCACGCCGAGCGTGTGCTGGCACGCATCCAGGCGGCCGTCGAACTGGCCCAGCAGCACAACCCGAAAACCATCGTCCTGCTCGGCCATGGCACCGGCGCCTACTGGGCGACCCGCTACCTGGGCGAACGCACGCCAGCCGAAATCAGGAACCTGCTGCTGGTGGCGCCCCAGATGCCGCGCGACTTCAAGCCGTCGCTGGACGAAACCGTGCCACTGCTGAACCTCGCCACCGGCGACTTCTATTACAAGGACAAGGCGCCTGACGTGGCCGCCGCGAAACTGCGCCTGCAGGCGAGCAAGCGGCAGAAGGCACCGAACTACGTGCAGATCGGCATGAATGCCCTGCCCGCCGACCTGGGCACCGAGCAGGACCAGCTCTACCGGCGCATCCGCGGCTGGCTGTCGATGCACCTGGAGCCGATCGAGCAGCCCTGAGGGCCGCCCGACTCAGCGAAAGCCGCGACGCTGACGCACCAGCAGGTAAGCATCCTGGATCTCGCGGGTCCGGCTGGTCGCCGCGGCAATCCGCTCCGGGCTCGCACCCAAGCCTTCGAGCTTGTCCGGGTGGTTCTGGCTGATCAGCTTGCGGTAGGCGCGCTTGATCTCTTCCGGTTCGCTCTCCAGCGTCACGCCCAATAGTCGCAGCGCCGCGGTGTAGGACTCGCGCGGCCTGGCGGGCGGCTTGGTCGGTTCGGCGCCCGCCGACAGCGCGAGAACCCTGGACCGGGAAAGCCCCAGCGAATCGCCCCACTGCAGCAGCAGGTTCTTCTGCGCAGCGTTCGGTGCGCCGCCGGCCCAGGCCATACGCCAACAGGCCTGGATCAGGCCTTCGGCCGTAGCCTCCTGGCCGTGGCGCTGGTGCAAGCCGGCGTCCAGCAACTCACCACCGAGCTTGCCGCGACCGAAGGCATCGATGGCCTGGCGACGAGCCTTGTCATCCAGTTGCAGACGCTGCATTTCCGCCCGCGCCTGCTGGATGTGAGCATCGATCACACGCCCGCGGCTCTTGGCCAGCCGGCCAAGCAGCAGGAAGAGCAACTCCTGGTCGCCAACCCTCGGCCCGCCGCGCAACTGATCGAACAGCCCCGCCCAGGTGCGCTGCTTCAGGCGCCGGTCGAGCACCTGCCCCAGCAGAGCACCGAGCATGGCGCCCGGAATGCTTGCCAATGCCCAGCCGGCGATGACGCCTACCAAGGTGCCCGGCCAGAACACCTCAGCCCTCCGCCAGCTGGCGTTCGACTTCCGCCAGGCGCTCGTGGGTGCCCACATCGATCCAGCGACCCCGATGATGGACGCCGCTCACCCGGCCGGCTTCCATGGCCTGGCGCAGCAGCGGTGCCAGCTTGAAGGCACCAGGCTCGCAGCCCTCGAACAGCTCGGGGCGGAGGATGGCGATTCCACTGTAGGTCAGGCTCGGCTGGCCTTCGCGGTAATCGCTGACGCGGCCTTCGCTCAGGCAGAAATCACCGCGGGTGTGGTGACCGGGGTTGTCCACCAGCACCAGGTGCACCAGATCGTCCTCGGCCAGCGCGCCGAGCAGGCTCGCGTAATCGAAGTCGGTCCAGATGTCGCCGTTGGCAATGACGAAGGCCTCGTCACCCAGCAGCGGCAGCGCCTTGAAGATGCCGCCGCCGGTTTCCAGCGGCTCGCCCTCGGGGGAATAGCGGATGTTCACGCCGAAAGCCGAACCGTCGCAAAGGTGATCCTCGATCTGCTGGCCGAGCCAGGCGTGATTGATCACCAATTGATCGAATCCGGCCCGGCGCAGTGCCTGCAGCTGGTACTCGATCAGCGGCACGCCACCGGCGCGCACCAATGGCTTGGGCGTATGCAGGGTCAGCGGGCGCAAGCGTTCGCCCTTGCCCGCAGCGAGAATCATGGCCTTCATGCGGGATGCGTCTCGTCTTTGGGCAGATCGGCCAGCAGCGCCGCGAGGTCAGCCAGTTCAGGCCGGCGCACGATGACACTCTCCAGGTAGCGGAAGAACCGCGGCACGTCGCCCAGGTAGCGCGGCTTGCCGTCGCGGTGGCAAATGCGGGCAAAGATACCGATGACCTTGAGGTGACGCTGGGCGCCCATCAGGTCGCTGGCGCGGAAGAAGGTCTCGAAGCTGTCCGGCAGCGGGATACCGGCGGCCTGGGCCTTGCGCCAGTAGCGCGACAGGCCGTCGTGCACGCGCGGCTCCGGCCAGCTTAGGAAGGCGTCCTTATAGAGGCAGGTCACGTCGTAGGTCACCGGGCCATGGACCGCGTCCTGGAAATCCAGGATGCCGGGGTTCGGCTCGCTGAGCATCAGGTTGCGCGGCATGTAGTCGCGGTGCACGAAGACGCGCGGCTGCTCCAGGGCGCTTTGTACCAGCAGGTCACAGGTACGCTCCCAGCGGGCGAGCTGCTCGCCTTCCAGCGTCACGCCCAGGTGGCGTTGCAAGTACCAGTCGGGGAACAGCTGCAGCTCGCGGCGCAGCAGGGCCTCGTCGTAGGCCGGCAGACGCTCGGCGACGTCCACCTGCTGGAAGGCCACCAGGGCGTCGAGGGCATCCTCGAACAGTTCCTCGGCGTTCTGCGCGGTCAGCACATCCAGGTAGGTCTGGCGGCCCAGGTCATCGAGCAGCAGGAAACCCTGCTCGACTTCTTCGGCCAGAATCTTCGGGACGTGAACGCCGGCCTCAGCCAGCAGACCGGCGACCTTGATGAAGGGCCGGACGTTCTCCTGGGGCGGCGGCGCGTCCATCACGATCAGGCTGCGACCTTCACCCTGCCAGCGGAAATACCGGCGGAAACTGGCGTCGCTGCTGGCTGCGGTGAGGCTGGCCTCGGGCACCGGGCCCCAGCCCTGCGCGTTGAACACTGCGGGCAAACTCAAGTCCAACCAGCCGATCATCTGCTGGTAACGGGCATCCTGTGACATCTTTATGGGTTCTCCACGGCCCTAGCCGTTGCGCGGGTCATGCTTTATTATCCAGCATCTTTTTGAGCCCATCGAGAGGCGTGCGGTCCGCTTTGGGCCGATGGCTCGCAGGAAGCCCGGATTAACAAGATGGCAGTGAATTTCCCCGTGTTCCGTAGAAAATTCCCCTTACTGGTGACCGGTGGCCTGCTGGCTATCCAGCCGCTCGCCTCTGTGACCGCGGCACCCGGTGAGCAGTTCGCCTGCCAGCCCTCCGCGTCCGGCGCCTGGGACTGTTCCTCGCAGAACAGCGCCAGCAGCGTACCGCGCCCACAGCACGGCGCCAGCTCGGTCAGCGCCGGCGGCACCGCCGCCGCCAGCAGCTCGAAGTCCTCGGGCAGCTCGAGCAGCAGTGCCGGCGAAGAGCCGAAACAGCTGGTCACCGAGTCCGGCGGCCGCGGCCTGAAGTCGCGCAGCAACGACTACAGCCACCTCGACTGGATCCCGCGCGACAAGCTCACCGCCGCCCAACAGGCGGAAATGGGCCCGTACTGCAGCGGCGCCTATGTCGAGCCGACCCGCCCGGGCATGAACGACAAGACGCCGAACGACGAGGCCCCGACCTACGTTTCGGCGAAAGTGTCCCGCTACGAGCAGGAAAAGCAGGTCGCCACCCTCGCGGGTAACGTGGTCCTGCGCCAGGGCAGCATGCAGGTGGAGGCCGACGAGGCCAACCTGCACCAGGCCGAGAACCGCGGCGAACTGGTCGGCAACGTCAAGCTGCGCGACAACGGCGCGCTGATCGTCGGCGACCACGCCGAACTGCAACTGGACAACGGCGCGGCGAAGATCGACAACGCCGAATACGTCATGCACCAGGCGCAGATCCGCGGCAGCGCGCTGTACGCCAAGCGCCAGGAAGACGCGATCATCCAGCTCAAGGACGGCACCTATACCCGTTGCGAACCCAGCAGCAACGCCTGGGTCCTCAAGGGCAACAACATCAAGCTGAACCCGGCCACCGGTTTCGGCACCGCGACCAACGCGACCCTGCGGGTGAAGGACATTCCGGTCTTCTACACCCCGTACATCTATTTCCCGATCGACAACCGTCGTCAGTCCGGCTTCCTGGCGCCTTCCTTTGCCAGCTCGACCGACACCGGTTTCACGCTGACCACCCCGTACTACTTCAACCTGGCGCCCAACTACGACGCCACGTTGTACCCGCACTACATGGTCAAGCGCGGCCTGCTGATGGAAGGCGAGTTCCGCTACCTGACCCACAGCAGCGAAGGCCAGGTCACCGCGGCCTACCTGAACGACAAGAACGACGATCGCGAGGACTTCCCGCAGTACACCGACACCCGTTGGCTGTATGGCTGGAAAAACGTCAGCGGCCTGGATTCGCGCCTGATGGCGCAGGTCGACTACACCCGGATCAGCGACCCGTACTACTTCCAGGACCTGGATACCTCGCTGGGTATCGGCTCGCCGACCTACGTCAACCAGCAGGGCGTCCTGACCTATCGTGGCGACAGCTATACCGCCAGACTGAACACGCAGTCCTACCAGCTGGCGACCGTGACTGACGTCACCCCGTACGATCGCCTGCCGCAGCTCACCCTGGACGGCAAGCTGCCGTTCAACCCGGGCGGTCTGAACTTCACCTACAGCACCGAGGCCGTGCGTTTTGACCGTGATCTGGATGAGGGCTATTACCGCATCGATGTCGATAACCCGACACTCTATCCACGCCCGGATACATCCCTGACCGGTCTCGCCCGTGCGAATGGCGATCGCTTCCACGCCGAGCCGGGCATCAGCCTGCCGATGAACCGCAGCTGGGGCTTCATGACCCCGACCGTCAAGGCGTTGTACACCAAGTACGACCTGGACCTGGACGGCAAGGGCAAGGCCACACTGCCGTCGTACATCGACTACGAAAACAGCCCGGATCGCTCGCTCGGCCTGGCCAAGCTGGATTCGGGACTGTACTTCGACCGCGATACCACCTTCGGTGGCACCAAGTTCCGTCAGACCCTGGAACCGCGCGCGATGTACCTGTACGTCCCGTACAAGAACCAGGACAACCTGCCGACCTTCGACACCGGCGAGTTCACTTTCAGCTACGACTCGCTGTGGCGTGAAAACCGCTTCACCGGCCGTGACCGTATCGGCGACGCCAACCAGCTGTCCCTGGGCCTGGGCTCGCGCTTCATCGAAGACAATGGTTTCGAGCGCGCCTATATCGCCGCCGGCCAGATCTACTACTTCAGCGACCGACGCGTACAGCTGCCGGGCCTGACCGAAGACGACCTGCGTGCCAGCGGCGCGAAGAATCCGGACGCCGATACCTGGCGCTCGCCCTACGCGCTCACCGGCATCTACCGCTTCGACCATGACTGGTACGCCAGCTCCGACTTCAACTGGAACCCGAACACGCACCACACCGACAACGGCAACCTGATGTTCCACTATCAGCCCGAAGCCGATCCTCGCAAGGTGCTGAACGCCGGCTACCGCTACCGTGCGGACAGCAAGCGCTTCAACCCCAACTCCGGGCAGTTCGAGTACGGCAGCGACGAGTACAAGATCGAACAGCATGACTTCTCGTTCATCTGGCCGGTCCTGCCACAGTGGGCCGCCATCGGCCGCTGGCAGTTCGACTACAACCAGAGCCGCACGCTGGAGGCCTTCGGTGGCTTCGAGTACGACAGCTGCTGCTGGAAGCTGCGCCTGATCAATCGCTACTGGGTCGACTACGACGACGAGGAGTTCGTGACCTCCACGTCGAAGGCCGATCGCGGTGTATTCCTTCAAATCATCTTGAAAGGCCTTGGCGGCGTGGTTGGCAACCAGGTGGAAGGCTTCCTCGACCAAGGTATCCAGGGTTATCGTCAACGTGAAGACAATGCTATGTAAGGCCCTGCGCCCGCTGATGCTGGGCGCGCTGTTGGCAAGTTCCGTCGTGCACGCCGAAGTGGTTCCGCTGGACCGTGTGGTCGCCATCGTCGACAACGACGTGGTGATGCAGAGTCAGCTGGACCAGCGCCTGCGCGAAGTCCGTGCAACCATCCAGAAGCGCGGCGCGCCGCTGCCGCCCGAGCACGTGCTGACCCAGCAGGTGCTCGAGCGTCTGATCATCGAGAACATCCAGCTGCAGATCGGTGACCGCTCCGGCGTTCGCATCACCGACGAAGAGCTGAACCAGGCCATGGGCACCATTGCCCAGCGCAACAACATGAGCCTGGACCAGTTCCGCGCCGCCCTGTCCCGCGATGGCCTGTCCTATGACGAGGCCCGCGAGCAGGTCCGCCGCGAGATGATCATCAGCCGTGTGCGCCAGCGTCGCGTAGCGGAGCGCATCCAGGTCAGCGAGCAGGAAGTGCAGAACTTCCTGGCTTCCGACCTCGGCAAGATCCAGCTCTCCGAAGAGTACCGCCTGGCCAACATCCTGATCCCGGTCCCCGACAGCGCCTCGCCGGAAACCGTGCAGGCTGCGGCCCGTCAGGCCCAGGAAATGTACGAGCAGCTCAAGCAGGGCGCCGACTTCGGCCAACTGGCGGTGTCCCGCTCGGCCGGCGACAACGCCCTGGAAGGCGGCGAGATCGGCTGGCGCAAGGCTGCCCAGCTACCCTCCCCGTTCGACAGCATGGTCGGCAGCCTGGCCGTGGGCGACGTGACCGAGCCGGTCCGCACCCCGGGCGGCTTCATCATCATCAAGCTGGAAGAGAAGCGCGGCGGCAGCAAGATGCTGCGTGACGAAGTCCACGTCCGCCACATCCTGCTCAAGCCCAGCGAGATCCGCAGCGAAGAAGAGACCCAGCGTCTGGCCGAGAAGCTCTACGAGCGCATCCAGGCCGGCGAAAGCTTCAGCGATCTGGCGAAGAAGTTCTCCGAAGACCCGGGCTCCAAGCTCAACGGTGGCGACCTCAACTGGGTCGACCCGGAGTCCCTGGTACCGGAGTTCCGCGAGGTGATGAACAACGCGCCGCAAGGCCAGGTCACCAAGCCGTTCCGCTCGCCGTTCGGCTGGCACGTGCTGGAAGTCCTCGGTCGTCGCGCCACCGACAGCAGCGACAAGTTCCGCGAGCAACAAGCCGCCCAGACCCTCCGCGCACGCAAGTACGACGAGGAACTGCAGGCCTGGCTGCGCCAGATCCGCGACGAAGCCTACGTCGAGATCAAGCAGTAAGCAGCGCGAGTCGCTCAATAAAGAAACCCGGCCATGGCCGGGTTTCTTTTTGCCTGTCGAAAGCTTCGAAGAACCAGGGCTTCGTCGTAGAGTAGGCCCATCCGCTGCAACTCCCGATTCGAGAGCTCCTGATGAACACTTCCCACCTTTTCGCCCTCACCCCCGGCGAGCCCGCCGGCATCGGCCCCGACCTCTGCCTGCTGCTGGCCCGCGAAGCGCAACCACACCCGCTGGTCGCTGTCGCCAGCCGTGAACTGCTGGCCCAGCGCGCCGCCCTGCTGGGGCTGAACATCGACCTGCAGAGCGTCGGTCCGGGCCAGTGGCCCAGCGCCGCCGCCCCGGCCGGCACCCTGTATGTCTGGGATACACCGCTGGCCGCGCCGGTCGAGCCGGGCAAGCTGAACCAGGCCAACGCCGCCTACGTACTGGAGACCCTGACCCGCGCCGGCCAGGGCTGCCTGGACGGGCATTTCGCGGGGATGATCACCGCGCCGGTACACAAGGGTGTGATCAACGAAGCCGGAATCGCCTTCTCCGGCCATACCGAATTCCTCGCCGACCTCACCCGCACCGCCCAGGTGGTAATGATGCTCGCCACCCGCGGCCTGCGCGTCGCGCTGGTGACCACCCACCTGCCGCTTCGGCAGATCGCCGATGCCATCACTGCGGATCGCCTGGAGCGTGTCACCCGCATCCTGCACACCGACCTGCGCGACAAGTTCGGCCTGGCCAATCCGCGCATCCTGGTCTGCGGCCTGAACCCCCATGCCGGCGAGGGCGGCCACCTCGGCCATGAAGAAATCGACGTGATCGAACCGACCCTGGAACGCCTGCGCACCGAGGGCATGCAACTGATCGGCCCGCTACCGGCCGACACACTGTTCACCCCCAAGCACTTGGAACATTGCGATGCCGTGCTGGCGATGTACCACGACCAGGGCCTGCCGGTGCTCAAGTACAAGGGCTTCGGCGCGGCGGTGAACGTGACGCTGGGCCTGCCGATCATCCGCACCTCGGTGGACCACGGCACCGCGCTGGATCTGGCCGGCACCGGTCGGATCGACAGCGGCAGCCTGCAGGTCGCCCTGGAAACCGCCTACCAGATGGCCGAAGCCGGCGCTGGCGCGCGCTGATCGGGGGCATTCCGTTCGGCCAGCGTTTCGTGCTGGCCGCGCCGGACTGGTAAACTGATGGTTTTTCCGCCTCCAGCCGGCCGCCACAGGCGCCCGGCTGCTCTCCGGAGCCTTCGATGTCCGAACTCTTCCAGCACCGCGCCCGTAAACGCTTTGGGCAGAACTTCCTGCATGACGCCGGGGTGATTCACAAGATCCTGCGCGCCATCGCCGCCAAGGAAGGCCAGCACCTGCTGGAAATCGGCCCGGGCCAGGGCGCCCTGACCGAAGGCCTGGTGGACAGCAGCGCGAAGCTCGACGTGATCGAACTCGACCTGGACCTGATCCCGCAACTGAAATGGCGCTTCGGCCTGAAGCCCAACTTCAGCCTGCACCAGGGCGACGCCATGAAGTTCGACTTCGCAACCCTCATGGCCTCTCCGGAGGACAAGCTGCGCGTGGTAGGCAACCTGCCCTACAACATCTCCACCCCGCTGATCTTCCACCTCCTGGACCATGCCTCGCTGATCCAGGACATGCACTTCATGCTGCAGAAGGAAGTGGTGGAGCGCCTGGCCGCCGAGCCGGGCAACGGCGACTGGGGCCGTCTGTCGATCATGGTGCAGTACTTCTGCCGCGTGGATTACCTGTTCACCGTCGGCCCCGGCGCGTTCAACCCGCCGCCCAAGGTGGAGTCGGCCATCGTCCGCCTGGTGCCCTACGCCGAACCGCCGCATCCGGCCAAGGATCACCGAGTGCTGGAGCGCATCGTCCGCGAAGCCTTCAACCAGCGCCGCAAAACCCTGCGTAATACCCTGCGCACGCTGATGAGCGTCGAGGACATCGAAGCCGCCGGCGTCGACCCGACTCTGCGCCCCGAGCAGCTGAGCGTTGCCGACTTCGTCAGCCTGGCCAACCGCTACAGCGAAACCAACCCGGAAGCCGAGCAAGGACCGAGCGCATGAGCGACCCCCGCTACCAGGTCAGCGTCAGCGTCACCACCCGCCACCTGCCCGAGCAATCCCAGCCAGAACAGCAGCGCTACGTGTTCGCCTACACCGTGACCATCCACAACCACGGCGAACTGGCCGCCAAGCTGCTGACCCGCCACTGGATCATCACCGACGGTGACGGCCATGTGCAGGAAGTGCGCGGCGCCGGGGTAGTTGGCGAGAAGCCGCTGATCGAGCCGGGCGCCAGCCACACCTACACCAGCGGCACCGTGATGGCGACCAAGGTCGGCAGCATGCATGGCAGCTACCAGATGGTCGCCACCGACGGGCACCACTTCGATGCCGAGATCCCGGCGTTCCGCCTCGCCGTACCGGGGGCGCTGCACTGATGGCCACTTACGCCGTCGGCGACTTGCAGGGCTGCCTGGAACCGCTCAAGTGCCTCCTGGAGCAGGTGAAGTTCGACCCGGCCCGGGACAAGCTGTGGCTGGTGGGCGACCTGGTCAACCGCGGCCCGGCGTCGCTGGAAACCCTGCGCTTCCTTTATGGCATGCGCGATTCGCTGGTCTGCGTGCTGGGCAACCATGACCTGCACCTGATCGCCGTCGCCTACAACGCCGAGCGCCTGAAAAAGAACGACACCCTGCGCGAGATCGTCGAGGCGCCGGACTGCGCGCAACTGATCGAATGGCTGCGGCAGATGCCGCTGGTGCACCACGACGCCCAGCGCGACATGACCCTGGTGCACGCGGGCATTCCGCCGCAATGGGACATCGACAAGGCCCTGCAACGCGCCGCCGAAGTCGAAGCTGCCCTGCGCGACGACGCCCAGCTACCGATGTTCCTCGATGGCATGTACGGCAACGAGCCCGCCAAGTGGGACAAGAAACTCACCGGCATCGCGCGCCTGCGGGTGATCACCAACTACTTCACGCGCATGCGTTTCTGCACGCCCGACGGCAAGCTCGACCTGAAATCCAAGGAAGGCCTGGACACCGCGCCCCCCGGCTACGCCCCCTGGTTCAGCTACGCCGAGCGCAAGGCCGCCGGGCGCAAGATCATCTTCGGCCACTGGGCCGCGCTGGAGGGCCAGTGCGACGTCCCCGGCCTGTTCGCCCTCGACACCGGCTGCGTGTGGGGAGGCAGCATGACGCTGATGAACATCGATACCCTCGAGCGCATCCACTGCAGCTGCGCCGATAAACCAGAATGAATGATTGCAGCGCAGCCGCAGGCTGCGCGCCTTGCGAGGTAACCCCATGAGCGACTTCAAGCGCATCGCCCCCGACCAGGCCCAGCAACTGCGCGAAAGCGGCGCCCAGGTCGTCGACATCCGCGACCCGCAAAGCTACGCGACGGGCCACATCAGCGGCTCGCGGCACATCGACAACTACTCGGTGGCCGACTTCATCCGCGAGGCCGACATGGACGCACCGCTGGTCGTGGTCTGCTACCACGGCAACTCCAGCCAGAGTGCGGCAGCCTATTTCGTCCAGCAGGGCTTCTCCGAGGTCTACAGCCTCGATGGCGGCTTCGAACTGTGGCGCAACGTCTATCCCGCGGATACCAGCGCTGGCGGCTCTGACTGAAAGCCCCTACGAAAGGGGCGGATTAGCCCCTTCAAAAAATCTGTAACTTCTCGCTCTTTCGTCCTTTACACACCGAAGAACGAACTATCCTTTCCCTCAGGCCATCCAAAAAAGGGAGAGCCGGCACACCGGCTTCCGGTTAATCGGCAGTGACCATTGGGGCGGATCAGGGCAGTGGCCAGGTTCCGTTGGAGTTCTGGGGGATTCTCGCCGGTAAGCACTGGCAGCCCGACCGCACCCGCACAGACCGATCCGGCGCCGGCTCCATGCATCGAGCGAGGAGACGTCATGAGCATTTTCAGTCACTTCCAGGAACGCTTCGAAGCGACCCGTCAAGAAGAGTACTCCCTCCAGGAGTACCTGGATCTCTGCAAGCAGGACAAGATCGCCTACGCCACCGCCGCCGAGCGGATACTGATGGCCATCGGCGAGCCTGAACTACTCGACACATCCGTCGATTCCCGCCTGTCGCGAATCTTCTCCAACAAGGTGATCCGCCGATACCCGGCCTTTGCCGACTTCCATGGCATGGAAGAGTGCATCGACCAGATCGTCTCTTTCTTCCGCCACGCCGCCCAAGGCCTGGAAGAGAAGAAACAGATCCTTTACCTCCTGGGCCCGGTCGGTGGCGGTAAATCCTCCCTCGCCGAGAAGCTCAAGCAATTGATGGAGCACGTGCCCTTCTACGCCATCAAGGGCTCACCGGTGTTCGAATCGCCCCTGGGGCTGTTCAACCCGGACGAAGACGGCGCCATCCTCGAGGAAGACTACGGCATCCCGCGCCGCTACCTGCGCTCGGTGATGTCACCCTGGGCAACCAAGCGCCTCAACGAATTCGGCGGCGACATCAGCCAGTTCCGCGTGGTCAAGCTGCACCCCTCGATCCTCAACCAGATCGCCATCGCCAAGACCGAACCGGGCGATGAGAACAACCAGGACATCTCCGCGCTGGTCGGCAAGGTGGATATCCGCAAGCTGGAAGAATTCCCGCAGAACGACGCCGACGCCTACAGCTACTCGGGCGCGCTGTGCCGGGCCAACCAGGGCCTGATGGAATTCGTCGAGATGTTCAAGGCGCCGATCAAGGTCCTGCACCCCTTGCTCACCGCGACCCAGGAAGGCAACTACAACAGCACCGAAGGCCTCGGTTCTCTGCCCTACAGCGGCATCATCCTCGCCCACTCCAACGAATCGGAATGGCACAGCTTCCGCAACAACAAGAACAACGAGGCCTTCATCGACCGTATCTACATCGTCAAGGTGCCGTACTGCCTGCGCGTCTCCGACGAGATCAAGATCTACGACAAGCTGCTCATCAACAGCTCGCTGGCGCACGCCCACTGCGCGCCGGACACCCTGAAGATGCTCTCGCAGTTCTCCGTGCTGTCGCGTCTGAAGGAGCCGGAAAACTCCAACATCTACTCGAAGATGCGCGTCTACGACGGCGAAAACCTCAAGGACACCGATCCCAAGGCCAAGTCCATCCAGGAATACCGCGACACCGCCGGTGTGGACGAAGGCATGTCCGGGCTTTCCACCCGCTTCGCCTTCAAGATCCTTTCCAAGGTGTTCAACTTCGACCCGCATGAAGTCGCCGCCAACCCGGTGCACCTGCTCTACGTGCTGGAACAGCAGATCGAGCAGGAGCAGTTCCCGCCGGAGACCCGCGAGCGCTACCTGCGCTTCCTGAAGGAATACCTGGCACCGCGCTACGTCGAGTTCATCGGCAAGGAAATCCAGACCGCGTACCTGGAGTCCTACAGCGAGTACGGCCAGAACATCTTCGACCGCTACGTGCTGTACGCCGACTTCTGGATCCAGGACCAGGAATACCGCGACCCGGAGACCGGCGAAATCCTCAACCGCGCGGCCCTCAACGAGGAGCTGGAGAAGATCGAGAAACCGGCTGGCATCAGCAACCCGAAGGATTTCCGCAACGAAATCGTCAACTTCGTGCTGCGCGCCCGCGCCGGCAACAACGGCAAGAACCCCAGCTGGCTGTCGTACGAGAAGCTGCGCGTGGTGATCGAGAAGAAAATGTTCTCCAACACCGAGGACCTGCTGCCGGTCATCAGCTTCAACGCCAAGGCGAGCAAGGAGGATCAGCAGAAGCACAACGACTTCGTCAAACGCATGGTCGAGCGCGGCTACACCGAGAAGCAAGTGCGCCTGCTGTCGGAATGGTATCTGCGGGTTCGCAAGTCGCAGTAGTCTGCCATCGGCGCGGCGGCATTCCCGCCGCGCCGGTCGCCGTCGCATTCGGACCTGTCCGTGGCGGCTCCACGCCGCTACGCAGCAGGCCCTGAGGAGCATTCATGAGCTACGTCATCGACCGGCGTCTGAACGGCAAGAACAAGAGCACGGTGAATCGCCAGCGCTTCCTGCGGCGTTACCGTGAGCACATCAAGAAGGCCGTCGAAGAGGCCGTCAGCCGCCGCTCCATCACCGACATGGAACACGGCGAGCAGATCAGTATTCCTGGCCGCGATATCGACGAGCCGGTCCTGCATCATGGCCGTGGCGGTCGCCAGACGGTGATCCACCCCGGCAACAAGGAATTCACCACCGGCGAACACATCCCGCGCCCCCAGGGCGGCGGCGGTGGCCGTGGCGCCGGCAAGGCCAGCAACCAGGGTGACGGTATGGACGACTTCGTCTTCCAGATCACCCAGGAAGAATTCCTCGACTTCATGTTCGAGGATCTGGAGCTGCCCAACCTGGTCAAGCGCCACCTCACCGGCAGCGACACCTTCAAGACCGTGCGCGCCGGCATAAGCAACGAGGGCAACCCCTCGCGCATCAACATCGTGCGCACCCTGCGCTCGGCCCACGCACGGCGCATCGCCCTCTCCGGCTCCACCCGCGGCAAGCTGCGCGCAGCGATAGCGGAGCTGGATCGCCTGAAGCGCGAGGAACCGGACAACCTCGGCGATATCCAGGAGCTGGAGCAGAAGATCGCCGGCATGCGCGCGCGCATCGACAAGGTGCCGTTCCTCGACACCTTCGACCTCAAGTACAACCTGCTGGTGAAGCAGCCCAACCCGACCTCCAAGGCCGTGATGTTCTGCCTGATGGACGTCTCCGGCTCCATGACCCAGGCCACCAAGGACATCGCCAAACGCTTCTTCATCCTTCTCTACCTGTTCCTCAAGCGGAACTACGAGAAGATCGAAGTGGTGTTCATCCGCCACCACACCAGCGCCCGCGAGGTGGACGAGGAAGAGTTCTTCTATTCCCGCGAGACCGGCGGGACCATCGTCTCCAGCGCCCTGAAACTCATGCAGGAGGTGATGGCCGAGCGTTATCCCACCAACGAGTGGAACATCTACGCCGCCCAGGCCTCGGACGGCGACAACTGGAACGACGACTCGCCGGTCTGCCGCGACATCCTGATGAAGCAGATCATGCCCTTCGTCCAGTACTACACCTACGTCGAGATCACCCCGCGCGAGCACCAGGCGCTGTGGTTCGAGTACGAGAAGATCCGCGATACCTTCGAAGACAGCTTCGCCCAGCAGCAGATCGTCTCCGCCTCGGACATCTACCCGGTGTTCCGCGAGCTGTTCCAGAGGAGGCTAGTCGCATGAGCAAGCGCCAGCCGATCGCCACCGGCTCGGAGTGGACCTTCGAGCTGATCCAGCAGTACGACCGCGAAATCAGTCGCCTCGCCGAGCGCTACGCGCTGGACACCTACCCCAACCAGATCGAAGTGATCACCGCCGAGCAGATGATGGATGCCTATGCCTCCGTCGGCATGCCCATCGGTTACAACCACTGGTCCTACGGCAAGCACTTCCTTAGCACGGAAAAGAACTACAAGCGCGGTCAGATGGGCCTGGCCTACGAGATCGTGATCAACTCCGACCCGTGCATCGCCTACCTGATGGAAGAGAACACCCAGTGCATGCAGGCACTGGTGATCGCCCATGCCTGCTACGGGCACAACAGCTTCTTCAAGGGCAACTACCTGTTCCGCACCTGGACCGACGCCACCTCGATCATCGACTACCTGGTGTTCGCCAAGTCCTACATCAACAAGTGCGAGGAACGCTACGGCATCGACGCCGTGGAAGACCTGCTGGACTCCTGCCACGCCCTGATGAACTACGGCGTGGACCGCTACAAGCGGCCCTACCCGATCTCCGCAGAAGAAGAGAAGCAGCGCCAGAAGGAACGCGAGGAACAGATCCAGCGCCAGGTCAACGACCTCTGGCGGACCATTCCCAAGGCCGGCGGCAAGGACAAGGAACAGGGCCTGGCCCGCTACCCCAGCGAGCCGCAGGAAAACATCCTCTACTTCATCGAAAAGAACGCCCCGCTGCTCGAGCCCTGGCAGCGTGAAGTGGTGCGCATCGTGCGCAAGGTGGCGCAGTACTTCTACCCGCAGCGCCAGACCCAGGTCATGAACGAAGGCTGGGCGACCTTCTGGCACTACACCCTGATCAACGACCTCTACGACGAAGGCCTGGTCAGCGACGGCTTCATGATGGAATTCCTCCAGTACCACACCAGCGTCGTCTACCAGCCCGGCTTCGACAGCCCCTACTACAGCGGCATCAACCCCTACGCGCTGGGCTTCGCCATGTACCGCGACATCCGCCGCATCTGCGAGAACCCCACCGAGGAAGACAAGCGCTGGTTCCCGGACATCGCCGGCAACGACTGGCTGGCCACCATCAAGTTCGCCATGAAGAGCTTCAAGGACGAGAGCTTCGTCCTGCAGTTCCTCTCGCCCAAGGTGATCCGCGAGTTCAAGCTGTTCAGCATCCTCGACGACGACCAGAAGGACGACATGCTGGTCGACGCCATCCACGACGACGACGGCTACCGCAAGATCCGCGAAACCCTGGCTGCGCAGTACAACCTCGGCAACCGCGAGCCGAACATCCAGATCTGGGACGTCGACCGTCGTGGCGACCGCTCGCTGACCCTGCGCCACCAGCAGCACGACCGCAAACCGCTGGGCGAATCCACCGACGACGTGCTCAAGCACCTGCACCGCCTGTGGGGCTTCGACATCCACCTGGAGACCCTGCAGGGCGAGAACATCGTCAACACCTTCCACATGCCCCCAAAGGGTGAACGCGACAGCGAGGAGGGCTACCCGCGTCTCGACCTGATCATCCCACCCATTTGATCGGTTGACCGTGGCAGCAGGCGTGACAAGCATGGCGGCAACCCCGCTGGAGACCGCCATGCGTCTGTTCGCCATTCTCCTGCTTTGCCTTGCTGTCGCGACCTGCAGCAACCCCGTCCCGCACGCCCAGGTCGCGCATCCCGCCGATGCGCGCCTGGCCGGGCTGCGCGACTTCCAGCTGATGCCCCCGGAAAACGCCGTCGACGCCCTGCCCTACCGCAGCCGTTACCCCCTGATCAACGCCCAGGTGCGCCAGGGCCTGATCGAGCGCGGCTACCGCGAAAGCGCCACTCCGCAGCTGCGCGTCTACTACTGGCTGGCGCTGCAGGACGCGCCGCTGGAATTCAAGGTCGACGTACCGCCGCCCGATCCGCTCGGCCCCTATCTCGCCATCCACCGCCTGCGCGATGAGACGGGCACCCTGCGCCTGCGCCTGACCGATGCGCAGGAGCAGACGCTGTGGGAAGGCACCGTCAGCACCGGCCTGAGCCCCGCGCACTCCAGCGCCGCCCTGCTGCAGGACGCCATCGGCGCGTTGCTCCAGCAGGTCCCCGTCGCCGCGCCGTAATTCCAGATGTCGTAGGAGCGGACTCCGTCCGCGATTGGCCCGCATCGCGCCGGAAAGCATCGCGGACGAAGTCCACTCCTGCGCGAATCCCGGCCACACTTGCAGGAGCAGGCCATGCCCGCGATCGGCGCCGCAGGCGCCCCTTCCCTGCCGAGCTTGCCCCACCCGCCGCAAACCCCGAAGCTATCCCCCAGAACAGGAGACAGCTTCATGCAGATCTACAAGGTGGGCGGCGCCGTGCGCGACCGCCTGCTCGGCATCCCCTTCAGCGACACCGACTGGGTGGTGGTCGGCGCCAGCGCCGACGAGATGCTCACCCAGGGCTACCGCCCGGTGGGCGCCGACTTCCCGGTCTTCCTCCACCCCAAGACCGGCGAGGAATACGCCCTCGCCCGTACCGAGCGCAAAAGCGGGCGCGGCTATGGCGGCTTCACCTTCTACGCCAGCCCCGACGTCACCCTGGAAGAAGACCTGATCCGCCGCGACCTGACCATCAACGCCATGGCCGAGGACAATGACGGCCAGATCGTCGATCCCTACCACGGCCAGAAAGACCTCGAAGCCCGCCTGCTGCGCCACGTCTCCCCGGCCTTCGCCGAAGACCCGCTGCGCGTGCTGCGTGTCGCGCGCTTCGCCGCCCGCTATGCGCCGATGGGCTTCAGCGTGGCGCCGGAAACCCTGGCACTGATGCGCGAGCTGTCGGAATCCGGCGAACTGGAAGCGCTGACCGCCGAACGCAGCTGGAAGGAAATCTCCCGCGCCCTGATGGAATCGCGCCCGGACGTGTTCATCCAGGTCCTGCGCGACTGTGGCGCCCTGGCCGTGCTGATGCCGGAAGTCGACACGCTGTTCGGCGTACCGCAACCGCCGCAGCACCATCCCGAGGTGGATACCGGCGAGCATGTACTGGCCGTGCTGCGCGAGTGTGCCAGGTACGATCAGCCGCTGAGCGTGCGCTGGGCCTGCCTGGTGCATGACGTAGGCAAGGGCGAGACGCGCGAGGAAGAATGGCCCAAACACCACGCCCACGAACATCTGGGCCTGCCGCTGATCGACGCGATCAACGCACGCTTCAAGGTCCCGCGGGAATGCCAGGAACTGGCGCGACTGGTCGGCGAGTACCACACCCACTGCCACCGCGCGCTGGAGCTGCGGCCGAACACCATCCTCGAGCTGCTGCAATCCTTCGACGTCTACCGCCGGCCGCAGCGCTTCGAAGAGTTTCTCGCCGCCAGCGAGATGGACGCCCGCGGCCGCCATGGACTGGAGGACCGCGAATACCCGCAAGCCGAGTACCTGCGCGGTGCAGCACAGGCTGCCCGCTCGGTCGCGGTGCAGCCATTGCTGGAAAAGGGATACAAGGGTGCCGAGCTGGGCGAAGCGCTCAAGCGTGAGCGGCTGACAGCACTGAAGGCCTACAAGGAAAGCCACGCCGCCTGACAGCACTGCGGAGGGACCGCACCTCTAACGACAGGCTCTCACTGTAGGAGCGGGCCATGCCCGCGATCGCGCCCATCGGGCGCTCCTACAGGTGGCGATCAGGCCGCAGCGCTTACCGAGGCCCGGAGAGAACCGAACACAAATCAAGCCGCCGGATGCGCCTTGATCAGCGCCGCCGGTGTCAGCTCCACACCGCGCCACTGGAAGGGCACCGGCCAGAGCTTCTGCGCGATCTGCGCGTCCGCCCACAGTTCGGCAAACGAACGCTGCGCTCCCGGATGCTTCACCTCGGGGGCCAGCAACGCCAGCGGCCAGAGTACGAAGGCATTCTTCAGCACCTCCGCGCGCGGCAGCGTCAGGCCGTCGAACTCCCCGTGCAGGTCGCCATACAGCAGCACGTCGATATCCAGCGGCAGACCCTTGCGCTCCGGCGCATAGCGACCGTTGTCCGCCTCGATGTGCTTGAGCCGCAGGCTCAGCTCCGCCAATGGCAGATCGGTGCGTGCGATGATCACGAAGTTGTAGAAGGGGCCGCTGCGGATGCCCACCGGCTCGCTCTCGAACACCGGCGAGCAGTGGATGTCCTCGAGGAAGCCGTCCAGCGCCTCCAACCCGGCGAGCAGATGGCGCTCACGGTCGAAGTTGCTGCCCAACCCGAGGTAGACCGGCGTCAGCGGCATCCGCGTTCGATCTCCACACCCACGCCGATGGCAGCCGCGACGGCGCCGGGCTTGGTGACTTTCAGACGCAGCCACTGAATGCCGAATTCAGCCATCAGCAGCTCGGCCAGGCGCTCGGCGAAGGTTTCCACCAGCTGGAAATGCGCGTCACGGGCAAAAGCCATGACCCGCTCGGAGAGCACGGCGTAGTCCAGGGCCTTGGCAATATCGTCGTCGGCCGCCGCCGGGCGGTTGTCCCAACCCAGCGTCAGGTCCAGGCGCAGGCACTGCCGGATACCCCTTTCCCAGTCGTAGACGCCGATCACGGTGTCCACTTCCAGCCCCTCGATGAAAACTCTGTCCACTGACTGCATGCTCCAAGGCGACACGACAAGCGGCCGGCGCCCCGTTAGAATCGGAAACGACCTCGTCTCCGGTGGAAACCATGTTCTGGTTCTTGGCGATCCTCGCCTACCTGCTCGGATCACTGTCCTTCGCGGTACTCCTCAGCCGCCTGTTCGGCACGGCCGACCCGCGCGCCAGCGGCTCGGGCAATCCCGGCGCCACCAACATGCTGCGCCTGGCCGGGAAGAAGATCGCCATCCTCACCCTGCTCGGCGATCTCGCCAAGGGGCTGGTTCCGGTTCTTTTCGCCCGGATGATCGGCCTGTCCGACGTGGAGCAGGCCTGGATCGGGCTGGCAGCGGTGATCGGCCACCTCTACCCGCTGTACTTCAACTTCCGTGGCGGCAAGGGCGTCGCCACCGCCGCCGGCATGCTGCTGGCGCTGTACCCGCCGGCCGCCCTGCTTGCGGCAGTGGCCTGGCTGGTGACCTTCAAGCTGTCGCGCACCAGTTCGCTGGCTTCCCTGGTGGCCACGCCACTGACCCTGCCGCTGCTGGCCTGGCAGGAGCCTTCGGCGCTGCTGCCGATGACCGTGCTCACCGGCCTGATCGTCTGGCGCCACCGCAGCAACCTGCGCGACCTGATCGCCGGACGCGAACGTCACTTCTAAAGCCGCGAGCTTCCCGGCCCGCGTAACGCGCTGCAAGCGAAAAAACGGCCCATGCCGCTCAGAGCATGGGCCGCGTCGTTTGCAGCTTCATTATTCAGATCGCTGGCAGCGACTCCATTGGCCAACGCGCCTGGACGCCGATCGACGGGCCGTCCTGCTGCCCGGCCACCAGCCGCTGGCAGCCAGCATAGGCGATCATCGCGCCGTTATCGGTACAGAAGCGCGGGCGGGCGTAGAACACCTGGCCCTTCATCTCGCCGAGCATCTTATCCAGATGCTGGCGCAAGGCCTGGTTGGCGCTGACGCCACCGGCGATCACCAGGCTCTTCAGATGAGTCTGCTTGAGCGCGCGCTTGCACTTGATGGTCAGGGTCTCGACCACCGCCGTCTGGAACGCCAGGGCGATGTCGCAGCGGGTCTGCTCGCTATCGTCACCTTCGGCCACGCAGCGCTGCCAGGTGTTCAGGGCGAAAGTCTTGAGGCCGCTGAAGCTGAAATCCAGGCCCGGACGGTCGGTCATCGGGCGCGGGAAGACGAAGCGACCAGCGGTGCCGCTCTCGGCCAGACGTGCGATCTCCGGACCACCGGGATAGGCCAGGCCGAGCAGTTTGGCGGTCTTGTCGAAGGCTTCGCCGGCCGCGTCGTCCACCGACTCGCCGAGCACCTGGTACTGGCCGATGCCGTCCACCCGCACCAGTTGGGTGTGGCCGCCGGACACCAGCAAGGCGACGAACGGGAACTGCGGCGGCTGCTCTTCGAGCATCGGCGCCAGCAGGTGGCCTTCCATATGGTGCACGCCGACAGCCGGTATGCCCCAGGCGAACGCCATGGCCTGGGCGCAGGAAGCACCGACCAGCAGTGCGCCCACCAGGCCGGGGCCAGCGGTGTAGGCGATGGCGTCGATGTCTTCGGCGGTGCGGCCGGAGTCGGCCAGCACCTGGCGAATCAGCGGCAGCATGCGCTTGACGTGATCACGGGAGGCCAGCTCGGGAACCACGCCGCCGTATACGCGGTGCAGGTCGATCTGGCTGAACAGCGCGTCGGCCAGCAGGCCTTTTTCGCTGTCGTACAGGGCGACGCCGGTCTCGTCGCAGGAGGTTTCCAACCCCAGCACTAGCATGGGTTTGAGCCTTTACTCTGGGCAAAATTGAAGCCGCGCATCATAATCGCCGGCTGGGCTTCGGACCAGTGCTTTTCGATCGGAGGCTTTGCATTCCTCCTTCCGAACGTTTAATATCCGCAACCCTTGAAAACCGCCGACTCCGAACAACCGTCAGGAGCGCGATAAATCCTCCGGTAATCATTGAAGGTACGACCTGGATGCCCGCCGTCAAAGTTAAAGAGAACGAACCCTTCGACGTAGCTCTGCGTCGTTTCAAGCGCTCCTGCGAAAAAGCAGGCGTACTGGCCGAAGTCCGTAGCCGTGAGTTCTACGAAAAGCCGACCGCCGAGCGTAAGCGCAAGGCCGCTGCCGCTGTTAAGCGTCACGCTAAGAAAGTGCAGCGCGAACAGCGCCGCCGCGAGCGCCTGTACTGAGTTACAGCGCCTCGTCGCACGCTTTCCGCATCGCCCGGCCCACTCGCCGGGCGAGTGCCTGAAACCAGGCACCCCACTCCGATTCGCATTCGCGGACTTCGGAGTTTTTGCTTTTCCAGCCCCATGCTTAGCCTCAAGCCTCGCTAGCGGCCTCAACGCCCCGCGCTATGCTTGGGTCCACCCTGCGTCCCGATGAGTCTATGGCCGGCCTGATTCCACAATCCTTCATCGATGACCTGCTCAACCGCACCGACATTCTCGATGTGGTGAGTTCGCGCATCCAGCTGAAGAAGACCGGCAAGAACTACAGCGCGTGCTGCCCGTTCCACAAGGAGAAGACACCCTCCTTCACCGTCAGCCCGGACAAGCAGTTCTATTACTGCTTCGGCTGTGGCGCCGGCGGCAACGCGCTCGGCTTCATCATGGACCACGACCAGCTGGACTTCGTCCAGGCGGTCGAGGACTTGGCCAAGCGCGCCGGCATGGACATCCCCCGCGAGGAAGGCCGGCGCGGCAACAAGCCCCGACAGCCGGTCGACTCGCCGCTCTACCCGCTGCTGGCTGCGTCCGCCGAGTTCTACCGCCAGGCGCTGAAAGGCCACCCGGCGCGCAAGGCCGCGGTGGAGTACCTCAAGGGCCGCGGCCTCACCGGCGAGATCGCCCGCGACTTCGGCCTGGGCTTCGCCCCGCCGGGCTGGGACAACCTGCTGAAGAACCTGGGCGGCGACAACCTGCAGCTCAAGGCCATGCTCGACGCAGGCCTTTTGGTGGAGAACCCCGACAGCGGCAAGCGCTACGACCGCTTCCGCGACCGAGTGATCTTCCCCATCCGCGACAGCCGCGGCCGGGTGATCGCCTTCGGCGGCCGGGTGCTGGGCGACGACAAGCCGAAGTACCTGAACTCGCCGGAAACTCCGGTCTTCCATAAAGGGCAGGAGCTCTACGGCCTGTACGAGGCACGGAAGAACAACCGGGATCTCGACGAGATCATGGTGGTCGAAGGCTACATGGACGTCATCGCGCTGGCCCAGCAAGGCATCCGCAATGCGGTCGCCACCCTGGGCACGGCCACCAGCGAAGAACACATCAAGCGGCTGTTCCGCATCGTGCCGAACATCCTCTTCTGCTTCGACGGCGACCAGGCCGGCCGCAATGCTGCCTGGCGCGCACTGGAGTCGGCGCTGAGCAACCTGCAGGACGGGCGCAAGGTGCGCTTCCTGTTCCTGCCCGAGGGTGAGGACCCGGACAGCCTGGTACGCGCCGAAGGCCCGGACGCGTTCCGCGCACGCCTCGCCCACCAGGCCCAGCCGCTGGCGGACTACTTCTTCCAGCAACTGACCCAGGAAGCCGACCCCAGCACGCTGGAAGGCAAGGCGCACCTGGCGACCCTGGCCGGGCCATTGCTGGAAAAGATTCCCGGCAACACCCTGCGCCTGCTGATGCGCCAGCGCCTGGGCGAGATCACCGGGCTGTCCGCCGAGGCGCTCAGCCAGATCAGCGCCCCGCGCTCGGGCCTCACCGGCCAGGGCAAGCCCAGCCATGCGCCCGCTCCGGCCAAGGCACAAGGCACGGATCAGCACGCCCACGAGTACGCCGACTACGACATGGGCCAGTTCGCCGGCCAGTTCGCAGAGCATGGCGACAGTCATTACCAGGATGCTTCGAGCTACTTCGAGGCTCCGCAGGAGTTTTCCGCCGGCAACGGCGGCGCCAAGCAGGGCAAGAAGCCCTGGAAGGGCGATCGCAAATGGGACGGCAAGGGCAAGAAAGGCGACTTTACGCCGCGCCAGCCACGTACCGAGATCAGCGTCGAATCGCCGACGCTGACCGCGCTGCGCACCCTGCTGCACCATCCTCAACTGGCGCAGAGCGTCGAGGATGCGAGCCACTTCTCCAACGAGGGACAGACCTACTCGCAACTGCTCGCGGCCCTGGTCGAAGCGTTGCAGAAGAATCCGAGACAGAGCTCGATGCACCTCATCGCGCGCTGGCACGGAACACCCCAAGGGCGCCTGCTGCAGGTGCTGGCGGGGAAAGAATGGCTGATCGATGACGGCAATCTTGAAAAGCAGTTCGTCGACACCATTACTACACTTGCACACAACCAACTGCTCAGCAGCCGCGAAGCCCGCCTGCACAGTGTGCTGCGAAAGAACCCCAGTGAACTGACCGACGAAGAGAAAGCGTTACTGCGGGAGCACTACAGCACCCCCTCTTCAACAGGCAGCCAGAGCTGAACTGGCGCCTGAAGCCTCGAATCTGGTATAATCCTCGGCTTATTTCAGCCCGCCAAGACCTTCAGTGGATAGGGTGTTATGTCCGGAAAAGCGCAACAGCAATCTCGTCTCAAAGAGTTGATCACCCGTGGTCGTGAGCAGGGTTACCTGACTTACGCGGAGGTCAACGACCACCTGCCGGAGGATATCTCTGATCCGGAACAGGTAGAAGACATCATCCGCATGATCAACGACATGGGGATCAACGTATTCGAGACAGCCCCGGATGCGGATGCCCTGCTGCTGGCGGAAACCGATACCGATGAAGCTGCCGCCGAAGAAGCTGCTGCCGCCCTCGCTGCGGTAGAGAGCGACGTTGGCCGCACGACCGACCCGGTGCGCATGTACATGCGTGAAATGGGTACCGTGGAACTGCTGACCCGCGAAGGCGAGATCGAAATCGCCAAACGCATCGAGGAAGGCATCCGCGAGGTCATGAGTGCCATCGCCCAGTTCCCGGGCGCGGTGGACGGCATTCTCGAAGAGTACAACCGCATCGTCGCCGAAGGCGGCCGCCTGTCTGACGTCCTCAGTGGCTATATCGACCCGGATGACGGCACCCTGCCGGCCGAAGAAGTCGAGCCGGTCGGCCTGAAAGACGACGCCGAAGCCAAGGACAAGGATAAGGACGAAGAGGACGAAGAGTCCGACGGCGACAGCGAGGAAGAAGAAGGCGACGGCGGTCCGGATCCGGAAGAAGCCGCTCGTCGTTTCGGCGCCGTTTCCGAGCAGCTGGAAAAAGCCAAGAAGGCCCTGAAGAAGCACGGCCGTGGCAGCAAGCAGGCGACCGAAGAACTGGTCGCCCTGGCCGAACTGTTCATGCCGATCAAGCTCGTGCCCAAGCAGTTCGACGTGCTGGTCGCCAAGGTCCGCGATGCGCTGGACAGCGTCCGCCGCCAGGAACGCGCCATCATGCAGCTGTGCGTGCGTGATGCCCGCATGCCGCGTGCCGACTTCCTGCGCCAGTTCCCCGGCCACGAAACCGACACCGCCTGGGTCGACTCCGTACTCAAGGGCAAGCCCAAGTACGCCGAGGCCATCGAGCGCCTGCGTGACGACATCCTGCGCAACCAGCAGAAGCTGGTCGACCTGGAAACCAGCTCGCAGCTGACCGTTGCCGAGATCAAGGACGTCAACCGCTCCATGTCCATCGGCGAGGCGAAAGCCCGTCGTGCGAAGAAGGAGATGGTGGAGGCGAACCTGCGTCTGGTGATCTCCATCGCCAAGAAGTACACCAACCGCGGTCTGCAGTTCCTCGACCTGATCCAGGAAGGCAACATCGGCCTGATGAAGGCGGTGGACAAGTTCGAATACCGTCGCGGCTACAAGTTCTCGACCTATGCCACCTGGTGGATTCGCCAGGCGATCACCCGTTCGATCGCCGACCAGGCCCGCACCATCCGTATTCCGGTGCACATGATCGAGACGATCAACAAGCTCAACCGTATCTCCCGCCAGATGCTGCAGGAGATGGGCCGTGAACCGACCCCGGAAGAGCTGGGCGAACGCATGGACATGCCGGAAGACAAGATCCGCAAGGTCCTGAAGATCGCCAAGGAACCGATCTCCATGGAAACGCCGATCGGTGACGACGAAGACTCGCACCTGGGCGACTTCATCGAGGACTCCACCATGCAGTCGCCGATCGAAGTGGCGACCAGCGAGAGCCTCAAGGAAGCCACCCGCGAAGTCCTCGCCGGCCTCACAGCTCGCGAAGCCAAGGTCCTGCGCATGCGCTTCGGCATCGACATGAATACCGACCACACCCTCGAGGAAGTCGGCAAGCAGTTCGATGTAACCCGTGAGCGTATCCGCCAGATCGAAGCCAAGGCGCTGCGCAAGCTGCGCCACCCGTCGCGAAGCGAGCATCTGCGCTCCTTCCTCGACGAGTGACGAAGAACCCCCGGCCAAAACCGGGGGTTTTTCTTTGGGCCTTCCATCGGGCAAAGTGCCACGTCTACACTTCGGCATAGTCCCCCCTGGAATGAGGCCCTTCATGCCGCGTCTGCAGGCAGTTCTACTGTGGTGCCTCGCATTCTGGGCGGGACAGGCATTCGCCCTGAGCCTCACGCCCGAGGAGCAGCAGTGGCTGCAGGCACATCCCAGCCTGCGCCTGGGCGTCGATACCTCCTGGCCACCCTTTGAATTCCGTGACACCGAGGGCCGCTACCAGGGGCTCGCTGCCAGCTATGTGCAGCTCATCAGTCAACAACTCAAGGTGAAGTTGCAGCCGGTCGAACCGGCCAGCTGGAGCGAAGTCCTGCAACAGGCGCGCGACAACCGCATCGACCTGCTGCCCGGCGTCATGGCTACGCCCAGGCGCCTCGACTACCTGACCTTCACCCGCCCCTACCTCGACTTTCCGATCATCATCCTTGCCCGCAAGGACGGCCCGGCCCCCGGCGGCCTCAAGGAACTCTACGGGCTCAAGGTCGGCGTCGTGGCCAACTACGCGGCTCACGAACTGTTGACCGCCAAGCACCCCGACCTGAACCTGCAACCCTTGCCGAGCGTCGCCGCCGGCCTGCAGGCCCTGGCCACCGGGCAGGTGGATGCATTCGTCGGCGATCTCGCCTCTGCCGTCTGGAACCTGCGCCAGCTCAAGCTCGACGGCCTGCAGATCAGCGGCGAAACGCCCTATCGCTACCAACTGGCAATGGGCGTGCCGAAGGACCAGGCGATCTTCGCCGGCATCATCGACAAGGTACTGGCCGACCTGACCGTCGAGCAGATCGATGCCCTCCAGGCGCCCTGGGTCGGGGGCCTGCTGGATCGCCGCTCGGTGTGGCGCGAAGTCCTGGAAATCGCCGTCCCCATTGCCCTCCTGACCGCCATCACCCTGCTGGTGCTGTTCACCATGAACCGCCGCCTGCGCGGCGAGATGCAGCGCCGCGAGAAGCTCGAACAGGCCCTGCGCGACAGCGAACAGCACTACCGCGGCCTGGTGGAAAGCCTTACCGCCATCGCCTGGGAAATGCGCCTGGCGGAAAACCGCTTCACCTACGTCTCGCCTCACGCCCAGCGGCTGCTCGGCTACCCGATCAAGGACTGGCTGGAACCCGGCTTCTGGCAGCGCACCCTGCACCCGGAAGACGCCGAGCGCGCCATCCATTTCTGCCTCAGCGAAAGCCAGGCCGGGCGCAACCACAGCTTCGACTACCGCATGCTCGCCGCCGACGGGCGGATCGTCTGGATTCGCGACATCGTCACGCTGATCCACCATGACGATGAAATGATCCTGCGCGGCCTGATGATCGACATCACCGACGCCATGCACACCGAGCAGGCCCTGCGCCTGTCCGAACAGAAATTCGCCTCGGTGTTCCACCACTGCCCGGACATCATCGTCCTCGCCCGCCGCGTCGACGGGCAGCTGCTCGCGGTGAACAGCACCTTCGAACAGCAGATCGGCATCCCCGCCAGCGAGGCGCTGGGCAAGACCTCCACCGAGCTGGGCATCTGGGGCGAGCCGGGCATGGGCCCGGCGATGCTCGCGCGCCTGCAGGGCGAGCCGCTGAACAACGTCGAGATTCCGCTCAACCGCCGCGACGGCACGCGCTTCACCGCCCTGCTCTCGGCCCAGCACATCGTCCTCGACGACACCCCGGCGCTGGTGGTGGTGGTGCGCAACATCTCCCAGGTCAAGGAGACCCAGGAGCAGCTGCGCGTCTCCGAGGAAAAGTTCGCCAAGGCCTTCCACGCCTCCCCCGACGGCATGCTCATCTCGCGCATCAGCGACGGCCGGCTGGTGGAAGTGAACCAGGGCTTCACCCGCATCACCGGGTACAGCCGCGAAGAAGCCGCCGAGCGCTCCACGCTCGACCTGCGCCTGTGGGCCAACCCGGCCGACCGCAGCAAGCTGCTGGGCATCCTCGACAACGCATCCAGCGCCCCGGACTTCACCGCGCAGATTCGCACCCGCGACGGCAGCCTGCGCCTGTGCGAGCTATCCGCCCACCGCATCACCATCGGCAGCGACGACTGCATGCTGACCATCGCCCGGGACATCACCGAGCAGCAGCAGATGCAGGAAAAGCTCCGCCTCGCCGCCACCGTGTTCGAAAGCACCGCCGAAGGCGTGATGATCACCGACGCGCACCAGCAGATAGTCGCAGTCAACCGCGCCTTCAGCGAAATCACCGGCTACAGCGAACAGGAAGCCCTCGGCAACTCGCCGCGCCTGCTTGCCTCCGGCCAGCATGACACCAGCTTCTACGTCGCCCTCTGGCACCAGCTCAACGCCGAAGGCCACTGGCAGGGCGAGATCTGGAACCGGCGGAAGAACCAAGAACTGTACCCGGAGTGGCTGACCGTCAGCGCCGTGCGCAACGCCGACGGCGAGCTGACCCACTACGTCGGCGTGTTCGCCGACATCTCCACCCTCAAGTACGCCCAGGCGCGGCTCGACTACCAGGCCCACCATGACCCGCTCACCGGCCTGCCCAACCGCCTGCTGTTCGAAAGCCGCCTGAACGCCTCGCTCAAGGAAGCCCAGGAAGACGATCACCAGGGCGCCGTACTGTTCCTCGACCTCGACCGCTTCAAGCACATCAACGACAGCCTCGGCCACCCGGTGGGCGACCTGCTGCTGAAATCCATCGCCACCCGCCTGCGCGAGCAGCTGCGCGACGTCGACACCGTGGCCCGCCAGGGCGGCGACGAATTCATCATCCTGCTGCCCGGCCTGCACCACGCGCTGGACGCCGAGCACGTGGCGAACAAGCTGCTGGTCTGCTTCGAAAAACCGTTCATCGCCGGCGAACAGGAGTTCTTCGTCAGCGCCAGCATCGGTATCTGCCTCTATCCCAGCGACGGCGGCGACGTCGCCACCCTGGTGAAGAACGCCGATGCCGCCATGTACCGGGCCAAGGCCCAGGGCCGCAACCGCGTCGAGTTCTACACCCGCGAACTGACCTTCCAGGCCACCGAACGCATGGCCCTGGAGCACGAACTGCGCCGCGCCCTGGAAAGCGACCAGCTCCAGCTCTACTACCAACCCAAACTGTCCCTCGCGAGCGGGCAGCTTGTAGGAGCAGAAGCGCTAATCCGCTGGAAACACCCGCAATTCGGCGCGATTTCTCCGGATCGCTTCATCCCTCTGGCCGAGGAAAACGGCCTGATCCTGCCGCTGGGCGACTGGGTGCTGCGCGAAGCCTGCCGGCAGATGAGCCGCTGGCAGGACAGCCACGCCGCCTTCGGCCCGCTCTCGGTCAACCTCGCCGGCGCCCAGCTGCGCCAGACCAACCTGGTCGAACGCATCCGCGAACTGCTCGCCCACTACAACCTGCAGTCCTCGCGCCTGCAACTGGAGATCACCGAAAGCTTCCTCATGCACCAGACCGAGGAAGCCCTGTCGATCCTGCACAGCCTCAAGCACCTCGGCGTGCAACTGGCCATCGATGACTTCGGCACCGGCTACTCCTCGCTCAGCTACCTGAAGCAACTGCCGCTGGACACCCTGAAGATCGATCAGTCCTTCGTCCACGGCCTGCCGGACGACCCCCACGACGCCGCCATCGCCCGCGCCATCATCGCCCTGGGCCGCAGCATGAACCTCACGGTGATCGCCGAAGGCGTGGAGCACGAAGCCCAGGAACGCTTCCTCGAAGCCGAAGGCTGCGACCAGATCCAGGGTTACGCGCTGAGCGCCCCGCTACCGGCCGACGCCTTTGCCAACCGCTTCCTGGTCCCGCTGCATCCGGTTGGCGCAAGCCAGAACGCCCCGGTATAATCCGCCCGCCTTCTGGGGGCCTATAGCTCAGTTGGTTAGAGCAGAGGACTCATAATCCTTTGGTCCACGGTTCAAGTCCGTGTGGGCCCACCACCCTTTCAGCAAAAAGCCGCGCGAATGCGCGGCTTTTTCGTTTCTGTCGTTCAGCGATCAGGATTGCGCCAGCTCGCGCAACGCGGCGGTAGCGAGGAAGCCGGAGCGGGAGCTATAGCGCTGATCCTTGCTGACGCGGTCGTCGATGCGTTGCAGCAGGTGTTCGGGAAGTGTGGCGTTGAAGCGTACGGCTTTTCCCAGGTAGGGCGTGACGTCGAATTCGATTACGGCCCAGACGCCGCCGGCGTAGTCCGGGTTGGCCAAGTGCTGGTCGATGGACTGCGCCTGGGGCAGTTCTTCGCCATCGGCCACCAGGCCTTCGAAATGCAGGGCCAGCGCTTCCTTGGCGTTATCCAAAGCCTCGTCGACGGTACAGCCGGCGGAGTAGCAGCCGGGAACGTCGGGAAGAGTGACGCCGTAGTCGCTGTCCGGGTCCTTGTGGAGCACGACGGGAAATTTCATAGGGTGGCTCCCGCTACGGCGTAGCGCAGCTCAATGGGTGGTGTCAGACCGGCAGGGTTTCAAACCGGCCTGCTTGAGGATGCTGTTCACCGTTCCCTTGGGCAGGCTCGCCTTGGGGTGCGGCACGGTGACCTTGCCGGGCTTGTCAGGATGCTTGAACTGGTGGTGGCTACCGTTGCAGCCGATCTCCAGCCAACCATCCTCGATCAGCAGTTCGATAATTTCCCTGCTGCGCATCCTCGCCCTCCCGGCGACTCTGCAGTGTGTACCATACACACCACTCTTTAAGTCAGTCAATTTGCTCTGGAGGAAAGCCGACGAGCGCTGTTCTTGTGGGCTTGAACTGGAGGTTCACCGCCGCGGTACGGTATTTACCGAATCCCCCTACACCGCAACTGCGTTGCTGTCCTACAAGGGCTCTGCGTAGCGTTCTGCCTGCCACGGTTCGCCGTGGCCAGGAGTGGAATCCTGAAGACATAAGAGGAAGGCATTACACACGCCGTGGCGGATGACGCTGGCTCTAACAGTCAACGTCTTCTGGTAGTCCATGGCGGACCGTGTAAGGCGGGCTTCGGCTCGGCCGGGCTTTCTCCTCTAGATGTCTCGGTATTCCACCCTTGCACGGTCCGCCTCCCTCTGTGGTTGTTCGGGCGGCGGCTTCTGGACGTACATGGAGAGACAGCATGAAGTTTTCCGATTCGATGTCGGCCGACGAAGGCCTGATTCCCACTGTGTTCCAACGCTACAACCGTCGTCTGCGCGGGCTGCTCATCGAGCGCCAGGCGTGGTTCGTCCTGCGCGATCTGGCCAAGCTGACCAACAGCCACCTGGGCGAACGAGTCACCAGTAAGCTCGATCCGGACCAGCTTCGTCATGAGCACCTCGCCGGGTGCGAAGAAAAGCTCTATCTGGTCAGTGAAAGCGGCCTCTACGCGCTGCTGCTGGTGCACTTCTATCACCCGGAGAATCGCAGCCTGCGGCAGTGGATCAGCACCGAGGTGTTGCCGGCCCTGCGCGATGCGCAGCAGCACAACCCGCACCTGCCGCGCCGGCGCATGGAGCAGATCGAGGGCCAGCCAACCAGCGTGATGGACTGGCAGGGTAAGGTCTGGGTGCGCTGGACCGATGCGGTGCGCATCATGGAAAACCAGGTGCGTTCGCTGCACTGATACTACTCCTGCGCACTTCGTAGGATGGCGTGGAGCGAAGCGATACCCATCGCTTCACGCCCTACCCAATGAGCTTCGCGGACAAGTCCGCACCTACAGGATCAAAGGCCCCTCACCCTGGCCCTCTCCCGCAAGCGGGAGAGGGGACCGTTCGGAGCGAGAAGTAACCTCGGTGTCAGCCGGTACGTTTTCCCTGTTCTCCCTGCCTGTAGGGCGCATAACGCGTCAGCGTTATCCGCCGCCAAGGGTATGGCGGATAACCTGTCCCAGGTTATGCGCCCCGCGTTTACCGCGCGTTCCTGGCAATTTACCGGCACCGCAATGCGAGACACTTCACACCAACCGTCGACTCCCTGGCGCAAGCCGCCTCAGCCTATGACAGGGGTCAATATCAGATAGCCATTAGCCATTAAATTGGCATCTCCCTGATATGAGTGATCCCCTCATGACTCTCCACCGGCATCCCGTCCAATTGCTTGTCGCGTCCGAGGACCCGGCGCTGGCCCGTCAGGTTCGTGCCCTGCTGGCCGCCTATGAGTTGCGCTGCGGCGTGATGGAAGGCCCTTGTGACTGCCAGCAGGCGCCGCTGTGCCGCTGGTTCCAGGACGCACCGCTGGGCGAGACCGGGAAGATCACCGCGCTGCTGGCCGATGCCATCGGTGTGCTGGAGCGCACCCGCCATGCCTTCCGCTCCCGCGAACTGGGCGAGCTGCGCCAGCGCCTGAGCGGCGCGCTGCAAGAGTTGTCGGGGCCCCGCCCCCTGGTGTAAAAGACAAACCACCCGCGTTCCGCCATTGCGGAAGCTGGCTTTGCCGGGCAGGACTTGTGGGCCTGCAAGACAAAGCGCCGAGTTGGTCGCCGTCGATTTAGACGGGACGACGAGCCGGCGCTTTTTTCATGCCCGACAAAAACAGCAGACCCGCAAGGAGCCGAACATGGGCCTGGGACCGAAGCTCGAGAGCGTGCTCGAGCGCATCGGCCTGTCGACGATGGAAGTCGATCAGCGCCTGAGTTACCTGGAGTGGCGCGAGGAGGATGGCTGCCATCTCCATGGCCGCGCCGCCGAACTGGAAGGCTGCCACCAGCGCTTCATCGAGCAGCTCTACGACCACCTGCGCCACTACCCGCCGCTGGGAGCGATCCTCGCCGAGCCGGCAACGCTGGCGCGGCTGAAATGCAGCCAGTTCGAATACTACCGCCAGCTCTGGGATGCCCCGCAGGACGCCGATTACGTACGCGACCGCCTGCGCATCGGGCTGGTGCACCAGCAGGTCGGCGTCGAGCTGAAGTGGTACCTGGGTGCGTATCGCCTGTACCTGGACCAGATGCTCGCCGACCTGATGGGCGATGCCCCGGAAGCCAGGACCTACGCCAGCCTGCTCAAGCGGGTATTCTTTGATATGTCGCTGGCCATCGACACATACGGCGCGGCCCAGCGCCAGGCGCTGGAGGACAGCGAGGCGCGCTATGCCCGCGCCCTGCGTGGCGCCAACGACGGTATCTGGGACTGGGACCTGGGCAACGACCGCCTCTACGTCTCCGAGCGCTGGGCGCGCATGCTCGGCCTGACCCGCGACAACCTCGGCGAAGGCAGTACCAGCTGGTTCGCCCGCGTGCACCCGGACGACCTGCCTGGCCTGCGCAAGGCCATCGACACGCACCTGCGCGGCAGCAGCGCGCTGCTCAGCCACGAGTACCGCATCCGCCAGCGCGACGGCAATTACCTCTGGGTGCTGGCGCGCGGCGTGGTCACCGACGGGCGCATGGCCGGCTCGCAGACCGACATCAGCCAGCACAAGGCCAGCGAGCACCAGCTCAGCCACGCGGCGCGGCACGACCCGCTCACCGGCCTGGGCAACCGCTTGCGCCTGGACGAACTGCTGCAACAGGCCCTGATGCGCCAGCGCCGCCCCGGCGCACGCGAGTCCGGCCTGCTGTTCATCGACCTGGACCGTTTCAAGCTGATCAACGACAGCCTCGGCCACGCCGTCGGTGACCGCGTACTGGTGGAAGTCTCCCAGCGCCTGCTGCGCTGTCTGCGGCCGGGCGATCACCTGGCGCGCTTCGGCGGCGACGAGTTCGTCGTGCTGCTGGACGACCTGGCCAGCCTGGTCGACGCCGAGCAGGTCGCGCAACGCATGCTCGACTGCCTGCGCCAGCCGCTGCACGTGGATGGCCGCACACTGGTGGTCAGCGCCAGCATCGGCATCACCGGGCTGATGACCGACGGCCAGGCCATCGACACCCTGCAGGCCGCGGACCTTGCGCTGTACCGCGCCAAGGAGGCCGGCAAGGCACAGTACGCGCGCTTCAGCCTGGAGCTGCAGGCCGAGGCGCAGCGCCGGCTGGACCTGGAAAGCGCGCTGGCCCAGGCACTGCGCCGCGAGGAATTCAGCCTGCACTACCAGCCCATCGTCCGCCTCGACCGCGACTCGCCGCACTGGGAAGCGGTGGAGGTGCTGCTGCGCTGGAAGCACAACGGCCAGTCGATCTCGCCGCTGGACTTCATCCCGGCGCTGGAGGAATCCGGCGAGATCGTCCCGGTCGGCGACTGGGTGCTGCGCCAGGCTTGCCGGCAGACGGCGCTGTGGCAGAGCCAGGGGCATCGCAGCCTGTACTGCTCGGTCAATCTGTCGAGCCGGCAACTGCAGCAGCCGGGATTCGCCGCGCGGGTGCAGCGGATTCTCGCGGAGAGCGGCCTGTCGCCGCGCAGCCTGGTGCTGGAAATCACTGAAAGCCTGCTGATGCAGGACGGCGCGGAAACCCTCGCCTGCCTGCGCGAACTGGCCGCCGAGGGCGTGCGCCTGGCGCTGGACGACTTCGGCACCGGCTATTCCTCGCTGGGCTATCTCAAGCGCTACCCGCTGCACATCCTCAAGGTCGACCGCAGCTTCATCACCCGCGTGCCGGACGACCCGGAGCTCAGCGCCATCTGCCGGGCAATCATCGGCCTGGGCCACAGCCTCGGCCTGGAAGTGGTGGCCGAGGGCGTGGAGCGCCAGGAGCACCTGGACTTCCTGCGCGCCGAAGGCTGCCGCCACGCCCAGGGCTTCCTGTTCAGCAAGCCGCTGGCGCCGGAGCAACTCTTCCAGACCCGCCTGGAGCACCAGCGATGAAGCTCAACATGCCCGTCACCGGGCGCCAGGTAGACGTGCCAGTCAATGCCAACATCCTCTCCACTACCGACCTCAAGGGCGCGGTCACCCATGTGAACCCGGACTTCATTCAGGTCAGCGGCTTCGAGGCCGAGGAGCTGGTGGGCTTCAACCACAACCGCGTGCGCCATCCGGACATGCCGCCCGCCGCCTTCGCCCACCTCTGGCAGACCTTGCAGGCCGGGCGCAGCTGGATGGGCCTGGTGAAGAACCGCTGCAAGAACGGCGACCACTATTGGGTCAGCGCCTTCGTCACGCCGATCCGCCATGGCGGCAAGGTCGTGGAGTACCAGTCGGTGCGCACCCGTCCCGGTGCCGAGCAGATCGACGCAGCGGAGCGCCTTTATGCGCGCATGCGCCAGGGCAGGACATTGCGTCGCCCGCGCGTGCCGCTGGTGCTCCAGTTGCTGCTCGGCCTGTTGCTGGCGCAGGCCGGCGGCGCTCTTCTCGCGCTGCTGCTGCCCAAGCTGACCGCACTGGCCTTCCTGTTGGCGCTGGGCGCATCAGGCACTTGGCTGGTACTGCGCCTGCAACCGCTGGGCGCGCTGCTCGGGCGCGCACGGAAGATTGCCGACAACCCGCTGAGCCAGCAGCTCTATTCGGGCCGTGCGGACGAGTTCGGCGAGCTGGATTTCGCTTTCCGGATGCTGGAGGCGGAGACCGCCGCGGTGGTCGGGCGCATGGCCGACGCATCCCAGCAGTTGGCCGAGCACTCCGCCGCACTGGCCGACGCCATGGCCGGTGGCAGCGCCGCTTCTCAGTTGCAGCAGCGCGAGACCGAGCAGGTCGCCAGCGCCATGCAGCAGTTGGCGCAGAGCGTCCAGGAAGTGGCTCGTCACGCGCAGCACAGCGCGGTGGCGGCGCAGTGCAGCGAGCGCATCACCCAGTCAGGGCATCAGGATGTGCACGGCACGCGCGGGCAACTCGCTGCGCTGGAAGCCGGCGTGCGCGCGGCCAGTGCCGCAGTGGAACAACAGAAGGAACACAGCGAGGCGATCTCGCGGATGCTCGAGGTGATCCGCGACGTCGCCGGGCAGACCAACCTGCTGGCGCTGAACGCCGCCATCGAGGCGGCGCGCGCCGGGGAAAGCGGACGCGGTTTCGCGGTGGTCGCCGACGAGGTTCGCGCGCTGGCTTCGCGCACGGAGCATTCCGCGCGGGACATCCAGTCGCTGGTCGGCAACCTTCAGCAGGGCGCCGAGGATTCGGTGCGGGCGCTATGGCATTGCTGCGACCAGGCGGTGGCCAGCCTGGCCCAGGCAGGCCAGGCGGCAGGAACGCTGGAACGCATCAGCGAACAGGTTTCGGCGATCCAGCGGATGAGCCTGGAGATCGCCGAAGCCATCGAGGAACAGGGCGCTGCCAGCGAGGACGTGCAGCGCAGCCTGCACGCCATTCGCGGCTCGGCCGACAGCAACGCCGCGAAGGTCGGCACCTGCCAGCGCAGCGCCGCACGCATGGCGGAACTGTCGGCGGAGCTGCGGATGCTGGCGGAGCATTTCTGGGAGGGCAGCCGGGCGGGTTAGCGCTTGGCGATGATGTACACGGCGTGGACGATGCCGGGGATGTAGCCGAGCAGCGTCAGCAGGATGTTGAGCCAGAACGCTCCGCCGAAACCGACCTGGAGGAACACGCCCAGCGGCGGCAGAAGGATGGCGATGAGGATGCGGATGAGGTCCATGCGGTGGCTCCTTGTGAGATTGCCTCTTGCATGGAATGGACCGCCGGGCAGCGGAGCGGGTTCAGAGAATCTGGTGTTCCCTGCAGGAGCGGGCCATGCCCGCGATCGCATCCATGGAACGCTCCTACAGGTGGAGTCCGTGCGTGAGCCACCCTCACCCCAGCCCTCTCCCAGAGGGAGAGGGAGCCGTTCGGCATGGCGCCGGGATCAGCGTTCGCCGGGGACCTCGGCTCGCTCCTACAAAGTCCGAAGATCAATTTTGGCCTCGGGCTCTCAGAGGAACCAGCGGTACTCCCGCGCGCTGACTTCGTTCATGAAGTCCAGGTGGTCGTGGCGCTTGTTCTCGCAGTAGACGAAGACGAACTCGCTGCCCAGGCCTTCCTTGACCACCGGGTGGTCTTCCATCTCGGCGACGGCGCCGAGCATGTCGCGGGGGAAATCGATGCCGCTGGCGCGGTCTTCGTTCAGCGGCGGGATCGGCTCCTGGCGGGTTTCCAGGCCGTGCTCCATGCCGGTGAGGATCGCCGCGAGCACCAGGTAGGGGTTGGCGTCGGCGCCGGCCAGGCGGTGCTCGATGCGCAGGTTCCTGCCATCGGATTCGGGAATGCGGATGCATGCATCGCGGTCCTCGAAGCCCCAGCTGGCCTTGCTCGCAGCGTTCACGCGGGAGCCGTAGCGGCGGTAGGCGTTGTGGTTGGCGGCGAAGATCGGCATGCAGTGCGGCAGCAGTTCCAGGCAGCCGGCCACGGCGTGGCGCAGGGCCTGCTGGTTGTCGCGGTCGAGCAGGTTGTTGCCGTCACGGTCGTACAGGCTGACGTGTACGTGCATGCCGCTGCCCGGTGCATGCAGGTAAGGCTTGCTCATGAAGCTGGCGCGGTAGCCGTGCTTGAGCGCCACGCCACGGGTCGCGCGGGTGAACAGCGCAGCCTGGTCGGCGGCGTGCAGGCCATCGTCGCAGTGGGCGAAGTTGATCTCGAACTGCCCCGGACCGATCTCGGCAGTGATGACGTTGGCGTCCACGCCCTGCTCGCGGGAGGCTTCGACGATCTCATGGAGCACATCCGAGAAGCGCGACAGGCGCTCGATGTGCATGTTCGGCTGGTCGTCCTCGTCGTCGCTCAGCGGGTCGCGCGGGTACTGAGGCAGGCCGGCATCCAGCTTCTTGTCGAACAGGTAGAACTCCAGCTCGAAGGCCACCACCGGGCGAATGCCCTTGGACTCCAGGCGCTGCATGACGCGGGCGAGCACTTCGCGCGGCTCGAATTCGATGGGCGCCTCGGTGCCGTCGGAGCTGATCAGCATCTGCCCCAGCGGCTGGTTTTCCCAGCGCACCGGCTTGAGCGAGCCGGGGATCAGGCGGCGCGGCGCATCCGGGTCGCCGTCGTTGAAGCAGTAGTCGCCGATGGGGTGCAGGCCACCTTGTACGCCCAGCAGCACGCAGTTCTGCGGCAGTTTCAGCGGGCTGCCGGCGGCGACTTTTTCCAGCATGTCCACGGGGTAGCGCTTGCCGTAGAAGTGGCCGGGAATGTCCAGGCAGATCAGGTCGACGTAGCGGATATCCGGGTATTGCTGGCGGAAGGCGCGGACTTCGCTGAGCAGGTCGGGATGCATCGGGCGGTTCATGATGTTCTCTGGGGCCTTTGTGCGGGAGCGGCCGGATCGTTTTCCCAAGCCAACCCTCGCGGGCTGGCTTGGGAAATCAGGTGAAGATCCACAGCACCCGGGTTGGTTTGTCGGTGAGGTTGCCGTAGCGGAACTGGCTGTGCGGCGGCAGCTGGAAACTGTCGTTGGGGTAGAGGGTGACGGTGTCGTCCTCGTACCAGAGGGTCAGCTCGCCTTCGAGGACGAAGCCGCCCTGCTCCGAGCTGTCGTCCAGGTGGCCTTCGCCGCTGGTGGCGCCGGGGGCGAGGATGCTGTCGAGCATGGAGAAGCCGCCGGACATGTTCGGCGAGGCGAGGATGTCGGTGACGCCACCGGCGTAGTACAGGGTGCGGCGGTCGTTTGGCCGGGTCACCCAGTCGCGCTCGCGGCGGGTGTCGCCGGCGTAGAAGTAGGTAGTCGGTACGCCCAGGGCTTCGCTGATGGCGGTGAGGTCGGCGACGGTCGGTTGCGACAGGCCACGCTCGACCTGGGACAGGAAGCCCACCGAGCGGCCGATCTGCTCGGCCAGCTCGCCCAGGGTGAGGTTCTTGTGCTTGCGCAGGTCGCGGATCAGCGTGGCAAGGTGTTCGTTGGCAACCGTCTGGGTCATGTCAGGGGTCCGGATCAGATGAAATCCCGTAATCGATACCAGGCCTTGCCGACGGCTTCCAGTGGCGCGGCGAAGCGCTGGCCGCCGGGGAACCCGGGATTGCGGATGCGTTGATAGAGGTCAAGCTCGTCGCTGCGGCCGCCCATGGCTTCGCTCACGGCGTGGGCCGCGGCCAGGCTCGGCAGCACGCCGTGGCCGGAATAGCCCTGCAGCCAGTAGAGGTCGCCGCGCCGGCCGATGTCCGGGGTGCGCCGCATGCTGCAGTCGATGTGCCCGCCCCAGGCGTATTCCAGCTCCACACCCTTGAGCTGCGGGAACACCCGCTCGACATAGGGGCGCGTGGCAGCGCGAATGTCCGAAGGCATGCCGCCCAGGTAGGTGCAGCCGCCGCCGAACAGCAGGCGATGATCGGGGGTCAGGCGGAAGTAGTCGAGGACGAACTGGTTGTCGGTGACGCAGCAGTTCTTCGGCAGCAGCGAGCGGGCCAGTTCCTCGCCCAGCGGCGCGGTGGCAACCTGGTAGGTGCCCACCGGCAGGATGCGTTCGGAGACGTCGCGGTCCAACCCGTCGATGTAGGCGTTGCAGGCCAGCACCAGGGAGGCGCAGCGCACGCTGCCCCGCTCGCCATTGGGAAGCTCGGTGGTCACTTCGTAGCCACTGCCGCTCTCGCGGAAGCTCAGCGCGCGGGTCTGCTCGAAGATGCGGCCACCGGCGCGCTCGATGGCGCCTGCCAGGCCGTAGGCCAGTTTCAGCGGGTTGAGGTGCGCGGAGTTCGGGTCATACAGGCCGGCCTGGTAGCGGTCGCTGGCGATCCACTGCGGCAGGTCTTCACGGGGAATGAACTGCAGGCCTTCGTAGCCCCAGCGGCGATTGGCTTCGGCCTGCCAGTCGTAGAGCGAACCAACCCGGCGCGGCAGCACGGCGGTCCACAGGTGGCCGATGCGGTAGTCGCAGTCGAAGCCGTGGCGTTGCGGCAGGTCGCGCAGTTCGTGGGCAGCCCAGAGCATGCCCTGCCAGAGACGCAGCGCGCCTTCGTGGCCGAGGTCGTCCTCGATGGGGCCCAGGTCGCTGGACCAGCCCGGCAATGCCTGCCCGCCGTTGCGTCCGGAGGCGGCCCAGGCGATGCGGCTGGCCTCGATCATGCAGACCTGGCGGCCGCCTTCGACCAGTTGCAGCGCCGTGTGCAGGCCGCTGAAACCGGCACCGATCACCAGGACTTCGCACTCCAGCGGCTCGCGAAGGGCTTCGCGGGGCTGGATCAGCTCGGGGTTGGCGCCGGCGTAGTAGGTGCCGACCGGTTCGGGCGAACGCAGGAACATCGCTACCTCGTGAAATTGTTCTGATTATTTTTCATGAAAAATAACAGAACAAATTTCACAAGGCTAGCCCGTCGCACTTTTGCGGACGGGGTGCGTTTCAGATCATCAGGAAGACAGCACCGCAGCGCTGCCCTGCTCCTCGCGCTTCTGCCGCACGCTGACCACCACCACCAGCGCCACCAGGATGGCGGCGAGGATGGCCGAGGAGCCGATGGTGCCGAAGTCCAGACCGCCCTTCTCGTGGGACTTGGTCAGCACGTCGCCCAGGGTCGCGCCGAACGGACGGGTCAGCACGAAGGCCACCCAGAACAGCAGCACCGAGGACAACCTGGTGAAGTAGTGCAGCGCCACCACCACGGCGATGAGGCTACCGATCAGCAGCGCGCCGCCGGCGAAGCCCAGGCCGGAGTCGTCGGCGAGGAAGTCGCCCAGCGCGGTGCCCAGGGTGTTGGAGAAGAGAATGGCGATCCAGTAGAACATCTCGCCCTTGAAGCTGCGGATGTTGTCCACCGACAGCGAGGTGCCGCTGAAGCGCCAGGCCGCGAAGATCGCCACCAGGATGCTGATGAGGATCGCCGAACCGGTGGCGTAGCCCAGGCCCAGCGTGCGGTCCATGAAGTCCGACATGGTGGTGCCGGCGGTGCTGGTGGAGAGGATCACCAGCCAGTACAGCCAGGGCACGTAGCGCTTGCTGGCAAGCTGGCCGACCAGGGTGACGAGGAACAGGCTGATGAGGATCAGCGAACTGATCGCATAGCCGACATTGAGGGTCATCGACAGCAGGTCGCCGGCGGTTTCCCCCAGGGTGGTGGCGCAGATCTTCATCACCCAGAAGGCCAGGGTGATCTGTGGCAGTTTGTTGTTCACGGGTTTGTCTCCGGAAATGAGCGGGATCGACGCGCGTCGGTCACGTCGCTGCACCCGGAGTTGACGGTCTCCCCCGATACCCCCTGGCGCATGGTCGTGGAGACTGAGGGCGGCGCGGTGAAGAAAGGGTCAAGCCGGTATGAAAAAACCATTGGCCATCGTCGTTTCGGGCCAACCGACGGATGACAGATCACATTGAGTTGCTATGGTTTTACGTGGGGGCGATGCGCCCGAGGACCGCTTCACTTCGCGCGCGGCGCATGGGGACAGGAATGAATCAGATGATCAAACCGCAACCGTACTGCAAGAACTGCCGGCTGGCGCCGCCGACCCTGAGCGACGACAAGGTCATGGAGCTCGAGGCGATCATCAAGCCGGGGCACCTGCTGCACAAAGGGGACTTCGTATTCCGCCAGGGCGACCCGTTCCACAGCGTGTACCTGGTGCGCTCCGGTTCGATCAAGACCTTCACCACCAACGAACAGGGGCTGGAGAAGATCACCGGCTTCTACTTCGCCACCGAGATTTTCGGCTTCTCCGGGATGGGCGAAGGCAGCTACCCGGTGTCCGCGCAGGCGCTGGAAAGTACGTTGTGCAGCGAGATTCCGTTCAGCCAGCTGGAGGAGCTGTCGCTGCAGATTCCGGGGCTGTCGCACCAGATCATGCTGATGATGAGCCGCAAGATTCGCGAGGATCAGCAGATGAAGCTGCTGCTCTCGCGGCTGAACTCCGACTCGCGCATCGCCGCCTTCCTGCTGAACATTTCCGCGCACTTCCGCGAGCGCGGCTTCTCCGCCACGCGTTTCCGCCTGAGCATGTCGCGCAACGAGATCGGCGATTACCTGGGGCTGGCAGTGGAGACCGTATCGCGCAGCTTCACCCGCCTCCAGAAGCACGGGTTGATCCGGGTGGATGGGCGGGAGACGGAGATCGTCGACTTCACCGAGCTGTGCGCGCTGGCCGGGGGTGAGGTCGAGCTTTGAGTTTCCGCGAGGGGACGGGGTTCGCGAGCAAGCTCGCTCCTGCGAAGATCAATTTGGTGCCAGACCTGTAGGAAAGGCGGGGCGCCTGGCCCATGCCCGCGACCAGCCCTGCGCCATGTCTTTCAGGCCGGCGCAGGGCAGATTCCGGCCTGCCGGCCGGTTCGCGGGCAGGGTCCGCTCCTGCAGGGGACCGATCAGGTACCGATCACGCCGCCATCATCCTTGGTGATCACCAGCGTCGTGGAACGCGGGATGCTCTTGCCGTCGCTGGCCGGGAAGCTCAGGGTCGGGTGCTGGATGTTCACCCACAGCGTCTTGCCGTCCGGGGTCTGGGTGATGCCGGTCAGCTCGCAGCCGCGCGGGCCGACCAGGAAGCGTCGCACCTCGCGGCTGTGCGGGTCGGCGCAGAGCAACTGGTTGCAGCCCATGGCCTGCATCGCCGGGACGTCATCGTCGTAGTCGGTTTCGATCCACAGGCGCCCGGCGGTGTCGAAGTACAGGCCATCCGGCGAGGAGAAGATGTCGCCGTTGATGGTACCGATCAGGTTCTCCGGCGCGCTGGAGCCCTTGTGCTCGCCGGCCAGCAGGAAGATTTCCCATTGGAAGCGGGTGGCGGTCGGGTCGCCGCCTGCCTCGTTCCAGCGCAGGATCTGCCCGTGGAGGTTTTCCTTGCGCGGGTTGGCGGCGTCCACCGGCTGCTTCTTGCCGCGGGCATCGTTGTTGGTGAGGCTGACGTAGACCTCGCGGGTGGTCTGCTGCACGGCGACCCACTCGGGGCGGTCCATCGGCGTGGCGCCCAGCTTGTCGGCGGCGGCGCGGGCGTTGACCAGCACCTCGGCCTGGCTGGCGAAGCCGTTCTCGGCGCTCAGGCCATTCTGCCCGTGCACCAGCGGCAGCCACTGGCCGCTGCCATCGGCATTGAAGCGGGCCACGTAGAGGGTGCCTTCGTCGAGCAGGTCGACGTTCGCCGCGCGGTTGTTCGCGTCGTATCGGCCGGCCGGGACGAATTTGTAGATGTACTCGCCCTTGGTGTCGTCGCCGTAATAGAACGCCATGCGGTTGTCGGCGCCCAGCGAGAGGGTCGAACACTCGCGGCAGAAACGGCCGACGGCGGTGCGTTTCTTCGGCGTGGAGGTCGGGTCGAACGGGTCGATCTCCACCACCCAGCCGAAGCGGTTCGGTTCGTTGACATGGCCGCCGTGGGGCTGGTCAGCCTTGGGCGTGGCGTCGAAGCGCGCATCCACCGCTTCCCAGGCGTAGTAGTTGCTGAACTGGCCGTTGGACAGGCCGTAGCGCTTGTGCGAGACGCGCTTGGCGTAGTCGTCCTTGTCGCGGTTGACGAAGTACTGGTGCCAGTTCTCTTCGCAGGCCAGGTAGGTGCCCCAGGGCGTGACGCCCATGGAGCAGTTGTTCAGGGTGCCGAGCACCTGTTTGGCCTCGGGGTCGCTGGCGGTGCGCAGCAGGTCGTTGCCGGCCAGCGGGCCGGACAGGTCCAGCGGCGAGCTGCCGGTGATGCGGCGGTTGTAGCTCGAGCCCTCGACGCGCTGCCACTGGCCGCCGGGGTCCTTCTTCACCTCGATGACGCTCAGGCCGTGGGCGGCGATTTCCTTGCGTACCTCGCCTTCCGGGCGGCCGCGCGAACCATCGGGGCGGTCCTCGAAGGTCTGGCCTTTGGGGTGCAGCGTCGGGTTGATGTATTCGTGGTTGATCACCAGCAGGCCGTGGTTGTCCGGCGCATCGGGGAAGGGGAAGTAGTGCATGCCGTCATGGTTGTCGCCGGCCTGCAGTTCCTGGGCTTTCCAGTCCTCGCTGGCATCGCCTTTCCAGGCCGGCGAGCCGCTCACCACGGCGTCGCCCCAGGAGAAGAACGGGCGAGCCGTGTAACCGTCAGCGACGATAACGCGGTCGAACTTCGGGTCCTGCTGCACCGGCACGCCCTTGAAGCCCAGCAGCGCGGTGGGCACCGGGGCGTCGGCGGCGAACAGCGAGCGGCCGGGGAACAGGCCGCCGCCGAGGAAGCCGACGGCGCCCAGCACCAGGCTGTTCTTCAACAGGCGGCGGCGCGAGGCGTCGATGATCTCGCTCATCGGCAGGTTGCCGGAGGGGTTGATCGCCTGGTCGTCGAAGGCGGCCAGTCGGTCGTGGAAATCCTGGAAACGCTCGCTCATCAGATGGTTCCTTCCGCGCGGCCGTCTTTCTGACGGCTCGGGTTGTCAGTAGAAGCTATCGGCGGAAGGTTAGGAACGCGGTGTTACGTCGGCATGACAACGCCGCCGAGCCCTGTGACAGGCTCGGCGGCGAGGATAAAAGCCGCCCCGCAGGACCAAGACGACGTCCGGGGGCGGGCGCGAGGGCATTTGCGGAATAGCGCGGCTCAGCTTTGCAGGCCGCCCTGCTCCGAACATTCGGGGCCCGCCAGGCGGGCCGTCCAGTCTTCCAGCACGCCACTGGTGAGGCGTTGCGCGGCAGTCTTGCGCCAGCGCAGGGAGAGCGCGTCGCACGCCATCATCAGGCGCAGGCCGGTACGTTCCAGCGGGTGGCCAAAGTACCAGTCCAGCAGGCTCGCCACGCTGAGCTGCGGGTAGTGCCGCTGCACCAGCTCCAGCGGTGCATCGGGGGCGACCATGCCGGAGCGGCGCACCCGGTAGAACCAGCCGCAGCGCCCCTGCTCCTGCACTTGCTGCGGCAGCTCGGGGAGATTCCAGCGACGCGCCAGGCGGTAGCTGGGCGAGCGCGGCTGGCTCACTTCGATCAGCGCTTCGCCCCAGCGGAACAGGTCGCCGATGCAGACCTCCTGCTCATTGAGGCCGAAGGTCGAGAGGTTTTCGCCGAAGGCCGGCTGTCGCCAGCGCGTCTGCGGGTGCTGCTTGCGCCAGTGGCGGTAGTGCTCGGCCGGATAGTGGTGCAGCGCGCGGTCCAGGCCGCCGTCGCGGCGCAGGTCGGGCCGTGCGTCCCCCGGCAACCCTTCGGCGCCGAGCCAGACTTCCTGATGCGCTTCCAGCTTGTCGATATCGCTGAGCAGACCTCCCCAGCTTTCTTCGACTTTGCCTATGAAAACGCCCTGGATGACGATGCTTTCCACCTTTGTCTACCCATCTGAGACAGCGGACAAGCGCTAGAGTAGTGGCCTGGATAGCTGACTATCCATTTCGATTTTCCAGTTTCGTTGATAAGTAGACCTTATGGATTTCCGCCAGCTCCGCTATTTCGTCGCGCTCTACGAGGAAGGCCATGTCGGGCGCGCGGCCGAACGCCTGGCGATTTCCCAGCCGGCACTGTCGCAGCAGATACGCCAACTGGAGCAGAACCTCGACGTGGCGCTGTTCCAGCGCAGCGGCAAGCGCCTGCTGCCGACCGCCGCCGCACACACGCTGTACAACCATGCGGTGCCGCTGCTGGAAGGCCTGGAGCGCGCCCGCGAGGCGCTGCGGGGTTTCCGTGGGCAGAGTGCGCGCAGCCTGGCCATTGGCGTACTGCAGACGGTCAACGCGAGCCTGGTGCCGCACCTGGTGGAACGCCTGCACGCTGCGCAGCCGCACGTGCAGGTGCGCATCTACGAACTCTCCGGGGTGGAGATCGAGCGCCGCCTGCTGATCGGCCAGCTGGATATCGGCATCGGCTTCCTGCCGCCGCGCCAGCCGGCGTTGCACGGCGTGGAGCTGTACCCGGACGAGCTGCAACTGGTGATCCCGGCGGAGCATCCGCTGAAGGACTTCAAGAAGGTCTCGCTGGCCCAGGCGGCGGAGCTGCCGATGCTGCTGCTCGGCGAGGAATTCCGTGCCCGGCAGATCTGGCAGGAACAACTGGCGGCCATCGGCCGGCGGCCACGGGTACAGGCGGAGCTGAACCACATGGGCGGCATCCTCGACAGCCTGCCGCAGAGCCGCTTCGCCACCGTGCTGCCGGGGCGTGCGCGACAGATGCATGCGCACAAGGACCTGCTCTGGAAGCCATTGAGCGAACCGCGCATTCCACTGAGCGTGGGGCTGGTGTATCGCGATGCACAACGGCAGCAGCCGACGGTGGAGCTGCTGCGCTCGTTGCTGGATGGGGCGGTGTGACGCCCAACATCGCTGATGGGTATCGCTGCGGTCGCACGCCCGCACGGAGTCTCTACGTAGGGCGCATAACCTGGAACAGGTTATCCGCCGTCCCGACAACCAGCGGCGGATAACGCTGGCGCGTTATTCGCCCTACGGGAAGCCAATCCAGATCGCAGGCAAGAAAAAACCCCGCTTCTTGCGAAGCGGGGTTTTGCAGACCGATATCCTGACGTCCATGCAGGCCACCATCCATGGTGGAATCCCTATATTTCCGTGTTGTCTTTGGCGCTTCCTGCGCAATGTCCTGACTGAGGAGAAGGTTACCGCCAGAAGCCTTTATCAGAAAGACGCCGATCACCACCGCTGTTTGTAAGCTTTGGCTTACACGGATTCGTACTAGCGCCCTTCGGAAAGGAAATATCCCCATAAAAAAGCCCCGCCGGAGCGGGGCTTTTCAGAGCGAGCGCTTAGAACTGCGCGGCGTCCAGCAGGTACAGCGACTCGCTGCCGGCCTTCACCGAGGCACTCAGCGAGTGGATGCGCGGCAGCAGGCGGGCGAAGTAGAAGCGCGCGGTGCCGAGCTTGCTGGCGTAGAACTCGTCCTGGCCTTCCTTGCCCAGCGAAGCGCGAGCCATCAGGGCCCACATGTACGCGTAGGCGGTGTAGCCGAAGGCGTGCAGGTACTCGACCGAGGCGGCGCCGATTTCATTCGGGTTGCCCTTGGCGCGGTCCAGGACCCAGGCGGTCAGCTCGTCGAGGTTCTGCACGGCGGCGTTCAGCGGGCCGGTGAATTCGGCCAGCTCGGCGGACGCCGAGGCGGTGAAGGCACGGATCTCGTCAGTAAACAGCTTGCAGTAGGCCCCGCCGCTGCCGACGATCTTGCGGCCCATCAGGTCCAGCGCCTGGATGCCGTTGGTGCCTTCGTAGATCTGGGTGATGCGGCAGTCGCGTACCAGCTGCTCCTGGCCCCACTCGCGGATGAAGCCGTGGCCGCCGAAGATCTGCTGGCCGTGGATGGTGGTTTCCAGGCCCATGTCGGTGAGGAAGGCCTTGGCCACCGGGGTCAGCAGGGCGACCAGTTCCTCGGCGCGCTTGCGGGTGGTCGGCTCTTCGCTGTACTTGGCGGTGTCCAGCTGCATGGCAACGTAGCTGGAGAAGGCACGACCGCCTTCGTTCAGCGCCTTCATGGTCAGCAGCATGCGACGCACGTCCGGGTGGACGATGATCGGGTCGGCAGCCTTGTCCTTGGCGACCGGGCCGGTCGGCGCGCGGCTCTGGATACGCTCGCGGGCGTATTCCACGGCGCTCTGGTAGGAGCGCTCGCCGGTAGCCAGGCCCTGGATGCCAACGCCCAGGCGCTCGTAGTTCATCATGGTGAACATGGCGGCCAGGCCCTTGTTCGGCGCATCGACGATCCAGCCGGTGGCGCCGTCGAAGTTCATCACGCAGGTGGCGGAGCCCTTGATGCCCATCTTGTGCTCGATGGAACCACAGGACACGGCGTTGCGCTCGGCCAGCGAGCCGTCGGCGTTGACCATCACCTTGGGCACCAGGAACAGCGAGATGCCCTTGGAGCCGGCCGGCGCGTCGGGCAGCTTGGCCAGGACCAGGTGGATGATGTTCTCGGTCAGGTCGTGCTCGCCGCCGGTGATGAAGATCTTGGTGCCGGAAATCTTGAAGCTGCCGTCTGCCTGGGGTTCGGCCTTGGTGCGGATGATGCCCAGGTCGGTGCCGGCGTGCGGCTCGGTCAGGCACATGGAACCGGCCCAGGTGCCGGCGTACATGTTCGGCAGGTACTTGGCCTTCAATTCTTCGCTGGCGTGGTTGAGCAGCGACAGGCAGGCGCCGGCGGTCAGCATCGGGTACAGGCCGAAGGACAGGTTGGCCGAGTTGACCATTTCCTCGACCTGGGCGCCGATCACCTTGGGCATGCCCATGCCGCCGAATTCCGGCGCGCCGCCCACGCCCACCCAGCCGCCTTCGGCGTAGGTGCGGTAGGCTTCGGGGAAGCCGGCCGGGGTCTTCACGCCCTCGGCGCTCCAGCTGCAGCCTTCTTCGTCGCCGCTGCGGTTCAGCGGGGCGATCACGCCGCCGGTGACCTTGCCGGCCTCTTCGAGGATCGCGGATGCGGTCTCGGCATCGACGGTCTCGGCCAGGGCGGGCAGTTCGGCCCACAGGTTGGCGACCTCGAAGACTTCATTGAGGACGAATTGCATGTCGCGCAGGGGAGCTTTGTAGTCAGCCATGATGGATCCTCGAACGAAAACGACGGCTGATCTGGCAGCCAGCGGTATCAGAATAGGAGGTACACGAAGGTACGCCGCCGGAGTTTACTCCAACAACTTTTCAGACTTTAAGCGTCATGTTGTGACCGCACAACTATATATTGGTCACAATATGTAGCGAAAAACGAGGAGGCCCGCGCGAAGCGGGCCTCCTTGTCTGACACGCGGATTACAGGGCGAACTGCTCGGCCGACAGGCGCATCAGCACCTCGGAGCCGGCTTCCGCCGCTGCCACGTGAGCCTGCGCGCGCGGCAGCAGGCGGCTGAAGTAGAACTCGGCGGTGGCCAGCTTGGTCTGGTAGTAGGCCGCCTCGCTGGCGCCCTCTTCCAGCTTCTGCTGGGCGACGAGCGCCATGCGCAGCCAGAAGTAGCCGAGGGTGACGTAGCCGGAGAACATCAGGTAGTCGACCGAGGCCGCGCCGACTTCATCCGGGTTCTTCATGGCGGCCATGCCGACTTTCTGGGTCAGCTCGCCCCACTGCTTGTTCAGCGTCGACAGCTGGGCAACCTGTGCCTTCAGTTGCGGGTGCTCGGCGTGCTGCTGGCAGAGCTGATGGACGAGCTTGGTGAAGCCCATCAGCAACTTGCCCTGGCTGCCGAGGACCTTGCGGCCCAGCAGGTCCAGTGCCTGGATGCCGTTGGTGCCCTCGTAGATCGGCGCAATGCGGCAGTCGCGCACCAGCTGTTCCATGCCCCACTCGCGGATGAACCCGTGGCCGCCGAACACCTGCATGCCGATGTTGGTGACTTCCAGGCCGCTCTCGGTCATGAAGGCCTTGCAGATCGGGGTAAGGAAGGCCAGCAGGCTGGCGGCGCGTTCGCGCTCCTCGGCGTCCTGGGACAGGTGCTCGATGTCCAGCAGTTGCGCGGTGAAGTAGGCCAGCGCGCGGTTGCCTTCGTTGAACGCCTTCATGGTCAGCAGCATGCGGCGCACGTCCGGGTGGACGATGATCGGGTCGGCGGGCTTCTCCGGCGCCTTCGGGCCGGTCAGCGAACGCATCTGCAGGCGGTCCTGGGCGTAGCGCACGGCGCCCTGGTAGCTGGTCTCGCCAAGGCAGAGGCCCTGCATGCCGGTGCCCAGGCGTGCGTGGTTCATCATGGTGAACATGCAGGCCAGGCCCTTGTTGGCCTCACCGATGAGGAAGCCGCGCGCGCCGTCGAAGTTCATCACGCAGGTGGCGGACGCCTTGATGCCCATCTTGTGCTCGATGGAGCCGCAGGCCACGGCGTTGCGCTCGCCGGCTTCGCCGTTCGCATCGAGGTTGAACTTCGGCACGATGAACAGCGAGATGCCCTTGGTGCCGGCCGGCGCATCGGGCAGCTTGGCCAGGACCAGGTGGATGATGTTCTCGGAGAGGTCGTGCTCGCCGGCGGAGATAAAGATCTTGGTGCCGGTGATCGCGTAGCTGCCATCCGCATTGGGCACGGCGCGGGTCTTGATGATGCCCAGGTCGGTGCCGCAGTGCGGCTCGGTGAGGCACATGGTGCCGGTCCAGACCGCGCTGGTCATGCGCGGCAGGTAGGTGTCCTTCTGCTCCTGCGTGCCGTGGGCGTGGATGGCGGCCATGGCGCCCTTGGTCAGGCCGGGGTACATGCCCCAGGAGCAGTTGGACGCGCCGATCATCTCGCTGACCAGCAGGCCGAGAGACGGCGGCAGACCCTGGCCACCGAATTCCGGGTCGCTGGACACGCCGTTCCAGCCGGCCTCGACGTACTGCGCGAAGGCTTCCTTGAAGCCCTTGGGCGTGGTCACCACACCGTTGTCGAAGTGGCAGCCTTCCTGGTCGCCGGAGCGGTTCAGCGGGGCGATGACCTGCTCGCAGAACTTCGCGCCTTCCTCGAGGATGGCGGCGAACATGTCCGGGGTGGCGTCGGTGGCGCCGAGGGCTTCGTAGCGGCCGGTGAAGTCGAAGACTTCGTCGGTGAGGAAGCGCACGTCGCGCAGGGGGGCCTTGTACTCGGGCATCGCGAATCTCCGTTCGGTTCAGGGCGCCAGCGTGGCGCGGAAAACTCGAACCTAACGGCCCGCCACGATGCGGACAATCACGCTGCACGCGCTGAATGCGCGGTCATAACGCAGGCCGCTCAGGCTGTGCGCACCGCTCCGCGACGTGACTGCCCGTGCACGGCCACGCGGTTGCGCCCGCCGCTCTTGGCCGAGTACAGCGCCTCATCGGCGCCCTTGATGACTTCCTCGGGGCTGCGCCGCTCGCCGTCGCGCTCGGCGACGCCGACGCTGATGGTCACCGAGACCGTCTGCGCCTCCTTGCCGGCGCGCTTGCCGCGGCCCTGGCGGTCGTCCTTGGGGCGGTTGCCACGGTCGCGCAGGTGCATGGCGTAACCCTCGATGGCCTGGCGCACGCCATCGAGGTAAGGCAGGCACTGCTCCACGGTCTTGCCGGCGAACACCACGGTGAATTCCTCGCCGCCATAGCGGTACGCCTTGCCGCCGCCACCGGTACGACGCAACTGGCTGGCGACCATGCGCAGCACCTGGTCGCCGACGTCGTGGCCGTGGCTGTCGTTGAATTTCTTGAAATGGTCCACGTCGATCATCGCCAGCACGTACTGCTGGCCCAGGCGCTGGAAGCGCTCGTTCAGCGCGCGGCGTCCGGGCAGGCCGGTGAGCTCGTCGCGGAAGGCCATCTGGTACGCCTCGTGGGCCACCGCGCCGGCCAGGGTGAGCATCACCAGGCTGGTCATCACGGTCAGCGCGTGGGGCAGGATGAATACCTTGGGCAGCATCCACAGCAGCCCGAGCAGGCCCAGCAGTTGCGCGGCGTGCAACGGCCGCGGCTGGCGCACGTAGGCGGAGACCAGGGCGACGAAGGCCATCAGGAAACCGAAGTAGGACAGCTGCGCCAGGCTCATCCAGTGGCCATGCAAAGCCGGCCAGTAGGTGTCGCTGAGCAGCTCCGCCAGCCCCTGCGGGAAGCGCTTGGCCAGTGCTGTCGCCACCCCGGCCACGGCGACCAGCGCGGCGCTGCGGGCGAGCAGGTCCTGCAGCATGTGCATGCGCTCCTGCCAGATGCCGTAAAGGCCGTAGAGCAGCGGCAGCAGCACGCAACACAGGTGGAACACCAGCGCCGCTTCCGGCATCACCACGCGGTGCGCCTGGAAGTAGTCGACCTGGGTATCGAGCAGGAAATAGGCGATGTACACCACCGTCAGCATGAACAGCTGGCGCTGGCGGCCATAGACCATGCACAGCGCGCCGCCGAGCAGGAGCAGCAGGGTCGGCAGGACGTTGAACAGGGAGATGAAGAAGTCAGACAGTTCGCCCAGGGAGCCGGCGGCGATGCCGGCCGGAATCAGCAACAGGGGCGTGAGGAAATGGCTGATCCGGTAAGGGGCCGTGGGTCGCACAAAGGGTTCCGCAGAGTGGGTGCCGGTCTTGCCGTCAGTCGATCGGCAAGTGGCGTAATGATGGCATTTTCTGCGGCGTTTTGTGTGGATTCGGATACGAAAAAGCCCGCCTTGCGGCGGGCTTCCTGCTGTTCAGCAGACGGACGGCGAACCGTCCGTCCAGGGCGCTGATCAGTAACCGAGGGCGAAATCTTCCTCGGCCAGGTCCATCAGGTTGTTGGCGCCGGACAGCATGGAGCCAACGTGCGCGCGGGTGCGCGGCAGGATGCGCTGGAAGTAGAAGCGCGCGGTCTTCAGCTTGGCCTGGTAGAAGGCCTCTTCGCTGGTACCGGCAGCCAGCTTCTCGGCAGCCAGGCGAGCCATGTCGGCCCAGAAGTAGGCCAGGCAGGCGTAGCCGGAGAACATCAGGTAATCGACCGAGGCAGCGCCGACTTCCTCGCGGTCCTTCATGGCAGCCATGCCGACCTTCATGGTCAGGTCGCCCCACTCCTTGTTCAGCGCAGCCAGCGGTGCAACGAACTCTTTAACGGCTTCGTTGGCTTCGTTGGCCTGGCAGAACTTGTGCACGATCTTGGTGAAGCCCTTGAGCGCTTCGCCCTGGGTCATGAGGATCTTGCGGCCCAGCAGGTCCAGCGCCTGAACGCCGGTGGTGCCTTCGTACAGCATGGAGATGCGGCTGTCGCGGACGTTCTGTTCCATGCCGTGCTCGGCGATGAAGCCGTGGCCGCCATAGATCTGCACGCCGTGGTTGGCAGCTTCGAAGCCCACTTCGGTCATGAACGCCTTGGCGATCGGGGTGAGGAAGGCCAGCATCGCGTCAGCGGCTTTCTTCTCTTCTTCGTCCTGGCTGCGCTGGACGATGTCGACCTGCTTGGCAGCGAAGTACAGCATGGCGCGGTTGCCTTCGGCGAAAGCCTTGGCGGTCAGCAGCATGCGGCGTACGTCCGGGTGCACGATGATCGGGTCAGCGGCTTTTTCCGGAGCTTTCGGGCCGGTCAGCGAACGCATCTGCAGACGCTCGCGAGCGTAGGCGATGCCACCCTGGAAACCGATTTCGGCGTGGGCCAGGCCTTGCAGCGCGGTACCCAGGCGAGCGGTGTTCATGAAGGTGAACATGCAGTTCAGGCCCTTGTTCGGCGGGCCGATCAGGAAGCCGGTGGCGGCGTCGAAGTTCATCACGCAGGTGGCGTTGCCGTGGATGCCCATCTTGTGTTCGATGGAGCCACAGGAAACGGCGTTGCGCTCGCCCACGTTGCCTTCGGCGTTGGGCAGGAACTTCGGCACGATGAACAGCGAGATGCCCTTGGTGCCCTGCGGGGCGTCGGGCAGGCGGGCCAGCACGATGTGGACGATGTTGTCGGCCATGTCGTGTTCGCCAGCGGAAATGAAGATCTTGGTGCCGGTGATCTTGTAGGTGCCGTCAGCCTGCGGCTCGGCCTTGGTGCGCAGCATGCCCAGGTCGGTGCCGCAATGCGGCTCGGTCAGGCACATGGTGCCGGTCCACTCGCCGGAAACCAGCTTGGTCAGGTAGGCGTGCTGCTGCTCCGGAGTACCGTGGGCGTGCAGGGTGTTCATGGCGCCGTGGGACAGGCCCGGGTACATGCCCCAGGACCAGTTGGCCTGGCCGACCATTTCGCTGATGGCCAGACCCAGGGATTCGGGCAGACCCTGACCGCCGTGCTCGACGTCATGGGCCAGGCTCGGCCAGCCGCCTTCGACGAACTGCTGGTAGGCCTCTTTGAAGCCGGTCGGCGTCTTGACGCCTTCCGGGCTCCATTTGCAGCCTTCCAGGTCGCCAGTGCGGTTCAGCGGAGCGATTACCTGTTCGCAGAACTTCGCACCCTCTTCGAGGATGGCATTGACCATGTCCGGGGTGGCGTCTTCGGCGCCCGGCAGGTTCTGGTAGTGCGCTTCGTAGCCCAGCAGCTCGTCGCGAACGAAACGGATATCACGCAAGGGGGCCTTGTAATCAGGCATAGCGGTAAACCTCTACGAAGGGTTCTGGTTAATGGGCGACCGGTTGCTGCGGTCGCAGTGCGGGAGCATTCCCGGCCGCCCAGTCGGTGCGCGTGCGCATCCGGACAGTCAAACAGGCGTTTGAAACATACGTTTACGCCATACCCTTGTCAAGCGTGCAAACCGACCGCCTGGTCACGCTCGCAGGGCTGTCCGCGGGGTGTATTGGCAGCGAGGCCCTGAGGCTAATTAAAGCCCATGGCAGAGCGGCCGGCGTGTCACAAGGACAGCCGGCCGCGCGGAAGAATTCAGGGTGGGGAAAGCGTCGCGTCAGGCGCGGATATCGATGAGGGTGCCGAGCGTTTCGTCGGCAGCCTGGATGACCTTGGCGTTGGCCTTTACCTCGTGCTCGCCGCGGCGCAGGTCCACCAGACGGTCGTTGAGCACTTCGCTGGGCGCGCTGCCCGCGGTAGCGATGTCGGTGCTGGCGCGGTCGACGCGGCGCTGGCCGTTCTGCACGCCGTACAGGCCCGCAGAGAAAGCATTACCGGAGATTTCCATCGACACGCCTCCACAGCAAAAAGCAGCAAGTGGCCACTATTCAAGCAGACGGAGTCCGCCAGGCCAAGGCCCGGTTACAAATCCAGGATGCCCAGGTCCAGGTGCGCGGCCACTGCCGCCGAGGTCGCGTGGGCCAGGCGCGGCACGCGTCCGATGCAGGGTGCGGGCAGGCGTTCGGCGAGGGTCGCGAGGTTTTCTTCCAGACGGGAGGTCTGCGGGTCGACGATGTTCGCCACCCAGCCGGCCAGCAGCAGGCCGTCGCGCTGGATCGCCTCGGCGCTGAGCACCGCATGGTTGATGCAACCCAGGCGCACGCCGACGACGAGGATCACCGGCAACTCCAGGGCGATGGCCAGGCCGGAAAGGTTCTCCTCCCCCGCCAGCGGCACGCGCCAGCCCCCGGCGCCTTCCACCAGGGTGAAATCGGCGCCCAGCTCCAGCACCGAACGAACCGGCCCCTTGAGCGCTTCCACTGTCAGCTTCACGCCCATTTCGCGGGCAGCGAGGTGCGGCGCAATGGCCGGCTCAAAGGCGAAGGGGTTCACCTGTTCGTAGGCCAGCGGCACGCTGCATTCACCCAGCAGCGCCAGCGCATCGGAATTGCGCAGGCCCTCGGGGCTGCGCTCGCAACCGGAAGCCACCGGCTTGGCAGCCGCTGTGGACAACCCGGCCAGCCGCGCCGCATGCAGCAGGCCGGAGGCGATGGTGGTCTTGCCGATTTCGGTGTCGGTGCCGGTGACGAAGTAGGCGTGGGACATGGTTTCCTCGGTCAGTGCTTGCGCAGGACGGCGTAGACCACCCGGTAGGTCGCCGGCAGCCCTTCGGGCTGGCGGAAGCGCTCGTAGGCGGCGATCAGCGCACGCACCCGCTCGCGCCCGGTGAGACCGTCGGGCCGGCCGGGATTGAGGTTGTGCGCGCCGAGCGCCTTGAGTTCGTGGGTCAGGCTGCGCAGGTCGGGGAAGTGCAGGACACGGTCCTCGGTGCACAGCTCCAGCACTTCCAGGCCGCTGCCTGCGCAGTGCTGCTGATACTGCTCGAAGGCGCGGAAGCGATTCACGTGGACGAAGCCGTCCACCGCTTCCCAGCTCTGCCGCAGCTCGCCCAGCGTGCCGATGCACAGGCTGCTGAACGCCGCGACGCCACCAGGACGCAGCACGCGGCGCGCCTCGTCCAGCACCGCCGGCAAGTCCCCGCACCACTGGATCGCCAGGCTGGAGAACAGCAGGTCAGTGGCGCCATCGCGCAACGGCAGCCGTTCGGCATCGCCGCCGATGAAGTGCTGCGCACCGCCCTGCTCGCGGGCGTGGCGCAGCATGCCTTCGGCGATATCGACGGACAGGCCCTGCGCCTGTGGATAACGCGCCGCCAGGGCGCGGGTGAAATAACCGGTGCCGCTGCCCAGGTCGATCCAGCGCTGCGGCGCGACGTGCGCCGGCAGCAGCTCCAGCAGACGACCGCCGACGGTGCGCTGCAGTTCGGCCACCGCGTCGTAGGTGGACGCGGCGCGGGAGAAGGAGGCGGCTACCTGGCGTTTGTCGGGCAGCGCGCTGGTACTGCAATCAGGCATCGTCACCCTCGTGGATGAACTTCAGGATGGCGCTCGCCACTTCGTCGGGCTGCTCCAGCGGCAGGCCGTGACTGGCACCGGGCAACAGGCTGACTTCAACGTCCGGCAACCACTCCAGCAGCGCATCGGCGGCACTGGCCGGGACCAGCGCATCGTTGGCGGCGAACAGGTGCAGTTGCGGGCCGGGATAGCGACCGAGGGCGGCGCGGGTATCGAGCTGCCCCAGCAGTTGCAGGCCGGCGGTCAGACCTTCGGCGTTCAATTGCGGCAGCGCCACCTGCAGCTGGCGTGCAAGGGTGCGCGGGTCGCGGGCGCCCTGGCTGACCAGCAGGGTGAAGCGCTTGCGCACCAGGTGCGGCTCCAGCAGGAAGGCCTCGAAGAAATCCTCGAAGACGTCATTGGCCATCGCGTCCGGCCAGTCCTCGCGGCGGCGGAAGCAGAGGTTGCTGGCGATGGTCACCAGCCCCCGACAGGACTCGCCCCGACGCGCCGCCAGTTCGGCACCCAGCATGCCGCCCAGCGACCATCCGGCGATCCAGGCGTCGTGAGCGACGTTGTCGTCCAGTTCGTCGAGCCAGGCATTGGGATCGGTATCCGCCGGCAGCGGCTCGATCTGCACATTCAAATGCGGTGCCTGCTCCAGCAGCGCATCGCGCAGCGGCTCCAGCGGCGCACTCCCCAGGCCCCAGCCCGGCAGCAGGATCAGTTGGTCACGCATCATCGCCCTCCTCGGCATCGATCTCTGCCAGAAGGCTAGACGACACGCGCTGCCAGCTTTCAGCGAGCGCCAGCAACAGGCGGTCAACCTGCGTCTCGGTGTGCGAGGCGGACAGGGTCACGCGCAGGCGCGCGGTGCCGGCCGGCACGGTGGGCGGGCGGATCGCGCCGACGAGGATGCCGCGCTGGCGCAGCTCCGCCGACAACGCCATGGCCTGGGCGCTGCTGCCGATGAGGATCGGCTGGATCGGCGTCGGGCTGTCCATCAGGCTCAGGCCGATGGCCTCGGCGCCGGCGCGGAAGCGCGCGATCAGCGCATTCAGGTGATCGCGGCGCCAGCTCTCGGCGCGCAGCAGCTCCAGGCTTTTCAGCGTGGCGCAGGCCACCGCGGGCGGCTGGCTGGTGGTGTAGATGTAGGGGCGGGCGAACTGGATCAGCGTCTCGATCAGCTCCTCGCTGCCGGCAACGAAGGCGCCAGCGGTGCCGAAGGCCTTGCCGAGGGTGCCGACCAGCACGGGCACATCATCCATCCCCAGGCCGAAGTGCTCGACGATGCCGCCACCGTTCGCGCCCAGCGGGCCGAAACCATGGGCGTCGTCGACCATCACCCAGGCGCCCTTCTCCCGGGCCCTGGCGCAGAGCACGGGCAGGCTGGCCAGGTCGCCGTCCATGCTGAACACGCCGTCGGTGACCACCAGCGTGTTGCCTTCAGCCTTGTCCAGGCGGGAGGCGAGGCTGGCGGCGTCGTTGTGCAGGTAGCGCGAGAAGCGCGCACCGGAAAGCAGGCCGGCGTCCAGCAGCGAGGCGTGGTTGAGGCGGTCCTCCAGCACGCTGTCGCCTTTACCGACGAGGGCGGTGACGGTGCCGAGGTTGGCCATATAGCCGGTGGAGAACAGCAGCGCTCGCGGGCGTCCGGTGAACTCGGCGAGCGCCAGCTCCAGCTCGTGGTGCGGGCCGCAGTGGCCGTTGACCAGGTGCGAGGCACCGCCGCCGACGCCCCAGAGCTCGGCGCCGGCACGCAGGGCGGCAATCACCTCGGGGTGATTGGCCAGGCCCAGGTAATCGTTGGAACAGAAGGCCAGCATCGGCTGGCCGTCGATGACCACTTCCGGCCCCTGCGGTGATTCCAGCAGCGGACGGCGGCGGTAGAGGTCCTCCGCCTGGCGCTGGGCCAGGCGGGCGGCGAGATCGAAAGGCATGCGCAACCCCGTGTCGGCGGTGGTCCTGCGAGGCGAGGACCTGTAGGAGCGAGCTTGCTCGCAAACCGCCCGGCACCGAAGTACTCGGGAAGACCGTTCGCGAGCAAGCTCGCTCCTACATGAAGAAAAGCGGCTCTATCAGGCCGAAGCCGCGTTATAGAACAGCTGGGAGTCGCGTTGTTCCACCAGCGCCTGTTCGATGGCGGCCTGGTGCACCTCGTCGGCGTGCTCCTCGCGCTCTTCGGGCTTGATGCCCAGACGCGCGAACAGCTGCATGTCCTTCTCGGCCTGCGGGTTGGTGGTGGTCAGCAGCTTCTCGCCGTAGAAAATCGAGTTGGCGCCGGCCATGAAGGCCAGGGCCTGCATCTGCTCGTTCATCTGCTCGCGACCGGCGGACAGGCGCACGTGGGATTTCGGCATCATGAGGCGGGCGACCGCCAGGGTGCGGATGAAGTCGAACGGATCGACATCCTTCTCTTCGGCCAGCGGGGTGCCCTTCACTTTCACCAGCATGTTGATCGGCACCGACTCCGGATGCTCGGGCAGGTTGGCCAGCTGGATCAGCAGGCCGGCGCGGTCGTCCACCGACTCGCCCATGCCGAGGATGCCGCCGGAGCAGATCTTCATCCCCGCCTCGCGCACGTACGCCAGGGTCTGCAGGCGCTCGCTGTAGGTGCGGGTGGTGATGATGTTGCCGTAGAACTCCGGCGAGGTATCGAGGTTGTGGTTGTAGTAGTCCAGGCCCGCTTCAGCCAGCGACTGGGTCTGCTCCTGGGTCAGCTTGCCCAGGGTCATGCAGGTTTCCAGGCCAAGCTTCTTCACGCCCTTGACCATTTCCAGCACGTAGGGCATGTCCTTGGCCGACGGATGCTTCCAGGCAGCGCCCATGCAGAAGCGCGTGGAGCCGATGGCCTTGGCTTCGGCAGCGGCCTGCAGCACCTTCTGCACTTCCATCAGCTTTTCCTTGTCCAGGCCAGTGTTGTAGTGGCCGGACTGCGGGCAATATTTGCAGTCTTCCGGGCAGGCGCCGGTCTTGATCGACAGCAGGGTGGACACCTGTACGCGGTTCGGGTCGAAATGCGCGCGGTGCATGGTCTGCGCCTGGAACAGCAGGTCATTGAAGGGCTGTTCGAACAGGGCGCGGACTTCGGCAAGGGTCCAGTCGTGGCGGGTTACTTGGGCTGCGGTGGCACTCATCGGCAAAGTCCTTCGACGCTTGGGGGCGCCTCTTGTCTAGGGTGCCCCGGCGGCGCGCCACCGGGGAAATCAGGCTCAAGGCATCATATGTGGAGCTGTGACGCTGTCAACCACTCTCGCGACACAGGTCGACAAGTGACCATTTATTGATCAGTCACGGCGATCTCGTTGCGGCTGCGGCTGAACCGATCCGCTCCATTGCCGCTCCAATCAGGCAGAACACTCAGGAGTCAGACCCCAGATGGGAACAGAAGGATTCTTCGACGGCCTTGGCCAGATGGTCGGCAAGGCCATCCGCTTCATCGTCGATCTGCTATCGGGCGTGCTCGGCGGCCTGTGGCGCGCCATGGACGACTTCTTCCACGGCCTGGCGCGGGCTGTGGGAATCGACGTCTCGATCTTCAGCTTCGTCCTGCTCTTCATCGGCCTGCTGCTGCTCTACAGTGGCATCCGCGCCTTCCTGCGGCGCTCGATCTTCGGCGGGCTGATCTGGACGGTGCTGGGCCTGGTGGTATTGAGCTGGCTGATTCACTGAGCCGCTAACCCCTGAACGCCCCGCCCATGGAGGGGCTGAATGTGGATATCTCAATGGCGCCCCGTCTGGTGGCGCCCTCGCGTGCAATGTCTTCTTTGCGGCGGGGCGGCGGAACAGGCCGCCCTGCCCCTCTGCGCCGGCTGCGACGATGACCTGCCGTGGCTCGCCGGGCACTGCGCGGTCTGCGCCCTTCCCCTCCCAGCTTCCGGACTGACCTGCGGCCAGTGTTTGCGCCGCGCTCCGTCTTTTCACCGGGTCGAGACACCGCTGCGCTACGGCTTCCCCGTCGATGCGCTGGTCACCCGCTTCAAGCACCAGGCTAATGCCCCGCTCGGACGTCTGCTCGGCCAGTTGCTCGAACGCCACCTGCTGCATGCCTTTGATGAAGGACTGCCGCGCCCGGACCGGCTGATCCCCGTGCCACTGTCGCGCCGGCGCGAGCGGCAACGGGGCTTCAACCAGGCGCAACTGTTGGCCGACTGGCTGGCCGCGCCGCTGCATCTGCCTGTGGATAACCAGCTCGTCCGCCGCACGCAGGACACCCCGGCCCAGCAAGGCCTGGACGCCGTCACCCGCAAGAAGAACCTGCGCAACGCCTTCACCCTGGCCGCTGGCGCGAGCGTCGAAGGCCTGCACCTGGCGCTGGTGGACGACGTGCTGACCACCGGCGCCACCGCCGAGCGCATCGCCCGCCTGTTGCGTCGTGCTGGTGCGCGGCGGGTCGACGTCTACTGCCTGGCGCGCACGCCGGCCCCGGAATAGACGACCGTTCGGCCACATTCCCGACATCTGCCCCTTGCGTTTTGCACGCCAGCAACGGAGCCTCGTCGCATACCAATAAGTACCCGCGAAACCATGACCACCCTCAGCCTGTTGACCCAACACGTTACCCGCCGCCCGCAGCGCATCGCCCTGCTGGCGCAGATCGCCCAGCTCGGCTCGATCACCCACGCCGCCAAGGCCGCCGGGATGAGCTACAAGACCGCCTGGGACGCCATCGATGAACTGAACAACCTCTCCGACCGGCCACTGGTGGAACGCAGCGTCGGCGGCAAGGGCGGTGGAGGCGCGCGCCTGACCGCCGAGGGCGAACGCCTGCTGGCGCTCTACCAGCGCCTGGAAGCCCTGCGCGAGCACATTGTCGAGCACGTCGAGCACCAGGCCGACCTGGAACTGATCGGCCGCCTGATGATGCGCACCAGCGCGCGCAACCAGCTTCACGGGCGCGTCTGCTCGGTGGAGCCGTCCGGCCTCAACGACCTGGTGTGCATCGAACTGCCTGGCGGCTCGCGCATCCAGGCGCGGGTCACCCGCGAAAGCACCGAGAAGCTGGAACTGGCCGACGGCGTGCCGGTGGTGGCGCTGATGAAGGCCGGCTGGCTCTACGTCGACCTGCCGCACATCCCCTGCCCGGAGGGCCTGAACGCGCTGGAAGGCCACGTCGATGACATCCGCGAAGCCGAAGACGGCCCCAGCGAAGTGCGCATCCAGCTGCCCAGCGGCCAGATGCTCTGCGCCCTGACCGACCCGGAGCGCATCGAAATCCTCGGCCTGCAAGCCGGTTTGGCGGTGCGCGCGCAGTTCTCCCCGGCGCAGGTGATCCTCGGCACGCCGCTGTAGTCGCCCCGGCAAATGGGTTTCCCTGCCTCATATCAAGCCCGACGAGTGCGCGGCGCGCTCCAATAACCGCCTGAGTCCCGCCCGGGGTCGGGCGGGGCCGTGGTCAATCGGAGCTCCCACCATGCGCCGCTCGCTCGCCCTGCTTGCCCTGCCGTTCCTGCTTTCCCTGCCCCTGGCCAGCCAGGCCGGCCCCGATGTCCTGCGGGTCGGCGCCAGCACCGAACTGATGCCGACGCTGGAACCACTGGTTGACCAGTACCAGCTCGCCACCCACAACAAGGTCCTGCTGATCGGCGGCGGCGAAGGCGAACTCGCCGAACAGGTCCGCCAGGGCACACCCTACGACCTGCTGCTGACGCCGCTGCACAATACCGACAAGCCCTCGCAAAGGCTCGAGTGCAAAGCCCGCACGATGCAGAAGCTGACCCTGGTGAAGGGCGAGCGCCGGGCGCTCGCCACGGACTTCGTCGAGTACCTGAAAAAACACTGCGCCGACCACTGAGGCGACTGCGCACCCAAACAGGGCGGACTGGGTAAACTAGGCAGCTTTACCATTGCCGGAACGTCGCCATGTCCCATCCCTTTTCCGACCTCACCCCCGACCTGGTGCTGGATGCGGTGGAAAGCATCGGTTTCCTCAGCGACGCCCGCGTACTCGCGCTCAACAGCTACGAGAACCGCGTCTACCAGGTGGGCATCGAGGACAGCGAGCCGCTGATCGCCAAGTTCTACCGCCCCGGCCGCTGGACCACCGAGGCGATCCTCGAGGAGCACGCCTTCTCCGCCGAACTGGCCGAATGTGAAGTCCCGGTGGTGGCGCCGCTGGTGCACGAGGGCAAGACCCTCTTCGAACACGCCGGCTTTCGCTTCACCCTGTTCCCCCGTCGTGGCGGCCGCGCGCCGGAGCCGGGCAACCTCGACCAGTTGTATCGCCTCGGCCAACTGCTCGGCCGCCTGCACGCCGTGGGCGCCAATCGCCCGTTCGAGCACCGCGAGGCGCTGACGCCACAGAACTTCGGCCACCAGTCCCTCGCCACCCTGCTGGACGGCAACTTCATTCCCAGGAGCCTGCTGCCGGCCTACGAGTCCGTGGCCCGCGACCTGCTGAAGAAGATCGACGACCTCTACGCCCGGACGAAGTACTCGCCCATCCGCATGCACGGCGATTGCCACCCCGGCAACCTGCTGTGCCGCGACGAGACCTTCCACGTCGTCGACCTCGACGACTGCCGCATGGGTCCGGCCGTGCAGGACCTGTGGATGATGCTCGCCGGCGAGCGCCAGGAGCGCCTCGGGCAGCTCTCGGAACTGGTCGACGGCTACCAGGAATTCCACGACTTCGACCCGCGCGAGCTGCCGCTGATCGAGGGCCTGCGCGCCCTGCGCCTGATGCACTACAGCGCCTGGCTGGCGCGCCGCTGGGACGACCCGGCATTCCCGCCGAGCTTCCCCTGGTTCGGCACCGAGCGTTACTGGGGCGAACAGGTGCTGGTGCTGCGCGAGCAGCTGGCAGCGCTGGATGAGGAACCGTTGCGGCTGTTCTGATTTCCGCATTTCGTCACCCAATCGTGGATATCCGACTGACTCCCTGCAGGAATGCCCCATGGGCGCGATCGCGGGCATGGCCCGCTCCTACAGGTCGACTTCGCTGGCGTGGTGTTATCCACAACCCGTAACGGCATCGTTACGCACATTCGCCAGCGCCACCGAGACATCCAGCGAAGCGGCACAGACAAGCCAGCACGAGCGCCCTAGAATTGTGCAGCCACTCATTAGCTGCCTAACCAAGGATGTTCCATGGCCACCGCCAACCCCCGCCGGGGCTACGCCCTGGGCTTGACTGCCTACGTCATCTGGGGACTCTTCCCGATCTACTTCAAGCTGCTCGAACGCATCCCCGCCCTGGAAATCATCACCCACCGGGCCATCTGGTCGGCGGTGTTCGGCGCCCTGCTCCTGCTGGTGTGGAAACACCCCGGCTGGTGGCGCGAGCTGCGCGAGAACCCCAAGCGCATCGCGGTGCTCACTGCCAGCGGCCTGCTGATCGCCAGCAACTGGCTGGTCTACGTCTGGGCGGTGAACAACGGCCACATGATCGAGGCCAGCCTGGGCTACTACATCAACCCGCTGATCAACGTATTGCTCGGCCTGGTGATCCTGCGCGAACGCCTGCGCCCGCTGCAGTGGGTCGCGGTCGGCCTCGCCGCGCTGGGCGTGGCGCAGCAGCTGTGGCAACTGGGCAGCCTGCCCTGGGTATCCCTGGCGCTGGCGCTGACCTTCGGCTTCTACGGGCTGATCCGCAAGCAGGCGCCGGTCGCCGCGCTGCCGGGGCTGGTGGTGGAAACCTGGATCCTGCTGCCGCTGGCGATCGGCTACCTCGTGCTGTTCGCCGATGGCCCGAGCGTGCATGCGGACTTCTGGACCACCAAGGACGCCATCTGGCTCGCCGCCGCCGGCCCGATCACCCTGGTGCCGCTGGTGTGCTTCAACGCCGCCGCACGCCACCTTCCTTATGCAACCCTCGGCTTCCTGCAGTACCTGGCGCCGACCCTGGTGCTGCTGCAGGCGATCCTGCTGTTCGGCGAACATCTGGACACCACACGGCTGATTTCCCTCTGCTGCATCTGGGCAGGCCTGGTCGTCTACAGCGTGGACATCTGGTACCGCCTCGCCCGCGGAGACTGATCATTAATTGATCCACTGCCTGGAAGCCACGCCAGCCGTGACTTGCAGGCAGTCACCCGCAGATTGTCCACAGCTCTATCCCGCGATTGCGGGGATAACGGCCAGATCTTCCACAGGCCGTCCTGCCAAGCGTTTCACACCGCCCCTTTCTCCAGGCGCGAGCCGGCCCCTGATCAAGAATTGATCAACACCTCAGAAGCCCCGCAAGCTCTGGCCTGCATGAATATTCCCCCGGCTTTTCCACAGGCTGATCCCCGCTTCGTGTGGATGGAGCAGAGCCGCCCGCTCAGAAAGTGGACAACCCTATGAAACCCAGAGCCAACGTGCCCTGCAGCGTTTCATGAACGGCTTCTCCACAGATTCTTCCAGTGTATTTGTGCACAGCGGTTGCCTGGCCCGCAGCGCCCTATTCGCCGCGCGCCATCTGTACGAAAACTGACCACATCGCCCAAGGCCACGGTAATAGCGGGATGCAGAGACTTATCAACAAAATGCCCACGGCGCGATCCCCGCAATCTGTGCACAGCCGCGAAGCAGGAAGTGGATAAACGGATTGGCGTGAAGCCCATGTAAAATGGGCCCTCTGTCGATCCATCAACAGAGAGCCCACAGGTTTTTCCACAAGAATCGTACTCAGAGTGAGGCCGTCATTCCCCGCTGTGGAAATTCAGCTCCACCATCAGGTCATCGGCCAGCTCTTCCAGCTTCTGCTGCAGGGTTTCCAACGGCAGGGTCAGCGGCACGGCCAGCAGCGCCTCGGCATGGAACAGCGGCTCGCTGCTCATGGGCGCGGGGAGCACCTCGGTGGTCAGGCTCTCCAGGTTCACGCCATGCTCGGCCAGCAGCTGGGTGATATCGCGGACGATGCCGGGGCGGTCGTTGCCCACCAGGTCGAGATGGATCGGCTTCCAGTTGCAGGCCGGCTCGATGCCGCTCTCCGCCAGCAGCACGCGGATGCCGTGCTCGCTCAGCTCCTGCAGACCTTCCACCAGCTCGTCATAGCCCTCGGCGGGCACTGCTACGCGAAGGATCCCGGCGAACTGCCCGGCCATGCGCGACATGCGGCTCTCCAGCCAGTTGCCGCCGTGGGCGGCGATGCATTTGGCCACGCGCTCCACCAGACCGGGCTGGTCCTGGGCGATGACGGTCAATACGAGGTGGTCCATGAGCAGTCTCCGCGAAGGGCTAGGCCGTGAGGTCCAGCCAATAGGTGTAGAACTTGTCGTCCCGCTTGTAGCCCAGGCGCTCGTACAGCGACTGGCCAGCGTGGTTGGTCTTCGCAGTCTCCAGCATCAGGCCGCAGGCGCCGGTGGCTTCGCCGTGGGCGCGGGCGGCGTTCATCAGCGCCTCGCCATAGCCATCGCGGCGCGCAGCGGGCAGCACGTAGAGGTCACTGATCAACCACGACGCCTGCAGCGCCAGGGAAGCGAAGAACGGGTACAGCTGCACGAAGCCTACCGCCAACCCATCGATGCTGCGCGCGATGAATACCGTGGACTGCCCGCTGCCGATGCGCGCCCCGAGAAACTCGCGAATCCTCGCGTGGGGCGCGGGCACCTCGTAGAAATCGAGGTAGCCGGAAAACAGCGGAACCAGGTCATCCAGATCGGTGGGGGTGGCAAGCGTCACGGACATGCGGGATTCTCCAGGAGGGAAGAAGCAGTATAGGCACGGCGAGGTTAGCCGGCTGCGACGGGCTGCCACAGGTACCCATCCGGGTAATACGTGTACAGTTTTAAGATTTATCTGGAACAATCCAGATGATATTTGCGAACATAAGACCTGCTACGTGACTGATATGCGTACTTTGGTCTAACCGCGACGCTAGCCCACTGATTTTTCCCACGGCATCATGTAGTATTCCGCGGCTCGGACTACAAGGCGTTTTGCCTGTGTCCAGAGCTGGTCCTGAGCAGAGTGAGGCAAGCAATGACTGAACGCGTTCAAGTCGGTGGCCTGCAGGTCGCCAAAGTCCTTTTCGACTTCGTGAACAACGAAGCCATTCCCGGCACCGGCATCGAGTCCGGCAAGTTCTGGGCGGGCGTAGAAACCGTAATCAACGACCTGGCCCCCAAGAACAAGGCCCTGCTCGCCAAGCGCGATGACATCCAGGCGAAAGTCGATGGCTGGCACCAGGCCCGCGCCGGCAAGCCGCATGATGCGGTCGCCTACAAGGCCTTCCTGCAGGAAATCGGTTACCTGCTGCCCGAGCCGGCCGACTTCCAGGCCAGCCCGCAGAACGTCGACGACGAAATCGCCCGCATGGCCGGCCCGCAGCTGGTAGTGCCGGTGATGAACGCGCGCTTCGCCCTGAACGCCGCCAACGCCCGCTGGGGCTCGCTGTACGACGCACTGTACGGCACCGACGCGATCAGCGAAGAGAACGGCGCCGAGAAGGGCAAGGGCTACAACAAGGTCCGCGGTGACAAGGTGATCGCCTTCGCCCGCGCCTTCCTCGACGAAGCCGCCGCACTGGAATCCGGCTCCCACGTCGACGCCACCGCCTACGTCGTGAAGAACGGCGCACTGGCCGTGACCCTGAAGAACGGCAGCGAGACCGGCCTGAAGAACGCCGCCCAGTTCCTCGCCTTCCAGGGCGAAGCCGCCAAGCCGAAGGCCGTGCTGCTCAAGCACAACGGCCTGCACTTCGAAATCCAGATCGACCCGACCAGCCCGATCGGCCAGACCGATGCCGCTGGCGTGAAAGACGTCCTGATGGAGTCCGCGCTGACCACCATCATGGACTGCGAAGACTCCGTGGCCGCCGTCGACGCCGACGACAAGGTCGTGGTCTACCGCAACTGGCTGGGCCTGATGAAAGGCGACCTCGCCGAGCAGGTTTCCAAGGGCGGCAGCACCTTCACCCGTACCATGAACCCCGACCGCGTCTACACCAGGGCCGACGGTTCCGAGCTGAGCCTGCATGGCCGCTCCCTGCTGTTCGTGCGTAACGTTGGCCACCTGATGACCAACCCGGCGATCCTCGACGCCCAGGGCAACGAAGTGCCCGAAGGTATCCAGGACGGCCTGTTCACCAGCCTGATCGCCATTCACAACCTGAACGGCAGCGCGACCCGCAAGAACAGCCGCACCGGCAGCGTGTACATCGTGAAGCCGAAGATGCACGGCCCGGAAGAAGTCGCCTTCGCCGCCGAGATCTTCAGCCGCGTCGAGGACCTGCTGGGCCTGCCGCGCAACACGCTGAAAGTCGGCATCATGGACGAAGAGCGCCGCACCACCGTCAACCTGAAGGCCTGCATCAAGGCCGCCGCCGAGCGCGTGGTGTTCATCAACACCGGCTTCCTCGACCGCACCGGTGACGAAATCCACACCTCCATGGAAGCCGGCGCCATGGTGCGCAAGGGCGCCATGAAGACCGAGAAGTGGATCGGTTCCTACGAAAACAACAACGTCGACGTCGGCCTGGCCACCGGCCTGCAGGGCAAGGCCCAGATCGGCAAGGGCATGTGGGCCATGCCCGACCTGATGGCCGCCATGCTCGAGCAGAAGATCGCTCACCCGCTGGCCGGCGCCAACACCGCCTGGGTTCCGTCGCCGACCGCCGCCACCCTGCATGCGCTGCACTACCACAAGGTCGACGTGTTCGCCCGTCAGGCCGAACTGGCCAAGCGCGCGCCGGCTTCGGTGGACGACATCCTGACCATTCCGCTTAGCGCCAACACCAACTGGAGCGCGGAAGAGATCAAGAACGAGCTGGACAACAACGCCCAGGGCATCCTCGGCTACGTGGTTCGCTGGATCGACCAGGGCGTCGGCTGCTCCAAGGTGCCGGACATCAACGACGTCGGCCTGATGGAAGACCGCGCCACCCTGCGTATCTCCAGCCAGCTGCTGGCCAACTGGCTGCGCCACGGCGTGGTCACCCAGGAGCAGGTGCTGGAAAGCCTCAAGCGCATGGCGTCGGTGGTGGATCGCCAGAACGCCGGTGACGCCCAGTACCGCGCGATGGCGCCGAACTTCGACGACAACGTGGCGTTCCAGGCTGCACTGGAACTGGTCCTCGAAGGTGCCAAGCAGCCCAACGGCTACACCGAGCCGGTCCTGCACCGCCGCCGCCGCGAGTTCAAGGCCAAGAACGGTCTGTAAGAACATCGCCAAGCGTTGAAGAAACCGCCCTCCGGGGCGGTTTTTTTATGGCTGCTGATCGGGAATCGACACTACGCCCAGCCAATGGTGGACGCCCCCGCGAGGCATTCCGACCACAGGGAATCGGACACGTAACGCATGTGCACAATTATTGTGTACAAAATCCCCACCCCGCACATCCGAGAATCACAACCAACCTGACTCGCAAGTCAATGATTGCTATGGGAATTTAATTTCCTGACCATCTGGACAGCCACCAAGACCGCACCAATAAAGGGCTCAAGCGGGATTCGAAGCTGCCTGCAGCGGGGTCTGGAAGGCGGCAGAGCGTTGCACTGGCATGGAATTGGCTTTGCACACAAACCACAAAAAGCCGTGCATACAAACCGAGCAGCCCATGAACTCCAGCCCTACCCACCTGTCCGGCGTTTCCCCTATCCAACCTGTCGATGGCGCGGCCTGCGCGAAGACTGCCGCGCCAACCCTGAGCCCGCGCCTGTACAGCGCCGACCTGGCCCCGACCAGGGCCGCCGGCCGCAACTGGGGGCGCTACAGCCTGTTCGCGCTGTGGACCAACGATGTACACAACATCGCCAACTATTCCTTCGCCATCGGCCTCTTCGCGCTGGGCATGAGCGGCGCGCAGATCCTCGCCGCCTTCGCCCTCGGCGCGCTGGTGATCTACGGCCTGATGAACCTGTCCGGCTACATGGGCCAGAAGACCGGCCTGCCCTATCCGGTGATGTGCCGCATCAGCTTCGGCATCCACGGCGCGCAGGTGCCCGCGCTGATCCGCGCGGTGATCGCCATCGCCTGGTTCGGCATCCAGACCTACCTCGCCTCGGTGGTCCTGCGCGTGCTGCTGAGCGCCATCGCGCCGAGCCTTGCGGCCTACGACCAGGACTCGATTCTCGGCCTGTCGACCCTCGGCTGGATCACCTTCCTCGGCATCTGGTGCGTGCAGCTGGTGATCTTCGCCTACGGCATGGAGATGGTGCGCCGCTACGAATCCTTCGCCGGCCCGATCATTCTGGTGGCCTTCGCCAGCCTCGCCGGCTGGATGTACTGGCGCGCCGGCCTGTCGATCTCCTGGTCCAGCGGCAACGCGCCGACCGGCTCGGCCATGTGGCTGAAAGTCCTGGGCGCCGCCGCGCTGTGGGTCTCGCTGTACGGCACCATGATCCTGAATTTCTGCGATTTCACCCGCAACTGCCCGGACCGCCGCACCATCAGCGTCGGCAACTTCTGGGGCCTGCCGGTGAACATGCTGGGCTTCGCGCTGATCGCCGTGGTGCTGGCCGGCGCGCAGTTCAGCATCGACGGCAAGCTCGTGCAGAACCCCACGGAAATCGTCGCCGCGATCCCCAACACCTTCGGCCTGGTGCTGGCCTGCCTGGCCTTCCTGATCGTCACCGTGGCGGTGAATATCATGGCCAACTTCGTCGCCCCGGCCTACGTGCTCACCAACCTCGCGCCGAACCTGCTGAACTTCCGGCGCGCCGGCCTGCTCAGCGCCACCATCGCGGTGCTGATCCTGCCCTGGCACCTGTACAACAGCCCGGCGGTGATCGTGTATTTCCTCGGCGGCCTGGGCGCGCTGCTCGGCCCGCTGTACGGGATCATCGTCACCGACTACTACCTGGTGCGCCGCAGCCGGGTGAACCTGCCCGAGCTGTACAGCGAGAGCCGCGACGCCAGCTACCACTACAGCGGCGGCGTGAACCTGCGCGCCGTGGCGGCGTTCGTCCCGGCAGCGCTGATCGCCATCGTGCTGGCACTGATTCCGGCGTTCGATGCGCTGTCGCAGTTCTCCTGGTTCTTCGGCGCCGGCCTCGGCGCGCTGATCCACTACACCCTGGCCGATCGCAAGCGCCGCTACGCGGACGTCTCCGGCGAGCCCATCGCGGTGGATGCTGCACATCACTGATGCTTGTGGACAAACGACAAGGCCGTCCTCGGGCGGCCTTGTTCGTTCAGGGCGCCAGCAGGAAATCCAGCACCGCCCCTTCGAACTCGCGGGGAAACTCGATGTTCGACAGGTGCACCGCCGGCAGCGTGAACAGGCGCGCGCCGGGGATCGCCCGGGCTATCAGCTCGCTGTGGTCCGCGGCGGTCACCGTGTCGAACTGACCGGCGATCACCAGCATGGGCAGGCGCACGTCACGCAAGGCGCTGCGCAGATCGGTTTCCTGCACAGCAGCAAAGGAGCCGGCCAGCCCATGTCGGTTGGTCGCCAGCAGCGTGGCACGGAACGGCTCCACCTCCGGCCGCCGCGAATCCAGCCAGGCTGCCGGGAACCAGTTGGCGAGGAAGGTCGCCGCAGTGCCCTGCATATCCTCCGCCGCCAGTACCTCGGCGATGCGCTCATCCCACTGATCCTGCGGCCCGAGCCAGGCGGAGGTGTTCGCCAGCACCAGTCGCCCGATGCGCTGCGGAGCATTCAGCGCCAGCCACTGGCCGACGAAACCGCCGAGGGAAAGGCCGAGGAAATGCGCACGCTGAACGCCGAGCGAATCGAGCAGCTCGATCACGTCTTCTCCCAACCGCGCCAGTGAATAGGGACCAGCGGGAACGCTGGAGGCGCCGTGCCCGCGAGCGTCGTAGCGCAACACGCGGAAGTGTTCGCTCAACGCAGCGACCTGCCCGTCCCACATGTGCAGGTCGGTGCCGATGGAGTTGGACAGCACCAGCAGGGGGCATTCGGCGGGGCCGTCCAGGCGATAGGCGATGCGGGCGTTGTCGCGGGTAGTCAGATAGTGCAGCGGGCTCATGGCAGCCTCTCCTCAAGTGGGGTTGAGACGAGGCTAGTTGCAGCGCGCTCTGGAAGAAATTACAAAGACCTGACGATCTCTGTCAGGAAAGCTGACATGCACGACTTCACCCTGCACGACCTGCAGTGCTTCGACGCGGTGGTCGAAGCCGGCGGCTTCCAGGCCGCCGCCCAGCAATTGCATCGTTCTCACCCGGCGGTTTTCGCCGCCGTGGCCCGCCTGGAACGCCAGCTCGGCTTCGAGCTGCTGGACCGCAGCGGCTACCGCGTCGCGCTGACCGCCGCCGGCGAATCCTTCCACCGCCGCGCCCGAGGCCTGCTGCGCGAGCTGGGCAGCCTGCGCGACCACGCTGCGCACCTGGCAGCCGGTGAAGAAAGCGAACTACGGGTGGTGCTCGGCGACTTCTGCCCGCGCCCCGCCCTGCTGGAAAAGCTTGCACGCTTCTTCGCCACGCAACCCCGCACGCGGCTGCAGCTGTACTTCGAAAGCGTCAGCGGGCCACTGGAGCGGCTGCTCGATGGCGAGGCCGAATTGGTCCTGCACCGCGTGGACAAGGCCGACCCACGCCTGGAGTGGCTGGACCTGGGCGAAGTGGACTTCATCCCGGTGATAGCGCCGGGGCTGCTGACGGACATCACGGACCTCCGCCCGGAGCACCTGCGTTCGCTCACCCAGTGCGTGATGCGCGACAGCGCCCGGCACTCGCCGCCGGTGGACTTCTTCACCCTGGAAGGTGCGCCGCAATGCACGGTGCCGGACCAGGCGATGAAGAAGGAGCTGTTGCTGCACGGCCTCGCCTGGGGCCATCTGCCGCGCCACCTGATTGCCGAGGAGCTGGCCGACGGTCGCCTGCGCGATCTCAGCGGCCCCCACCTGCCCGGCCGTCGCGAGGAGCTGGTCGCCGCGCGCCTGCGCGACCGCGCCCACGGCCCGGTCGCGCAACGACTCTGGAGCTTTCTGCAGCAGGCCTGATCAGCTGCGGCTCATCGGCCCGCGCACCGGCTGTTCGCGCATATGGCTGACTTCACTGACCGGCGCGCCGGCGGCAATCAGCGCCTCGCGCTGCTGGGCGATGGGCGTGCGGGCGATGGCGCGTTCGAACTGGTTGAGCTTCTGGAACGCCGGCAGCGCGAAGGCCGCGGCAAGCATGGCCGCCAGTTTCGGCCAGCGCCGGGCATCCAGCTCGTAGCGGGCGAACTGCGCGTTGCGCATGAAGCAGGCGACGCTGATGTCGGCGATGGACAGCTCACCGAACAACCAGCCGTTCTCCGGCAACTGCGCCTCCAGATAATCGAATACTGCCGGCAGGTCGTGCTGGTAGGTCTTCTCCAACACGGCGGCGTCCGGCTCACGGCCCCACACGCCGCGACCGATCACCAACTGGTCGAACAGCTGCCAGATCAACACCTGGCCCATGCGGCTGTCGGCGAATTCCTCGATCCAGCGCGCACGGGCGCGATCGGCGATATCCGCCGGGTAGAGCGCCGGCTGTGGATAACGCTCTTCCAGGTACTGGCAGATCACCGAGGAGTCGTTCAGCACCAGCTCGCCGTCCACCAGCACCGGCACTTGGCGAAGCGGGCTGAGGCGCTCGAAGGCCTCGTTGCCGAAGAACGGCACGACGGAGTCGACGCGGTAATCGACGCCCTTCATTTCCAGCAGGACCAGCGCCTTGCGCACATAGGGCGAGAGGAAGGAACCGATGATCAGCACAGGGTCGGACATGGCGAGGCTTTCCGCGAAAAGGGTCGTCCGATTGTAGAACGACGCCGAAAAGCGGGCGACCGGCAGCAAAAGCCGACGGGTGCCAATTGCGCGCATGACTGCACTTTGCGATCATTTGCGAATGGTTATCGTTTTTTAACTTGATCCCATTCGAGATCATTGGGGGAGTAGCTTGTCGGCCATCCAGATGGGTAGCGGCGAACTCGTTGGCGCCTTGTATCGCGATCACCGCGACTGGCTGACTGCCTGGCTGAATCGCAGTCTGGGCTGTCCGCAGCGCGCCGAAGACCTGAGCCAGGACACCTTCGTTCGCGTGCTCGGCCGTCGCGAGCTGCCCTCCCTGCGCGAACCGCGCGCCTTCCTGGTGACCGTCGCCAAGGGCCTGCTGGTGGACCACTGGCGCCGCGTGGCGCTGGAACAGGCCTACCTCGACGAACTGAAATGCCTGCCCGAAGCAGTGCAGCCCTCCGCCGAAGACCACTGCCTGATCCTCGCCGACCTGCGCGAGATCGACCGTCTGCTGGGCAAGCTGTCCACCCGCGCGCGCAGCGCCTTCCTGCTCAACCGCCTGGACGGCCTGGGCCACGCCGAAATCGCCGAGCAACTGGGCGTTTCCGTACCGCGCGTGCGCCAGTACATCGCCCAGGGCCTGCGCCAGTGCTACATCGCGCTGTACGGCGAGCCGACGTGAAGGGACCGGTTTCCCTGCAGATACTGGACGAGGCGATCAGCTGGCAGCTGCGCCTGGGCTCCGGCGAATCGCGTCCGGACGATGAAGCCGCTTTTGCCCGCTGGCACTCGGCCCACAGCGAACACGCCCGCGCCTGGAGCCAGCTGGGCATGCTCGACCGCAGCCTCGCCGGCGCCGCGCCCAAGGCGGCACGCAACGCCTTGCTGCGCTCGCCGGGCGAATCCCGGCGCAAGGTCCGTCGCCTGGCCGGCACCGGCTTGTCGTTGCTGCTGGTCGGCGCGCTGGCGCTGGGTGTCGGCAACCGCTACACGCCGGTGCGCTATGCCTTCTCCGACCTGGTGACAGCCACCGGCGAGCAACGCGAACTGCGCCTGCCGGACAACACCCGGCTGGTGCTCAACAGCCGCACCGCCGTCGATGTGCGCTTTGACGCCGAGCAGCGGCGCATTGTCCTGCTCAGCGGCGAAATCCTGGTGGAGACCGCCCACGGCGACAGCCGCCCGTTCATCGTCGAAACCGACGAAGGCCGCCTGCGCGCCCTCGGCACGCGCTTCCTGGTGGAGCGCGACGACAGCGACAGCACCTTGCTGAGCGTCCTGCAGTCCGCCGTGGCCGCACGCCCGGAGCGACTGCCGGATGAACGCGTGGTCAACCAGGGCCAGCAGGTGCGTGTGCGCGCCGATGGATTCGGCGCGCTAGAGGCCAACAGCGCCACTGCCGATGCCTGGACCCACGGCATGCTGGTGGTGGACAACGTCCGCCTGGGCGAGCTGATCGACCAGCTGGCGCGCTACAGCCCCGGCTACCTGGCGGTGGATCCGGCGCTGGCGAACCTGCGCATCACCGGCAGCTTCCCGCTGAAGAACATCGACCTGGCGCTCAGCTCGCTGGAGCCGACGCTGCCGGTGCGCATAGAGAAGCACGGCCAGTGGTGGTCGCGCGTGGTGCCGCGCGGCTGAGAAAGCCCGTGCCCTCACGGAAATCCTGCGCGGCCGCGGCCCTCTCCCCCGCCCTCGCCCTGAAGGGAGAGGGTTAGGGAGAGAGAAGCCCAGCTCGGACGATCAGATCAGGACCGGCCCAGAAAGAACCTGCCGAACTGAGGGGGTTCAATCCGCAAAATTATTTTCACCCAGCCCTATCACTTTTCAATTCTCGTCCGGCAAGGAGGCATCGAGAAACGTTTTCATTCAGGAGTCGTTTTCAATGCGCCGCCCGTTCGAACTGTCGCTCCGCCCCTGCCTGCTGGCCACCGCTATCCTGCTGGCCACCTCTTCGGCCGTCGCCGCCGAAGCCGTGCGTGACTACCAGGTACCCGCCGGCCCGCTCGCCAGCACCCTCAACCGCATCGCCGCCGAAGCCGGCCTGTCGCTGAGCCTCGACCCGGCGCTGGCCCAGGGCCGCAGCGCACACGCCGTGCAGGGTCGCTACGATGCCGCCGGCGCGCTGCGCCAGGCGCTGCAGGGCAGCGGGCTGGAACTGGTGGAAAGCGAATCGGGCAGCTACAGCCTGCGCCCGGTGCCCAGCGACACCCTGTCGATGTCGGCCACTACCATCAGCGGCACCCAGGAAGACCCGGACGGCCCGACCGTCGGCTACCTTGCCACCCGCACCCGCGCCGGCACCAAGACCGACACCCCGCTGCTGGAAGCCCCGCGTTCCATCTCCGTCGCCACCCGCGAGCAGATGCAGGACCGCAACGTGCAGAGCCTGGACGACGCGGTACGCTACATGCCCGGCGTGATCGCCAGCAGCTACGGCAACGACACCCGCGCCGAATGGCTGAAGGTGCGCGGCTTCGAACCGACCCAGTTCCTCGACGGCCTGCCGCTGCCCAAGGGCTCCTACGTGATGCCAAAGCTGGAAACCTGGGACCTGGAGCGCGTCGCCCTGCTGCGCGGTCCGGCGTCCTCGCTTTACGGCCAGACCCCGCCCGGCGGCCTGCTGGACATGACCAGCCGCCGCCCCGAGGCCGAGAGCAGCCATGAAGTGCAACTGCAGGTCGGCAGCTACGAGCACAAGCAGATTTCCTTCGACAGCACCGGCAAGGTCGACGATGCCGGCAACCTGCTCTACCGCGTCAGCGGTGTGGTGCGCGACAGCAACACTCAGGTCGATCACGTCGACAACAAGCGCTACAACATTGCCCCAAGCCTGACCTGGAACTTCGACGAAGACACCAAGCTGACCTTCCTCTCCCAGTTCAACCGCGACGACACCGGCATCACCAGCCAGTTCCTGCCGCTGCAGGGCACCAAGCTGTCCACCCCGGCAGGCGAGGTGAAGTACCACGAGAACCTCGGTGACCCGGACTGGGAGTTCTACGACAAGACCTACTACGCCCTGGGCTACGCCTTCGAGCACCGCATCAACGACGTCTGGCAGTTCCGTCAGAACCTGCGCTACACCAAGAGCGACCTGTCCTTCCAGGGCATCACCGCCGGCGGCAGCGCGACCTCGGTGGCCGACGACGGCACCCTGTCCCGTGGCGCCAACGTGGTCGACGAAGACATCAGCCAGTTCGCCATCGACAACAATCTGCAGGCCGACTTTTCCACCGGCCCGCTCAAGCACACCCTGCTGCTGGGCCTGGATCACCAGCGCGCCAACACCAACTACAAGTGGCTGTACGGCGCCGCGCCGACCAGCAACATCAGCAAGCCGATCTACGGCCAGGACTTCAGCAACGTCGTCTACACCGCGTACAACGACTACAACCAGAAGATGCGCGATACCGGCCTGTACGCGCAGGACCAGATCGCCCTCGACAACTGGCGCCTGACCCTCGGCGGACGCCAGGACTGGGCCCACACCGGTTCGAAGTTCTATAACGCCGATGGCGCTACCGATACCCGCCGCGACAGCAATTTCAGCGGCAACGCGGCACTCAGCTACGTGTTCGACAATGGCGTGGCGCCCTACGTGTCCTATGCCGAGTCGTTCCAGACCGAAGCCGGTGGCACCAACGGCGCGGCCTTCGAGCCGAGCACCGGCAAGCAGTACGAACTGGGCGTGAAATACCAGCCAGTGGGCACCGACCTGATGCTCAGCGCCGCCGTCTACGACCTGACCCGCAAGAACATCGTCCTCACCGGCAGCGACTTCATCAGCCGCCCGGTGGGTGAAGCGCAGGTCCGCGGCTTCGAACTGGAGGCCGTCGGCAACGTCAACGAGAACCTCAAGGTGACCGCCGCCTACACCTATGCCAACAGCAAGATGACCAAGGTCGCCAATCCGCTGGACAAGAACCGTCCGCTGCCGCTCACCCCGGAAAACCAGGCCTCGCTGTGGGCCGACTATACCTGGCATGACGGTCTGCTCGACGGTTTCGGCCTGGGCTTCGGCACCCGCTACGTCGGCGAGACCCACAACATCGCCATCGGCAGCATGGGCTACGTGCGCGACAAGTCTGACGGCGACACCGGCTCCTACACCCTCTATGACGCTGCGGTGCACTACGACCTCGGCCGCCTCGACAACAGCCTCAACGGCCTGAACGTCGCGCTGAACGCCAACAACGTATTCGACAAGGAATACATCTCCACCTGCGACGGCTTCTACTGCTACTACGGCGACCGTCGCAACGTGGTTGCCAGCGTCAACTACAAGTTCTGACGCCCACGCAGCGCCACAGGCACCCGTAGGGCGCATAACGCGCCAGCGTTATCCGCCGGCACAACGGCGGATAACCTGTTCCAGGTTATTCGCCCTACGCTCCCGGTGGCCCGCGCAACGCGGGCCCTGCTCAACGCACCACTTCTCCCCAGACCACGCTCGCATCGTCATGGATCTTCAGACGCGGATAATCCAGCGCCTGGTCATCGGCGCTTTCCAGCGCGCGCAGTTCATCGATCAGCGCCTCTACGCCCCGCTCAGGCAATGCTGCGAACAGCGCATCCAGATCGTAGCGACGGAAATCCAGTAACCGGTCGAAGCCATCGGTGACCAGCATGAACGCCTTCAGCCCCGCAGGGTCGAGCACCCGGCGTTGCACGTGGGGAATCCAGCGCTCGCTCGGGTCGAGGCACCAGTAGCCTTCCGGCGTGTTGGCCAGCGCACGGTTGCGCCGCACCCATTCGCGACTGGCCTGCCAGAGTTGCGCATGGCTCCAGTCCGGATTCGCCTTGCGCAGCGCCAGCAGGCGCTGAACCGACTGGCGATCGATCTCTTCCAGCGGCGTGTCGCCGAAGCTCTCGACGCGGCCATCGTCCCAGGCCAGGTGGATGCAGGTATCGCAGAGATTGAGCAACTCCAGCGAGCCGTCGCCCAGCCCCCGCAGCAGGCTCAGGCAAGCGGTGGGCAGGTTGAGATCCAGGCTCACGGCCACGCCGGAGTCACGCTGGAAATCCGCAGCGATGCCCGCCTGCAATTGCGCCAGCAGCTCGTCGGTCGGTCGATACGGCTGCTCCTCCAGCAAGCGCTGCAGGTGCGCATTGGCGCTCTGCGCAAGCCAGCGCGCGTCACTCTCGCCACCCACCAGCCCCTGCCCGAGACTGGTCGCACCATCCAGCACCCAGGCCGCCTGCGCGGTGTAGCCGATGGCATCGTCGTTCACCGGCGAACCCTGGCGGCAGGCCGCCCCGCGTACGGAAATCGTCGTCACAAGCCCTTCTCCTTCGTTTCGTCGGCCACACTGACCGGCGTACAGTCTCACCTGATTCCGGACCCTGCCAAGGAGAGCCCCATGCTTCGCGTCCTGTCCCGTCCCCTGAGCAGCCTGCTCCTGACCGGCCTGCTGCTGGCCACCGGCGCCCATGCCGCCGAGGTGAAGTACTTCGACCTGCCCAAGGGCTCCGGCCCGCACGATGTAGCGCCCACCGAGGACGGCAAGGTCTGGTACACCGCGCAGAAGCTCGGCGTGCTCGGCCGGCTCGATCCGCAGACCGGGCAGACCGAACAGATCAGCCTGGGCAAGGGTTCCAGCCCCCACGGCGTGATTGCCGATGGCGACGGCGACGCCTGGATCACCGACAGCGGCCAGAACGCCATCGTCCATGTGGATGCGCAGCGCCTGGGGGTGGAAGTCATCCCGCTGCCCAAGGAGGCGGCCAACGCCAACCTCAACACTGCGGTATTCGATGACGACGGCGTGCTGTGGTTCACCGGGCAGAACGGTTTCTACGGTCGTCTCGACCCGGACAGCCGCGACCTGAAGGTCTGGCCGGCGCCACGCGGCAAGGGCCCGTACGGCATCGCAGTGGCTCCGGATGGCGGCCTCTGGTACGCCTCGCTGGCGGGCAACTACATCGGCCAGATCGACGGCATCGAAGGGAGCGCCACCCCCTTCGATACGCCAAACAAGGACGGCGGCCCGCGCCGGCTCTGGGCAGATTCCGTGGGGCGACTCTGGGTCAGCCAGTGGAACGCCGGGAGCCTCGCGCGCTTCGATCCCAGCGACAACCAGTGGAAAACCTGGAAGCTGCCGGGCGATCATCCGCAGCCTTATGCGGTCTACGTCGATGCCATGGACCAGGTATGGCTGAGCGATTTTTCCGCCAATGCGCTGCTGCGCTTCGACCCGCAGAGCGAGAAGTTCACGGCCTTCCCCAGCGACCACGCAAACGCCAACGTCCGCCAGCTGCTTGGCCGCCCCGGCGAAGTGTGGGGCGCCGAATCCGGCACCGATCGCCTGGTGCTGATCCGCGATTGAACCGATGACCGAACCCCAGGAGTTGCTGTCGATGAGTACCCGCCCCGTCCTGTTCCACGCCGCCGCTTCGCCCTTCGTGCGCAAGGTCATGGTCCTGCTGCACGAGACCGGCCAGGTCGAATCTGTGGAGCTGTACGCCGCCGTCCACACGCCTATCGCGCCGGACGCCGGCGTGCTGCACGACAACCCTGCCGGCAAGATTCCCGCCCTGCACTTGGCCGATGGCCAGAGCCTGCACGACAGCCGGGTGATCCTCGAATACCTCGACCAGCAGCACACCGGCGAGCCGCTGATTCCCCGCGAAGGCGCAGCGCGCTGGCGTCGCCTCACCCTCGCCTCGCTGGCCGATGCGGTGCTCGATGCGGCCGTGCTGATCCGCTACGAAACCGCCATGCGCCCGCAGGAAAAACACTGGGACCAGTGGCTGGACAACCAGCAGCTGAAGATCGTCCGCACCCTCGCCTACTTCGATGGCCCGGCCCACGCCGAACTGGCCGGGCGCTTCGACATTGCCGCCATCGGCGTGGCCTGCGCCCTGGGCTACCTGGACTTCCGCCAGCCGCACTGGGACTGGCGCGCCGACCACCCACAGCTGGCCCGGTGGTTCGCCGAGATCAGACAGCGGCCGTCGATGCAGGCGACGGTGCCGGGCTGACGCTCGCCGCTACAGAGAACAACGCCAGCTCCGGCTAATCGAGCTTTCAGGCGCAGGCCACACTCGCCAGCCGGCGCCCCCCAGCCCCCTCTCCCTCTGGGAGAGGGTTGGGGTGAGGGGGAAGGCTCCGCGCCAGAAACCACGGTGAGCTACCGACCTCCGCACTACCCTGCGCTCAAACCGCTCATCGCGCACCACTCGCCGCTTTAGCCCCTGCTCGAACAACCCGGCGATCTGCCGCGCCAGCCGCCGGCCCACTTCGCGCTCCTCGCGCAATCCGCTCCAGGCACTCATCACTTCTTCCCCAGTCGGTAGATCGGCAACGCCAGCAGCAGGCCGAGCTGTGCCACGCCCATGCACATCTCCAGGAAGGAGCGCACATGGGGATTGTTCGCCGCGTCCTCGACGCCGGTGAGTTGCGTCCACAGCTCGCCCGGCAGCAAGAGCGCGAGGTGCGCCAGGGGCTTGCCGGTGGCCACCAGCAGGGCGATCCAGTCGAAGCGGCCGAGCAGCATCAGCACCGGCAGGCACAGGCCACTGACCAGCAGGCCGGCGAACAGACACAGGGAAAAACGCATCAGGTTGGGCATTTGTCTTCTCCTCAGCGCTGCACGCGCACGTCTTCCAGGGAAAATTCCAGGTCGTCTGCGCGGGGCTTGCCGATGCCGTACCAGTCCAGTTGACGGGTCAGCACCATCACGCCACCGAGCACGCCGAACAGCAGCAGCGAACCCATCAGCAACGCGTAGTCCTCGGCGCTGAGCAGCGCGTAGAGCATCCCGTAGAGCCCGGCCAGCCCGAGGCTGAACCCGGCTCCGCGCCACAGGCTGCGCAGCACGTGGCAGAGGTAGAAGCCGATCAGCCCGACACACGCGCCAGCGGACAGCAGGTAGGCCAGCTCGAAGCCGACATGCTCGGAGAGCGACAGCAGCAGCAGGTAGAACAGCGCCAGCGCCATGCCCACCAGGGCGTACTGGATCGGGTGCACCGACAGGCGCTTGAGCACTTCGAAGAGGAAGAAGCCAGCGAAGGTGAGGACGGTGAACAGCAGCGCGTACTTCACCGCGCGGTCGGTCTTCAGGTACTGGTCCACCGGGTCCACCAGCGCCACGCCGAAGCGGTGCTGGCCGAACTCGCTGCACTCCGCCGAGCTGGCATGGGAGGCATCCGGGTCGACCGCTTCGACCGCACGGGCGACATCGGCCTGGGCCGGCGCGGTGCAGGCACGCAGCTGGTCCTCCAGGTTGGTGGCGAAGAAGCTGGTGCGCCAGCGTGCGCTGAAGCCCTGGTCGGTGACGCTGCGTTCGGTGGGCAGGAACTCGCCGCCGAAGCTGGGGTGCGGCCAGTCCGAGACCAGGTTGACCTGGCTGTCGCGGCCGACCGGGGTGATGTCCAGGCGGCTGCTGCCCAGCAGCGACAGTTCGAAGGCGTAGTCGAAGCGCTGCTCGTGATCGCTGGCCTTGAGTGGCAACACCGCATGCACGCCGTTGCCGAGGAACTGGCTCTGGGTGCCCGGCTGGAAGTCGCGCAGTTCGTCACCGACTTTCAGCTTCGGTGCGTTCTCGATGCCGCGCACGTCGCTGATGCCCACCGCCAGCAGCGGGTCGTCGAAACGGTAGCTGCCCAGGTCGCTGGTGATGCCGTAGTTGGCCGGCAGAACGAAGCTGCCGCTGACCTGGCTCTCGGCATGGAACAGGCGCGCCTCGTAGATGCCGCGATGGCGCAGCTCGGTGCGCATCTGCCCATCGAGGCTGAAGACTTCCGGCAGGAAGTACAGCCGCCCGCGCACCTCGCGCTCCTGCAGCACGCGCTGCTGGCTCGCCTTGTCCAGGCGCCAGCCACGGATGGTGCGGGTGTAGGGCACGACCACCAGCGGGCCGGTGAGCTGCTGGCTGTAGCTGGCGCTGCGGGCGATGTCCTGAAGGACTTCGTCGCGGTAGTTCTGACGCTCGTCGACGAGGCCGTCGATCATCAGCAGGGGTATCAGCAAGAGGACGATCAGCAGCGCAATGGCGCCGAGCTTGATGCCGAGGTGGCGATTCATCGAAGGCTTCTCCGTAGGTGGACGACGGAGCAAGCCTGGGGCCCGCGCGTGGGAACGCTCGGGGCGGAGTGTGGAGACTGTGTGGGTTTTATGTGGCGGCGGCGCGACCTGTAGGAGCGGGCCATGCCCGCGATCACGCCCATGGGGCGCCCCTGCAGGACGCGTCGAACTTCCCGACGCGGGCGATCCTTGCCGATGTTCTACCCCTGCGGCAACGAAAGACTCGCGCGCACACCACCCTCGATGTTCTCGACGCTCAGCTCACCGCCATGCAGCGCAGCCACCTCGGCGACGAAGTTGAGGCCCAGGCCAGTGCTCTTGCGTCCACTCAGCGGGCGCGGCAGCGAGTAGAAACGCTCGGTCAGACGCGGCAGGGCGAACTCCGGAATCGCTTCGCCCTGGTTGCACAACTCCACACGCCAGCCTTCGCCGTCAGGCTGCGCATCGAAGCGAATCACGCCACCGGCCGGGGTGAAATCCAGCGCATTGTCCAGCAGGTTGCCCAGCGCCTGGCGCAGCAGGAAACGCTCGCCCACCACGCATGCCTGCTGGGGAATCGCGTTCTCCAGCTGCACGCCCTGCACACGGGCCATGCGCTCGTCGATCAGCTCATTCGCCAGCTCGTGCAACGCCACCGGCACATGCTCCTCCAGTCCCTGGCGCTGCTCCACCTGGGCGAGGTTCAGCAGGCGCTCGATCAGTTGTTGCAGGCGCTCACTCTCCCCGGCGATGTTGCCGACGAAGCGCGCACGCTGCTCGGCAGGCATCTCGCCTTCGAGCAGTTCCGCCGCTCCGCGAATCGCCGCCAGCGGGCTCTTCAATTCGTGGGTCAGGGTATGCACGTAGCGCTCGACGTAATCCTTGCCCTCCAGCTGCACGCGCATGCGCTCCACCGCGCCAGCCAGCTGCGCCATCTCGCCACCGCGGTAGCGCGGCAGCTCAGCGCGCCGGCCCTCGCTCACCGCCTGGGCGTAGCGGGTCAGGCGATCCAGGGAGCGGCTCAGCCACCAGGACAGCCCCGCGCCCACCAGCAGGCCGAGCACGATCAGCCCGGCACCGAGCCACGCCAACCGGCGCTGCGAACGGTCAATGTAGGGCTGCAGTGTGCGGTTGGGCTTGGAGACCGAGACCACGCCGATGATCTTTTCGCCGTCGCGGATCGGCGCGGCGACGTACATCACCGAGGACTCCGGATCGTCCGCCGACTCGCGGCTGGAACGTGCACCGTACTCGCCGTTGAGCGTCCGATAGACGTCATTCCAGCGCGAATAGTCCTGGCCCACCGCCTTGCCGAGGGAGTCCAGCAGGACGATGCCGCGCGCATCGGTGACGTAGATGCGGTGGTTCACCGCCGTCTTGTTCACGCCCCAGATGTCGGCCCGCGGGCTGCGCGCGCCGTAGGCGCGGAGCATGTCGGGCAGCCGGCTCTGGTCGAGGGTGCCACTCTTCACGTCGGCCTGGAGAATCTCGGCCAGCAGGTTGGCGGTATCCACCAGCGTCTCTTCGCTGGACTGGCGCACGCCGGGGCGAATCTCGTCCATAACCGTGCGCAGGACGAACCAGCCGGTCAGCCCGACGAAGAAGAAGTAGACCAGGAAGATCCGCAGCGACAGGCGCATCAGCTCTTGTCCGGCGCGTAGCTGTAGCCCAGGCCGCGATGGGTCTGGATCGGTTCGGCGGCGGGGACGACCTGGCGCAGCTTGGCGCGCAGGCTCTTGATGTGGCTGTCGACGTTGCGCTCGTAGCCGGCGTCGGCGGCGACGCCCAGCGCATCGAGCAACTGCTCGCGGCTGAAGACCCGTTCGGGGCGCGCCAGCAGCGTTTGCAGCAGGCGGAATTCGTGGCGGGTCAGGGCCAGCGAGTGGCCGTGGTAGCGAATCTGGAAGCGCTCTTCGTCCACCTCGAACGGGCCGTTGCCGGCGGCTGTCGTAGCCGGCGCTTCACGCGGCGCGGTGCGCTTGAGGATGGCCTTCACCCGCGCGGCGACCTCGCGCGGGCTGAAGGGTTTGACCACATAGTCGTCGGCGCCGATCTCCAGGCCCACCACGCGATCGATCTCGGCGTTGCGCGCGGTGAGGAAGATCACCGGCACCTCGGAGAAGCGCCGAAGCTGCTTGCAGGCTTCGAAGCCGCTGATGTCGGGCAGGCCGACATCGAGGATGACCAGGTCGAATGCGTCACGCTGCAGGCGTTCGAGGGCGGGGCCGGCGAGGTTCAGCCAGGTGGTCTCGAAGCCCTCGGCCTGCAGGGCATAGAGCAGCGTGTCGGCGATGGCGGCTTCATCTTCGACGATGAGGATGTGGGGCATGGGATTCCGATTCCCGGGAAAGTTCCGGAAGGGTCCATCATGCCCCGCGCCGCGTCAATCGAGGATCAGGAGCAGCTCGGCTTGCCGGCGACGAAGCGCTCGCCCGGGTCCACCGCGACGTGGAATTTGCGCAGGCCCTTGGTGCCCATCAGGAACGGGTAGTTGAAGTGGCTGCGATCGGTGAGGTTGACCTCGATGGTGCGCTGGTCGCCACCCAGGCACACCGGCAGCTCGATCACCGGGCGCTGGCTGAGGCCGGGGCTGGCCTCTTCCTCTTCGTCCTCGCCGGCGGATTCGGTGCGGTTCTTGATCTTCGAGATGCGCGAGAGCTTGTGCTCGTACACCGAGTCGCCGCCGTCCTTGGTGGCCAGCTTGAAGCGCACCCAGTCCTCGCCGTCACGCTGGAAGATCTGGATGTCCTTGGCCGACAGCGACGAGGTGTAAGCGCCGGTGTCCATCTTGGCCTGCAGGGTCTGGTCGAGTTCGGGCAGGCTGACCCATTCGTAGCGGCCGTAGAGCTTGGTCTCGGCGGCCAGGGCGAGGCCGGGCAGTGCGATGCCGGCCACAGAGAGAAGCGAAAGCAGAGCGAGGGCGCGTTTCACGCGAAATCTCCGGGGTGGATTACGTCGCATAGGACTAGCACGGCAGCCATTGGTTCGCCATACCCGCGCCGCTTGGGCCGGGACAATTGTCTGCGTATCATGGCCGCGCCACCGTCGCACAAGGAATGGACCCCATGCCGGCAGTCAAAGGCGTCATCGCCAGCCTCCTGCTGTTGCTCAATACCCTGATCCTGATCGGGCCGATGATGCTGATCGCGCTGCTCAAGCTGGTCATCCCCGGCCAGGCCGCGAAGGACGCCTGCTCACGCGGGGTGATGTGGATCGCCGAGACCTGGGCGGAGATCGACAAGGCCATCTTCGCCCTGATGACCCCGACCGTGTGGGACATCCGCGGCGCCGCCCAGCTGCGCGGCGACACCTCCTACCTGGTGATCAGCAACCACCAGTCCTGGGTCGACATTCCGGCGCTGGTGCAGGCGTTCAACCGCAAGACGCCCTACTTCAAGTTCTTCCTGAAGAAGGAGCTGATCTGGGTGCCCTTCCTCGGCCTGGCCTTCTGGGCGCTCGACTACCCCTTCATGAAGCGTTACAGCAAGGCCTTCCTGGACAAGCACCCGGAGCTCAAGGGCAAGGACCTGGAGATCACCAGGGCGGCCTGCGAGAAGTTCAAGCGCATGCCGGTGACCGTGGTGAACTACCTCGAAGGCACGCGCTTCACCCCGGCCAAGCAGGCCCAGCAGCAGTCGCCCTACCAGAACCTGCTCAAGCCCAAGGCCGGCGGCGTGGCCTTCGTCCTGGCGGCACTGGGCGAGCAGTTGGACACCCTGCTGGACGTCACCCTGGTCTATCCGAAGGGCCCGCGACCGGGCTTCTGGGACCTGCTGTGCGGACGCGTGCCGCGCGTCATCGTCGATATCCAGGCGCGCGAGATCGACCCCGCGCTCTGGCAGGGCGATTACGAGAACGACCCGGAATTCCGCCAGTACGTGCAGCACTGGGTGTCGCAGTTGTGGGAGCAAAAGGATGCGCGCATCGAACAGCTGCGCCAGGAGTTCTGACGCTCCCTACGCGCCCCGTCCGGCGACCGGCACAGCCGGCGTCAGCGGGGCCGCCGGCGTGCCCCAGAGTCCGCCGAGCGTCCCCAGCAACTGGCTGCTCAGGCCCTGCTCGGTGAAGTAGTCGAGGATCACCCCGGCGAAGCGGCCGATCATCGACTGGTCCATGCCCAGCACGCCGAAGATCTGGTCGACGTCCTGCAGGTTGTTGATCCCGCCGAGCAGCGCCGCGGCGTTGCCCAGTCCACCGAAACCGCCCAGCGCCCCGCCCAGATCGCCCAGCGAGCTGTTGCCGGCGAGCTGGTCGAGGTTCGGCAGGGACTTCTGCAGTTGCGCCGTGTCGGTTTCCTTCAGGCTGTTCATTGCCATCGCCAGCATGGCGCCGGTGCCGCCGATGGCCTGCTGCTCGCTGACACCCAGCTGCCTGGTGAGGTTGCCCAGCAGCGCACTGGCGGCCGGCGGCACGCTCTGCGCCTGCGTGGTGGGCTCGCTGGTGTCGGTGAAGGTGGCGGCGAACACGGGGGAAACGGCCAGGCAGGCGGCCAGGCAGGCGGCCAGGCAGGCGGCCAGGAAGACGACGGAACGGGTGGGCATCGACGGCTCCGGAAAACGGATGTCCGGCCCCAGGGCGGGGCCGGATCGTCGATAGGACCGGGGCGCGGCGCGGCGGTTCCGCGCCGGCTGGCGGATATCAGGCGCCGGTGCCCCAGAGGCTGCCCAGGGTGCCGAGCAGGTTGCTGTTCAGGCCCTGCTTGCCGAGGTAATCCAGCAGCACGCTGGAGAATTTGCCGGTCATCTCCTGGTCCATGCCCAGCGCGCCGAAGGCCTTGCTCACGTCGCCCATGCTGCTGACGTTGCCCAGCAGGCCGCTGGAAGCGCCGCCACCCAGGTCGCCAAGCTGGCCACCGAGGCCGCCCAGGGCATTGCTGCCGGTGAGCTTGTCGAGGCCGGGAACGGTCTTCGCCAGCTGCGAGTAATCGGCGGTGCTCAGTTTGTTCTTCGCCAGGCCCAACAGTGCGCCGGTACCGCCGAGCGCCTGTTCGTCGCTGACGCCGAGCTGGCCGGTCAGGGCGCCGAGCAGGCCGCTGGTCTGCGGCGTGGATGCCACGCGCGAGGTGTCGGCGCCGGTCGCGCCGGACACCGCCTTGGCGGCATCGCCCAGGTTGAAGGCGAACGCGGAGGAAGTCGCCAGCAGGGCGGCCAGTGCTAGGGTGACACGGGGTTTGACGGACATCGCTGTCTCCTGGGGGTTCCGGACGCCATATCGACCGGGAGGCAGGGCCATTGTTCCGCCCTGGAAGGCGCAGCGGAGGAAAAACGCGCTCCGTTCACAGGGACATAAATGTCCGGCGTCGTGGGGCCGCGCCAGGGAACTCCTGGCCTGCCGGCAATGAAAGGTCATTCGTCCAATCACTCCGGCTGGCGACGAGGGAGAATCGTCTCGCCACTGCCGCGGCGATTTTCCCCGCGATCGGCAAAGATTCCCTAAGCTAGAGCCATCCCCGCCCGACGGACCGACCATGAGCGAACCCTTCATCCTCACGCCCCGAGTGGCCCGCCTGCTGCCCTGGCTGGTGGCCATCGCCTTCTTCATGCAGGCCCTGGACGGCACCATCCTCAACACCGCGCTGCCCAGCATGGCCCGCTCGCTGGAAGAGGACCCGCTGCGCATGCAGGGCGTGGTGATCGCCTACCTGCTCACGGTAGCGCTGCTGATCCCCTCCTCCGGCTGGATTTCCGACCGCTTCGGCACCCGCCGGGTATTCCTCTTCGCGATCTTCCTGTTCAGCCTCGGCTCGCTGCTCTGCGCGCTCTCGCCCAGCCTCGGCGCCCTGGTCGGCGCCCGCGTGGTGCAAGGCATCGGCGGCGCGCTGATGATGCCGGTGGGGCGCCTGGTGATTCTGCGCGTGTACCCGCGCACGGAGCTGGTGCGCATCCTCAGCTTCGTCACCATCCCCGGCCTGCTCGGTCCACTGGCCGGACCGACCCTGGGTGGCTGGCTGGTGGAGTACGCCAGCTGGCACTGGATCTTCCTGATCAACCTGCCGGTGGGGCTGGTCGGCTTCATCGTCGCCCTGCGCCTGATGCCGGACCTGCGCGGCGTGCGCGCAACGCGTTTCGACTCGATCGGCTTCCTGCTGTTCGGCGGCGCCATGGTACTGATCACCATCGCCCTGGAGGGGCTGGGCGAGCTGCACATGCCCCACGTGCGCGTGGTCCTGCTGCTGGTGGGCGGACTGGTGCTGCTGGCGGCTTACTGGCTGCGCGCGCTGCGCATCGAAGCGCCACTGTTCCCGCCCTCGCTGTTCGCCACGCGGACCTTCGCTGTGGGCGTCCTGGGCAACCTGTTCGCCCGACTGGGCAGCGGCTCCCTGCCCTTCCTCACGCCCCTGCTGCTGCAGATCGGCCTGGGCTTCTCGCCGTCGCGGGCGGGCATGACCATGATCCCGATGGCGCTGGCGGCCATGGTCATCAAATCGCTGGCGCGACCACTGCTGGACCTGTTCGGCTACCGCAAGCTGCTGGTCGGCAACACGTTGTTGCTGGGCGCGATGATCGCCAGCCTCGGCCTGGTGGACCAGAACACGCCCTACGCGCTGCTGCTGGTGCAACTGGCAGTCCTGGGCGGGATCAACTCGCTGCAGTTCACCGCGATGAACACCCTCTCGCTGATCGACCTGCGCGATGACAACGCCAGCGCCGGCAACAGCCTGCTCTCGGTGGTCATGCAGCTGTCCATCGGCATGGGCATCGCCTGCGCGGCGGCGCTGCTGGGCGGTTTCAACGGCGACCAGGAAAGTGCGCAGGGCGACGTGCTGTCAGCCTTCCACGCGACCTACTTCAGCGTCGGCATCCTCTCGATGCTGGCGGCGGCGATCTTCTTCCAGCTCAATGCCGACGACGGTCGCACCACGCCACGCCGGGTCGAGCCGGAGCATGGCGTCGACGAGCACTGATCAGGGCTTGCAGGTGGGCGCGACGGTCTGGGTCTTCGAGGCGTCCACTGCACCCAGGTGCTCCAGGGTACGGCGGCCGAGGAGCACCGGGTAGTCCAGGGTCTGGCGGTCACGCAGGGTGAACTGCTCACGGTAGACCTTGCCGCCCAGGCACACATCCATCAGCACCACCGGGCTGCGCTCGACGCCGCTCTCGTTCTTGAACTTGAGCACACGCTCGACGCGCCGCTCGAAGGGCAGGCGCTCTTCCTTGCCGGTGGCCGGGTCGGTGAGCATCACGTCGTACTGCACCCAGCGCTCGCCGTTCTTCTTGATCCGGACGATGTTGCGCGCGTCCATCACCGAGGTCTGCGCGCCGGTGTCCAGCTTGGCCTTGAGCGGCGCCTGCTCGGGCATCAGCATGAGCGTTTCCACCCAGCCCCAGGTAGCGGGCTGCGCGGGGGCGTCGGCGGCAAGGACACTGCCCGGAATGAGCAGGCCGGCGAGCAGCAGGCGGAAGGTGAATGGCATGGATGGCGGCTCCGGAAAGGCTATGGCGGCACTATAGGCAATAAAAAACCCCGGATGTTTCCACCCGGGGTTTCTTGGCTGACACCAGGAAGCGTTTAGGCTACCTGTACGCGCTCGGCCTGCATGCCTTTCTGGCCCTGCACGACTTCGAAGGTGACTTTCTGGCCTTCGGCCAGAGTCTTGAAGCCGTTACCTTCGATAGCGCGGAAGTGTACGAACACGTCCGGGCCGCTTTCCGGGGTAATGAAGCCGTAGCCTTTGGTCTCGTTGAACCACTTGACGGTGCCGTTCTGACGATTCGACATGGTGTTCTCCTTGGAACGTATTTTTAAAATTAGCCACGAATGGCCAGGAACTGAGTTGCAAGGAGTTACAAGGAGTCGAGCAGGACGGGGTGGAATAACCGACCGCATCAGGTCACGATCGACGGCGACCCATGCAAACACAGTCCGGAAACTCTACGACAAAAATCTGCGGAAAGCGAATCTCTTGAAAAAACCGCGGATCAGCACCTGGAGAAAATCGGACGAGTGGCCTCAAACCCTTGCCATATCAGCTTCTCAGCCCTCCTGAGGGTGCTCTCCTGCTACACTGCGCGGCCATATGGATTCACCCGGGCTCCCTTCGTGACCACCTCTGCATTTTCCAGCCTCGCGCTGTCGGCCGACCTGCTGGCCAACCTCGACTCTCTCGGCTATCGCGAGATGACGCCGATCCAGGCCGCCGCCCTGCCGGCGGTCCTCAAGGGCCGCGACCTGATCGCCCAGGCCAAGACCGGCAGCGGCAAGACCGCCGCCTTCGGCATCGGTCTGCTCAGCCCGCTGAATCCGCGCTACTTCGGCTGCCAGGCACTGGTGCTGTGTCCGACCCGCGAGCTGGCCGACCAGGTGGCCAAGGAAATCCGCCGCCTGGCCCGCGCCGCCGACAACATCAAGGTACTGACCCTGTGCGGCGGCACGCCTTTCGGCCCGCAGATCGGCTCGCTGGAGCACGGCGCCCACGTGGTGGTCGGCACGCCCGGCCGCATCCAGGAACACCTGCGCCGCGGCACCCTGAAGCTCGATGGCCTGAACACCCTGGTACTCGACGAAGCCGACCGCATGCTCGACATGGGCTTCTACGACAGCATCGCCGACATCATCGGCCAGGCGCCGGCGCGCCGGCAGACCCTGCTGTTCTCTGCCACCTACCCCGAGGGTATCGACCAGCTGGCGGCGAAGTTCCTGAAGAATCCCGAGCGCGTGGAAGTGGAAGCCCTGCACGACGACAGCCAGATCGAGCAGCACTTCTACGAGATCGATCCCAAGCAGCGCCTCGATGCCGTCGTCCGCCTGGTTCAGCATTTCCGCCCGCAGTCCTGCGTCGCGTTCTGCCATACCCGCCAGCAGTGCATGGAAGTGGTCGAGCAGCTCAATGCCCGGAAGATTTCCGCCCTGGCGCTGCACGGCGATCTGGAGCAGCGCGAGCGCGACCAGGTGCTGACCATGTTCGCCAACCGCAGCTGCAGCGTGCTGGTGGCCACCGACGTGGCCGCGCGCGGGCTGGACATTGCCGCACTGGAAGCGGTGATCAACGTCGAACTGTCGCGCGATGCGCAGATCCACATTCATCGGATCGGTCGCAGCGGACGTGCCGGCGAAAAGGGCCTGGCGCTGTCGCTGGTCACCCCCGCCGAAGCCAACCGCGCGCAGGCCATCGAAGACCTGCAGGGTGCACCGCTGAACTGGGAGCGCATCGACTTCCTCAAGGCCAACGACACCCCGCTGCTGCCGCCGATGACCACCCTGGCCATCGCCGGCGGGCGCAAGGACAAGCTGCGTCCCGGCGACATCCTCGGCGCGCTGACCGGCGACGCCGGGCTCAAGGGCACCCAGGTCGGCAAGATCGCCATCTTCGACTTCCAGGCCTTTGTTGCCGTGGAACGCGACATCGCCAAGCAGGCGCTGAAGCACTTCAACGAAGGCAAGATCAAGGGCCGCTCGTTCAAGGCGCGCATCCTCTGACTTCGGCATTCATCTGCAGGAGCGCGCCTTGCGCGCTATCGCGGGCATGGCCCGCTCCTGCAGGGACCTGCGGTGCGGATTTCCGCACTCGACGTCACCAACACCAAGGTCTGTCGCGCTCGCGATAGCCGCGCCCGGGGCGATCCGCTAGTCTGAGCGGCAGACATCCGGAAGTCCCGCACGCGCATGCTCTCCTCCCCACTGCTCCAGTCTCTGCGGCGCCTCTGGGCGCTGGACAAGTTCGCCTACAGCCTGCGGGTGTTCGTCGCCCTCAGCGGGGTCATGCTCGCGTGCTGGCTGCAGGGTCGGCCGGAGCTGGTGATCCCGCTGTTCCTCGGGGTCATCGCCAGCGCCCTGGCGGAAACCGACGACCACTGGCTGGGCCGCCTGCAGGCGTTGCTGGTGACCCTCGCGTGCTTCACCATCGCCTCGCTGGCGGTGGAACTGCTGTTCCCCTACCCGCCGCTGTTCGTCGCCGGGCTCGCGCTCTCGACCTTCGCCATGACCCTGCTCGGCGCCCTCGGCGAGCGCTATGCGGCGATCGCCTCGGCGACCCTGATCCTGTCGATCTACACCATGATCGGCGTCGACCAGCGCGGCGGCACGCCCACCGACTTCTGGCACGAACCACTGCTGCTGGTGGCCGGCGCGCTCTGGTACGGCTTGCTCTCGGTGCTGTGGAACGCACTGTTCGCCAACCAGCCGGTGCAACAGAGCCTGGCCAGACTGTTCCTCGAACTGGGCGAGTACCTGAAGATCAAGTCGACCCTGCTGGAGCCGCTGCGCCAGCTCGACGTCGAAGCCCAGCGCCTGGCGCTGGCGCGGCAGAACGGGCGGGTCGTGGTGGCGCTCAACCAGGCCAAGGAAACCATCCTCGCGCGCCTATCCCACGGCAGGCCGAGCCCGAAGATCAGCCGTTACCTGAAGCTCTACTTCATCGCCCAGGACGTCCACGAGCGCGCCAGCTCCTCGCACTACCCATACAACCAGTTGGCCGAAGCCTTCTTCCACAGCGACGTGCTGTTCCGCTGCCAGCGCCTGCTCAACCAGCAGGGCAAGGCGTGCAAGGCCCTGGCGAAGGCGATCCAGCTGCGCCACCCGTTCGACTACAACGACAGCGAACTGGCCCTGGCCGACCTCAACGCCTCGCTGGAGTACCTGCGCCAGCAGGGCAACCCGGCCTGGCGCGGACTGCTGCGCTCGCTCGGCGCGCTGGCGGCCAACCTCACCACCCTGGACCGCAAGCTCAGCGGCGCGAGCAATCCGGACATGCTCGACGACGAGCAGGACAGCACACTGCTGGACCGCTCCCCCCGCTCATTCAAGGACGCGCTGGAGCGCATCCGCCTGCAGGTCTCGCCGACCTCACTGCTGTTCCGCCACGCCCTGCGCCTGTCGCTGGCACTGGCCGCCGGCTACGGCATGCTGCACCTGATCCACCCGACCCAGGGCTACTGGATCATGCTCACCACGGTATTCGTCTGCCAGCCGAACTACGGCGCCACGCGCATCCGCATGGTGCAGCGGATCCTCGGCACGCTGGTCGGCCTGGTGGCGGGCTGGGCACTGATCGACCTGTTCCCCAACCCGCTGATCCAGTCGCTGCTGGCAGTGGTTGCCGGGGTCGCCTTCTTCGCCACGCGGAGCACGCGCTACACCCTGGCGACGGCGGCGATCACCCTGCTGGTGCTGTTCTGCTTCAACCAGGTGGGCGACGGCTACGGGCTGATCCTGCCGCGCCTGTTCGATACCCTGCTCGGCGCGCTGATCGCCGGCATTGCGGTATTCCTGGTGCTGCCCGACTGGCACGGGCGCAGCCTGCACCGGCTGGTCGGCGGCACCCTGGCGTGCAACAGCCGCTACCTGCGGGAAATCATGCAGCAGTACGCCAACGGCAAGCGCGACGACCTCGCCTACCGCACCGCACGGCGCAACGCGCACAACGCCGATGCGACGCTCTCCACCACACTGTCGAACATGCTGCTGGAGCCCGGTCACTTCCGTAAGGACGCGGAGATCGGCTTCCGCTTCCTGGTGCTCTCCCACACCCTGCTCAGTTACCTCTCCGCCCTCGGCGCGCACCGCAACCAGCTGCCGCCGGACGTCAACGACGACCTCATCGCCGAGGCCGCCGAACGCCTGACCAGCAGCCTCGACGACATCGCCGCGCGCCTCAACGAACGACGCGCGGTGGAAATCTACAGCGACGAGGAAGACGCGCTGGCCAAGCGTCTGGAAGAACTGCCCGAGGAACAGGACGACGCCCACCGGCTGGTGCAGACCCAGCTGGCACTCATTTGCCGACAGCTCACGCCGCTGCGCACCCTGGCGGCGCACCTGCTGAAGAAGGACATCGGCGCGGAACAGATCGAGGCCGCCTGACGTCGAAACCTCCAGCTGCGTTGGAGCGGACTCCGTCCGCGAAACCCTTGTAGGGCGGATAACCCGGAACGGGTTATCCGCCAATGGCACCGCGGCGGATAACGCTGGCGCGTTATGCGCCCTACGGTCCAAGGCCGATACGGTGGGGTAGACATTGAATCTCCTGCAAAGAGACGGAAAGCCCTTTACAGCCCGTGCTCGCGCATCAGCTCGTCGTAGCTGCCGTCCTCGTGCATCTCGCGGATCGCCTTGTTGAACGCCGCTATGATTGCCGCGTGGTCGGGCACATGCCGGCCGACCAGAATGTGCAGGCCATTCTCGGTCAGCGGCACCGGCAGGAATTCCAGCTGGCCCTTGAGCTCGGCGAGGTCGCCATTGAAGTGCACGCGCGCGGTGATCTCGTCTTCCAGCGTCAGGTCCACCCGCCCGGCCTGCAGCATCAGCGCCGCGTTGACGAAGCTGAACACCGGCACCCGCTGCAGTTTCGGATCGTTGTTGAACGCCTCGGAATAGGCATACCCGCGCACCATGGCGATGCGGTACGGGTAGAGATCGGCGAGCTTGGCGAAGGTGATGGGCGAGCCCTGGCGCTTGATCAGGCGTACGCGGTTGACCAGGTAGGGCTCGGAGTACACGGCGAAGGATTCCCGCTCCGGCGAATACCAGGCATCCGCCACCAGGTCGTACTCGCCATTCGCCACGCCGTGCAGCACGCGCGGCCAGGGCACTTCGATGTACTCGCTGGCGTACCCGGCGCGCTTGAGGGCAGCCTGCACCAGATGCACCGCCACGCCGTTGCCGGGCAGTTGGCGATCGGCGTAGGGCGGCCAGCGGTCCGCCGCGATGCGCAGCACTTCCCCGGCCCGCGCCGCGCTGGTAACGCACAGGAACAAGAGGATCAGCAGCAGGCGCAACGGCATCGGGCTTGTCGTCCAGAGAGAAGCTTTCAAGACTAGACGCTGCCCACGGCGTCGCGCCAACCTCAGAACAGCATCGCCGCGCGCAAGCTCATCCCGCCGCCGGTTTCCGGCACCACGGTCACGTTGTAGCGCTCGCTTTCCGAGCCTTCGAGGAACAGGTTGTAGGTGAAGTTGGCGAAGAAGTTGCCCACCGCCATCCCCACCAGCACATCGGTGGGATAGTGCTTGTCGCCTTCCACGCGCGACAGCGCGGCCAGCCCGTCAAGAGTGTAGAGGCCGGCCTTGGCGGTGTAGCGCCAGGTCGGGTCCATGTCGATGTAATCCAGGTTGCGGCGGGTGAAACTGGTGTGCACGGCGGTGACGGCAGTGTGCTTGGACGGGAAGGAGTCGTCGGGAATCCCGTCCGGCCTCTCGCGCCCGGACCATTCCTTGGCTTCCTCGACGAAGCCGGTCACGGCGTAGCGGTCCGCCGCCAGCAGCGTCAGGTTGCGCCCGCGCCAGCTCCACTTCTCCTCGCTGCTCACGTCCTTGGGTGAAGCCACCAGGGCGGTGACGACGCTCAGGCCGGTGGCGAGGTTGAGCATGCGGTCGGCCGCCTGGTTGGCGTCGCCGCCGAAGAACCAGTCGTGGTTGCTCGCCGACTTCTGCCACTGATGGTCCCAGCCACCGGCAGCGATCACCGCCGCGCCGGCCACCGGGGCCCAGACGTCGGCACTGGTGACCGCGCGCTGCGCCGAATCCCCTACCCGATCCCAGCTCATTTGCGGTGCCCCTGCGCAACCGATGAGCGCGGCGCTGACCGCCAGGGTGGCGACTGCCAGCAAAGTCCGATTCATGATGCTCCCCCATGCGCCCGGCCCGCTCCAGGGCAGCGGACGCGTCAATGCATGAGCGGGGAAGGATAGTCCGGTACGTTCCGAAGGCCTCTGCCTTCAGTCATTAATCGGTAACTCTTCGTTTCCTTCAGCGGAAAAAGAAAAACCCCGCCGAGGCGGGGTTCTTCAAATCAGACGGAATCAGCCTTTGAAGACGTCTTCCACCGACTGCAGCGGGTAGTGCTTCGGATACGGCAGGGTCGCCACGCCAGTCTCGATGGCAGCCTTGGCCACGGCATCGGAAACGACGGTGATCAGGCGCTTGTCCATCGGCTTCGGAATGATGTACTCGCGGCCGAACTCGATGGCGCTCACGCCGTAGGCGTCGCACACGTCCTTGGGTACCGGCAGCTTGGCCAGGTCACGCAGGGCCAGGGCGGCGGCGATCTTCATCTCTTCGTTGATGCGGGTGGCGCGTACGTCCAGGGCACCGCGGAAGATGAAGGGGAAGCCCAGTACGTTGTTGACCTGGTTCGGGTAGTCCGAACGGCCGGTGGCCATGATCACGTCGTCGCGGGTGGCGTGGGCCAGTTCCGGCTTGATTTCCGGGTCCGGGTTGGAGCAGGCGAAGACGATCGGGTTCGGCGCCATGCGCTTGAGATCGTCCGGGCTCAACAGGTTGGCGCCGGACAGGCCGACGAATACGTCGGCGCCTTCCAGGGCGTCAGCCAGGGTGCGCTTGTCGGTCTCGGTGGCGAACACGGCCTTGTACTGGTTCAGGTCGTTGCGGCCGGCGTGGATCACGCCCTGGCGGTCGATCATGTAGATGTTCTCGACCTTGCCACCCATGCTCACCAGCAGCTTCATGCAGGAGATGGCGGCGGCGCCGGCGCCCAGGCAGACGATCTTCGCGGTCTCCAGCTTCTTGCCGGCGATTTCCAGCGCGTTGAGCATGCCGGCGGCGGTCACGATGGCGGTGCCGTGCTGGTCATCGTGGAATACCGGGATGTCGCACTGCTCGATCAGCGCGCGCTCAATCTCGAAGCACTCGGGTGCCTTGATGTCTTCCAGGTTGATGCCGCCGAAGGTGATGGAGATGCGCTTGACGGTATCGATGAAGGCCTGCGGGCTCTCGGCGTCGACTTCGATGTCGAACACGTCGACACCGGCGAAGCGCTTGAACAGCACGCCCTTGCCTTCCATGACCGGCTTGGAGGCCAGCGGGCCGAGGTTGCCCAGGCCGAGAATGGCGGTGCCGTCGGAAATGACCGCGACCAGGTTGCCCTTGCCGGTGTACTTGAAGGCCAGTTCCGGATCACGCGCGATTTCGCGCACCGGCTCGGCGACGCCCGGGCTGTATGCCAGCGACAGGTCGCGGGCGGTGGCGGTCGGCTTGGTCAGCTCGACGCTCAGTTTACCGGGGCGGGGTTGGGCGTGATATTCGAGGGCAGCGGTCTTGAGATCAGACATTTGGGCACTTCCGCTTTTGTTGCTTGTTGGACAGACGGGGGTCCGAGCATACGCACAAACCCCGCACCTGCCAAGGTAGCCCAAGCCCCCGCTGTCAAGACCTCTAGCGTACGACTTTCAGCCAGTCGCCAGCTTTTGGCTGACCAGTTGGATACAAGTCATTCAATAAACGTATACGATTTATCGAGTCAGATTCCGGACCGGATTCAGCCTTCGCGAACTGCTCGACAGTCTGCCCGGATTTGACCTGAATGACGGCGATCCGGCGCGGTTGTGCGAGTTTCTGCTCGTCGGCGCGCATCGGCCGGAAGCTGCGGATGACCTGCATGAAGTGGTCGTCTTCGCTTTCCAGCGAGGCGCGACCTTTGACCACACCAATGAACAGGTAGGCGCGGTCCTTCTGGTAGATCACCGCGGCGCGGCGGGCAGGCGAGCCGGGCACCACGCCGGTGGCGACGTCGAGACCGGCTTGCTGGAAACTTTCTTCGTTCGATAACCGCCCGCCAGCGCCCTTGCGCAGGTATTCCGCCGGGGTCAGCTGGCCTTCGCGGGGCACCAGCTTCATGCCGATGTAGGCCTGCTGGTCGGCGGTGTAGCCCACCAGCGCGGTCGGCTGGTTGAGGATGCCCCAGCCCGACGGGTAGGTCAGGGTGAAGTCCAGCTCCGAGTGGTAGAAGCTCTGCCCACGGCGCACGCCACTGGAGGCGGAGTCGCCGAAGGGCATGCCGTCGATGGCCTTCAGGTAGCGCTCGGCGCCGATCTCGTGCTGGCTGTTACCAGCCAGGGCCTGGGCCGGGCCGATGACCTGCTTGAGGCGCTGGTCGTTGTCCGGGTGGGTGTCGAACAACCCGTGGTAGCCGACCGGCTGAGCCGCCTGGCCCTTGCGCGCGGCTTCGTCGCGGGCGAAGTCTTCCTGGTTCTTCAGCACCCGCACCACCTGGATCATGGCGGTGGGGTCATAGCCCGCACGGGCCAGGTACTTGGCGCCCAGGCCGTCGGCCTCCAGCTCCATGTCGCGGCCATAGCCGCGCACGAAGGCGGTGCCGAGCACGTTGGTCAAGTCCGCCGCCGCGCCGACACCGGTGCCGATGGCCACGGCCTGACCGAGGATGCCCCAGGCGCTGGACTGGCTCTGCTGGCGCACGCTGTGGCGCGCGGTGACGTGGCCGACCTCGTGCCCCAGCACGGCGGCCAGTTCCGCTTCGGAGCCCAGGTACGCCATCAGCCCGCGGTGGATATAGATGTAGCCGCCGGGCAGGGCGAAGGCGTTGATGTCAGGGGTGTCGATGACCGTGAAGTGATATTGCAGGTTGGGCCGGTCGCCAGCGCGGGCGACGCGCTCGCCGACCTGCTGAACGTAGGCCTGCAACTTGCCGTCCTCATAGCGCGGATACTGCTGGGCGATCTGCTGGCTGTACTTCTGCCCCATCTCCAGCTCGCTCTGCTCGCTCATCATCACGAAGTCAGACTTGCCGGTGGCCGGGTTGGTGGCGCAGCCGCCGAGAACGCTCAGCAGCGCCAGCAGGGTAAGAATTCCGAACGAGCGCAAGCTCATGGCAATACCTCCATCATCGCCGGGTCGGTCACAGGCAGCATCCAGCGCGCCTGTCCGGGTTTCACGCCACCACGCTCGGCGCGGTCGATGACCCAGCCGCGCGCCTCCACCTGTCGACCCTTGAGATCGCGCAGGGTTGCATCGTCGAAACGCTTCACGAGTCGCGCCTCGATCCGCAGCACCAGCGGGCCATCGAGATCGATCCACAGCCCGCCGCGATTGCGTTGTACCTGCTCGACCCGTCCGCGAACCACTGCGAATCCGCTTTCGTGAAGTTGTTCCGCCGTCTGTACCGGAGAGCGCTTCCACAGACCGAGCCCGGCGCTGCGGGCTTGCCGCTCGGCAGCCTGCTGGCAGACGGTGAGGTCGGTGTTGGGGGCGATAGCTACAAGGTAGCCCAGGCCTTCGGCGAGCAGGCGGGATTCGAGGTTGTTGCCGTGGGCGTCATAGGCGTGGGCCAGGGTGCGGCCGTACTTGTCCTTGCCCTGCTGGCCGGCAACCAGGCCGACCTCGCCGTCATTGGCCGCCACCAGTTGCTGCAGACGGCGCTGGGCGGCGACCGCGAAGGGCTCTTCGGAGCGGCCATGATGGGCCAGTTCCGGGGCGTTGACACCGATCAGGCGGACGCTGCGGCCGTCGGCCAGCTTGAGCGTGTCGCCGTCCACCACCCGCGCCACGCGCACCGTTTCGGCCGACGAAGGCTGCGGGCAGGCAGCGGCGCTGGCGTCCAGGGAAAAAAGGACGGCCATAAAAAAGGCGCCCACGAGGGACGCCTTTTTCGAATTACCGTGAAAAACCATCGTCGGCCTTTCCCGGAAATCGATCTTACTTCTTGCCGCCGAACATGGCGAAGCGCTGGTTGAAGCGGTCGATACGGCCGCCGGTGTCCAGAACTTTCTGCTTACCGGTGTAGAAGGGGTGGCACTCGGAGCAGACGTCCAGGTGAATGCCCTTGCACAGGGTGGAACGGGTCTTGATCACGTTGCCACAGCTGCAGGTAGCTTCGATGTCTTCGTACGCGGGATGGATTTCCGGTTTCATGGTCTCTTCCTCTCGGTGGTGTGCCGCCACCCAGTCTCTGGCAGAAGCCGAGCCACGGTCATCGAGGACCGCGGGCGGGATCTTTTACCGGGCACCGCACGGAAATTAAGGGCGTGGATCATACCAGAGAACGCTTTCAACGCAAGATCAGGCATGACCGACCGTCGCATCGCCCATGCTACCATCCGACGCTCCCCGCCGCCCCGGAATCCGTCGCGTGCCGTCACCGTCCATCCTGCGTCTCGCCCTGCCCTCGCCGCTGCGCCGCCTGTTCGATTACCTGCCTCCGCGCGGGGTCGACGTCGCACGCCTGCAGCCCGGCGTGCGCTTGCGCGTCCCCTTCGGCCGTCGCGAGATGGTCGGCGTGCTGGTGGACAAGGTGGAAAGCTCCGAGGTCCCGGCAGACAAGCTGCGCCCGGCCCTGGCCGTGCTCGACCGCGAGCCGCCGATGCCAGCGCACCTGCTGGAGCTGTGCCGCTGGACAGCGCAGTACTACCAGCACAGCCTGGGCGATACCTTCTCCTGGGCGCTGCCCAACCTGCTGCGCCAGGGCGACCCGGCCGAGGCGCGCCAGCAGCGCTTCTGGCATGCCGAACCCGGCGCCCGCGAGGAAGACCCGCGACTTGCCCGCGCGCCGCGCCAGCGCGAGACGCTGAAGATCCTCAAGCAGCATCCCCATGGTGTCGCCCACGACCTGCTCAGCCAGTTGCAGATCAACAAGGACAGCCTCGACCTGCTGCAGGAAAAGGGGCTGGTCACGCTGGAGGTGCGCGTCCACAGCGTGCCGCCGCACCACGGCCCGTGGCTGGCGCAGGCGGAACTGCCGCTGAACGCCGAGCAGCGCGCCGCCTTCGAGGCCGTGCGCGCGGGCTTCGGCAGCTTCCACAGCTTCCTGCTGGCGGGCATCACCGGCAGCGGCAAGACCGAGGTCTACCTGCAGCTGATCCGCGAGACCCTGGAAGCCGGCAAGCAGGCGCTGGTGCTGATCCCCGAGATCAACCTCGGCCCGCAGACCCTTTCGCGCTTCGAGCGCCGCTTCAACGCGCGCATCGCCCTGCTGCACTCCGCGCTGACCGACCGCGAGCGCCTCGACGCCTGGCTGGCCGCCCGCGACGGCGAGGCGGACATCATCATCGGCACCCGCTCGGCGCTGTTCACCCCCATGAAGAATCCGGGGCTGATCATCATCGACGAAGAGCACGACGCTTCCTATAAACAGCAGGAAGGCCTGCGCTACCACGCCCGCGACCTGGCCATGGTGCGTGCGCGGCTGGAGAACGTGCCGATCCTGCTCGGCTCCGCCACCCCCGCGCTGGAGAGCCTGCACAACGCCCAGAGCGGCCGCTACGGCCTGCTGCGCCTGACCCAGCGCGCCGGCGGCGCGCACCAGCCGAAGTTCCACCGCCTGGACGTGAAGAGCCTGCCGCTGGACTCGGGCATCTCCATGCCGCTACAGCGTTCGATCAAGGAAACCCTGGCCGCCGGCCAGCAAGTGCTGGTCTACCTGAACCGCCGCGGCTTCGCCCCGACCCTGCTGTGCCACGACTGCGGGTGGATCAGCCAGTGCCCGCGCTGCGACGCGCGGATGACCGTGCATCAGGGCAGCGGCGAGCTGCGCTGCCACCACTGCGACCACCGCGAGCGGCCGCCGCGCAACTGCCCGAAATGTGGCACGGTAGACCTGCGCCCGGTCGGCGCCGGCACCGAGCGCGCCGAGGAACGCCTGCGCATCCTCTTCCCGGATTACCCGGTGCTGCGCATCGACCGCGACAGCACCTCGCGCAAGAACGCCATGCGCGACCTGTTCGCCACTATCAATAAAGGTGAGCCGTGCATCCTGGTGGGCACGCAGATGCTCGCCAAGGGGCACCACTTCCCGCGCGTCACCCTGGTGGCGATCCTCGATGCCGACGGCGGGCTGTTCTCCGCCGACTTCCGCGCCAGCGAACGCATGGCCCAGCAGATCGTCCAGGTCGCCGGCCGCGCCGGGCGCGCCGAGGAACCAGGCCGTGTGCTGATCCAGACCCACCTGGCCGACCACCCATTGCTGGTGCAGCTCACCGAGCAAGGCTACTTCGCCTTCGCCGACCAGGCCCTCACCGAGCGCCGCTCCGCCGGCCTGCCGCCCTTCTCGCACCTCGCCCTGCTGCGTGCCGAGGCGCACAAGCCGGGGCAGGCCGAAGGCTTCCTCGACGAAGCCTGTGCCGAGGCCGAACGCCTACAGGCGACCCTCGGCCACGACGTCGACCTCCTCGGCCCGGTGCCAGCGCCCATGGAGCGCCGCGCCGGCCGCTACCGCGCGCAGCTGCTGCTGATGAGTACCGCCCGCGCGCCCCTGCACCGCCTGCTCACGCCCTGGCTGCAAACACTCGAAGGCATGCCCAGCGGACGCCAGGTGCGCTGGTCGCTGGACGTGGACCCGATTGACCTGTTCTGACAGATGCGCCGCACGGATAAAACCCTCCGGGCTTGCGCATCCGTCCTACATTGACTTCCATCAGCCGCGACGGATGGCACAGCGGCGAGACTGATCAAGGAGCGCTCCGCGGTTGGCAAGCCATGCCCGGCCACGGATAATGCGCGGTTCTGAGCCCGATAACCGGTCGCGCGCGCCGGATGCACGCGAGCACGGAGAAAACCATGAAAGACACGATTCGCCACCTGATCCAGCAAGCCCTTGTCAGCCTCACCGAAGACGGCACGCTGCCGGCCGGCCTGACGCCCGACATCCAGGTGGAGAACACCAAGGACCGAACCCACGGTGACTTCGCCAGCAACATCGCCATGATGCTGGCCAAGCCGGCCGGCATGAAGCCGCGCGACCTCGCGACCAAGCTGGTCGCCGCGCTGCCGCAGAGCCCGGAAGTGGCCAAGGTCGAGATCGCCGGCCCCGGCTTCCTGAACTTCTTCCAGGACCAGGCCTGGCTCGCCGCCAGCCTCGACAAGGCCCTGGCCGACGGCCACATCGGCGTACGCAAGGCCGGTGCGGCCCAGCGCGTGGTGGTGGACCTGTCCTCGCCGAACCTGGCGAAGGAGATGCACGTCGGCCACCTGCGCTCGACCATCATCGGCGACGCCGTCAGCCGCGTGCTGGAGTTCCTCGGCGACACCGTGATCCGCCAGAACCACGTGGGCGACTGGGGCACCCAGTTCGGCATGCTGCTGGCCTACCTGGAAGAACAACCGGTGGATGCCCAGGCCGAACTGCACGACCTGGAAGTCTTCTACCGCGCCGCCAAGAAGCGCTTCGACGAGTCCGCCGAGTTCGCCGACCGCGCCCGTGAGCTGGTGGTGAAACTGCAGGCCAACGATCCCAAGTGCATCGCCCTGTGGACCCGTTTCAACGACATCTCCCTGTCGCACTGCCAGAAGGTCTACGACCTGCTGGGTGTGAAGCTGACCATGGCCGACGTGAAGGGCGAGAGCGCCTACAACGACGACCTCGCGCAGGTGGTGGCCGACCTCACCGCCAAGGGCCTGCTGGTCGAGAGCGACGGTGCGCTGTGCGTGTTCCTCGATGAATTCAAGAACGCCGAAGGCGAGCCGCTGCCGGTGATCGTGCAGAAGGCCGGCGGTGGCTACCTCTACGCCACTACCGACCTCGCCGCCATGCGCTACCGCCACAAGGTGCTGCACGCCGACCGCGTGCTGTACTTCGTCGACCAGCGCCAGGCCCTGCACTTCCAGCAGGTGTTCGAAGTCGCCCGCCGCGCCGGTTTCGTCCCGGCCAGCATGGAACTGGAGCACATGGGCTTCGGCACCATGAACGGCGCCGACGGCAAGCCGTTCAAGACCCGCGATGGCGGCACCGTGAAGCTGATCGACCTTCTGATCGAAGCCGAAGAGCGCGCCTACACCCTGGTGAAAGGCAAGAACCCGGACTTCAGCGAGCAGGACCTGCGCCAGATCGCCCACGCCGTCGGCATTGGCGCGGTGAAGTACGCCGACCTGTCCAAGCACCGCACCAGCGACTACAGCTTCAACTTCGACCTGATGCTGAGCTTCGAGGGCAACACCGCGCCGTACCTGCTGTATGCCTACACCCGCGTGGCGAGCATCTTCCGCAAGCTGGGCAAGACCTATGACGAAGTGGGCGGCAGCATCCACCTGCAGCAACCCCAGGAAATTGCCCTGGCCGCGCAGCTGGCGCAGTTCACCGACCTGCTCAACAACGTCGCCGTGAAGGGTGTCCCGCACATCCTCTGCGCCTACCTGTACGAACTGGCCGGCCTGTTCTCCAGCTTCTACGAGCACTGCCCGATCCTCACCGCCGAGGACCCGGCGCAACAGGAAAGCCGCCTGCGCCTTGCCGCGCTGACCGGCCGCACCCTCAAGCAGGGCCTGGAGCTGCTGGGCCTGGAAACCCTGGAGCGCATGTAAGCACCCATGGCGAAGAAGAAACCCGCTCCCAAGCGCGGCGCCAGCCGCTACCAGGCCCCGGCCAAGAAGACGTCGGTCCCCGGCTGGGTCTGGCTGGTCGCAGGCCTCGCCATCGGCGGCTTCATCATGTTCCTGATGAAGCTGGAGCCGGGTCGCAACGACGTCAAACGCGAGAAAGCGGAGGCGCCCAAGACCGTGGTCGGCTCCAACAAGCCTTCCGGCACCGTGCAGCCGCAGCAACCGGCCGCACCGACCGGGGTGAAGCCCAAGTACGACTTCTACACCCTGCTGCCGGGCTCGGAAGTCGCCGTGCCGCCCGAAGCCGTGCCGCCGCCGGCCAAGCCGCAGCAACCGGCGACCGTGGTCGCGACCAAGGAAGAAGCCGAGAAGATCGACACCCAGCGCGCCCTGGCGGCGCTGAGTGGGCAGAATCCGCCGCCGCCCGCGGTGGTCAAGCCGGCAACGCCCGCCACGCCGCCCGCGCCCCAGGTCGCCAGTGCGCAGAAGCAGGCGCTGCCGCAGGCCCCGGCCAGCGACACCGCGCCAGCCAAGCCGACGCCGCCACCGGCGGTGGCCGCAACCCAGTACTACCTGCAGGCCGGCTCGTTCCGCAAACAGACCGACGCCGACCACCTGCGCGCGCAGATCATCATGATGGGCCAGAACGCCCGCGTGGAGTCCGGCACCGTCCGCGACGAAACCTGGTACCGCGTCATGGTCGGCCCCTACGGCGACCGCGCCAAGGCCTCCGCGGCGCAGAAACAACTCGCCGGCAACGGTTTCAGCAACCTGCTGTTACAGCAGCGTCAGACCCGCTGAGCCCCGGCCATTCCAAGGCTTGCGCCGACGGGTGGCGCGCGAAATGCGCGCTACTCGTCCGGCGCAGGACTTGAACCCCGCCTTCCTAGTCCCCATCTGACTCTGCATTCGGGCACATCGCCCCGCTAGTGTGGAGTAAGACCCTTGACCACCATCGTATCTGTCCGCCGCAATGGCAAAGTCGTCATGGGCGGCGACGGCCAGGTTTCCCTGGGCAACACCGTGATGAAAGGCAACGCGAAGAAAGTCCGTCGCCTGTACCACGGTGAAGTACTGGCCGGCTTCGCCGGCGCCACCGCCGATGCCTTCACCCTCTTCGAACGCTTCGAGCAGCAGCTGGAAAAACACCAGGGCCACCTGGTGCGCGCCGCTGTCGAGCTGGCCAAGGACTGGCGTACCGACCGTTCCCTGAGCCGTCTGGAAGCCATGCTGGCGGTCGCCAACAAGGACGCCTCGCTGATCATCACCGGCAACGGTGACGTGGTCGAACCCGAGCACGGCCTGATCGCCATGGGCTCGGGCGGCGGCTTCGCCCAGGCGGCGGCCCTGGCCCTGCTGCAGAAAGGCAGCGACGACATGAGCGCCCGCGAGATCGCCGAGACCGCACTGAACATCGCCGGCTCCATCTGCGTGTTCACCAACCAGAACCTGACCCTTGAGGAGCTCGACAGCGCCGTCTGAGCGCTGTCGTTCCGGAGTAGCACGTCAAATGTCCATGACTCCCCGCGAGATCGTCCACGAACTCAACCGTCACATCATCGGCCAGGACGACGCCAAGCGCGCCGTCGCCATTGCCCTGCGCAACCGCTGGCGGCGCATGCAGCTGCCGGCCGAGCTGCGCGCCGAAGTGACACCGAAGAACATCCTGATGATCGGCCCGACCGGCGTCGGCAAGACCGAGATCGCCCGTCGCCTGGCCAAGCTGGCCAACGCCCCCTTCATCAAGGTCGAAGCGACCAAGTTCACCGAAGTCGGCTACGTCGGCCGTGACGTCGAGTCGATCATCCGCGACCTCGCCGATGCCGCGATCAAGATGCTCCGCGAGCAGGAAGTGCAGAAGGTGAAGTACCGCGCCGAAGACGCCGCCGAAGAGCGCATCCTCGACGCCCTGCTGCCGCCCGCGCGCACCACCGGCTTCGGTGACGAACCGGCGCGCGAGGATTCCAACACCCGCCAGCTGTTCCGCAAGCGCCTGCGCGAAGGCCAGCTGGATGACAAGGAAATCGACATCGAGGTCGCCGACATTCCTTCGGGCGTGGAAATCATGGCCCCGCCCGGCATGGAAGAGATGACCAACCAGCTGCAGAGCCTGTTCTCCAACATGGGCAAGGGCAAGCGCAAGAGCCGCAAGCTGAAGGTCGCCGAGGCCATGAAGCTGATCCGCGACGAGGAAGCCCAGCGCCTGGTCAACGAAGAAGACCTCAAGGCCCGCGCCCTGGAAGCCGTGGAGCAGAACGGCATCGTCTTCATCGACGAGATCGACAAGATCGCCAAGCGCGGCAACGTGGGCGGCGCCGACGTCTCCCGCGAGGGCGTGCAGCGTGACCTGCTGCCGCTGATCGAAGGCTGCACCGTGAACACCAAGCTGGGCATGGTGAAGACCGACCACATCCTGTTCATCGCCTCGGGCGCATTCCACCTGTCCAAGCCCAGCGACCTGGTGCCGGAACTGCAGGGCCGCCTGCCGATCCGCGTCGAGCTGAAAGCCCTGAGCCCGAGCGACTTCGAGCGCATCCTCAGCGAGCCGCACGCTTCGCTGACCGAGCAGTACACCGCGCTGCTGAAGACCGAAGGCCTGGACATCGAGTTCGCCGCCGACGGCATCAAGCGCCTCGCGGAAATCGCCTTCCAGGTCAACGAGAAGACCGAGAACATCGGCGCCCGTCGCCTGCACACCCTGCTCGAGCGCCTGCTCGAAGAGGTGTCCTTCGATGCCGCCGACCTCGCCAGCGAGCACAGTGACAAGGCCATCGTGATCGACGCGGCCTACGTCAACGGCCACTTGGGCGAGCTGGCCCAGGACGAAGACCTGTCCCGCTACATCCTCTAAGCGACCCCCATCGCTGCGACGGGGCGCCTCAGGGCGCCCCGCTGTTTTTCTGCCGGCGCTACAATGCCGGAATCGCCGTCCAGGAGCCGTCCATGCGCATTCCTTCCGCCATCAAGCTGCACAAGGCCTCGAAGAAGCTTTCGCTGACCTACGGGGAACAGTCCTTTGATCTGTCCGCCGAGTTCCTGCGCGTGCATTCGCCATCGGCGGAAGTCCAGGGCCACGGCAACCCGGTGCTGCAGGTGGGCAAGCTGAATGTCGGTCTGAACAACATCGAGCCGGCCGGGCAATACGCGCTCAAGCTGACCTTCGATGACGGCCACGACAGCGGCCTGTTCACCTGGGACTACCTCTACGAGCTGTGCATGCGCCAGGACGAGATGTGGACCGACTACCTGGCGCAACTGGAGAAGGCCGGCAAGTCGCGCGATCCGTCGGAGTCCGTGGTCAAGCTGATGCTGTAAGCAGCTAACGCCGAAATGCCGCCTGCGCAGGAGCGGGCTCCGCACCTCGCAATACCGTGTAGGGCGGATAACGCCTAAGGCGTTATCCGCCATTGATGCCATCGGCGCATAACCCGTTCCGGGTTATGCGCCCTACGCGCGGGCTCTGCAGCGGGGTCGGTTGGCGAGCAGGCTCGCTCCTACAAGATCAGGAGCGCTTCCCGCACATCTCTTCACCGCCCCCCTCCAACTCGTTCGATCTTTCCTCCCCACCTCCCCCTGCGCACCAACCTTCGTCGGGCAATCGCTCCAGGGCACGCCATTTGCAATATTCCCGTTGCAGACTGCTGCGTGCAGGTCGGTCACCCCGGGTTTGACGAGATGCCCCGCTCTAGGGCGCGTTTTCTAACTTTTCCCGACATACTCCTAGGAGTTGGCCCACGCTGCACCAGCTTGCGCGGCGAAGGAAACTCGGGTAACCAAGGCAGTGCAATGTACGGAACTACAGTGCACAGAGCGTGGTTTCCTGAACTTCCAGTGATGCCGCCAAGTAGATGAATCGCGTGGAGCCCTCTCCACGTTCCGCAACCCCGAGAAGTACTTGGCCTTACGTCACGAAAGGTGAGCCCCGCCAGTATGTGTCTCAGGACAATGGAGCGTCGCCGATGACCCAGAAGAACAACAGCGATCTACCCCAGCAAGCCGCGGAAAATACCCTGAACCTCAGCCCGGTGATCGGCATTCAGGGCAAGGACCTGCTCACCTCTGCCCGCATGGTGCTGCTGCAAGCGGTCAAGCAGCCGTTCCACAGCGCCAAGCACGTGGCCCATTTCGGCCTCGAGCTGAAGAACGTGCTGCTCGGTAAATCCGACCTCAAGCCGTCGGACGACGACCGCCGCTTCAACGACCCGGCCTGGAGCCAGAACCCGCTCTACCGCCGCTACCTGCAGACCTACCTGGCCTGGCGCAAGGAGCTGCACACCTGGATCGGCGACAGCGACCTGTCCAGCCAGGACATCAGCCGCGGCCAGTTCGTCATCAACCTGATGACCGAGGCCATGGCGCCGACCAACACGCTGTCCAACCCGGCAGCGGTCAAACGCTTCTTCGAGACCGGCGGCAAGAGCCTGCTCGACGGTCTTACCCATCTGGCCAAGGACCTGGTGAACAACGGCGGCATGCCCAGCCAGGTCAACATGGAAGCCTTCGAGGTCGGCAAGAACCTGGCCGTGACCGAAGGCGCGGTGGTGTTCCGCAACGACGTGCTGGAAGTCATCCAGTACAAGCCGATCACCGAGAGCGTGCATGAGCGCCCGCTGCTGGTGGTGCCGCCGCAGATCAACAAGTTCTACGTCTTCGACCTGTCGCCGGAGAAGAGCCTGGCGCGCTTCTGCCTGCGCAACCAGGTGCAGACCTTCATCGTCAGCTGGCGCAACCCGACCAAGGCACAGCGCGAGTGGGGCCTGACCACCTACATCGAGGCGCTGAAGGAAGCCATCGACGCGGTCCTGGCCATCACCGGCGCCAAGGACCTGAACATGCTCGGCGCCTGCTCCGGCGGCATCACCACCGTCACCCTGCTCGGCCATTACGCCGCCCTGGGCGAGAAGAAGGTCCACGCCTTCACCCAGATGGTCAGCGTGCTGGACTTCGAGATGAACACCCAGATCGCCCTGTTCGCCGACGAGAAGACCCTGGAAGCCGCCAAGCGCCGCTCGTACCAGTCCGGCGTGCTCGAAGGCAAGGACATGGCCAAGGTGTTCGCCTGGATGCGCCCCAACGATCTGATCTGGAACTACTGGGTCAACAACTACCTGCTGGGCAACGAGCCGCCGGCTTTCGACATCCTGTTCTGGAACAACGACACCACGCGCCTGCCGGCCGCGCTGCACGGCGAGCTGGTGGAGATGTTCAAGACCAACCCGCTGACCCGCGCAGGCGCCCTGGAGGTCTCCGGCACCGCCATCGACCTCAAGCAGATCACCTGCGACTTCTACTGCGTGGCCGGCCTGTCCGACCACATCACGCCCTGGGAAGCCTGCTACCGCTCCGCGCGCCTGCTGGGCGGCAAGTGTGAATTCATCCTGTCCAACAGCGGACACATCCAGAGCATCCTCAACCCGCCAGGCAACCCCAAGGCCCGCTTCATGACCGGCCCTGAACTCTCGGCCGATCCGAAGGCCTGGCAGGAAAACGCCAGCAAGCACGCCGACTCCTGGTGGCTGCACTGGCAGAACTGGCTCGCCGAGCGCTCGGGCAAGACGCGCAAGGCACCGACCGCCCTGGGCAACAAGGCCCACCCGGCCGGCGAAGCCGCCCCTGGAACCTACGTACACGAACGATGAAAACAGAACTCCTCCCGCAAGCCGGCGCCGTGGACGACGCCAACACCCCAGAATCGTCGCAGGCCGTGGAAGTGGCCGCGCCGACGAGCCGGCGCGCGCGCAGCAAGCGCAGCGCGGAGGAGATACTGCCGAGCAAGGCGCCGGCGGCGCAGCCCTTCGAGTTCCGCACCATCGAGCTCGACGGGCAGACCATCCGCACCGCCGTGCGTCCGGGCAAGAGGCACATGACGCCGCTGCTGATCTTCAACGGCATCGGCGCCAACCTGGAACTGGTCTTCCCCTTCGTCGCCGCGCTGGACCCGGACCTGGAGGTGATAGCCTTCGACGTCCCCGGCGTCGGCGGCTCGTCCACGCCCAGCACGCCGTACCGTTTCCCCGGCCTGGCGAAGCTGGCCGCGCGGATGCTCGATTACCTGGACTACGGCCAGGTGACGGCCATCGGCGTGTCCTGGGGCGGCGCCCTGGCGCAGCAGTTCGCCCATGACTACCCCGAGCGCTGCAAGAAGCTGATCCTCGCCGCCACCGCCGCCGGCGCGGTGATGGTGCCGGGGAAGCCGCGGGTGCTCTGGCGCATGGCCAGCCCGCGGCGCTACATCCAGCCGTCCTATGGCGTGCACATCGCCCCGGACATATACGGCGGCGCCTTCCGCCGCGATCCGAAGCTGGCCATGGCCTTCGCCAGCAAGGTGCGCTCGTCCGGCAAGATGGGCTACTACTGGCAACTGTTCGCCGGCCTGGGCTGGACCAGCATCCACTGGCTGCACAAGATCCGTCAGCCGACGCTGATCCTGGCCGGCGACGACGACCCGATCATCCCGCTGATCAACATGCGCATGATCGCCTGGCGCATTCCCAACTCCGAGCTGCACGTGATCGACGACGGCCACCTGTTCCTGGTGACCCGCGCGGAAACCGTGGCGCCGATCATCATGAAATTCCTCCAGGAAGAACGGCAGCGCGCGATCATCCACCCCCGGCCTTTCGCTCCGAAAGCCAGCTGAAGCATCACAGCTTCGTCACAGTCGGCGGGCATCCTGCCTTGACCGATCGCTGCGCAGGCACTTTTTTTAAAGAGCCGAACAACAAACAGGCGTGTTCACGGGTATCGACACGTAGCGCCTGATTCGGGACCCGCGCTGCGGCCACCTTCGAAGGTGACCGCAGGGCAGCCCGGCTGCTGATCCGCTGCCCTGTTTTCGGGCAGTTGCCCTCTCGCGTCGATACCCGTGCACACCCCTCGAACCGGCGGCAGGCGTCTGGAACGGGAGTCTCCCGATTCTGGTACAGCCCTTGCGTCGCCATTGGCAGGTCGGACCCTTTACGGAGTGCTGTTCATGCGAGAGAAAGCTGAACCTGGTAGCGTCCCCGTCCCCACCCAATACATGAATGCGCAGAGTGCGATGGTCGGCCTGCGCGGCAAGGACATGCTATCCACCCTGCGCATGCTGGCGCTGCAGGGCGTGCGTCGGCCGGTCCATTCGGCGAAGCACCTGGCGGCCTTCGGCAAGCAGGTGGGCAAGGTGCTGATCGGCGACTCGCCGCTGCAGCCCAACCCGCAGGACGCACGCTTCCAGGACCCGTCCTGGCGCCTGAACCCCTTCTACCGGCGCACCGTGCAGGCCTACCTGGCGTGGCAGAAGCAACTGCTGGCCTGGGTCGACGAGAGCGACCTGAACAGCGACGACCGCGCCCGCGCACGCTTCCTGCTGTCGATCCTCTCCGACGCCGCCTCGCCATCCAACACCCTGCTCAACCCGCTGGCGGTGAAGGAGCTGTTCAACACCGGCGGGCAGAGCCTGCTCAAGGGCGCGCAGCACCTGCTCGACGACCTGATGCACAACGGCGGAATGCCCAGCCAGGTCAACCGCAGCGCCTTCGAGATCGGCCAGAACCTGGCCACCACGCCCGGCGCGGTGGTGTTCCGCAACGAGGTGCTGGAACTGATCCAGTACAAGCCGATGGGCGAGCATCTGCATGCCAAACCGCTGCTGATCGTGCCGCCGCAGATCAACAAGTTCTACATCTTCGACCTGACCAGCGAGAAGAGCTTCGTCCAGTACGCCCTGAAGAACAATCTGCAGCTGTTCATGGTGAGCTGGCGCAACCCCGACGCGCGCCACCGCGAGTGGGGCCTGTCGACCTACGTCACCGCGCTGGACGAAGCCATCGACGTATGCCGCTCCATCAGCGGCAGCCGCAGCGTCAACCTGATGGGCGCCTGCTCCGGCGGGCTGACCATCGCCGCGCTGCAGGGCCACCTGCAGGCGCGCCGACAACTGCGCAAGGTCGCCAGCGCCACCTACCTGGTGAGCCTGCTGGACAGCCAGGTGGAGACCCCGGCCGCGCTGTTCGCCGACGAGCAGACCCTGGAGAGCAGCAAGCGCCGCTCCTACCAGCACGGAGTGCTGGACGGCCGCGACATGGCGAAGATCTTCGCCTGGATGCGCCCCAACGACCTGATCTGGAACTACTGGGTCAACAACTACCTGCTGGGCAAGCAGCCGCCGGCCTTCGACATCCTCTACTGGAACAATGACAACACACGGCTGCCCGCCGCACTGCACGGCGACTTCCTCGACTTCTTCAAGCACAACCCGCTGGCCCGCCCCGGCGCCATGGAAGTCAACGGCAGCGCCATCGACCTGAAGAAGGTCGCGGTGGACAACTTCCACGTCGCCGGCATCACCGACCACATCACCCCGTGGGACGCGGTGTACCGCTCGGCCCAGTTGCTGGGCGGCGACACGCGCTTCGTGCTGTCCAACAGCGGGCACATCCAGAGCATCCTCAACCCGCCGGGCAACCCCAAGGCCTGCTACTTCGAGAACGGCAAGATCAGCTCCGACCCACGCGCCTGGTACTACGACACCAAGCGCCAGGAAGGCAGCTGGTGGCCGCTGTGGCTGGAGTGGATCCAGGAGCGCTCGGGCGAACGCCGGCCGGTGAACTTCGAGCTGGGCAACGCCGAATACCCGGCCAAGGAAGCCGCGCCGGGCACCTACGTGCACGTACGCTGAGGCAAGCATGGATCGGGCAACCCGTTGCGGGTTGTTCGCTCCGCGCCTTCCACTGGCACCGTAGAACGCTCTCGTAGGATGGGTGGAGCGCAGCGATACCCATGCTGAAGGCGCGCTGAGTCGATGGGTATCGCTACGCTCCACACCATCCTGCGTAGATGCCCTGGCAACCCACGGCGCGGAGGCGCCATGCGGAAGTTTGCCGCGAAGCCATTGGCAGCCAACTTCCCGGAAGGCTATCGTCGGCCCCACTGCGGCTGGAACCTGAACACGGATGAAAACGCGCGACCGGATTCTCGAATGCGCCCTGCAGCTGTTCAACGAGCAGGGCGAGCCCAACGTTTCAACCCTGGAGATCGCCACCGAACTGGGCATCAGCCCGGGCAATCTCTATTACCACTTCCACGGAAAGGAACCGCTGGTGCTGGCGCTGTTCGAGCGTTTCCAGGACGAACTGGCGCCGCTGCTCGACCCGCCCGAAGACGTGCAACTGGGCGCCGAGGACTACTGGCTGTTCCTGCACCTGATCGTCGAGCGCCTGGCGCACTACCGCTTCCTCTTCCAGGACCTCTCCAACCTCGCCGGGCGCCTGCCCAAGCTCGCCCGTGGCGTGCGGGCCTGGCTCAACCAGCTCAAGCGCACCCTGGCCACCCTGCTGGCGCAACTCAAGGCGCAGGACGAACTGGCCAGCGACACCGAAGCCCTCGGCCAGCTGGTGGAGCAGATCACCCTAACGCTGCTGTTCTCCCTCGACTACCAGCGCATCCTCGGCCACGAGGGCGACGTCCGCCAGGTGGTGTTCCAGGTCATGATGCTGGTAGCGCCGCATCTGCGCCCGGACTCGCAACTGATCGCCGAGCGACTCGCCAAGCGCTACCTCGCCCCCTGACTTATCCCTGCAGGCTTTTGCGTTGAGAGAATGAAAACGCCCGGCGCGAGGCCGGGCGTGGGTGTTGCAGCAGACCGGTCAGGCCTGGGACGGCGGCGGCGTTGCCGGAGCAGCGGCGGACGGCGTCACGGCCGGCGCGGCGGCGGGAGCCGACGGAGCCGGAGTGGCGGCCGGAGCGGTTGCCGGTTTCGCAGCAGCCGGCTTGGCGGCGGCCTTGGGCGCAGCGGGCTTCTTCACGGCAGGCTTCTTCGCCGCGGCCGGCTTGGCTGCAGGTTTCGCAGCGGCAGGCTTGGCGGTGGCAGCCGGTTTTGCAGCGGGTTTGGCAGCAGGCTTCGCGGCGGCTTTCGCAGCAGCGGGCTTGGCAGCCGGTTTCGCGGCGGGCTTGGCCGCAGCCTTGGCAGCCGGCTTCGCGGCAGGCTTGGCAGCGGGTTTCGCGGCAGCCTTGGCAGCCGGTTTGGCGGCGGCTTTGGCAGCGGGCTTGGCGGCCGGCTTCGCTGCAGGTTTGGCAGCCGGTTTGGAGGCCGCGGTCTTCACAGCGGGTTTCGCGGCCGGTTTGGCGGCGGCTTTCGCTGCGGGTTTGGCGGCGGCCTTGGCGGCCGGTTTGGCGACGCTGACGCCGGTGAGCTTCTCGATCTGCTTGGTGAGGCTGTCGACCTTGCTGTGCAGGTCTTTCACTTCACGGCTGCTCGGCACGCCCAGGCGCGAGATCGCACTGTTCAGGCGCTTGTCGAAGGCCTCTTCCAGCTCGCCCCACTTGCCGATCGCGGCGCCCTTGACGGCATCCACGCGCGCCTTCGCGGAACGGGTGGAGGTCTTCACCGCACCCTCGACTTCGGTCTTGGCCAGTTTCTCAGCCTTCTCGCCGTCCTTGACCAGGGTCTCGAACACCTTGCTGCCGTCCTTGCTGACCTTCGAGTAGGCCCCCAAGCCAGCCAGCCAGATCTGCCGCGAGTATTTCTCGATCTCGCCGATCCAACTGGACTCTTTTTTATCGGTAGTTTTTTTGCCAGCCATCCTGCTCTCCTTATTGGGTTCTCGCGACACGCTCGAGCACTGCGCTCAGCTCATCCAGCTTAGCAGAGAGCGCCTCCACATCACGCCTGGAGGGAATTCCGATTCGGTTGAGGGCGGAGGACACGCGCGCATCGAACGCCTCTTCGATCCTGTCGAAGTTCAGCTTGGCCTTGACGCTGTGCAGACGACCCTTGACGGTGTCGTTGGCGGCGTCGATCTGGGTGCTCACCAGGTCACGGCCTTTCTTCTCGACGGACTCGCCGGACTTGACCAGTTCCTTGAAGTACTCGCTGCCTTCCTGGCCAACCTTGGCGTAGGTGCCCAGGCCCGCGAGCCAGATCTGCCGCGCGTAGTGCTTGGCATCGGAGTAGAGGGAGGATTCGAGTTCTACGACTTTCTTCTTGCTGACAGCCTTGGCCATGGTGGCACCTCACAGATTCGGATTCGATGATGTCGAATAGCTGCCCGCGAAAGGCGGGACTGCGAGCCAAGGTATCGGGGAAAATTAGAAAACACATACCAGGCTTTGTAGGAAAGCCGGCGCCGCCCGAAAACGGCATGGCCCCGCGGGGAGCGGGGCCGGCAGGGAATCAGGCCAGCGCCTTGTCCAGCGCGCGCTCGATCTCGCCCTTGAGCAGGCCGCCCATGGCCGAGAGCATCAGGCCCAGCTTCACGTCCACCGCGACCTTGTCCGCGCCCACTTCGATGCGCCCATCCACGCCGCTGCGCTTGAACAGCAGGGTGTCGCCCTGCCACTCGCTGCTCACGCCGTGCTCGCGGGTGAGCTTGTCGGCAAGCTTTTCCGCCTTGGCGCGGGCGGCCTCGAGGCCGAGGAAGTGGGAACGTTCGACGTGGATACGGGACATGCTGGAACTCCGCAGTTGACTGACCCCGCCGATCATACGCGCCGCGCCGTATCGCCGCACCCCGCCGGCGGCGTGACCGGGGCGGCGTTTTCTCTGCATCCTGTTAGAATGCCCGCCACTGACTTCCAGGGTACAAACGCCATGAGCGAACCGCGCAAGCCCCAAGCCGGCCAGGACAGCGCCGATCCCACCACGCACTTCGGCTACAAGACCGTGCGCGAGAGCGAGAAGGCCGAGAAGGTCGCCGAGGTATTCCACTCGGTCGCCGCCAAGTACGACCTGATGAACGACCTGATGTCCGGTGGCGTCCACCGCCTGTGGAAGCGCTTCACCATCGAGCTGTCCGGCGTGCGCGCCGGCAACCGGGTGCTGGACATCGCCGGCGGCACCGGCGACCTGACCCGCCAGTTCTCCCGCCTGGTCGGCCCGACCGGCGAAGTGGTGCTGGCCGACATCAACGCCTCGATGCTCAAGGTCGGCCGCGACAAGCTGCTCGACAGCGGCGTCGCCGGCAACGTCAACTTCGTCCAGGCCGATGCCGAGAAGCTGCCGTTCCCCGACAACTACTTCGACGCGGTGACCATCGCCTTCGGCCTGCGCAACGTCACCCACAAGGACAAAGCGATCCGCTCCATGCTGCGGGTACTCAAGCCCGGCGGCCGCCTGCTCGTGCTGGAATTCTCCAAGCCCACCAGCAGCCTGCTGTCCAAGGCCTACGACGCCTACTCCTTCACCCTGCTGCCGCTGATGGGCAAGCTGGTAACCAACGATTCCGAGAGCTATCGCTACCTCGCCGAATCGATCCGCATGCACCCCGACCAGGAAACGCTGAAGTCGATGATGGTGGAGGCCGGCTTCGACCGCGTCACCTACCACAACATGACCGGCGGCGTGGTCGCCCTGCACCGCGGCATCAAGCCCTGATGACCCTGCTCCTGCAGGCCGCCCTGGCCAGCGCCGAAGCCACCGTCAACCGCGTGCTGCGGCTCGATGGCGTGGCCCTGCGGCGTCTCGGCCGGCTCGCCGGCAAGGTGCTGGAAGTGGACTGCCAGGCGCCCGCGCTGCGGCTGTTCATCCTGCCCGACGCCGACGGCCTGCACCTGGCCGCGCACCACGAGGCGCCAGCCGACTGCACCCTCGTCGCCCCTGCCGGCAGCCTGCTGCAACTGGCGCTGGCCAAGGACAAGACCCGCGTCCTGCACAGCCCTGAAGTGACCATGGGCGGCGACAGCGCAATGCTGCTGGAGCTGGCCGATATCCTCCAGAGCCTGGAGCTGGACTGGGAATACGAAGTCTCCCGCTGGCTCGGCCCGGTGCCCGCGCACCTGCTCGGCGCGCGCTTGCGCGGCGGCATGGCCTGGGCCGGCGACAGCCTGGAAAGCCTGCGCCTGAGCCTCGCCGACTATCTCGCCGAGGAAAGCCGCAGCCTGGTCGGCCAGCACGAAGCCGAAGCGCGCTTCGCCGAGCTGGACCAGTTGAAGATGTCCCTCGACCGCCTCGACGCGCGGATCAACCGCCTGACCCAGAAGATCAAGCCTGACGCATGAAGCTGCTCGCCTTCCGCCGCCTGCTGCGCATCCAGCGCGTAGCCATCCGCTACCGTCTGGACGACATGGTCCTCGAACTGCCCTTCCTGCCCTGGTGGCTGCGCCTGCTCGGCGGGCTGCTGCCCTGGCGCTGGCTGCCGCGCAAGCCGCTGGACCTCAGCCGTGGCGCGCGCATCCGGCTGGCGCTGGAAGACCTCGGACCGATCTTCATCAAGTTCGGCCAGATACTCTCCACCCGCCGCGACCTGCTCCCCGACGACATCGCCCTGGAGCTGGCCTTCCTGCAGGACAAGGTGCCGCCCTTCCCGCCGGAACAGGCCGTGGCGCTCATCGAGCAGCAGCTGGGCGCGAAGATCGAGCAGGTGTTCTCCCGCTTCGAGCGCGAACCGCTGGCCTCCGCCTCGGTGGCGCAGGTGCACACTGCGCAGCTCAAGAGCGGCGAGGAAGTGGTGGTGAAGGTCATCCGCCCTAACCTGGAGCCGGTGATCCGCTCCGACATCGCCTGGCTGCACATCCTCGCCCGCACCGCCGAGCGCATCTCCGCCGACGCCCGCCGCCTGCACCCGGCCGAAGTGGTCAGCGACTACGAGAAGACCATCTACGACGAGCTGGACCTGCTGCGTGAAGCGGCCAACTCCTCTCAGCTGCGGCGCAACTTCGAAGGCTCGCCGCTGCTCTACGTGCCCCAGGTCTACTGGGACTGGTGCCGCCCCAAGGTACTGGTGATGGAGCGCATCTACGGCATTCCGGTGACCGACCTGGACACCCTGCGCGACCAGCGCACCGACTTCAAGGCGCTGGCCGAGCGTGGCGTGGAGATCTTCTTCACCCAGGTGTTCCGCGACAGCTTCTTCCACGCCGACATGCACCCCGGCAACATCTTCGTCAGCACCCGCACGCCGTGGAGCCCACAGTACATCGCGGTGGACTGCGGCATCGTCGGCAGCCTCACCGACGAGGACCAGGATTACCTGGCACGCAACCTGATCGCCTTCTTCAAGCGCGATTACCGCAAGGTCGCCCAACTGCACATCGACTCAGGCTGGGTACCGGCCCAAACCAAGGTCAATGATTTCGAAGCGGCGATCCGTACCGTGTGCGAGCCGATCTTCGAGAAACCGCTCAAGGACATTTCCTTCGGCCAGGTGCTGCTGCGCCTGTTCCAGACCGCGCGGCGCTTCAACATGGAAGTGCAGCCGCAACTGGTGCTGCTGCAGAAGACCCTGCTGAACATCGAAGGCCTGGGCCGCCAGCTCTACCCGGAGCTGGACCTGTGGACCACCGCGCAGCCGTTCCTGGAACGCTGGATGCGCGAGCGCGTCAGCCCCGGCACCCTGCTGCGCAACGCCCAGCAGCACATCGAACAACTGCCGCACCTGGCGCAGATGACCCGCGACACGCTCGAGCGCCTGTCGCGCGAGCCGCAGCCCGAAGCGCGTCTGAGCGGCACCCCGGTCGGCATGGCCGGCGCCTGGCCGGCGCGGCTGATTGGCGCAGTGCTGGTCGCCGGTGCCGCCGAAACCGGCCTCGCCACCCACAGCCTCGCGGCCTGGCCGGCCTGGGCGATGCTGGCCGGTGGTCTGTATCTGATTCTGCGCCGATAGCCAGTCGCCGCACTGGCTGGCACACTTAACCGCTATACGAAGTGGCTTACGAAGTGGCTCTGGGCACCGCAAGTGCCCGCTGTACGGAACCCGAGATGAAAGACTGGCTGGACGAAATCAAGTGGAATGCCGATGGACTGGTGCCGGCGATCGCCCAGGACCATCGCACCGGCCGCGTGCTGATGATGGCCTGGATGAACCGCGAGGCCCTCACCCTCACCGCCGCCGAGAACCGCGCCATCTACTGGTCGCGCTCGCGCGGCAAGCTCTGGCGCAAGGGCGAGGACTCCGGCCACGTGCAGAAGCTGCATGAGCTGCGCCTGGACTGCGACGCCGACGTGGTGATCCTGATGGTCGAACAGCTGGGCGGCATCGCCTGCCACACCGGCCGCGAGAGCTGCTTCTACCGGGTGTTCGAGAACGGCGCCTGGCAGACCGTCGACCCGGTCCTGAAAGATCCGGATGCCATCTACTCCCACGTAGGTACAGGAAAACCCCATGAGCACTGATACCCTCGCCCGTCTGGCGGAAGTCCTCGAAGCGCGCAAGAATGCCGCACCGGACAGCTCCTACGTGGCCAGCCTGTATCACAAGGGCCTGAACAAGATCCTGGAGAAGGTTGGCGAAGAGTCGGTGGAAACCATTCTCGCCGCCAAGGACGCCGCCGCCAGCGGTGACTGCACGGACCTGATCTACGAAACGGCCGACCTCTGGTTCCACTCCCTGGTGATGCTCGCCGCCCTCGGCCAGCACCCGCAGGCGGTACTGGACGAGCTGGACCGCCGCTTCGGCCTTTCCGGGCACGACGAGAAAGCCGCGCGCCAACCGTCCGCCTGAACCCGACAACTTTGCGAGGAAAACAAGATGGGCATCTTTGACTGGAAACACTGGGTCGTCATCCTGATCGTCGTCGTCCTGGTCTTCGGCACCAAGCGCCTGAAGAACCTCGGTTCGGACGTCGGCGAAGCCATCAAGGGCTTCAAGAAGGCGATGAACACCGAGGAAGACGAGAAGAAGGACCCGAACGCCGCTGCCGGCAACCCGCCGCTGAACCAGCCGCACACCATCGACGCCCAGGCGCAGAAGGTCGAAGAGCCGGCGCGCAAGGACTGATTCATGTTCGGTATCAGCTTCAGCGAACTGCTGCTGGTGGGCCTCGTCGCCCTGCTGGTGCTCGGCCCCGACCGCCTGCCGGGCGCCGCGCGCACGGCAGGCCTGTGGATCGGCCGGCTCAAGCGCAGCTTCAACGCCATCAAGACGGAAGTGGAGCGCGAGCTGGGCGCGGATGAAATCCGCCGCCAGCTGCACAACGAGCACATCCTGCAGATGGAACAGGAAGCCAAGAAGCTGATGGCGCCGCTGACCGACCTGCAGGAGCAGGCCCGGGAAACCTTCAATCCGCAGCAGCCGGCCCAGTCCGACGGCCATAACGCGCCTGCCCAGCCGCCCGCGGCGCCGAGCATCGCGCCCAACAGCCGCCTGAACAGCCTGCCGGGCGCGGGCCTCGCGCCTGCCCCCGCGGAGGCCGCCGCACCGCAGGCGCCGGAAGCCGGCCAGCCGAGCCAACCGACCGCTGCGAGCCAGCCGCCCGCTTCGCCCGAGACGCCGCGTACCCCATGAGCGCCGAAAAACCCGACCAGCCCGAACACGACCAGGAAATGCCCCTGGTCTCCCACCTGACCGAGCTGCGCACGCGCCTGCTGCGCTGCGTGGTTGCGATCTTCGTGATCTTCATCGGCCTGCTGTACTTCTCGCAGAAGATCTACGCGCTGGCTTCCGAGCCGCTGCGCCGCTTCCTGCCCGAAGGCGCGACCATGATCGCCATCGACCCGGCGTCGGCCTTCCTCGCGCCGCTGAAGCTGACCATGATCGTCGCCGTGCTGTTCGCCATGCCGGTGATCCTCGCCCAGGTCTGGGGCTTCATCGCGCCGGGCCTGTACAAGCACGAGAAGCGCGTCGCCCTGCCGCTGCTGGCCTCCAGCATCGTGCTGTTCTACGCCGGCATGGCCTTCGCCTACTTCCTGGTGTTCCCGTTGATGTTCCACTTCTTCCTTGGCTCGGCCCCGGAAGGCGTAACACCGATGACCGACATCAACAGCTACCTGGACTTCCTCACCCTGCTGTTCGCCTTCGGCGTGGCCTTCGAGATTCCCGTGGCCACCGTGCTGCTGGTGTGGATCGGGGTGGTCAACGTGGCTTACCTGAAGAAAATCCGCCCCTACGTGATCATCGGCTGCTTCGTCGTCGGCATGATCCTCACCCCGCCGGACCCGCTTTCGCAGACCCTGCTGGCCGTGCCGATGTGGTTGCTGTTCGAGGCCGGCGTGCTGTTCAGCCACCTGATCCGCAAGCGCGGCCCGGAAGAGGAAGAAGAGTCCAAGGGCGACCAGCCTCCGGCTACCCGCTCGTGAACCTGCTGCTCCTCGACGACGCCGACTTCGTGGCGGCGGATCGCGTGATCCTGCGCGACCGCCGCCTGACCCACCTGCAGGAAGTCCACCGCGCCGAAAGCGGCGACCGGATGCGCGTCGGCCGCCTTGGCGGCCTGATGGGCGAGGGCCGCCTGCTGCGCCTGGAAGCCAACGAGGCCGAATTGCAGGTCAGCTTCGACCAGCCCCCTCCGGCCAAGCTGCCGCTCACCCTGCTGCTCGCCCTGCCCCGCCCGAAGATGCTCCGCCGCGTGCTGCAGACTGTCGCCGCCATGGGCGTGCCGCGCCTGGTGCTGCTCAACAGCTACCGGGTGGAAAAGAGCTTCTGGCAGACCCCCTTCCTCGAACCTGACGCCGTGCGCGAGCAACTGATCCTGGGCCTGGAACAGGCGCGCGATACCGTGCTGCCCGAAGTGGTCATCGAGAAGCGCTTCAAGCCCTTCGTCGAAGACCGCCTGCCTGCGCTGGCCGCCGGCAGCCTCGGGCTGATCGGCCATCCCGGCCCCTGGCCCGAGTGCCCACGGGCGTTGAGCGAGCCGGTGACCCTGGCTATCGGCCCGGAAGGCGGCTGGATTCCCTACGAGGTCGACAAGCTGCGCGAAGCCGGTCTGAACCCCGTGCAACTGGGCGAGCGCATCCTGCGCGTCGAGACCGCCGTGACCGCGCTTTTGGCACGCCTGTACTAACGGGAAATGGCTAGAGGCCAGTAACCACGCGGCCTCCAGCGTGAACCACCAGTCAGAAAATTACCGCAAAACCCTTCAGTTCCCCGCAGCGAAGCCGATATCAGCGGTACCGGTCGTCCCCACTCTGCGCATTTCCTGCTCAGCCATGCGTACCGGCCCTGTTCATCGCTGGAGCGCCGCCTTCATGTTTCGCTGGTTCAATAACCTGACTGTCAAACTCAAACTCGCCTCGGGCTTCGGCCTGGTGCTGCTGCTCACCCTGCTGATCGCCCTCACCGGCTGGATCAACCTGGGCAACGTGATCGAACGGGGCGACAAGCTCGGCGAGATTTCCGAGCTGATCGCGATCGCCAAGGACCTGCGTATCGCCCGTCTGAAATTCCAGTCCACCCGCGCCCCGGAAGACGCCAAGGCGGTGCTCGATACGCTGGATAAGCTGGACCAGCGCCACCGCGCGCTGAACGAGCGGTTCACCGAGGCCGAGGACCGTCGGGTCATCGACCAGCAGCATGATCTGAGCGTGGAGTACCGCAAACTGTACGCCCAACTGCTGAAGTCCTTCGAAGAGCGCGACGCCGCCAAGCAGGTGCTGATCCAGGCCGCCGGCGCGGTCAGCGAAGGCATGCAGAAGGCCGAGCAGAAGCTGGTCAGCAACGGCAGTCCCGAAGGTCTGCAACATCTGCAGGACCTCTCCGGCCTCGGTCGCAGTGTCATGCAGGCGCGCCTGCAGGTCATGGCCTACACCAGCACCGACGCGCAGAACCTCGAGCAACCCGCCTTCGCTGCCCTGCAGAAGCTAATCGACGGCGTGAAGAGTGACATGAGCACCTCGCCGGCCGAGCTGAACGGCGAGTTCCGCGCCACCCTCGACGCGCTGGAGACCTACCGCAACGCGCTGACCAATTACCGCAACGAGGTCAACGACAGCCAGGCTGCTCGCGACCGCATGCGCGATGCCGGCCAGCAGATCGAGAAGCTCAGCAACGAACTGACCTCCACCCAGACCGCCAAGCGCGACGCCGGCGTCGCCCAGGCCAAGACCCTGCTGGGCCTGGCCGCGCTGATCGCCCTGGTGCTGGGCAGCATCGCTGCCTGGATCATCACCGGACAGATCGTCAATCCGCTGCGCGACGTGCTGGGCCATGCCGAGCGCATCGCCGACGGCGACCTCAGCCGCGACATCCCCACCAACCGCCATGACGAACTGGGCCAGCTGCAGAAGAGCATGCAGCGCATGAACCTGTCCCTGCGCGAGCTGATCGGCCGCATCCACGATGGCGTGACGCAGATCGCCAGCGCCGCCGAGGAGCTGTCCGCGGTGACCGAGCAGACCAGCGCCGGGGTGAACAATCAAAAGGTCGAGACTGACCAGGTCGCTACTGCCATGAACGAGATGGCCGCCACCGTGCAGGAAGTCGCGCGCAACGCCGAGGAGGCTTCCGAGGCCGCCTCCGCCGCCGACCGCCAGGCCCGTGACGGCGAAGGCGCGGTGACCGAAGCGGTGACCCAGATGGACCGCCTGGCCGGCGAAGTCGGCCGCACCAACGAGTCGGTGCTCAAGCTCAAGCGCGAAAGCGAGAAGATCGGCAGCGTGCTGGACGTGATCAAGGCGGTCGCCGAGCAGACCAACCTGCTGGCGCTCAACGCCGCCATCGAAGCCGCCCGCGCGGGCGATGCCGGCCGTGGCTTCGCCGTGGTGGCTGATGAGGTACGCGGCCTGGCGCAGCGCACCCAGTCCTCCACCGAGGAGATCGAGGAGCTGATCGCCGGCCTGCAGAGCGGTACCCAGCAGGCCGTGCAGATGATGGAAACCAGCCGCGACCTGACCGTCAGCACCGTCGACCTGACCCGCCGCGCCGGCGAGCGCCTGGGCGCCATCACCCGCACCGTGTCGACCATCCAGTCGATGAACCAGCAGATCGCCGCCGCTTCCGAGCAGCAGAGCGCGGTGGCCGAAGAGATCAACCGCAGCGTGATGAACGTGCGCGACATCTCCGAGCAGACCGCCGCCGCCAGCGAGGAGACCGCCGCTTCCAGCGTCGAGCTGGCGCGCCTGGGCAACGAGCTGCAGGTGCTGGTCAGCCGCTTCCGCGTCTGATCCGGCCCCGCCACGCAAAAGGCCCGCGCACTGCGGGCCTTTTTTATTCTGCGCAGGGTTCCCGCTGCAGGAGCGACAGCCAGGGTGGCTTTTGTAGGATGGGTGGAGCGCAGCGATACCCATGCTGTCGGCGCGCGATGTTTGATGGGTATCGCTTCGCTCCACACCATCCTACGAGGCGCTACAACGGCGTTCTTGGCAACAGGAAGCCGTACCGAGCCGGAAACATCGCGACAAATTCCCGCCTTCAGTTTCCCCTTTCGCCGCCGATAGCCTCTGACGCACGAAGATGCGTCCCGACAATTGCGCCTCGCCTCTGCACACTCGTTCTTGCCAGCCACGGGCCGTCGATCCCGTGGCGACGCCTGCCTGGAGTTTTCGACATGTACGATTGGCTAGTAGTACAGCTGGGACGCCTGAACGTCAGCCTGAAGCTGGTGGTGGGCTTCGGCATCCTCCTCTTCCTCACCCTGCTGGTGCTGCTCAGCGGCCTGCACAGCCTGGATAACCAGGCCGAGCGCGGCGAGCAGATGGCGACCATCACTGAACTCAACGACCTCAGCCAGCAGGCCAACCTCGCGCGCCTGCAATTCGAGCTGGGCGGCGATCGCAGCCAGGCCGAGCGCGTCGAACAGCACAGCACGAAGATGCTGGAGCTGATCGAGCAGCGCCTTAAAGACAGCGATATCGACGCCAGGCAGCTGGCAGCAGCGCGCCAGGCCGTCGGCGAGTACCGCGAAGCCTTCAGCGCGCTGACCCGCGCCGTCGACCAGCGCACCCAGGCCCGCGGCACCCTGGTGGGCAGCGCGCAGAGCGCCCTGCAGGCCTTCGAGGCGCTGGACAAGCAACTCTTCGAGCTGCTCTCCGAACAACCCGGCGACGCCCCGTTGCTGCATGGCGCACAGGCCGTCGGCCAGCTGCACCAGCAACTGCTGGTGGTGCGCTACCAGGTACGTGGCTATGTCTTCGAACAATCCGCCAGCGCCGAACAGGCCGCGTTCGCCGCCTTCGACAAGCTGCGCGACACCGGCACAGCCCTGCAGAGCCAACTGCCAGCCATCGCCGCCGACGGCCTGGGTACCGCGCTCAAGGACCTGCAGAACTACCGCAGCGGCATCGAGCATTTCCGCGAAGGGGTGAACGCCACCCAGCAGGCCCGCAAGGCGCTGAGCGGCGCCAGCGATGCATTGCTCGCCGCAGCCGACCGCCTCTACGACGACACCCTGGCGCGCAACGACGCCGAGACCGCTGCCGCCAAGACCCGGCAGATCCTCATCGCCGTGCTCGCCCTGGCCTTTGGCTTCCTCTCTGGCTGGGCCATCAACCGCCAGATCGTCCGCCCGCTGCACGAGGCCCTGGAGCTGGCCGAGCGCATTGCCCAGGGCGACCTCTCCCAGGGGCTGTCGCGCGACCTCAACCTGCAGCGCAGCGACGAGCTGGGCCAGTTGCAGCGGGTGATGCTGCGCATGCGCGAGAGCCTGGCGCAGCTGCTCGGCCACATCGGCGGCAGCGTCAGCCAGCTGGCCACCGCCGCCGACGAACTCTCCGCGGTCACCGAGCAGACCCGCGCCGGGGTGAACAGCCAGCGCGTGGAAACCGAGCAGGTTGCCAGCGCCATCCATGAAATGGCCGCCACCGTGCAGGAAGTCGCGCGCAACGCCGAACAGGCTTCCGCCGCCGCCCAGCAAGCCGACCAGCAGGCCCGCGAGGGCGACCGGGTGGTGCAGGACGCGGTCAACCAGATCGACCGCTTGGCCACCGAGGTGGATCGCTCCGCCGAGGCCATGGAACTGCTGCGCAAGGAGAGCGAGAAGATCGGCAGCGTGCTGGACGTGATCAAGTCGGTGGCCGAGCAGACCAACCTGCTGGCGCTCAACGCCGCCATCGAGGCCGCCCGCGCCGGCGAGGCCGGGCGTGGTTTTGCCGTGGTCGCCGATGAGGTGCGCGGCCTGGCCCAGCGCACGCAGTCTTCCACCGCCGAGATCGAGGGCCTGATCGCCGGCCTGCAGCGCGGCGCCCAGGAAGCAGTGACGCGCATGGACGACAGCCGCCGCCTGACCGGCAGCTCGGTGGAACTGACCCGCCGTGCCGGTGAGGCGCTGGGCGTGATCGCCCGCACCGTGGCCGACATCCAGGGCATGAACCTGCAGATCGCCTCGGCCGCCGAGGAGCAGAGTAGCGTTGCCGAGGAGATCAACCGCAGCGTGGTGCAGGTGCGCGAGATCGCCGACCAGTCCGCTGCCGCCAGCGAGCAGACAGCCAGCTCCAGCACCGAGCTGGCGCGCCTGGGCAACGAGCTGCAACTGCAGGTGGGCCGCTTCCGCCTGTGAGGCGCCAGTCGGTCGGTGCGCCCGCGCCGACCGACAACGGCAGGACAGTTGTCATGCGCATGGCGTAGGATCGGTCACTCGCCATGAAGGGAGAGTGACCATGCGCCCGCTGACCATCGATATCGACGAACTGGCCTTCGCGCTCGATACCCAGGGTATCGATCACTACCTCGATCTGTTCAGTGGCCAGGTGCTGCTGATCCCCGAAGAAGACCCGGACCCGGAGCTGGCCGAGCTGCTGCACCGCGAGCCGGAGCGCCTGCTGCCCATCGAGCCGCTGAGCAGTGGCCAGTCGCTGGAGCTGATGCGCGACTTCCTCCGCGAAGTGCCCGAACCTCACGCCTATTCCGCCCTGGCCAACGCCATCGAGGGGCGCAAACCGTTCAAGGCCTTCCGCCACGTGCTGATGGGCTATCCGGAGCTGCTGCAGGCCTGGTACGTCTACCAGGGCGAGCGCCTGCGCGAATGCGCGCTGGACTGGCTCGCCGACAACCAGATCCAGCCGGCGGGGCGCAGCTCCGGCGCTTACCTGTAGAGCCGCCTCGAACACCGGCACAACCCGTAGGGCGCATAACGCCTCGGCGTTATCCGCCGCCAACACGGCGGATAACACGTCCCGAGTTATGCGCCCTACGAGGCAACCAGTTCCACACCAACAAAAACGCCGCCCCGAAGGGCGGCGTTCTCGTTTCCAGCCAGTAAGGATCAGCCTTTCGGCGCCTCGCTGGAGATCGGCCTGGCTTGCGCCGCCGTCGCCTGCCAGCCGCCGCCGAGGGCCTTGTACAGGTTGACCTCGCTGGTCAGCTGGTTGAGGCGGTCGGTGATCAGCTGCTGCTGGGCACTGAACAGCGAGCGCTGCGCGTCGAGCACGGTGAGGTAGTTGTCCACACCGGTGCGGTAGCGCTTGTCGGCCAGGCGGTAGTACTCGCTGGTGGCGTCCACCAGCGAGCGCTGCGCCTGCAGTTGCTCGTTGAAGGTGCCGCGCGCGGCGAGGCCGTCGGCGACCTCGGAGAAGGCCGTCTGAATGGCTTTCTCGTACTGCGCCACGTTGATGTCCTTCTGCACCTTGGCCAGGTCCAGGCTCGCCTGCAGGCTGCCGGCGTTGAAGATCGGCAAGGTGATCGAGGGCTTGAACAGCCAGCTGCCGGAGCCGCCGTCGAACAGGCCGGACAGGTCCGGGCTGAGGCTGCCGGCGTTGGCGGTGAGGCTGATGTTCGGGAAGAACGCCGCCCGCGCCGCGCCGATGTTGGCGTTGGCCGCCTTGAGCTGGTGCTCCGCCTGGAGGATGTCCGGGCGGCGCTGCAGCAGGTCGGAAGGCAGGCCCGCCGGCACGGTGGCCAGCAGCTCGTCGGACAGCTGGCGGCCCTGCGGCAGGTCGCCCGGCAGACCGGAACCCAGCAGCAGGACCAGCGCGTTCTGGTCCTGCGCGACCAGACGGGTGTACTGCGCCAGGGTCGCCCGCGCGCTTTCCACCGAAGTCTGCGACTGGCGCAGGTCCAGGGCCGAGGCGACGCCCACTTCGTAGCTGCGCTTGGTCAGGTCGTAGCTCTTCTGGTAGGTGGCCAGGGTGTTGCGGGTCAGCTCCAGCTGGGCCTGGTCGGCGCGCAGCGTCAGGTAGGCGTTGGCAACGTTGGCCACCAGGCTGGTCTGGGTGCTGCGGCGGGCCTCTTCGCTGGCGAAGTAGGTTTCCAGCGCCTGGTCACGCAGGGCGCGCAGGCGGCCGAACAGGTCGAGCTCCCAGGAAGTCACGCCCAGGGTCGCGCCGTACTGGCTGCTGATCATCGAGCTGCCGGTGGTCGACAGGTCGGCCGGCAGGCGCTGGCGCGAGCCGGTGATGCCGGCGTCCACCGCCGGGAACAGATCGGCCCGCTGGATGCGGTACTGCGCCCGGTAGGCTTCGATGTTCAGCGCGGCGACGCGCAGGTCACGGTTGTTTTCCAGCGACACTTCGACCAGTCGCTGCAGTTGCGGGTCCTTGAAGAACTCGCGCCAGCCGATGTCGGCGCCGGCGGTAGCCGGCTGCCCCGCATCGTAGGCATCGCCCTGCGGATAAGCCGCGGCCACGGGCGCCTCGGGGCGCTCGTAGTCGGGGATCAGCGAGCAGCCGGACAACACGCCGGCTGCTATGGCGAGGGACAGTAAGGACTTTCTCATATCAATGCCCCTTCTCGGTGGATTCCTGTTCCTTGGACGCGGCGTCCTTGAACAGGGTACTGACCACCACGTAGAACAACGGCACCCAGAAGATCGCGAGGACGGTCGCGGTGACCATGCCGCCGATCACGCCGGTACCGATCGCATGCTGGCTGCCGGAGCCGGCGCCAGTGGAAATCGCCAGCGGCACCACGCCGAGGATGAACGCCAGGGAGGTCATGACGATCGGGCGCAGACGCATCCGGCACGCCTCGATGGCCGCCTCGACGATGCCCTTGCCCTGCTCGTGCAGTTCCTTGGCGAACTCGACGATCAGGATCGCGTTCTTCGCCGACAGGCCGATGGTCGTCAACAGCCCCACCTGGAAGAACACATCGTTGGACAAGCCGCGCATGGACGTCGCCAGCAGCGCACCGATGACGCCCAGCGGCACCACCAGCATCACCGAGAACGGAATCGACCAGCTCTCGTACAGCGCCGCCAGGCAGAGGAACACCACGATCAGCGACAGGGCATAGAGCGCGGGAGCCTGCGAGCCGGACAGGCGTTCCTCGTAGGACAGACCGGTCCAGGCATAGCCGACGCCCTTGGGCAGTTGCTTGACGATGTCCTCGACCGCCGCCATGGCCTCACCGGTGGAACGGCCCGGGGCCGGTTCACCGAGGACTTCCATGGCCGGCACGCCGTTGTAGCGCGCCAGCTTCGGCGAGCCATAGCTCCACTCGCCGGTAGCGAAGGCGCTGAACGGCACCATCTCGCCGGAGCTGTTGCGCACGTACCACTTGTCCAGGTCTTCCGGGCTCATCCGCGCGTTCGGGCGGCCTTGCAGGTAGACCTTCTTCACCCGACCACGGTCGATGAAGTCGTTGACGTAGTTCGAACCCCAGGCGATGGAGATGGTGCTGTTGATGTCCGCCAGGGAGACGCCCAGCGCACTGGCCTTCTCGTCGTCGATCAGCAGCTTGTACTGCGGTTCGTCGTTCAGGCCGTTGGGACGCACGCGCTGCAGTACCGGGTTCTGTGCGGCAAGACCAAGGAACTGGTTGCGCGCCTGCATCAGCACTTCGTGGCCGACGCCGGCCTGGTCCTGGAGGAAGATGTCGAAGCCCACGGCGTTACCCAGTTCGAGTACTGCCGGCGGGGCGAAGGCGAACACCATCGCGTCCTTGAAGCTGAAGAAGTGCTGCTGCGCGCGCTGGGCCAGCGCGAACACGCTGTTCTCCGCGCCCGGACGCTCTTCCCAGGGCTTGAGCATGATGAACGCCATGCCCGAGCTCTGGCCACGGCCGGCGAAGTTGAAGCCGGTCACGGTGAATACCGAGTTCACCGAGCTGCTTTCCTTGTCCAGCAGGTACTCGCGCATGGAGTCCACCACCACCTGGGTGCGCTCGGCGGACGAACCGGCCGGGGTCTGCACCTGGGCAAACAGCACGCCCTGGTCCTCGTCGGGGAGGAACGCAGTGGGGATGCGGGTGAACAGGAAGACCATGCCGCCGAGGATCAGCACGTACATCAGCAGGTACGGCACGCGGTGCTTGAGGATCGAGGTGACGCCACGCTCGTAGCCGTGGGTGGTGGAGAGGAACGCACGGTTGAACCAGCCGAAGAAGCCGCGCTTGTGCTCGCCGTGGTCGCCCTTCTCGATGGGCTTGAGCATGGTGGCGCAGAGCGCCGGGGTCAGCACCAGGGCCACCAACACCGACAGGGCCATGGCCGAGACGATGGTGATGGAGAACTGGCGGTAGATCACCCCGGTGGAGCCGCCGAAGAACGCCATCGGCAGGAATACCGCCGAGAGCACCAGGGCGATACCCACCAGCGCACCCTGGATCTGGCCCATGGACTTGCGCGCCGCCTCGCGGGGCGACAGGCCTTCCTCGGCCATCACCCGCTCGACGTTTTCCACCACCACGATGGCGTCGTCCACCAACAGGCCGATCGCCAGCACCATGCCGAACATGGTCAGGGTGTTGATCGAGAAGCCGAAGGCGGCGAGTACGCCGAAGGTGCCCAGCAGGACCACCGGCACGGCGATCGTCGGGATCAGCGTGGCGCGGAAGTTCTGCAGGAACAGGTACATCACCAGGAACACCAGCAGGATCGCTTCGCCCAGGGTCTTGACCACCTCATGGATCGAGGCGGAAACCACCGGGGTGGTGTCGTACGGGTAGACGATCTTCATGCCCTGCGGGAAGAACGGCTCCAGCGTGGCCAGGGTGGCGCGGATCGACTTGGCGGTGTCCAGCGCGTTGGCGCCGGTGGCCAGCTTGATCGCGATACCCGAGGCCGGCTTGCCGTTGAACTGGGCATTGATGCTGTAGTCCTGGCCGCCCAGGGCGACATCGGCGACGTCCTTCAGGCGGACCTGGGAGCCGTCGGCGTTGACCTTGAGCAGGATGTCCTTGAACTGCTCGGCGCTCTGCAGGCGGGTCTTGCCGATGATGGTGGCGTTGAGCTGCTGCCCCTTCACCGCGGGCAGGCCGCCCAACTGGCCGGAGGAGATCTGCACGTTCTGCGCCTGGATCGCCGTCTTCACGTCGCCCGGGGTCATCTGGAAGCTGTTGAGCTTCGCCGGGTCCAGCCAGATGCGCATGGCGTACTGCGAACCGAACACCTGGAAGTCGCCCACGCCAGCGGTCCGCGACAGCGGGTCCTGGATATTGGAGACGATGTAGTTCGACAGGTCTTCCTTGGTCATGCTGCCGTCTTCGGAGACGACGCCGACCACCATCAGGAAGTTCTTCACCGCCTTGGTCACGCGGATGCCCTGCTGCTGCACTTCCTGCGGCAGGAGCGGCGTGGCCAGCTGCAGCTTGTTCTGCACCTGGACCTGGGCGATGTCAGGGCTGGTGCCCTGATCGAAGGTCACGGTGATGGTCATGCTGCCGTCGGAGTTGGACTCCGAGGAGATGTAGCGCAGATGGTCGAGACCGTTCATCTGCTGCTCGATGACCTGCACCACGGTGTCCTGCACCGTCTCGGCGGAGGCGCCCGGGTAGCTCACCTGGATGGCGATGGCCGGCGGCGCAATGGCCGGGTACTGGTTCACCGGCAACTTGAGGATCGACAGACCGCCCGCCAGCATGATCACCAGGGCGATCACCCAGGCGAAGATGGGCCGGTCAATGAAAAACTTCGACATTACGAATCCCCTGGATTAACCCTGCTTGGCCGGTTGAGCGGCGGCGGGCTTGTCGGCGGCACCAGCGGTGGGCGCCACGTTCTTCGCGGGTACGGCCTTGGCCTGGGCGCCCGGCTGGACGTACTGCAGACCTTCGGTGATCAGGCGGTCGCCGGCCTTCAGGCCATCGCTGACCAGCCAGTAGGCACCGACGGTGCGGTCGGCCTTGATGGTGCGCAGCTCGACCTTGTCCTGGGCATTGAGCACCAGCGCGGTCGCCATGCCACGGAAGTCACGGGTCACGCCCTGCTGCGGCGCCAGGATGGCCTGTTTCTTGATGCCCTCTTCCAGCTGCGCATGGACGAACATGCCCGGCAGCAGCTCCTTGTTCGGGTTGGGGAAGATGGCGCGCACGGTCACCGAGCCGGTGCCCTGGTCAACCGAGACCTCGGAGAACTCCAGCTTGCCCTCGACGGGGTATTCGGAGCCGTCTTCCAGGTACAGCTTGACCTTGGCGGCGTTGTCGCCGGCTTTCTCCAGCTGCCCGGCGGCCAGCTCGCGGCGCAGGCGGATCAGCGAAGTGGAGGATTGGGTGACGTCGACGTAGATCGGGTCCAGCTGCTGCACGGTGGCCAGCGCGGTGCTCTGGCCATTCTGCACCAGGGCGCCTTCGGTCACGCTGGAGCGGCCGATACGGCCGGAGATCGGCGAGTAGACCTTGGTGTAGCGCACGTTGATCTGGGCGCTGTCGACAGTGGCCTTGGCCTGCAGGTAGGCGGCCTGGGCGTCGGCGTACTGCTGCTTGCTCACCGCCTCGTCCTTGACCAGTTCCTTGTAGCGTTCGGCCTGCTGCTGGGTGGATACCAGGTTGGCCTGGGCGCTCTGCAGCGTCGCCTGGTAAGTGGCCGGGTCGATCTGATACAGCTGCTGGCCTTCCTTGACGTCGCTACCTTCCTTGAACAGACGCTTGAGGATGATGCCGTTCACCTGCGGGCGAACTTCGGCAATGCGATACGCGGTAGTACGGCCCGGCAGTTCGGTGCTCAGGGTGACTTCCTGCGGCTGCAGGGTCACTACACCGACCTCGGGGATCTGCTTCTCCTGCGGGGCCTGGGCTTTGTCGCAGCCGGCAAGAGTGGCCATGGCGACGAGCAGGGCCGGGACCAGGGCGCGCATGGCTGGCTTTCGTTGCATATCGTTGTCCTCGTGAGCAAAGCATCCGGTTTGGCTGTGGGCTTGCCGGTCCGGAAAAGCTGGCAAAAATACTTACATTCAGCTGTGTTTGTAAACGTCCGAAAGCCCTGAGGGAAACCTACTGAAACGTTTTAGCCTTTGGCTGATAACGCAGTAGGTTTCCCGCAAGGCAGTCGCGGCGATGAACAAAGTTGATAACATCAACTAAAATACGAAAAAATGGTTGAGCCGATCAACCTGATTTACACAAGACTTACCGTGACCGAGCCGATGACCCACAACGTGAATCCCGACCTGCCACAGACCCTGATGAAGGTCCTCGACCACTTGCGCGAGAGCCTCCAGGACCAACTGTGCGCGGAGGGCATCGACCTCACGCCACCGGACATCCGCCTGCTCGAGCTGATCGGCGCCGATGCCGGCCAGAGCCTGCAGAGCCTCGGCCGCAAGATGTGCCGCGACAAGGCACTGGTGACCCGCAAGATCCGTGAGATGGAGACGCTGGGTCTGGTGCGTCGCGAGCGCAACCCGGGTGACCAGCGCAGCTTCCAGCTGTTCCTGACCGAGGCCGGGAGCCGTGTCGACGAGCGTACCCAGGCCATCCTTGCACGTACCCATGACAGTCTGTTCGCACCGCTGGACGACGAGGAGCAACGCACCCTCACCCAGCTCCTGCGGCAGTGCCTGCAGGGTCACGCGGACTGACAGCACAAACGAAAACGCCGGCATTCGCCGGCGTTTTCGCAATTCTGCGTCTTACTGACGCACCCCTTCTACCGACAGGGTCAGCTCGACTTCCTGGGAAGCCGGGCCGAGATCGCGCTGGATGTTGAAGTCCTTCAGCTTGAGGGTGGTGGTGCCGAGGAAGCCGGCACGGTAGCCGCCCCACGGGTCATCGCCCTGGCCGATCAGTTCAGCCTTGATGGTGACCGGCTTGGTCACGCCGTTCAGGGTCAGGTTGCCGGTGATCTCGGCATTCTTGCCATCGGCCTTCACGCCGGTGGATTCGAAGGTCGCGGTCGGGTTCTTCGAGACGTTCAGGAAGTCCGCGCTGCGCAGGTGCTTGTCACGCTCGGCGTGATTGGAGTTCACGCTGTTGGTGTTGATGGTCACCTTGACCTTGTCGGCGGACGGGTTCTTCTCGTCGAAGGTGAAGGCACCGTCGAAGTCGTCGAAGCGGCCGTACAGCCAGCTGTAACCCAGGTGCTTGATGCGGAACTCGATGAAGGCGTGCTGGCCTTCCTTGTCGATCTTGTAGTCCGCGGCCATGGCCTGGCCAGCGGAGAACAGGGCGGTACCCAGCGCCAGAGCGGCGAACGTCTTCTTCAGCATTGAAGCAATCTCCCTTTGAGGTGAGGTGTTATTTCGCGGCACGACCGAGCATGCGGACCAGCGTCTCATCACGGTCGAAGAAATGGTGTTTGAACGCCGCCAGGGCGTGCAGCACGGCCAGCACCACCAGGGTCCAGGCCAGGTACAGGTGAATGGCGCCGGCGATGTCGGCCTGGTCGGTGATGCCGCTCAGGGTGGCGGGCACGTCGAACCAGCCGAACACGCTGATGGGTTTGCCTTCGGCGGTGGAGATCAGGTAGCCGGCGATGATCACCGCGAACAGCAGCGCGTAGAGCGCCAGGTGGCCGAGCCTGGTGGCCAGGCGGGTCATCTGGCCGTGGTTGGCCGGGGTCGGCGGCGCCGGGCTGATGAAGCGCCAGAGCACGCGCACGATCAGGGCGATGGCCAGGAGGATGCCGATGCTTTTGTGGATTTCCGGAGCGCGGTGGTACCAGGTGTCGTAGTAGTCCAGCTCGCGCATCCACAGGCCCAGGCCGAACAGGCCGAAGACCACCAGCGCACTGCCCCAGTGCAGGAACAGGCTGACCAGTCCGTAGCGAGCGGGGGAATTACGCCATTGCATCGATCGACATCCTTGAAAACGGGAATTCAAGACTAGCGGTTAATCCATCGAAGAAAAGCAGAAAAATCTGCTTTGAAACATCGACTGACAAGATAGGTCCGAGTCTGAAACGCCCGTCCCAGAGCCAGAAACGACAATGCCGGCTTTCGCCGGCATTGTCGGGGTGGAGCAGGTTCGGTCAGAACGGCAGCCAGGACATGATGCCCTTCTTCTCGCCCTTGGCATCGGCCGGCTTGTCGCTGGCGGTCGGCTTGTTGTCGGCCACCAGGGACGCGCCTTCGAGCACCGGCGTCTTGCCGGCGTAGAGGTCACGGACCTGGCTGGCGGCACGCTTGCCGCTGCGCAGGGCGCCTTCGATGGTGCCCGGGTAGAGCGCATCGGTGTGCTCGCCGGCAAAGGCCACGCGGGACACCGGGGTCTCCCACACACGCCAGAAGCGGCTGATCTGGCCCGGACCGAAGGCCAGGTAGGAACCGCCGGTGCCGGCGTCGGTGCTGTAGCGACGCATTTCGTAGCCGTCGTAGGCGCCGCGCATCTTCGGGTAGTACTTGTTCATGCGGATCAGCACCTGCTCGGAGAGCTGGCGGTCGCCGAAGGCCTGCATCACGCGGGCGTTGTCGCCGGACAGGTTGATCAGCACGTTGGCGCCGCCCTTGGTCGCGGGCTCGACCCAGATCATGCCCAGGCCCTGGTCGCTGTAGATCTCGCCGGACAGGCGCGACTTGTCGTCCCACACCGGGCGCTTGAACTTCATCAGGATCTGGTCACGCCAGCCGTAGTTGGTGCCCTTGAGGGCCGCCAGCTGCTTCTCGTTCAGGCCCGGGGTCAGGGTGATGTTGCCCAGGGCGCGCAGCGGCACGGCCAGCACCAGGTAGTCGGCGGTGTAGCCGGTGGCGCCGACCTTGACGGTCACGCCGTCCTTGTCCTGGCTGATCGAGGTGACCTTGGCGTTGGTCTTGATGGTCTTGATCTGCTTGACGAACGCCTGGGCCAGCACCTGGCTGCCGCCGGGCAGACGCGACGCGCGCAGGTCACGGTCGTCGACGCCACGGTACACACGGCCCTGCTGGGCGAGGTAGAGCAGCGACAGGCGCGACGGTTCGTCGTAGTGCGAACGGATGCGCTGGTTGACCAGCAGGCGCGCGGTCGGCGACAGGTTCAGCTTGTCCAGCCAGCGCGCGGCGGTGAGCTGGTCGAGGGCGAACAGGGTCTTGTTCGCCAGCGGGTTGAGCGGGTCGTCGATGGAGGCGGACAGCGCGTTCAGGGACTTCTCGAAGCGCTCGAGGTCCGCGGCGACGGCCGGCATCTTGGCCTTCAGGTCGGCGCTAGTGTAGTAGACGCCGTCGATCAGGTAGCTCGGGGTACGGACGAATTCCGGCGCCGGCACCGAATTCACCTTCAGGGTTTCCAGGTAGCCGTTGAGGGTCGGCTGGACCTTCTTGTTGCCGATCCACTCGCTGGTGGCCAGACCCGAACGACCGCCCACCTGCGGCTTGGCTTCCAGCAGGGTGACCTGCCAGCCCGCCTGCTGCAGCTCGTAGGCTGCGGAAAGACCAGCAAGACCGCCGCCGACCACGATGGCGGTCGGTTGTTTGTCCTTGCCCAGCGCCACTACGCTGAACACCCCCAGAGCAAGCAACGCGGCAGCGCGCAGCCATCCCATTTTCATCGCCAGACTTCCCCGAATCGGTGCAAAGGCGCGAAGCATACGTGAGCGCCCGAATGCCGAATAGCCGTGTTGGTCGGCTGCCCACCGCATGTGTCGTAGGACGTGTCCTTGTTCATCTCAGGAGCATTGAATAGGCTTGCCCGATCCGGGCGAGTCGACCGTCTGACGAGCCATCATTTCAAGGAGCAGACCATGGGCCTGAACGCCGAGTGGATGCAGCGCGATCTCGAGGTGCTGTGGCACCCCTGCACCCAGATGAAAGACCACGAGCGCCTGCCGGTGATCCCGATCCGCCGCGGCGAGGGCATCTGGCTGGAGGACTTCGAAGGCAAGCGCTACATGGACGCGGTCAGCTCCTGGTGGGTCAATGTCTTTGGCCATGCCAACCCGCGCATCAACCAGCGCATCAAGGACCAGGTGGACCAGCTGGAGCACGTGATCCTCGCCGGTTTCAGCCACCAGCCTGTGATCGAGTTGTCCGAGCGCCTGCTGCGCCTGGCACCGGCCGGTTTCTCCCGGGTGTTCTACGCCGACAGCGGCTCGGCCGGCATCGAAGTGGCGCTGAAGATGAGCTACCACTACTGGCACAACCTCGGCCAGCCGGAAAAGAAGCGCTTCATCACCCTGACCAACAGCTACCACGGCGAAACCGTGGCGGCGATGTCGGTGGGCGACGTCGCGCTGTTCACCGAGACCTACAAGTCGCTGCTGATGGACACCATCAAGGTGCCGACCCCCGACTGCTACCTGCGCCCCGAAGGCGTGAGCTGGGAAGAACACTCGCGGACGATGTTCGCCGCCATGGAGCAGGCGCTGGAGCAGCACCATAAAGAAGTCGCGGCGGTGATCGTCGAGCCGCTGGTGCAGGGCGCCGGCGGCATGCGCATGTACCACCCGGTCTACCTCAAGCTGCTTCGCGAGGCCTGCGACCGCTACGGCGTACACCTGATCCACGACGAGATCGCCGTGGGCTTCGGCCGCACCGGCACGATGTTCGCCTGCGAGCAGGCCGGCATCACCCCGGACTTCCTCGTGCTGTCCAAGGCGCTGACCGGCGGCTACCTGGCGATGAGCGCGGTGCTCACCACCGACAAGGTCTACCAGGCCTTCTACGACGACTACGCCACCCTGCGCGCCTTCCTCCACTCGCACACCTACACCGGCAACCCGCTGGCCTGCGCCGCCGCCCTGGCGACCCTGGACATCTTCGAGCAGGACAACGTCATCGAGGCCAACAAGGCCCTGGCGGCACGCATGGCCAGCGCCACCGCGCACCTGGCCGACCACCCGCACGTCTCGGAAATCCGCCAGACCGGCATGATCCTCGCCATCGAGATGGTCCAGGACAAGGCCAGCAGGACGCCCTACCCGTGGCAGGAGCGTCGCGGCCTGAAGGTCTTCCAGCACGGCCTGGAGCGCGGAGCGCTGCTGCGCCCGCTGGGCAGCGTGGTGTACTTCCTGCCGCCGTACATCATCACCCCCGAGCAGATCGACTTCCTCGCCGAGGTCGCCAGCGAAGGCATCGATATCGCCACCCGCGACAGCGTGAGCGTGGCGGTCAGCGAACGCTTCCCCGAGCATCGCGATCCGGGCTGAAAGCGGCGGCAGGCTTCAGGCCATAGGCTGCAGGCGATACACTAGCCAGCCTGTAGCCCTTAGCCTGCCGCCTGTAGCCCAAAAAATGCGCCTCTCCCGCTTCTTCATCGACGCCCCGCTCTCCCTCGGCCAGCACGAGCTGCCCGAAGCCCAGGCCCACTACATCGGCCGCGTGCTGCGGCACACGGCGGGCGACGCCGTGCAGCTGTTCGACGGCTCGGGCCGCGAATACCTGGGCGAGCTGATCGAGGTGGGCAAGAAGAACGTCCGCGTGGAGCTGCGCGAAGCCTTCGACGGCCAGGCCGAATCGCCGCTGCGCGTGCACCTGGGCCAGGGCCTGTCCCGCGGCGAGCGCATGGACTGGGCGATCCAGAAGGCCACCGAACTGGGCGCCAGCGAGATCACCCCGATCGTCAGCGAACGCTGCGAAGTACGCCTGAAGGACGAACGCGCCGACAAGCGCATGGCCCACTGGCGCCAGGTGGCGATCAGCGCCTGCGAGCAATGCGGCCGCTCGGTGCTGCCGGCGCTCAACGCGCCGGTCACCCTCGGCGAATGGCTGGAGAGCTGCCAAGCACAGCTCAAGCTGGTGCTGCACCCGGTGGCCGAACCGCTGACCAGTCATGACAAGCCATCCAGCCTGGCCTTCCTGATCGGCCCGGAAGGCGGCTTGAGCGATGCGGAAGTGGAACAGGCCAAGGGCGCCGGATTCCACGCGGCCCGCCTCGGCCCGCGCGTATTGCGCACCGAGACTGCTCCGGTGGTGGCGCTGAGCGTGGCACAGCAGCTTTGGGGCGATTTCTAAGGTCGAGATTCGCGCTCGCCGAGAAGCCCCTCACCCCAGCCCTCTCCCTTTGGGAGAGGGCTGGGGTGAGGGGAGCCGGCAACGCCGATGCCATGAAGGTTCGCGAGCAAGCTCGCTCCTACAGCTCGCCGGCCAGCTCGGAGTGCTCTTCGTAGGAGCGAGCTTGCTCGCGAACCATAGGTGTATTGACTTCTGCACCCAGAAACTAACCAAGTTCAGCAAAGACCCCAGTTCTCTATTTTCCATGCGCTCTAATGTAAGAGTTGCCCGGGCACTCGTACCCACCTTGCGAAGCACTCCCATCAAAAAATAAATACTCCATAGTTCTTGAAATATCAAACATTAGCTCATAACTAATTACGTAACCCTGCTCAGTCACCTCATCGGGATATGCCCTTCTATCAACCGACGATATAGACTCTATATACAAGCAAGATTCGCGCAAAAGCAGCGTTCCCTCATTCCCTGCCCATGAAGAAACCCTCTCGATCACACGCCTCAACTCACCACTTCGCTCATACTCTGCGATACCAATTGCCAATTCCTCGCCAGTCTCATCTTGCTCTATATATCCAGGATAAAGAAATATCATTAAATACCCTTTCTCCATTTTAATAACTCGAACCGGGAGCAACTCGCCATTCATGACCTTCCGAATACCTCCCGACGCATACAGAACAGCTGAGGTCAGCATTTCCCTTCGAAAGCATGCAGATGAGACATTCAATAACTTAACGCTTGAGCTCAAGCTCTCCAGGACCTTATCAAGTTGCGTCTCTCGCGAACCCACGGGCGGATAGCCATTAAATAATCTATACGAACTAATCCCAGTCGGACCTTTAAACGGGATTGACACAGCTTCTAAGCTCTCCCTACACAGCCCAACTGACTCATTAGTAGTTTCAGAGGCACGTACCTGCCCCGAGGCTAAAAGCACCATCGCAAGAAAACTAAAAAATATCACACGATCAACTTTCATCACTTACATCCTTAATACTTGGCTGGTACCTACCAACATGTAGATGGTGGTGATGACCTGGGTAATGGGCCGTTCTTGGAAGAAGTTTCTTAACACCATTAAGCGTGTACTCCCAAGCCAGCATTTGCTTCCACCCAAACTTGTAGAGAGCCTCAATGAATGCCATCTCCCGAAATTCATCCAAAGCCTCTGGCTCACTATTCAGAAGCAGGCTACCTCCGCTCCGGTCTAGCCGTAGAAATCGAAAGTCTCCATTCTGACCATTTATATGAGGTTTACTTTCAGCCCCTGGAGAACCATCCCTCAAGCTAAACCCTGTGCATACGACATCATTGAACCGAACTTCCATGAGAACGCCAATGAGGCTAGCCAAGGCAGGCATACTCATATATTTCCTCGGCGTATCAAAAAATCTAAACCCAAATTTTCTTGCCGAATTCGACCCCAAATCGCTGATATCGATCAAAAACACCTTCCCAACATCCCGCATCCCCTCTCTCTTCCACTTATCAGCCTCTATCGCCTTAAACACCCCAAAGTCATGTTCGACACCCTCTTTATCCACATAGATATACCGGGCCGAGTCAGGCTTCTGCTCCGGCGATAGATACCGCTCAATCGTTCCGTCCTGATAAATCCGGTAGGTGTTCTCCCGAGGTTTCCTGAACGCCGCCACCAACCCTATCGGGTGCAGGTGATATACGTCCCCGTCCTCCGGCAGCCCCACTTTCCTCGCCACCTCGCTCCACCAACTGATCTGCCTGATGCGTTCTTTCTCGGCGATCCAGTTCAAATGAGGTGTCGAAGTGGTATGACCCAGTACTTCATCCAACGCATCCCACTTCGGCTGGCGGTAATGCCATTCGCTCTCGTACTGCACCACCAGCTGCGAAATGGATTGCGCCCGTGCAGGAATGCATAGGGCGGCGCGGATTTCTTCGGTGCCGAGCTGGCCGTCGCGGTTGCTGTCGATAATGGCGTAGAGACGGCTTTGCACCGGGCCCTGGTCCCAGGCGTCGATTCGTGGGCGGTAGCGCTCCTGCTCGTCTTGCTCCAGCAGGCCTTCAATGCTGAGACGGTAGGCGAGGCTCCGCTCCATCGGCCCGTAGTCGTGAATGATGTCGTAACCCTCCCAGTGCCAGGGGCTGACCCAGGGCGTGACGCCGACCTTTTCGCAAACCCAGCCATCCAGGGGGTTGCCGTCAGCATCGTTGAGCAGTCCTTCGAGCCGATACCAGTTGTAGGAGGTGGTCTGCAAAGTCACGACGCGCTTGTACTCGGCAGGCAAACCTTCGAGCAGGGCGCGCGGCACCAGCAGGTCATTGCCAGCAGGCGGTCCGTTTTCGCCCAGTACGGGTGGCCCGTTCTCCCTTGGTGCGACAACGGGGGTTCCACGGGCAATCTTCAGCCAGCCCAGTTCTTGCTTCGGCAGGCGTTGCGCCCAGGCGCGGCTGGCTTCAAGGAACTTCGGCAGGTTGTCGGCGGTGAAGGTTTCCAGGTGCAGCTTGCGGATGGGGGAGGTTTCAGTGCCTTCCTGATAGTGCCCCAGGTGACCGATCAGCTCCCCAGCCTTGATCGGTATGGGCTCATCGAGCACAACGACGGAGTCCAACTGTTGAGGGGCGAGGATCGGCTCCAGTGCCGCGAATCGCACATAGCCTGGCGGGGCTTCGTAGGCATCGGCACTGAACCCAGCATCTTCCGGGCTCGCCGGAATGACGCCTTCCAGCTTGCGATAGTCGCCTTCGCCGCTGATGACGATCTCGGTACCGCGCGGCAGCATGGCCAGCACATCGCTTTTCGCGTTGGCGGCGGCATGAATGTTGAGCCCGTCGTGCCGTTGCAGGCCCAGCGCGTTGCTTCTTATGCGAGCACCTCCCTCGACGCGCTCGACGTCACAGGTACGCAGGAAGGCGCGGGCGGTTCTGATCGGCTCGGCCAGTTCGGGAAGGTCCACCCCCTGCACGCTTTCCAGCCGGAAGAAGAGCAGATCGTAATAGGCGGCCTGCACAGCCGCGCCGCGAGGCAAGGTTGCGAATATCTTGCTGCCATCCTTGGCTTCCCCGTGAACCGAAGCCCCCAATGGCCCCTGATCCACTGCGTCGGCCTTGACCCGATAGCTACCCGCGCGACAGAAGGCCGGCAGTGCTCTGGCCGGGTCTGCCTGATAGCTCGCCCAGTCCTCCAGATGCATGTAGTGGCTGTAGAAGACCAGCTGCGGCGGCGCATCAGTGCTTCCCGCTATGGCGGGTGCCGCAAGACGATGACGCACCAGCACGAACCCGGACGCGAAAGGCGCTTCAACCGTGACACCCGGCGCCGGAAAATAGGTGGTTTTCGGATTCTGAGTGGGAACCCGATAGGCAACCACCTCACCATCAGCGAGGCAGCGCACGCTGGATTGGTCGATGATTCCGGCGGTACCTGGATCGAAGTGCACACCGCCATGCCACATGCCGTTGCGCCCTACCGGGTAGTAGCCAGCGGTGGCCTTGGACAGGTTAGTCAACTGGACCAGCGCGTTGGATTTGTCTCTGAAGGGGTGAGACCAGTGTTTCAGCGGCGCCAGGTTATCGAGCGCTGGCCGAACAGACTCAGGAGCGGGCTTGGCCGAGGCCGGCTCTGCGGGCCTGGGAGCTGCCGGCCAGGGTGGAGATTCAGACGGTCGACTCGGCATTCCGCGCGGTGGGTCGTGGCGATTTCGGTATTCGTCCTTTAGGCCTTCATAGAGGTCACGCAAGAATCCGATCATTGCAGGCATCCGTGTCCGGAAAGGAGCCTGCATGGGAACAACTTGGGCCAGGAACAGCTATTCGGATGCTTCCCAAAACATGGGAGGAAGCGGCGTCAGACGCCGCGCAACGCCAACCCCGCCAGCACCAGCAACACCACCCCGCACAACGCATGGCTGACCCGGTGCCAGCGCGGCGAAGCGTTGCGCCGCAGCCAGTCCACCAGTGCCGCGCAGAGGAAGCAGCAGAGCACCGAGGCGGTCATGAAGCCGGCGAAAAACACCAGCGAATCGGCCAGCGACGGCACGCCGTTCACCAGCCCGGCCATGGCGCCGCCCAGCGCGCCCCAGTAGACGATGTTCTTCGGATTCGACAGCGACAGCATGGCCCCGGACGCAAAAGCCCCGGCATTGTGTTCGCCGCTGTCGCCCTCCTCCGCCAGGCCGACCTGGCGAGCATCCAGCAGGCTCTGCACACCCAGCCAGGCCAGATAGGCTGCGCTGGCCAGGGTCAGCGGCAGGCGCAGGGTCTCGTGACCGAGCAGCAACGCCAGCCCGGTGAGGCCGATCAGCGCCCACACCGCATCGCCGATCAGCGAGCCGAACTGCACCAGCAGCGCCGGGCGGAAGCCGCCCTTCAGGCCACGGCGCAAGGTTTCGGCGAGGACCGCGCCGGGGGACAGGCAGAAGACGATGCCGAACAGCAGCGCGGCGAAGAACAGGGTCATGGGTCAGCTCTCGAACAGGGGGGGCAATGGCGCAATTCTGCCTGGGCAGCGGCCGCCGGACTTGAACCGGATTGCTCAGCGCAGGGCGCGCTGGAAGTTGCCCGGCGACACACCATAAGCCGCGCGGAAGTGCCGGTTCAGGTGACTCTGGTCGGCGAAGCCCAGTTCGTGCGCCACTTCAGTGGCCGGCAGCCCCGTGCGCAGCAAGGCCTTGGCGCGCCGGGTGCGCAGTTGCATGGCCCACTGCCGGGGGCTCAGGCCGACCTGTTTCTGGAAGCTGCGCAGCAGGTGGAAGCGTGACAGGCCGAGGTGGGCGGCCATTTCGTCGAGGCTGGGTTGTCGCGCCAGGTCGGCGGCCAGCCAGTCCTGCAGGTCGGCAATCCGGCCGCCATTCTCCAGACTTTCCTGCGGCAGGCGCACGCCCATGGCGCGGGCGATCTCGGCCAGCAGCAGCGTCAGGCGTTCCTCGCCACGCTGGCGAACGAACGCATCATCGCCCAGCACGCCCTCGACGGCGTCGGCCAGGGCAGCGGCCAGGGCGGGAAGGCGGTCAGTGGGCCGCTCGAACTCCAGGCGCTGCAGGCCGAGCATCGTGGCCAGCTGCTCAGGCGCGATGTAGAGGCTGACGAACTGCCAGGGCTGGCCTTCGTCAACACCGCCGCCCTGAATCTGGCCGGGGTTGTAGGTGGTGATGGCGCCGGGGCCGGCGTCGAAGCTACGGCCATCCAGCCATACGCTTTCCTCGCCGCGCAGGTTGGCGCTGATGACGAATTCGTCGTGGCTGTGGCGTTCGAAACGGTGGCCGCCGAGGGTGGCGCCGGCGACCTCGAAGCCGGGTTGGTCCCCCAGCTGGGCAAGGCGCAGGCCACCGGTCATGGCGGGCTCAGATCAGGCCGGAGTCGGCCAGCTTCTGCTCCAGCGCGGCCAGGTCGGGGATACGCGCCTGGGCGTCGCCCAGGTCCACCGCGTCCAACTCCAGCGGCGCCAGCGGCACGTCGGCGCGCTTGAGGTCGCTGCCAACCTTCACCGAACGTGGGATGCCCTGCACCAGCAGGGCGAAGAATTTCACGTTGGGTCGCCCGCCCAGTGCGTTGACCACGATCACCCGCGCGCCGGGGCTGACTTCGGCCTGGCCGTCGGAGGCCGCCTCGAAGGACAGCAGCGGCAGGCGCAGGTCGCGCCAGGCCACCTGGCCCAGGTACCAGGACGGCAGGCCGTCCACCGGGTGCGGGGCACGGTAGGTGATCAGCTCGGCCACCGCCACGTTGGGCAGCAGCAGGTTGCGGTCGGCCAGTGGCACCAGCAGCGCGGTCAGGCTGCCGGGGGCGGCGCTGGCCGCGGCACCCTTGGCAACAGCACCATTGGCAACGCCGGCATTGGCGACGGGAAGATCACTCATCGGTCCGATCTCACTGCGTGACTACGCCGACGCATTGCTCGGCGAGGTGATTGACCAGCGCCGCCGCGAGTTCGCGCGGGTCGCCGGAAAGGGTGCTGTAGCCGCCTTCGCGCAGGCTGTCGGGCATGCTCGAACAGGCGCAGCTGTCGGCGCGCTGGGTCCAGATCGGCGCGCCCTGGCGGCGCACGTAGGCCGCGGCGGCGCTGCCGTCGCTGCACATGCCGCTGAACACGATCACGCCACAACGATCGCCGTACTGTTGGGCGAGGTTGAGCATCATCTGGTCGATGGACGGGCTGTAGGGCTCCGGCCAGCTGCGATCTTCCACGCGCATGCGCGCCGAGCCGTCGAAGCCCAGTTCGCGGGAGATCGGCACCACCACAACTTCGCCGCAGCGCACCGGGTCGCCGTCGCGCACGGTGTTGACGTGCCACTGGCTGTGGCGGCCGACCGCTTGCGGCAGGTTGGCCTCGAAGGAAGCGTCGATGTGCTGGGCGTACAGGAAGCCCACCGGCAGGCCGCCGGGCAGCGCATCGAGGAAAGTCTTCACCGCTGCCGGGCCGCCCAGCGAGGCGGCCAGCAGCCAGACCTGCGCCGCAGGTTCACCGGCCTTGAGCGGGGAGGCCGCGAGGTCATCGGGCAGCGTCACGCGGGTCGGGCGCTGCGCTTCGTCGAGCAGCGCAGCCAGGCTGCGGCCGACGCCGGCGCTGGGGTCGCCCACCAGCTTGCGCAGCTTGGAGACCAGCCGGCGCTCCCAGCGCGGGTAATGTTCGGAATGCCGCTCCGGTGCGTGGCCTTCGCCGAACAGTACGGGCACCCGCGACTGCTCCAGCAGGTTGTCCACCAACGGCGAATCTTCCTGCTGCGCCAGGTCCACCAGCCACAGGTCGGTCTCGCAGGCTTCCAGCTGCTCGCTTTCAAGGCGCGCCGGGTCGGCGTTGAGCACCACCTGGTAGCCATGGCCGGCCAGGGCCTGCGCCAGCACGTGGCGCTGCAAGGAGGTATCGGCAATCACCGCAATCCGCGGCGTGCTCTGCTCAGACATGGGCCTTCACCAGCTTGTGGATGTTCTCCAGCAGCTCGGATTCCTGGTACGGCTTGCCCAGGTACTGGTTGACGCCGATGGCCAGGGCACGGTCGCGGTGCTTCTCGCCGGTACGGGAGGTAATCATGATGATCGGCAGGTCCTTCAGCTGTTCATCGTGGCGCACCAGGGTGGCCACCTCGAAGCCGTCCATGCGCGGCATCTCGATGTCCAGCAGCATGATGTCGGGCTTGTGTTCCTGCAGCTGGGCGATGGCGTCCACCCCGTCCTTGGCGGTGAGCACGTTCATGCCGTTGCGCTCGAGCAGGCGGCTGGTGACCTTGCGCACGGTGACCGAGTCGTCCACCACCATGACCAGGGTCGGGCGCTGGTGCTCGATCTCCGCGGCGGCCGGGCCGGCCAGCTGGCGGCGCGGGGCGTGCTGGACATGCTGCGCATGGAGCACACGGATGGTCGCCAGCAGGTCGAGAATCACCACCACGCGACCGTCACCGAGGATGGTCGCACCGGAGATGCCGCTGACGCCGGCGAACTGCGCACCGAGGCTCTTCACCACGATCTCGCGCGAGCCCGCCAGGGCATCCACCTGCACTGCCACGGCGTGGTCCGCCGAGCGCACGAGGATCACCGGCAACGGCAGCGACTGCCCGACCAGCTTGGGATGCTGGCCGTTGTTGAGCAGGTCGCCCAGGTATTTCAGTTCATAGCTCTGGCCCGCGTATTCGAAGCTCGGCGCGGCGCCGGTCTCGTCGGCGGCAGCCTGCTCGTAGAGGGCTTCGAGCTCGTACGGGGAGACTCGCACGATACCTTCGATGGTGTTCAGCGGCAGGGCGTAGAGGTCTTCGCCGGAGAGCACCATCAGCGCGCGGTTCACCGACACGGTGAACGGCAGGCGAATGTCGAAGCGGGTGCCTTCGCCGACGCTGGAGTGGATGCTCATGGAGCCGCCGAGCTGCTTCACCTCGGAGTTCACCACGTCCATGCCCACGCCACGGCCGGAAATCTGCGTGACCTTCTCGGCGGTACTGAAGCCGGCCTCGAGGATGAACTGCAGCACCTCGTGGTCGTTCAGCTCGCTGTCGTCGGTCATCAGACCGCGTTCGATGGCTTTGCGGCGCACCGCTTCCAGGCGGATGCCGGCGCCATCGTCGGCGAGGGTCAGGAGGATGTCGCCACCCTCGCGGCCCAGGGTCAGGCGGATGGTGCCCTGCTCGGCCTTGCCGGCGATGCGGCGCGCCTCGCCGGACTCGATGCCGTGGTCGACCGCGTTGCGCAGCATGTGCTCCAGCGGCGCGACGATGCGTTCGAGCACGGTACGGTCCATCTCGCCTTCGGCGTTGCTGACCACGAACTCGACCTGCTTGCCCAGCTCGCTCGCCACCTGACGGACGATCCGGCGCAGGCGTGGCACCAGGCGGTCGAAGGGCACCATGCGGGTGCGCATCAGGCCTTCCTGCAGCTCGGTGTTGACCCGCGCCTGTTGCAGCAGCAGCGTCTCGGCGTCGCGGTTCTTGGCGGCCAGGGTTTCCTTGAGGTCGAACAGGTCGGAAGCGGACTCGAACAGTGCACGCGACAGCTGCTGCAGCTGCGAGTAGCGGTCCATTTCCAGCGGGTCGAATTCTTCGTAGCCGGCACGCTCGGCGTCGGCCTGGTGGCGCGAAAGGATCTGCGCCTGGGTTTCGGTATCGAGGCGGCGCAGCTGGTCGCGAACCCGCTCGATGGTGGCGTCCATCTCGCCCAGGGTCGAACCGACGTCGCTCACCTGCTGCTCGACGCGACCACGGAAGATCGAGGTCTCACCGGCGAGGTTGACCAGGCCTTCGAGCAGTTGTGCGGGCACCTTCACCAGTTCCTGCGGCGCACGACGCGCGGCGGCTTCCTGGGCAGCTTCCTGGGCACGGCGGACGAAGGGCAGCACCACCGGCGCATCGATGCGCTGCGGCACGGCTGCGGCCATGATGGCTTCCGGCAAGGCTGGCAGGTTCACCGGAGCCGGTTGTTCGGCAACCGGTTCCTCGGCGATGTCTTCAGGCTGGCTTTCGGCGCTCTCGACCTCACCCAGGTGCAGGCGCAGCTGGTCGACTTCGGCCTGCAGACCCTCGAAGCCGGACTGCGCATCCATCAACAGGCTTTCCGGCCAGGGCGCGCCCTGCTGCTGGGCTTCGCCCAGGTGCTGTTCGAGGTCGTGGGCCAGGTCGCCCAGGCTGGTCTGGCCAGCCAGGCGCGCACCGCCCTTGAGGGTGTGGAGAATGCGCAGCAGCTCGTCGAGCGCACCGTTCTCGCGCTCGGCGTCCCAGCGGCCCAGGGCCTGTTCCATGGCTTCGAGCAGGTCGTCGGCCTCTTCCAGGAAGATATCCAGGATGTCGGCTTCCGGGCCTTCCGGCACGGCATGGGCGGAGCTGATCGCGTGCAGGCTGACGCTGCTGGGGATGCTCAGTTGCTCTTCGGGGTTGGCACGAAATCGGTGGATCGCGTCGATCAGCGATTCACCTCCCGGAATCCGGCGATGCTGCTGGACCGCTTCGAGCATCTCGGCGAGACGGTCGTGGCAGCGCTGCAGCAGCTCGAAGAGTGTCGGGCTGGCGCGCAGGCGTCCGCCGCAGAGGCCTTCGTAGAGGAATTCCAGTTCGTGGGAGAGATCGCCGATGGGGCGGATCTCGGCCATCCGCGCGCCGCCCTTGAGGGTGTGCAGGTCGCGTTGCAGCGCTTCCAGCTCGACGCTGTTGTCGGGGTTTTCCATCCAGCGGTGCAGGGCACCGGAGGAGCTTTCGAGGATGTCGAAACCCTCCTCGAGGAAGATTTCCACCAGTTCCTGGTCGCGGTCTTCGTCCAGCTCGTACTCGCTGTCCTGGACGCCAGAGGCTTCAGGAGCAACTGCGGCCGGCTGCGCTTCGGCAACTTCAGCCTCGGCGGCTTCGAGGAAGGCCTGCAGGTCGAGATCCTGCGCCGTGACTTCCAGCTCCGGCTCGGCGCCCGCGTCGGCAGCAATGCTTTCCGGCTCGATGGCTTCGAGCTCGATGCTGTCGAGCTCGATGTTTTCCAGATCACTGGCTTCAGGATCAGCCGTTTCGATGCCTTCAGCAGCTTCGGCTTCCGGCGCCACCTCGGCGGGCAGCTCCAGCTCGATGGCGTCTTCGATGACCGGCGGCAGTTCGAGGGTTTCGTCCTGCTCGGCCACGGCGTCCGGCTGCACAGCCAGGGCCTGCGGCAGGTCCAGGCCGGCGGCCGGGTTCTGGCGGAAGGTGCGGATGGTCTGCACCAGGTCGGCCGGGTCGGTCAGCGCCTGGCCGGCCTGCAACTGGTCGAGCTGGGTCGCCAGACGGTCGTGGCAGGTACGCAGCAGGTCACCCAGCGGCTGGCTGTGCTGGAAGCGATGGTCCAGCAGGCCTTCGTAGAGCGATTCGAGTTCGTGGGACAGGTCACCGATCTCGCGGATTTCCGCCATGCGCGCGCCACCCTTGAGGGTGTGCAGGTCGCGCTGCAGGGTCGAGAGTGCAGCAAGGCCTTCGGGCGAGGCCAGCCACTGGTCCAGCGCCTGGCCGGCGTTATCCAGGATATCGACCGCCTCTTCGAGGAAGATCGCCACCATTTCCTCGTCCAGCGCCCGCGGCGGTTGCTGCGGGGCGGGATGGGCATGCGGGGTCTCGGCGGTGATGACCTCATCGTCGTCATCATCGGCGGCGCCGCGCGGGGCGCCGTCATTGTCGTTGCGCGCCGACCAGCCCAGGCCGTCGGGCAGGTTGTCGTCGTCCACCGGGCGGCCGCCCAGGAGGAACTCCTCGTCCTCGGCCGGGAAGTCCTCGGCGGTGAGGCTTTCCAGGTCGACGGACTCGATGTCCGCAGCGTCCTGCTGGTCGTTCGCAGGCTCTTGCGGTGCGGCGACCGGAGCGTCCAGCAAGCGATGCAGCGCTTCGACCTGTTCCGGGCGGGCGCTGACCTGCAGGGCCGCAGCCACCTGGTCCATCATGCCGATCAGCGCCTCGTGGGCGGTTTCGGCGGCGGAGAAGAAGGCATCGCCGGTTTCCAGGCGCCCCTGGCGCACGGCGCCGTAGACCGCCAGCAGCGCATCGGCGAGTTCCGCCATCTGCGGCAGCTCGGCCATCTGCGCGCCACGGCTGAGGGTTTCCAGCTCGTCGTAGAGGGCGCCCAGTTCGTGGCGCTCCTGCGGGTGTTCACGCCAGCGGCGCAGCAGGTCCTCGGCGTCGAGCAGGATGTCCATGCCCTCGGCGAGGAACATGCCGATCATCTGCGGGTCGTTGCCGCTGCCCTCGCCGCTTTCACCGCGACGCTTGGCCTCGGCGGCCTCCAGGCGTTCCTGATGGATCTGCGCGATGCGCGCCAGCAGCTCCGGGCTGCCCTCGATGGGCGCCAGCGGGCGGCCTTCGACGAGCTGGTCGAGACCGACGCGGAACAGGCCTTCAGCGGCGTGCAGCAGCTCGGCCTCGCGCAGGTCCACCTGCAACAGGTTGGTCTTGAATTCCTTGACCAGCCGCTCCAGCGGCGTGGCGATTTCGGCGATCGGCAGGATGCCGGCCATGTGTGCGCTGCCCTTGAGCGTGTGCAGGGCGCGCTGCAGGTCGTCGGTCACCGGCTGCGGCAGCTGTTGCGCGCAATCGGCGAGGAAGCCGACCAGGGTTTCCAGATGGGCTTCGGCTTCGTTGCGGAAGATCTCCAGCAACTGCGGGTCGAGGCTTTCGTCGAGGCCCTCGTTGGCCGCTTGCGCAGCGATTTCCTCGACATCCGCCAGCTCGGGGGTGATGTCCTCGACCTGCGGCGCCGACTCCGGCAGCCCGCCACTCGGCGGCGGCACCGGCTGTCCTTTGGCCAGGGCGTGGGCGGTGGCGGCAAGACGGTCGACATCGTCGCGCTGGCGCTGGGCGCTGGCGGCGTACTCATCGATCAGTTCAGGCATCAGCGCGACGACATCCTGGACCACCAGTTGCACTGCCGGCGAGTCGGTGATGCTGCGATCCAGCACGCGATTGAGCAGGTTCTCGATGGACCAGGCCAGTTCGCCAATCACCAGGGCGCGGACCATCCGGCCACTGCCCTTGAGGGTGTGGAAGGCTCGGCGAATCTCGGTCAGCGACTCGCGGCCGTCGGCGCTCCCCAGCCAGGTCGGCAGGTGTTCGCCAATGGTTTCCAGCACTTCACCGGCTTCCTCGATGAAGACTTCGCGCAGCTCTTCGTCGATCGGTTCTTCGTCGGCGGGCGGCGGCAGCAGGCTGGGCGGCACGTCCTGGGCGGGCGGGTTGATCGCCTGGACCGGGGCAGCCATGACTTCAGCCAGGGACAGCGGCTTGGTCGGTGCCTCGGCGACCGGCTCGGGCTCGGCCGGCGGGCTGGGCAGCTCGACTTCCGGCAGGTCCAGGTCGGCGATGTTCTCGTCGCTCCAGGCTTCGGCCTGGAAGGCGGGCGTTTCGGCTTCGGCCAGCGACTCCAGCGGTTCGAGCTGCAGCGGCGCGTCGAGGCTGAGGTCGACGCCGGCGTCCAGCGCGGTCGGCTCGCTCAGCTCGCCCAGAGTCCAGTTGTCATCGCTGACCAGCGCGACTTGCGCGGTGGACGGCTCATCAGTGGCCGGTTGGGCGTCGAAGCTCAGGTCGTCCAGGGATTCCAGGGTCGCCAGCGGCGCGGGTTCGAGCGCTTCCAGGCTGGCGAAGTTTTCGTCCAGATCCAGGGAAGGCGCAGGCGACTCGGCAGCCGGCTGGGTCAGGTCGACGCTGAACCAGTCTTCCTCGGCAGGCTTCTCGCCAGCCGGGGTGAGCGCTTCCATGTCCCAGCTCAGCTCGTCCACCGGGGCCGGAGCGGCCTCCAGCGACGGCAGGCCGGCGAAGTCTTCGAGCAGCTCCGGCGTGGCGGCGGGCTCGGCCTGAACCGGCTCGTCGAAGCGCGGCGCCTCGGCCAGCGCAGCGGTGTCGCCCAGGCTCCAGTTCAGTTCATCGGCCAGCGGCTGCGCGGGAGCTTCTGCCAGCGTTTCGAGGCTGAACTCGATGCTGTCGGCCTTGTGGCTGTCGTCCAGCGACCAGCCTTCGTCGGCCAGGGTGGTGTCGGTGATCGGTGCAGCCGGCTCCAGCTCGATGTCCCAGCTGAGGCTTTCCGGCTCCAGGGTGGCGGTCGGCGCACTCGGTTCGGTAGAGGCGGCCAGCGGCTCGACTTCGTCCAGGGTCCAGGCGCGCAGTTCGGTGGAGGGCTCAGCGACGGGCTCGGCGGCAGGCAGGCCGGAGTCCAGTTCCAGGGGCTCGAAGGTGAAGCTGGAATCGGCTTCGCCGGCAGCTTGGGCTTGCGGCTCGAGAGGGAGGTCGAAGTCGGCCAGCAGCGCGGGCTCTTCCACGGCAGCCGGTTCGACGACCGGCTCCAGGGATTCGAACGTGAAGGTTTCTGCGTTTTCGACGGCGGGTTGTGGCGCGTCGAAGTCCGCCAGGTCGAGGGTCGGTTCTTCTACCGGGGCCGGCTGCTCAACGGGGGCCAGTTCTTCCGAAGGAGCGAGCTCTTCCAGAGAAGCAAGGGGGGCAGGCTGTTCGAACGACGGCTCTTCGAGCGGGGCGGCCTCGAAGCCGGACGGCTCGAAGCTGTCGGCGATTTCCACCGGCGCGGCCAGTTCCGGGACTTCCTCCACGGGCACCGCTTCGGTCGGCTCGGCCAGCGGCTGGGCGGCCAGCACGTCGATCTCGTCGAGGGGATTGTCCAGCGGAGCAGGCGCGAAGGCGCTCGGCTCGGCGTCGAGGATCGACGGACGCGGCTTGAGCGAGTAGCCCAGGCTGTCCAGGCTCTCCTCGGCCACGTCGAGGATCATGTCGCCCTGGGTGTTGTGGTCTTCCGACAGGCGCTCGAGGTAGTACTCGACGCTGGTGATGGCGTCGGCCAGGGTGTCCAGGCTGTGCCAGTCCGGCACGGCCTGGCGCACCAGCAGTTGTTCCTGGATGTAGCGATTGCAGTTTTCCAGCAATTTCGCCGCACGTTCCTGGGAGATCATCGCCAGTCCACCGCGAACCTGCGTCAGCAGTTCCGGCACGCGGGCCAGGTGCTCGTGGTTCCACTGCGAGGCGATGAACTCGATGATCGCGTCCTTGGCCAGTTCCAGGCCGTTGCGCGCTTCCTTGATCACCACCTGGTGGATCTGCTCGACATCGGTGGTCGGCAGGACGTTCTCTTCGCGGCCCGGCTCTTCGCTCGGGCCGACCATGCCGGCCAGGGTGGCCTCGACATACAGCAGCGCACCGGCGACATCCATCAGGGTGGCGTCGTTGGGCTGGCGCTGGCCGTGGGCGAGCGCGCTGACCACATCGATCTGGTCGAGGATGACCTTGCGCGGCTGGCCGAAGCCCAGCACGGCGAGGGTGTCGGCGATCTGCTTGAGCGGCGCCAGCAGGCTGCCCAGCTCGTTCACGCCGCTGCGGTCGCTGCGCACGAAGAGGTCGAGGCTGTCCTTGACCCGCACCAGCTCTTCGCACAGCGCGCCAACGACGGAGCGCATGGCGTCGCGGTCGGGGCCGGCGAGACGGGCACGCTCCTCGTCCACCAGGGCTGCGCCCGGCAGGGCGTCGTCCAGGCGGTACTCGTCCTTCACCGCACGCACGCGCGGCGACTGGTCCGAGGCCTTGGCCACGTAGAACAGCAGGTTCTTGATCAGCTCGTCGGGCGCCGGCTGGTTCATGGCGTCGGCGCCCTGGTCGACCAGACGTTTGAACTCGCGGTCGACCTGGCGCAGCAGGTTACGCACCGAGGTGCCGTTGGCGATGCTGCCGTTGGCCAGGCCTTCGATCATCGCCGAGGCGATCACCCACAGACGGCCCAGCGGGGCGTCCTTGCACAGGGATTCGAGGCGGGCGAAGACGCGCGCCAGGTAGCCCAGGTTGGTCGGCAGGTCCTGGTTGCGGATAACGCCGACCAGGGCGACCTGCAGCATCTGCCGCAGCTTGCGCAGCAGCGCCGGCAGTTCGGCGGTGCGCAGGCGCGCCAGGGCGTCCACCGGCAATACCGGGGATTCGCGGGACAGGTCGGGGGAGAACAGGCTGGTTTCCGACAGCAGCTTCTCGCCACGGGCGGTGCGCAGGTCGTTGAGCAGCGGCAGCACCACCAGCGGCAGGTCGCGGCGGGCGCTCTGGATGCGCTCCAGGTAGGCCGGCAGTTGCAGGATGGCCTGCATCAGCACTTCCAGCGCTTCGCTCTGGCTGGAAGTCGTGCCGTCGATCAGCGCCTGGGTCAGGTACTCCATTTCTTCGGCGAGCAGGGCCGCGCCGTAGAACTCCACCATCTGCAGAGTGCCGCGCACCTGGTGGATATAGGCCAGGCAAAAGCCCATCCGCGTCGGGTCCTGGGGGTTCTCGACGTAGGATTCGAGGGCTTGCCGCGCCTGCTTGAGCGTTTCGGCAATCTCGCCTTTTACCCATTCCAGGGCGACATAATCGTGCCGATCACCCATAGCCACTCCACTCATGTGTCTGTGTCATCCCTTCCGGGTAAAGGCCAGAACGCGCTCATCGGCGACCGGTTCGAGCAGCGGGTGGTGCCAATCGGCGACCTCGCCCACTCCGATCACCAGCAGTCCCCCAGGCGCCAGCCGCTCGGCCAGGCGATTGAGGATTTCCCGCCGCCGCCAGCGGCGGAAATAGATCAGCAGGTTCTGGCAAAAAATCACGTCCATGCCGGACATTGGCGCCTTGGCCAGTTCCAGCACATTCAGCCGCGCGCAACAGACGCGCCCGGCGAGATCGGGTATCACTGCGTATCGACCGTCATCCTGCGCGCTGAAGTAGCGCGTGGCCAGTTCCGGGTCGATATCCGCAAGCTTGCGTGCCGCATACGTGGCCTCGCGCGCCCGGTTGAGGGCATTGAGGCTGATGTCGGTGCCGGTCACGCCATACAGCGGCGCAAGACCTGCGTCTTCCAGTACCTTGGCGGCCACCATGGCGAGGGAGTAAGGCTCCTCGCCGCTGGAACAGCCGACGCTCCACAAGGCCAGCGGCCGGCTCGGGCCGACCTGTTCGAGGCGCTGGAGCAGAAAGCTTTCCAGCACGTCGAAGGATGCCTTGTGGCGAAAGAAACGGGTTTCCTGAACGGTGAGGCGGTCCAGCAGGTTCGACCACTCGACGGCGCCGCGCGGGCCATCGGTGACCTGGCAGTAATAGGTGCCGTAGTCGGCAATGCCCAGTTCGCGCATCCGCGCGCCCAGGCTGGTCTGCAGGAAGGCCCGGCGCTGCTCGTTGACGACAACGCCGGTGCGATCTTCCAACAGTGCCTGCCAGTCGCGGAAGTCCGCGGCCGACATGTCGGCCAACGGCTGCAACGACCAGACGCCACTTGCCTGCATGTCGCGCCCCTCGCTCAAGATCGTCGTGCGCTACCCGGCTAAGAGCAGCGCACCTCCTCTGCTCAGGCCTGTTCGGCGGTGTCCGGCAGTTTGAAGCCGGATACGGAGTGGCGCATCTCGCCGGCCATCTTGGCCAGGTTACCAATGCTGCGCGCAGTGGCGGTGGTACCGGCAGAGGTCTGCGAGGTGATCTCCTGGATCACGTTCATGGTGTTGGAAATGTGGCCGGCGGAGGAGGCCTGCTGACGGGCGGCGTTGGAGATGTTCTGGATCAACGCTGCCAGGGTCTTGGATACCTTCTCGATCTCTTCCAGGGACACACCGGCGTCCTGCGCCAGACGGGCACCACGTACCACCTCGGAGGTGGTCTGTTCCATCGAGATCACCGCTTCGTTGGTGTCGGTCTGAATGGTCTTCACCAGCGCCTCGATCTGCTTGGTCGCAGCGGAGGAACGTTCCGCCAGGCGCTGTACTTCGTCCGCTACCACGGCGAAGCCGCGGCCCGCGTCGCCCGCCATGGACGCCTGGATCGCGGCGTTCAGTGCGAGGATGTTGGTCTGGTCGGCAATGTCGTTGATCAGGCTTACGATGTCACCGATCTCCTGGGACGATTCACCGAGGCGCTTGATCCGCTTCGAGGTGTCCTGGATCTGCTCACGGATGTTGTCCATGCCGGTGATGGTGTTGTGCACCACTTCGTTGCCCTTGTTGGCGATGGCTACGGAACGTTCCGCTACCGCCGAGGACTCGGAGGCGTTCGCCGATACCTGGTCAATGGACACGGCCATTTCGTTGATCGCGGCGGAGGCGCCGGCGATTTCCTGGGCCTGGTGCTCGGAAGCCTCGGCCAGGTGCATGGCGGTGGCCTGGGTTTCCTGGGCGGCGGCGGCCACCTGCACGGCTGTCAGGTTGATGGTTTCCACCAGCTCGCGGAGCTGGTCGATGGAGTAGTTGATGGAGTCCGCGATCGCACCGGTGAAGTCCTCGGTTACCGTCGCGGCCACCGTCAGGTCACCGTCGGCGAGGTCGGCGATTTCGTCGAGCAGTCGCAGAATCGCCGCCTGGTTACGTTCGTTCTTCTCGGCGGTCTCGGCCAGTCGGCGGTTGGTTTCACGCACCATCACCAGGCCGATGAGGATGATCGCGCCCAGGGCGATGATACCCAGCGCGGCGCTGGCGACCTGGTTGAACACACGGCCTTCGGCCAGGTTCTCGAAGCCGGCGGCGAGGCTGGAAGCCTTGTCCAGCAAGGTCTGCGAGCCACCGAAGATGGTGTTGGCGGCTTCACGGACCTGGAACAGTTCCGGGGAGGTCTCGAGGATCTCGTCCACCGAGCCGGAAACGAATTCGAACAGCTCGGCGATCTCGTTGAGGCGGTCCACCGCTTCGGCGTTGGTCACCTTGGAGATGCTCATCGCCGCGTTGCCTTCCTTCATGCCCTTGAGTACGCGGCCGAAGAGGCTGGCGTCACGGCCGAAGCTGTCGGCGGCCTGCACGGAGTTCTCGTCACCGGCGAGCACCTTGTTCACCGAGCCGAGGATACGTTCGGCCAGCAGCGACTGGCGCTGGGCTACCGCGACCTGGTCGGCCGGGGCGCCGTTTTCCAGCAGGATGTCGACGACCTCTTCGTATTCCACCTGCAGCTGCGGGATGGTTTCGGCGAGGGTCGCGGCTACCTGGTGCAGGGACAGTACGGTCTGTTCGCTGGCGAGGATGGAGTCGGCATTCTTGCGCAGGGTGTCCCAGTCCTTCTGCACATCCGCCATCTGCGGTTGTACCGAATCCGGGCTCGGCGGCAGGCCGGTGCTCTCGTCACCCTTGGAGAGGATGTTCCAGCGCTTCTCGAAGTCGTTGCGCGCTTCTTTCAGCAGCTTGAACGCCTCCGCCTTGCCCGCCGCGGCTTCCGTGGCGTTCTTGGCGATACGCTGGGACAGCACGCGCAGTTCGCCGGCATGGCCGATGTACTGCTTGTCGTGGTTCGCCTGGGTGTTGAGGTAAGCGAAGTTGGCGAACAGCAAGACGATCGCCACGATCAGGACCACGAAGAGTCCGAGGATCAGCGAGCTGCTACGCGCACCCGAAAAAAGACTGCCTGCCTTTATATTTTTCATATTCGGCCCCCGCCTGGACCCACCACGATTACGAATTCCATGTCACAACAAGGGCCGGCAATGCCGGCCCAACCGGTCAAACTCTAGCTGGCGACGTCCAGGAACCCCGGGTGCTGAGCCAGCGCATGCGGGCTGAACACGAGCCAGGGTTGCTCCCGATGGAAGACGCCATGGATAAAGGGCTGCAGGACCGCTTCGAGGGGCGGCAGCTGCTCGGAGAAGGTGTCCACCGGGAAGTGCTGCATGCCGAACACCTCATCGACGATGAGGCCGGCGAAGACTTCCTGGTATTCCACGACGAGCACACGCCGTTGCTTGCGCAGAGGCGAAAGCTCCGCGCCGAGGAAACCGCACAGGTCCATGATCGGCAACAGGCGGCCGCGCACGTTGGCGACCCCCTTCACCCAGTCACGGACACCGGGCAGCAGTGTGTAGCGCGGCTCATGAAGAACCTCGCCGACCTCCCCCATGGGCGCCACGAACAGGCGCCCAGCCATGCGAAAGCCGATGCCGTTCCAGCTCTGCACCACCTCGCGCTGCGCGGGCAGACCCGCGGCCAGCTGACGACAGCGCTGATCGATCTGGACGAGAACCTCGAAAGGACTCTGGACTTCCGCCATGCCGGCCCTGGCCTTCTCTAATAATTATGTTCAGGTGTGCAGGTACGGCTGTATCAGCCGGCCAGCACCGAATTGATGGTCTTGAGCAGTGTTTCTTCGTCCACCGGTTTGGTCAGGTAGTCGCGAGCGCCCTGGCGTTTGCCCCAGACCTTGTCGGTCTCCTGATCCTTGGTGGTGACGATGATGACCGGAATCGCGCTGGTTTCCGGGTCCTTGGACAGCTGACGGGTCGCCTGGAAGCCGTTCAGGCCGGGCATGACGATGTCCATCAGGACGACGTCGGGCTTTTCCTGACGAGCCAGGGCCACGCCATCGGCGCCATTTTCGGCCTTGAGTACCTGGTGCGAGTGCTTTTCCAGCATCGCGGTCAGCTTGTACATCTCGGTCGGCGAGTCATCAACAATCAGAATTCGAGCCATTGTGGTCCCCATACGGAATAGGCGTCACCGGCGCTTGCGCCGGACTTCAGGAAGCGTGCTCCACCGGGGTGAAGTCGGGCACATGGGTCTTGATCGCGCCGAGCAGTTCTTCCTTGCTGAAAGGCTTGGTGAGGTACTGATCGGAACCGACGATGCGACCCTTGGCCTTGTCGAACAGGCCGTCCTTGGAGGACAGCATGATCACCGGCGTGGATTTGAATGCACTGTTGTTCTTGATCAGGGCGCAGGTCTGATAGCCATCCAGGCGCGGCATCATGATGTCGACGAAGATGATGCTCGGATGGGTATCGGCGATCTTGGCCAGCGCGTCGAAGCCGTCGATGGCTGTAATGACATCGCAGCCGACTTTCTTCAGCAGGGTTTCAGCCGTGCGACGAATCGTCTTGGAATCGTCGATCACCATTACTTTCAAACCGTCGGAATGCTGTTCCATGTTCGCCCTTACCATCTCGGTGAGTCGTTTTTCCGCTTTTTATTTCAGTGCGCAAGCGCCCTGCCACCGTCGGGCTGCGACCCAATCGTGGGAACCTTTTACCACAATCGTCAGAATCTTTACCACGCCCAGCAAATTCAGGCCATAAGACCCCGAACGCGCAGGCTTTTTCCTTGACCGAGCGCACATCCAGCGCCACCCTGAGCGTCCATTTTCAGCCTTTGCGGCGCGGCCTCGAGTCGCAGCCCCAAGCCGACGAATTCCCCCAGGAGGACATCCCATGAGCGTACGCCTCGGGATCGTGATGGACCCCATCGCGCAGATCAGTTTCAAGAAGGACAGCTCGCTGGCCATGTTGCTGGCCGCCCAGGCCCGTGGCTGGCAGCTCTTCTATATGGAACAGCAGGATCTTTACCAGAAAGAGAACATCGCCCGCGGTCGCATGCGTCCGCTCAAGGTGTTCTACGACCCAGCCCACTGGTTCGAACTGGAAGACGAAGTCGACCAGCCGCTGTCGGACCTGGACGTAATCCTGATGCGCAAGGATCCGCCCTTCGACAACGAGTTCGTCTACTCCACCTACCTGCTGGAACAGGCCGAAACCGCCGGCACGCTCATCGTCAACAAGCCGCAGAGCCTGCGTGACTGCAACGAGAAGTACTTCGCCACGCTGTTCCCGCAGTGCGCGCCGCCGACAGTGGTGAGTCGCCGGTCCGACATTCTCCGCGAATTCGCCGCGGAGCATCGTGACATCATTCTCAAACCCCTGGATGGCATGGGCGGATCGATGATCTTCCGCCACCGCGAAGGCGACCCGAACCTCTCGGTGATCCTCGAGACCCTGACCCGCCACGGCCAGGAGCAGGTCATGGCGCAGCGCTACCTGCCGGCCATCAAGGATGGCGACAAGCGCATCCTGATGATCGACGGCGAGCCGGTGGAATACTGCCTGGCGCGCATTCCCGCCCAGGGCGAGACCCGTGGCAACCTCGCCGCCGGCGGCCGTGGCGTGGCCCAGCCGCTGACCGAACGCGACCGCTGGATCGCCGCCCAGGTCGGCCCGGAACTGCGCAAGCGCGGCCTGCTGTTCGTCGGCCTGGACGTGATCGGCGAGAACCTCACCGAGATCAACGTCACCAGCCCGACCTGCATCCGCGAGATCGATGCGGCCTACGACACGCGCATCGGTGAGAGACTGATGGCAGTCATCGACGAAAAGCTCAAGGCGCGCAGTGCGTCATAGACTTTTATAAGCCTCGTCGGCAGACTTCCGCCCCACCCTGGCCCGTGCGATCCGCAATGAACGCTGCAACCCATCAAGACTTCCCCGTGTCCTCCGGCGTACGTCCGGCGGACCGTCTGGGTTTCACCCTGTTCGTTGCGGCCATCCTGCACGTGGCCGTGCTGCTGGGCGTGGGCTTCACCATGCCCTCGCCCAGCCAGCTGAGCAAGACGCTGGAAATCACCCTGGCCAGCTTCAAGAGCGACAAGGCGCCCGAGAAGGCCGACTACCTCGCCCAGATGAACCAGCAGGGCAGCGGCACCCTGGAACACAAGGCGATCCCCAAGACCACCGAGCAGGCGCCGTTCCAGGATACCGAAGTCAAGAAAGTCTCTCCGCCGGCCACCCCGCGCCAGGCCAAGAGCCCCGAAGCACCCAAGGCCGCCGTCGCCACCCGCACCCCGCGCCCGGACAAGGTGCAGACCAAGCAGCAGACGCCCAAGGCCGAGACCGTCGCCAAGCCGGCGCCGCAGTTCGACTCCGCCCAGCTCTCGGCGGAAATCTCCAGCCTCGAAGCCGACCTCGCCCGCGACCAGCAGGCCTACGCCAAGCGTCCGCGCATCCACCGCCTGAGCGCCGCCTCGACCATGCGCGACAAGGGCGCCTGGTACAAGGAAGAGTGGCGCAAGAAGATCGAACGCATCGGCAACCTCAACTACCCCGACGAAGCCCGTCGCCAACGCATCTACGGCAGTCTGCGGCTGCTGGTGTCGATCAACCGCGACGGCTCGCTGTATGAGGTGCAGGTCCTGGAATCCTCCGGACAGCCGACGCTCGACCAGGCCGCCCAGCGCATCGTGCGCCTGGCCGCACCTTTCGCGCCCTTCTCCGGCGACCTGAACGACATCGACCGCCTGGAAATCATCCGCACCTGGCGCTTCGAGCGCGGCGACCGCCTGTCCAGCAACTGAGCCAGCGCGCCCGAAGCGTCTGCTGACGCTTTCAAGTCTTGTCCCTTTGACCCCCAGGCCTGAAACTAGCCGGCATGAAAAGCACAGCCGCCAGCTACCTCAAGCACCACTTCCTGATCGCCATGCCACACATGGCGGACTCCAATTTCGCCCAGACGGTGACCTACCTCGTGGAACACAACGAGCAGGGCGCCATGGGCCTGATCATCAATCGGCCCAGCGGCCTGAGCCTCGCCGACGTGCTCGAACAACTGCGCCCGGACGAACTGCCGCCGGTGCGCTGCCAGGGCGTGACCATCTATAGCGGCGGCCCGGTGCAGACTGACCGCGGCTTCGTCCTGCACCCCACCGGGCGCAGCTACCAGGCCACGCTGGAGCTGGGCGAGCTGTCGCTGTCCACCTCCCAGGACGTGCTGTTCGCCATCGCCGACGGCAGCGGCCCGGCGCAACACCTGATCACCCTCGGCTATGCAGGCTGGGAAGCCGGCCAACTGGAAGCCGAACTCGCCGACAACGCCTGGCTGACCTGCCCCGCGGACCCGGCGGTGCTCTTCGAGGTGCCGGCCGAGCAGCGCCTGTCGGCGGCCGCCGAGCGCCTGGGGGTCAACCTCAGCCTGCTCACCGCCCAGGCCGGGCACGCCTGATGACCAGCAAACCCCTGCGCCTGCTCCTGGGTTTCGACTACGGCACCAAGCAGATCGGCGTCGCCGTCGGCCAGGCCATCACCGGCCAGGCCCGCGAACTGTGCGTGCTCAAGGCACAGAACGGCGTGCCGGACTGGAACCGCGTCGAAGCCCTGATCAAGGAATGGCAGCCCGACGCTATCGTCGTCGGCCTGCCGCTGAACATGGACGGCACCCCCAGCGACATGAGCGAGCGCGCCGAGAAATTCGCCCGCCGCCTGCACGGCCGCTACAACCTGCCGGTACACACCCACGACGAACGCCTGACCACCTACGCCGCCAAGGGCGAGCGCCTGGCCCAGGGCCAGCGCGACGGATACCGCGAGCGCCCGGTGGACGCCCTGGCCGCCGCCCTGCTGCTGGAGGGCTGGCTGGCCGACAACGCCCCCGCCTGACCCGAGGCCGGCTCCCTTGACCTGAAGCAGCGCCAGGGGAGCGAAAGCCACTAAGCTTGCCGGACCACTCCTTCCCGGAACGGTCCGCCCCGATGGCCGCCCGCGCCGGGTGGCCTCGCCAACCGAACCGGAGACGTCATGACCCTGCCCAGCCCCGCCGAACTCATCCCCCGCATGGCTACCGACCTGCGCAACTACCTCGCGCAGCGCGGGATCGACTCGCCGCGCTTCGTCGGCATCCACACTGGCGGCATCTGGGTCGCCCAGGAACTGCTCAAGGCACTGGGCAGCGACGAGATCCTCGGCATCCTCGACGTCTCCTTCTACCGCGACGATTTCAGCCGCAGCGGCCTGCACCCGCAGGTCCGTCCGTCGGAACTGCCCTTCGAGATCGACGGCCAGCACCTGGTGCTGGTGGACGACGTGCTGATGAGCGGCCGGACCATCCGCGCCGCGCTCAACGAGCTGTTCGACTACGGCCGCCCGGCCAGCGTGACCCTGGTCAGCCTGGTGGACCTGAACAAGCGCGAGCTGCCCATTCGCCCGGATATCGTCGGCGAAACCCTGTCCCTGGCACCCAACGAGCGGGTAAAATTGCGCGGTCCCGCACCACTCGTCCTCGAGCGCACGCTTCTCAGCACCGCGCTGTAACTCCGCGCGCCCGGACCTCCACCCCCAACTTTCAGGGCCTGCCACATGCCGACCGACGCCAAGCGCCCGCTGCAGCTCAACGACCTGGGCCAGCTGCGCCACTTCCTCTCGCTCGACGGGTTGTCCCGCGAACTGCTGACTGAAATCCTCGACACCGCCGATTCCTTCCTCGAAGTCGGCGCCCGCGCGGTGAAGAAAGTCCCGCTGCTGCGCGGCAAGACCGTGTGCAACGTGTTCTTCGAGAACTCCACGCGCACCCGCACCACCTTCGAACTGGCCGCCCAGCGCCTGTCCGCCGACGTCATCTCGCTGAACGTGTCGACCTCCTCGACCAGCAAGGGCGAGACGCTCACCGACACCCTGCGCAACCTCGAGGCCATGGCCGCCGACATGTTCGTCGTGCGCCACAGCGACTCGGGCGCCGCGCACTTCATCGCCGAGCACGTCAGCCCCAACGTCGCCGTGATCAACGGCGGCGACGGCCGCCACGGCCACCCGACCCAGGGCATGCTCGACATGCTCACCATCCGCCGCCACAAGGGCAGCTTCGAGAACATCTCGGTGGCCATCGTCGGCGACATCCTGCACTCGCGGGTGGCGCGCTCCGACATGCTGGCGCTGAAGACCCTCGGCTGCCCGGACATCCGTGTCATCGCCCCGCGCACCCTGCTGCCGGTGGGCCTGGAAGACCAGTACGGGGTGAAGGTGTTCACCGACGCCAACGAAGGCCTGAAGGACGTCGACGTGGTGATCATGCTGCGCCTGCAGCGCGAGCGCATGGCCGGCGGCCTGCTGCCCAGCGAAGGCGAGTTCTTCAAGCTCTACGGCCTGACCCAGAAGCGCCTGCAACTGGCCAAGCCCGACGCCATCGTCATGCACCCCGGCCCGATCAACCGCGGCGTGGAGATCGATTCCGCCGTGGCTGACGGCGAACAGTCGGTGATCCTCAACCAGGTCACCTACGGCATCGCCATCCGCATGGCCGTGCTGTCCATGGCCATGAGCGGCCAGAACGCCCAACGCCAGCTGGAACAGGAGGACGCGCAATGACCGTCAGCATTCGTGGCGCCCACCTGATCGACCCGGCCAGCGGCCTGGACAAGGTCTGCGACCTGCACATCGAGGCCGGCCGCATCGTCGCCATCGGCGACGCCCCCGAAGGCTTCCACGCCGCCCAGGAAATCGACGCCGCCGGCCTGACCGCCGCGCCCGGCCTGGTGGACCTGAGCGTCGCCCTGCGCGAGCCGGGCTACAGCCGCAAGGGCAGCATCGAAAGCGAAACCCGCGCCGCCGCTGCCGGTGGCGTCACCAGCCTGTGCTTCCCGCCGCAGACCAAGCCGGTGCTGGACACCTCCGCCGTCGCCGAGCTGATCCTCGACCGCGCCCGCGAAGCCGGCAACGCCAAGGTCTTCCCCATCGGTGCGCTGACCAAAGGGCTCGCCGGTGAGCAACTGTCCGAGCTGGTCGCCCTGCGCGACGCCGGCTGTGTGGCCTTCACCAACGGCCTGGCGCCGATGGCGAGCAACCGCGTGCTGCTGCGTTCGCTGGAATACGCGGCGACCTTCGACCTGACCGTGGTGTTCACCTCCCAGGACGCCGAACTGGCGGCCGACGGCATCGCCCACGAAGGCCCGACTGCCAGCTTCCGCGGCCTGGCTGGCATCCCGGAAACCGCCGAGACCGTGGCCCTGGCCCGCAACCTGCTGCTGGTGGAGCAGTCCGGCGTGCGTGCGCACTTCAGCCAGCTGACCAGCGCCCGTGGCGTCGAGATGATCACCCAGGCCCAGGCCCGTGGCCTGCCGGTCACCGCCGATGTGGCGCTGTATCAGCTGATCCTTACCGACGAGGCACTGGCGGACTTCTCCAGCCTGTACCACGTGCAACCGCCGCTGCGCTCGCGCAAGGACCGCGACGCCCTGCGCGAAGCGGTGAAGAGCGGCGTGATCCAGGCCATCGCCAGCCACCACCAGCCCCACGAGGCGGACGCCAAGAACGCACCGTTCGCCGCGACCGACCCGGGCATCAGCAGTGTCGAACTGCTGCTGCCGCTGGCCATGACCCTGGTGCAGGACGGCCTGCTCGACCTGCCGACCCTGCTCGCGCGCCTCTCCAGCGGCCCGGCCGCCGCCCTGCGCCTGCCGGCCGGCAAGCTGGCCATCGGCGCGGCAGCGGACGTGGTGCTGTTCGAAGCCGACGGCCAGACCCTGGCCGGCGAGACCTGGCACTCCCGCGGCCAGAACTGCCCGTTCCTCGGCCACTGCCTGCCGGGCGTGGTGCGCTGCACCCTGGTGGACGGGCACATCGTCCACGCGGTGTAACGCTCCGCCGTCCCATGAAAAAGCCCGCCGATTGGCGGGCTTTTTCTTTTCATACGGCGAATCCCGTGCAGGAGCGCGCCATGCGCGCGATCGCGGGCATGGCCCGCTCCTACAGGGTGCTGCAAGTGATGGGTATCGCTGCGCTCCACGCCATCCTACAAATGCATCTCGTGCTTCAGATCATCGCCAGGGCCTTGGCCAGATCGGCGCGCAGGTCTTCTACATCCTCCACCCCCACCGACAGGCGAATCAGCGAATCGCCGATCCCCAGCGCCGCGCGGTTCTCCGGCGGGATGCTGGCGTGGGTCATGATTGCCGGGTGCTCGATCAGGCTTTCCACGCCGCCCAGGCTTTCCGCCAGGGCGAACAGCTGGACGTTCTCCAGGAAGCGCCGCGAGCCGGCGAGGTCGGTGTCCAGGTCCAGCGAGATCATTCCGCCGAAGCCCTTCATCTGCGTGCGTGCCAGTTCATGCTGCGGGTGTGACGGCAGGCCGGGGTAGTAGACGCGCTTCACCTGCGGTTGCTGTTCCAGCCATTTCGCCAGGTCCAGTGCATTGGCGCAGTGGCGCTCCATGCGCAGGGCCAGGGTCTTCACCCCGCGCAGGGTTAGGAAGGCGTCGAACGGGCCGGCGATGGCGCCCACCGAGTTCTGCAGGAAGCCCAGGCGTTCGGCGAGGTCGGGGTTGTCGCCGACGATGGCGATGCCGCCGATGACGTCGGAGTGGCCATTGAGGTACTTGGTGGTGGAGTGCACGACGATGTCGAAGCCCAGGTCCAGCGGACGCTGCACGTAAGGGCTGGCGAAGGTGTTGTCGGCCACGCAGAGGATGCCGCGCTCGCGGCAGGTGCGGGCGATGGCGGCCAGGTCGGTCAGGCGCAGCAGCGGGTTGCTCGGGGTTTCCACCCAGACCATGCGCGTCTTGTCGGTCAGCGCCGCTTCCAGGGCGCCGGGCTGGGCCAGGTCGGCGAAGTGGAAGTCGTGCCCGGCGCTGCGCCGGCGCACCCGCTCGAACAGGCGGAAGGTGCCGCCGTAGAGGTCGTTGCCGGAGACGATGTGCGAGCCGGCGTCGAGCAGTTCCAGTACCGCCGAGATCGCCGCCAGCCCCGAGGCGAAGGCGAACGCCTTGCTGCCGCCCTCCAGGTCTGCCACGCAGCGCTCCAGCGCCCAGCGCGTGGGGTTGTGCGAGCGGCCGTAGTCGAGCCCCTTGTGCACGCCGGGGCTTTCCTGGCGGTAGGTGGAGTTGGCGTAGATCGGCGGCATGATCGCCCCGGTGGACGGGTCCGGCTCCTGCCCGGCGTGGATCACGCGGGTGGCGAAACCGAGGCGGTCGTCGTGCTGGCTCATGCGAGGGTCCTCCGCAAATGGTTGAGCAGGTCGAATCTTGTGATCAGGCCGTGGAAGCCCGAGGCGTCGGCGATGATGGCCACCAGGCCGCGGCCGAGCACGGCTTCCAGTTCGCCGAGGCTGGCACCGGGGGCCAGGGTTTCCGGAGCGTCGCTCATGGCGCTGGAGACTTCGCAACGGTAGTGCGCCGGGTCGTCATGCACGCCCATGAGGATGTCGGACTCGTCGATCACACCCACCAGGCGCTTGCCGTCGAGCACGGGGAGCTGGGAGATGTCCGCCAGGCGCATGCGCTGGAAGGCGGTGAGCAGGGTGTCGCTGGGGCCGACACTGACCACCCGCCCTTCTTCGAAACGCCGCGCGATGATGTCGCGCAGGTCGCCGTAGCGCTTGCGCTGCAGCAGGCCCTGGTCGGTCATCCACTGGTCGTTGTAGATCTTCGACAGGTAGCGCGTGCCGGTGTCGCAGACCAGGCTGACCACGCGCTTGGGTTCCTTCTGCTCGCGGCAGAAACGCAGCGCGGCGGCCAGCAGCGTGCCGGTGGACGAACCGGCGGCGATGCCTTCGTTGCGCAGCAGCTCGCGGGCTGTGGCGAAGCTTTCCTCGTCACTGATCGAGTAGGCATGGCGCACGCTGGAGAGGTCGGCAATCGACGGTACGAAGTCTTCGCCGATGCCCTCGACCGCCCAGGAGCCGGGCGTGCCGATGGCACCGGAGCGCGAGTACTCGGCCATGATCGAGCCCACCGGGTCGGCCAGGACCATTTCCAGCTCGGGCTGGACCTTCTGGAAGAAGCGCGTGAGCCCGGTCAGCGTGCCGGCGGAGCCGACACCAACCACTACGGCGTCGAGGTCATGGCCGGTCTGCGCCCAGATTTCCGGGCCGGTGCCGGTCTCGTGGGCCAGCGGGTTGGCGGGGTTGTTGAACTGGTCGGCGAAGAAGGCGTCGGGCAGGTCTTTCGCCAGCCGCGCGGCGACGTCCTGGTAATACTCGGGATGGCCCTTGCCGACGTCGGAGCGGGTGATGTGCACCTCGGCGCCCATGGCGCGCAGGTGCAGGACCTTCTCGGTGGACATCTTGTCCGGCACCACCAGCACTACCCGGTAGCCCTTGGCGCGGCCGACCAGTGCCAGGCCCAGGCCGGTGTTGCCGGCGGTGGCTTCGACGATCACGCCACCGGGCCTGAGCCGGCCGTCACGCTCGGCGGCCTCGATCATGGCGACGCCGATGCGGTCCTTGATGGAGCCGCCGGGGTTCTGCGATTCAAGCTTGAGGAACAGGGTGCAGGGTCCGGTATCGAAGCGCGTCACGCGGACCATGGGGGTATTGCCGATCAGGTCGAGTACGGCAGGGCGGGATTCGTTGCTCATGGCAGCCACTCCTTCTGCGGCGCCACGGGGATCGCCCGGCGGCGCCTGCTACTGTCCTCCTGACCTTAGGCGGGAGGCACAGGTCGCGCCAGGTAGCGCGACGAAAGACGGCGAGGCAGGAGGTGTGCGAAAGGTGCGGCATTACCTGAAGGATTGCTCCGGATCAGATTCGCTGCGGCCCGTTGCGCTCGGAAATCTGGCTGTTCAGCGTCCAGAAGTCATACAGCACGCCGATGAAGAACAGCCCGCCGGTGAACAGGTAGAGGATGCCGGTGAGCCACTTGCCCATGTACATGCGGTGCACGCCGAACACGCCGAGGAAAGTCAGCAGGATCCAGGCGACGTTGTAGTCCACGCCGCCGGAACGGTAGCGCTGGTCCGCCGCGTCATCCATGGAGGGAATGAGGAACAGGTCGATGATCCAGCCGATGAAGAACAGGCCGAGGGTGAAGAACCAGATGGTGCCGGTGATCGGCCGGCCGTAGTAGAAGCGGTGCGAGCCGGTGAAGCCGAAGATCCACAGCAGGTAGCCGATGACCTTGCTGTGGGTGTCAGGGTTGGCGGACATGCCTTTCTCCCGTTGCGTTACAAGGTCATCAGCATAAACGAAAAGCCCGCACGGGGCGGGCTTCTCAAGGAGCAGGATCAGCGGAAACGGCGGTTGGGATCGTCTTCGCTCATCTCCAGGGTCAGGCCCTGGGTCATGGTGGTCAGGTGGTCGGCGTCGGTCTCCGAACCCAGCTTGATCATCAGGCGCAGGTCGTTCGCCGAGTCGGCATAGGCCAGCGCATCTTCGTAGGTGATCTCGCCCTGGGTGTAGAGCTGGTACAGCGCCTGGTCGAAGGTCTGCATGCCCTGCTCGGTGGAGCGCTTCATCAGCGGCTTGAGCTCGTGGACCTCGCCCTTGCGGATCAGGTCGGCGGCCAGCGGGGTGTTCAGCAGGACCTCGATCACCGCGCGGCGGCCCTTGCCGTCCGGGGTCGGCACCAGTTGCTGGGCGACGATGGCCTTGAGGTTGAGCGACAGGTCCATCCACACCTGGCCATGCCGGTCGGCCGGAAAGAAGTGAATGATCCGCTCCAGCGCCTGGTTGGCGTTGTTGGCGTGCAGGGTCGCCAGGCACAGGTGGCCGGTTTCGGCGAAGGCCACGGCGTGGTCCATGGTCTCGCGCGAGCGCACCTCGCCGATCATGATCACGTCCGGCGCCTGGCGCAGGGTGTTCTTCAGGGCCACCTCGAAGGTATCGGTATCCAGGCCCACTTCACGCTGGGTGACGATGCAGCCCTGGTGCTGGTGGATGTACTCGATGGGGTCTTCGATGGAGATGATGTGGCCGGTGGAGTTCTTGTTGCGGTAGCCGATCATCGCCGCCAGCGAGGTGGACTTACCGGTACCGGTGGCACCGACGAAGATCACCAGGCCGCGCTTGGTCATCGCCAGCTTCTTGAGGATTTCCGGCAGCTTCAGGTCGTCGATGGTCGGGATGTTGGTCTCGATGCGGCGCAGCACCATACCCACCAGGTTGCGCTGGTAGAAGGCGCTGACACGGAAGCGGCCGACGCCACGGGCACTGATCGCGAAGTTGCACTCGTGGTTCTCGGCGAAGTCGCGGCGCTGCTGCTCGTTCATCACCGACAGCACGGTCTCGCGGGTCTGCTCCGGCGACAGGGCGGTCTTGGTGACCGGCAGTACCTTGCCGTTGACCTTCATCGAAGGCGGCACGCCCGCCGTGATGAACAGGTCGGAGGCTCCCTTTTCCACCATCAGGCGCAACAGCTTCTCGAATTCCATGATCTTTCTCGCCGAGTTCACGCTGACTACGACAGGGCTGTCGGATCACGAAGCGGGTGCGTGTGGCGCGCTCCGTGCGCCGGGCCGCAAGGGCCCGGTGGGATTTAGAAGTTTTCCGGGATCTTGGCTTTTTCTTTCGCCGCGTCGCGGGTCACCAAGCCCTTGGCGACCAGGCCCTTGAGGCACATGTCGAGGGTCTGCATGCCGATCGCGCCGCCGGTCTGGATGGCGGAGTACATCTGCGCGACCTTGTCCTCGCGGATCAGGTTACGGATCGCCGGGGTGCCAATCATGATCTCGTGGGCCGCAACACGACCGCCGCCGATCTTCTTCAGCAGGGTCTGGGAAATCACCGCCTGCAGGGATTCGGAGAGCATGGAGCGGACCATGGATTTCTCCTCGGCGGGGAACACGTCGACGATACGGTCGATGGTCTTGGCCGCGGAGGTGGTGTGCAGGGTGCCGAAGACCAGGTGGCCGGTTTCCGCGGCGGTCAGCGCCAGGCGGATGGTCTCCAGGTCGCGCATCTCGCCCACCAGGATGATGTCCGGGTCTTCACGCAGGGCCGAGCGCAGGGCCTCGTTGAAGCCCAGGGTGTCGCGGTGCACTTCGCGCTGGTTGACCAGGCACTTCTTCGATTCGTGGACGAATTCGATCGGGTCTTCGACGGTGAGGATGTGGCTGTACTTGGTGTTGTTCAGGTAGTCGAGCATCGCCGCCAGCGAGGTGGACTTGCCCGAACCGGTCGGGCCGGTCACCAGGACCAGGCCGCGCGGCACGTCGGAGACGCGCTTGAACACTTCGCCCATCCCCAGGTCTTCCATGGTCAGTACCTTGGAGGGAATGGTCCGGAACACGGCGCCGGCGCCGCGGTTCTGGTTGAAGGCGTTGACCCGGAAGCGGGCGACGCCCGGCACTTCGAAGGAGAAGTCGGTTTCCAGGAACTCTTCGTAATCCTTGCGCTGCTTGTCGTTCATGATGTCGTAGATCAGCGCGTGAACCTGCTTGTGCTCCAGCGGCGGCAGGTTGATGCGGCGAACATCGCCGTCGACGCGGATCATCGGCGGCAGGCCGGCCGAGAGGTGCAGGTCCGAAGCGCCCTGCTTGGCGCTGAAGGCGAGCAGCTCGGTAATATCCATGGGACTCCCCAATCAAGAGCAAGCAGGTAGAATGCCGCAGAACACGCAGCAGCCGGGCGGAAAAGCGACGGTAATGTCCACGATAGCAGAGAATATTGCAAAGGTTCGCGTACGAATCCGTGAGGCGGAACAAGCGAAAAATCGCACGCCTGACTCGGTGCAGTTGCTTGCCGTGAGCAAGACCAAACCCGCCGCCGCGATCCGCGAAGCGTTTGCCTGCGGCCTGGCCGATTTTGGCGAGAACTACCTGCAGGAAGCGCTGCTCAAGCAGACCGAGCTGGCCGACCTGCCGCTGACCTGGCATTTCATCGGCCCCATCCAGTCGAACAAGACCCGGCCGATCGCCGAGCACTTCGACTGGGTGCATTCGGTGGACCGCCTGAAGGTCGCCCAGCGCCTCTCCGAGCAGCGCCCGGCGAACCTGCCGCCGCTGAACGTGCTGCTGCAGGTGAATGTCAGCGGCGAGGACAGCAAGTCCGGCTGCTCCCCTGCCGAGCTGCCCGCCCTCGCCCAGGCGGTTGCGCAACTGCCCCACCTGAAACTGCGCGGCCTGATGGCCATCCCCGAACCCACCGAGGACATTGCCGCGCAGCACGCCGCGTTCGCCCGCCTGCGCGAGCTGATGCAAGCCCTGAATCTCGGCCTGGACACCCTGTCCATGGGCATGAGCCACGACCTCGAAGCCGCCATCGGCGAAGGCGCCACCTGGGTGCGGATCGGTACCGCCCTGTTCGGCGCCCGCGACTACGGCGCCTCCCACTGAATAAAGGAAGCGACTCCATGAGCAGCACCCGCATTGCCTTCATCGGCGCCGGCAACATGGCCGCCAGTCTCATCGGTGGCCTGCGCGCCAAGGGCGTCGCCGCGAGCGACATCCGCGCCAGCGATCCGGGCGCCGAGCAGCGCGCGAAGATCGCCGCCGAGCACGGCATCGAAGTGGTCGGCGACAACGCCAGCGCCGTGGCCGGTGCCGATGTGGTGGTCCTGGCGGTCAAGCCGCAGGTCATGAAGGACGTCTGCCTGGCGCTGGCGCCGGCGCTGAGCGAGAACGCGCTGATCGTCTCCATCGCCGCCGGCATCCCCTGCGCCAGCCTCGAACGCTGGCTGGGCGAGGTGAACGGCCAACCGCGCGCCATCGTCCGCTGCATGCCCAACACCCCGGCGCTGGTCGGCCTGGGTGCCAGCGGCCTGTACCCCAACGCCAGCGTCAGCGCCGCCCAGCGCGAGCAGGCGGAGCAACTGCTGAGCGCCGTGGGCATCGCCCTGTGGCTCGACGAGGAGCGCCAGATCGACGCGGTCACCGCCGTCTCCGGCAGCGGCCCTGCCTACTTCTTCCTGCTGATGGAAGCCATGACCACCGCCGGTGAGAAGCTCGGCCTGTCCCGCGAAGTCGCCGGCCAACTGGCCCGCCAGACCGCCCTGGGCGCCGCACAGATGGCCACCACCAGCGATGTCGACCCGGCCGAACTGCGCCGTCGTGTGACCTCGCCCAAGGGCACCACCGAAGCGGCCATCAGCACCTTCCAGGCCAACGGTTTCGAGGCGCTGGTGGAGAAGGCAGTCGGCGCCGCCGACCACCGCTCCGCCGAGCTGGCCGAACAACTGGGCCGCTGATTGCGATGACGCACCCCGCCCGGCGACCAGGGAAGGTCGCACTGCCCCTCACTGCCTGCTTCCTGCTGGCCGGCACCGCCGCTCAGGCCGCGCAATGCCCGGTTGCCGCGCCCATCGACGAGGCCCCGCGAGCTGCCTATCAGGCCATGCAGCAAGCCATGGCGAGCGGTTTCACCGACGACGCCGATAACACGGTCACGCCAGCGCTCAGCCAGGCCATCGAGCATTACAAACAGACGCTGGCCGACGCCTTCGACGCTCACCTGGCCTGCGCTCAGGCCGCGCCGGACCTCGATGCCCTGCAGGCCGATCTGCGCCAGCGCCTGCTGCCCGCACCGAAGCCGGCCAGCGAAGACGAAGTGGCGCTGCCCGACCAGAGCGAGATCGTCGTCAGCCTGAGCGACAGCCCAACCCCGCTGCTGCTGGTCAGTGGCGGCTTCGCCATACCCTGCGGCAGCGACAACGTCCTGCGTGGTTACCGCCGCGAAGGCGATGCCTGGGTGCGTGCACTGGACTGGCAGAGCGGCCCCTACAAAGACATCTCCGGCGCCTACGGCGACCTGTACCTGTACGAGCGCCTGTCCAGCGGCGACATCGCACTGATGCACGGCACGCCCTGGTGCACTTCGCGCTGGAGCCACCTGGCAGTGGAAGTGATACGCCCGGCCACGGCCGACCAGGCCCAGCGCACCCTGCTGCACAACGAGCACGACTACGTCCGCGATGAACACGAAGTGAAACTCAAGGCCCGCCCCGACGGCTTCGAGTGGCGCGCCGAGGTCGGCAGCCTGGACGGCGACCTGCTGACCCGACCGGGCATCTTCCGCTTCCGCCAGGACGGTGAAGCCTTCCAGCGCATCCAGCCCGCCGCGTCCAATGGCCGCGGTTTTGTGGATGAATGGTTGCGGGTGGACGCCACTCTTGCCCGTGCCTGGACGGACCCGGCCGGAGCCGATACTGCGCTGACCGCGCGCGAAGAACTCATCGAGCTGAACAAGCGCACCGGCGTCACCCTGGCCTACACCGCCGTGCGCGGCTGCAAGAAAGACCCGGCGCGCTTCCAGGTGGACATCGAGCTGGACAGCCCGCAGCCCCTGGCCGAAGGCAACCAGCGCTATGTCAGCATCCGCCAGGAATCCAATGGTTTCGCCCTGCTGGGCCTGAGCCGAACCGCCGACCCCGACTGCAACGGCCGCGATCTGATGGCCAGGCGGGGTTGAATTTGCACGTGACGAAACACACTTACACGCGACCGGCGACGATGAATTCCCTACAGTATGGCGTTACAGCGCCGTCGTTGACCGACCGCCCGATTCGCCCGGCCCTGCGCGCCGGCGCCCAACGTTCACCAAGGACCGCCCAATGACCGGACTTTCCACAGCCGCCATCTATGTGATCCAGACACTTGGCAGCCTGTATCTGCTGATCGTGCTGCTGCGCTTCATCCTGCAGCTGGTCCGCGCCGACTTCTACAACCCACTCAGCCAGTTCATCGTGCGCGCCACCAAGCCGCTGCTGAACCCGCTGCGCCGCATCATTCCCGGCTTCGGCGGCATCGACTTCGCCTCGCTGGTGCTGGCGATCCTGGTCCAGTTGGTGCTGATGGTCATCACCCTGACCCTGATGGGCTACGGCGTCGGCGGCTACATCCTGCAGCTGCTGGTGTGGTCGATCATCGCGGTGACCTCGCTGTTCCTGAAGATCTTCTTCTTCGCCCTGATCATCAGCGTGATCCTCTCCTGGGTCGCCCCGGGCAGCTACAACCCCGGCGCCCAACTGGTGAACCAGATCTGCGAGCCCTTCCTGGCACCCTTCCGCAAGCTGCTGCCGAACCTCGGCGGGCTGGATATCTCGCCGATCTTCGCGTTCATCGCGCTGAAGCTGATCGACATGCTGGTGATCGGCAACCTGGCAGCAATGACCGGGATGCCGCAGATCCTTTCGCCCTTCATGTAAGCAGGCATGCCGTTCTATCACTGGGACGGCGAGGACCTGATCCTCGACTGCCACCTGCAGCCCAAGGCGAGCCGCGACGAGTTCGCCGGGCTGCACGGTGAGCGCCTGAAGATCCGCCTCACCGCGCCACCAGTCGAAGGCAAGGCCAACGCCCACCTGCTGGCCTTCCTCGGCAAGGCCTTCGGCGTACCGAAAAGCGCGGTGAAGCTGGAAAGCGGCGAACTGAACCGCCAGAAGCGCGTGCGCATTCCCCGTCCGACGAAACTTCCGGCAGAACTCGGGATAGCCGCTCAGTAACCTTGGCCGACCTTACGTGTAGGAATGTGCTGTAGGCCAATTGCTATTCCTACGCCCCGACGCATAATCCACGCCATCCATTCCCCGCGCAGGACGCGCCAGCCCAAGGAACGCCCGGATGAGCATGGAACGTCTCAGTCAGCAGATCGATGCCTACGTCACCTGGAAGCGCGAGCTGGTCCGCGAGATCACCCGCTATCGCAGCTGGCTTGAGCGCGCCCGGCTGAATACCCCGGAAATCGAGAACCGTCTCGAACGCACCCTGCGCCTGCTGCGCGTCGACCACATCACCCTGGCCTTCGTCGGCGAGTACTCGCGCGGCAAGACCGAGCTGATCAACAGCCTGTTCTTCGCCGGGTTCGGCCGCCGCATGCTGCCGTCCCAGGCCGGGCGCACCACCATGTGCCCCACCGAGCTGTTCTTCGACCCACGTTCCGAGCGCCCGTACATCCGCCTGCTGCCCATCGAGACCCGCGTCGCCGATGCCAGCGTTGCGCAGTTCAAGCGAATCCCGCGGCACTGGGTGAACATCCCGCTGGATACCTCCGACCCGGCGAACATGGCCGAGGCCTTCGCCCAGGTCGCCAAGACCAAGCCGCTGCCGGTGGAACAGGCGATCCAGCTGGGTTTCCACCCGGACATGCTCGAAGCCACCGACAAGCCCGGCATCGTGCTGGTGCCGGCGTGGCGCCACGCGCTGGTCAACTTCGACCATCCGCTGCTGCGCCAGGGCCTGCGCATCCTCGACACCCCCGGCCTCAACGCCCTGGGCAGCGAGCCGGAGCTGACCCTGTCGATGCTGCCCAGCGCGCAATCGATCCTCTTCCTGCTGGCCGCTGATACCGGTGTCAGCGCATCCGACATGGCGATCTGGCAGGACCACGTGCGCCAGCTCGGAGAGGACGGCCATACCACCCTTTATGCGGTGCTGAACAAGATCGACGTACTCTGGGACGACCTGGCCGGCGAGGCCTTCGTGCAGAACGCCATCCGCCACATCCAGGACACCACCGCGCGCCAGCTGGGCATCGCCCGCGAGGACGTGCTGCCGCTGTCGGCCAAGCAGGCGCTGCTGGCCAAGGTGCGCGGCGACCGCGAACTGCTCGCGCGCAGCCAGATGGAATCCCTCGAAGACCTGCTCTGCGAACGCATCGTCGCGCAGAAGGAGCGCCTGCTGGAAACCGCCGTGGTCGGCCAGGTGCTGGCGCTGGTCAACAACAGCCAGCACAGCCTGCGCGTGCGTCTGGACAAGGTGAAGGAGCAGCAGGCGCTGCTCAACGACCAGCAGCAGGACAGCGGCCAGCTGCTGTTCGAGCTGACCGCGCGGACCAAGGACGACCACAACCTGCACCACAAGCGTCTGCTCAGCCTGAAGACCAACCAGCGCCTGCTGCGCCACCAGGGCGAGCAGTTGCGCGAGGCAGTGCGCGCCGAGCGCCTGGAACAGCACCTGAAGAAGGTCCACGACAAGCTGCGCGGTAGCTGGACCACGGTCGGCATCCACCAGGCCATCCTGCAGTTCTTCCGTACCGTGGAAGGCGACCTGGTCGCCCTCGGCCACGAAGCCGAAACCGCCAACCGCATGGTCGCGGCCATCTACCAGCGGCACAACGAGGAAAACCCGCTCAACGCCCTGGACGCCCCGCAGTTCCGCGTCCAGCGCTACCTGCGCGACCTCGCCAAGCTGCAGGAGAAGGCCGACCGCTTCCGCCTGCACCTCAAAACCCTGCTCACCGAGCAGCGCCTGCTGACCCGGCGCTTCTTCGCCACCGTCGCCCAGGAAGTCATCGGCCTGCACCAGCGCCTGCGCGAGGAAGCCGAGCAATGGGCCGCCGACGCCCTGATGCCGCTGATGCAGTACAGCCTGGAACACAAGCAGATGCTGGAAACCCACATGCTGCGCCTCAAGGCCCTGGCCCAGGAAACCCAGCAGGCGCGGCAGCGCTCGCTGCTGCTGGGGCGCTATACCGAGGAGCTGGAACAGCAGCTCACCGAGGCCACCGACATCCTCCGCCAACTGCGCCGCCCGGCGCCGCTGCAACGCCAGGCCAAGGTCGTCACCCTGCCCACCTCGCAGCGCGCCTGAACCCCGCGCCGCGCCCGCCCTGCCGCTTCCGAGTGCGCTTGCCGCAGGGGGCGGCGCTCTTTAGACTGGCCGTCCTTTTTTATTCATGAGCTGGGTCGATGCCAACAGTCTTCCCCGAAGATTCCGTCGGTCTGGTCACCCCCCAGACGCTGCAGTTCAACGAACCGCTGCCCCTGGCCTGTGGCAAGACCCTGCCCGAATACCAGCTGGTGATCGAGACCTATGGCGAGCTGAACGCCACGGCGAGCAACGCCGTGCTGATCTGCCACGCCCTCTCCGGCCATCACCACGCCGCCGGCTACCACAGCGAGGATGAGCGCAAGCCGGGCTGGTGGGACAGCTGCATCGGTCCGGGCAAGCCCATCGACACCCGCAAGTTCTTCGTCGTCGCGCTGAACAACCTGGGCGGCTGCAACGGCTCCACCGGGCCGACCAGCCTCAACCCCGCCACCGGCAAGACCTACGGCGCAGACTTCCCGGTGGTCACAGTGGAAGACTGGGTCAACAGCCAGGCACGCCTGGCCGATCGCCTCGGCATCCACAGCTGGGCCGCCATCGTCGGCGGCAGCCTGGGCGGCATGCAGGCGCTGCAGTGGACCATCAGCTACCCCGAGCGCGTGCGCCATTGCCTGTGCATCGCCAGCGCACCCAAACTGTCGGCGCAGAACATCGCCTTCAACGAAGTCGCCCGCCAGGCCATCCTCTCGGACCCGGAGTTCTTCGGCGGCCACTTCCAGGAACACGACGTGATTCCCAAGCGCGGCCTGCGCCTGGCGCGGATGGTAGGGCACATCACCTACCTCTCCGATGACGCCATGGGCGCCAAGTTCGGCCGCGACATGAAGTCGGAGAAGCTCAACTACGACCTGCACAGCGTCGAGTTCCAGGTGGAAAGCTACCTGCGCTACCAGGGCGAGGAGTTCTCCACCCGCTTCGACGCCAACACCTACCTGCTGATGACCAAGGCGCTGGACTACTTCGACCCGGCCGCCGCCAACGGCGACGACCTGGCGCGCACCCTCGCGGGGGTGAAGGCGGACTTCTGCCTGATGTCCTTCACCACCGACTGGCGCTTTTCCCCGGCACGCTCGCGGGAAATCGTCGACGCGCTGCTGGCGGCGAAGAAGAACGTCAGCTACCTGGAAATCGACGCACCGCAAGGCCACGACGCCTTCCTGATGCCGATTCCGCGCTACCTGCAAGCCTTCAGCGGTTACATGCACCGCATCAGCGTATAAGGACCACCATGCGCGCCGACCTGGAAATCATCCAAGACTGGATCCCCGCCGGCAGCCGCGTGCTCGACCTGGGCTGCGGCGATGGCGAGCTGCTCGCCTGGCTGCGCGACCACAAGCAGGTCGGCGGCTACGGCCTGGAGATCGACTCCGAAAAGATCGCCAAATGCATCGAACGCGGCGTCAACGTCATCGAACAGGACCTGGACAAGGGCCTGGGCAACTTTGCCAGCGACAGCTTCGACGTGGTGGTGATGACCCAGTCGCTGCAAGCCCTGCGCTACCCGGACAAGGTGCTGGCGGAGATGCTGCGCGTGGGCAAGACCTGCATCATCACCTTCCCCAACTTCGGTCACTGGCGCTGCCGCTGGTACCTCGCGCGCAATGGCCGCATGCCGGTGTCGGAGTTCCTTCCGTACACTTGGTACAACACGCCGAACATCCACTTCTGCACCTTCCGCGACTTCGAGGCGCTCTGCCACGAGCAGCACGCGAAGGTGCTCGACCGTCTGGCGGTAGACCACGAGCACCAGCATGGCTGGGCCTCGCGAATCTGGCCTAATCTGTTGGGTGAGATCGGCATCTACCGGATCAGCGGCGCTGGCGTGCAAGACCACCGCATCGCCGTCTGATCGCGGCTATCTGATAGAGCCCGGGAGAAACATCATGCGCCGCCTGCTTACCTTCCTCGCCTGCCTGGTCCTCGCCGTGCCCGCCTTCGCCGAACAGGTGAAGCGCCTGGGTGATCTGCAGGTGCACTACAGCGTGTTCAATTCCAGCTTCCTCCAGCCCAATGTCGCGCAAGCGGTGGGCGTGGTACGCAGCAAGGCCCAGGGCGTGGTCAACATCGTGCCGCTGGACGCCAGCGGCAAGCCGGCCAACGTCACCGTCGCCGGCTCCGCGAAGAACCTGATGGGACAGACCGTCCCCCTGACCTTCAAGCGTGTGGTCGAGGAAGGCGCCGTCTACAACCTGGCGCAGTTCCCCATCGAAGGCCGCGAAACCCTGACCTTCTCCATCCAGGTCCAGTCCGGAAACGAAGCCCCGCAAAGCTTCGATTTCATGCAGGAAATCTTCCCAGACGAATGATCAAGCTCGAACAACTGGTGCTGGCCAGTCACAACGCCGGCAAGCTCAAGGAACTCCAGGCCATGCTCGGAGCCCACGTGAAGGTGCGCTCCATCGGCGAGTTCAGCGACGTGGAACCGGAAGAGACCGGCCTCTCGTTCGTCGAGAACGCCATCCTCAAGGCCCGCAATGCCGCGCGCATCTCCGGCCTGCCGGCGCTGGCCGACGACTCGGGCCTGGCGGTGGACTTCCTTGGCGGTGCGCCGGGCATCTATTCCGCGCGCTACGCCGACGGCAAGGGTGACGCGGCGAACAACGCCAAGCTGCTGGATGCCCTGAAGGACGTGCCCGACGAGCAACGCGGCGCCCAGTTCGTCAGCGTGCTGGCCCTGGTCCGCCACGCCGACGACCCGCTGCCGATTCTCTGCGAAGGTCTCTGGCACGGCAGCATCCTGCGCGAAGCCCGCGGCGAGCACGGCTTCGGCTACGACCCGCTGTTCTGGGTGCCGGAAGCCGAGTGCTCCAGCGCCGAGCTGGCGCCCGAGCGCAAGAATCAGATCAGCCACCGCGCCCGCGCGATGGCCCTGCTGAAGCAGCGGCTGGGTCTATGAGCCAGGCAGGAAGCCACGGGCTCGACGCCGGGCCGGTGGTTTCCGGCTTCCAGCTGCCACCGCTGTCCGCGTACGTGCATATCCCCTGGTGCGTGCGCAAATGCCCCTATTGCGACTTCAACTCCCACGCTGCTGGCCCGGAGCTGCCCGAGGACGCCTACGTCGAGGCGCTGCTGGCTGACCTGACGGCAGATCAGGGCTATGTGTACGGCCGCAAGCTGACCTCGATCTTCTTCGGCGGCGGCACGCCCAGCCTGTTCTCGGCCAGGGCGCTGGGCCGCATCCTCGCAGGCCTGGAGCGGCAAGTCGGGTTCGAGAGCGACATCGAGATCACCCTGGAGGCCAACCCCGGCACCTTCGAGCAGGCCAAGTTCGCCGACTACCGGGCGCTGGGCATCAACCGCCTGTCCATCGGCATCCAGAGCTTCCAGGCCGAGAAACTCAAGGCACTGGGCCGCATCCACGATGGTGACGAAGCAGTACGCGCCGCCGAAATGGCCCGCCGCGCCGGCTTCGACAACTTCAACCTGGACCTGATGCACGGCCTGCCGGAGCAGAGCGTCGCCGACGCCCTGGCCGACCTGCAGCAGGCCGTCGACCTGGCGCCGACGCACCTGTCCTGGTACCAGCTGACCATGGAGCCGAACACGGTGTTCTGGAGCCAGCCGCCAGAGCTGCCCGAGGATGACCAACTGTGGGAAATCCAGGAAGCCGGCCAGGCGCTGCTCGCCCAGGCGGGCTACGCCCAGTACGAAACCTCGGCCTATGCCCGTGACGGCAAGCGCGCGCGGCACAACCTGAACTACTGGACCTTCGGTGACTTCCTCGGCATCGGCGCCGGCGCCCACGCCAAGCTGAGCACGCCGCAAGGCCGCATCCTGCGCACCTGGAAGACCCGCCTGCCGAAGGACTACCTGAACCCGGACAAGCCCTTCCAGGCCGGCGAGCGCGACCTGCTGGCGGACGACCTGCCCTTCGAGTTCATGATGAACGCCCTGCGTCTCACCGAGGGCGTGCCGGCGGCGGCCTTCGCCGAGCGCACCGGCCTGCCACTGGCCTGTATCGAGGAGGCCTGCCGTCAGGCGCGCCAGGACGGCCTGCTGGTGGACGACCCGCAGCGCCTGGCTCCTACCGAGCGCGGGCAGCTGTTCCTCAACGACCTGCTGCAACGCTTCCTGCCGGAGTGAGCCAGATGCGGGCGACGATCGTTCTGGTGATCTACCGGCAGTCCCTGGCCGACTCCGAAAGCTTTCGCAGCTTGCAGGCCAACCGGGCATTGCTGGCGGAGCACGATATCGAGCTGATCCTCCACGACAACAGCCCGCAACCGCAGCCTCTGCCCCCCATGGATGCAGCGCTGCCGGTTCGCTACCACCACGATGCCGGCAACCCGGGGCTGGCAGCCGCTTACAACCTCGCCCTGCGCTCGGCCTGCCAGCGTGGCAGTGAATGGCTGTTGCTACTGGACCAGGACACCCACCTGAACGCCGGCTACTTCCGCGAGCTGCTGGAAGCGACTCCAGGCCTGGAGCCCGGCTGCATCTGCCTGGTGCCCCGCGTCAGCGATGGCCTGCGACAGGTGTCGCCGATGGATTGCAGCAAGGTGCGCGCCCAGGCCTACACCCGCTCCGGCAGCACCTCCGGGATGGTGACGGCGATCAACTCCGGCGCCTGCTGGCGCGTCTCCTGGCTGACCGAGAGCGGGGGATTCAACCTCGACTTCCCCCTGGATTACCTGGACCACTGGGCCTTCCACCATGCCAGAAGTCAGGGCCGGCAGCTCTATGTGATGGACAGCGAGATTCACCAGAACCTCTCCATCAGCGATCGGAACTGCGTCTCCAGGGCACGCTACGACAGCATCTACGAATCGGAATACCGGTACTACAGCCGCTATCGCAAGGATCTCTTCGCCACTTACCGGCGACACCTGCCAGCGCGCCTGCTCAAACAGCTGCTGCTGTTCCGCGACAAGCGGGTGGCGCTCACCACGCTCCGCCTGATGCTGCGCAAGCCCGACTGACCCGGAGCCCCGTCTCAAGTAGACTCCCCGGCAACTCTGAATCCCAAGGAGCCCCAATGGACTTCGCGCTCGACCTGATTGCCAACGTCTCCCGCTGGTGCCGCGGCCACCTGTCCGACATCGCCCTGGCGATCATGGCGACCGTGCTGGTGCTGTTCGGCCCGGCAATCAACGCCTGGGTACAGCAGCGCATCGGCAGCCTGAACTTCGTCTTCCGCACCCTGCTGTTCGTGCTGATCTGCGCCGTGGGCTACGGCCTGGCGATGGTCTTCGTCACCCCGTGGCTGGCCAAGGGCCTGGGTTATTTCAACAACTACACCCTGGCGCCCGTCCTGCTGCTAGTGTTCTTCGTGATTGGCATGATCGCCGACCGCAGTTGACCTGCGTTCCTCCGGCGGTTGGCCACCCACCCGCCGGAGGACACATGAAGCCGATCAAGCATCTCTACCTGCACTTCTCCGATGGCCAGCGCCTGGCGCTGCGCTTCCCGCAACAGAGCGACGACCCCGCCGAAGTGGCCCGCGGCATCCGCAAGCAGATGGAGTCGCCGGTAATCAGCATCGAGGTGGACGGCGACCTGCTGATCATCCCGCGCACCAGCATCAAGTACCTGCAGATCAGCCCGGCGCCAATGCGCATGCCGGAGACCACCGTGCTGGGGGCGGAGTTGATCGAGTAGAAGGCCTGCGTCTGCGCAGGAGCGGATTCATCCGCGATCGGGTCGGTACGGTGCCAACTGACAGCACCGCCTTTCAGGCGGTTCGCGGGCATGGCCCGCTCCTACAACTCGGCGCCATGTAGCAGCGCACTTTGTAGGAGCGGGCCATGCCCGCGACTCGCTGCACCAGCAGCGACATTCCACACTGCACAAACACAAAGGCCGCCTCGCGGCGGCCTCTGCTGGACTCAGTTGCCCTCGCGGCGCAAAGCCTGCGGGGTGAAGTCGCGCGGCCCCAGCGGGACCTTGAAGTCGTACATCGGCTCGTTGTTGTCCAGGCCGTCGACGAAGTAGCGCGCCCCTTCGAAGTCGTACAGCGCTTCCAGGGTGCTGAGCACCATGGGCACGTCGTAGTAGTTGATCGGGTGCACTTCCTGGGCGCGGATCAGCTTGCCGTCGGCGTTGTAGATGTCCGAGGCGAGGATCTGCCAGCTGTCTTCATCCAGGTAGAAGCGGCGCTTGGCGAACGGATGGCCCATGCCCTTGCGCAGGGTCGCCTCGACCACCCAGACGCGGTGCGGCTCGTAGCGCAGCAGCTCGGGGTTGAGGGTCTTGGTCCTGAGGATGTCGGCGTAGGGGATGCCCTTCTGGTGCACCGCGTAGCTGTTGTACGGCACCAGCATCTCGCGCTTGCCCAGCAGCTGCCACTCGTAGTGGTCCGGCGCGCCGTTGTAGACGTCCACGGTGTCGGCGGTGGCCAGGCCGTTGGTGTCGGGCTGCAGGGTGTCGTAGGCCAGGCTCGGCAGGCGGCGCACACGACGCTCGCCGCTGTTGAAGCGCCAGGCCTTGCGGATCGACAGCACCTGGTCGATGGTCTCCTGCACCACCAGCGCAGAGCCGGCGAGCTTGGCCGGGGCGACGATGTTGTACTTGTAGTAGAACAGCGTGTTGTTCAGGTCCTGCGGGGTCATGCCCTCGCGACCGTAGTTGAAGTACACGTAGCGGTCGAGCTTGAGCAGGTTGTAGCTGCCGCTGGCGAGCACGGCGGCCTGGTTGGTCACCATGTGAATCTGCTCGCCACGGTAGCGCATGATGTGGTTCCAGATGGCTTCCAGGCCGGTCTTCGGCATCGGAAACGGCACACCGGCGGCGGCGCCCTGCACACCGTTGCCGTCGGCGATCAGCTCGGCGTTCTCGGCATTGAAGCGGGTGGCGTCATAGATGCGCTGGGGCAAGGATGCACTGCGGCGGCTGGGGAAGACGCGCAGGTAGTAGTCCGGGTTCTCCTGCAGCAGCGCCTGGGTGCCGGGAGTAAGCAGCGCCTGGTACTGCGCCAGGTTCTTGCTGTCGATCTTGTACTGCACGGCATCGGTGGCGTACGGATCGAGGTGGTGGGTGCCGGGCTGGTAGCCCGCCGGGGCGCTGGTGATGCCACCGGTCCACGCGGGGATGGTGCCACTGGCATTGCCGGCCATTTCCGCCCCCATCGGCGTCAGGTCGCGACCCAGTCGAGCGGCCTCGGTGGCATCGACTTTCGCCTGCGCCGGCAGGACCCACGCCCCCGCCATCAGCAGTACAGCAAGTTTCTTCAACACAGCAGACTCCTTTGCGACGGACTCCTGTCCATCACTCTTATTTTCGTCCGCGGCGGATGCCGCTTTTTATTCAGGAGGTGAGGGTGGCCTTTGCGGCCTGCCGGGTGGTCCCGGTCTATAGGCTGTTCATCCGTGAAAAAGGCCTGCTGCGCAGGCCTTTTTCCGCTGAATCAGTCGACACGCTCGAACTTCAGGTCCCAGACGCCATGCCCGAGTCGCTCCCCGCGACGTTCGAACTTGGTGACCGGACGCTCTTCCGGGCGCGGCACATAGGTATTGTCCGCCGAAAGGTTGCGATAGCCGGGTGCGGCATTCATCACTTCCAGCATGTGCTCGGCATATTGTTCCCAGTCGGTGGCCATGTGCAGCACGCCGCCGACCTTCAGCTTCTGCCGTACCAGCTCGGCCCAGGCCGGCTGCACGATGCGACGCTTGTGGTGACGCGACTTGTGCCACGGGTCCGGGAAGAACAGCAGCAGGCGGTCGAGGCTGGCATCGGCCACGCAGTCGCGCAGTACTTCGATGGCGTCGCAGCTGTAGACGCGGATGTTGCTCAGGTCCTGGGTCAACATGCCGTTGAGCAGTGCGCCGACGCCCGGACGGTGCACTTCCACGCCGATGAAGTCCTGCTCCGGCGCGGCAGCGGCCATCTCCAGGGTGGCGTGGCCCATACCGAAGCCGATCTCGAAGGTACGCGGCGCCTGGCGCCCGAACACCTGATCGAAGTCCCGCGCGCCGTCGGCCAGTTCCAGGCCGTACTTCGGCCAACCCTGGTCGAGGCCGCGTTGCTGGCCTTCGGTCATGCGCCCGGCGCGCATCACGAAGCTCTTGATGGCGCGCATCGGACGGTTGTCGGCGCCGGGCTGGTTCTCGGGCTGATTCTCGGGAATGTCACTCATGACTCGGACCTTGCGGATAAATGCACGCGCGGGCCGGCTGCCTTCGGCATACCGGCCCGCGCGTCGGGATGGAAATACTTAGTTGATCAGGCCCGTCATCGGCGACGACGCGCTCGCGTACAGCTTGCGCGGCATGCGGCCGGCCAGGTAGGCCAGGCGGCCGGCGACGATGGCGTGTTTCATGGCCTCGGCCATCATCACCGGGTTCTGCGCGTGGGCGATGGCGGTGTTCATCAGCACGGCTTCGCAACCCAGTTCCATGGCGATGGTGGCGTCGGAGGCGGTGCCCACGCCGGCATCCACCAGCACCGGAACGGTGGCTTCTTCGAGGATGATGCGCAGGTTGTAGGGGTTGCAGATGCCCAGGCCAGAGCCGATCAGGCCGGCCAGCGGCATCACCGCGATGCAGCCGATCTCGGCCAGTTGGCGGGCAATGATCGGGTCGTCGCTGGTGTACACCATGACGTCGAAGCCGTCCTTGACCAGTACTTCGGCGGCCTTGAGGGTTTCGACGACGTTGGGGAAGAGGGTCTTCTGGTCGGCCAGGACTTCCAGCTTGACCAGGTTGTGGCCATCGAGCAGCTCGCGGGCCAGGCGGCAGGTACGTACGGCCTCGACGGCATCGTAGCAGCCGGCGGTGTTCGGCAGGATGGTGTAGCGATCCGGCGGGATCACGTCCAGCAGGTTCGGTTCGCCCGGGTTCTGGCCGATGTTGGTGCGGCGCACGGCAACCGTGACGATCTCGGCGCCCGAGGCCTCGATGGCGACGCGGGTCTCCTCGAGGTCCTTGTATTTGCCGGTGCCGACCAGCAGGCGGGAATTGTAGGTACGGCCAGCCAGGGTGAAGGGCTTGTCGACCGGCAGGTTGGAGTTGGTTTGGCTCATCGGATCACTCCTGAAGGAAAGGCGGGCGGGGCCTGAAAGTCTGGGAGGCGGCTGCTAGCCGCCGCCGATGGCATGCACCACTTCCACCTGGTCGCCTTCGCTCAGGGCGGTGGCGGCGTGCTGGCTGCGCGGCACGATGTCCTGGTTGAGCTCGACCGCGACACGCTTGCCGGTGAGGTCGAGACGCTCGAGCAGGTTGGCGACGCTGTGGCCGTCGGGCAGCTCGAAGGGTTCGCCGTTCAACTGAATACGCATGGGCGGGACGGTCGTTGCTGGAGGGGGTCGCATTCTAGCCCGATCGCGCCGGATGACCAAGGTTCCGGAGTGCCGCACTCGGGCTTTTCTGACGCTCGGGTCAACCCAGCCGGAAGGCCGCCACCAGCAGCAGCGCCCAGCCGATCAGGAAGAACAGCCCGCCAATCGGGGTGATGATGCCCACGCCGAGGCCGGCCAGGGTCAGCAGGTAGAGGCTGCCGGAAAACAGCAGGATGCCGACGGTGAAGGCCCAGCCGGCAAGGCTGACCAGGGTGCCGCCGATATGCGCCGAGAGCAGCGCCACGCCGAACAGCGCCAGGGCATGCAGCGTCTGGTAATGCACGCCGGTCTGGAACACCGCCAGGTACTCCGGGGTGAGCTTGCTCTTCAGGCCGTGGGCAGCGAAGGCGCCGAGGGCGACACCGGTGAAACCGAAGAAGGCGGCGAGCATCAGGAAAGTACGCAGCATCGGAAAGCTCCAGACAGGTGAGTGCCGCTATAATGGCCCGCTCATCCGCCCAGTCAAAGCCTCGCATGCGCAACGTCCTCCGCCGCCTGTTCAAGATCGCGCTCTGGTTCGTCGCCGTCAGCGTGGCGCTGGTCATCATCCTGCGCTGGGTACCGCCGCCGGGCACCATGGTCATGATCGAGCGCAAGGTCGAGTCCTGGTTCAACGGCCAGCCCATCGACCTGCAGCGCAGCTGGCGCTCCTGGGACGAGCTGCCGGACAGCCTCAAGCTCGCCGTGATCGCCAGCGAAGACCAGAAGTTCGCCGAACACCACGGCTTCGACGTGCCGGCGATCCAGAAGGCCCTGGCGCACAACGAGCAGGGCGGCAGGGTCCGCGGCGGCAGCACCATCAGCCAGCAGGTGGCGAAGAACGTCTTCCTCTGGACCGGCCGCAGTTGGGTACGCAAGGGCTTCGAGGCATGGTTCACCCTGCTGATCGAGACCTTCTGGTCCAAGCAGCGGATTCTCGAGGTCTACCTCAACAGCGTGGAGTGGGACGCCGGCGTATTCGGCGCCCAGGCCGCTGCCCAGCACCACTTCGGCGTCGACGCCAAGCGCCTGTCGCAACAGCAGGCCAGCCTGCTGGCGGCCGTGCTGCCCAACCCGCGCAAGTGGAGCGCCGGCAAGCCCGGCCCCTACGTGCGCCAGCGCGCCTCCTGGATCCGCCAGCAGATGTGGCAGCTGGGTGGCAGCGATTATCTCGGGCGCCTTTAAGGCGCCTCGCTGGTCTTGAGGGTATTGCGCGGCACCACCCGCACCCACTGCAGGGTGCCGTCGCGATGCAGCAGGGTCATGCCCTTCTCCGGATAGACCCAGGCCTCGCCGCCATCCACCTGCAGGCGCAGTCGCGGATCGCCCAGGCTCACTGCCAGGCGACCGACCGCTAGGTCTTCCTGCGGCGCCAGCGCCAGCTCGGAGACCGGCTTGTTGCCCAACTGGCCCATCAGCTCGGCGCTCAGCGGCTGGTCCTTGCTGGTCGGCTGCATGCCGGTGGCCTTGGCCAGGCTGGCATGCTCGGCGTCGCTCAGGGCCAGCTCCGCCTCGACGTGCCAGGGCCCCTCTTCCGTCACCAGCTTGCCGCGGTAATGCAGTTGCGGGCCGTCCTGGCTGGCGGTCAGCCACAGCTCGCCGGGCTGCTGGCCCTGCAGATCGTTCAGGGTCAGCTTGTCGTCGGCCAGCGGCTCGAAGACCTTTTCCTTCCAGTCGTTGAACCACTGCGGCGGCTTGGGCGGCGCGGACGTGCGGGCGACCCAGGAACCGAGGCCGAAGGCCAGCAGGGCGATGACCAGGAAGAACATCCCGTGGACGGGACGCAGGCGCGGCATGGGACTCTCCAGACGCTGAAGGCGGGCAGAAAAAAACCGCACCAGGGTGCGGTTCGCGACTCGCAGGGCGCGTCGAAGCCGGTCAGGCTTCGATGCGACCCTTGAGCTTGTTCATCGCGTTCTTTTCCAGCTGACGGATCCGCTCGGCGGACACGTTGTACTTGGCCGCAAGGTCGTGCAGGGTCGCCTTCTCCTCGGCCAGCCAACGCTGGTAGAGGATGTCGCGGCTGCGGTCGTCCAGGCCTTCCAGCGCCTCGTGCAGGCTGGCGGTGGAGCTGTCGCTCCAGTCCGCTTCCTCCAGCTGGCGCGCCGGGTCGTAACGATGGTCTTCCAGATAATGCGCCGGGGACTGGTAGGCGCTCTCGTCGTCGGCATCCGCCGCCGGGTCGAAGGCCATGTCCTGCCCGGTGAGACGGCTTTCCATCTCGCGGACTTCGCGGGCCTCGACACCGAGGGTCTCCGCGACGCGGTGCACTTCGTCATTGCTCAGCCAGGCCAGCTTCTTCTTCTGGCTGCGCAGGTTGAAGAACAGCTTGCGCTGCGCCTTGGTGGTCGCGACTTTCACGATCCGCCAGTTGCGCAGGATGAACTCATGGATTTCCGCCTTGATCCAGTGGACGGCGAACGACACCAGGCGCACACCCATTTCCGGGTTGAAGCGCTTCACGGCCTTCATCAGGCCGACGTTGCCTTCCTGGATCAGATCGGCCTGGGCCAGGCCGTACCCGGAATAACTCCGGGCGATATGCACGACGAAGCGCAGGTGCGCCAGAACCATTTGCCGTGCCGCTTCCAGATCTTGCTGGTAGAAGAGGCGTTCGGCCAGTTCGCGCTCCTGCTCCGGCGTCAGCAGCGGAATGCTGTTCACCGAGTGCACATAGGCTTCCAGGTTCGCACCGGGAGCCAGGGCATATACAGGTTGCAGAGAAGTGGTCATGCGAATCCTCCGATTCACGAAACTCGCGCAGTGTAGCACTGCGAAATCTGACTGCAAGCGGGTGTAAAAGTTCCTTTACACCCGCTTAACCCCTGCAAAATCAGGGGGTTTCAGCGCGGTGCCAACTCGCGCAGGTGGCGCGCCACGGCCAGCCAGGCACCGATCCAGCCCAGCAGCACGGCACCAATAGTGAGCGACAGGCCGTCGTCGACCGGTACGCCCGCCAGCCCGAAATCACTGCCGTACAGCCCGGCCAGGTTGACCACGGAGCTGTTCAGCCAGTCCAGGCCGAAGGCCAGCAGGGCCCAGGACAGGATGCCCGCGCCCAGGCCGTACAACGCGCCCATATAGAGGAAGGGGCGACGCACGTAACCGTCCGTCCCGCCGACCAGCTTGATGACTTCGATTTCGTTACGGCGGTTTTCGATGTGCAGGCGGATGGTGTTGCCGATCACCAGCAACAGGGTCAGCACCAGCAGGAGGGTCAGGCCGAAGACGAAGCGGTCGCCCAGCTTGAGGATCGCCGACAGCCGCTCGACCCAGACCAGGTCCAGCTGCGCCTGTTGTACACCCGGCAGCTCCGACAACCTTTGACGCAAGGCATCCAGCTGGGCCTTGTCGATCTGCTTGGGCGTCACCGAGATGACCGCCGGCAGCGGGTTGTCAGGCAATTCCTTCAGCGCTTCGCCGAGACCGGACTGTTCCTGCAGCTCTTTCAGCGCATCGTCGCGACTGATCAGCTGCGCCTCGATCACATCGGGCATTTTCTCGATCTGTTCGCGCAGGTCCTGGCCCTGGGCCTCGCTGGCCTTGAGGTCGAGGAACAGGGAAATCTGTGCGGCGCGCTGCCAGGAGCCACCGAGGCGCTCGACGTTGTTCAGCAGCAGCGACAGGCCCATGGGCAGGCTCAGGGTGATGCCCATCACCAGGCAGGTGAAGAAGCTGCCGAAGGGGTGGCTGACCAGGCGGTGCAGACTGTCCATCAGGCTGGCGCGGTGGTTTTCCGCGTAGGCCGAGAGGGACGCGCTGTGGTCCTGGTGTTCGTTGTCTTCCGGGCGCTCGCGGGTGTTGCGCGTCGGGGTGCCTTCTTCGTCGCCGCGGGGCAGGTCATTGGCGCTCATCAGGCGTTCTCCTCACGATCAGCGATGATCCGGCCACGCTGCAGGGTGATCATCCGGTGGCGCATGCGCGCGATCAGTGCCAGGTCATGGCTGGCGATCAGCACGGTGGTGCCCAGGCGGTTGATGTCTTCGAACACAGACATGATTTCCGAGGCCAGGCGCGGGTCGAGGTTGCCGGTGGGTTCGTCGGCGAGCAGCAGGGCCGGACGGTGCACCACCGCGCGGGCGATGCCGACGCGCTGCTGCTGCCCGGTGGAGAGGTCGGACGGACGGTCCTCGGCCTTCTCCTTGAGGTTCACCCGGTCCAGCGCCGCTTCGACGCGGTAGGCGATGTCCGCCTTGGGCAGGCCGAGAATCTGCATCGGCAGGGCGACGTTCTCGAACACGCTGCGGTCATCGAGCAGCTGGTGGTTCTGGAAGACCACGCCGATCTGCCGGCGCAGGAAGGGAATCTGCGCGGTGGAGATGCGCGAGACGTCCTGCCCGCCTAGCAGCAGCTTGCCGGAAGTGGGTCGCTCCATCGCCAGGATCAGGCGCAGCAGGGTGCTCTTGCCCGCACCGGAGTGGCCGGTGACGAACATGATCTCGCCGCGCGGCACGCGGAACGAAATCTCGTGCAGGCCGACGTGGCCGTTGGGATAGCGTTTGCCAACCTGCTCGAAACGGATCATGCGATTTCCCGGGTCTCGAAGAGTGCACGGACGAAGGCATCGGCTTCGAAGGTTCGCAGATCGTCGATCCCTTCGCCGACACCGATATAGCGGATCGGCAGGCCAAACTGCTTGGCCAGGGCGAAGATCACCCCGCCCTTGGCGGTGCCGTCCAGTTTGGTCAGGGCCAGGCCGGTGAGTTCCACGGCATTGTTGAACTGCTTGGCCTGGTTGATGGCGTTCTGCCCGGTACCGGCATCCAGCACCAGCAGGACTTCGTGGGGAGCCGTCTCGTCCAGCTTGCCGATCACCCGGCGCACCTTCTTCAGCTCTTCCATCAGGTTGTCCTTGGTGTGCAGGCGACCGGCGGTATCGGCGATCAGCACATCCACGCCACGGGCCTTGGCGGCCTGCACGGCATCGAAGATCACCGAGGCGGAGTCCGCGCCGGTGTGCTGGGCGATCACGGCGATGTTGTTGCGCTCGCCCCAGACCTGCAGCTGCTCGACGGCGGCGGCGCGGAAGGTATCGCCGGCGGCCAGCATGACCTTCTTGCCATCGAGCTGCAGTTTCTTCGCCAGCTTGCCGATGGTGGTGGTCTTGCCAACGCCGTTCACGCCGACCACGAGGATCACGTAGGGCTGCTTGTCGGTGGTGATGGTCAGCGGCTGCTCGACGGGGCGCAGCAGGCCGGCCAGCTCTTCCTGCAGGGCCTTGTACAGCGCTTCGCTGTCAGCCAGCTCCTTGCGCGCCACGCGCTTGGTCAGGTTCTGCACGATGGTGGTGGTGGCCTCGACGCCGACGTCGGCGGTCAGCAGGCGGGTCTCGATCTCGTCGAGCAGGTCGTCGTCGATGGCCTTCTTGCCCAGGAACAGGCTGGCCATGCCTTCGCCGAGGCTGGCGCTGGTCTTCGACAGGCCCTGCTTGAGGCGGGCGAAGAAGCCAATCTTGGCCGGCTCGCTGGCAGCAGGCTTGGCCTGCGGCTCGGGTTCGGGCTGAGGAGCGGGCTCCGGCTCCGGCTGGACGACCACAACGGGGGCTTCGGCAACGGGTTCGGGCTGAACCGGCGCGGCGACCGGCTGGACAGCCGGCTGCGGCGCCTCGGCAACCACTGGCGGCGCAACGGGTTGCGGCTCAGGCTGCGGCGCGGGCTGAGCTTCAGGTTGCAGAGCGGGCTGCGCCAGCGGCTCGACCGGCACGCTGGCCGGTACCACGTCGACTATCGGTTCGGGCGTCGGTTCCGGAGTCAGCTCGGCGCGCGGGGCAACCGGCTCGGCCTGGACGGCGGGAGCCTGCTCGGGGGCGGGGGCCGGTTCGGCGGCCACAGGCTGTTCAGCCTGTGGCTCGGCTTGCGCGGCGGGTTGTTCCTCGGCCTGGGGCTTCTTGCGCCACCAGCCGAACAGACCCTTCTTCTCCCCGGCTGGCGGGGCCTTCTTGTCGTCGTTGGAACCAAACATGTAGGGATCGAATCTCTAGGGGGCGCCACACAGGCAGGCAACAAAGAGCCAGGCAGAAAAAAGCCTCGAAACAGCTTTGAGAAGCCCTGAACGTGGCCGCCCGGAAAACGGATGGGTATCCTAGCATCTCCTCGCCCGCCGGGGTTAAGAGGCTGGCCGCCAGCCTGCATAGACCCCGCGGACAGCCCGAAAGGTTCAGTCCACGATGAAAACCCTTGCACGCCGCCACGCCGGCCTGCTGCTCGGCTCCCTGTTGCTGCCGCTGATGGCGAGCGCCGCGGAACCACAGCCCACCCACGAATACACCCTGGACAACGGCCTGAAGGTCGTTGTCCGCGAGGACCACCGCGCCCCCGTGGTGGTTTCCCAGCTCTGGTACAAGGTCGGCTCCAGCTACGAGACGCCCGGCCTCACCGGACTCTCCCACGCCTTGGAGCACATGATGTTCAAGGGCAGCCGCAAGCTCGGCCCCGGCCAGGCTTCGCTGGTGCTGCGCGACCTCGGCGCGGAAGAGAACGCCTTCACCACCGACGACTACACCGCCTATTACCAGGTGCTCGCCCGCGACCGCCTGCCGGTGGCGCTGGAGCTGGAAGCCGACCGCATGGCGCACCTCGCCCTGCCGGCCGACCAGTTCAAGAGCGAGATCGAGGTAATCAAGGAGGAACGCCGCCTGCGCACCGAGGACAAGCCCAGCGCGCTGGCCTTCGAGCGCTTCAAGGCCGCCGCCTACCCCGCCAGCGGCTATCGGACACCGACCATCGGCTGGATGGCCGACCTGCAGCGCATGACCATCGACGATCTGCGCCACTGGTACCAGGCCTGGTACGCGCCGAACAACGCCACCCTGGTGGTGGTCGGCGACGTCAGCGGCGACGAGGTGAAGGCCCTGGCCGAGAAGTACTTCGGCGAGATCCCCAAGCGCGACCTGCCCGCCGCGCGCAAGCCGCTGGAACTGGCCGAGCCGGGCGAGCGCCGCCTGAAGCTGCACGTGCGCACCCAGCTGCCCAGCCTGATCATGGGCTTCAACGTGCCGACCCTGGGCAGCAGCGATGACTCGAAACAGATCAACGCCCTGCGCCTGATCTCGGCGATCCTCGACGGCGGCTACAGCGCGCGCCTGTCCGCGCGCCTGGAGCGCGGCGAGGAAATCGTCGCCGGCGCCTCGGCCTCCTACGACGCATTTTCCCGCGGCGACGGCCTGTTCTTCCTCTCGGCCACCCCCAACGTGCAGACCGGCAAGACCCTCGACCAGGTCGAGGCCGCGCTGTGGAAACAGCTGGAAGACCTCAAGCAGAACCCGCCGAGCAAGGAAGAACTGGAGCGCGTGCGCGCCCAGGTCATCGCCGGGCTGGTCTACGAGCGCGATTCCATCGCCGGACAGGCCAGCACCATTGGCGAGCTGGAAAGCGTCGGCCTCGGCTGGCGTCTGGCGGACAAGGACCTGGAAGCCATCCAGGCCGTCACCGCCGAAGACATCCAGCAAGCCGCCCGCACCTACTTCACCCGCTCCCGCCTGACCCTCGCCCAGGTCCTGCCGGAAGTCGCCACCGACAAGGAGCCGAGCCATGAGTGAACGCAATGGCCTGCGCTACGGCCTGGTCGGGCTGATCGTCATCGCGCTGATCGCCGGACTGGTGCTGTTCGTTTCCCGCCCCGCCGCCGAGTCCGCCACCGCCGCCCCTGCGCCCGCGCAATCGGCTGCCGCCGAGACTGCCGCGCCCACGGGCCTGCAATCTCTCGCCGAGGCCGCCGGCAAGGCGCCCAGTCACCGCAAGCTGAACATCCAGCAATGGCAGACCGCCGAAGGCGCCCGTGTGCTGTTCGTCGAGGCCCATGAGCTGCCGATGTTCGACCTGCGCCTGACCTTCGCCGCGGGCAGCAGCCAGGACGGCGACAGCTACGGCCTGGCCATGCTGACCAACGCCATGCTCAACGAAGGCGTGCCCGGCAAGGACACCAGCGCCATCGCCGCCGGTTTCGACGACCTGGGCGCCAACTTCGGCAACGGCTCCTACCGCGACATGGCGGTGGCCAGCCTGCGCAGCCTCAGCGAGCCAACCAAGCGCGACGCCGCGTTGGCGCTGTTCGACCAGGTGATCGGCCAGCCGACCTTCCCCGAGGACGCCCTGGCGCGTATCAAGAACCAGGTCATGGCCGGCTTCGAGTACCAGAAACAGAACCCCGGCAAGCTGGCGGGCCTGGAGCTGTTCAAGCGGCTTTACGGCGATCACCCCTACGCCCACTCCAGCGACGGCAACGAAAAGTCGGTGCCGAAGATCAGCGTCGCCCAGCTGCGCGCCTTCCACCAGAAGGCCTACGCCGCCGGCAACGTGGTCATCGCACTGGTCGGCGACCTGACCCGCGAGCAGGCCGAAGCTATCGCCGGCAGCGTCTCCAAATCCCTGCCCAAGGGCCCTGCCCTGCCGGCACCGGGCGAGCCGCAGATGCCCAAGGCCGGCGTCACCCACATCGAGTTCCCGTCCAAGCAGACCCAGCTGATGCTGGCGCAGCTGGGCATCACCCGTAACGACCCGGACTACGCTGCGCTCTACCTGGGTAACCAGATCCTCGGCGGCGGCGGCTTCGGCACCCGCCTGATGGACCAGGTGCGCGAGAAGCGCGGCCTGACCTACGGCGTGTACTCCGGCTTCACCGGCATGCAGTCGCGCGGGCCGTTCACCATCGGCCTGCAGACCCGCGCCGAGATGAGCGAAGGCACCCTCAAGCTGGTCCAGGACATCGTCCGCGACTACCTCGACAAGGGCCCGACGCAGAAGGAACTCGACGACGCCAAGCGCGAGCTGGCCGGCAGCTTCCCGCTGTCCACCGCGAGCAACGCCGACATCGTCGGCCAGCTGGGCGCCATCGGCTTCTACAACCTGCCGCTGGATTACCTGGAAACCTTCCTCGGCCAGGTCCAGGGCCTGAGCGTGGAACAGGTGAAGCAAGCCATGCGCCGCCACCTCGACCCGGACGCTTTCGTCATCGTCACCGCCGGCCCCACCGTGCCGCAGCAGCCGCTGCCGCCGCCCACCGACAAACCCGCCGCGCAACCTGCCGGCGTACCGGAGCACTGATGAGCAAACGATCCGGCGGCGCCCCGCGCGCCGCACAGAAGCCCCACGGCGGCCAGGGCCAGCTGCGCATCATCGGCGGCGAATGGCGCAGCCGGCGCTTCGCCTTCCCCGACGGCCCGGGCCTGCGCCCGACGCCCGACCGCGTGCGCGAGACCCTGTTCAACTGGCTCGCGCCCTACGTCCCCGGCGCCCGCGTGCTCGACCCCTTCGCCGGCAGCGGCGCGCTGTTCCTCGAAGCGCTGTCCCGTGGCGCCAGCGCGGGCCTTGCGCTGGACACCAACGGCGAAGCGGTGGCCGCCCTGCGCGGCACCCTCGACACCTTGAAGTGCGCCACCGGCCAGCTGGTGATGACCGACGCCCTGCGCTACCTGGACAACCAGGCCGCGCAGCCCTTCGACCTGGTATTCCTCGACCCGCCCTTCCACCAGGACCTGCTGCAGAATGCCTGCCGCCTGCTGGAAGAGCGCGGCTGGCTGGCCAGGGACGCCTGGGTCTACACCGAAAGCGAAGCCGTGCCCTCCAGCCTCGGCCTGCCGGGCAACTGGCGACTGCACCGGGAGAAGAAGGCGGGCTCGGTGCATTACGCGCTGTGGCAGCGGGAAGGTTGACGGATGCCGGATGCCCTCCGCGAACAGCTGCTGGCACTGGACGAACACTGCTTCGCGCAGCCCGCCAGCGACTGGGCCGGCGACATTGCCCTGCCCGCCGAGCTGGAACGCTTCTACCGTGAGGTCGGTCCCTGCGACTGCACCCTGGACACCGCCGGTAACCCGTTCTTCATTCCCTCGCTGGCGAAGCTGTGGAAGCAGCAGGCCGGCTACCGCTGGCACGGCCTGACCGGCGAGCGGCTGGCAGGGTGGAGCGAGGACTGGATCGTGGTGGCGGACCAGGGCGCCGATCCCTTCATCTTCGAGAGCTCCACCGGCCGCATCCTCTTCGACCAGCACGGAGGTCCCTGGGACCCAGCGCCGATGTTCGATGACCTCTGGCAGATGACCGCCTGCCTTGCCACTTTCGCCCGAGTGTGGCGCGGCGCCGGCGAGGACATCTTCGCCGAGGATTACAGCGTCAACCCGCTGTACCGCCGCGAGCTGATCGACGAGCTGGCGCCGCTGCTCGGCGACGCCCGCCGCGCGCAGGACCTGGCCGACGAGTTCGGCTGGTAGCGAGCCTTATTGGCTCGCCGGCTCCGCCGCGTCTACTGCCTCTGCTGCGTCGGCCGCGCTGGCCTCCACGGCTTCCGGCTCAGGCGAGGCGTTGTCCACGCCGCGATTGGCATGCCGGCGATCCGGCGCGCCGGAGCAATCGGCAGTGCCGGACAGCTCGCCATCCAGCGCGGCGTGGCCCCAGTTTTCCAGGCGGGTGTACCAGGCCGCGTCCTCGGCAGTCTTCAGCCAGGCGATGGCTTCCGCGTCCTGCTGCTGTGCGGCCTTTTCCAGCCAGAGCCGCGCCTGCAACTTGTTCATCCCCGCACCGGCACCGTTCCAGTAGGCCTCGCCAACCTTGAACTGGGCGCGGGCGCTGCCCCGGGTGGCCGCCTTGCAGAACCACTGGAAAGCCTTTTCGCGGCTGGCGGCGTAGCGGTCCAGCAGGGCAGCTTCTTCGTCGCTGGCGGCGCCATAGACTCCCTGCGAATCGTCCAGGTAGAACCAGCCCAGGTTGGTCTCCGCGTCTTCGCTACCGGCCTTGGCCGCGCGCTCGAACCAGATGCCGGCCTTGACCCGGTCCTTGTCGACGCCTTCGCCGCTCCAGTAGAGGACGCCCATCTCGTTCTGTGCGCCGGCGTCGCCCTGCTCGGCCGCCCTGGCGAACCAGCGCGCCGCTTCGGCCTTGTCCTGCGGACCACCGTCGCCGTCGCGATAGAGCATGGCCAGCTGGATCTGCGCGCGGGCCAAGCCGGCCTCGGCAGCCTTGCCCCACCATTTGCGCGCTCCGGCGTAGTTCTGGTGCTGATAGAAGTAGGCACCGAGATTGAACAGGGCCTGCGGCTCGCCCGTCTTCGTGGCCTGGTGCAGACGGGTGAATTCCGCGAACAGCTCTTCGGCACGCGGATCACTCTGCTCGGTGCTGGACACCTCATCGCTGAAATCTGAAGAAGCGCCATCGGACCATGCCAGGGACGGCAGGACCAGAGAGAGCGCAGACAGGAACAGCCAACGGCTGAACATAGGGGACAATCCTCATGTCGATTGAATCGGTCGGCCGTCCAGGGCCGACTCCTTGATAATGAAGGCTCAGCAGCCCTCAGATGGACTTGCCGACATCGACGGTGCTGGTGCGCACCAGTTCCACGCCGTCGACCACCATCTTCCATTGGCTACCGTCCTGACAGGGTGGTTTCGAGACCTTGAAGTGCGTATCGAAGGGACCGAAGCCCACGGTGAAGCCGTCGGCTTCGTAGCTCTTGATCGGTGCCTCGATGGACCTCGACGTGCTGCCCGCCACCCGTTTGTAGGCGACGCGGCCATCCGCCGTCACCAGCAGGCTCATCTGCGGCGCGGTCCACAGGCCGACGTAGGAGCGGTGCTCCTGCGGCACCGGTTCGCCGCACGCGGCCAGCCACACCAGCAGGCTCAACGCCGCGATTTTCTTCCACATTCCATCCCCTCCTTTGCGTGGGTTTTCCTGACGACGGAGGCATGAGGCATCCATCGCACGGCCGACTTGGCGTTACTATCACGATTCGTCGGCCCCATTCGATCCGTGATGACTATACCCTCCCCGTTCAAACCCGCCTGGTGGCTACCCGGCCCGCACCTGCAAACCCTGTATGGCTCGCTCGCACGCAAGGCGCCCAGCCTCGAGCGCACGCGCGAGCGCCTGTGGCTGGAGGATGGCGACTTCATCGACCTCGACTGGCACGGCCCGCACGAGGCGGATGCGCCGCTGGTGCTGGCGCTGCACGGGCTGACTGGCTCGTCGTCCTCGCACTACATCCTCGGCGTGCAGCAGCAGCTGGCGGCGCAAGGATGGGCCAGCGTCGCGCTGAACTGGCGCGGCTGCTCGGGCGAGTCGAACCTGCTGCCGCGCGGCTATCACTCGGGCGTCAGCGAAGACCTCGCCTCGGTGGTCGCCCACGTCCGCGCCAAGCGGCCGATGGCGCCGCTCTACGCAGTGGGCTATTCGCTGGGCGGCAACGTATTGCTCAAGTACCTGGGCGAAGCCTCGGACAGCTGCCCGCTGAAAGGCGCAGTCGCGGTGTCGGTCCCCTTCCGCCTGGACCAGTGCGCCGACCGCATCGGCATCGGTTTCTCCAGGGTCTACCAGGCGCACTTCATGCGCGAGCTGGTGGCCTATGTGCAGACCAAGCGCCAGGCCTTCGCCGCCGGCGGCCACACGGAAAACCTCGCCGCGCTGGAACGCCTCGGGCCGCTGGACGGCATGCGCACCTTCTGGGACTTCGACGACCGGGTGACTGCGCCCCTGCACGGTTTCGCCGACGTGCACGATTACTACCGGCGCGCCTCCAGCCGCTATTACCTGGGCGGTATCCGCGTGCCGACGCTGATCATCCAGTCCAGCGACGATCCGTTCATCCACGCCCACAGCGTGCCGCAGCTGGACGAGCTGTCGGCTTCGACGCAGATGGAGTTGCTGCCCCATGGCGGCCATGTCGGCTTCATCGGCGGCTCGCCCGGGCGCCCGGACTACTACCTGGAGCGGCGCATCCCGCAGTGGCTGCGCGAACGGCGGGAAGCCTGACTGCGCTGGGTCAGCCCCTGGACGCGGGAATGAGGCAGACTGAAGGTGCACCAGGAAGGAAACGCCAGAAAGGAGCGCCGCCATGCACGACACGCCGCTGACGATTCTGCACAACGCACCGCTGAGCGATGCTCAGTGCGTCGGCATCGCCACGCTGTACCGCGCGGTGGGCTGGGGCTCGCCCGGCACCACGGCGGAACTGCGCGATCTCTACGAGTTTTCCAGCTACTTCCTGCTGGCCATGGACGGTGATCAGGTACTCGGCCTGCTGCGCGCGGAAAGCGAAACGGCGCAGACCACCTGGCTGGCGGAAATCGCCGTGCTGCCGGGCTTCCAGTCCCGCGGGATCGGCCTTGCGCTGATGGCGCGCTTCCTCGCCGATCACCCGAACCGCACGCTCTACACCGATGCCACCGAGGGCGTGGAGGAGTTCTTCCTGCGCCATGGCATAGCCCTGCGCCGGCCACGGGTGCCGGGGCCGCGCCAGGTGGATGCCTGACCGAGCAGCCGGCGGATAACGCTGGCGCGTGATGCGCCCTACGTAACGGTTGAGCGTTAGGCGGATAACCGTTCACGGTTATCCGACGTCTGAAGATCAGTCTTCCAGCGGCACGTACAAGCGGTCGAACACCGCCGCCACCGCCTCGCGGAAAGGCGGGGCGATGTGCCCGCTTTCCAGCGCCAGCACCTGGTAGATGCCGCGACGCATCAGCGCTTCGCTGAGGTCATTGGCCACTTCACGGGTGGTACACAGGTAACGCACCCAGGAGGTGAGGATGATCCAGGCGTTGAGGGTCAGGGCCTCGAGCTGGGGTTCGTCCATCTGCAGGATGCCGGCGTCGACGAAGCCCCGGTAGATGCCCTTGGCGTTGTCCATGGCGCGGCGGGCGAAGGCGCGGTAGCCGGCGGCCAGCTCCGGGTCCGAATCCAGCAGGTGTTCCAGGTCGCGGTGCAGGAAGCGGTAGTGCCACATCGCCGCGAGCAGCGCTTCCAGGTAGAAGGTCTTGTCCTCCACCGTCAGCGCGCGACCCTCGGGCAGGTGCAGGAACTGGTCGACGTGGCTTTCGTACTCGGCGAACAGCTGGGCGATGATCACCTGCTTGTTGCGGTAGTGGTAGTACAGGTTGCCCGGCGAGATACCCAGGTGCGCGGCGATGTGGTTGGTGGTGACGCTGCGCTCGCCCTGGGCATTGAACAGCTCAAGGCTGGCCTGGGCGATGCGGTCACGGGTGTTGATGCGTGGTGCCATTGCCAAAACTCGTCGAAGCGGATTGCGCGGACGCAAAGGTACACCGATTGCTACCACCTGACACAACTGTCGGGCTCGCCCAACTTTTCGTTGGCTGGGCCCGGCGGCGCGGAACCGGCATGCTGATTGACACTCTAGAGCAATTGCTCTAAAAAACCAGCGACAGCATAAAAACGCGAGGCATCCGGGATTCCTGTGCGAATCATCCGAGAGCCTCCCCACCACGCTTGCGCCAGGAGCCCGTCATGGTTGCCGATATCGCCTACCTGCAGCAGACCCAGCAGCAGATCAGTCAGCTGGAAGCCCTTCTCGAACGCCAGCGCCAGGCGTACCGCGCCAACCCGATGCCCGACGCCGGCCAGCGCATCCAGTGGCTGAAAAGCCTCGCCAACCTGCTGGTGACCGAGCAGAAGGCGATCATCGATGCGATCAGCAGTGACTTCAGCAACCGCTCCGCCGACGAGACCCTGCTCGCCGAAGTGATGCCCAGCCTGCACGGCGTGCACTACGCGACCAAGCGCGTGAAGAAGTGGATGAAACCGGCGCGCCGCAGCGTGGGCATGCAGTTCATGCCGGCCTCGGCCAAGGTCATCTACCAGCCGCTGGGTGTGGTCGGCGTGATCGTGCCGTGGAACTACCCGCTGTTCCTCGCCATCGGCCCGCTGACCGGGGCGCTGGCCGCCGGCAACCGGGTGATGATCAAGATGAGTGAATCCACCCCGGAATCTGCCCGCGTGCTGAAAGAGCTGCTGGGCAAGGTGTTCCCCGAAGACCTGGTCGCCGTGGTGCAGGGTGAAGTGGATGTGGGCGTGGCCTTCTCCAAGCTGCCCTTCGACCACCTGCTGTTCACCGGTGCCACCAGCGTCGGCAAGCATGTGATGCGCGCCGCCGCCGAGAATCTCACCCCGGTCACCCTGGAGCTGGGCGGCAAGTCGCCGGCCATCGTTTCCACCAGCGTGCCGATGAAGGATGCCGCCGAGCGCATCGCCTTCGGCAAGTCGCTCAATGCCGGCCAGACCTGCGTGGCGCCGGACTATGTGCTGGTGCCGCAGAACCGCGTCGACGAGTTCGTCGAGAGCTACCGCCAGGTGGTCCAGGGCTTCTTCCCGAAACTGGAGAACAACCCCGACTACACCGCGATCATCAACGAGCGCCAGCTGTCGCGCCTGAACAGCTACCTCGCCGACGCCCAGGCCCGCGGCGCCACCGTCGTGCCGCTGTTCCCGCAGGCCCAGGGCCGCCGCCTGCCCCAGGCGCTGGTGCTGAACGTGACCGACGAGATGAAGATCATGCAGGAAGAGATCTTCGGCCCGCTGCTGCCGGTGATCCCCTACCAGAACCTCGACCAGGCGCTCAGCTACATCAACGAGCGCGACCGCCCGCTGGCGCTGTACTACTTCGGCTACGACAAGCGCGAGCAGGACCACGTACTGGCCCAGACCCATTCGGGCGGCGTGTGCCTGAACGACACCCTGCTTCACGTTGCCCAGGACGACATGCCCTTCGGCGGTGTCGGCCCGTCCGGCATGGGCCACTACCACGGCCACGAAGGCTTCCTGACCTTCTCCAAGGCCAAGGGCGTGTTCAGCAAGCCGCGCTTCAACGCCGCGCGAGTGATCTACCCGCCCTACGGCAAGGCGCTGCAGAAGCTGGTCTACAAGCTGTTCATCCGCTGACCAACCCTTTCCACCACAGGTGCCCTCTACACAGGTGACAGAACAAGAATGACAGACACCTCCCTGAGCGCGCCGGGACTCTCCCGGCGCGGCGTGCTCAAGATCGGCCTGCTGGGCGGGGCCTTCCTCGCCGCGGCTGGCGTCACCGCCAGCCTGAGCGGCTGTTCGGCCAGCACCCCGGCCAACGGGTTCGCCGTGCTGCGCGATTCCGACATGCCCTTCCTGCGTGCGCTGATCCCGGTGATGCTGGCCGGCGCCGTGCCCGCCGAGCGCATGGCCGAGGCCGTCAAGGGCACCATCGAGAGCCTGGACAACAGCCTCAACCACCTCTCTCCGGAGATGCTCAAGCTCACCGTGCAGCTGTTCGACGTGCTCGCCCTGCCGGTCACCCGCGGGCCGCTCACCGGCATCTGGGGCAGCTGGGACAACGCCAGCGCGGACGACGTGCAGAACTTCCTGCAGCGCTGGCAGAACAGCTTCATCTCCCTGCTGAAGATGGGCCACAGCTCGCTGCTGCAACTGGTGATGATGGCCTGGTACGGCCGCACGGAATCCTGGGGCCACTGCGGCTATCCCGGACCGCCGAAGATCTGATGTCACCAGAACAACAAGAATTCGCCTGAGAGATTTCCGATGCCCGTACCCGATCTGTTCGCCGAGGGCCTGGCCCGCGGCTGGAAAGTCCACAACGGCTCGCGCCTGGACAAGGACCTGACCCTGGAAGCCGATGTCGTCATCGTCGGCACCGGCGCCGGTGGCGGCACCACTGCCGAAGCCCTGAGCGCCGCCGGCTACAAGGTGCTGCTGGTGGAAGAAGGTCCGCTCAAGACCAGCACCGATTTCAAGATGCAGGAGTCCGACGCCTACCCCAGCCTCTACCAGGAAGGCATCGGCCGCATGAGCAAGGATGGCGCCATCACCATCCTGCAGGGCCGCGCCGTGGGTGGCACCACCCTGGTCAACTGGACCTCCAGCTTCCGCACGCCGGAGCCAACCCTGGAACACTGGGCCAAGGAACATGGCGTGAAGGGCCACAGCGTCGCCGAGATGGCGCCCTGGTTCGAGAAGATGGAGCAGCGCCTGGGCGTCGCGCCCTGGATCATGCCGCCCAACGCCAACAACGACGTGATCCGCAATGGCTGCGAGAAGCTCGGCCTGCACTGGAAGGTCATCCCGCGCAACGTCCGTGGCTGCTGGAACATCGGTTACTGCGGGATGGGCTGCCCGACCAACGCCAAGCAGTCGATGCTGGTAACCACCATCCCGGCGACCCTGGAAAAGGGCGGCGAGCTGCTGTTCCTCGCCCGCGCCGACCGCCTGCTGCACGACGGCAACAAGGTCAGTGGCCTGGAATGCTCGGCCATGGACGAGCGCTGCGTCGCCCCCACCGGCCGCAAGATCACCATCAAGGCGCGTCACTACGTGCTCTCCGGCGGCGGCATCAATACCCCGGCGATCCTCCTGCGCTCCAAGGCGCCGGACCCGAATGGCCGCGTCGGCCAGCGCACCTTCCTGCACACGGTGAACTTCAGCGCCGCCCTGTTCGACGAGGTCATCAACCCCTTCTACGGCGCGCCGCAGTCGATCTATTCCGACCACTTCCAGTGGGATGACGGCGCTACCGGGCGCATGTCCTACAAGCTCGAAGTCCCGCCGCTGCAACCGGCGCTCAGCGCCACCCTGCTCGGCCGCTTCGGCGAGGACAACGCACTGCGCATGGAGCAGCTGCCGCACACCAACGTGATCCTGGCGCTGATGCGCGACGGCTTCCATCCGGACAGCGCGGTGGGCTCGGTCAGCCTGCGCGGCGACGACACCCCGGTGCTCGACTACCAGATGACCGACTACACCTGGGACGGCATCCGCCGAGCCTTCCACACCATGGCCGACATCCAGTTCGCCGCCGGCGCCAAGGCTGTGCTGCCGCTGCATGCCGATGCCGACTATGTGAAGAGCGCCAAGGAGGCCCACTCGCTGATCGACGGCCTGAGCCTGGAGCTCTACCGCACCCGTCTGGGCAGCGCCCACGTGATGGGCGGTTGCGCCATGGGCGAGGATTCGAAGCAGTCTGTCTGCGACAGCCTCGGCCGCCACCATCAGCTGGAGAACCTGTCGATCCACGACGGCTCGCTGTTCCCCACCAGCATCGGCGCCAACCCGCAGCTCTCGGTCTACGGCCTCACCGCACAACTCGCGGACGCCCTGGCCAAGCGCCTGGGCAAGGCCTGACGCGCAACCCGAGCGCCCATGGCGACACCTGCGCTTCCGTAGGGCGCATAACGCGCCAGCGTCATCCGCCGCAGGTTGGCCGGCGGATAACCCGTTCCGGGTTATCCGCCCAACGAAACAGAGCAGCATCAGGCAAGACAGCACGCGCAGGCTCTGGCACGGGGCCTGCGCGTGACTCACCGGTCTCTCGCCGGTTATCTCAGGTAGTCCGTTCACAGAAGCACTACCAAGGTCGCTTGGCCCCACGGACATGCTGCGTTACCATCCGCCCGCTATTGCACCAGCCTGCCAACAAGAGCCGACCAGGACGCCGCGATGAATCGAGTGTTGTACCCGGGTACCTTCGACCCCATCACCAAAGGCCATGCCGATCTGGTCGAACGCGCCTCGCGACTGTTCGACCAGGTGATCATTGCCGTCGCCGCCAGCCCCAAGAAGAATCCCCTGTTCCCGCTGGAACAGCGCGTAGAGCTGGCCCGCCAGGTCACCTCGCACCTGCCCAACGTGGAAGTCGTCGGTTTCTCGACGCTGCTCGCCCATTTCGCCAAGGAACAGAACGCCAACATCCTGCTGCGCGGCCTGCGCGCGGTGTCGGACTTCGAGTACGAGTTCCAGCTGGCCAACATGAACCGCCAGCTCGCACCCGACCTGGAAAGCATGTTCCTCACGCCGTCGGAGAAGTACTCCTTCATCTCCTCCACCCTGGTGCGCGAGATCGCGGCACTGGGCGGCGACATCACCAAGTTCGTGCATCCCGCGGTGGCCAGCGCCCTGGCCGAGCGCTTCAAGCGCTGACCGCGCAACCGCCAAGGACGGCGGTTTCCGTCTGCTGACTCCCCTTCGCGTGCACTAAACGCGCCGATACGGCACAATTTCACTATTGTTGCTACCGATCGCCATGGCTGCCGTCATGGTTGGAGTTGTTCGATGTCCCTGAAAATCACTGACGATTGCATCAACTGCGACGTCTGCGAACCCGAGTGCCCCAATGCCGCGATCTCCCAGGGCGAGGAGATCTACGTCATCGACCCGAACCTGTGCACCGAGTGCGTCGGCCACTATGACGAACCGCAGTGCCAGCAGGTCTGCCCGGTCGACTGCATCCCCCTCGACGAAAGCAACGTCGAGAGCAAGGATCAGCTGATGGAAAAGTACAAGAAGCTCACCGGCAAAGCCTGACTTCGCGCGTTTCGACACTTTTTCATTGAGTTCTCACAAACCCGGGGCGTTGTGGATTGTCTATCCTCCACCTTCGCCCCGTTTGGTTTTCCAGCCGGCCCTGCCGGCGGTTCGTGAGATGCCATGTCCCTGTTGAACTCCCGCTCCCGCGCCTCCCTGGTCGGCTTCTGCAGCCTCCTGCTGCTGAGCTTTGCCCTGCACGCTGCGGAACATCCGGCCCAGGCCAGCGTTGCCAGCGCGCACCCATCGGCTACCGTGGCCGGCCTGGAGACCCTCGCCGACGGCGGTAACGCCTTCGACGCCGCCGTGGCCATCGCCGCCGCGCTGGCGGTGGTCGAGCCCTACGGCTCGGGTCTGGGCGGCGGCGGTTTCTTCCTGCTGCGCAAGGCCGGCAGTCCGCCGACCTACCACTTCATCGATGCCCGCGAGCGCGCCCCGCTGGCCGCCCACGCGCGGATGTACGAGCGCAACGGCAAGGTCGACCCGCAACTGTCGCTCAACGGCCCGCTGGCCGCCGGCATCCCCGGCCTGCCCGCCGCCCTGGCGGACATCAGCAGCCGCTACGGCCGCAAGACCCTGGCGAACAACCTCGTGCCGGCGATCCGCCTGGCCACCGATGGCGTGTCCATCGACCGCGTCTACATCGACCGTGCCTCCTGGCGGCTCGACGCGATGCGCAAGGACCGCGAGACCGCACGCATCTTCCTCGACCAGGGCAACCTGCCCGAGGAATACAGCCTGATGCGCCAGCCGCAGCTGGCCAATACCCTGGAGAAGCTGGCGCGCTACGGCCGCATCGGTTTCTACGAAGGCGAAACCGCCGAGAAACTGGTCGAAGGCGTGCGCGCCGCCGGCGGTGTGTGGAGCCTGGAAGACCTTGCCAGCTACCGTACCGTCGAACGCCAGGCGCTGCACTACCCGCTGGCCGACGGCCGCGAACTGATCAGCGCCCCACTGCCCTCCGCCGGCGGCGTCGCCCTGGCGCAAAGCCTGGGCATGCTGCAGCAATTGCCGTGGCAGAAGGCCGAACCGGTGCAGCGCGTGCATTACGTGGTGGAAGCCCTGCGCCGCACCTACCGTGACCGCGGCCTGCTGGGCGACCCGGACCGCGTCGCCAACCCGGTCAACCAACTGCTCGCGCCGGACTACCTGAAGCGCCTGGCCGCCGGTATCGACCCGCAGCGCGCCACGCCCAGCTCCTCCCTGCCGTCAGCACCCGCCTGGCGCGAAGGCGACCACACCACCCACTTCGTGGTGATGGATGCCGACGGCAATGCCGTGGCCGCCACGCTCTCGGTCAACCTGCCGTTCGGCGCAGCCTTCACCGTGCCGGGTACCGGCGTGTTGCTCAATGACGAGATGGACGACTTCGCCACCGACGTCAGCGGCGCCAATGCCTACCAGTTGGCTGGCAGCCAGGCCAACGCGGTGGCCGCCGGCAAGCGCCCACTGTCGAGCATGAGCCCGAGCTTCATCGAAAGTCCCACCGAGCTGGCCGCCTTCGGCACGCCCGGCGGCAGCCGGATTCCCAGCATGGTGCTGCTGGCGATGCTGGACTACCTGGACGGCAAACCGGTGCAGCGCTGGGTGTCCTCGCCGCGCTACCACCACCAGTTCCTGCCCGACGTGATCGAGCATGAACCGCGCGCCTTCACCGCCGCCGAAATGGCCGACCTGCAGCGCCGTGGCTACACCCTCAAGGATGTCGGTCGCGCCTACGGCAACCAGCAGGTGCTGCTGTGGAACAAGAAGTCCGGCGAGGTGCAGTCCGCCAGCGACCCGCGCGGCATTGGTCTTGCGACCGAGCTGGCGGCGCCGCTGCGCTGATCAGGGCAGGATAAGAGCCGGAGCGTCTTCTTCGCGGGCATCGAACAGGCCATGTTCGGTGCCCAGTTGCAGCACGTTGCGCAGGCTCTGGATGATCCGGCTGACGTAGCCCAGATCGTTCATCAGCGAGCTCATCTGCAGGCCGTCCAGCTCCTGTCGGCGCACCGCCGCGAACAGGCGCTGGCGGAACGCCGCGTCGAACTCCGCAGCGCCCTCGTCAAGCAATTGCAGGCGCGCCACCAGAGCCTCTTCCGGCAGGTCGCCACCGAGCAGCGATCCCAGCGCACGCACTTCCCGCAGCATGCCGATCAGGTGCCGGCGCAGTTCGACGTAGGTATCGCGCAGCGCCGAAGGCTCGCCGTACAGTGCCTGGCCGAGGTTCTTCTGCAGGTGCTTGGCGTCCTTCACCGCGTCCACCAGCTGCAGCGCCACCACCTGGCAGGACAGCCAGAAGCGCTGGTGCTCCTCGTCCAGCGGCACTTCCAGGCGGCTCATGAAGCTCAGCAGGTCGCCATACACGCCCTTGATATGGCGCTGGTAAAGCACCTCCGCGGCCAGCGCATGGCGATCCGGCGCAGCCTGCAGCTGGCTTTCATCAACCCGCGGCTGGTTGAGCATCTCCACCGGCAGGTACAGCGCGTGGCAGATCACCTCGATGCTCAGGCGCCCCAGGTGGCGCAACTCCTGCAGCACCGCGCTGGCGGCTGCATCGGCGGAATCCAGCGCGCGCTCATTGAGGTAGCGCGCATGGGTGCGTTCGATGGTGGGCAGTGCCGGCGCCATGTCGGTGATCAGCACCGCCGGCTCCTCGACCTCCGGCAGCCAGCGCACCAGCGCATTGGCCAATGCGCCCTGGATCGGCCAGAACAGCACCACGCCCATGCCGTTGAACAGGGTGTGGAACAGCGCCAGCTGGATCATCGGGTTGTCCGCCAGCCCCACCGGCGTCACCAGCCAGTGCACCAGCCAGGTCAGCGGCGCGAGCAGGAGGAACGCCAGCACCCCGGTCACCACGTTGAACAGCACGTGCGCCAGCGCCAATCGCTGCCCGCTGCGGTTGCCGCCCAGGGAGCCGACGAAGGCCGTGGTGACGCTGCTGCCAACGTTGGAGCCGATGGCGATCGCCAGGCTCTGGCCCAGCTCAAGCTGGCCACCGGCGAGGGCGGCAAGCGTCAGCATCAGGGTCGCGTGACTGGACTGCAGCACCACGGTGATGAGGATGCCGAAAGTGACGAACAGCAGCGCGCCGAGCATGCCCTCCGAGCGCAGTTCGCTCATGTCCATGGCGTCGCCGAAGCTGCCGAAGCCATCCTTGATCTGGTCGATGCCCAGGAAGATGAAGGCGATACCCAGCAGGATGCGCCCGGCGGCCTTGCTCTTGGCGCCGTTGAAGCCCATCAGCACGCCGAACACCAGCAAGGGCAGCGCCAGGGGACTCAGGCTGAGGTTCTGCCCGGCCAGCGCCAGCAACCAGATGCCGCTGGTGGCGCCGAGGTTGGCGCCAAAAAGAATGGCGATGCCACCGGCCAGCTGGATCAGCCCGGTGCTGATGAAGGCGATGGTGAGCAGGGAAACCAGGGTGGAGGATTGCAGCAGGAAGGTGCCGAACAGCCCGAACAGCAGGCTCTTGCCGCGAGTCGCGGTGCTCTTCTCCAACCAGCGCTCAAGCTGGCTGCCGGCGAGGTCACGCAGGCCTTCTTCAAGGCACTGCATGCCGAACAGGAACAGCGCCAGGCCCGCCCCCAACTGCAGCAGACCAGCGCTGGACCAGAAGGTGTAGCCCAGGATGACGGCGACCAGCAGCAGAAGCAGCGGACGCAGGTGCTTCTTCAGGCCACTCAGCTTCATGGGCTACCTACGGGACTTACCCGGCAAGCCGGGCTGGCGAGGCGGACACGCCGCCCCGGAGCAGGACGACGGATCAGTCCTTCTTGTAGCCGCTGGTGGTGCAGCCCAGGCAGCGCACGAAGGCGGCCTTGCCCGGATCGACGACCAGCGCCTTGCCCGCTTCGCCGATGTTGCCGCCGGCCGCGCTGAACGGCAGGGTCACCACGAAGGCCGCAGCGCCCACTACGGTCGCGCCGATCAGCAGCGGACGCGCGATCAGCAGGTCGCCAATCATGGAGTAGAACGGCGGGGCCGAGACGACATAGGTCGGGTCACCGCTGACGTTGCTCACTTCTTCCTGAGCAACGGCCGGCAACACCGAGAATGCACAGACCAGGGCCATTGCAGTGGCGGCGGTGCGGAACACGTTCATGGAGGGAAGTCCTTTTTTGTGTAGTTGGGCAGGCAGACTGCCATAACTATAACAGCGCTCCGTGACTTGTCGCGTGACAGCCTTCAATCGCCGAAGAATGCGTATTCAGGCTTTTTCGGCACGAAAGGCCGGTAGAAGGCCAGCATGCGGCGCAGGTCGGCGGGTTCGTCGCCAGTGGGCCAGAACGGCTCGCCGATGACGATGCGCCGGCCGGGGTAATCCAGCGCCGCCAGCACGATGGGCACGCCCGCGCCACGGGCGATGTGATAGAAGCCCATTTTCCAGCGCTCGACCTTCTTGCGCGTGCCCTCCGGGGAGAGGATCAGCATCATCTCGCGGTTGTCTGCGAAGGCCTGGATCGCCTGGTCCACGGTGTTCAGCTTGAGGTGGCGCTGGATCGGGATGCCGCCCCAGCGGCGCATCAGGCCGCCGAAGGGTGTGCGGAAGATAGTGTGCTTGCCGAACCAGCGGGCGTTCAGGCGCAGCACGAACTTGACCGCCAGGAACAGGATGAAGTCCCAGTTGGACGTGTGGTGTGCGCCGATCACCACGAACTTGTCGAGTTTGGGCAGCGCACCTTCGATACGCCAGCCGGCCAGGCGCAGCATGCTGTGGCCGAGTGCTTCGGCGAACGGGTTGCGGGGCAGATAGTTGCCGGACATGAATCACCTGAAGGCCCCTCGTCGGGGGCCTTTGTTGTTATGGCGGAGGGAGGATCGGGCAGATCGGGGCGGCAGCTTAACGGCCGCCCCAGGGCCTCAGCGTTGGCAGCGCGGACAGTAGACGCTGGCGCGCTGGCCGAGACGCACTTCGCGCAGGGTCGAACCGCAGACCTTGCACGGCTCGCCTCCGCGCCCGTAGGCGAAGAGCTCCTGCTGGAAGTAGCCGGGCTGGCCATCGCCGCCGACGAAATCGCGCAGCGTGGTGCCGCCGCGCTCGATGGCAATGGCGAGGATGCGCTTGATCTCCTGGGCGAGCTTCACGTAGCGCGCTCGCGAGATGGTTCCGGCCTCGCGGCGCGGGTCGATACCGGCGGCGAACAGCGCCTCGGTGGCGTAGATGTTGCCCACGCCGACCACCACCGCGTTGTCCATGATGAAGGGCTTCACCGCCATGCTGCGGTTGCGCGACAGCTGGAACAGGCGCTCCCCCTCGAAGGCATCGGTCAGCGGTTCCGGGCCCAGGTTGCGCAGCAGTTCGTGCTCCAGCGGCGTCAGGCTCCAGAGCAAAGCACCGAAGCGACGCGGGTCGGTGTAGCGCAGCGCCATGCCCGATTCCAGCTCGATGTCCACATGCTCGTGGCGCGCTGCCGGCGTGCCGCATTCCACCAGGCGCAGGTTGCCGGACATGCCCAGGTGGCTGATCAGCGTGCCCACCTCGGCATTGAGCAACAGGTACTTGGCGCGCCGCTCCACCTTCACGATGCGCTGTCCGGACAGGCGAACGTCCAGGTCCTCGGGGATCGGCCAGCGCAAACGGCGCTCGCGGACGATCACGCGGCTGACGCGCTGGCCTTCGAGGTGGGGCGCGATGCCCCGGCGGGTGGTTTCGACTTCAGGTAATTCGGGCATGGATGACGATATCTGAGGGACTTTTACGTAGGAGCGAGCTTGCTCGCGAACCGCCCGGCAAGTAAATGCCGGGCGTACGCCTACCGGATGAAACGCAGGTCAGTCCAGCGCGCGCGCCAGCTGGATCAAGTCTGCGCGCCACGGTGCCGCCTTGGGCAGAGCCAGGAAGGACTCGTTGAGCAGACTCTCCCGCGCTTCATAGGTGAAGGGCTCGCCGCGCACGTCCAGCACTTCTCCGCCAGCGCCTTCCAGCACGCCCTGGGCCGCGGCGGTATCCCACTGGCTGGTCGGCGCCAGGCGCGGGTAGCAGTCCGCCGAGCCTTCGGCGAGCAGGCAGAACTTCAGCGAGCTGCCGATACTGGCCAGGTTCAGGTTGCCGAAGCGCTGCGCCAGGCCGGCCAACAGCTTTTCCTGCTGCGGGCTGGAGTGGCGCTTGCTGGCCACCACGGTGAAGACGTCGTCCGGCTCGGTGCGCACTTCGATGGCTTCGGGCTCGTCGCCGCGGTCCTCGCACCAGGCGCCCAGGCCAGCACCGCCGTAGTAGCAGCGGCCGCTGGCCGGTATGCCGACCACGCCGAAGACCACCCGGCCGTGCTCGATCAGCGCGACGTTGACGGTGAATTCGTCACTGCCGGAGATGAACTCCTTGGTGCCGTCCAGAGGGTCCACCAGCCACCAGCGAGTCCACTGGGCGCGCTGCTCGAAGGGGATGTTGCAATCTTCCTCGGACAGCACCGGCACATCCGGCGCCAGCGCGCGCAGGCCGTCGGCCAGTACGCGGTGGGCAGCCAGGTCGGCGGCGGTCACCGGCGACTCGTCGGCCTTGCTCTGGACATCCAGGTCGCCCTGCCAGAACGGCAGGATCACATCGCCAGCCTTGTGCACCAGGTCGATCACGGCAGGCAGAAAAGCATTCATCACGGCTGGAATTCCCCTCGTTGGGTCAGCAGGTCACGTACCAGGTAGAGCGCGGCCAGCGCCCGTCCTTCACTGAACTGGGCATTCTGGGCGAGGCTGGAAAGCTCGCGCAGGCTGATCTTGTCCACGCCCATCGGCTCGGGCTCGTCGCCGGGCAGCGTTTCCTCGTAGAGGTCGCGGGCCAGCACCACCTGGATGCGCTGACTCATGTAGCCGGGGGACAGCGACAGTTCGGTGATGTATTCGAGCTGGCGGGCGCCATAGCCTGCCTCCTCCTTCAGCTCGCGGTTGGCGGCGTCGAGGATGTCCTCGCCCGGCTCCACCAGGCCCTTGGGCAGCGACAGCTGGTACTCGTCGACCCCGGCGCAGTATTCCTCGACCAGCACGGCGTGTTCGGCATCGAGCATGGCGATCACCATCACTGCACCGTAGCCCTGTCCCTTGCCCACCAGGCGCTCGTAGGTACGCTCGACGCCATTGGAGAAGCGCAGCTGCAGCTCCTCGACGGCGAACAGCCGGCTTCTGGCAACGATCTCTCGGGCGAGGACCGTGGGTTTCTGACGCATGGGGCGACTCCTGGGGGTGGCCGGGTCGGCTATGATAACCCGCCTTTTCCGATTCTCCGTGTCAGATATCGCGCCGATTCCGTCCACCGGCGGCGCAATTGCGACACCCTTTTGCGAAAGCCCAGCATGCCACGCCTGCCCTGGAACCAGATCGACACCGTCCTGCTCGACATGGACGGCACCCTGCTCGATCTGCATTTCGATAATCACTTCTGGCTCGAACACCTGCCGCAACGCTACGCCGAGCACCACGGCATCAGCCGTGCCGAGGCCGACGCCGAGCTGCTGCCGCTGTTCCGCGACAACGCAGGCCTGCTCAACTGGTACTGCCTGGACTTCTGGAGCCGCGAGCTCAAGCTGTCGATCCTCGACCTCAAGCACGAGGTCGCCGACCTCATTGCCCTGCGCCCGGACGCTGACCTGTTCCTCGCCGAACTGCGTCGCCACGGCAAGCGCGCGGTGCTGATCACCAATGCCCACCGCGATTCGCTGTCGCTGAAGCTGCAACGGGTGGAGCTCTCGCCCTGGTTCGACCGGCTGATCAGCTCCCACGACTACGGCTTCCCCAAGGAAGACCAGCAGTTCTGGCAGGCGCTGCAGGCGGACGTCGGTTTCGATCCGGCCCGCAGCCTGTTCATCGACGACAGCCTGCCGATCCTGCGCGCAGCGCGAACCTTCGGCGTCGCCCAGTTGCTGGCGGTGCGCCAGCCGGACAGCCGCCAGGGGCCGAAGGACACCGAGGAATTCGCCGCCCAGGAAGACTACCGGACGCTGCTCGAAGGGTTGTGAATCGCCGGGCTGCAGAAACAGCGAACCCGGCGCTGGGCCGGGCTCTCTGGCTTTACTCCGGAATCCGCAGCACCTGGCCGGGATAGATCTTGTCCGGATGGCTAAGCATCGGCTTGTTCGCCTCGAATATCTTCATATAGGCGTTGGCGTTGCCGTACTCGGCCTTGGCGATGGCGCTCAGGGTATCGCCCTTCTTCACGGTGACGAAGCGCGCCTCGGCAGCAGGAGCCGCAGAAGCGGCGACGGTGATGTGGTCTTCCACACCGGAAACCCCCGCGACGTTGCCCAGGGTGAGGAGGATCTTTTCCTTCTCTTCCTGGCTGGCCACTTCACCGGTGGCGATCACCTTGTCGCCCTCGACGCTGACCTGGATGTTCGGGTTGCCCAGGCCAACCTTGGCAATGTGGTCCTTGAGCGATTCGGCGGCTTGCGCCTCCTGGCCCACAATGCTTTCCCACAGCTTCTCGCCGGCTTCCTTCACGAACGCAAAAATGCCCATTTCCAACCTCCCTACGGTTACAGTGACAGGCGGCCGGCATTGGGCAGACCGCGCGCCCCTGGAGTCTAGACGGCGACTTCCGCAGCGCCTGACGGAAAAGTCCTAATCCCTCCCCGACCCGACAGAACGCCCCCGGAGCCTTCCCGCCGATGGACATCAAGCAGCTGAAATTCCTCTGCGCCCTGGATGAGACCCGGCACTTCGGCCAGGCGGCGGCGCGCTGCCATGTCACCCAGCCGACCCTGTCCATGCGCGTGCGCAGCCTGGAGGAAGAGCTGGGCCTGGAACTGGTGCGCCGTGGGCAGCGTTTCGAGGGTTTCACCGAAGCCGGCGAACGCGTACTGGCCTGGGCCCGCAGCCTGCTGGCGGCCCACGACGGGCTCTACGCCGAAGCGGCCGCGTGCCGGGGCCAACTGGTCGGCACCCTGCGCCTGGGCCTGGTGCCACTGGCGGGGTTCGACCCCATGCGGCTGATCGAGCTGTTCGCCCAGCGCCACCCGGAACTGCGCTTCCAGCTGTTCGCCCTGAGCTCGGAAAATATCCTCGAAGGCCTCGGCCGCAACCAGCTGGACCTCGGCCTGTCGTACCTGGATCGCCTCGACCGCGAACACTTCGAAAGCCTCGAACTGGCCGCCACGCGCATGGGTTTGCTGCACGACCGCCGGCACTTCCAGATCGACAGCCCGACCCTGAGCTGGGATGCCCTGGCGGAGCTGCCGCTGGGCCTGCTTTCGGCCGGCATGCACTTCCGCCAGTCCATTGACCACGGCTTCCGCAGCCGCGGCCTGACCCCCCAGGCACGCCTGGAGACCGACGCCGTGCACCAATTGGTGCAGGCCGTGGAGCGCGGGCTGTGTTGCGCGATCATGCCGTTGGGCAGCGGGCTGGATACCCAGGGCGAGCACTTCGTCCTCACCCCGATAGAGGACGCGCGCACGCTGTCGCCGCTGGGCCTGATCCTGCGCCGCAGCGAGCCGCGCTCGGCGCTGGCCGAAGCCTGCTTCCGCGAAGCCGCGGCTCTGCTGGGCGGTTCCGAAAGCGACCGATAAACGCCATCTATCACTACATCGACAGTAGCCATTAGACGCTGCCCCGGCATAGGCATAGGCTGGTCGCATTACTAGAACCACAGGGCTCAGCCCATGCCTTGCCTGATCACCCGCCCGGCCAGCGCCGCGGTCCGGGATGCCGTCGTGCCTGCCGACGGCTACAGCTATGCCGAACTCACCCCGGAGGGCGACACCGGTCGCGCCGTGCTGGCCGGGGAAGTCGCCCTGGCGATTGCCTACAACGGGCTCAGCCAGGCCGTCATGATGGTCTCGCCGAACGACCTGGAAGACTTCGCCTACGGTTTCAGCCTCGGCGCCGGCCTCATCGACTCCATCGACGACATCTATGACGTGCGCCTGACGCCCCATGGCGACGCCATCGCGGCCGAGCTGCAAGTCAGCAACCGCGCCTTCTGGGCCCTCAAGGACCAGCGCCGGCAACTGGCCGGCAATACCGGCTGCGGCCTGTGCGGCGTCGCGGCGCTGGACCAGGCGCTGCCTGGCCTGCCGGTGCTGCCCTCGGCGCCGCTGCCGCCCGCCGGGCACTTCGAGCACCTGCGTGAGCGGGTCAACGCCGTCCAGGAGATCGGCCGCCGCAGCGGCGCCCTGCACGCCGCACTGTTCGTCGATGCCGCCGGCGAGATTCGCCTGTGCCGCGAGGACATCGGCCGCCACAACGCCCTCGACAAGCTGATCGGCGCGCTCAAGCGCCAGCGCCTGGACCTGGCCGGCGGTTTCGCCGTGGTCACCAGCCGCTGCAGTCTGGAACTTATCCACAAGGCCGTGCGAGCCGGGTTGTCGACCCTGGTCAGCCTCTCCGCACCGACCGCACTCACCGTGCAGTGGGCCCGCGAGCACAACCTGAACCTGATCCACCTGCCGCACCGCAGCGCGCCGCGCATCTACAGCCCGGCTCCGCCAGCCGCCTGAACGCCCGCATTCGAAGATAAAGAGACCCCATGAGCCTGCAGCAAGAGAATCCCCGCTACCAACCCTACAAGGGCGCAGCCGCCGGCTGGGGCGCGCTCATCAGCGTCACGCGCTTCTGGCTGGACAGCAAGCAGCCGTTCAAGAACCTGCGTGCGCTGCTCAAGACCAACCAGAACGGCGGCTTCGACTGCCCCGGTTGCGCCTGGGGCGACTCGCCGGAAGACGGCCGGGTGAAATTCTGCGAGAACGGCGCCAAGGCGGTGAACTGGGAAGCCACCAAGCGCCGCGTCGACCCGGCCTTCTTCGCCCGCCACAGCGTCAGCTCGCTGCGCGAGCAGAGCGACTACTGGCTCGAGTACCAGGGCCGCCTGACCGACCCGATGCGCTACGACCCGGCCACCGACCGCTACCAGCCGATCGCCTGGGACGATGCCTTCGCCCTGATCGCCAGGCACCTGAATGCGCTGGAAAGCCCTGACCAGGCCGAGTTCTACACCTCGGGACGGGCGAGCAACGAGGCCGCGTACCTTTATCAGCTGTTCGTCCGCGCTTTCGGCACCAACAACTTCCCCGACTGCTCGAACATGTGCCACGAGGCCAGCGGCGTCGCCCTGGGCCAGAGCGTCGGTGTCGGCAAGGGCAGCGTGACCTTCGACGACTTCGAGCATGCCGACGCGATCTTCGTCTTCGGCCAGAACCCCGGCACCAACCACCCGCGCATGCTCGAACCGCTGCGCGAGGCGGTAAAACGCGGCGCCCAGGTGGTCGCCTTCAACCCGCTGAAGGAGCGCGGCCTGGAACGCTTCCAGCACCCGCAGCATGCGCTGGAAATGCTCACCAACGGCTCCGAGCCGCTGAACACCGCGTTCTTCCGCCCGGCCCTGGGCGGCGACATGGCCGCCGTGCGCGGCATGGCCAAGTTCCTCCTGCAATGGGAACGCGAAGCCCAGGCCAAGGGCGAGCCGGCGGTGTTCGACCATGAATTCATCGCCGAGCACACCCAGGGCGTCGACGCCTACCTCGCCGCCGTGGACGACACCAGCTGGGATCACATCGTCCAGCAGTCGGGCCTGAGCCTCGAGGAGATCGAGCAGGCCGCGATCATGTACCGCCGCGCCGAACGCGTGATCGTCTGCTGGGCCATGGGCATCACCCAGCACCACCACTCGGTGCCGACCATCCAGGAACTGGTCAGCCTGCAACTGCTGCGCGGCAACGTCGGCCGCCCCGGCGCCGGCCTGTGCCCGGTGCGCGGCCACAGCAACGTGCAGGGCGACCGCACCATGGGCATCAACGACCGCCCGCCGGCCGCGTTGCTCGACGCCATGGAGCGCCGCTTCCAGTTCAAGGTGCCGCGCGAGAACGGCCACAACACCGTCGAGGCGATCAACGCCATGCTCGATGGACAGTCGAAGGTGTTCATCGGCCTGGGCGGCAACTTCGCCCAGGCGACCCCGGACAGCCCGCGCACCCACAGTGCCCTGCAGAGCTGCGCGCTGACCGTGCAGATCAGCACCAAGCTCAACCGCAGCCACCTCACCGTGGGCGGCGACGCGCTGATCCTGCCGTGCCTGGGCCGCACCGACATCGACCGTCAGGCCGACGGCCCGCAGGCGGTGACCGTGGAAGATTCCTTCAGCATGATCCACGCGTCCTTTGGCCAGTTGGAGCCGTCGTCGAAGCAGATGCGCTCCGAGCCCGCCATCATCGCCGGCATCGCCAAGGCCACCCTGGGCAACCACCCGGTGGACTGGGACGCGATGATCGCCAACTACGACCGCATCCGCGACCTGATCGCCGATACCATTCCCGGCTTCAGCGACTTCAATCGCCGCGTGGCCAATCCCGGCGGCTTCCACCTGGGCAACTCGGCCGGTTCACGGCGCTGGAACACCGCCAGCGGCAAGGCCAACTTCCACCACCATCCGCTGCCGGCCGACCTGGTCCACGCGAAGATCCGCGAGACCGGCCAGGAGCCGCACCTGATCCTGCAGACGCTGCGTTCCCACGACCAGTACAACACCACCATCTATGGCCTGGACGACCGCTATCGCGGCGTGCGCGGTCATCGCGAGGTGGTGTTCGCCAACGAGGCCGACATCCGCCGCCTGGGCTTCGAGCCCGGCGAGAAGGTAGACATGGTGTCGCTCTGGTCCGATGGCGTGGATCGCCGCGTCAGCGGTTTCACCCTCCTGGCCTACGACATCCCCGCCGGCCAGGCCGCGGCCTATTACCCGGAAACCAATCCGCTGGTGCCGCTGGACAGCCACGGCGTGGGCAGCCACACGCCGACCTCGAAGTTCGTCGCCATCCGCTTCGAGAAGGCGCGGCCGAGCCTGCGGATCGTTTGACGACCTGACGCTTCGATACTCCTTGCAGGAGCGCCCCATGGGCGCGATCGCGGGCATGGCCCGCTCCTACAAGGGGACTTCGTGCGCGCAGCAGAAGGCCATCCTGCGAAAAATCCGCTGGATTTGCGTCACATCAGAAAGGGATGAAAGGTAAACTCGGAAGGGCCAGGGCAGTTCCCGTGAAAAGCCATCATTTCAATGGCAATTTGTGAGAAAAACACCTCACAAATGGAACCCTGGAATAACACTCAGACCGCCCGAAATCGAAAAAGTTCTGACCATAAATCAAATACTTGCAATATTTGATGAAAGTCGTGTTACTCGTCGGAACCCCCTTGTCAGAGCCTTCGCACGACCCGAGGATCGCTTCCAACATCCCCACAGAGAGATCCTCTCTATGAAGTACTCCTCGATGCTCCTGTTGTCTCTTGCGCTGGTCGGTGGCACCGCCTACGCGGACGGCGACACCCGTGCCGGCGTCGGTGGCGCCCTGGGCGGGGTATTGGGTTCGGTCATCGGCCAGTCGGTCGGTGGCAGCACCGGCGCCGCCATTGGTAGTGGTCTGGGCGGTGCGGCCGGTGGCGCGGTCGGTGCCCGCCACGGCAACAAGACAGAAGCCGCCATCGGTGGCGGCCTGGGCGCTGCCGGCGGCCAGGTGATCGGCAACAAGATGGGTGGTACCACCGGCGGCCTGATCGGCGCGGCCCTGGGTGGCGGCGCCGGCGGCGCACTGGGCAACCACTACGCCGACAACAACCGCGACGACGATGATGACGATTACCGTCACGGCTACCGTCGTGCCCGTTACGACGACCATCGCCACTATGATCGCCGCTGGCACGACAACGGTCGCCATCGTGGCTGGTACAAGCACAAGCACCACCGTCGCGACTGGGATTGACCCGCGGTAGCTCTAACCGCGATCAGTCCACGGAAACGACGACTGACAGCCGGGCCTGATTGCCCGGCTGTTTTGTGTGCGGGACAATTCTCCCGATAATTCCTACTTTCAGGTTCGCAACATGCGTAAGACTCTTTCTGTTCTGGCACTGGCCCTGCTGGCCAGCCACGCCGTGGCCGATGACACCAAGACCGCCATTGGCGGCGGTATCGGTGGCGCCCTCGGCAACGTGGTCGGCGGCGCCCTGGGCGGCTCCACCGGTGCGGCCATCGGTGCTGGCGTAGGCGGTGCGGCTGGCGGCGCGATGGGCGCGAAGAACGGCAACAAGACCGAGGCGGCCATCGGCGGCGGCCTGGGCGCAGCCGGCGGCTCGGTCATCGGCAACAAGGTCGGTGGCTCCACCGGCGGCGCCATCGGCGCGGGCCTGGGTGGTGCAGCCGGCGGCGCACTGGGCAACCACCTGGCCGACGATAACGACGATGACCACCACAGTGGCAGCAAGAGCCATCACAAGGGCAAAGGCCACTACAAGCACAAACACAAGCATCACGACGACTGACGGATGCCCTTGTGAAAAAGCCCGCCTATTGGCGGGCTTTTTCGTTCAGGCCTTCAGCTTCAGGCGCAGGCTGGCAAACAGGACAACAGCGCGCCCAGCTCGGCCGGCGGACGTCGCTCGACGCGCCGGTACTCACCACCATCCGGGGTACGCGTGAGCCAACCGCCGTCCACCAGCGCCCTTCGCAGCAGGAGGTGGTCGCCCAGACATTCCTGGGCGCGCAGCCGTTCGTTGAGCTCCTTTTCGCTCCAGCGCTGCCGTGCCGGCAGTCGCGACCACAGCACCCAGAGGCACGCCTCGCGGTGGCTGTGCTTCTTCGGCCAGCGCTGCAGGCAGCCGGCGTCATCGAAGTAGCGCCGCCATTGCTCGACGCGGCGAAAATCCACCACGGCTTCAGGCTCGGCTTCGCGGGCCAGTCGCGTCTGCGCCTGATGACTGGCGCGCAGCGCCTGGTAGTTGCGGAAGCCCACCGCGCGGGCGAGCAGGTTGAGTAGTTCGACATGACCGGGGCGCTCGGGCGATTCGCCGAGCTGGCGCGCCAGCGATTTCGCCAGCGCGGAGATGTCGGGGGCGTGATAGGGCAAGCGTTGCCTGGACACAGTGCAATCCTCGTTGCGTGCCAAGACCTCGCGCGGGAGGTTATCGGGGGTCGCCATTCCGATGCGGCACTGGGGAAAGTGTGTCGGATCGTCAAACATGCGGGGAACCGCGCGGCAGGTTTAGCGCTCTCCATACGGAGGCGGCGACGCCTGGGTGAACTGCCGACCGGCCGCCAGCATAGGCCGGACGCGCCGCCCGGGACAAGCCCCGTGTCATCCCGCGAGCCTGGTATAGGCTTGCCGGGGAGGGATCACTGCCGACAAGGAGTTACTCGTGAAAGCTCTTGCTGCCGCCGGACTGCTGCTGACGCTCTGCGCCGCGCAGCCCGCGTACGCCGGGGACTGGCAGGTCTGCCAGCTGGAAGTGGAAATCACCGGAGCGCTCAAGCTGCCCGTGCGCGGGCTGGAAGGCCGGGTCGCTTCGGCCAAGCCGCGCTCGGCGGGCACCCAGTGCCCGAGCCCGGGCGAGGTCATCGCCTTCGAACCGGAAAGCGCCGACTGGCAGAGCCGCATCCCTCGCCCGCACTGGCCTGCGGCCGGACAACGGGTGTGGATGCGCTACCAGTACCTGGACGGCATCTGCAAGGGCGACGGCAACAACCGGCCCTGCCGCATCGAGCATTATCCGATGGGCTGGTGAGACGTCCGCCCCTAGAGGTCAGCCTCGAACCAGCACTTCCATCGCCTCGCGCAGCGGCGCCGGAATCGACACCGGCCGGTTGCTCGCCCGATCCACGAACACATGCACGAACTTGCCCGCCGCGCAGGCCAGTTCATCGCCCTCGCGGAAGATCGCCAGTTCGTACTGCACCGAGCTGTTGCCCAGCTTGCCGACCCGCAGGCCGACCTCGATGCGCTCGGGGAAGGCCACCGGCGCGAAGTAGTCGCAGCTCGAACTGACCACGAAGCCCACCACGTCGCCGTCGTGGATATCCAGGCCGCCGCGCTCGATCAGGTAGGTATTCACCGCCGTGTCGAAGAAGCCGTAGTAGGTCACGTTGTTCACGTGGCCGTAGATGTCGTTGTCGTGCCAGCGCGTGGTGATCGGCTGGAAGTGCGCGTAGTCGGCGCGGCTGGGGTGCTGTTCGCTCATCGGGTTCTCAGAATGCGGCTCGGTAGATGGCCAGCGCGTCGCTCTCGCTGACTTCGCGGGGATTATTCACCAGCAGGCGCTGCTGCAACATCGCATCGGCGGCCAGGCGCGGCAGGCTGTCCTCCGGCACGCCGGCATCGCGCAGGCGCGACGGCAGGCCGCTGCGCGGGCTGAGGTCGGCCAGCTCGGCAATGAACTGCTCGGTGCGGTCGCCATCGCTGCGCAGGCGCTCGCCCAGCAGCAGCGGCGCCAGCTCGGCATAGAGCGGGCCGGCGTTGGGCGCATTGAAGCGGATCACCTCGGGCAGGACCAGCGCATTGCTCAGGCCGTGGGGAATATGGAAGTGCCCGCCCAGCGGGTAGGCCAGCGCGTGCACGGCGGCTACCGGGGCGTTGGCGAAGGCCTGCCCGGCCAGGCACGCGCCCAGCAGCATGGCCTGGCGCGCCTCGCGGTTGCGGCCGTTGTGCACCGCTTCGTCGAGGTTCAGCGCCAGCAGGCGCAGGGCTTCGCGGGCCAGCAGGTCGGACAGCGGGTTCTTCTTCAGCTTGCTGGTGTACGCCTCGATGGCGTGAACCATGGCGTCGATGCCGGTGGCGGCGGTGACCGCTGGCGGCAGGCCGAGGGTGAGGTCGGCGTCGAGCACGGCCAGGTCCGGCAGCAGGTAGGGGCTGACGACGCCCATCTTGGTGGTCTCGCCGGTGGTGACGATGGCGATCGGCGTCACTTCCGAGCCGGTGCCGGCGGTGGTCGGCACCTGGATCAGCGGCAGGCGCGGGCCACGGGCGTTGCCGACGCCGAAGACATCCTTCAGGCCTTGTGTCGCCAGCGGGTGCGCCAGCAACGCCACCAGCTTGGCAACGTCCATCGAGCTGCCGCCGCCGAAGCCGACCACCAGCTGCGCGGCCATCCGGCGCGCCTGATCAGAGGCTTCCAGCACGATGCTTTCCGGTGGGTCGGCCAGCACCTGGTCGAAGACTTCCACTGCCACGCCGGCTGCGGCGAAGCCTGGCAGCACGCCGTCGAGCATGTTCAGGCGGGTGATGCCGGGGTCGGTGACGATGAGCACGCGCTGGGCGCCGCGCTCGCGGCAGAGTTCACCCAGGCGGGCGGCGGAGCCACTTTCGCAGAGGATCTGCGCGGTGGTGGCGAAGCTGAAAGGCTGCATGACGGTCCCCGGTCTTGTCGTTGTAGTGCGGAAAATCCGTAGGCCATCGTTCGGCGGCCAGCCGGGGGAGCATAGCAATGGGACGCAGCCTCATGAAACCTTGTACCGCCAGGCGAAACAGTTATTCACCGAGTGAATGGTTTTGCCATGGATCACCGGGGCCCAGCAAGCTCGCTCCTACGAAGAGCATCCACTGACTCTTGGCGGGGCAGAAACAAAAAGGCCGGCATTGAGCCGGCCTTTTCTTCATCGAGGACAGGTCAGACAGCGACCGGTGCCTTGATGTGCGGGTGAGATTCGTAGCCGACCAGTTCGAAGTCCTCGAAGCGGAAGTCGAACAGGTCCTTCACCTCGGGGTTGATCTTCATGGTGGGCAGCGGCAGCGGCTGGCGGGTCAGCTGCAGGTCGGTCTGCTCCAGGTGGTTGGCGTACAGGTGGCAGTCGCCGCCGGTCCAGATGAATTCGCCGGGCTGCAGCCCGGCGACCTGCGCGACCATCAGGGTCAGCAGCGCGTAGCTGGCGATGTTGAAGGGCACGCCGAGGAAGATGTCGGCCGAACGCTGGTACAGCTGGCAGCTGAGCTTGCCGTCGGCCACATAGAACTGGAACAGCGCGTGGCACGGCGGCAGGGCCATTTCGTCGATCAGCGCGGGGTTCCACGCGGAGACGATCAGGCGGCGCGAATCCGGGTTGTTCTTCAGCATCTGCATCAGGTTGGCGATCTGGTCGATGTGGCGACCGTCCGGCGCCGGCCAGGAGCGCCACTGGTAGCCGTAGACCGGGCCCAGGTCGCCGTTCTCGTCGGCCCATTCGTCCCAGATCGAGACGCCGTTTTCCTTCAGGTAGGCGATGTTGGTCGAACCTTTGAGGAACCACAGCAGCTCATGGACGATCGATTTGAGGTGGCACTTCTTGGTGGTCACCAGCGGGAAGCCTTCGGCGAGGTCGAAACGCATCTGATGGCCGAACACGCTGTAGGTGCCGGTGCCGGTGCGGTCGCTCTTGAAGGTGCCGTGTTCGCGCACGTGGCGCATGAGGTCGAGGTACTGTTTCATCGCTGCGGTTTCACCCAAAAGCCGGTCGGTGAGGCTCTGCGGCGCGGCTCCGGGGTGGGCCGCCGGCAGGAGCAATCGCCCGGCAGAATCTGAACAAGCGGCAATACTAAGGGCCTGGGCAAGGTATCGCCACCCTGGCCGACCAATACCCGATTCAAGCGGCGACAGACCGCGCTCCCCAACCGTTCGCCTGTTGCAAGAGAGGTCGTCATGTCCGAGGCACAGCTGCCCGCCTTCCCCCTTTCTCGTCGCCGCCTGCTGGCGGTGGCCTGCGCCAGTGCCGCCCTCGGCGGTGTGCTGCTCAGCCCCGCCGCGCGCACCTGGGCCGCGCTGACGCCTCAGGCCGAGAAGGAGCTGGAAAGCTTCATGACCCTGTCCCAGCGCCTCACCGGGCGCAGCAACCTCGACCCGCGCATCGGCCAGCGCCTGTTCCAGGCCCTGGCGCAGCGCGACACCGCGCTCAAGCAGAGCCTGGCCGAGCTGCTCGAGCGCCTGGGCGACGCCCCGGACAGCTGGAACGAGCGCCAGCAGTGGCTGGCCCGGCAGATCCTCGGCGGCTGGTACCTGGGGCAGGTCGGCGATGACACCAGCGCCACGGTCGTCACCTACGAGCAGGCGCTGATGTTCCGTGCGGTGGACGACGTGCTGGTGATCCGCAGCTACTGCCCGAACAAGCCGGGCTTCTGGGCGGCGCAGCCTACCGAGCGGGGGGCATGAGCATGGCCGAGACGCAACGCGCGGATTTCGTGGTGGTCGGCTCCGGAGTGGCCGGCGCCCTGGTCGCCCATCAGCTGGCGCTGGCCGGCAAGGACGTGCTGATCCTGGAAGCCGGCCCGCGCATGGGCCGCTGGGAGATCGTCGAGCGCTTCCGCAACCAGGCGGACAAATCCGACAACCAGGCGCCCTACCCGTCCAGCGCGCACGCGCCGCATCCGCAGTTCAAGCCGGACAACCACTACCTCATCCAGAAGGGCGAACACCCCTACGACGTGCAGTACATCCGCGCCGTGGGCGGCACCACCTGGCACTGGGCGGCGTCCGCCTGGCGCTTCCTGCCCAACGACTTCAAGCTGCTCAGCCTCTACGGCGTGGGCCGCGACTGGCCCATCGAGTACGCCGAGCTGGAGCCCTGGTACCAACGCGCCGAGGAGGAACTGGGCGTCTGGGGCCCCGGCGATGAAGAGCTCGACTCGCCCCGCAGCCAACCCTACCCGATGCCGCCGCTGCCATTGTCGTGGAACGAGCAGCGCATCAAGACCCTGCTCAACGCCAACGGCTACCGCGTGGTCACCGAGCCGGTGGCGCGCAACAGCCGCCCCTACGATGGCCGGCCGACCTGCTGCGGCAACAACAACTGCATGCCGATCTGCCCCATCGGCGCCATGTACAACGGCATCGTCCACGTCGAAAAGGCCGAGGCCGCTGGCGCGCGGCTGATCGACAACGCGGTGGTGTTCAAGCTGGAGAAAGGCGACAGCGGCCAGATAGTCGCAGCGCTGTACAAGGACCCGCAGGGCAACGAAGTGCGGGTCGAAGCCGACACCTTCATCCTCGCCGCCAACGGCATCGAGACGCCCAAGCTGATGCTGATGTCCGAGGTTGGCAACAGCTCGGACATGGTCGGCCGCAACCTCATGGACCACCCCGGAACCGCCGTGCAGTTCTACGCCGACGAGAAGCTCTGGCCTGGGCGTGGGCCGCAGGAGATGACCTCCATGGTGGGCTTCCGCGACGGCGCCTTCCGCAGCGAGTACGCGTCGAAGAAGATCCACCTGTCCAACCTCTCGCGCACCGACCAGGTGGCCGCCGAACTGATCCGCCACGGGCCGCTGCTGCTGGGCCATGACCTGGAGGCGAAGATCCGCGACCGCGCCTCGCGTTTCGTGCGCTTCGACAGCTTCCACGAAATCCTCCCGCACCCGCAGAACCGCATCGTGCCCAGCGCCACCGAGCGCGACGCGGCGGGCATCCCCAAGCCCGAGTTCACCTATGCGATGGACGACTACGTGCGCAAGAGCGCGGTGCACACCCGCGAGGTGTACGCCCACGCGGCCAAGCTGCTGGGCGGCGAGGAGGTCAGGTACGACGACAGCTTCGCCAACAACAACCACATCACCGGCACCGTGCTGATGGGCGCGGACCCGAAGGACTCGGTAGTGGATGCCCAGTGCCGCAGCCACGACCACCCCAACCTGTTCATCGCCAGCAGCGGCGTGATGCCCACCGTCGGCTCGGTGAACTGCACCCTGACCATCGCCGCCCTGGCCCTGCGCCTGGCCGAGCACTTGAAGCGGGAGGCCAAGGCATGAAACCTCTCCTGCTGCTCGCCCTGCTGGCCGCACCGCTGGCCACCCATGCCGCCAAGGCCCTCGACCCGGCGCCGGCGGAGTTGCTGCAACGTGGCGAATACCTCGCCCGCGCCGGCGACTGCGCGGCCTGCCACACCGCGCCGGGCGGCAAGCCCTTCGCCGGCGGCCTGCCGCTGGCCACGCCACTGGGTGCGGTGTACTCCACCAACATCACCCCCGACCCGAAGACCGGCATCGGCAGCTACAGCTACGACGACTTCGCCCGTGCCGTGCGCGAAGGCGTGGCCAAGGGCGGCACGCGGCTCTATCCGGCGATGCCCTACACCGCCTATTCGAAGATCACCGACGAGGACATGAAGGCGCTCTACGCCTGGTTCCTCGAAGGCGGCGTACAGGCGGTCGCGCAGCCCAACCAGGATTCCGACATCACCTGGCCGCTGGACATGCGCTGGCCGCTGGCGATCTGGAACCTGCTATTCCACGACGATGCGATCTACCAGAACAACCCGAAGCAGAGCCCGGCCTGGAACCGTGGCGCCTATCTGGTCCAGGGCCTGGCCCACTGCGGCACCTGCCACACGCCGCGAGGCTTGGCGTTCCAGGAGAAGGCCACGGACGAACGCGGCACCGGCTTCCTCGCCGGCGCGGCACTTGGCGGCTGGTATGCCTTCAACATCACCCCCGACACCCACAGCGGCATCGGCGGCTGGAGCGACGCGGAGATCGTCCAGTACCTCAAGACCGGTCGCGTACCGGGCAAGGCGCAGGCCGCCGGGCCCATGGCGGAGGCGGTGGAGCACAGCTTCCAGTACATGACCGACGCCGACCTGCAGGCCATCGCCAGCTACCTGCGCAGCGTCCCGGAGGTCAGCGATGGCGAACGCAAGGCGCGCTTCGCCTGGGGCCAACCGGCGGACGATCTGGTCACCCTGCGCGGCCAGGACTTCGCTGCGCAAAAGCACGATGACGGCGCGCGCCTCTACCTGGGCAACTGCGCCAGCTGCCATTCCTGGAGCGGCGAGGGGGTGAAGGACGGCTACTACCCGATGCTGCTGAAAAACAGCGCGGTGGGTGCCCTGCAGCCGGACAACCTGGTGCAGGTGGTGCTCGGCGGCGTGCATCGCAAGGTGGGCAATGACGACGTGTTCATGCCCAGCTTTGCCGGCACGCTGAACGACGAGCAGATCGCCACCCTGGTGAACTACCTGACCGCGCAGTTCGGCAATCCCGACGTGAAGGTCGATAGCGCAAGGGTCGCCGAGATTCGTCAGCCCTGACCCCGACGTAGTGGCGGGCCGCCAGCCACCAGAAATGAGGCCCGCCCGCGTTGACAGCTCCCACCGGCTCGCGGAAGCTCCTGTACCCACGGAGTTGCCGCGGAACAACGGATGTCCATGCGCCACAAGACCAAGAAGCCTCGCACCGTCTCTGCCCCCGCTCCCGCCGCCGCGCAGCCCGAAGGATTGCGTCGCGCCTGGCTCGCCGTCGTCGTCGGGGCACTGCTCCTGGCTACCATCGGGGCGTGGATCTGGGTCGAACAGGACAACGGCGTCCAACTGCCCAGCGGCCACCCAGCGATTCCGGCCAGCACGGCGAAGCCCGCTGCGCCGACACCGGCGGTACAAACCGCGACGCTGGTGGATGAAGCCACCTGCAGCGGCTGCCACCAGTCGCAGATCAAGGACTGGCAGGGCTCCCATCACCAGCAGGCGATGAAACCGGCCACCGAAGGCAACGTCCTGGGCGACTTCGCCAATGTCACCTTCAAGGGCGAGACCGAGACCAGCCGCTTCTTCCGCAAGGACGGCGAGTACTGGGTCAACACCCCCGGCGCCGACGGCAAGCCGGCGGACTTCAAGGTCGCCTACACCTTCGGCTTCGAACCGCTGCAGCAGTATCTGCTGGCGTATCCGGGTGGCCGCCTGCAGGCCCTCGGCGTCGCCTGGGATAGCCGCAAGCACCAGTGGTTCCAGCTGATGCCGGGCCAGCGCATCGACTTCAAGGACGAGCTGCACTGGACCCGCCCCGCGCAGAACGCCAACTTCATGTGCGTCGAGTGCCACACCACCGGTTTCAAGCGCAACTACGATGCGAAGACCGACAGCTTCGCCAGCCACTGGAACAGCCTTGGCGTCGGCTGCCAGGCCTGCCACGGCCCGGCGTCCAAGCACCTGGAATGGGCACAGAAGCCCGACGGTAACGCCGCCAGGGGCTTCGATGTGCCGCTGCAGAACGCCAGCCAGAGCACCATCGTCGAGACCTGCGCACGCTGCCACGCCCGCCGCGCGCCACTGGGCGACGGCTACCAGAACAACCACCGTTTCATGGACGACTACCTGCCCAGCACCCTGACCCGCGAGCTCTACGAGATCGACGGCAAGATCAAGGACGAGGTCTTCGAGTGGGGCTCCTTCACCCAGAGCAAGATGTTCGCCAAAGGCGTGCAGTGCACCGACTGCCACAACCCCCACAGCGGCGAGCTGAAAGCGCCGGGCAACGGCGTCTGCCTGCAGTGCCACAACACCGCCGGCAAGGCAGTGCGTCCGCAGATCGACGGCAAGGGCCTGCAGGCGAAGAACTACGACTCCCCCGAGCACACCCACCACCAGCCCGGCACCCCTGGCGCGCAGTGCACGTCCTGCCACATGCCGGGGCGCTACTACATGGTCAACGACTACCGCCACGACCATGGCTTCACCTTGCCCAACCCAGCGCATGCGCGGCACATCGGCGCACCGGATGCCTGCCTGGCCTGCCACAAGGACACCCCGGCGAAGAAGATCAGCGACCAGTTCCGCCAGTGGTACGCCAGTGAACTACCGGCCAAGGCCAACGCCTCCAGCAATCCCGTCCCGCGCTATGACGACACCCTGTGGAAAGCCCGAAATGGCAAGCCCGGTGCCTCCCGCGCCCTGCATCTGCTGCTGGCCGACGCCAGCCTGCCGGCGATCCGCCGCGCCACGCTGATCGCCGAGCTGCCCAGCTATCCCAGCCAGCGTTCGCTGGAACTGGCCGCGCTGGCCCTGAAGGATGCCGACCCGCAGGTACGTACCGCCGCCATCAACGTGCTCCTGCCGCTCGCCAACGGCCCGCAGCAGGCCATGGTGCTGCCGACCCTGCTGGCGCCGCTGCTGTCCGATCCGATCCGCGCCGTCCGCATCGCCGCCGCCTGGCAACTGGCGCAGCTGCCACCACAGGCCCGCTCCGGTCTCGACGCCGCGCTGGACAAAGGCCTGGGCGAATACGAGGCGGTGCAGAACGACCTGAGCGAACGCGCCGAGGCGAACCTCAACCTCGCCATGCTCTACCAGCGCACCAACCGGCCGGAAAAGGTGGAGCCCGCCCTGCGCGCCGCCATTGCCCGCAACCCGGCATTCCTGCCGGCCACGGTCACCCTGATCCAGTGGCTGGAGGCCAACGGGCGCCAGGCGGACGCTCGCCAGCTGCTCGACGAAGCCCTGCGCCAGAACCCGGCATCCGGGCTGCTGCACCACGTCAACGGCCTCGCCCTGATCCGCCAGGGGCAACGCCCGCAAGCCCTGAAGGAGCTGCGCGAAGCAGTACGCCTGGCCCCGGACGACGACCAGCTCCGCTATGTCCTGGCCATTGCCCTGCATGACAGCGGGGATGCCGACGGCGCCAGCCACGAGCTGGAGATCCTGCTGCAGAAACATCCGGCCAACCGCGCGGCACGCCTGGTGCTGCTCGACTACCTGCGTGAGTCCGGGCAGTTCCAGAAGGTGCAGCAACTTACGGCAGAGCTGGAGCAGCAGAACCCGGACGATCCCTCGCTCAAGCGCGAGTGATCGCTCCGGCGACAGATAGCGCTGAAGACCGGCAGCTCCGACGACAGACATTTCCGACGACAGGATGGAACCGCGGAATATTCCGATGCTCTGAGTGGCGCGCAATCACTCAAGGAACCATCATGCGTCGCCGTTCTGTCCCTGCTGTCGTAGCCCTCACCCTGCTCCCCCTCACCTGTGCCATGGCCGAAGATCGCGACTTCTGGCGCTCGATCCTGACCTCCGGCGCCACCACCGCCTCAAGCTACCTGACCAGCCGTGACGACCACAAGCTGATCGGCCCGGCCCAGGACGACGCCGCCAGCTTCATCGCCACCGACGGCGCCATTCGTGGCCCCTACCTGGAAGCCACGCTGCAGCAGATGCGCAGCGCCGACCCTGCGCTGGCGCAAGCCAGCGATGCCGAGCTGGCCTCGGCAATCCTCGCCGCCCAGCGCTGATCGAAACGGCCTGCGCGAGCGACCGCTCGCGCAGGCCGTCACCGGAAAGTTGGAACTCCCGCCAGTCGCCGCGCCTCTCACCAGTACACGGACCTTGCGGAGGTGTACCCGATGCGTACCGCGAAACTGGCCACGGCCTTTGCCCTGATCGCCCTGCCCGTTGCCTCGGCCATGGCCGACGGCGACTTCTGGCGCGACGTCATCTCGTCCGGCGCCACCACGGCGTCGACCTACCTGACCTTCAAGCACGACAAGCTGATCGTCGCCGCGCAGGACGATGCGAGCGCCTTCGTCGCCAGTGACGGCGCCATCCGCGGCCCCTACCTGGAAGCCGCCCTCACCCGCCTGCGCAGCGACGACGCCGCGCTGCAGGACCGCAGCGACATGGAACTGGCCAACGCCATCCTCGTCCGCCGTGATGACGCACCCGCCCAGTGACACCCACCGGCGTGGCCCATGGCGCTCGCCGCGGGCCACGCCATGTGGTGCGGGCTGTGTTCTACTGACACTCCGCCTACGACACGGAGTGTCCCATGAACGATCCCATCCAGCCGTTGAAGATCACCCTGATCCTGCTGATCGTCAGTGAAGGTTTCTGGCTGCTCAGCCGCCTGCTCAGCGTGGTCGGCCTCGAGATCTACTCGCTGCTGCCCTCGGCCGTCTACAACCTGATCGGCATGCTCAGCAACGTACTGATGATCCTGCTGTTCGTGTTCCTGATCCGCCTGATCGGCCGCTTGCAGCTCAAGCCCTGAGTCACGCCGCAGGCACCAGCGCCCGTCTCGAAAACGCGCCTGCCGCGAGCGCCACGTTGCGCCGTCGAACGGCACGCAGGATTGGCGGAGCCTAAGCGATACCCATGCTGTCGGCGCGCGGCGGTTGATGGGTATCGCTGCGCTCCACACCATCCTACGCCGTGCCTCGGTCCGCACCGGAATCAACCTGTAGGTGCGGTCCATGCCCGCGATCGCGCGCATGGCGCGCATGGCGCGCTCCCACAGGGGAACGCCCGCGCTAAGGGTTTGCCTGTGGGAGCGAGCTTGCTCGCGAACCCGCCCAGCGCCTGCGCCGCCGGGAACTCCATTCGCGAGCAAGCTCGCTTCTGGGAAAAGCCCAATGAAAAAGCCGCCCGAAGGCGGCTTTTTCAGTTCAGCGCACGTTCACTTCGGCGCACTGATCACTCGCGGTAGTCATCCACCGGCACGCAGGCGCAGAACAGGTTGCGGTCGCCGTAGACGTTGTCCACGCGGTTCACCGCCGGCCAGTACTTGAAGGCGCGGGTGTGCTCGGTCGGGGTCACCGCTTCGGCGATCTGGTAGGGGCGGTCCCACAGCCCGGTGACGTCCGCCAGGGTGTGCGGCGCGCGCTTGAGCGGGTTGTCCTCGGCCGGCCATTCGCCGGTCTCGACCTTGGCGATTTCCGCACGGATCGACAGCATCGCCTCGATGAAGCGGTCCAGCTCATGCTTGGACTCGCTCTCGGTGGGCTCCACCATCAGTGTGCCCGGTACCGGGAAGGACATGGTCGGCGCGTGGAAGCCGTAGTCCATCAGGCGCTTGGCCACGTCTTCCTCGCTGATCCCGGTCTGCGCCTTGAGCGGGCGCAGGTCGAGGATGCACTCGTGGGCGACACGCTCGTTGCGGCCACGGTAGAGCACCGGGAAGGCGCCATCGAGCTGCTGGGCCAGGTAGTTGGCATTGAGGATCGCCACTTCGGTGGCGTCGGCCAGCTGCGGGCCCATCATGGCGATGTACATCCAGCTGATCGGCAGGATGCTCGCGCTGCCCCAGGGCGCGGCGCTGACAGCGCCGTTCAGCGGGTTCGGACCTTCGATGCGGATCACCGGGTGGTTGGCGACGAAGGGCGCGAGGTGCTTCTTCACGCCGATCGGCCCCATGCCCGGGCCGCCACCGCCGTGGGGAATGCAGAAGGTCTTGTGCAGGTTCATGTGCGACACGTCGGCGCCGATGTCCGCCGGGCGCGCCAGGCCGACCTGGGCGTTGAGGTTGGCGCCGTCCATGTAGACCTGGCCGCCGTGGCTGTGGATGACCTCGCAGATTTCGCGGATGCCTTCCTCGTACACGCCGTGGGTCGATGGGTAGGTGATCATCAGGCAGGACAGCTGCTCGCCGGCTTCGGCCGCCTTGCGCTTGAGGTCCTCCAGGTCGACGTTGCCGCCCTTGTCGCACTCGACGATGACCACGCGCATGCTCGCCATGATCGCCGAGGCCGGGTTGGTGCCGTGGGCCGAGGACGGGATCAGGCAGATGTTGCGGTGCGCATCGCCACGGCTCTCGTGGTACTTGCGGATCGCCAGCAGGCCGGCGTACTCGCCCTGGGCGCCGGAGTTGGGCTGCATGCAGATGGCGTCGAAGCCGGTGATCGCGCACAGCCAGCTTTCCAGCTCCTCGATCATCAGGCGGTAGCCCTCGGCCTGCTCGCGCGGCACGAAGGGGTGAAGGCTGGCGAATTCCGGCCAGGTGATCGGGATCATCTCGCTGGTGGCGTTGAGCTTCATGGTGCAGGAGCCCAGCGGGATCATCGACTGGTTCAGCGCCAGGTCCTTGCCCTCGAGCTGGCGCAGGTAGCGCAGCATCTCGGTTTCGCTGTGGTGGCGATTGAACACCGGATGGCTCAGGTAGTCGCTGCTGCGCTGCAGGGCGGCGGGGATGCCGTCGGCAACCTTGCCGGCATCGAGCTGGGCGACGTCCAGGCCATGGCCGGCACCCAGCAGGATGTCGAACAGGCTGGCGAGGGTAGCGGCGCTGGTGGTCTCGTCCAGGCTCACGCCCAGGCGGTCTTCGCCAACGATACGCAGGTTCACGCGGGCGGCGCGGGCGCGCTCGAGGATGGCCTGCTGCTGGGCGCCGACATCCAGGGTCAGGGTGTCGAAGAAGTGCTGGTTGACCCGCTTCAGGCCCTTGGCGGCGAGGCCGGCGGCCAGCACGGAGGTCAGGCGGTGTACGCGCTGGGCGATGCGCTTGAGGCCCTGCGAGCCGTGGTACACGGCGTACAGGCTGGCGATGTTGGCCAGCAGCACCTGCGAGGTGCAGACGTTGGAGTTGGCCTTCTCGCGGCGGATGTGCTGCTCGCGGGTCTGTAGCGCCATGCGCAGCGCGGTGTTGCCGCGGGCGTCCTTGGACACTCCGATAATGCGGCCGGGCATGGCGCGCTTGTAGTCGTCGCGGCAGGCGAAGAAGGCCGCGTGCGGGCCGCCGTAGCCCATGGGCACGCCGAAGCGCTGGGCGCTGCCCAGGACCACGTCGGCGCCCAGCTCGCCCGGCGGGGTGAGCAGCAGCAGCGCGAGCAGGTCGCTGGCGACGCAGGCGATGGCCTGTTGGGCGTGCAGCGCGTCGATCACCGCGCGCAGGTCACGGATTTCGCCACGGGTGTCCGGATATTGCAGCAGCGCGCCGAACACGGTGTGCTGGCCGAGGTTGTCCACCTCGTCGACCACCACGTCGAAGCCGAAGGCTTCGGCACGGGTCTGCACCACGGAGATGGTCTGCGGGTGGCAATGCACGTCGACGAAGAACAGGTTGCTCTTGGCCTTGGCCACGCGCTTGGCCAGGGCCATCGCTTCGGCGGCGGCGGTGGCCTCGTCGAGCAGCGAGGCGCTGGCGAGGTCCAGGCCGGTGAGGTCGATGGTCATCTGCTGGAAGTTCAGCAGGGATTCGAGACGACCCTGGGCGATCTCCGGCTGGTACGGGGTGTAGGCGGTGTACCAGCCCGGGTTCTCCAGCACGTTGCGCAGGATCACTGTCGGGGTCAGGGTGCCGTAGTAGCCGGTGCCGATCAGGCTGGTCCACAGCTCGTTCTTGCCCGCATACCCCTTCAGCTTGGCCAGCGCGCCCTGTTCGTCGAGGGCGGTCGGCAGGTCCAGCGGCCGGTTCAGGCGAATCGCCGGCGGCACCGTCTGCACGATCAGGTCGTCGCGGTTGCCGAGCCCGAGGGTATCGAGCATGGCTTGCTGCTCGGCGGCGTCGGGGCCCAGATGGCGGGCGAGGAAGGCATCAGGCTGGTGCAGCTGGGAAAGCGAAGGGGTGTTCGACATGGCCACGGTCTCGAAAGGTCGGTCCGTAAAAAAGAACAGGCCCCGACGAGTCGAGGCCTGTGTTTACAGCAGTGTCTTACGCGTCGGCGTCGCTGGCAGCGCGGTAGCCGGCGGCGTCGAGGAGCTTGTCCAGCTCGGCCGGGTTGCTCGGCTTGAGCTTGAAGAACCAGGAACCGTACGGGTCGTTGTTCACTTCTTCGGGGGTGTCGGCCAGCACGTCGTTGACGGCGATGACTTCGCCGCCCACCGGGGCGTAGATGTCCGAAGCGGCTTTCACCGACTCGACGACACCGGCTTCCTGGCCGGCGGCGAGGGTCTTGCCCACTTCCGGCAGTTCGACGAAGACCACGTCGCCCAGGGCTTCCTGAGCATGGTCGGAGATGCCCACGGTCACGGTACCGTCGGCTTCCAGGCGCGCCCACTCGTGGCTGGCGGCGTAACGCAGGTCGGCGGGGATATTGCTCATCTTGTTGTTCCTCGAGGACTGGGCGACGGGCGGCGATGCCGCCCTCTTCTAAGTTAGATCATGCAATTTAGATCAGGGCTTTGCCATGACGCACGAAATTCGGCTGAACGACGCGAACCGGGTACCACTTGCCACGGATTTCCACTTCGGCGCGGTCACCGGTGGCTGCCGGCACGCGGGCCAGGGCGATGGACTTGCCGAGCGTCGGGGAGAAGCTGCCGCTGGTGATCTCGCCCTCGCCAACACCGGCGACGCGGACCACCTGGTGGGCGCGCAGCACGCCGCGCTCCTCCAGCACCAGGCCGACCAGCTTGGGCGCATCACCGGCAGCCTTCTGCGCTTCCAGGGCCTTGCGGCCGATGAAGTCGCGGTCTTCGGGGTCCCAGGCAATGGTCCAGCCCATGTTGGCGGCCAGCGGGGTGACGTCTTCGTCCATGTCCTGGCCGTAGAGGTTCATCCCGGCTTCCAGGCGCAGGGTATCGCGTGCGCCCAGGCCCGCCGGGGAGATACCGGCGCCGACCAGGTCGTTGAGGAAGCCTTGCGCCTCAACGGCCGGCAGCATGATTTCCAGGCCGTCTTCGCCGGTATAGCCGGTGCGGGCGATGAACCAGTCACCGTCGGCCTTGCCCTGGAAGGGCTTGAGTTCGCGGATCAGCGCGGCGCGCGAGGGGGTGACCAGTTCGGCGGTCTTGTCGCGGGCGTTGGGGCCCTGCACGGCGAGCATCGCGAGGTCCGCGCGCTCGGTCAGGGTGACGTCGAAGCCTTCGGTGTGGGCCTGCATCCAGGCCATGTCCTTGTCGCGGGTGGAGGCGTTGACCACCACGCGATAACCGTACACGCCGAGGTAGACGATCAGGTCGTCGACCACCCCGCCGCGTTCGTTGAGCATGCCGCTGTACAGCGCCTTGCCCGGAACCTGAAGTCGTTCGACGTCGTTGGCCAGGAGTCGCTGCAGGTATTCCTTGGCCTGCGGACCGGTGACGTCCACCACGGTCATGTGGGAAACGTCGAACACGCCGCAATCGCGACGTACCTGGTGGTGCTCTTCGACTTGCGAACCGTAGTGCAACGGCATGTCCCAACCGCCGAAATCGACGATCTTGGCGCCGAGGGCGACGTGCAAATCATAGAGCGGCGTGCGCTGTCCCATGGGTGTTCTCCTTCCGGGCGAGGCGGGTGCGGAGCGCGAGTACGGCCCGCACGAAACGCGCGCATTGTAGTCGCATGGCAGGACTCTGGACAGCTTGTCCGACGGCCGATTCTCAGGGCCGCGAAGAACCGCTCTGGCGCGCGGAGCGACGGATCAGGCCGATCACCGGGAACAGGCCAACCAGCACCAGCGTCAGCGCAGGCAGCGCGGCGCGCGCCCACTCGCCCTCGCTGGTCATCTCGAAGACGCGCACGGCCAGGGTGTCCCAGCCGAACGGGCGCATGAGCAAGGTCGCCGGCATCTCCTTGAGCACGTCGACGAACACCAGCAGCGCGGCGCTCAGCGCACCCGGCAGCAGCAGCGGCAGATAGACGCGCAGGAACAGGCCGGCGCCGCCGACACCCAGGCTGCGGGACGCTTCCGGTAGCGACGGGCGAATCCTGGCGAGCGCGCCTTCCAGCGGGTTGTAGGCCACCGCCATGAAACGGATCAGGTAGGCCACCAGCAACGCCCCGAGACTGCCCAGCAGCAGCGGCTTGCCGGCACCGCCCAGGGCGCCGGAGAGCGGGATCACCGCGTGAGTGTCCAGCCAGCTGAAGGCCAGCATGATCGCCACCGCCAGCACCGAGCCGGGCAGCGCATAGCCGAGGTTGGAAATACCCACCGCCGAGCGCACCGCCGGCGTCGGCGACAGGCGCCGGGCGAAAGCCAGCAGCAGCGCCACGGCCACCGTCAGCACCGCCGCGAAGCCGCCCAGGTAGAGGCTGTGCAGGATCAGGCCCCAGTAGCGCTCATCGAGGTCGAAGCGGCCCTTCTGCCAGACCCAGACCACCAGCTGCAGCACCGGGATGACGAAGGCGCAGGCGAACACCAGCAGGCACCAGGCGCTGGCGGCGAACGCCTTCCAGCCGTGCAGCCTGTAAAGCGCCGCGCCGCGCGGACGCTCGTTGGGCACGCCGCTGCGGCCACGGCTGTAGCGCTCGCCGAGCAGCACCAGCATGACGAACAGCAACAGCAGGCTGGCCAGCTGGGTGGCGCTGGAGAGACTGTAGAAGCCGTACCAGGTCTTGTAGACAGCAGTGGTGAAGGTATCGAAGTTGAACACCGAGACGGTGCCGAAATCCGCCAGGGTCTCCATGATCGCCAGCGCCAGCCCAGCGCCGATGGCCGGCCGGGCCATCGGCAGGGCGACGCGCCAGAAGGCCGCCAGCGGCGACGACCCGAGCACCCGCGCCGCTTCCATGAGCCCGCGTCCCTGGGCGAGGAAGGCGGTTCGCGCGAGCAGGTAGACATACGGATAGAAGACCAGCACCAGCACCGTGATCACGCCGCCGGTGGAGCGTACGCGCGGCAGCCGCAGGCCGCTGCCGAACCACTCGCGCAGCAGCGTCTGCACGGGGCCGGAGAAGTCCAGCAGACCGACGAAGACAAACGCCAGCACATAGGCAGGCACCGCGAAGGGCAACATCAGCGCCCAGTCCAGCCAGCGCCGGCCGGGGAATTCGCAGAGGCTGGTGAGCCAGGCCAGGCTGACGCCCAGCACGGTCACGCCAACGCCCACGCCGGCCACCAGCACCAGGGTATTGCCCAGCAGGCGCGTCATCTGGGTTTCCCACAGGTGCGACCAGATTTCGCGGTCGATCTGGGCCCAGCTCAGCAGCAGGACGCTGATGGGCAGCAGGACCAGGGCGGCGACGGCGAAAGTGATGGGGTACCAGCGGTTGGCGCGCATGCGTTGGGTGTTTCCAGAACATCAGGGGGTCGTGGGAAGTGCCGCCGGGCTGCCGTCGGAAATTTCCCTCATTGAAATCGAATTCGCCCGATCCTCACCTGGCAGGGATAAAGCGCAAGGTACAGCGGTCGAATCGGCCACTCTGCCACCGCCGTCCCCAAGGAAAAAGTCCCATGTCGTCACTCTGCCGCCTGTCCGGCCTGCTGCTGTTGCCGCTCTGCAGCCTGGCCCTGGCCGACGAACCCACCCCTGTCGAATCCTGCCTGGCCATGGCCATCGGCAAGGTCGCCGCGGACCCGCAGCTGCAGGAGCGCTGGCAGCAGACCTGGATCGAGCCGGGCTCGATCCGCGAGGAAGCCTATGAAGGCTCGGTCGACGGTCAGACGGCGAGCAAGCGGCTGGTCGCGCAACTGCGTCGGGGCGAGCAGTCCGACGGCGAATTCATCTGCCTGCTGAGCGGTGAGGGCAAGGCACTCTCCGTCAGCCATTCGGACGATGCCGGCGCCCGTTGAGGCGCCGGATTCCGGTCAGTTCCAGCCGGCGCGATCCATCAGCTTGATCGCTTCGGCCTGACGCTTGCCGGCGATTTCCACCGGGATGCTGTCGGCCTTGAACTCACCCCAGGCCGCCACTTCCTGCGACGGCGCCACTTTCGGGTTGGCCGGGAATTCCTGGTTGATGCCGGCGAACAGCGACTGGGCGTCCGGCCCGGTCATCCACTCCACCAGCTTCTTCGCGGCTTCCGGGTGCGGCGCATGCTTGGTCAGGCCGATGCCCGACAGGTTGACGTGCACGCCACGGTCGCCCTGGTTCGGCCAGAACAGCTTCACCGGCAGCTGCGGATAGTCCTTGTGCATACGGCCGTAGTAGTAGGTGTTGACGATGCCGACGTCGCACTGGCCGGCGGCGATGGCCTGCAGCAGCGCGTTGTCGTCGGAGAACACGTCGGTCGCCAGGTTGTTCACCCAGCCCTTGAGGATTTCCTCGGTCTTTTCGGCGCCATGGGTCTCGATCAGGGTCGCGGTCAACGACTGGTTGTAGACCTTCTTCGCGGTGCGCAGGCACAGGCGGCCTTCCCACTTCGCATCGGCCAGCTCTTCGTAGGTCGACAGTTCCTCGGGCTTCACCCGCTGGGTCGAATAGGCGATGGTCCGTGCGCGCAGCGACAGGCCGGTCCAGCTGTCGGTGCCGGAGCGATACTGCGGAGGGATGTTGGCATCCAGGGTCGGCGAATCGAAAGGCTGCAGGATGCCCATCTTCTCGGCCTGCCAGAGGTTCCCGGCATCCACGGTGAGCAGCAGGTCGGCCGGGGTATTGGCGCCTTCGGCCTTGATCCGCGCCATCAGCGGCGCTTCCTTGTCAGTGATGAACTTGATCTTCACCCCGGTCTTCTCGGTGTAGGCGTCGAACACCGGCTTGATCAGCTCGTCGATGCGCGAGGAGTAGACCACCACTTCGTCGGCGGCCTGGGCGGTGCTACCGAGGGCGGCCAGCAGGAGGGTGGCGAGAAGACCTTTGCGCGCGAGCATGGGCGTGTCCTTTACGGGAAAGATATCCCTCAAATGATAAGGAACCTCATTTGCTAACGAGCCGCGCGTTTGTGTCGGGGTGTTTCGATGGGGTGCGGTTTGGGGTCGCGGGCGCCCTGATCACACCCGCGCCAGATTCGGCAAGTCCCCCGACAGCCCCAGCGCCTGGCGCACGAACACGCCCTTGGCCTCATGGTGCTTGTCCACCAGGCGCAGCCCGGCGTTGCGCAACCAGCGCACCGCCAGCGGGTCGGCCTGGAACAGGCGCTGGAAGCCTTCCATCGCCGCCATCATCGCCAGGTTGTGCGGCATACGGCGACGTTCGTAGCGGCTCAGCACACGTTCCTCGGCAATGTTCTCGCCACGGGCGTGGGCATGCTCGATCACCTCGGCGAGCACCGCGGCGTCCAGGAAGCCCAGGTTCACGCCCTGCCCGGCCAGCGGGTGGATGGTGTGCGCGGCGTCGCCGATCAGCACCAGCCCCGGCTCCACGTAGCGCTTGGCGTGGCGCTGGCGCAGCGGGATGCACAGGCGGCGGTCGGCATGCTCGATGGCGCCCAGGCGCTGCTCGAAGGCGAGGCCCAGAGCCTTGCAGAAGCCTTCGTCGTCCAGCGCCATGAGCTTTTCCGCCTGCTCCGGGGTGGTCGACCAGACGATCGAGCACCAGTGTGCGTCGCCTTCCTTCGCCAGCGGCAGGAAGGCCAGCGGGCCGTCGTCGGTGAAACGCTGCCAGGCGGTGGCCTGGTGCGGCTTCTCGCAGCGCACGCTGGTGACGATGGCGTGGTGCAGGTAATCCCACTCGCGGGTGGCGCAGCCGGCCAGGCGGCGTACCGCGGAGTTGGCGCCGTCGGCGGCGACTACCAGGGGTGTACGGATTTCGCGGCCGTCGGAAAGGCTCAGCAGCCAGTCGTCGCCGGAGTGGCGCAGCTGCTCCAGGCGCGCATTGGGCAGCAGGCCGAGGGCGGAGTCATGCAGACGCTCCAGCAGGGCGTCCTGTACCACGCGGTTTTCGACGATGTGGCCGAGCATCTCGGCATGCACGCTGGCGGCGCTGAAGTGGATCTGCCCGGTCCCCGAGCCGTCCCACACCTGCATCTCGCAGTAGGGCTCGGCGCGCCGTGCGGCGATGCCGTCCCAGGCGTGCAGGCGCTGGAGGATGCGCCGGCTGGCCTCGGACAGCGCACTGACGCGCGGTTCGAAGGGCGCTTCGCGGTCGAACGGCTTGACGCTCAGCGGCGAGCCGTCCAGCAGCAGGATATCCAGCCCGCTGCCTTCCAGGGCCAGGGCCAGCGCGCTGCCGACCATTCCCGCCCCGACGATAACCAGATCCGCGTGCATGTGCGTTCCTTCTTCAGCGGCCCGCGCAGCACCTGCGCGGGCATCGAAATTCAAGCGGCCTGCCGCGCGCGCGGCTTGAGCCGGACGTACAGGGTCTTCTGCACCCGCGCCACCAGAGTGCCTTCGCCGTCACGCACTTCGGCGTGCAGGCGCGGCAGGTATTTCTCGCCCGTGGCGGTCTGCTCGCGGATGTCGTCAAGCAGGTGCTGGTCGATACGGAAATCGGCATACACCGGCCCTTTGCCGGGGCTGACGAATTCGATGTTGGCCGCCTTGTCCCAGACGATGTAGTCGCGCCCCAGGTTCTCCATCAGCATCAGCATGAAGAACGGGTCGGTCATGCTGTACAGGCTGCCGCCGAACTGCGTGCCGACGTAATTGCGGTTGAACAGGTTCAGGCCCATCTTCACGCGGATCTCGCGGAAATCCGCGCTGATGTGGCGCACTCGCACTCCGGCGCCGAGGTAAGGCGGGTAGAGGTTCAGGCCGATGCGCAGCAGGCGGGCGCGGTGCGGACTCTTGCGTGCTTGCATCGACTCAGACCGGTCGGGCGCCCAGGCCCATGGCCTGGCGGGCGAACCAGCGCTTGGCCGGTGGCAGCAGGTCGAGGCCGAGCAGGCCGATGTTGCGGCCGGTGGCCAGCAACGGCTGGGCATTGGAGAACAGGCGGGTGACGCGGTCGGAGAAACCGACAGTCATCTGCTGGTCCAGGCGCTGGCCATCCAGGTAGCGCTGCAGCACGGCGAAATCGCCCGGCGCGGCTTCTTCCTGCAACAGGCAATCGCCCAGGGCCTTGGCATCGCGCAGCGACAGGTTGAAGCCCTGCCCGGCAATCGGATGCAGGCTGTGGGCGGCGTTGCCCAGCACGACGAGGTGCGGGCGAATCTGCTCGTCGGCCTCGGTCAGGCTCAGCGGGTAGCCATAGCGCACGCCAACCTGGCGCAAGGTGCCCAGGCGATAGCCAAAGGCGTCCTGCAGTTCGGCCAGGAAGGCCGCGTCGGACAGCTCGCGCAGGCGCTCGGCGTCACTGCCGTTGCGGGTCCAGACCAGCGCGCAGCGGTTTTCCGGTAGCGGCAGCAGGGCCAGCGGGCCGTTTTCGGTGAAGCGTTCGAAGGCCTGCCCGCGATGGGCCTCGGACGGGCTGATGTTGGCGATCAGCGCGGTCTGCCCGTAGGACGAGGAGCGCACGTTGATGCCCAGCTGCTCGCGCAGCCCGGAGCGGCCGCCGTCGGCCAGCACGGCGAGGTCGCAGTCGAGCTGCGAGTCGTCGTCCAGGGTCAGGCGGTAGCCGTTGCCCAGTGCATCCATCCGGCGCACTTCGGCCGGGCAGCGCCAGCTAACCACTTCCGGATCGAGCGCATGCCACAGGCACTGGCCGAGCCAGGCGTTCTCCACCACGTAGCCGAGAGCGGGAACGCCCTCTTCCACCGCCGTCAGGCGCGCGGCGCCGAAGCGGCCGCGGTCGGAGACGTGGATCTGGGTGATGGGTTCGGCGCGCTGCGATATCTGTTGCCAGAGCCCCAGGCGCTCGTAGATCTGTCGGCTGCCGAAGGACAGCGCCGAGGAACGCGCGTCATAGCTGGGCTGATAGGCATCGCCGGGGGCGAAGGGCTCGATCAGCACGATCTGCCAGCCGCGCGCGCGGGCGCCGGCCTGGAGGATCAGCGCAAGGCTTGCGCCGACGAGTCCGCCACCGATGATGGCCAGTTGCGTACGTTGCATGTCAGGCGGCCTGGGCCTTGGCCTCGGCCATCAGCGCTTCGATCTCGGCGACGGTTTTCGGCACGCCATTGGTCAGCACTTCGCAGCCGGTCTTGGTCACGACCACATCGTCCTCGATGCGCACGCCGATGCCGCGCCACTTCTTCGGCACGTCGGTGTTGTCCGGGGAGATGTAGATGCCCGGCTCGACGGTCATCGCCATGCCCGGTTCGAGCACGCGCCATTCGCCGCCGACGCGGTACTCGCCGACATCGTGCACGTCCATGCCCAGCCAGTGGCCGGCACGGTGCATGTAGAAGGCCTTGTAGGCTTCGCGCTCGATCAGCTCGTCGACGTCGCCCTTGAGCAGGCCCAGCTCCACCAGGCCAGCGGTGATGACCCGCACGGTGGCCTCGTGGGCTTCGTTCCAGTGGCGGCCCGGAGCGATGTAGTCGAAGGCCGCCATGTTGGCATCCAGCACCAGCTGGTAGATGGCCTTCTGCTCGGGGCTGAAGGTGCCGCTGGCGGGGAAGGTGCGGGTGATGTCGCTGGCGTAGCAGTCGATCTCGCAGCCGGCGTCAATCAGGATCAGGTCGCCGTCCTTGATCTGCGCGTCATTCTCCCGGTAGTGCAGGATGCAGGCGTTGCGGCCGGTGGCGACGATGGAGCCGTAGGCCGGCATCTTCGCGCCGCCCAGGCGGAAGGCGTATTCCAGTTCTGCTTCCAGGTGGAACTCGTAGAGGCCCGGACGGCAGGCCTGCATGGCGCGGATGTGCGCACCGGCGGAGACTTCCGCGGCATAGCGCATCACCTTCACCTCGCCGGCGCTCTTGTACAGGCGCTGGTCGTGCAGCAGGTGGTCGAGGGCGACGAACTCGTTCGGCGGCTGCGCACCCTGGCGCGCCTTGGAGCGGATCACGTTGATCCAGTCCATCAGCCGGCGGTCGAATTCCTGGTTGGCGCCCAGCGCGTAGTACACGCGGTCGCGGCCCTCGATCAGGCCGGGAAGGATGTCGTCGATATCGCCGATGGGGAAGGCGTCGTCGGCGCCGAAGGTGCCGATGGCACCGTCCTGGCCGGCGCGCAGGCCGTCCCAGAGTTCACGCTCCGGATCGCGCTCGCGGCAGAACAGCACGTACTCGCCATGCTCGCGGCCGGGGATCAGCGCCATCACCGCTTCCGGCTCGGGGAAGCCGGTGAGGTACTGGAAATCGCTGTCCTGGCGGTAGACGTGCTCGACGTCGCGGTTGCGGATGTACATCGGCGCCGCCGGGAGAATGGCGATGCTGTTGGGTTCCATCTGCGCCATCAGCGCCTTGCGACGACGGGCGTATTCCGACTTGGCGATACGGATCATGCGCGACCTCAATGCAGGGAGGGTTTCTCGGCCGGTGCCGGCACCTTGCCGAATTCGGAGAACAGCAGTAGCGGGGCGACGCGCAGGTACTCCTGCACTTCCATGTAGTCGGCCTCGCCGTCTTCGGATTCTTCCAGCTGGCCGCCGACCTGGGCGATGGCGGCGATGTCCTGCAGCACTTCGTCGGCTTCGTCGGACAGGCTGGGGGAACGCAGCGCCAGGCCGAAGCCGGCGAGGAAGCCCTGGCACCACTGGCCCAGGGCCACGGCGCGCTCGGCCAGCGGCGCATCGTCATTGGGCAGCATCAGCACCACGGCCATCTCGCCCTGGCTGAAATCCTGCTGGACCATGCCCAGCAGGCCGCCCAAGGCCGCGCCCAGGCGCTCGCCCGGCTCGCCGCCGAGAAGTTCACCGGCGGCCTGCAGCCATTCGCCCTGGTCGAAACCAGACCCGGCGCAGACGCGGCCGAGCAGGTGGCCGTGCAGTTCGGCGGGGGAAATGGGCAGGGCGGCCTCGGCGAGCAGGGCGGCGAAGGCGGTATAGGCGGAGCTGGAAGTGGACATGATCGAACCCGGGTGACGGCTAGGCGCCATCAGGCGCCGCGCATAGAATATGGTCCGTTATCCTAGCACCGGCGCACACCGCAAGACCATGTGACGACGCGCCGGGCAGCCGTGCGTTGACCCACCCCCACGGCAGTCCTATATAGTTCTCGATTACTTAAGCAACTCCCAAGCGAGAGCCCATGGAAGACGCCGACCTGCACGCGCTGATCGCCAAGTTCGACCTGCTGCTCCAGCGCCTGGAACAGCTAAAGGCCGAGAACCGGCTGCTGCGGGCGAACGAGAAAAGCTGGCGGGAAGAACGCGCCCATCTGATCGAGAAGAACGATTTGGCTCGGCAGAAGGTCGAAGCGATGATTTTGCGTCTTAAAGCCCTGGAGCAGGACTCATGAGCCAGTCGAATACCCTGAACGTCCAAATCCTCGACAAGGAGTACTGCATCGCGTGCCCTGCGGACGAGCGCGTCAACCTGGAAAGCGCCGCGCGCTATCTGGACAGCAAGATGCGCGAGATCCGTTCCAGCGGCAAAGTGATCGGTGCCGACCGTGTCGCGGTGATGGCGGCCCTGAACATCACCCACGACCTGCTGCACAAGCAGGAGCGCGTGGAGCACGACAGCGGCTCCACCCGTGAGCGCGTGCGCGAACTGCTCGAGCGCGTGGATCGCGCCCTGACCACAGACACCCCTACCACCGATAAAGACCAGGGTGAAGTCTGACCAGGGAAATTTCCTTGGGGTATAATCGCCTCGCTCCCTGGTGTGTTTGCCAGTCGGTGATGTCCCTGAGCCGATAATTGCAACAACGGGGGTTGCCAGTTGGGCTGGTGTGCATGTCCGCACGACGGAAAGCCTTAAAGCCTACTGCAACCACCACCTTGAACTCTCGGGTTCAAGGGCTAACCCGACAGCGGCATGTCCGGGGAGCTTTACCCTTCCATGATTCACTCCGATGGTCTTTCCCGCCCTGCCCTGCGCCGCCAGCTGCGCCAGGCCAGACGCGCGCTCACTCCCCTTCAGCAACGCCTCGCCGCCCAGGCCCTGTATCGCCAGCTCGCGCAGCACCCGCTGTTCCGCCGGGCGAAGCATATCGCCCTGTACCTGCCGGCTGACGGCGAAATCGACCCGCGCCCGCTGATGAAGGCTGCGCAGAAGCGCGGCAAGGCGACCTACCTGCCGGTGCTCTCCGACTGGCCGCGCACGCACATGACCTTTCAGCAGGTAGGCATCGGCGAGCGCTGGGTACGCAACCGCTTCAACATCGCCGAACCGCAGGCCGACCGCGGGCGCCAGCGCCCTGCCTGGGCGCTGGACCTGCTGCTGCTACCGCTGGTCGGTTTTGACCCGCAGGGCGGCCGCCTGGGGATGGGCAAGGGGTTCTACGACCGGACCCTGGCCTACCTGGGCATGCGCAAAAATTGGCAGAAACCGACGCTATTGGGCCTGGCGCACGAGTGCCAGAAGGTCGACAAGCTGGAACTGGCGAGCTGGGATGTGCCGCTGATGGGCATAGTGACGGACGGCGGCTGGTATGGCCGTCTCGCGACGGCATCGCGTTCCTTGCGATAACCGTGGCGGCAGCAATCCCCTGGATCAGGGCTGCTGGGTGACCTGCACCGGGGCGTTGCCCTGGCGTTGTTCCCACAGGCTCTGGGTGTAACCGGTAGTGACGACACCCAGACCGAAAAGTATTACCAACACCCACAAAAGATCAGGCTTGCGTTTCATCGATTGCCTCCCCCTTCCAGGCAAACTGTCAACGATGGCCGGCGGTGGTTTTTTTATCCGTCCGGCAGGCCAAGCTAAAAACGGCGGCATTCTCCGACAATGAAAAGCTTCTCGCAATTCTGACGCCAACCGATCGTCGGAGGAGCAGTCGCCCCCAAAACTTCCGGCACTTTCAGGCAATGTTCATGCCGGTATTCCTACATCTTCTTCCTACAATTTGTTTCCGGCGAGCCGGCAGCTTGTCGCAGGGAAACGCCTACCCGCCTACCCTTAGCCAAATCAGAAAAGATCATTACCCGCCACGCACAAGGAGACCCTCGCGGATGGCACGCGCTTACTGGCTGATGAAATCCGAGCCCGACGAACTCTCGATCCACGACCTGCAGCGCCTGAAAACCGCGCGCTGGGACGGCGTGCGCAATTACCAGGCACGCAACTTCATGCGCAGCATGCAGCCGGGCGACCTGTTCTTCTTCTACCACTCCAGTTGCCCCGAGCCGGGCATCGCCGGCATCGCGCAGATCGACGGCGAGCCCTACCCCGACCCGACCGCGCTCGACCCGAAAAGCCACTATCACGACCCCAAGGCCAGCGACGAGAAGAACCCCTGGACGGCCCGCGACGTGAGCTTCGTCGAGGCCTTTCGCTCGGTGCTGCCGCTGGGCACGCTCAAGGCGCAGGCTGGATTGGAAGAATTGCCCCTGGTGCAAAAGGGCAGCCGCCTGTCGGTGATGCCGGTCACTGCCGAACAGTGGGCGATCGTCGTCGGCCTGGCGCACAAGTAGAGGCACTGTGCTATTAGGTTACTGAAGCCCCCGGAATTCGCCGCATGCACCGCCTTCAGTCCTCACTAGCTTCCTACCTCGGGCTTGGCGGTCTGCTCTGCGTGCTCCTGCTTGCCAGTGCCTGGCTGGGTGAAGAACTGGCGAGCAGCGAGCGGCAGCGCGTACAGGAGCGCCTGACCTACCAGGGGCGCAGCCTCGCGCACCAGCTGGAAGCCAACCTCCACGAGCAGGTCCAGGGCCTGGACCTGCTCGCCCAGCTGTGGACCCACCACGGCCGCATGCCCCGCGCGGAATGGGAGCTGGACGCGCGCTTCTACGTGCGCAGCTTCCCCGGCTACCAGTCGATCCAGTGGGCCGACCCGGAGCTGCGCATCCGCTGGCTGGAACCCCTGCAGGGCAACGAGGCGGCGCTGAACTTCCGGCTTTCCCCGCAGCACCCCAACTACGCGACGGCGATGTCCGCCCGCGACAGCGGCAAGCCACGCCTGAGCGACAGCGTGGAGCTGGTCCAGGGCGGGCGCGGCTTCGTGCTCTACACCCCGGTTTACCTGCGCGATGCCAACAACCAGCTGCAGTTCGACGGCTTCATGCAGGGCGTCTTCCGCGTCGGCCCGCTGATGGACAACCTGCTCAGGCAGGCGGACAACCACCTGTTCAGCGTGCGCCTGCTGGAGCACGGCCGGCCACTCTACGTGCGCGACCAGCCCGCCGGCGATGCCGAACAGACCCTGCAGGTGCCGCTACGACTGCTCAACAACCGCAGCTTCGAGCTGGAGCTCAGCCCCACTCCGGCTCTCGTGCAATCACTGTCCACGCCGTTGCCGATGGTGGTGTTCGGCAGCGGCGTGGCCATCAGCCTGCTGCTGGTGGCGGCGCTGTTCCTCGCCCGCGAGAACGCCCGCCGAGCCACCGCGCTGAGCGCCAGCAACCAGTTGCTCAGCCAGGAAGCGGAGCAACGCCAGTCGGTGGAAGCACATCTGCGCGACAGCCGCGAACGGCTACAACTGGCGCTGGACCTCACCGACTCCAGCCGTGACGCGCTGTTCATCTTCGACCTGCAACAGCGCGAGCTGCTGCACATGAACCGCGCCACTTACAACGGCCTGGGCTACAGTGCCGAGGAGTTCCGCCACCTGCTGCGCGATGACCCGGAGCGGCTGATCCCCGGCTTCCACGCCTGGCTCCAGCTGGTGCAGCAGGCGCATCGGTTGAACCTGTCGATGATCTTCCAGCGCGAGATGCAGCGCCGCGACGGCAGCCTGCAGCCGGCGGAGATCAATACCCAGCTGATCCACCAGGGCGACCGCGACTACCTGATCGCCGTGGCCCGCGACAACAGCGAGCGCCTGCAACTGGAAGCGCAGCTGCACAAGCTCTCGCAGCAGGACGGCCTCACCGGCCTGTTCAACCGCCGCTATTTCGACCGCCAGCTGCAGAGCGAATGGCGCCGCCTGCGCCGCGCCGACGCGCCGCTGGCGGTACTGATGCTCGACGTCGACCATTTCAAGCGCTTCAACGACTGCCTCGGCCACCTGGCCGGCGACGACGCACTGCGGCGCCTCGCCAGTTGCCTGCAGGAATGCCTGCAACGCGAAGGCGATGTGGCTTGCCGGTATGGTGGCGAAGAGTTCGTCATCATCCTCACCGACACCGGGCTGGAAGGCGCCAGTCATGTCGCCGCGCGCGTCCACCAGCGCGTGGCCCAGATGGGCATCGCGCACCCGTCCGCTGAGCTGGGACGACTGACCGTGAGTATCGGCCTGGCCATCGCCACGCCGGGGCAGGACGCCGAGCCGGATCAGCTGATCGCCCAGGCTGACCAGGCGCTCTACGCGGCCAAGCACAAGGGCCGCAACCAGACGTGCGTGTGGCCGGTGGATATGGCCGAGCGCACGCTTTCCTGACCCCTCAGGCCCGGCATGGACTCTCCACTGTAGGAGCGTGTCAGGCCATCTGCCCGATGGTCCGACGGAAGCGCCAGAGCGCGCCGAAGAAGAAAGCCGCACCGATCCCGACGATGGCCAGCAATTGCGGCCAGACGATCGACAGGTCCGCGCCGCGATAGAGGATCGCCTGGGCCAGGCTGACGAAGTGCGTGGTCGGCGCTGCCAGCATGATGTTCTGCACCAGCTCCGGCATGCTCTCGCGCGGCGTGGTGCCGCCGGAAAGAATCTGCAGCGGCATCAGGGTGAGGATCACCAGCAACCCAAGTTGCGGCATCGAGCGGGCCACGGTGCCGATGAAGATGCCCATGGAGGTGGTGGCGAACAGGTGCAGCGCCGCGCCCAGCAGGAACAGCCCCACCGAACCGCTGATCGGAACGTCCAGCCAGCCGCGCACCACCAGTTGCAGCGAGATCGCCGCCGCCACCAGCACCACGGTGCCCATGGACCAGACCTTGGCCATCATGATCTCGAACGCGGTCAGCGGCATCACCAGCAGGTGTTCCACCGTGCCGTGCTCGCGCTCGCGGATCAGCGCGGCGCCGGTGAGGATGATCGACAGCATGGTGATCTGGTTGATCACCTCCATCACCGCGCCGAACCAGGCCTGGGTCAGGTTCGGGTTGAATTCCATACGCACCGCCAGCTCCGCCGGCATAGCCGCCTCGGCGCGGTAACGGCTGACGAATTCACTGACCTCGGTGCCGACGATGTTCTGGATGTAGCCGGCGCCGGAGAAGGCCTGACCGGTCTGCGTAGCATCGACGTTGACCTGGATCGCCGGCTGCCGCCCGGCCAGCACGTCGCGCTGGAAGTCCGGCGGGATGTCCAGGGTGAAGGTGTACAGGCCGACGTCCATGCCGCGGTCCATCTGCGCGTGGCCGATCATTTCCGGCACCCGGAAATACGGCGGCTGGAAGGCGTTGACGATGCGCGAGGAGAGCTGCGACTGGTCCTCGTCGACGATGGCGATCGGCGCGTGGTGCAGGGTTTCCGGCACGCCGGTGGCCGAGCTGTAGACGCCCAGGGTGAAGGCCCAGGCAATCAGGATCAGCATTGCGTAGTCGCGGCCCAGGCTGCGGAATTCCTTGATGCCGAGGTTGAAGATGTTCGCCAGCTTGTTCATCTCAGACCTCCTGCTTCTTCAGGCAGGCCACGCTGAGCAGCGTCAGCACCACCACCATCGCCAGCAACGGCAGGTAGTAGACCCACAGGTCGGCAAAACCCAGCGCCTTGGAGAAGGCGCCTCGGCTGACGATCAGGAAGTGCGAGGTCGGGTAGAGCTGGCCGATCACCGCTGCCGCACCTTCGAGCGACGACACCGGATGGATCAGCCCGGAGAACTGGATCGCCGGGATCATGGTGGCGATCGCGGTACCGAACACCGCAGCGATCTGGCTCTTCATGAAGGTCGAGAGCAACAGGCCGAGGCCGGTGCTGGTCACCACGTAGAGGAACGCACCGATCAGCAGCGCCAGGAAACTGCCCTTGAGCGGCACCTGGAACAGCAGCACGGCCATGGCCAGCATCAGCACGAAGTTGATCATGCCCATGCCGATGTAGGGCAGCTGCTTGCCGAGCAGGAACTCCAGGCGCGTGACCGGGGTGACGTAGAGGTTGGTGATCGAGCCCAGCTCCTTCTCGCGCACCACGCCCAGGGCGGTAAGCATCGCCGGAATCATGATCAGCAGCAGCGGGATCACCGCCGGCACCATGGCCTTGAGGCTCTCCACGTCCGGGTTGTAGCGGAAGCGCACCTCGGTGCTCGCCGCCGCGCTGGCGGCGCTGCTGCCACTCTGCCGCGCGAGGTCGGCCAGGTAGCTGGCGTGCAGCCCCTGCACATAGCCGAGCACGGTGTTGGCGCGGGTCGGCATGGCGCCGTCGATCCACACGCCTATGGCCGGGTCGGCGCCGCGCTTCAAGTCACGGCCGAAATTCGGTGGGATCTCCACGGCCAGGCTGATGTCACCGCTGCGCAGGCGCCGCTCCAGCTCCTCGGGGTTCTGGATCGGCGCCTTCTCGATGAAGTAGCGCGAGCCGGAAATGTTCAGCGCATAGGCCTGGCTGGTGGTGGTCTGGTCGCGGTCGAGCACCGCGTAGCTGAGGTCCTCGACGTCCATGTTGATGCCGTAGCCGATGATGAACATCAGCAGCGCCGTGCCCACCAGCGCCAGGGTCAGGCGGATCGGGTCGCGGCGCAGTTCCATGGCCTCGCGGCGTGCATAGCTGAACAGGCGCAACCAGCTGAAGCGGTCGCTGCCCTTGTAGCGGGCGGACTCGGCGGGCTGCTCGGGAGCCGGCGTGGCGTCGGCCACCGGAGCGCTGCCGGCGGCCTCTTCCAGGTAGGCGATGAAGGTGGCTTCCAGGGTCGGCAGGCCACGCTTGTCGATCAAGCCCTGCGGTGTATCGCTGTCGAGCACCTTGCCGGCATGCATCAGCGAGATGCGGTCGCAGCGCTCGGCCTCGTTCATGAAGTGGGTGGAGATGAAGATGGTCACGCCGTCGTTGCGCGACAGCTCCACCATCAGCTCCCAGAAACCGTCGCGGGCCACCGGGTCGACGCCCGAGGTGGGCTCGTCGAGGATCAGGATTTCCGGTTTGTGGATCACCGCCACGGCCAGCGACAGGCGCTGGCGGATACCCAGCGGCAGGCTGTCGGGCAGCTCGCCCTTGACCTTGCCCAGGTCGAAGCGCTGGAGCATCTCCTCGACGCGCGGGCCGATCTGCTCATGCGGGATGTGAAACAGCTTGGCGTGCAGTTCGAGGTTCTGCAGCACCGTCAGCTCGGCGTACAGCGAGAAGGCCTGGGACATGTAGCCGACGCGCCGACGGGTCTCCATGTCATTGGCGTTCACCGGCTGGCCGAACAGCGCGCAGGTACCCTCGCTGGCGGGCAGCAGGCCGGTGAGCATCTTCATGGTGGTGGACTTGCCGCAGCCGTTGGAGCCGAGGAAGCCGAAGATTTCCCCGCGCTCGATGCGGAAGCTGACGCGGTCCACCGCGACGAAATCGCCGAAGCGGCAGGTCAGCCCCTCGGCCTCGATGGCGATCTGCGGCGCGCCGTCAGGCTGCGGCCGCGGTGGAATCACCAGCTTGTGGTGACCGGCGCGCTTGCTCTCGGGCAACAACGCGATGAAGGCTTCTTCGAGATTCTGCGTACCGGTGTGCGCGCGCAATTCGGCGGGCGTGCCAGTGGCGAGCACCTTGCCGTCGTCCATCGCCACCAGGTGGTCGAAACGCTCGGCCTCCTCCATGTAGGCGGTAGCCACCAGTACGCTCATGCCTTCGCGGCCAGTGCGGATGCGCGCGATCAGCTCCCAGAACTGGTTGCGCGACAGCGGGTCGACGCCGGTGGTGGGCTCGTCGAGGATCAGCAGGTCAGGGTCGTGGATCAACGCGCAGCACAGCCCGAGCTTCTGCTTCATGCCGCCGGAGAGCTTGCCCGCCGGGCGCTCGGCGAAGGGCGCAAGGCCGGTGCTGTGCAGCAGGTCGGCGATGCGCCGCTCGCGCTCGGCCTTGTCGTGGCCGAACAGGCGGCCGAAGAAATCGACGTTCTCGAACACCGAGAGCGTCGGATAGAGGTTCTTGCCCAGGCCCTGCGGCATGTAGGCGATGCGCGGGCACACGGCGCGGCGGTGGCGCGCATCGCGCATGTCGCCGCCGAGCACCTGGATTTCGCCGTCCTGCATCTTCCGCGCACCGGCCAGCAGCGCCAGCAGGCTGGACTTGCCGACGCCGTCCGGGCCGATCAGGCCGACCATGCGGTTGGCCGGGATTTCCAGGGTGACGTCGTCCACTGCGCGGGTCTCGCCGTAGCGCAGCGAGACGCCAGCCAGACGGGCCACGCAGTCGGCGGCGTTCATTGCGGGACCTTGATCTGCAGCTCAGCCGGCCACTGCACCTGCGGGTCGAGACGCAGGTAGGCCATGCCCGGCACGCCGGTCTTCACGTAGGTGATGTACTTCTCCAGCAGGCCCGGATCGAGGCGCGCCTTGACCCGGAACATCAGCTTTTCGCGCTCGTTGGCGGTCTCCACGGTCTTGGGCGTGAACTGCGCGACGCTGGCGACGTAGGACACCTTGGCCGGGATCACGTACTCGGGCACGGCGTCGATCACCAGGTGCACTTCCTGGCCCAGAGCGACCTTGCCGGCCTGGCCCGAGGGCAGGAAGAAGGTCATGTAGACGTCGGCCAGGTCGACCATGTTGAGCAGCTTGCCGCCGGCCGCCAGCACTTCGCCCGGCTGTGCCACGCGGTACTGCACGCGGCCGTTGCGCGGGGCCTTGAGCAGGCTGTCGTCGATGTCCGCCTGCAGGCGCACGGTGCTCGCGGTGGCGGCCTCGATGGCCGACTGCGCCTCGATCACCTGGGAGCGCGCGGCAGAGATGCCGGCCTGCGCCGAGACCACCTGCGAGCGAGCCGCGGCCAGCGCCGCCTGGGCGCTCTGCAGGGTGGCGCGGTCGTCATCCAGTTGCTGCTGCGGCAGGGCGTTGCGTTTGACCAGCTGTTCGGTGCGGGTGAAGCGCTTCTGCGCGGCGGTCAGTTCCGCCTGGCGTTGCGCGACTATCGCTTCGGCGGTGGACTTCTCGCTGGTGCGCTGGGCCACCAGGGACTCGGCGGTGAGCTGGGCGTTCTGCGCCCGCCGCACTTCCGCCTGGGCCTGTGCGAGCTGGGCCTGGAGCACCTGGGTGTCCATCTTCGCCACCACGTCGCCGGCCTTCACGAAGTCGCCTTCGTCCACCAGGATTTCCGCCACGCGGCCGGGCAGCTTGGTGGCCACGTCGACTTCGGTGGCCTCGATGCGCCCATTGCCACTGGCGAAACCTTCGGGCAGCCCCGTCGGCTTGAACGTCTGCCAGGCCAGCGCGGCGAGCACGGCCAACACGAGCACCGCGATACCGCGGGTGCGCCAGCTTTTTGCCTTTCCTGTCATCCGATTTCCCCTTTGTCCAGGCGCTCGAATTCGAGCGGATCATGAGGGGATGTTCGGCGACCAGCGGTAAACGGGGTTTGATTCAGGTCAGGCGTGCGCCGGAAATTTCCTACGCACCTTGGGAGGCGGGGCTTTCAGCCCGGCATTGCGGCGAGCAGCCGCAGCCGGGTGTCGCTTGGCCTGCATGAGGCGCTCTCATGCAGGCGCAGCCCGGAGGGGATCAGGGCTGGACGATCAGGTTGTTGAACAGCAGGTCGTCCACCAGCGGCTTGCCTTCCTCCTGCTGGAGGGCGGTCTGCACCTGCTTGAGGGCTTCCTGGCGCAGTTTCTCCTTGCCGTCGACGCTGCCGAGGGAGTCGTCGGTCTGCTGGGCGAACAGCATAACCAACTGGTTGCGGATCAGCGGCTCGTGGTGTTCGACCTTCTCGGAGGCCTCCTTGCCGGTGACCTTCAGCGCGATGTCGGCCTTGAAGTACTTCAGGCGCGGACCGCTGCCATAGTTGCCCACCAGCGCCGGGGTAAGGTCGATGAACACGGGCTTGTTGGCGTCTTCCGGCTTGGCTTCCTCGGATTCGGAAGCCATGACGAAGGTACTGAAGGAAAAGGCCAGCAACAGGGCGAGGAAAGCTCTCAAGGCGATGTCTCCGGATTCGATGGGCAAAGGATAGCCACACTCGCGCCGCCGCCCAAGCTATATCGGGGCATAAGCCCAGGCCATGGTGATTTGCCCCCTGTGCCCGCGCTCCTACACTGGCCCTCTACTCACAAATAAGAACCTCCAACGGAGTACGTCCTCATGAAAGCCGTGCTGTGCAAAGCCTTCGGCCCCGCCGAAACCCTGGTGCTGGAAGACATCGCCAGCCCCGAGCCGAAGAAGAACGAAGTCCTGCTGCAGGTCCATGCCGCCGGGGTGAACTTCCCCGACACCCTGATCATCGAGGGCAAGTACCAGTTCAAGCCGCCCTTCCCGTTCTCCCCGGGTGGCGAGGCGGCCGGCGTGGTCGGCGCGGTCGGTGAGAAAGTCAGCCATGTGAAACCCGGCGACCGCGTGATGGCGCTGACCGGCTGGGGCAGCTTCGCCGAGGAAGTGGCGGTGCCCGGCTACAGCGTGATGCCGATTCCCGACGGCATGGACTTCGCCAGCGCCGCCGCCTTCGGCATGACCTACGGCACCTCCATGCACGCGCTCAAACAGCGCGCCAACCTGCAGCCGGGCGAGACCCTGCTGGTGCTCGGCGCCTCCGGCGGCGTGGGCCTGGCCGCCGTTGAGATCGGCAAGGCCATGGGCGCCAAGGTCATCGCCGCCGCCAGCAGCGAAGCCAAGCTCGAAGTGGCCAAGGCCGCCGGCGCCGACGTGCTGATCAACTACAGCGAAGGCAGCCTGAAGGACAAGCTCAAGGAACTCACCGGCGGCCAGGGCGTGGACGTGATCTACGACCCGGTGGGCGGCGACCTGTTCGAGGAAGCCTTCCGCTCCATCGCCTGGAACGGCCGCATGCTGGTGGTCGGCTTCGCCAGCGGCACCATCCCGTCGCTGCCAGCCAACCTCACCCTGCTCAAGGGCGCCTCGCTGGTCGGCGTGTTCTGGGGCTCCTTCGCCCAGCGCCAGCCGCAGGACAACGCAGCGAACTTCCAGCAGCTGTTCGCCTGGTTCGCCGAAGGCAAGATCAAGCCGCTGGTGTCCCAGACCTACCCGCTGGAACAGGCGGCCGACGCGATCAACCACCTCGGCCAGCGCAAGGCGGTCGGCAAGGTGGTGGTGACTGTTCGCTGATTGCTTGCCGCGACATGAAAAAGCCCCGCTGATGCGGGGCTTTTTCATTCCGGCGCAGACCTGCAGGTGCGCGCCATGCGCGCGATCGCGGGCATGGCCCACTCCTACAAGGGGATACCGGCGTTGAGCTGTTCGCGAGCGCCGTAGAGTCTGCCGGGAGGCACGACGTAGGATGGCGTGGAGCGCAGCGATACCCATCAACGCATGCGCACCGGGCGGCATGGGTATCGCTGCGCTCCACCCATCCTACGCAAGAACGCCCTGCGCGCGATCGCAGGCATGGCCTGCTCCTACAGAGCGGCTTCTGCGATCAGGAATACAACGCCTTGAACTGCTCGCGCAGCACATTCTTCTGCACCTTGCCCATCACGTTGCGCGGCAGCGCGTCGACCACCATCACCCGCTTGGGCTGCTTGAAGCGCGCCAGCTTGCCGTCCAGCGCGGCAAGCACCTGCGCCTCGCTCGGCGCCTGGCCCGTGCTGGCCACCAGCACGGCGGTCACACCCTCGCCGAAGTCCGGGTGCGGCACGCCGATCACCGCCGATTCGGCCACGCCGGGCAAGGTGTCGAGGATTTCCTCCAGCTCCTTGGGGTACACGTTGAAGCCGCCGCTGATGATCATGTCCTTGTTGCGGCCGACGATCTGTACGTAGCCGCGGTCATCGATGAAGCCGATGTCGCCGGTCATGAAGAAGCCGTCCGCGCGCAGTTCCTCGGCGGTCTTTTCCGGCATCCGCCAGTAGCCCTGGAACACGTTCGGCCCGCGCACTTCGATCATCCCCGGCTCGCCCTGGGGCAGCAGGCTCGGCTCGGCCTGGCCCGGATCGGTGATGCGCAACTCGACGCCCGGCAGCGGGAAGCCGACGGTGCCGGCGATGCGCTGGCCGTCCAGCGGGTTGGAGGTGTTCATGCCGGTCTCGGTCATGCCGTAGCGCTCGAGGATGGCCATGCCGGTGCGCTCGGAGAACGCCTTGTGGGTCTCGGCGGTGAGCGGCGCGGAGCCGGAGATGAACAGGCGCATGTGCGCCACCGCCTCGCGGGTCAGGCCGGGCTGGTCGAGCAGGCGCGTGTAGAAGGTCGGCACGCCCATCAGCAGGTTCACCTGGGGCAGCAGCTTGAGCATCTGCGCCGCGTCGAACTTGCTCAGGAAAAGCATCGAGCCGCCGGCCATCAGCAGGCTGTTGCAGGCCACGAACAGGCCGTGGATGTGGAAGATCGGCAGCGCATGGAGCAGCCAGTCCTCGCTGCTGATGTTCCAGTAGTCCACCAGCGCGCGGGCGTTGGAGACCAGGTTGCCGTGGCTGATCATCGCGCCCTTGGAACGCCCGGTGGTGCCGGAGGTGTAGAGGATCGCGGCGAGATCGGAAGCAGCACGCTCGACGTCGGCGAAGCGCCCCGGCTTGCCATGCACCTTGGCCATCAGCGAGCCGTCGCCGGCATCGCCGAGGGATTCCACGTGGGCCACGCCGCTGACTTTCGCCAGCTCCCGGGCCTGGGCCTCGAAGGCCGGCGCACAGACGAACAGCGAGGGCTCGGCATCATCGAGGAAGTAGCGCAGCTCCTCGCCGGTGTAGCCGCTGTTCAGCGGCAGGTAGACCGCGCCGACGCGCAGCACGGCGAGGTACAGCATCACCGTCTCGGGGCTCTTGTCGACCTGCACGGCGACGCGGTCGCCAGGCTGTACGCCGAGCTCCACCAGCGCGTGGGCGAACTGCGAGGTGCTGCGCAGCATGTCGGCGTAGCTGTAGCCGCCGCCATCCGGGGTGCGTATGAAGGGCTTGGAAAGGTCGCTGGGCAGGTGTTTGCCGACTTCGGCGAAAAGGCTCTGGTTCATGGTGAGGTCCTAGCGTTTTGTTTTCGCCGACAGGGTGGCCAGTTTGCGCACCTCGGGTGAGGCGGTGACCACGCCCTGGTTGGCGTAGGCTTCGTGGTTCTTTTCGATCTGGCGCAGTTCGTAGCGGTAATTGACCATCAGCCCGGCGGCCTGGCGCAGGCCGCTGGCGGAGAGGTCGCCGCGCCAGTTCAGACGCTCCAGGCGCGCGCCGTTGCCCAGGTGGAAGCGCGCCACCGGGTCCAGCGGGAAACCCGCGCCGTTGCGGGCATGCAGGAAGTATTCGGCGGCCAGCGCCAGCATCGGTTGCTCCGTGCGTGGCGGCGGCGCGGCGTCGGGCTTGAGTGCCTTGAGCAGCTCGGCGGCTGTCGCGCCCAGCTGCGGGTCCTCCCCCAGGCTGTCGAGCCAGCGGCGGAAGCCGGGCACCGGCGACAGGGTGACGAACTGGCGCAGGCCGGGAATCTCCCGCGCCAGCTCCTCCACCACCTGCTTGATCAGGAAGTTGCCGAAGGAGATGCCGCGCAGTCCGTCCTGGCAGTTGCTGATGGAATAGAACACCGCGGTATCGGGCTCGTCTGCCGACGCATCAGCCGGCTTGCCCTCCGGACTCTTTGTTTCCAGGATCTCTGCAATCGCGCCCGGCATGGCGCGGGTCAGCGCCACCTCAACGAAGATCAGCGGCTCGTCGGCCAGGGCCGGGTGGAAGAAGGCGAAGCAGCGGCGGTCGGACGGCTGCAGGCGGCTGCGCAGGTCATCCCAGTCCTTGATGGCGTGGACGGCCTCGTACCTGATGATCTTTTCCAGGATCGATGCTGGGGTCGACCAGTCGATGCGCCGCAGCACCAGGAAGCCGCGGTTGAACCAGGACGCCAGCAGGTGCTGCAGGTCGTGGTCCACGGCTGCCAGCTCCGGATTGGCTTTGAGCTCCTGCAACAGCAGGCGGCGCATGGCGATCAGCTCGGCGGTGCCGCCGGGTGCCTGGTTGAGGCGGCGGAACAGCTCCTGGCGCGGCGGTTCGCTGGCTTCGAACAATGCCGTGGTGTTGGCCGACGACGGTTCGTCGAGGTAGCGCTGGCAGGCTTGCGCCAGCGCATCGTGGGGTGGTGCGAAATCCTTCAGCAGGGTGTCGAAGAAGGCCTTCTGCTGGTCTTGCGGACAATCCCGGTAGGCGCACAGGACCTGCTGCGCCAGGGCCACGCCCGAGGCTTCGCCGTGGCTGGAGATCAGCTTGTGGCAAGCCTGCGCCAGCGCCTGGGCATTGCCCGGCGCCGGCTCGCGCGACTCGAGCAATTGCCGGCCGCGCTCGGTGATGCTTTGCAGCAGTTCCTGGAAGAAGCTGATATTCATGCGTCCCCCTCAGCTTGTGGATAACGGAGTTACACCCCCGCCAGCATGGGCGGCGGGCAGCGCTGATACCAGCGCGAGGCCTGCTCGTAGGCGTGGGCCAGTTGCAGCACGGCCATGTCGGCCTGGTGCCTGCCGACGATCTGGATACCCATGGGCAGGCCCTGCTCATTGAAGCCCACCGGCACGTTGACCGCCGGGCAACCGGACAGGGTGGCCGGGATCACCACTTCCATCCAGCGGTGGTAGGTGTCCATGGCCTTGCCGGCGATTTCCTTTGGCCAGTCCCAGGTCTTGTCGAACGGGAAGACCTGGGCGCTGGGCAGCAACAGGTAGTCGTAGCGCTCGAACAGTCGGCTGATCGCACGGTACCAGTCGCTGCGTGCGGCGGAGGCGCGGAACACGTCCATGGCGGAGAGTTTCAGGCCGTTCTCCACTTCCCAGATCGCCTCGGGCTTGAGCAGCTCGCGCTTGGCCGGGTCGGTGTAGGCCGCGCCGAGGGAGCCGGCGACCATCCAGTGGCGCAGGGTACGCCAGGTGTCCCAGAGGCGCTCGGGCGAGAAGCCCATGGCGGTCTCCTCGACGTGGCAGCCGATGGCTTCGAAGTCGGCGAAGGACTTGCGGCACAGCTCCAGCACGCCCTTCTCCATGGGCAGGTGGCCGCCCAGATCACCCAACCAGCCCAGGCGCGCGCCCTTGAAGTCGCGTTCCAGCCGGCCGGCGAACTGCTCGCCGCTCTCGGCGATGGACAGCGGCGCACGGGCATCGCCGCCGGCCTGTACCGACAGCAGCAGCGCCACGTCGCGGACGCTGCGGCCCATGGGACCTTCGTAGCCCATCTGGTCGATGAACAGGTCGGCGCTGTCGTCGAAGGGCACGCGGCCCTGGGACGGACGGAAACCGATGATGTTGTTGAAGGCCGCCGGGTTGCGCAGCGAGCCCATCATGTCGCTGCCGTCGGCCACCGGGACCATCTGCAGCGCCAGGGCCGCCGCTGCGCCACCGCTGCTGCCGCCGGCGGTGCGCTCGGGCGCGTAGGCGCAGCCGGTGGCACCGAAGATCGGGTTGTAGCTGTGGGAGCCGAGGCCGAATTCGGGGGTGTTGGTCTTGCCGATGATGATCGCGCCGGCCGCCTTGATGCGCTCGACCATGATGCCGTCGCGCTCGGGCAGGTAGTCGCGGAACAGCGGCGAGCCTAGGGTAGTGCGGATGCCCTGGGTCAGCGACAGGTCCTTCACCGCATGGGGCAGACCGTGCATCCAGCCACGGTATTCGCCACGGGCCAGGTCGGCGTCGCGCTGGTCGGCTTCGGCCAGCAGGAGATCGTCCGGCTGCTGGCTGACGATGGCGTTGACCGCCGGGTTGTAGCGCTCGATCTGCTCGAGGTGCGCCTGCATCACTTCACGGCAGGAAACTTCGCGCAGACGGATGCGCTGGGCCAGTTCGTGGGCCTGGAGCTGGACGAGTTCGTTTTGCTTGTTGTTCTGGCTCATGGAACGAGGCCTTTTTTCATCAGGATTTCCCGCAACGGGAAGGTTCGGTCGGGTTCAACGACCCCATCAGCGGATGGGGCTTGTAGCGAATATCGTGTTCGCCGGGCCGCACGCTGCCGGCACGTCCACGAAGGTGGACGCGAGCAGCGTCGGTCGGCGGCTTTCCCGGTCGGGGATCAGCGCATCAGGTTGGTCCAGATACGGTCGGCCAGGCGGATCGCGCCTTCGCCACAGGTCTTGCTGAACACCACCTTGGTGCCCTCGGGGATGTGCAGTTCCGGCGCATCCTTCAGGCTGGCATCGAGGAAAGGTTCAACGCCCTTGATCGGGCTCTGGTGCTTGAGGAAGTTCTGGGTCATCGCCGAGTTCTCCGGCTGGCTGAGGAAGGCGATGAACTTCTTCGCGTTCTCCGGGTGCTTGGCGCCGGCCGGGATCACCAGGTTGTCCACCCAGGCCATCACGCCCTCTTTCGGGTAGAGGTACTTCAGGCTGGACTTCATCTCACGCGCGCGCATCGACGAGCCGCCCCAGAACATCGACATGTCGACTTCGCCCGAGGCCAGGTTCTCGCGGATCGAACCGGCCTTGGAGCTGTAGGTCTTCACGAAGGGCTTCTGGGTCTTCAGCAGGGTCAGCACCTGTTGCATCTGCTTGGGGTCCTCGCTGCACAGCGGGATGCCCAGGTAGAGGCTGGCGGTGTCGATCACTTCGCTCGCCGAATCGAACATGTTGATCCTGCCCTGCAGCTCCGCCGGCGGGGTGAACAGCACCGAGTAGCTGTCGGCCGGGCCGCTGTACTTGGCGCTGTCCAGCACCACGCTGGTGGTGCCCCAGATGAAGGGCACGGCGTAGGCGCCTTCCGGGTCCCAGGTGGGCTTCTTCAGGTTGTCCTCAACGTTGGCGTAGTACGGCTGGCTGGCCGGGTCGAAGCGCTCCAGCAGCTTCTCCTGGATCAGGATCGGCACGAACTGGTGCGAGGGAATGGCCACGTCGTAGCCGGTGCCGCCCTGCTTGAGCTTGGCCAGCAGCGTTTCATTGGAGTCGTAGGAGTCCACGGTCACCTTGATGCCGGTTTCCTTCTCGAACTTCTCGAGGATCTGCGGGGTGAAATAGCCACTCCAGCTCACCACGTTCAGTTGTTCGGCGGCGTGCACGTTGGCCACCAGGCCCATGGCCAGCGAGGCCCCTACAGCAGCGATCAGTTTGCTCATCTTCTACTCCGGTATGTGGGCTCAGGCCTTCTTCTTGCCGAGCAGGTAGGACAGGGTTACGAACAGCACGGAAACGCCGAGGATCAGGGTCGACACCGCGTTCACATCGGGCGTCACGCCCATGCGCAGCAGGCCGAAGATGAAGATCGGCAAGGTGGTGGTGCCGGCCTGGGAGACCATCATCGAGATCACGAAGTTATCCAGCGAGACGATGAAGGCCAGCATCAGCCCGGAGAAGATCCCCGGCATCAGCAGCGGCAGGGTCACCTTGCGGAAGGTCCGCCAGGGGCCGGCGTAGAGGTCGGCGGCGGCCTGCTCCAGAGACAGGTCCATGTCGTTGAGGCGGGCACGGATCGGCAGGTAGGCGAACGGGATGCAGAACACCGTGTGGGCGATGATCAGGTTGCCGTAGCCCAGCGACAGGCCGAGGGTGGAGAACAGCGCCAGGGTGGCGACGCCAACGACGATCTCGGGCAGCACCAGCGGCAGCATGATCGCCCCCATGGACAGCCGCAGGCCCTTGAAATTGGCCCCGCGCGAGGTGCCCAGCGCGGCCAGGGTGGCAATCACCGTGGCAATCACGCTGGCGCAGACCGCGATCAGCAGGCTGTTGCCGGCGGCCTGGCGCAGCGCCTGGTTGGCAAAGGCGCTGCGGTACCAGTCGAGGCTGAAGCCGGTCCACACGGTGGCGGACTGGTTGGCGTTGAACGAGAGCACCACCAGCACCACGATGGGCGCGTAGAGGTACAGGTAGAACAGGAAGCTCAGTGCGCCGAAGCCACGGAAATCCTGCACACCCAGACGGCGTTTGGTCAGCAGCGAGAGCATCATTCACCTCCCCGGGCGATGCGCAGGCGCTCGGCGCGCATCGCGTAGAACATCAGCACCAGCATCACGGCTCCCATCAGCACCAGCGACAGCGCCGCGCCGAAGGGCCAGTTCCGCGAGTCGCTGAACTGCCGGAAGATCAGGTTGCCAAGCATCATCTTGGTGCCGCCGCCGAGCAGCTCGGGGGCGATCATCGCGCCCAGGCAGGGCACGAAGGTGAGGATGGCGCCGGCCAGGATGCCCGGACGGGCAATCGGCAGGACCACCTTGCGCAGGGTGCGGATGCGCCCGGCATAGAGGTCCTGGGCCGCTTCGAGCAGGCGCATGTCCATCTTCTCGAGGGTGGCGTAGATCGGCAGCACGACGAAGGGCGCGTAGGTGTAGACCAGGCCCAGCAGCACCGCGCCGTCGGTGTAGAGCAGGTTCAGCGGCTGGTGGATGATGCCGAGGCTCATCAGCGTGCCGTTGACCACGCCAGTGCCGCGCAGCAGCAGGATCCAGGCGTAGGTGCGGATCAGCAGGTTGGCCCAGAACGGCACGGTGATCAGGAAGATCAGCAGGCCGCGACGGTGCGCCGGCTGCATCGCCAGCCACACCGCCACCGGGAAGCCCACCAGCAGGGTGATGACGGTGGTCGCCGCAGCAATGCCGATGGAGCGCAGGGCGATCATCACGTAGGAGTCGGCGAAGGCCAGGCTGTCGTCGAGTTGGCGCTCGAACAGCAGCGAGACATAGGCGTCGATGCTGAAGTGCGGGTTCACCCCACCGTAGGGGTTGGCCTGCATCAGCGAGTAACCGACCACGATGAAGATCGGCACGATCAGGAACAGCCCGATGGAAACCAGCGCGGGCGACACGCCGAGGAAGCTGCGCAGCGCCTGGCGCCGCTCCAGCGAATTGCCAGCGGTTGTGGATAACCGGTTCATGCTCACCTCCGCTCAGTCCACCAGGACGCTGGCGCTGCCTTTTTCGAACAGCAGCCCGGCGCGTTGCCCGGCTGCCAGACGCCCGCGTTGCCCGGCGCTGTTGGGCGCACGAACTGTCAGGCGGGTGCCGTCGGCAAGGCTGACCTGGTACTGCAGGTCAGTGCCCAGGTAGATCTGCTGGACGACGGTGCAGGGCGTGGCGGACGGGGTGTCCTCGGCCACCAGCTGCAGGCGCTCGGGGCGGATAGACAGGGTGACTTCGGCGCCGACCTTCAGGCCTTCGCGGGCCGGAGCCTCGATCAGCTGGTCACCGGGGATGCGGTACTGCGCGCAATCACCGGCGAAGTTCTCGACCCGCGCCGGGAGGAAGTTGGTCTCGCCGATGAAGTCGGCGACGAAGCGGTTGCGCGGGTTTTCGTAGATGTCGTCCGGGCGGCCGACCTGCTGCACCTCGCCCTCGGAGAGCACGGCGATGCGGTCGGACATGGTCAGGGCTTCTTCCTGGTCATGGGTGACGAAGATGAAGGTGATACCGGTCTTGGCCTGGATCGCCTTGAGCTCTTCGCGCATGGCCTGGCGCAGCTTGAGGTCGAGTGCGGACAACGGCTCGTCGAGCAGCAGCACTTTCGGATGCGGCGCCAGAGCGCGGGCCAGGGCGACGCGCTGTTGCTGACCGCCGGAGAGCTGGGTCGGTTTGCGCTGGGCGAAGCGTTCCATCTGCACCAGGGCGAGCATCTCGCGGACGCGCTCAGCGACCTGCGCCTTGCTCATGCGCTGGCCCATCGGGTGGGACTCCAGGCCGAAGGCGAGGTTCTCGGCGATGGTCATGTGCGGGAACAGCGCGTAGTGCTGGAACACGGTGTTCACCGGGCGCTCGAAGGGCGGCCGGTCGGCGATGTTCTCGCCGTAGAGCTGGATTTCCCCGGAGGTGGGGAACTCGAAGCCGGCGATCATTCGCAGCAGGGTGGTCTTGCCGCAGCCCGAGGGACCCAGCAGGGTGAAGAATTCGTTGTCGCGGATGTCCAGGTCGACGCATTTCAGAGCGACGGGACCGCTCGCCGGGTCGCCGTAGACCTTGCGCACGGAGCGGATGGAGACCGCCGCCGTCTGCAGGCTGTGCAGGGCACTCATGGTGAAACCTCCGTACCTTCCCTTCCGCCACCAGCAGGCGGTCGGGGGATCTTGTAGTTGTTCTGGCAGGACTAGAGACGCTGGGGTGCAGCGCTGGTCTTGGGTCAGGCCCAAGTTGTGATGTTGTTGAGGCGGATATTCGAAGAAAGGTGGTTGAGCGGAAAGCTCAATTTTCTTACATTCGATATTAAATAATTTAACAGCTAAAAAGCTGATACCCCCGAGGCCTCGCCATGTCCATCCAGCGTCTTCCGCCGCTCAATGCCGTCCGCGCCTTCGAGGCCGCCGCCCGGCTGGGCAGCTATGTCGCCGCCTCGAAAGACCTGCATGTGACGCAGCCGGCCATCGGCCGTCACGTGAAGCTGCTGGAAGACTGGCTCGGCGTGCAGCTGTTCGAGCGCACCCCGCGCGGGGTGAGCCTGACGCCGGCCGGGCAGCGCTACTACGCGAAGATATCCACAGCCCTGCAGCAGATCGCCGACGCCGGCCACGAGCTGGCCCCCGGCGGCACCGCGCGCTGGCTGAAGATCCTGGTGGTGCCGGCCTTTGCCAAGCGCTGGTTGATGCCGCGCCTGGAAACCCTGCGCCAGCAGCGCCCCGGCCTGAAGGTAGCGGTGGAACCCAACCCGACTTTCACTGAAGTGGACGGCAAAAGCGCCGATCTGGGGATCGTCTACGGGCTTCCCGGCGTCTATCCGCAGTGCCACAGCACCCTGGTGCGACCGGCGGTTTTCCCGGTGTGCTCGCCCTCCTACCTCGAAGAACACGGCCCGCTGAGCAGCGTGCACGAGCTGGCGCAGCACAAGCTGATCCACGTCGACGACGGCGAATGGTGGAACCTCTGGCTGTCCACCATCGGGCTGGACCTGCGGGTGAACTCCGACGTGCTCTACGTCAGCAACGACCACGCGCTGTCCATGGCCGAGGCCGGCCACGGCATCGCCCTGGCCAACCTGGTGCTGGTGAAGCACCAGCTGGCCGCCGGCACGCTGGTGCGGCCGCTACCCGAGGAGGTGCCGCTGGAGAGCTACCAGCTGCTGCTGCCCACCGGCGCGGTGAGCGCCGATGTGGCCTGGTTCGAGGATTGGATTCGCGCGGCGTTGCAGGAAGAATTCTCGCCACATGCCACCCACGAGACTGAGTCGACTGAATAGCTAGGCGGAGTGCCGAAGACAGTGCGACTGGCACGGCGAGTCGCTCCAACGACGCTGGACAGTTGAATCAGCCTCGTGGGGCGTAGGCGAAGACGTCCGCACGCATCTGGTGCGGGTCCATGCCCGCCGCCACCAGCGCATCCAGGGTGCCGTAGACCATCGCCGGCGAGCCGCTGGCGTAGACACGCAGGCCGGACAGCTCGGCGAAGTCCTCGCACACAGCCTCATGCAGCAGGCCGCAGCGCCCCTGCCAGCCGCACAGGTCGCTGACGATCCTGTGCAGGTGCAGGTTGGGTACGCTTTCCCACTGCTCCCAGTGCGGCAGCTCGTAGAAGTCTTCCGGGCGGCGCACGCCCCAGTACAGGTGTACCGGGTGGGCGAAACCAGTCGCGCGGCAGAATTCGATCAGGCTGTGCATCTGCGCCATGCCGGTGCCGGCGGCGATCAGTACCAACGGGCCGTCCGGCAGGTCGGCCAGGTGCGCGTCGCCAAAGGGCATCTGCACGCGGGCGAAGCGATCGCGCTGCAACTGCGCCAGCAGGTCGATGGCGCTGTTTTCGCGGGCCAGGATATGCAGCTCCAGGTCACGCCCTTCCTGCGGCGCGGAGGCCAGGGAGAAGGCCGCCGGGTCGCTGCCCTCACGCTCGATCAGCACGTACTGCCCGGCGTGGTAGCGCGGCGGCTTGCCGGCCGGGGCACGCAGGCGCACGCGCCAGACGTCGCCGCCCACCGGCTCGCAGAGGCTCAGCTGGCAGGACAGCTTGCGCACCGGCAGCTCGCCGGGGGCCAGCACACCGTCCCAGTGCAGCACGCAGTCTTCCAGCGGCTCGGCCAGGCAGGTGAAGAGCTCGCCGTGGTCGCGCACCTCGCCGTCCTGGCGCACGCGGCCTTCCACCAGCAGCGCCGCACAGATATGGCAATTGCCGTTGCGGCAACTCTGCGGGCACTCGTAGCCCAGGCGCCGCGCACCGTCGAGGATACGTTCCCCGGGCCGCAGCTCAAGCTGGGCTCCGGAGGGTTGCAAGGTCACTTTCAAGCGCTGTTCTCGTTCTTCTGATTCTGTAGGAGCGGGCCATGCCCGCGAACCTTGGCCAATCTCGGCGTCAGGTCGCGGGCATGGCCCGCTCCTACAAGGTTACCCGCGCATCAATCGATGCCCAGGCTCGCCCAGATTTCGTCGACGCGGCGGGTCACCGCCGGGTCCTTCTCGATCACCCGCCCCCATTCGCGGCTGGTCTCGCCCGGCCACTTGTGGGTGGCATCCAAGCCCATCTTCGAGCCCAGGCCGGAGATCGGCGAGGCGAAGTCCAGGTAGTCGATCGGGGTGTTGTCGATCATCACCGTGTCACGCTTGGGGTCCATGCGCGTGGTGATGGCCCAGATCACGTCGTTCCAGTCGCGGGCGTTGATGTCGTCGTCGGTGACGATAACGAACTTGGTGTACATGAACTGTCGCAGGAACGACCAGACACCCAGCATCACGCGCTTGGCGTGGCCGGGGTACTGCTTCTTCATGGTCACCACCGCCATGCGGTAGGAGCAGCCTTCGGGCGGCAGGTAGAAGTCGGTGATCTCGGGGAACTGCTTCTGCAGGATCGGCACGAAGACTTCGTTCAGCGCCACGCCGAGGATCGCCGGCTCATCCGGCGGGCGGCCGGTGTAGGTGCTGTGGTAGATCGGTTTCTGCCGGCGGGTGATGCGCTCGACGGTGAACACCGGGAAGCGGTCCACCTCGTTGTAGTAGCCGGTGTGGTCGCCGTACGGGCCTTCATCGGCCATCTCGCCGGGATGGATCACCCCTTCGAGGACGATCTCGGCGCTGGCCGGCACCTGCAGGTCGTTGCCGATGCACTTGACCAGCTCGGTCTTGTGGCCGCGCAGCAGGCCGGCGAAGGCATATTCGGAGAGGTTGTCCGGCACCGGAGTGACGGCGCCGAGGATGGTCGCCGGGTCCGCGCCGAGGGCCACGGCCACCGGATAAGGTTGGCCGGGGTGCTTCTGGCACCACTCGCGGAAGTCCAGCGCACCGCCGCGGTGGCTGAGCCAGCGCATGATGACCTTGTTGCGGCCGATCACCTGCTGACGGTAGATGCCCAGGTTCTGCCGTTCCTTGTTCGGCCCGCGGGTGACCGTCAGGCCCCAGGTGATCAGCGGCGCGACGTCGCCGGGCCAGCAGGTCTGCACCGGCAGCTTCGACAGGTCGACGTCGTCGCCCTCCTCGATCACTTCCTGGCACGGCGCGTCCCGCAGGACCTTGGGCGCCATGTTGATGACCTTCTTGAAGATCGGCAGCTTGGACCAGGCGTCCTTCAGCCCCTTGGGCGGCTCGGGCTCCTTGAGGAAGGCCAGCAGCTTGCCGATCTCGCGCAGTTCGGAGACGTCCTCGGCGCCCATGCCCAGCGCCACGCGCTCGGGCGTGCCGAACAGGTTGCCGAGTACGGGGATGTCATAGCCGGTGGGCTTTTCGAACAGCAGGGCCGGGCCCTTGGCGCGCAGGGTGCGGTCGCACACCTCGGTCATTTCCAGCACCGGGGATACCGGCGCCTGGATGCGCTTGAGCTGTCCGCGCTGCTCCAGGGCAGCGATGAACTCGCGCAGGTCGCGATACTGCATGAGGATCTCGATGGCGGCAGGATGATGCGACAGTCTACCGCCTATCAGCGCCTTGCAGAAACACGAAGGCCGGGTTTCCCCGGCCTCGTTGGTCTCGCAGAGCGCTTACTTGCTGCGCTTCATGGAGTCGAAGAACTCGTCGTTGGTCTTCGTCTGGCGCAGCTTGTCGAGGAGGAATTCCACGGCGGCGATCTCGTCCATCGGGTGGAGGATCTTGCGCAGGATCCACATGCGCTGCAGCTCTTCCTCACCGGTGAGCAGCTCTTCGCGACGGGTGCCGGAGCGATTGATGTTGATCGCCGGGAACACGCGCTTTTCCGAGATGCGACGGTCGAGGATGAGTTCCGAGTTACCGGTACCCTTGAATTCCTCGTAGATCACTTCGTCCATCTTCGAGCCGGTTTCGATCAGCGCGGTGGCGAGGATGGTCAGCGAACCGCCTTCCTCGATGTTGCGCGCGGCGCCGAAGAAGCGCTTGGGCTTTTCCAGGGCATGGGCGTCGACACCACCGGTGAGCACCTTGCCGGAGCTGGGGATCACGGTGTTGTAGGCACGAGCCAGACGGGTGATGGAGTCCAGCAGGATGATCACGTCCTTCTTGTGCTCGACCAGGCGCTTGGCCTTCTCGATCACCATCTCGGCAACCTGCACGTGGCGGGTCGGCGGTTCGTCGAAGGTGGAGGCGACCACTTCGCCGCGCACGGTGCGCTGCATCTCGGTCACTTCTTCCGGGCGCTCGTCGATCAGCAGGACGATCAGGTGGCACTCGGGGTTGTTGCGGGTGATGTTCGAGGCGATGTTCTGCAGCATGATGGTCTTGCCCGCTTTCGGCGGGGCGACGATCAGGCCGCGCTGGCCCTTGCCGATCGGCGAACAGAGGTCGATCACACGGCCGGTGAGGTCCTCGGTGGAGCCGTTGCCGGCTTCCATGGTCAGGCGCTTGGTCGGGAACAGCGGCGTCAGGTTCTCGAAGAGAATCTTGTTCTTCGCGTTCTCCGGACGATCGAAGTTGATCGAGTCGACTTTCAGCAGGGCGAAGTAACGCTCGCCTTCCTTCGGCGGCCGAATCTTGCCGATGATGGTATCGCCCGTGCGCAGGTTGAAGCGACGGATCTGGCTGGGCGAGACGTAGATGTCGTCCGGGCCGGCCAGGTACGAGGAATCGGCGGAGCGCAGGAAGCCGAAGCCATCCTGGAGAATCTCCAGCACGCCGTCACCGGAGATTTCCTCACCGCTTTTCGCATGCTTCTTCAGCAGCGCGAAGATGATGTCCTGTTTGCGCGAACGGGCCATGTTTTCCAGGCCCATGGCATCGGACATTTCCAGCAATTCGGCAATCGGCTTTTGCTTGAGTTCGGTCAGATTCATAGAAGGGACGTAAATACGCTGAAAGGGGAAAAGGGAACAAGCGTGATGCTTGAAGAGCCGCGCCGTAGATGACGGACAGGATCGCTTGGAATTCGAATGGGAAGTGCGTCGGCGACGGCTTGCAGGGGACAACGAAATAATCGTTGTGCGCCCGAATTTAACACCCGAGTTTCGGAGCGTCTAGGGGCAATAACGAAAAAACCCCGCGCATTGGCGGGGTTTTTCGGGCTTCTTCGACTTAGATGTTGCTGTCGAGGAAGGCAGCCAGCTGCGACTTGGACAGTGCGCCGACCTTGGTCGCTTCGACGTTGCCGCCCTTGAACAGCATCAGGGTCGGAATGCCACGCACGCCGTACTTCGGCGGGGTGTCCTGGTTCTCGTCGATGTTCAGCTTGCAGACTTTCAGCTTGCCCTGATAGTCCTTGGCGATCTCGTCGAGTACCGGGGCGATCATCTTGCACGGGCCGCACCATTCGGCCCAGTAGTCGACCAGCACGGGACTATCGGACTTCAGTACGTCCTGCTCGAAGCTGGCATCGGTAACATTGACGATATGTTCGCTCATGTATTCTCTCCGTCAATCGGATGCGAAAAAGTGTCCGCCATCATATCCCGCCTCGGCCCACACCGAAAGGCACAGCCGATTGAGTGTATCTATCGCTGCCGCGGCGACTTCTGATCGGTGACAACCCCTTCATTGGCACTACCTGCCTAAAATGGCAGGATGTCTCCCGTATTTATCCGGACCCGCCCCTATGCCCCATACCCCTGCCAAGACCTTTCCGATGATCGCGGCCATTGACCTTGGCTCGAACAGTTTCCACATGGTCCTGGCGAAGGCCGATCACGGCGAGATCCGCATCCTCGAGCGATTGGGCGAGAAGGTCCAGCTGGCCGCGGGCATCGGCGAGGACCGCATGCTCACCGCGGAAGCCATGCAGCGCGGCTACGACTGCCTGAAGCAGTTCGCCCAGTTCATCAACGGCATGCCGCCGGGTTCGGTTCGAGTGGTGGGCACCAACGCCCTGCGCGAAGCGCGCAACCGTGCCGAATTCATCCGCGAAGCCGACCAGATCCTCGGCCACCCGGTGGAAGTCATCTCCGGCCGCGAAGAAGCGCGCCTGATCTATCTGGGCGTGTCCCACACCCTGCCGGACAACCCCGGCAAGCGCCTGGTGGTCGACATCGGCGGCGGCAGCACCGAGTTCATCATCGGCCAGCAGTTCGAATCGCAACTGCGCGAGAGCCTGCAGATGGGCTGCGTGAGCTTCACCCAGCGCTACTTCAAGGACGGCAAGATCACCCCGGCGCGCTACGCCCAGGCCTACACCTCGGCCCGCCTGGAGCTGATGAGCATCGAGAACAGCCTGCGCCGCCTGGGTTGGGACGAGGCCGTCGGCGCCTCCGGCACCATCCGTGCGATCTGCCTGGCGATCCAGGCCGGCGGCCACGGCAACGGCGAGATCAACCCCGAAGGCCTGGCCTGGCTCAAGCGCAAGATGTTCAAGCTGGGCGAGGTCGAGAAGCTCGACATCGACGGCATCAAGCCGGACCGCCGGCCGATCTTCCCGGCCGGCATGGCGATCCTCGAGGCCCTGTTCGACGCCCTCGAGCTGACCCGCATGACCCACTCCGAAGGCGCCCTGCGCGAAGGCGTGCTCTACGACCTGCTGGGCCGCCACCACCACGAGGACGTCCGCGAGCGCACCATCGGCGCACTCATGGAGCGCTACCACGTCGATCCGGAACAGGCCGCGCGCGTCGAGGCCAAGGCGCTGGAATCCCTGGACCAGGTTTCCAAGGCCTGGGACCTGAACGACGAGGGCCACCGCGAGCTGCTGATGTGGGCCGCGCGCGTCCACGAGCTGGGCCTGGACATCGCCCACTACCACTACCACAAGCACGGCGCCTACCTGCTGGAGCACTCGGACCTGGCCGGTTTCTCGCGCCTGGACCAGCTGACCCTGGCCCTGCTGGTGCGCGGCCACCGCCGCAACATCCCGGTGGACAAGTTCAACGAGCTGGGCGACGAGGGCGACAAGCTGATCCGCCTGTGCATCGTGCTGCGCTTCGCCATCCTCTTCCACCACATCCGTGGCACACAGGAAATGCCGGCCGTGGCCCTGAAGGCCTCCGGCAAGTCGCTGGACGTGCGCTTCCCGGACGGCTGGCTGGCCGCCAACCCGCTGACCCAGGCGGACTTCGAGCAGGAAGCCGAATGGCTCAAGCGCGTGGGCTATTCGCTCAGCGTGAGCTGATCTCCCCCGCAACAGACAAAGGCATGACCTGCAGGAGCGGGCCATGCCTGCGAAATCCCGTGCGGCGGAATCCGCTCTCCACGTTGACGATCGAGCGCGGCCCGCTCCTACAGTTTGAGTTCGGTGCCAGACGTAGGGCGCATAACCCGGAACGGGTTATCCGCCGCTTGCCTCGTGGCGGATAGCGCTTGCGCGTCATGCGCTCTACCAGAACCTCCGCTGCTCCTGCGAAAGCTCAGCCATGAAAAAGCCCTGCCAAGGCAGGGCTTCTTTATGCAACGACGGCGGATCAGCGAACGCTGATCACCGGCGTGCACAGGCGCTCCAGCAGGGTCGCCTGGGCGTTGCGGGCGTTCTGGTTGCCGCTGGGGCTCTGGCGCACGTAGCTGCCGTCGGACTGCAGCACCCAGGCCTGGGTGTTGTCGCTCAGGTAGGACTCCAGCTCCTTCTTCACACGCAGCACGAGCTTCTTGCCTTCCACCGGGAAGCAGGTCTCCACGCGCATGTCGAGGTTGCGCTCCATCCAGTCGGCGCTGGAGAGATAGAGCTTCTCCTCGCCGCCGTTGAGGAAGTAGTAGATCCGGCTGTGCTCCAGGAAGCGGCCGATGATCGAGCGCACCTGGATGTTGTGCGACACGCCCGGCACTCCCGGACGCAGGCAGCACATGCCGCGCACCACCAGGTCGATCTTCACGCCGGCCTGGCTGGCCTTGTACAGCGCGCGGATGACCTTGGCGTCGGTCAGCGAGTTGACCTTGGCCATGATGTGCGCCGGCTTGCCTTCGGCAGCCTGGGCGGCCTCACGGTTGATCATCTCCAGCAGGTTCTTCTTCAGGGTGAAGGGCGCGTGCAGGAGCTTCTTCATGCGCAGGGTCTTGCCCATGCCGATCAGCTGGTTGAACAGCTTGTGCAGGTCCTCGCAGAGCGCCACGTCGGCGGTCAGCAGGCTGTAGTCGGTGTACAGGCGGGCATTGCCGGCGTGGTAGTTGCCGGTGCCCAGGTGCGCATAACGGCGCAGCTCGCCGTCCTCGCGACGCAGGATGAGCATCATCTTGGCGTGGGTCTTGAAGCCGACCACGCCGTAGATCACCACCGCGCCGGCCTGCTGCAGGCGGCTGGCCAGTTGCAGGTTGGATTCTTCGTCGAAGCGCGCCCGCAGCTCGATCACCACGGTGACTTCCTTGCCGTTACGCGCGGCTTCCACCAGTGCGTCGACGATCTCCGAGTTGGCCCCGGAGCGGTACAGCGTCTGCTTGATCGCCAGCACGCTGGGGTCCTTGGCGGCCTGGCGCAACAGGTCGACCACCGGGGTGAAGGACTCGAACGGGTGCATCAGCAGCACGTCGAGCTTGCCCAGCACGTTGAACAGGTTTTCCTTCTTCTGCAGCAGCTTGGGGATCGCCGGGGTGAACGGCGGGGACTGCAGCTCCGGATGACTGGCCAGACCGGTGACGCTGAACAGGCGGGTCAGGTTGACCGGCCCGCTGACGCGGTACAGCTCGGTCTCGGACAGGCCGAACTGCTTGAGCAGGTAGTTGGACAGCGGCACCGGGCAGGTATCCACCACCTCCAGACGCACCGCATCGCCGTAGCGGCGCGAGAACAGCTCGCCACGCAGTGCGCGGGCCAGGTCCTCGACGTCCTCGGCATCCACCGAGAGGTCGGCGTTACGGGTCAGGCGGAACTGGTAGCAGCCCTTCACCTTCATGCCGTGGAACAGGTCGTCGGCGTGGGCGTGGATCATCGACGAGAGGAACACGTAGTTGTCGCCAGGACCGGCGACTTCTTCGGGCAGGCGGATGATCCGCGGCAGTGAGCGCGGCGCCGGGATGATCGCAAGGCCGGAGTCGCGGCCGAAGGCGTCCAGGCCTTCGAGCTCGACCATGAAGTTCAGGCTCTTGTTCACCAGCAGCGGGAACGGGTGGGTCGGGTCGAGGCCGATCGGGGTGACGATGGGCGCGATCTCGTCGCGGAAGAAGCGACGAACCCAGGCCTTGATCTTCGGCGTCCAGTAGCGGCGGCGGATGAAGCGGATGTCGTGCTTGGCCAGCTCCGGCAACAGGATGTCGTTGAGGATGCTGTACTGGCGGGCGACCTGCTCGTGCACCTGCTCGCTGATGCGCGCCAGCGCCTGGTGCGGCAACAGGCCGTCGGCGCCGGCCTGTTCACGGGCGAAGGTGATCTGCTTCTTCAGGCCGGCAACACGGATCTCGAAGAATTCGTCGAGGTTGCTGGAGAAGATCAGCAGGAACTTCAGGCGTTCCAGCAGCGGGTAGGACTCGTCCAGTGCCTGTTCCAGCACGCGGATGTTGAACTGCAGCTGCGAGAGCTCGCGATGAATATAGAGGGCACTGTCGTCCACGTTGATCGCGGGCACCGCCGGCTCGACGGGCGGCGGCGTCGCCTCGGCGACCTCCTCCACGACGACTTCGGTGATTTCAGCGGTGGTGTCAGCTTCGATAACTTCGGTTTCGCTAATGCCTTCGGTATTCATCGCTCGTCTCATCGACGGGGGTCAGCCCGCACTTTTGATTTTTTTCAATTGTTGCGCCGCGCGCTTGGCGAAGTAGGTCAGGATGCCATCTGCGCCCGCGCGTTTGAAGGCCAGCAGCGATTCGAGGATCACCGCATCGCTGAGCCAGCCGTTGTTGATCGCGGCCATGTGCATCGCGTACTCGCCGCTGACCTGGTAGACAAAGGTCGGCGCGCGGAATTCGTCCTTGGCCCGGCGAACGATGTCGAGATACGGCATGCCCGGCTTGACCATGATCATGTCGGCGCCCTCGGCGAGGTCAGCGTAGATCTCGTGCAGCGCTTCGTCGCTGTTGGCCGGGTCCATCTGGTAGGTGGCCTTGTTGCCCTTGCCCAGGTTGGCGGCGGAGCCGACGGCGTCGCGGAACGGGCCGTAGTAGGCACTGGCGTACTTGGCCGAGTAGGCCATGATGCGAGTGTTTATGTGGCCGGTGGATTCCAGGGCCTCGCGGATCGCGCCGATACGGCCGTCCATCATGTCCGAGGGAGCCACGACCTGGGCGCCGGCCTCGGCGTGGGAAAGCGCCTGCTTGACCAGCACATCAACGGAAATGTCGTTCAGGACGTAGCCGTCCTCGTCGAGGATGCCGTCCTGGCCGTGGCTGGTGAACGGGTCCAGCGCCACGTCGGTGATGATGCCCAGCTCCGGGAAGCGCTCGCGCAGGGCGCGGGTGGCGCGCTGGGCGATGCCGTCGGGATTGAAGGCTTCGGCGCCATCGAGGGATTTCTTCTCCAGCGGGGTTACCGGGAACAGCGCCAGCGCGGGGATGCCCAGCTCTACCAGCTCTTCGGCTTCCTTGAGCAGCAGGTCGATGGACATGCGCTCCACACCCGGCATCGAGGGCACCGCTTCACGCTGGTTCTTGCCGTCGAGGACGAACACCGGAAGGATCAGGTCGTTGGTGGTCAGGACGTTTTCGCGCACCAGACGGCGGGAAAATTCGTCACGACGGTTGCGACGCAGACGAGTGAAGGGGAAGGCACGATCGGCGGGAATGAAGCTCACGGCGTACTCCAGGGCCTGATACAGCAGGCACAGTCTGACAGTTATAGCCCTGAATTATGACCGATTGGTAACAACCGGTAACAGTGACCCTTGGTCGCGGCATCCTGCCGCAGCGGCAAGCCGCCGCTCTGCACCGGCACAGGCTTGTTCCAGGTCAGTTGTGCGGAGTGGGGTGCCTTCCCTGCGGACGACAACCGAGTTAGGCTTCGCGTTCATTTCGCTGCGTTGCCTCGATAATGCTCCAACAATTCCTGCAGGATTTCGGCTACTTCGCGCTGTTTCTCGGCACGTTCTTCGAGGGTGAGACCATTCTGGTCCTGGCCGGCTTCCTGGCATTCCGCGGCTACATGCAGCTGGAGTACGTCATCGCGGTGGCTTTCTTCGGCAGTTACGCCGGTGACCAGCTCTGGTATTTCCTCGGCCGCCGCCACGGTCGCAAGTTGCTTGCGCGCAAACCGCGCTGGCAGAAGATGGGCGACAAGGCCCTGGAACACGTACGCAAGCATCCCGACCTGTGGGTGCTGAGCTTCCGCTTCGTCTACGGCCTGCGCACCGTGATGCCGGTGGCCATCGGCCTGTCCGGCTACCCGCCGGCACGCTACCTGCTGCTCAACGGCATCGGCGCCATAGTCTGGGCCACTGTGCTGGGCAGCGCTGCCTTCTACTTCGGCAGCGTGCTGGAAGGCGTACTGGGCAACATCAAGAAGTACGAACTCATGGTCCTCGGTGGCCTCGTGGTGATCGGCCTGCTGTTCTGGCTGCGTCGCCGCTTCAAGGCCAGCAAGACCGACTGAGCACCCCGGCCGATCAGGCCACCTGCGGCAGGCGCTCGGCGCGCCGCAGGCCCAGCAGACCGATCAGGCTGAGCAGCGAATAGACCGCCAGCGCCCAGGGTGCCCACTGCGGCAGCTCGATCCCTCCCCATAGCACCATGGCCGCCACTGCCGGCACGTTCAGCGCCAATCGCAGCAGTTCCAGGCGCAGCGCCCAGCTACGGTTCTCCAGCCAGCAGCCGATGGCGTAGAGCCCGAAAGCCATCCAGCTCCAGCCAATCACCAGCGGCAGTACCTGCCAGTGCTCGCCGACACCCAGCAACCAGGTGCCGACCACCACATAAGTGGCGAACTGCAGCCCGGCGTACCACTGCCGGCCACGCGTCAGCGGCACCTCGAACTTGCGGAAGGACGCCAGGTCCGGCTTGGCCATGGGGTAGCGCTGGGCAACGTCCGCGGGACGCCAGCCGGTACGCATGAACCAGATGCGCAGCTTGTCCCAGGTACTGCCGGCGCGGCGCGCATCGTTCCACAGGTGCGCGTAGACCTGCAGGTTGGCCCAGAGCGGGTTCCAGCTGGCCAGCGGCACGGTCACGCCGAATACCACCGGCTCCTCGTCCAGCTCCTCCTGGAAGGTGCCGAACAGGCGGTCCCAGACGATGAACACGCCGCCGTAGTTGCGATCCATGTAGACCGGGTTCTGCGCGTGGTGCACGCGGTGGTTGGACGGGGTGATGAAGATCCACTCGAACCAGCCCAGCTTGGGGATGTGCCGGGTGTGCACCCAGAACTGGTAGAGCAGGTTCAGCGCGCCGACCGTGAGGAACACCAGCGGCGGCACGCCGGCGATGGCCATGGGCAGGTAGAAGATCCAGCCGAAGATGAAGCCGGTACTGGTCTGCCGCAGCGCGGTGGAGAGGTTGTAGTCCTCGCTCTGGTGGTGCACCGAGTGGGCAGCCCAGAGCACGTTGCGCTCGTGGCCCAGGCGGTGGTTCCAGTAGTAGCAGAAGTCGTAGAAGACGAAGGCGAACACCCAGACCCAGAGGTTCTGCGTGGACATCTCGAAAAGCGCCAGGTGCTGCCAGGCGATGGCGTAGGTGAGCACAGCCAGCCCCTTGGTCAGCAGGCCGCTGGTGGTGGACAGCACACCGGCGCTGAGGCTGTTCAGCGCGTCGCTCAGACGGTAGGTGCGCATGCCACGCCAGCGGTCGGCGAGCAACTCGATGGCAATCAGGAGGAAAAAGAAGGGTACGGCGAAGAGGATGTAGTTCATGGCGTGGCCGAGTCGTTATGCTTATGGGAAGGCCCAGATTCGTTGATCCTAGCCTCTACCTCCGCGCCGGCCCCGACCGCCGGCGCCAAGCCGGGCGGCATATCGCGACATGCCCGGCATCCTCGAACAGGAGCAGTCCATGCAGAAGAAAGTTGCCGTCATCCTCTCCGGCTGCGGCGTCTACGACGGCGCCGAGATCCACGAAAGCGTGATCACCCTGCTGCGTCTTTCCCAGCGCGGCGCCAAGGTGCAGTGCTTCGCCCCGAACATCGCCCAGCACCATGTGCTGAACCACCTCACCGGCGAGGAAATGGCCGAGAGCCGCAACGTGCTGGTGGAATCCGCGCGCATCGCCCGTGGCGAGGTGAAGGACGTGCGCGAAGCCAAGGTGGAAGATTTCGACGCACTGATCGTGCCCGGCGGCTTCGGCGCGGCGAAGAACCTCAGCGACTTCGCCTTCAAGGGCGACCAGTGCGAAGTACAGCCGGACGTACTGGCCCTGGCCAAGGCCTTCGCCGCGGCGAAGAAGCCGGTTGGCCTGCTCTGCATCGCCCCGGCCCTGGCCGCGCGCATCTATGGCGCAGGCGTGGAATGCACCATCGGCACCGACGAAGGCACCGCCCAGGCGCTGACCAGCATGGGCGCCAAGCACATCGACTGCGCCGTGGAAGACATCGTCGAGGACAAGGACCACAAGCTGGTCACCACCCCGGCCTACATGCTCGCGCAATCCATCGCCGAAGCCGCCAGCGGCATCAACAAGGCGGTCGACCGGGTGCTGGAGCTGGCCTGAGCGGTACGCTGAACGCAAAACGCCCGGCAATGCCGGGCGTTTTCGTTTTGTGCCAGATCAGCCCTTGCGGCTCTCCGCCTCGCGCAGCAGGCGCGTCAGCAGCCGGTCCAGGCCGTTGGCGAAGGCCTGGCGGTCCTTGTCGCCGTAGGGCGCCTGCCCTCCCCCCACCTGACCCTGTTCGCGCAGGTCGGTGAACAGGTTGCGCACGGCCAGGCGCTCGCCCATGTTCTTCTCGTCGAACTCGCGGCCACGCGGGTCCAGCGCATCGACGCCCTTCTTCACCAGCCGGTCGGCCAGCGGCACGTCGCTGCAGATCACCAGGTCGCCGGGCTCGGCCTGCTCCACCAGGTAATCGTCGGCGGCGTCCATCCCGCTGGGCACCACTATCAGGCTGACGCAGGCGAACGGCGGCTTGGCCACGGGCTGGCCGGCGACCATCACCACCTCGAGCTTGCGCTTGAGGGCGAACTTGGCCACCAGTTCCTTGGCCGCGCGCGGGCAGGCGTCGGCATCGATCCAGATACGCATAATCGGAAAACCAATCTCCAGAAAGCACGACGGCCAGTATCGCACTGGCCGTCGTGTATCGCTCAGCTATCGCCTCAGGACGAGGCGATCTCGGCGGCCTTGCGGCGCTCGGAGAAGTAGCTGCGTCCGTAGAGCACGGCCACCGCCACCAGCGCCACGGCCTGGGCCGACAGCGAGTAGGCGTCGGCCTTGATGCCGAGCCAGTCGAAGTCGAAGAAGGGCACCGGGCGGGTACCGATCACGCCGGCTTCCTGCAGGGCGACCACGCCGTGGCCGGCGAAGACCACCGACAGGGCGCACAGCAGCGCGGCGTTGACGGTGAAGAACAGCTTCAGCGGCAGCTTCGCCGAGCCACGCAGGATCACGAATGCGATGGCGATCAGGATCACCACGGCGGTGCCCGCACCAGCGATCACTGCGTTGTGACCGGCCGGGCCGGCCTGCAGCCAGAGGGTCTCGTAGAACAGGATGACCTCGAACAGCTCGCGGTAGACCGAGAAGAACGCCAGCACCGCGAAGCCGAAGCGGCCACCGCCGCCCACCAGGCTGCTGCGGATGTAGTCCTGCCAGGCGGCGGCGTGGCGGCGGTCGTGCATCCACACGCCGAGCCAGAGCACCATCACGCAGGCGAACAGCGAGGTGAAGCCTTCCATCAGCTCGCGCTGGGCACCGCCGATGTCGATGACGTAGGCGGCGACTGCCCAGGTAGCGAAGCCGGCAACGAAGGCCAGGCCCCAGCCGATGTGGACGCCGCGCACGGCCTTCTCCTGCCCGGTGTTGCGCAGGAAGGCGAGGATCGCGGCCAGCACCAGGATCGCTTCCACGCCTTCGCGCAGGAGGATCAGCAGGGCCGAGACGAAGCTGATGGAGGTGCTCAGCGAGTCGCCGCTCAGGGCCTTGGCGGCGTCCGCCAGCTTGGCCTTGGCCAGTGCCAGCTGCTGAGCCACTTCGGCTTCCGGCAGGCCGTCACGCAGCGCCTGACGGTAGGCCATCAGCTGCTTCTCGGTGGCCTTGCGCAGGTCGGCATCGACGTTGTCCAGCGAGCTTTCCACCAGCTCGAAGCCTTCCAGGTAGGCCGCCACGGACAGGTCGTAGGCCTGATCGTGGTCGCCGGAGCGGTACACGGCGAAGCTCTTGTCCAGGGTCGCGGAGGTGTAGTCGATCTGCTGCGCCGGACCACGGTGCTCCAGCGGCGGGTGGGCACGCAGGGCACGGAAGCTCTCGGCCGCCGCCTCGCCATCGCGCTCGGCGACATCGGCCGGGGTCTGGGTCGAGAGGGTCGCCAGCGGGTAGGCGTGGGCCGGATCGGCCTTGGCCTGACCGGCACTGAGGCCGGCGATATAGGACGCCAGGTCCCAGCGCTGACGCTCGTCGAGCTGGTCGGCGAAGGCCGGCATGTCGGTACCGGAAACGCCCAGGCCGATGACGTTGCGCAGGTCATACAGACTCAGCTGGTCGAGGCGCGCGCGGTCGGTCAGGTTGGCCGGGGGCGGCTCCAGGCCGATGCCCGCCGGTCCGTCGCCCTTGCCGGCGTCACCGTGGCAGATCGAGCACTGCTGGGTGTAGATCTCGGCGGCGCGAGTAGGGTCCGGGGTGATCGAAGGGGTCTGCACCACCTGGTAGATATCGGCGACGCGCGCCTCCAGATGACGGGCCTGCTGGGCGACCTGCTTGCCGGGGAGGCGCTGCTCGATGGCCTGCTTGAGGCTGGCGGCGTCCTTTTCCAGGTCGGCGCGTTCGGAGGCGGCCGGCAGGGTGACGATCAGCGCCTGCAGATTGCCGACGAACTCCAGCTGCTCCTTGTATTCGCTCTCGTCCACGACCTTGCCGTCAGTGACGGTGGCCGGGTAGTCGGCAGCGAGATAGCTGAGCAGGTGAAGGGCTTGGGAGGGGTCGACAGCCGTGTCGGCGTGAGCTCCAAGGCTGAAGAGACCGACCAGCGGCAACAGCCAGACGAAAAGTTTGGAGGGGCGCATACGGAAAGGTAAATGAGAATGAAAGAGGTTAAATTGTCACCTCAGGTTTCCGTCTATGCAAGGACAAATGTCCCGCAGAGTTGCGTCCGAAGCGCTCATGAGGGCGCTCCGGAGCCAGGAAATCCCCCTCAGGCCGGTGCGCGGCGCACGGTGGCGAGCAGTGCGGCAGCGCCTACGAAGAGGGTCGCGAAAGTCCGATTCATCACCCGCTGCTGGCGTTGCGAGCGCAGGGCGCGCAGTACGCGCGCGGCCAGGCCGGTGTAGCCGGCCATGACGATCAGGTCCACGGTGATCATGGTGACGCCCATGATCACGTACTGGATCGCCATCGGACGGTGCGGGTCGACGAATTGCGGCAGCACCGCGAGCATGAAGATCACCGCCTTGGGGTTGCTGGCGTTGACCAGGAAGCCACGCAGCACCAGGGTCAGCGGCCGGCCGATAGGGCGCTCGCCGCTCGCTGCCATCACCTGCGGGGCAGCGGTCCACTGGCGGTACGCGAGGTAGACCAGGTACACCACGCCGAACCACTTGATCGCACTGAACGCCACTGCCGAGGCCGAGAGCAGCGCGCCGACGCCTGCAGCGACGATCGCGATCTGCAGCGCCAGGCCGATCTGCAAGCCCAGGGCATTCCAGTAACCACGCCAGAAGCCGTATTGCAGCCCGCAGGACATCGAGGCAATGGCCCCGGCGCCGGGCGACAGGCTGATCACCCAGCAGGCGATGAAGAAGGCGAACCAGGTACTGGCGAGCATTGCTGACCTCACGGCGCCAGGCAGGCGCAATAATTTGTTACGGGAAGCCAGTGTGCCTCAGTCGCGCCGACTCGCCCAGCCTGGCCGACGAAGGTCGGATGACCGTCACCGGAGCGCCAAACAGAAAGCCCGGCACTGGGCCGGGCTTTTTCGTTTCACGACAGACCGATCAGCTCGGGATGTCCTTGCGCAGCTTCACCGGCTCCTCGCCCCGCTTGCGCGCCAGGGCGCCGCGCAGGCGGATGTTGATCGCCTCCACTGCCAGCGAGAAGGCCATGGCGAAGTACACGTAGCCCTTGGGCACGTGGATCTCGAAGGCTTCGGCGATCAGCACGGTGCCGACCACGATGAGGAACGACAGCGCGAGCATCTTCAGCGACGGGTGCTTCTCGATGAAGGCGCTGATGGTGCCGGCCGACAGCATCATCACCCCGACCGAGATGACGATGGCCGCGACCATCACCGGTACGTGCTGCACCAGGCCCACGGCGGTGATCACCGAGTCCAGCGAGAAGACGATGTCGATGATCGCGATCTGGATGATGATGCCCATGAAGCCGCGGGACTTGCCGCCTTGCTGGCCGCCCTCTTCCGCACCTTCGAGGCTGTGGAAGATTTCCATGGTGCTCTTGAACAGCAGGAACAGGCCACCGAAGAACAGGATCAGGTCGCGCCCGGAGATGCCGTGGTCGAACACCGTGAACAGGTCGGCCGTCAGGCGCATCACCCAGGTGATCGACAGCAGCAGCAGGATACGCGTGCCCATCGCCAGCGCCAGGCCGAAGAAACGCGCCTTGGGTTGCTGGGCGGGCGGCAGGCGGCCAACCAGGATCGAGATGAAGATGATGTTGTCGATGCCCAGTACGATTTCCAGGGCAGTCAGGGTCAGAAAGGCAACCCAGATCTCAGGGCTAGTGAGCCATTCCATAGTGGGGATGTCCGTTGGGGGTCAAGGGGTCAGGGGGTGGTGGGGAAATTCGGGCCGCGCCAGCGGCGGATGGCCTTCTGGAAGAACAGGTTGTTCGGCACTTGCAGCAGCGCGCCAGGGGTGCCGTCCTCGGCGACTTCCTCCAGGGTGGTGTAGAGCAGGTTGATTGCGATCACCCGGCCCTTCACGCCGGGCTTGTCGGCGGACTCGATGACTTCCACGCGATCGCCCAGGCGGAACGGGCCCATGGTGAAGATCATCAGCGCGCAGAACAGGTTGGAGAGCACGCTCCAGATGGCGAAGAAGGCCACCGCCGCAACGGCGGCGAAGCCGGTCAGCGCGGCCCAGAGCACATCGGCGGAAACGCCCAGGCGCTCCAGCACCAGCATTACCGCCGAGCCCATGATCAGCCAGCGCAGGCCGCCGCGCAGCGGCAGCAGCAGCTCCGGCGGCATCGGGTAGCGTTCACCCAGGCGACTGACGGCGCGCGTCACCACGCGCTGCACCAGCCACGCCAGCAGCAGGACGAGGATGATCTGCCCGCCGCGCAGCAGCGGTTCGCTCCACGCCACCAGCAGGTTCACATCGTCCATCACTCGCTGGCCTCGAGCTGGCGCTGCAGCTCTTCGAGGGTTTCCAGGGCCATCAGCCAGGACTCTTCCAGCTCGCTCTCGCGACCCTTCAGGGTCGCCTGGCGGGCCAGCAGATCGCGCAGTTCATCCTTGCGCGAAGACTCGTAGAGCGCGCTGTCGCCCAGGCGCTGCTCCAGCTCGGCGAGTTGCTCGTGGACCTTGCCCAGCTCCTTCTCCAGCTTGTCCGCCTCGCGCTTGTGCGGGGCGAGCTGCTGGCGCAGGGCCGCGGCGGCCTGGCGCTGGGCGCGCTTGTCAGTCTTGTCGCCAGCGGGAGCGGCGGGCGACGACGGCGCCTGCCGCGCGCGGAAATCCACCAGCCAGCGGGCGTAGTCTTCGAGATCGCCATCGAACTCCTGGATGCGCCCGTCGGCCACCAGCAGGAACTCGTCGGTGGTGCTCTTGAGCAGGTGCCGATCGTGCGACACCACCACCACGGCGCCGGAGAATTCCTGCAGCGCCAGGGTCAGCGCCAGGCGCATTTCCAGGTCGAGGTGGTTGGTCGGTTCGTCGAGCAGCAGCAGGTTGGGCTTCTGCCAGGCGATCAGTGCCAGGGCCAGGCGCGCCTTCTCGCCACCGGAGAAATTCAGCACCGGCTCGTCACAACGCTCGCCACGGAAGTCGAAACCGCCGAGGAAGTCACGCAGGGTCTGCTCGCGCTCGGCCGGCGCGATACGCGCCAGGTGCAGCAGCGGGCTGGCCTTGGGGTCCAGCGAGTCGAGCTGGTGCTGGGCGAAGTAGCCGATGGCGAGGTTCTCGCCACGGGCAAGCTCACCGGACAGCAGCGACAGGTCGCCGGACAGGGTCTTGATCAGGGTCGACTTGCCCGCACCGTTGGGGCCGAGAAGGCCGATGCGCGCGCCGGGCACCAGTTGCAGCTTGACCTTTTCCAGCACGGTCTTGTCGCCATAACCCAGGCGGGCTTCGGAGAGATTCAACAGCGGGCTGGAAATCTTGTCGGACTCGCGGAAGGCAAAGTCGAACGGCGAATCGACGTGGGCCGGCGCCAGTTCCTCCAGGCGCTCCAGCGCCTTGATCCGGCTCTGCGCCTGGCGGGCCTTGGTGGCCTGGGCGCGGAAGCGGGCGATGTACTTTTCCATGTGGGCGCGTTGCGCCTGCTGCTTCTCGTACGCCTGTTGCTGCTGGGCGAGGCGTTCGGCGCGGGTACGCTCGAAGGCCGAGTAGCCGCCACGGTACAGGGTCAGCTTGCGCTGTTCGAGGTGGGCAATGTTGTCCACCACGGCGTCGAGGAAGTCGCGGTCGTGGGAGATCAGCAGGAGCGTGCCCGGATAGCCCTTGAGCCACTCTTCCAGCCAGAGAATGGCGTCGAGGTCGAGGTGGTTGGTGGGCTCGTCGAGCAGCAGCAGTTCGGACGGGCACATCAGCGCCTGCGCCAGGTTCAGGCGCATCCGCCAGCCACCGGAGAAGTCACCGACACGGCGGTCCATCTGCTCGGAGGTAAAGCCCAGGCCGGCCAGCAGCTTGCGCGCGCGGGCGTCGGCGGTGTATCCGTCGGCGCTGTCCAGCTCGCTGTGCAAGCGCGCCAGGGCAGTGCCATCGTGGGCGTCTTCCGCCGCGGCGAGGTCCGCCTGGATCTTGCGCAGGTGCACGTCGCCGTCGAGCACGTAGTCGACGGCGAGGCGGTCGAGGGTATCGACCTCCTGGCGCATGTGCGCGATACGCCAGTCAGCGGGCAGGTAGCAGTCGCCGGCGTCCTGGCCGAGCTGGCCGCGCAGCAGGGCGAACAGGCTCGACTTGCCGGCGCCGTTGGCGCCGATCAGGCCGACTTTCTGTCCGGCGTGCAGGGTGAGTTCGGCACCTTCCAGCAAGCGCTGGGGGCCACGCTGTAGCGTAAGATTTTGTAGTCGAATCATGGCGGCGGAGTTTATCAGCTTCGCCTGGCAATCGCTGTGGGTGCTCTATGTCTGATGATGTCTGGTCGTATGCACTGAAACTCTACGCCCGCCCTGGGGTTGAGGCGGCTTGCCTGGTCCTGCAGGAAGGCGGCGCGGACGTCTGTCTGCTGCTCGCTGCGGCGTGGCTGGGCAGCACTGGAGTGGCCTTCGAAGCGTCGCGAATGAGCGAGCTGGAAAGCACGGCGCAGGGATGGCGCGAAGAGGTGGTTGTGCCTTTGCGTTCGCTACGTCAGCGCTGGCAGCAATCGGCGAAGCAGGATGCGCAGCTGGCGCCATTGCGCGAGCGAATCAAGCAGCTCGAACTGGAAGCGGAACAGGTGCTGCTGGGGAGACTGGAGACGGTGGCGCAGGATTGGCCACGGGGTGAAGCGGAGGACCTGGCACGCTGGCTGGAAGCCGCGGCAGGCGAAGCGGGCGGCTTGCGCCGCGATGCGCGGGAAACCCTGCGCACCGCGGCGAGCCTCTCCTGAGCCTTAGGAAGCGCTGGAGGAGTTGCTGCTGGCCGGAGCAGCCGGTGCCGGAGTGGCGCTGGCAACCGGGGTAGCGGCCGGAGTGCTCGGCTGGGCAGCCGGTGCGCTCGGGGCAGCCGGAGCGGCCGGTTTGGCAGCGACGGCAGGCTTGGCCGCAGCCGGTTTGGCTGCAGGCTTGGCGGCCGGTTTTGCGGCCGGCTTGGCTGCGGCTTTCACGGCCGGTTTGGCAGCCGGTTTAGCGGCGGGTTTGGCAGCCGGCTTGGCAGCGGCAGCGGGCTTCGCGGCAGGCTTGGCAGCCGGTTTGGCGGCAGCGGCAGGCTTGGCGGCAGCAGGCTTGGCGGCCGGCTTCGCGGCGGGTTTGGCAGCGGCTTTCGCAGCAGGCTTCGCAGCCGGTTTAGCGGCGGGCTTGGCGGCCGGTTTGGCGGCAGCGGCAGCAGGCTTGGCAGCGGGTTTGGCTGCCGGCTTGGCGGCGGCTTTCGCAGCAGGCTTCGCAGCCGGTTTAGCGGCAGGCTTGGCAGCGGCGGGCTTGGCTGCAGCAGTCTTGGCGGCCGGCTTGGCTGCAGGTTTTGCAGCGGGTTTTGCAGCGGGCTTGGCGGCAGCCTTGGCAGCCGGTTTGGCGGCGGGTTTGGCGGCCGGCTTGGCAGCAGCTTTCGCGGCAGCAGGCTTGGCAGCGGCAACCTTGGCGGCCGGCTTCGCAGCAGGCTTGGCGGCAGCTTTCACGGCGGGCTTGGCAGCCGGTTTGGCAGCGGGTTTAGCGGCCGGTCTGGCGGCAGCCTTGGCGACCGGCTTGGCAGCGGCGGCAGCCGGCTTGCGGGTAGCGAGGGATTTGCCAGCGGCTTCCTTCACCTTGGTCACGCCCTGGGCGAGCTTGAGGCTCTCCTGCACATCGCGCTTGAGGTTGGCGATGTAGGCACGGGTTTCAGTCTGGCGGGTCTTCAGAACATCCAGCACGCCATCGAGCTCAGCGATGCTCGACTTGGCCTTGGCCTGCGCCTTCGCCTTGCCGGCCTTGGTCGCGTCCTGCAGCTTGGTGCGTGCGTTGTGCAGCTTCTCCTGAGCCTTGCCGCGTTGTTTCTCGAGCTTGGCGAGCAGCTTTTCGGAATCGACGAGCGCCTGCTTGCAGGCACCTTCGAGGTGTTCGATCAGACTGTTGGACAACTGGTGCAGCAGGTGCAGAGGGGTAGTGACGGGTTTCTTGTTGGCCGACATGACGTGCCTCCTGGCGGACGTGGTTGCGCCCATACTAGCCCCGCTGATGGCCTCTCGCCAATGTCCCTATGGTGCTGCAGGCCGCAGCAGGCATTGGCTTCAGGGGTTTTCAGCAGTGCGCGAAGGCGCGTTTTTTCACTCCCTCAATGACGCTGGCCCACGCACTTGGTTCCGTTGGCGCAATCGGCCAGGCAGCGCAAACACCCGTGGCGCGGGCGTTTGAGGGTGAAAAATAAATTTTCAGAGCTGGCCGAAAACGCCCGTCGCAGAGCCTTTCGCGCAATACGCAGCAGTACTGAGCAAGGCGGACTGGCAGTCGTTCGAGGCGCGTCGGCACGACGCGAGAATCACCGTCGCAGCACTGTGGAAATGCTCTTGCGAGCACCCGCTCGCAGTCACCGTTGCGGCCCATTTTCAGCAGCGATTCATCCCGCGAAAAAGACGGCGAGAGCACCGCTGCAAGCTGCCGAACGGCGCGAGTTTTTCAGCGTTGCGCGCTCAGAGTGCGAGGCTCGAAACAGCGCGGACAGAGTCACACTCCTGCGTGACCTGAAGCTCCGTCCCCGATCGGCATGAACGCCACGAACCCGCCACAAACGAAAACGGCGCGAGTGCTTCAAGCGCTCGCGCCGTTGTCGGAGGTCCCTTCGCTCAGGCCGTAACGGCTTTCTGCTCGTGGGAGTTGTGCAGCACTTCGATCAGGCAGTCTTCCAGTTCGAAGCGTTCGTGCAGTTGCTGGCGCAGGTTTTTCAGTTCGCTGGTCAGGCAGGTGCCTTCACGGCAATCGCCGTTGTCGCAGCGGTCGTTGAAGTTGAGCGCGTTGGCGGTGATGGTTTCGAGGCGCGGGTAGATCTGCTTGGCCAGTTCCAGGCCGCGCGTATCACCGAAGGCCTGCGCCTCGTTCATCAGCTGTTCGTAGACTTCGAAGTGTCCCGCCGACACGTAGTCGAGCAGGAGCTGGCAGAAGCTCTGGAGGTTTTCGGCGTTGGTTTTCGGCGCCTGGACACCGTCCAGGGAATCGAATGCCCGGACCAACTCATGTCGATCCCGCAACCAGCGGTCGATCAGCTGGTGTACGCCTCCCCAACGTTCCTGGGCATTACGGCAGCTCTCGAGCATGTTGTCCTCACTTCCCTTTCGCCGTCCCGGCTAGGTCCGCCCCGGGACAATATTCTGTCGATTCTCGACGTCCGCGATGTATGAAGCTTGTTCGGCGGCGGCTTTCCGACGGAGTGGAAAACCAGAGTATGCCCGCCCGTTATCGCCTTCAAGACACCGGCAACGGGAAAATTCATACGAGCGTTTAATCGAGAGACCGCGACGCCTCTGGCCTGCGCCGAAGAGGCGCAGGCCATGGCAAATTGAGATGCGACGCTCAGCCGCGGCGGCGGAAGAACTGCACGATGGCGAACAGGGCGAAGCCGATGAAGGCCAGCAGGCTCCACTCCGCAATGCTCATGCCGAGCAGCGTCCAGGTGACTTCGGCGCAGTCGGCCGAACCGTGGAACATGGTGTAGAGGATCTGCGTGTAGGGCATGCTCTCGAGCATGAAATCCAGCGGCGGCAGGCAGGACGGCAGCTGGTCCGGCGGCAGGGTCTGCAGCCAGAGCTGACGGCCCGCGGTGCCGGCACCGCCCAGGGCACTGAGCAGGATCAGCAGCGAGTACACACGCGGGGCACGGCCGTGCAGCGCGGCGATCAGCGAGAACAGACCGCAGCCGGCGAAGAAGATGCGCTGCAGGATGCACAGCGGGCAGGGCTCCAGCCCAACCACGTACTGCAGGTAGAAGCCGGTGCCGAGCAAGGCGACACAGGCGAGGAAGGCAAGGAAGAACAGGGAACGAGGGCTGGCCAGGTTCATGGCGGCTCCGCTGAAAAGCGCTGTTGCACGAAAGGCCGCTACGGTAGTGGAAACACGGCGATCAGTTCAAGGCGAGTGTCTAGACTGGCCGTGGCACTCATCCGGGAATTCCTGCCATGCGTCGTCATTTCCTACTTTGCTCGCTGCTTTCCCTGACATCAGCACCGGCCATTGCCGCCATCGATCTCAGCCAGATCCGGGTCCCAGATGGTTTTCACATCAGCCTGCTCACCGACCAGGTGCCGGGCGCCCGCGCCATGGCCTGGGGCGACAAGGGTACGCTGTTCGTGGGCAGCCGGTCCGGCGACAAGGTCTATGCGGTGACGCCCGACGGTAAGGCCAGAAGCATCGGCGAGGGTTTGCAGATGCCCGTGGGCGTGACCTTCCATAAGGGCGACCTGTATGTGTCGTCGATCAACCGCATCGTCGTGCTGCGTGACATCGAAGCGCACCTCGACGCGCCTCCCAAGGCCGAGGAACTTCCGGCACAATTTCCGAAGGAGACGGCGCACGGTTGGAAATTCATCGCCTTCGGTCCGGACGACAAGCTCTACGTACCAGTCGGCGCCCCCTGCAACATCTGCCGCCCGGACCGCGAGCAGTACGCCAACCTGCAGCGCATGAACGCCGACGGCAGCGCGCGGGAAATAGTCGCCTACGGCATCCGCAACACGGTCGGCTTCACCTGGCATCCCCAGACGAAGCAGCTGTGGTTCACCGACAACGGACGCGACATGCTCGGAGACGACAAGCCCGATGACGAACTGAACAAGGTCAGCACGACGGGCGAGGACTTCGGCTATCCCGACTGCCACCAGGGCGACATCGCCGATCCCGAAGAGGGCAGGAAACCCTGCTCCGCCTTCACTCCGCCAGTGGCCAGGCTGGGCCCGCACGTGGCCGCACTGGGGCTGCGTTTCTATACCGGCGAGCAGTTCCCCGCCGAGTACCGCAACAACCTGTTCATCGCCGAGCATGGCTCGTGGAACCGCACGCAGAAGATCGGCTACCGCGTGGCGCGGATCGAGCTCAACGAGGACGGCACGCTGAAGCGCCAGAGCGTGTTCGCCGAAGGCTGGCTCGACAAGGACGGTCAAGTCCATGGACGGCCCGCCGATGTTCTGGTGGCGCCGGACGGTTCGCTGCTGGTCAGCGATGACCAGAACGGCGCGATCTACCGCATCCGCTACGGCAAACCCTGAACATGAAAACGGCGCCCTTGGGCGCCGTTTTCACTTCCAGCAACGCGATCAGGCGCGCACGGCCACCGGCAACGAAACCGGCGGCGCCAGCAGGCCAAGACCTTCCTGGAACAGCTGGTTGCTGCGCTCCACCTCACCCAGCTGCGCCAGCAGACGCGCCAGTTCGGCGCAGGTTTCCGCGCTGCGCTGGCGGGCCAGGCTGGCTTCCAGGTACTCGCGCGCCTTGCCCCACAGCTTGTTCTGCAGGCTCAGGCGGCCGAGGGTCAGCAGCAACTCCGGGTCGTCGCCATGCTGCTTCAGCCAGCCTTCGGCGGTCTTCAACTGGTGCGCACCATCGCGGCCACGGGCGCGGCCATAGAGGTGTACCAGGCGACTGTCGTAGCCTTCCTTGAGCGCCTTGCGCAGCACGTCCTCGGCCTCTTCCGGCGCGCCCAGGCGCAGCAGCTGTTCGGCGTAGGCGGCCACCAGCGGCGGCTGCGCGCGAAGGTTGGAGGGCACGTTCTGCCAGCGCTGGGTCAGCGGCTGCAGGCTGCTTTCGCCCTGGCCGAGGCCCTGCTCGCCCGCCTCGCCCAGCGCGGCCATCCAGGTGCGGCGCTCCAGGTCCGCCAGCTCGGCGTTCTGCAGCACACGCTCCTTGCGCAGCTCGGGCAGCAGCACGCACAGCGCCTGCCAGTCGTGGAGGCTGACATAGAGCTGCTGGAGCAGGCGCAGCACGGTCGGATGACGCGGGTGATCCTGATGCAGCTTGTCCAGCACCACGCGGGCGCGGGTGAAGTCGCCGCGGTTGATCAGCAGCTGGGCACGGGTCAGCCCCACCGCCAGCTCGGTGCCGGGCTCGCGCTCCTGGGCGCGGTCCAGCAGTTCGTCGCACTCTTCGGTCTTGCCCAGCTCATTGGCCGCGCGGGCGGCGCCCAGGTAATGCGGCAGCGGGCGATCGCTCAGCTCGGCGGCGCGACGCAGGTGACGCAGCGCCTGCGCCCAGTGGCCTTCGGCAAGATCACGCTGGCCGTGTTCCTCGGCCAGTTGCGAGCGACGGCGACGGTTGAAGCGCGACCAGGGATTCACCACGCGCCCGGACACGCCCAGCAGGCGCAACACCAGGCGCACGACGAGGTAGATCACCCAGAGCACCACCAGCAGCGCGAGGAAGGTCCACAGGCTGGATTCGTAACGGAAGCTCTTGTAGGCGATCAGCACGTAGCCGGACTGCTCGGCGATGGCCAGCCCGACCAGGGTGGCCGCCAGGACCACGGCGAGGATCAGGACATAGACGCGGCTCATGGCTGGGTCCCCGCGTCCGGCGCCACCGCCTCCTGCTGCTGCACCGCATTCTCGCGGCGCGACAGGTAGGCCTGCAGCGAACTCAGGGCCGGGCCGAGGTCCGGCGTCTGCACGGTGACGGCCTGACCGCTGAGCTCATCCAGTCGCGCAACCAGCGCGCGGCTGTCGGCGAGGTCGGCGTTGAAGAAGTCGCCGACTATCTGTTTGGCCTGCTTGAGCGCCTGCTCGTAGACGTCCTGCTTGCCGTTCAGGGCGGCCCACTGCGCCTGTTCCAGGGCAAGGCTCAGGGCGAGGCGGACGCGGTCGAGCTGCTGCCCGGAGAGCAGCGGGCGGATATCCTGCCCGGCATTGAAGTCGATACGCACGTATTGCGAGACGCGGTCCCACCACTCGCTCCAGCGGTCGTTGCCGTCGCTCCAGGCGGTGTTCGGCCCAGTGCCGGTCTCGGACGGCTTGAAAGCGGGGTTCAGCGGTTGCAGTTGCGCAGCCTGGTCGCGCAGCGCGCCCAACTGCAGGAACAGCCCGGTGCGGTCCGGACGCGGCAGCGCGCGCAGCGCTTCGAGGCTCTTGGCCAGTTGCGCCCGCGCGGCGAAGGCGCCCGGATCGTTGTTCACACGAAGGATGTCGTCGGCGCCCTGGACCAGTTCGGTGGCGCTGTCGATGTCCTGCAGCGCGGAGAGACGCAGCGCTGCCAGACGCAACAGATGCTCGGACTCAGCCAGGCGCCACTGCTGGCGACTCTGCCCCAGGACCTGCTTGACCTGCTTGGCCAGCTGCTGCTGGTCGCCCTGCAGCTCCACCACGAGGCGGCGGCGGGCTTCGAGCTCGTCGGCGTTGGGCAGGGTATCCAGACGCTTGTTCAGCTCCGCGTTGGCGTTCTGTACGCCCTGCGCCTGGGCGCGGGCATCTTCCAGTTGCGCGGCACGCTGCTGCTCGGCGCCCTTGAGCTGCTGGACCTGCCAGACACCCCAGCCACCGGCTGCGAGGCCGGCGGCGCCGACCAGCAGGGCCAGCAGGGCGATGCCCGTGCCGCCCTTGCGCGGGGCCGGCGCGGGGGCCGGACTGGACGATGTTGGTGAAGTCTCTTGGGGAGTGACGGCTTCGCTCACAGATCCATCCTTCGCTCGGAAATTGTTCTAGTCGGCGCTTCTCAACGCTTCCATTAATGCCGCCGGGCTTGCGCCCCGGCAATCGATTACTTGCAGCGCCCCCATCTCCCGCGCCTGCTCAGCCACCCGCGGGCTGGGCACGAACAACGGCATGGCACTGACTTGCGGCCAATCCGCCGCCGCCAGCTGGCGCAGGTGCTCGAGGCCCTGCCCACTACTGACCGCGATGGCGTTCAAACGCTCCCCCTGGATTCGCCGCAGCAGTTCGCCCGGAGGGTAAGCCGGCATTTCGCGCCGGTAGAGTTCCAGATAGTCGACCACCACGCCTTGGCCGCGCAGGCGCTCGGCGAGGAATTCTCGGCCACTCTCGCCGCGCATGATCAGCACCTTCGGATCATGCACCTGCAGGGCCTGCTCGAACTCCGGCAGGGCCAGCAGGGCTTCGCTGTCGTCGCCGTCCTGCGGGCAGACCACATCCAGACCGTAGTCTTCGAGGATAGCCGCCGTGGCGGCGCCGACGGTGAACCAGCGCTGGGTCAGCGGCGGCTGCGGCCAGTAGCGGTCGAGCCGCTCCAGGCCCAGGCGCGCCGCGGGCTTGCTGACCACGATAACCGCGCAGTAGCGGTCCAGGTCAAGGATCAGGCTGCGCTCGACGGGTGTCTCTTCGCGTGGCGTGATCGCCAGCAAAGGCAGGCAGTCGCCGTGGATGCCGTGTTCGGCGAGGGTAGCGGCGAGCGCCGCGCAATCCTCTTCGGGACGGGTCAGCAGCAGCCGCCAGCGGCTCACGGGTGACCGGCCTCGCCGTAGACTGCGTCGAGGATTTCCTGGGCGCCCTGGCCCAGCAGGTCTTCCGCGACCTTCACGCCGAGGGTTTCGGCGTCGGCGAAGGGCGCGCGAGCTTCGGCGCGCAGCAGTTCGGTGCCGTCGGGCTGGCCAACCAGGCCGCGCAGCCACAGCTGGTCGCCTTCGAGGATCGCGTAGCAGGCGATGGGCACCTGGCAGCCGCCATTGAGGCGCTTGTTCAGCGCGCGCTCGGCGGTGACGCGCAGGGCAGTCTCGCGGTGATGCAGCGGTTGCAGCAGGGCGTGGATTTCCGCGTCGGCGGTACGGCACTCGATACCCACTGCGCCCTGGCCGCCGGCCGGCAGGCTGGCCTCGACGCTGATCGAGGAACGGATGCGGTCTTCGAAACCGAGGCGGATCAGGCCGGCGGCAGCGAGGATGATCGCGTCGTACTCACCGGCGTCGAGTTTGGCCAGGCGGGTGTTGACGTTGCCGCGCAGGAAGCGGATCTGCAGGTCCGGGCGGCTGGCCAGCAGCTGGGCCTGGCGGCGCAGGCTGGAGGTGCCGACCACGCTACCGGCGGGCAGGTCATCGAGGCTTGCGTAGGTATTGGAGACGAAGGCGTCGCGCGGGTCTTCACGTTCGCAGATGCAGTACAGGCCCAGGCCTTCGGGGAAGTCCATCGGCACGTCCTTCATGGAGTGCACGGCGATGTCCGCTTCGTTCTCCAGCAGGGCGGTTTCCAGTTCCTTGACGAACAGGCCCTTGCCGCCGATTTTCGCCAGCGGCGCGTCCAGCAGCTTGTCGCCGCGGCTGGTCATCGGCAGGAGGGTCACGGTCAGGCCGGGGTGGGCCTGTTCCAGGCGGGCCTTGACGTATTCGGCCTGCCAGAGTGCCAGGGCGCTCTGGCGCGTGGCGATACGGATTTCGCGAGACATGGGCATTTCCAGGCAAAGGAAGCGTGCAAGAAAGTGCCCGCATGATAACAGCTCACGCAAACGAAAAGCCCGGGGGCCGCCCCCCGGGCTTCAGGCGCTGCGGCACTGTGTCGCTACAGGTTATGCATGAGTCGCCGGACACCAGCGACATGGCGGCGGCTGACGGTCAGCGCGTCGCCGTTGAGTCCTTTCAGGTACAGCTGGAAGTGCCCCAGCGGGGTGCGCTGCAGGCGCTCGATACGCTCGCGGGAGACCAGCGCGTTACGGTGGATGCGCACGAAGCGGTCACCGAACTCGTCCTCCAGCGCCTTCAGCGGTTCGTCCAGCAGCACTTCGCCGCCCGCGTGGCGCAGGGTCACGTACTTGTGGTCGGCGATGAAGAAGATCACGTCTTCCAGTGGAATCAGCTCGATCCCCTTGCGGGTCCGCGCGCTGATGTGGCTGCGCGGGCCGGGGCCACCGGCGGCCGGGGGCTTGGTCAGCGCCGCGAGCTGCACGCGGTTGGGCCGCGAGGCTTTCTTCAGGGCGTCGGCCAGGTCCTCGCTGCGGACCGGCTTGACCAGGTAGCCGACCGCACTGACCTGGAACGCCTCCAGGGCGAATTCATCATGGGCGGTACAGAAGATCACCGCCGGCGGGGCTTCACGCTCGCACAGCTTGGCGGCCACCTGAAGCCCGTCCAGGCCGGGCATGCGGATATCCAGCAGGACGATATCCGGCTTCAGGCTGTCGATCAGCGTCAGCGCTTCTTCGCCGTTGCTGGCGGATGGCTCGAGGACGCGATAGCCGTCCAGTTGCCCCACCAGCCGGGCCAGGCGCTCTCGCGCCAGGGGTTCGTCATCGACGATCAGGACATTCATAAGCTCAGGCTTCCTGCATGAGACGCGCACATGGATAGCGTAGACAGGTGAAGTGCCGTCCGTCACGGCGCTCGACGGTGAGACTAGCTTTTGGCCCGAAAAGTGCCGCAAGTCGCGCTGCAATATTCTGCAGGGCCTGCTTGGTCCCCTTCGTGGGCAGCGTCTCGGTCGATTCGTCGTACGGGTTGCTCACGCAGAGCTGGAACACACCGTCACGGTAGTCCGCCTCAACTTTCACCAGACCGCCTTCGATGCGCGGCTGGATGCCATAAATCAATGAGTTCTCGAGCAACGGCTGCAGTGTCAGCTGGGGAATCGGCACGCCGTCGGGCACGCCGCTCACCTGCCAGTCCATCTGCAACCGGTCGCCAAGACGGAACTGCTCAATGGAAAGATAGCGTCTGGCCAGCTCAAGTTCCTCTCCCCAGGAAATTAATGTTCCAGGTTTGGCCAGGCTGGCGCGAAAAAGGTCCGAAAGATTCAGCACCGCCAGCTCGGCCTTGCCCGGATCAATCTCGATCAGGCTGGCGATGCTGTTGAGGCTGTTGAACAGGAAGTGCGGACGGATCCTCGCCTGCAGCGATTCGATCCGCGCCCGCAACTCAGCCTGCTGCTGCCGTCGCCATTGGCTCTGGAGATAGAAATAGCGTAGCAACAGCGTGGACATGATGAGCGCAATCAATGCATGACGCAGATAGAGATTGACCTCGCCGGTGCGGCTCATGGGGCCGCCAAGGGAGAAATAATCCGCCACCCAGGTGCAGCCCAGCGTCAGCAGGACCACCAGCGCACAACTGAGCAGGCCGGAGAACCACGCCGGCCAGCGCGCCATGAACGGCCTTAGCTGGCACAACAGGCCGGCCGAGAGCAACACGATCCACTGCACGAACAGCGAGGACAGGGCCAGGCGCACCCAGTTGAAGCTGGGTGTCATCGGCTCGGCAAGCACCAGTACGAGCACCAGCAACTCGGCGAGCAGCACCAGGCTGAACAGCGCTTCGGGCTGGCAGAGTTCGGGAATGAAGTAGTCTTCGTTGGGCGCCGGCTTGTCGCCGGTCTTCGTCAGTCTGGGCATCGACGCAGTTTCCGTAAGCGCCTGCACGGCGGCAAGCGCCACGTGCGACCAAAAGCCAGGAATTGTCGGGCAGCGCAAAGATCGGCACGAGGCCCGCGACGATTCACCGCCACTCCCCCGCCGCAACCCGCCAAAGCGCCGCCGGTTTTGTCCTTCAGCCTGCTATTATCGTCGCACTTTGCCCTTCATGCAGGCCGCGCGCCGCGCCTGCCCGTTTCAGCGAGAGAGATCCATGAGCGTAGAGAAGACCAACCAGTCCTGGGGCGGCCGTTTCAGCGAGCCCGTCGATGCCTTTGTCGCCCGCTTCACCGCTTCCGTCGACTTCGACAAGCGCCTCTATCGCCACGACATCATGGGCTCCATGGCCCACGCCACCATGCTGGCCAAGGTCGGCGTGCTGAGCGACGCCGAGCGCGACACCATCATCGACGGCCTCAAGCAGATCCAGAGCGAGATCGAAGCCGGCACCTTCGACTGGCGCGTCGACCTGGAAGACGTGCACATGAACATCGAGGCGCGCCTGACCGACCGCATCGGCGTCACCGGCAAGAAACTGCACACCGGCCGTTCGCGCAACGACCAGGTCGCCACCGACATCCGCCTGTGGCTGCGTGACGAGATCGACCTGATCCTCGCCGAGATCACCCGCCTGCAGCAGGGCCTGCTGGGCCTGGCGGAAGCCGAGGCCGACACCATCATGCCCGGCTTCACCCACCTGCAGACCGCGCAGCCGGTGACCTTCGGCCACCACCTGCTGGCCTGGTTCGAAATGCTCAGCCGCGACTACGAGCGCCTGGTGGACTGCCGCAAGCGCGCCAACCGCATGCCCCTGGGCAGCGCCGCGCTGGCAGGCACCACCTACCCGATCGACCGGACCATCACCTGCGAACTGCTGGGATTCGAAGCGATCTCCGGCAACTCGCTGGACGGCGTGTCCGACCGTGACTTCGCCATCGAATTCTGCGCCGCCGCCTCGATCGCGATGATGCACCTGTCGCGCTACTCCGAAGAGCTGGTGCTCTGGACCAGCGCCCAGTTCCAGTTCATCGACCTGCCCGACCGCTTCTGCACCGGCTCCTCGATCATGCCGCAGAAGAAGAACCCGGACGTCCCGGAGCTGGTGCGTGGCAAGTCCGGCCGCGTGTTCGGCCACCTCGCCGGCCTGCTGACCCTGATGAAGGGCCAGCCGCTGGCCTACAACAAGGACAACCAGGAAGACAAGGAACCGCTGTTCGACGCCGCCGACACCCTGCGCGACAGCCTGCGCGCCTTCGCCGACATGGTTCCGGCGATCAAGCCCAAGCGCGAGATCATGCGCGAAGCGGCCCGCCGCGGCTTCTCCACCGCCACTGACCTCGCCGACTACCTGGTGCGCCGTGGCCTGCCGTTCCGTGACTGCCACGAGATCGTCGGCCACGCCGTGAAGTACGGCGTAGACAGCGGCAAGGACCTGGCCGAGATGAGCCTGGACGAGCTGCGTCAGTTCAGCGACCAGATCGACGACGACGTGTTCGCCGTGCTGACCCTGGAAGGCTCGGTGAACGCCCGCGACCACATCGGCGGCACCGCGCCGAATCAGGTTCGCGCCGCCGTCGCTCGCGGCCGGGAACTGCTGGCCACGCGCTGAGCACAGCGGCTCATGCACTACTGGAACCAGGAAAACTTCGAAGGACTGGAGCGGCTCGCCGATGAACTGGCGAGCCTGCCCGGCCTGCAGGCGCTGGCGGATTACGCCCGCGCCCGCAGTCGAGGCGTGCGTCGCGAGGCGTTTGCCGCCCTCGAAGGGTTCCTGCGCAATGCCCCTGCCCTCGACACTCTGCCAGCCCGCGAACTGAGCCTGCAGATACTCACGCTGCACAGCCAGACCCGCGAAGCCCACCAGTTCCTTGCCCAGCCGCTGCTCGCGCGCTTCCTGGTCCCGACACTGCAAGCCTGGATCGCCAGCGCACCGACGGCGCACGCGCCGCTGCGCTGGCTGGGGCTGCTGCAGAACGATGGCGATCTCCTGCGCCGGGCGCTGGCGGTGGGTCCGGACGATGTCGCTGTCCGCTACCGATTGATCGATTTTGCCCTGGGCGCCGCGGACTACGCGATGCACCATCTGGACGAGGGCTTCTTCATCGGTGAGCCGGCCAGTGCGCGCGAAGCGCTGGAGCGGGTGGCGCAACTCATCGCCGAGGCGCCGGACGCCAGCCCGTTCGCCCGACCCGCCAAGGAAGCCGTGCAGCTATCGGCGATGCTGGATGACTGGCAGGCCTACTCGGCACAGCCCGAAGGCGACTTCGCCACCTGGTGCGCCGAGCGGCAACGACCCTACGCCTGGGCGAAGAAGTACTACTACACCTCGTCCTGAGCGCTCAGGTCCGCCCCAGATAGCCCAGCTGCGCCGGCGTCAGTTGCAGCATGCGCGCGGCCTTGTGGTCCTTGAGCCTGGGCAGCTCCTCTTCCGGCAGACGCGCCGCACTGGCGGCAAGATTGACGATCAACGCCTCACGACTGAACACGCCATTGTCGATGGCGTAGGCGGCGGCGATCAGGTTGCGCAGCTCCAGGGGCAGGCGCCAGCGGGTGCGCAAGGCAGAGCCGAAGCTCGCACCATGCTCCTTCAGGGCCTTGTCCACGTCCGCCTCGCCCAGTTCACCACCCGCGCTGTGCCAGTCCTGCAGGCTGCGCAGCAGTGCCAGATCGCCCAGGCAGTGCAGTAACCCGGCGGTAAAGCAGCGATCGGCATCGGCGCCGAGGGACTCGGCCAGTGCGAAGGCGGCGTCGGCGGTATGCCGGGAAAGCTCCCAGAAGCGCTCGGCTCGCTCCTTGAGCAGCGGGTCATCGAGCGTCGCAGCGCGCTGCAGCGCCACGGCCAGCATCAGGTTCAGCGCCTGCGCCACGCCCAGGCGCGACAGCGCCTGCATCAGCGTCTGGCAGGGCATGCCGACGTGCCGCGCGGCACTGTTGGCGGCGGAGATCAGGCAGGCGGTGATCTGTGGATCGTGGCCGAACTCCTGTTCGAGCATCTCCAGGTTGATGTCGCTGGCTTCCATGCAGCGATTCACCGCTGCACCGACCTCGCCCATCAGCGGCGCACCTTCAGTGGCGTCGCGCTCGGTCTGCAGGAAGCGCTCCAGCGACAGGCTCTGCTCCAGGGTCGGCAGCTCGCAGACGACGTTTTCCCCCGGCGCCAGCAGCAGCGAACGCAAGCGTTCGCGCAGGTTCTCGGCATTGAAGGGCTTGACCAGGTAGGCCGTAGGCGCCAGCGGCAAGGCAGCGCGCACGCTGGCGGCATCGGCCTTGGAGCTGATCAGGATGAAGGGCTGGGCAACCGGCCCGCGGCGGCGCATGCGCACATGGCGCAGCAGTTCCAGGCCGTCGCTGCCGGGCAGCTCGCGCTCGGCCAGGATCAGGGCGAAGGGATGCCGGCGACAGGCCTCGATGGCCGTATCACCGTCCTCGCAGAACTCGACGGTCGCGTCGCAGCGCACGCTCAGCACCAGCTGGCCGAGCAGCTCGCGGCTCCAGGGGTCGCTGGCAGCGACCAGCACACCGGGAGAAACGCTCATGGATCGCACCTCGTTCGGGACAGATGCCGTCGCGGGCGGAAACAACCGATCCTGAGCCTTCCCTGCCGCGTGCCCGGTCCTTCGGATGCCGCCGGCCAACGGCCTTCGGATACTGCGCAGCGTAGTCCAAAGCCCACGAGCTTTCCCATGCGCGCCATCAACTTCGGCGCACAATTCACACAAACAAACACAGAAAGAGCACCCATAAAAAAGGCCCGCTTGCGCGGGCCTTCTTTTGAACCGTTAGAGCGGGAAGGCTCAGGCCAGTTCGTCGAAGCACTCGGCCAGGATGGCCAGGCCTTTTTCCAGCTGCGCGTCAGGGATGGTGACGGGCATCAGGAAGCGGATCACGTTGTAGTAGGTACCGCAGGAGAGCAGGATCAGACCTTTCTCACGGGCACGAACCACGATCTTGCTGACCAGTTCAGCGGCCGGCTTGTTGTGATCACCGCCTTCGAACAGCTCGATGGCGATCATCGAACCCAGGCCGCGAACGTCGCCGATGACCTTGTGCTTGGCCTGGATGTCGCGCAGACCCGCCTTCAGGCTCTCGCCAACGGCTTGCGAACGCTCCAGCAGCTTCTCTTCGTCGAACACTTTCAGCACGGCCAGGGCCGCGGCGCAAGCGATCGGGCTACCGGCGTAGGTGCCGCCCAGGCCGCCGGGAGCGATGGCGTCCATGATTTCGGCTTTGCCGGAAACACCGGAGATCGGGAAACCACCGCCAACGGACTTGGCGAAGGTGGTCAGGTCCGGAACGATGCCCAGTTGCTCGGTGGCGAAGAAGGTGCCGGTACGGCCAGCGCCAGTCTGTACTTCGTCAGCGATCAGCAGGATGCCGTGCTCGTCGCACAGGGCGCGCAGGCGCTGCATGAAGGCCTTGGAGTTGACGTAGAAGCCACCTTCGCCCTGAACCGGCTCGATGATGATGGCAGCAATGTCACGCGGCTGGGCGTCGTTCTTGAAGATGCGCTCGATGCTGGCGATCGACTCGTCTTCGCTCACGCCGTGCAGTTCGCACGGAGCCAGGGCGCGGAAGATGCCGCCCGGCATCAGGCCCATGCCAGCGGAGTACGGAACGACCTTGCCGGTCAGGCCCAGGGTCATCATGGTACGGCCGTGGTAGGCGCCGGTGAAGGCGATCACGCCAGCGCGGCCGGTGGCGGCACGGGCGATCTTGACGGCGTTTTCAACGGCTTCGGAGCCGGAGGTGACCAGCAGGGTCTTCTTCGGGAAGTTGCCCGGAACGCGCTTGGCGATCTCTTCGGCCAGCTCGATGTAGGGCTCGTACGCCAGCACCTGGAAGCAGGTGTGGGTCAGCTTGGTCAGTTGCTCCTGAACGGCGGCAACCACTTTCGGGTGCAGGTGACCGGTGTTCAGAACGGCAATGCCGCCGGCGAAGTCGATGTACTCACGACCTTCGACGTCCCACACGGTGGAGTTCTCGGCGCGCTCGGCGACGACCGGGTGGATCTGGCCTACACCGCGCGGTACGGCGGCCTGACGACGTTGCAGCAGGGATTCGTTGGTTTTGCTCATAGCTTCCTCAGTGGCCGCTCATCGGGCGACCGGATCAAAGGATGAAAGCGGGGAGAAGCCACACACGACAGCATACGATGATCGACTGTCGTGGCACTTGCGGCCCGCCGGACGGGTTGTCCGGTGCTACCACCGGAAAACGCCGACGCGAAGGTGGCTGTCAGCTCTTGCCTGCCACCCCGCGCCCACGGAAAAAACGGATCAGATACCGCCGAGGCAGAGGTATTTGACTTCGAGGTAGTCCTCGATGCCGTACTTCGAACCTTCGCGGCCCAGGCCGGAGGCCTTGATGCCACCGAACGGCGCCACTTCGTTGGAGATCAGGCCGGTGTTGATACCCACCATGCCGTATTCCAGCTGCTCGGCGACGCGGAACACGCGGGCCAGGTCACGGGCGTAGAAGTAGGAAGCCAGGCCGAACTCGGTGTCGTTGGACATGGCGATGACTTCAGCCTCGTCCTTGAAGCGGAACACCGGCGCCAGCGGGCCGAAGGTCTCGTCCTTGGACACCAGGGCGGACTTGGGTACGTCGACCAGGATGGTCGGCTCGAAGAAGGTGCCACCCAGGGCGTGCGGCTTGCCGCCGGTGAGGACCTTGGCGCCCTTGGAAACGGCGTCGGCGATGTGCTCTTCGACCTTGGCGACAGCCTTGGAATCGATCAGCGGGCCGGTGGTGATGCCCTGCTCCAGGCCGTTGCCGATGTTCAGCTTGGCCACGGCGACCTTCAGCTTCTCGACGAAGGCATCGTACACGCCGTCCTGTACGTACAGGCGGTTGGCGCAGACGCAGGTCTGGCCGTTGTTGCGGTACTTGGAGATCAGCGCGCCTTCGACGGCGGCGTCCAGGTCGGCATCGTCGAACACGATGAACGGAGCGTTGCCGCCCAGTTCCAGGGACACTTTCTTGATGTCCTTGGCGCATTCGGCCATCAGCTGGCGACCGATCTCGGTGGAGCCGGTGAAGGTCAGCTTGCGCACGATCGGGTTGCTGGTCAGCTCACCGCCGACTTCGCCGGCGCTGCCGGTAACGACGCTGAACACGCCCTTCGGAATGCCGGCGCGCTCGGCCAGCTCGGCCAGGGCCAGGGCGGAGTACGGGGTCTGCGAAGCAGGCTTGAGCACCATGGTGCAGCCAGCGGCCAGAGCCGGGCCGGCTTTACGGGTGATCATCGCGGACGGGAAGTTCCACGGGGTGATGGCCGCGGTGACGCCGATCGGCTGCTTGATCACGATGATGCGCTTGTCGGGCTGGTGGCCCGGAATGGTGTCGCCGTAGATGCGCTTGGCTTCTTCGCCGAACCACTCGAGGAAGGAGGCGGCGTAGGCGATCTCGCCCTTGGCTTCGGCCAGCGGCTTGCCCTGCTCGATGGTCATCAGGCGGGCCAGGTCGTCCTGGTTGGCGATCATCAGGTCGAACCACTTGCGCAGCTTGTTGGCGCGCTCTTTCGCGGTCAGCGCACGCCAGGCCGGCAGGGCCTTGTCGGCAGCTTCGATGGCACGACGGGTTTCGTCGGCGCCCATCTTCGGCACGGTGCCGATGATCTCATTGGTAGCCGGGTTGTTCACGTTGATGGTCTTGCCGTTGTCGGCGTCGACCCAGGAACCGTCAATGTAAGCCTGTTGGCGGAACAGCTTGGCATCATTGAGTTGCATGACCTGTCTCCTTTCGAGGAAAGCCTGTGGACGGCGGGTCTACCTCGAGTCCCCGCCTGCCTTGTTGTCTGGATGGGAGAGACCGCAGTCTCTGCCGTTCATTCACCCCGGCCGATCAGTATCGACGCTGGAGGCGAATGGCGCCTCAGCTTGGAGGCGACGCCAGGCGAACGGCTCTTAGTTCGCTCGGCATGCGGACACGGAAAAACGCAGGCCGGGGTCATTGCCCGGTCTGGTTGAACTCGTTCACGCACAGATTCCCGGGCTCGGCCCAGGAGTACGACTGCCCTACAACCTTCCGGTACGCTGATCGACGGAAGCCGCACGGAGACCTGTCACAAGGGACATGCGGTGGGTGCAACGGAAGACTGTCATCCCGCAGGCTGATGGCCGGCTGGTGTGATGCCAATGCTCCGGTCTCCTGTTGTTGTGATGGGGAGGCGTTTGAAATCTCAAACGAATCCTAGGGCCCCCGACTGCAAAGGGCAATAGCTCGTTCGACAAAACCAACGAAGGTATCCGCTCACCGAGGGTTTTCGGAGGTTTTCTACCGACAAGCGGCTGTTTTCGTTCGATATCATGAACGAGCGTACCCGCATTGGACGCCTGCACGGGAGATGCGTATGATTGCCGCCTGCCGCGCCAGCCGCGGCATACGCACCAGTAGCTCAGCTGGATAGAGTACTGCCCTCCGAAGGCAGGGGTCGTGGGTTCGAATCCCGCCTGGTGCGCCATATCCCTTTGTTTCGAACTGCTTCAGGCAGTCTGCGAAACCGCCTGAAAAGCCCGCCCTGAGCGGGCTTTCCTGTTTCTGGTGGCCGGCGCCGCGCAAGCCAGGCTTTCAGGCCGGGAAGACCCTCGACGCCCGACGATTCCTCTTCGCCACCAGAGGCTGTATAAGCCTTGCGCCATCGCGCGCGAAAAGGACAAACCGCCCATGCTCCGGCTTCTGCTGCCCGCCCTGCTCCTGGCCCTTGCCGGGTGCGCCACCAAACCGCCGGCGAACCCCGAGAACCTCTGCGAGATCTTCCGCGAAAAGCCGAAATGGCACGAAGCGGCGCTGCAGGTGCAGAAGCGTTGGGGCGGGACCGTCCAGGTGCCCATGGCGATGATGTACCAGGAGTCTTCCTTCCGGCACGACGCCCTGCCTCCGCGTTACTACTTCCTCGGTTTCATCCCCTGGGGCCGGGTCAGTTCCGCCTATGGCTACGCCCAGGCCAAGGACGAGACGTGGGCGGACTACAAGAAGGAAGCCGGCGGCTGGGGCGCCGACCGCGACGATTTCGCCGACGCGCTGGATTTCATGGGCTGGTACATGAACAAGACCTACAGCGTGAATCGCGTCTCCAAGTGGGACGCCTACGGCCAGTACCTGAACTATCACGAAGGCTGGGGCGGTTATCGCCAGCGCAGCTACGACGCCAAGCCGTGGCTGAAGACGGTGTCGCAGAAGGTCCAGGCGCGCGCCTACCTGTACGGCGCCCAGTACAAGAGCTGCGAGCAGGAACTGTCGGGCGGAGGCTGGTTCTAGCCGCTCGCCCCTCGGTTACCCCAACGCGACGCAGACGAGGAAGGCCCGCTCAGGCGGGCTTTTTCATGTCCGCCACAAAAGTTGCGCGACGTCACACAAAGCGCGGCGCTCGTCTGTTCCGGCAGACCTCCGCAGCTTCCATAGCCTCTCTCGGATCAATGAGTTAGCCGGCAAGCCCGGCACCTTGAGATCATTCTCATGGCTATTTAGAACGCATTGCTTTCAATTTTCCTCGAGCGTAGGTTTTCAAGCCGTAGTACTGGAGAACTCACGAAGAGGTAGTCATGAACATTCTTCTGAAGAACGCCCAGGTATTCGACGGCAAGCACCCAAGCCTGCGCAAAAGCGACATTCTCGTCGGCGGGTCAAAGATCCTTTCCCTCCATGAAGCCCACCAACCCGCCCCTCAGGACACCCTCACCATCGACCTGAAGGGCAAGTTCCTGATGCCCGGACTGATCGACGCCCATGTCCATATCACCGCCAGCCAGGTGGACCTGAACCAGGAGACCGAATTACCTGGCTACATCTATGCACGCAGCTTCAGCTTCCTCGCCAGCATGCTCGATCGCGGCTTCACCTCCGTGCGCGACGCCGGGGGCGCCGACGCGGGCATCAAGCGCGCCATCGAAGACCAGGTGATTCGCGGGCCGCGCCTGTTCATGAGTTGTCGGGCCCTGAGCCAGACCGGCGGGCACGGCGACTTCCGCCATCCGTCCAGCCCGATGATCACCTGTGCCTGCAGCCTGCGTACTGGTTCCACCATCTCGGTCATCGCCGACGGCCTCAGTGCCGTGCGCAAGGCCGTGCGCGAGCAGTTCCGCATGGGCGCCTCGCAGATCAAGGTCATGGCTGGCGGCGGCATCGCCTCACCGAATGATCGGATCGAGAACCTGCAGTATTCCGAAGCCGAACTATCGGTGATCGTCGACGAGGCCGAGCGCTACAACAGCTACGTCATGGCCCATGCCTACTCACCGGCCGCCATCATCCGCTGCGTGCGCTGCGGGGTCCGCTCCATCGAACACGGCAATCTGCTCAATGCCGAGGCTGCCCAGGTCATGCACGAGCACGACGCGTTTCTGGTGCCGACGCTGTCGATCTACAACGCTTTCATCCTGAACGCTGGCAACCCGGCGGCGGGCATCCCCGACTCGGTGCTGATCAAGCTGAAAGACGTGCAGAGCCAGGCGCTGGAGTCCGTGCGCGTGGCTCGTCGCTACGGCGTGAAGATCGGCCTGGGCACCGACCTGCTGGGCGAGTTCCACAACTGCCAGACCGATGAATTCAAACTCCGGGCCCAGGTCGATACCCCCTTCGACGTCCTGCAATCGGCGACGCGGGTGAACGCCGAACTGCTCAATCTGCAGGACCAGCTCGGCGTGGTCGCACCGGGCGCCCTGGCGGACCTGATCGTACTGGACCAGGACCCGCTGCAGGATCTCTCCGTCTTCGATGCCGCGGGCACTCATGTGCAGATGGTCATCAAGAACGGCGAAATCCTGAAGAACCAGTTGCACTGACCGGCAGCTCAATCCGCCTCGATAGCGAGCCCCCGCCATGTTTCGTAACTACCTGGTGAGCCTGAGTGGCATTGCCATCATCATCAATCCGTTGACGATGTTTTCCATCTTCACGTCCTACACGCAGGGCATGCCCGCTGACGATATAAGCCGTACCGGAAAGAAAACCACGCTGGCAGTCGCCATTACACTGCTGATCTGCATCTGGTTCGGTATGGAGCTGTTTCGTCTGCTCGGGATCACCCTCGCCTCACTGCAGGTTGCGGGCGGGCTATCGCTATTGATCTCCTGCCTGCAGGGGCTCAACGATCCATCGGACAGCGCACGGCGCCCGAGCAGCAATATCGCCGTCGTGCCGCTGTGCATTCCCGTCATCGCCGGGCCGGCCGCCATCTCGGTGGTCATCAGGCTCACCAGCGAGACCGCCAGCCCTATCTCGGTCAGCCTGGCTGCCTTGACCGTCACAGCGGTGCTGGGTAGCTTGTTTCACTTCAGCGTCCCGGTATCGAAGTGGCTGGGTGAACAGGCCATGAGCGCGATCAAGCAGATTTCCTACCTGGTTCTTGCCTGCATCGGCGCAACGCTCTTCATCACCGGAGTGCAAACCATGATCGGCAGATAGCGGCGCCAAGAGAGTCTGCATCAAGAGAACCTGCATGAAGGAAAGAGAACTCACTCAACTCACCGAGTTACTGAGAACCAACCATGCACTCTGGCAGAAGTATCTTGAGCCGATCATCAACAGCGTCGGCATCACCTTCGTTGATCGCCTCATTCTCGATAATCTTCGCGAAGATGGGTTCGCCACCAAGAACGACCTGGCGAACCAGCTGGGCATGCCCCACCAGAACCTGACGCGATCACTGGCGCGCCTGGAGCAGAGCGGCCTCATCGTCATCCAGAAGAGGACCGGCCCGGACCTGCGGCAGATCTACCTGTCACTGACGCGGCAGGGCAAGCTGATCAACGACAAGATCAACGGCGACATCAACCTCGCCTGGCAGCAGGTTTGCCGCAACATTCCCGAGCAGGAACTGCTGAGCTTCATGTCGATTCTCTACCGGATGAACAGCAACCTGCTCGACCTCTGACGCCTGGGCGGCCCCGTCTGGCATAGGCCCGCCCTCGAGCGGGTCTTTCGCTATCCGACCGGGCGCTTCAGTGCCCCATGATCCGCCGGTACTCGTCGCGGTATTCCTCGTACGGCAGGTTGCGCCGTTGCAGCTCCATCAGCTGCTGCTCCTGGCTCAGTGGGCGGGAGACGTGGGCGACGGTTTCCGCCGCGGTAGGCGAGACCGGCGGTGGCACCGCCTCGGGCGGCTGCGCTGGCGTGGTGGCAGGCAGTGGCGCCGGCAGGCTGCGGGACGGTCGCGCAACCAGCAGGGCGCTGGTGATCTCGTCGACTATCTGTTCGGACACCGCACTGACTTCGGAGGAGCCCATCGAGGTGAACAGGTCGCCGTCGGCTTCGCTTTCATAGCGGCGCGAAGCGAGCAGCTGGCCGGTCAGGCCGTCGTGGTAGCGCACGGTGGAGGTGATCCACTCCTCGTCGCCACTGCCGGGACGGTTGTTGGCGTTGTGGCCGGCGCCGACCTCGATCACCACCAGGGTGGACAGGGTATCGGTGGCCCTCGGTTCGCCGTCCTGCTCGGTGAGCTGGTAATCGGCCGATCCCGCCTCGTCGCGCAGCGCTTCGCGCCAGCTGGCCTTCAGCGCGCCCCAGCGCGGGTTGGCCGCCACGGTGGCGTCGGGCTGGAAGTTCACCACCATCACGTGGCGGGTGTCGCGGTAGAGGGAAATGGGCGCGGTGCGGTCATCCCGGCGGACGTCCGAGGAACATCCACAGAGCAGGGAAACGGCCAGGGCGAGCGTGACGTTGCGCATGGTGCATTCTCTATTATTGTCTGGCCAGCATTCTGCCAGCCAATCATGACGCCCGGATATCGTCCGAAGGTCAGCCCACTACCAATCCTCTTCATCGTCGAGGCCCGGCTGGTATTCCTCCACTTCCTCGTCATCCTCCTCATGATCGCCGGGCGGGTCCTCGAAGAACGCCGCATCCTCCTCCAGCAGGCCGTCGAGGTCGTCGTCGAGGTCCAGCAGGTGGTCGTGTTCGGGCTCGTGGAGGTCGAGGTCTTCGTCAGTCATGGCCGGTCTTTCGTGGGGGGAAACAGGGAAGGGAATCACAGTATAAGTCGCCCCGCGGGAGGATGACGCTCCCGTGACGGCGGACGGCGCTTTCCGGCCTTGCCGGATCGCGATTCGTCCACGATTCTCTATGGACCACGGGCATCGCGCCGTGCGACGACGAACAGGGGGTAGGAATGAAGACTGTGGCTCAGCTGTTGAACGCCAAGGCGGACCAGCAGGTTTACACCATCGCCCCGGATGCGCTGGTGATCGATGCACTGCGCCTGATGGCGGAGAAGAACCTCGGCGGCCTGCCGGTGGTGGAAGCCAACCAACTGGTCGGCTTCTTCAGTGAGCGCGACTACGCCCGGCGCCTGGCGCTCAAGGGGCGCAACTCGGAAGACACGCCGATCAGCGCGGTGATGACCGCACCGGTAATCACCGTGGACACCCACCTGAACGTCGACAAGTGCATGGGCATCATGACCGAGCGCCACCTGCGCCACCTGCCGGTGGTGGAGAACGGCGAGCTGCTGGGGCTGCTGTCCATCGGCGACCTGGTGAAGGCCGCCATCGCCGAACAGGCCGAGCTGATCCAGCAACTGGAACAGTACATCCGCGGCGAGTGATCGCCCCGGCGGTCGCTCAGCGCGCGGCCGCCGTTTCCACCTTGCCGCTGTGCATGTCGACGAGGCTCAGGCAGCCGTCTGAGTAGCCGCTGCCCGTGTCGATGTAGTGGGTGTTGCCCAGTGGGCGTACGGCGTTCTGCGCGGTGTGGCCGACGTACAGGCGCTCCAGCCCGGCAATGACCGTGGCGTCTTCCTTCTCGATCCGCGTGCGTGCCCACATCGCGAGGCCGACGGCGTTGCGCCGGGCGGTTTCACCCAGCTCGCCGGCCAGCGCGGCGACGCCGCTGTCCCAGTCGGGGAAGGCCGGTGAGACCGGCGCCTCGGCATGCACGATGCCGACGCGACGACCTTCCCCCAGTTCGACTTCGATCACCAGCGGCAATTGCTGCAGGCGCCGGGCAATGCGCTCGCGGGTCACCGGCGTGAGCTTGTAGAGCCAGGTGCCGCCATTGCGGAAGTGCAGGTCGCGGTCATCGCCGGCCAGGACCACGTCGATCACCAGTTGCTCGTGATTGCCGCGCACCGAGGCGAACCAGGGCTTGGCCAGCCAGTCGAGCACCTGCGGCGAATATGGCCCGCGATCCACCAGGTCGCCGGCGGCGAACAGGCGGTCGGCGGCCGGATCGAATCCGACCTCGTCGAGCAGGCGCTGCAGCAGTTCGAAATGGCCGTGCACATCCCCCACCACGAAATCGCGGCCACGCAGATTGCGCGGGAAGCGTTGCAGGGGCTGCTCCGGCAAGAGCGTATTCATTACCAACTCCAGGGCTTTCAAGCGACCAGCTTACCAGCTGCACATTGCGTTCCAGCGGCACTGCGACGAAAGCCGCGCCGCTCTGTCCGGCGACTGCTGCCTTGCTGCTGCCCAGGCAGCGACAGCCCAGCATGGACTGCTTCTGCAGCAGCACAGCGTGCGCAGGCTTCCCTGAAAATCCTTTGATATCAGCAACTTAAAATTGACCCGGAAAGCGGTACGGATGTTGCGATGGCCCCGGCAAGCCTTCCGGCCTTCATCACGCGTGAGCCAGCACAAGAGCAACGCAACAACCGCTTCATGCCTTGCGGCGACGACCGAGCACCAAAGAGCCAGCCGTCCTTTCGCCGCCCCCTGGGGACACCATGTTCAAACGCAGCACCCTTTCCCTTGCCATCCTGGCGAGCCTGGCCAGCGTCGTCGCCCATGCCGCCGACAGCGAGTCGCCGAAAACCGAAGAAACCAGCGCCGCACCGACCCTCGGCAAGGTGGTGGTCACCGCGCAGAAGCGCGAGGAGTCGGTACAGGAAGTGCCGGCACCGATCACCGTGCTCAGCGGCGAGAAGATCCGCGACGCCTCCCTGCAATCGGCCAGCGAGGTCACCCGCTACACCCCCAACGCCTCCGCCGGTACCACCGACGGGCACGGTCGCCCGCGCTGGTGGATTCGCGGCCTGGGCACCGGCGACCAGGGCGCCAACACGGTCAGCCCGATCGGCATCTACGTCGACGACGTGTACATCGCCAACATCAGCGCCACCGGCTTCCCGTTGTTCGACCAGGAGCGTGTGGAAGTGCTGCGCGGGCCGCAGGGCACCCTGTGGGGCAAGAACACCACGGGCGGCGCGATCAACTTCATCTCGCGCAAGCCGACCTTCAGCCCCGAGGGCTACTTCAAGGTCGACCTGGGCAACTACGCCAACCGCATCGTCGAAGGCGCGGTGAGCGACGCGCTGGTGGATGACAAGCTGGCCGGCCGCCTGTCCTTCCACCACCAGGGCCGCGACGGCTATACCGAGAACGAGAACGACGGCAACGACCAGGGCGCGCTGGAAGACGACGCCGTACGCCTGCAACTGGCCGCGCGGGTGAACGACAACCTCGACGCCAACCTCAACGTCCACGCCCGCCATTACCACGACACCGCCAGCTACAACACCGTGAGCTACGGCACCCGCCCGGACGGCACCAACCAGTTCGGCTATTCCATCGACCCGAAACTGGGCAAGGCCAACTTCAACGCCAAGTACCAGGCCGAGATCGACCAGGCCGGCAGTAACCTCAACCTGGTCTGGCAACTGGGCGACCTCGAACTGACCTCCATTACCGCCTTCGAGCACTTCACCCGCGACGGCTGGACCGACAGCGACAACACCCCGCTGGAACTGCAGCGCAGCTACAGCTATGCCGACAGCCAGCAGTGGTCGCAGGAGCTGCGCCTGGCCTCGCCGCGCAGCGACCGGCTGAACTGGGTACTGGGCTTCCACTACTTCAACGAAGACCTGGAATCGAAGAACGCCAACGCGGCGCTGCCCAACGCCTATATCCCCAGCTACTACAACAACGTCAGCTACGACCAGAAGACCGAGAGCTACGCCATCTTCGGCAGCACCACCTACAACTTCACCGACGACTTCAGCGTCACCGCCGGCCTGCGCTGGACCCGCGAGACCAAGGACATCGACCTCGCGCGCCTGGTCAACCGGGGCGCCGCCAGCTTCGGCGACGGCCACTGGTGGCAGCCGGGCAACGTCGACTCGCCGCTGATCGTCAACGCCACCCAGGACGAGAGCAACACCTGGAGCGACTACAGCTGGGACCTGACGCCCGAGTACCGGATTTCCGATAACGCCCGTGCCTACTTCCGCTACGCTCGCGGCTTCCGCTCCGGCGGCTACAACGCCGGCGTCACCAGCCAGGCCACGGTGGCCAAGGTCGATCCGGAATACCTCACTTCCTACGAGCTGGGCCTGAAGTCGGAATGGTTCGACGGCCGCCTGAACGCCAACGCCAGCGTCTTCTACTACGACTACGAGGACATCCAGCTCAACATCGTCACCGCAGTGAACAACCAGACCGTCTCGCGCCTGGCCAACGGCGCCCAGGGAGAGGCCTACGGCGCCGAGTTCGAACTCGAAGCCATCCCCGTGCAGAACCTGCACCTGAACCTAGGCCTGGGCCTGCTGCACACCGAGTTCACCGACTACACCTCGGGCAACGACGACTATTCCGGCAACCACTTCGTCCGCGCGCCCAGCGTCTCGGCGGTGATCGGCGCCGACTACCGCATCCCGCTCAACGTCGGCGGCGCAGTGGTGCTGGGCACCGACTGGAACACCCGCAGCCGCCAGTACTTCTTCACCAACGACCAGAGCGCCAACATGCGCACCGGCGGCTACACCCTGGGCAACGCGCGGGTGACCTACGAGCTGCCGGGCGAGACCACGCGCATCACCGCCTATGTGAACAACCTCACCGACAAGGAATACCGCAACCACACCCTGCCCACGGGCTACCAGACCGCCGCCGTCATGTACGGCGACCCGCGCACCTTCGGCGTCTCGGTCACCACCGACTTCTGAGCGAGGTAATCCCCATGAACCTTCTGCATCGCGCGCTGCGCCGGCTGCTGCCGGCCGCCGCCGTGCTGCTCGCAGGCCACGCCCTGGCCGCCGAGCAGCCAACCACCCTGCGCATCGCCACGGTGGCCTACGCCAATGCCGGGCAAATCACCTTCAACGGCCCGTCCTACGTGATCGACCGCGACAAATGGCTGGAACAGCAACTGGCCCAGCGCGGCATCAAGCTGGAGTGGGTGCCCGCCGCCACCGGCTCGGTGGGCACCTTCGTCAACGAGGAGTTCGCCAACAGGCGCATCGACTTCGCCTTCTACGGCGACCTGCCGTCGATCATCGCCAACGCCTCGGGCGTGCAGACCCAGCTGATCGTCCCCGGCGGCATCGGCAACAACGTCTACCTGGTGGTGCCGCCAGGCTCCACGGCGAAATCCATCGGCGACCTCAAGGGCAAGCGCATCGCCCTGCACCGCGGTCGGCCGTGGGAGTTGTCGTTCGCCAAGCTGCTGGACGCCAACCACCTGGGCTTCGACGACTTCCGCATCTTCAACCTCAACCCGCAGGCTGGCGCCGCCGCGCTGAGTGCCGGGCGGGTGGATGCCTTCTTCACCCTGAGCGATGCCTTCCTGCTGGAAGACAAACAGGTCGGCCGCATCATCTGGTCGAGCAAGGAGGCCCCGGCGGACTGGAAGATGCGCGCCGAGGTCTGGGGCGCGAAGGACTTCGTGAAAGACCATCCCGACCTCACCCAGCTGGTGGTGGACGCCTACCTGAAAGCCGCGTGGTGGGTCTCCCAGGACGCCAACCAGGCCGAGTACCAGCAAGCCCAGACCCGCTCCGGCGTGCCGCTGAGCGTGCTGCAGCGCGAGGTCTCCGGCGAGCCCTGGTCAGCGCACTTCTCCCCGCTCTACGACGACGCCCTGCGTCAGCACTACACCGACGGCATTGCCTACAGCCTGAAGGCGAAGCTGATCCGCAACGAGGTGAAGGTGGAAGACCTGCTGGAGCCGAAGTTCGTCGAGCAGGGCTTGAAGAACCTGCAGCTGGATAGCTTCTGGCAGCGCAGCGCCGGCCCTTCTGTCGCCGCCAAGCCTTGATCTGAGCGCAGGAGCGGACTCTGTCCGCGATAGCTTGCCGGCGGCTGGGAGCGGGCCTGTTGCACATCGCGGACCGAGTCCGCTCCTACGCCATCAAAGTGCTACGGAGCGACCTGTAGGAACGGGCCATGCCCGCGACCCGCCGGCAGGGCCGGCGCTCAACCAACATGCACATGCCATCGGCGCATACCTGCCATCCCGCCTTCCGCCGCTTGGGATTTCGCGGGCATGGCCCGCTCCTACAGGGGCATCTGCCATCGCTATTGCTCGCGAACAAACCCCGCTGCGGGGGCGGCTCGCGAGCAAGGACTGGGCGTCCCCTCGGTCCTACGAAAAGCGCAGTCCGCGCCCACAAAAAAGCCCTCGCAAGAGGGCTTTTTCATGCCGGGCAGAAATCAGGCCGCCGCGCCCAGCAGCTTCTGGCCCTGTTCCCAGAGGCCGGTCATCTTCCACTGCTGTTCCAGCACGCCGGGGCCGAATTCCTGGGAGCCACCGAGGCTTTCGGCGAGGCCCTGGAAGTAGGCGCCTTCCTCCAGCAGCAGGATCAGCTTGGACGCCTTGATCAGGTCGTCGCCCCAGAAGGTCGCGCCGCCGTTGGCTTCGAGGATGGCCGGGGTGTGCGGGTTCTCCGCGAGCCTGTCGAGGATGAACAGCGGTTCGGGCTGGCGGCGGTCGATGTAGATCGGCAGCTCGCGGGCCAGGGTCACGCGCTGGGAGGCGGCATAACGGATCGGCAGCACGCGGTGCGCACTGGCCCAGCCGCCGAGGTAGGCGGTATGCACATGGATCACCACGTTCACTTCCGGGCGCGCCTGGAAGATTGCCGCGTAGCGCTTGCCGTTGCCGCCTGCACCACGGCCGCTGAGCGGGGTCGCGCCGGGGATGCTTTCGTCGAGGATCACTTCGCCGTCGTAGGTAGCCACCACCGCGCGGATTTCCTGGTCATCAGCCCAGGGGTTCGGCGCGTGGACGGCGATCACCTTGTCGCTGTCAGGCACGCGCACGTAGGCCTGGTAGGTGTTGGTGGCGGTGAGGGTGCGGCTCTCCTTGAGCACGCGGAAGGCCTTGGCGAAGTCGCGGCGGACCTGTTCGAGCTGGCTGGCGAGTTGCGGGTCGAGGGTGGACATGAAGTGCCTCCTGGCAGTCGGGGATGGATGAACCGCGTGGCGGTGTTCCACTAACTGAGCAGGACTTGTGCCACTAAAAAATATCAATACAAATCAATTAGTTGAATGAACAGAAAGCCAACAAACGGGCACCAACCCTGGCGAAACGGGCGAAATTGCTGCCCGCCCAGCATCCCCTGCTGACCCACTGCTGCTGTACAGACAAACGCCCTGCTGCCACAGCAGCACGCCCGCCTGAAAGCCCCGCCTCGCCTGGCCTGCAGGCTTTGGGCACAGCCCTTGCTCAAGACCCTGTACGAGCAGCACGACGCTGCCCCCGCCAAGCAAAGGAGCATGGTCATGAGCACCGAATTCTTCTGGCGACTGCCGCTGGGCAGCGACGGTCCCTATCTCGCCTCGGACAAGAACAACCGCGGCAGCCACATCGAGCGCCCCGGCAACATCGCCCCGGGTCGCCTGCCCAACGGCGAGCCGGACGGCTTCACCTACATCGACTACATCGCCCAGGTGGCCAAGGCCGCCGAGATCGCCGGCTTCGAGGGCGCGCTGCTGCCCACCGGGCCGGAGCCGTGGATCGCCGCTGCCGCCCTGGCCCGCGAGACCCGCCGGATCAAGTTCCTGATCGCCTTCCAGGCCGCCTGGACCCTGCCGGCCTACGCGGCGCAGCAGGCGGCAATCCTCCAGCACCTGTCCCGCGACCGCCTGGAGTGGAACATCATCACCGGCGGCAACCCCGCCAGCCAGCGCGCCAACGGCGACTTCCTCGACCACGACAAGCGCTACCAGCGCACCGGCGAGTTCCTCGACATCATCGACGGCCTGTGGAAGAACGAGCAGTTCTCCTACCAGGGCGACATCTACCAGCTGGAGAACGGCTCGCTGCCGATCGCGCTGCGCAACGTGCGCAAGCCCGGCGTGTATTTCTCCGGCTTCTCGGACCCGGCGCTGGACGTTGCGGCGAAGCACGCCGACGTCTACCTCAACTGGGCCGAACCCATCGACAAGCTCAAGCCGCATCTGGAGCGGGTGCGCGAGCTGGCCGACAAGCAGGGCCGCGAGATCCGCTTCGGCATCCGCATCGACCTGTTCGCCCGCGAGACCGAAGAGGCCGCCTGGAGCGAACTGCGCCGCCAGTACGAGCGCATCGATGCGCGCACCAGCGCCTTCATCAAGAACTTCGCCACCGGCTCGGACTCCGTCGGCGCCGCGCGGCAAACCGCCTACCACCAGAACGTCGAACGCTTCGACGACCTGATCCTCGGCCCCAACCTCTGGGCCGGCTTCGGCAAGGCCAAGCCGGGGCCGACCATCGGCCTGGTGGGCAGCCACGAGAACGTCGCCGAACGCCTCGCCGAATACCGCGACGCCGGCTTCTCCACCTTCATCCTCGCCGGCAACCCGCACCTGGAAGAAGCCCTGCGCATCGGCCAGGAAGTCCTGCCGCTGGTGCAGGGCAAACGCGCCGACGTCCACGCACTCAAGGCCCGCGCCTGAGCCACAAGGAGCTGAACATGTCCCGTCCCCTCGATACCCTCTGGTACACCCGCTGCCCGGTGCCCACCGGCCTCGGCATCGCCGTGCAGAAAGGCTGGCTGGAAGAATCCCTCGCCGAGCAGGGCACGCAGATCAAGTCGCTGCGCGAGTCCGCCGACCAGGCGGTGCGCGAGTCGCACTTCGATCACACCCTGCAGAACTCGGTACGCCACGGCGGCAACATCCCGGCCATCTGGGCCCGCGCCAGCGGCCGCGAAACCCGCGTGATCGGCCTGTCCTGGGCCGACGAGGCGCAGCTGATCCTGACCACCGCCGAGAGCGGCATCCGCACCGTGCGCGACCTCAAGGGCCGGCGCTTCGGCCTGCCGGACTGGAGCGGTGCGCAGATCGACTTCACCCGCGCCCAGGCCATTCGCGGCCTGGAAAACGCCCTGCGCCTGGAAGGCCTGGAAGTGCGCGACCTGGAGCTGGTGGACTTCGGCCTGAAGGGCACCTTCAGCGACGAAGCGCCGGGCAACATCGTCGGCATCACCGGCCACGGCGGCAGCCGTCGGCGCAGCCAGAACCCGGAACTGGTCGGGCTGTTACGGGGCGAGGTCGATGCGATCTTCCTCAAGGGCGCCCACGCCGTACAGCTGGCGCAGCAGTTCGGCCTGCACACGGTGATCGACACCGGCGCCCACCCGGAGCCGCTGATCCGCGCCAACAACGGCACGCCGCGCACCCTGAGCGTCGACCTCAACCTGCTGGAGCAACACCCCGACGCCGCCACCGCGATCCTCGCCTCGGTACTGCGTGCCGAGGACTGGGCGCACCAGCATCCGGACGACACCCGCCGCTACCTGGCGCGGGAAACCAACAGCAGCGAGTTCTGGGTCGCCACCGCCTACGGCGAGGATGCCCACCTGCGCCTGCGCACCAACCTCGACGAAGGCTCGATCCTCGCCCTGCAGGACTTCACCGACTTCCTGCAGCGCTGGAACTTCATCCCGGCGCGCTTCGACGTGCGCGAATGGATCGACCCGCGCCCGCTGGAAGCCCTGCGCAGTCGCCTTGCACAAAAGACCGGCTGAGCAACGTCACGAGGGCGATTCCCTCTGTTTCCCGACCCGGCCCCCGCGCGACGACGCGGGGGCTTTCATCCCCCGACGGACACCCATGAGCACACCGCTGGAAACCCTCTGGTACACCCACAGCCCCGTTCCCACGGGCCTCGGCATCGCCGTCGAATCCGGGCGCCTGGCCCAGGCCTTCCGCCCGTTCGGCACGCGCATCCAGTCGCTGCGCGAGTCGTCCGAACGCGAGGTGCGCGAGGCGCACTTCGACCATCACCTGCCCTACTCCGTGCGCCACGGCGGCAACATCCCGGCCATCTGGGCCCGCGCCAGCGGCGCGCGCACGCGGGTGGTCGGGCTGTCGTGGAGCGACGAGGTGCAGCTCATCGTCAGCGCCCCGGACAGCGGCGTGCGCAGCATCCGCGACCTGCGCCACCGGCGCTTCGGCCTGCCGAAGTGGGCCAACGTGCAGATCGACTTCACTCGCGCCCAGTCACTGCGTGGCCTGGAAAACGCCCTGCGCCTGGAGGGCCTGGAGGTTCGCGACGTCGAGCTGGTGGACTACCCCTACGGCGGCACCTTCAGCGACGACCCGGTGCGCCACGTGTTCGGCGCCCAGGTGGCGCTCAAGGGCAACCGCGTGGTGCAGCGCAACAACGAGCTGATCGGCCTGCTGCGCGGCGACATCGACGCCATCTTCCTCAAGGGCGCCCACGGTCTGCAGCTGGCCCACGAGTTCGGCCTGCACGTGGTCATGGACGTCGGCTCGCACCCCGAGCCGCTGGTGCGCTCGAACATCGGCACGCCGCGCACCCTGACCGTCGACCAGCAACTGCTGGACGAACACTTCGATGCCGCCGTGCTGGTGCTCGACACCGTGCTGCGCGCCGAGCAATGGGCCTGGGCGCACCCCGAAGAAACCCGTCGCTTCCTCGCCCGCGAGCTGAACACCAGCGAGTTCTGGGTCGCCAGCGCCTATGGCGAAGACGCCCACCTGCGCCTGCAGACCAACCTGGCAGAGCGCTCGGTCAATGCCCTGCGCGACCTCACCGCCTTCCTGCAGCGCTGGGCATTCATCGGTAAAGACTTCAGCGTCGACGACTGGATCGACCCACGCCCGCTGGAAGCCCTGCTGGGGAAGATCGATGTCGCCATCTAGCCCGGCGCGGCCCGCCGCCTTCCTGCTCAACTTCATGCTGCTGGCGGCGTTCAGCGGCGCCACCATCGGCATGGCGAAGATCGTCACCACGCTGTACGCCATCAGCATCGGCGCCAATGCCATGCAGATCGGCATCATCTCGGCCATGGAAGCGCTCGGCATGGTGATCCTCACCCTGCCCGCCGGCTTCGTCATCGCCCGCTTCGGCGCGCGCCGCGTGTACTTTCTCGCCAGCCTCGGGCCGATGCTGCTGAACCTGGCCATCCCACTGTTCGGCGGGTGGCTGTGGCTGGCCTGTGCGCGGCTGCTGATCGGCCTGTGCATCCCCTTCCGCATCGTCGCCATGAACAGCGCCTTCCTGCGCCAGCTCAAGCGCATCGGCAACGACAAGGCCGGCTGGTACCGCGGCTCGCTGACTTTGGGGATGGGCCTGCTCGGCCCGCTGCTGGGCAACTGGCTGAGCGGCGCGGCGAGCTTCACCTGGGGCTTTGCCGCCATCGGCCTGTGCTTCGGCCTGATGGCTTTCTACAGCCTGGGTTTCTGGGAAGGCGAGGCACCCGCCGAGGACCTGCCCGTGGCCGCCGCCACCGGCGGGCTGCTGCAACAGGTCAGCGCCATGCTGGCCAATGTCGAGATCGCCGAGAGCTGCCTGATTGAGCTGCTCAGCGCCGCCACCAGCGCGCTGTTCGGCACCTTCATCCTGCTGCTGGCGATGGACGTCGCCGGCCTGTCGCAAAGCCAGGCGGTGAGCCTGGTGATGATCCAGGGCCTGGCCTCGGTGCTCGGGCTGTTCGGCTTCGGCTACCTGATCGAACGCAGCGGCCGGCGTCTGGCCTACGTCGGCAGCCTCAGCGCAGCGCTGGCCGCACTGTTGCTGCTCGGCGTCGCCCGCGATTACTGGCTGCTCGCGCTGGGCGGCGTGCTGCTCAGCGCTGCGGCGGCACTCATCCACCTGGTGAACATGGCCCAGCTGGGCGAGCACGCCATGGACAAGAGCAAGATTTCCGGCCTGTTCAACCTCGCGTCCATGTCCGGCAGTTTTTCCGGCGCGCTGCTGGGCGGGGCGATCAGCCACTTCGTCGGGCTGGGCAACCTGTTCCTCTGCTGGATTCCCCTGGTACTGCTGGCCGCGCTGTTCTGCTGGCAACGCAAGCAGCGCCGCCAGAGCGCCGGGCCATTGCTCGGGCAGGAGGGCTGAGACATGCGCCGAACATTCGATCGTCTGAGCTGGTTCGCCTCGCCGCTGCTCCTGCTGCTGGCCTGGTTCGCCGTCGCCCGCGCCGGCTGGTTTCCGCCGCAACTGCTGGTGCCGCCGGCGGAAGTCTGGGCCAGCTTCCAGGACCTGCTGGCCAGCGGCGAGCTGCACGAGCACGTGGTGAACAGCCTGTCGCGCCTGGCCATCGGTTTCTCCATCGGCGCCGTCGGCGGGCTGCTGCTGGGCACCGCCATGGCGCTGTCGAAGACCGTGGAGGCCTACTGCGCGCCGCTGTTCCACACCCTGCGCCAGGTACCGTCGATCGCGCTGATCCCGATGTTCATCCTGTTCTTCGGCGTGGAAGAGACCTTCAAGATCCTGATCGTCACCAAGGCCGCTTTCTTCCCCGTGGCGCTGGCCGCCAGCGAAGGCGTGAAGGGCATTCCGCGCGGCTACTTCGAGGTCGCCAGCGTGTACCGCCTTCCGCTGTGGAGCCTGCTGCGCGACGTTGCCTTCCCCGCCGCCGCGCCGCCCATTGTCACCGGCCTGCGCATCAGCCTGAGCCGCGCCTGGATGGTGCTGGTGGCCGCCGAACTGCTCGCCGCCGACAGCGGCCTGGGGCAGATGATCGAGCTGAGCCGGCAGATGCTGCGCATCGACATCGTGATGGTCGGCGTAGTGGTCACCGGGGCCATCGGCTTCGTCCTCGACTTCGCCTTCCGCCTGCTGGAGAAGCGCTTGCTGCGCTGGAGACCGACGCCATGATCCGCATTCTCAAGAGCCTTCGCGGGCTGGTCCTGCCGGCGCTGCTGATCGCCGCCTGGCACTGGCAGTCACAGCAGGGCGCCAGCGCGGCCTATGCCTTCGTACCGCTGGAGCGCATCGGCGCCGGCTTCGTCGAGCTGATCAGGACCGGCGAGCTGTGGCTGAGCGTCGCCGCCAGCCTGCAACGCACCTGCCTCGGCCTGCTGCTGGGCGTGCTTGCCGGCTTCGCACTGGGCGCCGGCATGGCGCTGTCGCGGCCGCTCGAGCGGCTGTTCGCACCCCTCTACCACACCATCCGCCAGGTGCCGATCCTCGGCCTGATCCCGCTGATCGCCCTGTGGTTCGGCAGCGGCGAGCCGTCCAAGGTGCTGATCGTCAGCCTCGCCGCCTTCTACCCGATGACGCTGAACGCCTTCGAAGGCTTCCGCGACGTGGAGAAGCGTTACCGCGAAGTCGGCCGCCTGTATGCCTTCGGCCCCTGGCAGCAGTTCCGCGAAGTGCTGCTGCCCGGCGCGCTGCCCAGCCTGAGCAACGGCGTCCTGCACGCGCTGGCCTTCGCCTGGGTCAGCTCGGTGGGGTGCGAGCTGTTCCTCTCGACCGGCATGGGCCTGGGCAACCTGATGATGAACGCCGAGACCGGCTCGCGCATGGAGATCGTGGTGATCGGCGTGCTCAGCATCGGCCTGCTCGGCTACGCCATGAACCAGCTGTTCGCCCGCGCCGCGCGCCACCTGCTGCGCTGGCGCAACCTGCGCTAGCTCTTTCCAGATTCGGCCTATTCGTTATGAGTGCCCAGACCATGAACGCGATCCTCGATCCCGCCCTCCTTCCGGCCCAGCAGGCGCAACCCGGCGCGCTGGCCATCCAGGGCCTGAGCAAGGCCTATTCCATCGACGGCCGCAGCCTGCCGGTGCTGGAGAACATCGACCTGGCGGTGCGCCCCGGCGAGTTCGTCAGCATCGTCGGCGCCAGCGGCTGCGGCAAATCCTCGCTGCTGCGCCTGATTGTCGGCCTGGAGAACGACTACAGCGGGCGCATCCTCCTCGACGGCCAGGCCGTGACCGGCACCGGCCTGGAGCGCGGCATCGTGTTCCAGGACCACCGCCTGTTCCCGTGGAAGACGGTGGAAGAGAACGTCGCCCTGGCGCTGAAGCAGCAGAAACTCAGCCGCGCCGAGAAGCGCGAACGGGTGGCCGAGCACCTGGAGCTGGTAGGCCTGACCGGCTTCGAGCAGGCCTATCCGCACCAGCTCTCCGGCGGCATGGCGCAGCGCGCCGCCATCGCCCGCGCGCTGATCACCCGGCCCAAGGTGCTGCTGCTGGACGAGCCCTTCGGCGCCCTCGACGCTCTCACCCGCGTGCGCCTGCAGCATGAGTTGCAGCGCATCTGGGTGCAGCAGCGCAGCACCATGATCATGGTCACCCACGACGTGGAAGAGGCGCTGTACCTGGGCGACCGGGTGATCGTCATGGACGCGCGGCCGGGGCGGATTCGCCATGAGGTGCGGGTGGATCTGCCGCATCCGCGTGAGCGTGGGCATGCGTTGCTGGCGAAGTTGAAGGAAGAGCTTCTGGCGGAGCTGATGCAAGGGTGATCCGCCCTACGGAATCACCGGGCGCCAAGGGAGCGCCAAGGTAGGATGGCGTGGAGCGCAGCGATACCCATCATTCCTGCGCCCCAACAGCATGGGTATCGCAGGCTCCACCCATCCTACGTCCGTGTTTCGCCGGCAACTTCAGCGCTCGCCGTTGTATAACGCCTGGGGCGTTCCCCGCCCTACGGAATCACCGAGCGCCAAGGGAGCGTCAATGCAGGATGGCGTGGAGCGCAGCGATACCCATCATTCCTGCGTCCCAACAGCATGGGTATCGCAAGCTCCACCCATCCTACGCCCGTGTTTCACCGGCAACTTCCGCGCTCGCAGTCGTATAACGCCTGGGGCGTTCCCCGCCCTACGGAATCACCGGGCGCCAAGGGAGCGTCAACGTAGGATGGCGTGGAGCGCAGCGATACCCATCATTCCTGCGCCGCAACAGCATGGGTATCGCAGGCTCCACCCATCCTACGTCCGTGTTTCGCCGGCAACTTCAGCGCTGGCAGCGGAAAGCGCTGCGGGAAAATCCGGGTGATACCCCGTGCCGATCTCCTCCAGCACGCCCGCCTTGAGCAGCTTGCCGAGCACCCGCGCATTGGCCTCGCACAGGCGCACCTCGATGCCGCGTCGCTGCAACTGCTCGATCACTTCCTGCAGGGTCTGCAGGCCGGTGATGTCCATGAACGGCACATGGCGCAGGCGGATGATCAGCACCTTCGGGTCGGTGTGGGTCTTGGCCAGGGCGCGCTCGAAGGTTTCCGCCGCACCGAAGAACAGCGGCCCCTCGATGCTGTACACCAGCACGCCGGGCGGCAGCTCGCCGAGGCCGCGGCCGCGCAGTTCCACTTCCAGTTCGGGGCCGTCGTCGGCGTGTACTTCCACCGAGGAAGCCATGCGCCGCAGGAAGTGCAGCATGGCGAGGATCACGCCGATGTTCACCGCGATCACCAGGTCGCTGAACACGGTGAGCAGGAAGGTCACCAGCAGGATGGCCACATCCGCGCGCGGCGCGCGCTTGAGCATGAACAGGAAGTGCCGCGCCTCGCTCATGTTCCAGGCCACCACGAAGAGGATCGCCGCCAGCGCGCAGAGCGGGATGTTCGAGGCCAGCGGCGCGAGGAACAGCAGGATCAGCACCAGGGTCGCCGCGTGGGTGACGCCGGCCAGCGGGCTGTTGCCGCCGTTGCGGATGTTGGTCGCAGTACGCGCGATGGCCCCGGTGGCGGCAATGCCGCCGAACAGCGGGGTGACCAGGTTGGCGATGCCCTGGCCGATCAGCTCCTGGTTGGAGTCGTGGCGGGTGCCGGCCATGCCGTCGGCGACCACCGCCGAGAGCAGCGACTCGATGGCGCCGAGCATGGCGATGGCGAAGGCCGGGCCGATCAGTTCGAGCACCCGCGGCAGGGTCACCTCCGGCAGGCTGAAGCTCGGCAGGCCCTGGGGAATACCACCGAAGGCGCTGCCGATGGTGGCGACGCCCTCGAAGTGGAACAGCGACTGGATGGCCGTCACCACCACCATCGCCACCAGCGGGCCGGGCACCCGGCGCAGCGCGGCGATGCGTGGGGTGAACAGCACCAGCGCCAGGCTCTGCAGCGCCAGCACAGTTGTCGCCAGGTGCAGTTGCGGCAACGCCTGGATCAGGTGCCAGAGCTTCTGGTGGAAGTGCTCGCCGGTCACCGCCGGCAGGCCGAAGAAGTCCTTCCACTGGCCGACCCAGATGATCACCCCGATGCCGGCGGTGAAGCCGACGATCACCGGCGCGGGGATGAAGCGGATGATGCTGCCCAGGCGGCTGACGCCCAACAGCACGAGGATCGCGCCGGCCATCAGCGTGGCGATCTGCAGGCCATCCACGCCGTACTTGGCGGTGACGCCGGCGAGGATGACGATGAAGGCACCGGTGGGGCCGGCGATCTGCACGCGACTGCCGCCCAGCAGCGAGACCAGCACGCCGGCGAAGATCGCCGTGTAGATGCCCTGCTCCGGCTTCACCCCGCTGGCGATGGCGAAGGCCATGGCCAGCGGCAGCGCGACCACCCCGACTATGACCCCGGCCACCAGGTTGCGCGTCCAGTGCTCACGGCCGAAGAGTCCGGCCTTCCAGGCTTCTCGCAGGGCGATCATCGCAGTCTCCGACGGGATATCGATGGTGGATGCTAACAGGCCGCACGCCAAAACGGCCCGGCGCAGGTCATGGCTGTGGCGCGCTGTCGCAGGCGAAGCAAGGTGAACAAAATATTGCACAACCCTGGTGGAGCGCAGGGTCCAGCGGGGTTCGCAGGCGCCATTTCATGGGCATTCATGACGTAAATCAACCGGGTCGATTTGCCAGTGAAGCGAAAAATGGGCACAATATGTTCATTATGTTGAACATCAAGGCTCTACCTCTCCCCACTTCCCGCCTGGTTTCGCGCGAGCGTCACTGGACCGGCGACCTCTAGCTCCTCCCTTCGGCAACCACCTTCTGGTGGCGCCAAGCGCGGTGAACACTCACAGGTGATTCCCGCCCGAGTCGGCACCACCGAACCCGAACCGAAACCGCCGCAAGGATGCTCTTAGCGAGACTGCGCGCGGCTGCCCGTGGGAGGGCTTTACCATGCGTTCCTGGATCTATCTGCTAGCCGCCATCGGCTTCGAAGTCGTTGGCACCACCTCGATGAAATTCACCCACACGCTGTTCCCGGTTGCCGGGCTGCTGCTGATGTACGTGATGATCGGCCTGTCGTACTACTTCCTGTCGCTGGCCATCAAGCGCGTGCCGGTCGGCGTGGCCTACGCCCTGTGGGAAGGCATCGGCATCGTGCTGATCACCCTGGTTAGCGCCTTCTTCCTCGGCGAGCACCTGAGCCTGGACAAGGCCCTGGGCCTGGCCGTGATGATTGCCGGCATCCTGCTGGTGAAATCCGGTACCCGTACCGGCCGTCATGAAGAGCGCCGTGAACTGAATGGGGAGGCCGTGACATGCTGAACCATGACCTGATTCCGATGGCCTGGCTGGGCCTGGCCATCGTCCTGGAAGTGATCGCCAACCTGCTGCTCAAGTACTCCGACGGCTTCCGCAAGCGCCTGATCGGCGCAGCCTCGATCCTCTGCGTGCTGGGCGCGTTCACCGCGCTCGCCCAGGCGGTACGCGGCATCGAACTGTCGGTGGCCTACGCCATCTGGGGCGGATTCGGCATCCTCGCCACCGTCGCCATGGGCTGGGCGCTGTTCGGTCAGCGTCTGGTCTGGCGCGGCTGGGTCGGCCTGGCGATGCTCGTGCTGGGCATGGGCCTGCTGAAGCTGGCCTGATCACTGAGAGAAACGAAAAAGGCGGAGCTGGGCTCCGCCTTTTTCATGCCTGGGAATTGGCTGCCGTGCGGTTCGCGGGCATGGCCCGCTCCTACAAAACCGATGCTCCCTGTAGGAGCGGGGCATGCCCGCGACCGGCGTCCGCAGGACGCCCTTCGATCCATCAGGCCAGCAGGCTGACCACCGCGAAGCGACTCAGGTTGGCCTGGGCCACCACCGTCTGCGCCGCCGCGCTGTAGTGCGTGGCGCTGCGCCCCATGCGGTCGAGCATGGAAGCGGCGAAGGTGTGCGCCCACTCGCGTTCGTCCTCGCTGGCGTGGCGGTCGAGGAAGTCGCGGATGTCGTCCTGGCGATGACGCAGCTGGTCGCGCAGGCCGCCAATGCGATCCAGCGCCGACACCACCGAATCGAGCAACTGGCGCTGCTCACGGAAGGCATCGGTCTTGATCTCGGTGGGGAACGCCAGCAGCCCCTCTTCCTGGCTTTTCAGCCGGGTGTTCTTGCCCTTGGCGAACAGCTTGCCCTCGCCCTGCACCGCCAACTGGCCCTTGAGCTGTTGCCAGTCGGCCTCGGGGGCGGAGAACTTCAGCGCGCCATCGCTATCGAGTTCGGCGCGAATGCCGGCCTGGCCGAGCGTGGCGTTGAAGCGGCGCAGCACCTGCTCGGTGCTCATGCCATCGTCCAGCACCACCGCCGCCGGTTCCGCGAGCTGGCGCCCAGCGCTGAACAGCAGGGTTTCCTTGCCCGAGCGCTGGATGTCCTGCACCGACTCCAGGCCTTCGAGGCTGAAGCGGCTGCGCACCGGCTCGTTGAGGCGCAGGCGGAAATTGGCGTCGAGGCTGCCGTCCGAACGCTGGGCGCGCTGCTCCAGCAGTTCGTTGACCTGCCGCGTGGCCTGGCGCACGCCTTCGCGGTCCTGGGACTGCGGCGCGCTGAGTTCGCGGCTGAGGTTGAGCTTGAGACCGCCGAGGCGGTCCTGCAGGTCGCCCAGGTAGCTGTCGGCCGACTGCATGGAGGACAACTGCTGGTTGAGCTGCAGGTTGAAGCTGCCGCTCTTCTGCGCGCCCCGCGCCATCTGCGCGGCGTTTTCACTTTTCTCTTCGTTCTTGCGCAGGGTGTTCTGCCGCTCGCCGGTGGAGGGCAGGATGACGTCGCGGCGGGCGCTGGGATCGAAGACGGCGGCGGCCGGCAGTTGCTTGATGACCTTCATGGTGACCTCTGCACCGGATGTGCTTCCGCCCGGCACTGGGGCCGGGCGGAGGCGGGATAAAAAGTAGGGGAACCGGGCGCTGCGCCGCCGATTGGCGTCCAGACCTCCTTGCGGCGCGGCCCGGCTCCCCTACGAAGAAACTTACAGGCGGCTGAACAGCGACAGGTCGTTGAGCTTCAGGTAGGTCTTCTGCGTGGCCTGCAGCGCCAGCTGGTAGGTGTTCAGGTCGATGCTCGCGCCGGCGTAGTCCAGCTGCGACAGCTCGCCGTTGATCTTCTGGTTCACCAGCGACACCTCCTCGTTGCTCGAGTTGAGCATGGTCAGGGTGTTCTGCCGCCCGCCCAGCTCGGTGATGGCGCCGAGCACACCGTCGTGGGCGCTGTCGAGGCCGTCGATGGTCGCGGCGATCTGCGCCTGCACCGTCGGGTCGGTGGTATCCAGGGCCGGGTCCTTGAGCATCTTCACCGTGGCGTGGAGCTGGTTGAGGAAGTCCATGCTGCTGCCGAACATGCCCAGCGCGGTGACGTTCTCTTCCACCTGGACGCCGTTGGCCACGGCCGCCTGGCGCGACTTGTCGTTGCCGGTGGCGACGTAGGTGTCGGTCAGCGGTTCGTAGGTCACCGCCGCGGTGTCGCTCAGGGTGCCGGAAAACAGGTAGCGGCCCTCTTCATCACGCACGTTGACGAAGCTGACGATGGTCTTCTCGATGCTCTCCAGCTCGCCCGCCATGGCGTTCAGGTCCTTGGGCGTGTTCGAGCCGTTGGCCGCCCAGAGCAGCAGGTCGCGCACGTTGAGCATGGAGTCCGAGGTGGCCTGCAGGTTGGCTTCCTGGGTGGAGAGGTTGCCCGAGACGTTGCTGATGTTGGTGCGGTACTGCGCCAGGCTCGCTTCCTCGCGCTGGATGCGCAGCATGCGCACGCTGGCGATGGGGTCGTCGGAGGGCTGGAGGATGCGCTGGCCGGTGGACATCTGCTGCATCAGCTTGCCCAGGGAAGCCGAGTTGCTGTTCATCGAACCGCTCATCAGCGCGGTGATCTGTGCGTTGGTAATGCGCATGGTGCTGTCCTTCGCAATGGCCCTTAGAAAGCCGCGAGCATCGAGTCGAACAGCTCCTTGGCGGTGCTGATGACTTTCATGTTGGCCTGGTAGGCCTGCTGGTAGGTGATCAGGTTGACCGCCTCTTCATCCAGGCTCACTGCACTGACGCTGTCGCGCTGGGCCTGGGCCTGGGTGGCCACGGTGGTGGCGGTCTTCTGGTCGGCCTGGTTCTGCCGGCTGGCGCTGGCGACCTTGCCGAGCAGGCCGGCGAAGGCGTCGTTGAGGGTGACCTGGCTGCCGCCAACGGTGATGCTCTGGCCCTTGAGTTCCAGCAGGTCCAGCAGGTTCCTGTTGTTGCCGCTCTCGCCGGCGGTGTCCGACAGCGCCAGCTCCTCGGGCTTGAGGCCGTTCACGCTGAGCATCGCCGTGGTGCTGCCGGCGTTGTAGCTGAGCAGCGCCTGACCGGGGTTGCCATTGAGGTCGAAGCCATTGGCCAGGGTGTCGTTGACCAGTTGGGCGAACTGCCCGGCCATTTCGTGCAGGGCAGTCTGGTTCGGCCGCAGGGTGTCGTACTCGGTGTCGTACAGCGCGCCCAGCGAACCGCCCATGCCGTCCTGGGTCAGCGGGAAGCTGGTACCGGCGAAGGTCAGGGCGATTTCCTGCTCGCCCGAGGAAGTGCGGCTGATCGCCAGTTGCCCGGCGGAGTTGCCGGCCACCAGCGGCTGGCCGTTGGCGAGGGAGACGGTGAGCGAGCCGTCGGCCACTTCGTTGACGCGGATCGAGGCGTACCTGGAGAGGTCCTGCACCAGGCTCTCGCGGTGGTCGCGCAGCGCGGTGGTGTCGCCGCCGGAAGAGCCGACTTCGACGATCTGCTTGTTCAGCGCGGCGAGGTTGGCGGTCAGCCCGTTGATCTCGCCGACCATGGAGCCGCGCTGCTCCTGCAGGGCGCGCAGCTGGCTGTCGATGTTGCCGGACAGGCCATTGAAGCGCTGGGCGAGGTTCCTGGTCTCGTTGACGATCTGCTGGCGCAGGGCGACCGAGCCGGGCGTGGCGGTGGCCTCGCTGAGCGCGGCGAAGAAGTTGTCCAGGCCGACGCTGATGCTCGAGCCTTCGCCACCCATCAGGCCTTCCAGCGCGGACAGGTACTGCTGGCCGCTGTCGTAGTAGCTCTGCTCGGTGGTGGCGCGCCACAGCTGCTGGTTCTGGAAGTCGTTGGCCATCCGGCGGATGCTGGTCACCGTCACGCCGCCGCCGACGTTCAGGCCACCCTCGCCGGCCAGCGACGCGAGCACCGGGCTCAGCCGGCTGAAACCGGGAGTGTTGGCGTTGGCGACGTTCTGGCCGGAGGTGGCCAGGGCGATCTGCGCCGCGCGCAGGCCGCTGTAGCCGATCTGGCTCAACATACTCAAGAGGCATTCTCCTTCGACTCGAGGCGGATCGGCTGGGCAAACGCCGCCGAGGCCGGTCGGGAAACAAATTCGGGCTGTTGTCCCTGATAGGCGACGTAATCACTGTGGCGCTTAAATCCTTCCTGCGGCGCGTGCTTCAAGCCGCTCTCCGGCGACAGGCCGCTGCCGGGGATGCGCGCCGGCGCCTGGGCCTCGCGCACGCGACGGAGCACGCCGAGGGTGTAGTCGCGGGTCTCCTCAAAGGGGATGCTGCGCACCCAGTCGGCCATGCCGATCTGTCCGCTGCGCGGATCGCCGTTGTTCTTCAGCCACTCATCGACCTTGCCGGGGCCGGCGTTGTACGCGGCCAGGGCGAGCACGTGCTGGCCGTCGTACCGGTCGAGCATCTTGCCCAGGTAGGCGCTGCCCAGGGCCTTGTTGTAGGCCGGGTCGCTGGTCAGGCGCTGCTCGTCGTAGGGCAAGCCCAGCTCGCCGGCAACTTCGCGGGCGGTGTCGGGCATCAGCTGCATCAGGCCACGCGCGCCCTTGGGCGAGACGGCGGCGGCGTTGCCGCCGGACTCCTGGCCGATCACGCTGTCCACCAGAGTACGGAAGCCCGCCGTGCCCTGCTGCCAGGCGTGGGCGAGACGGTCCACGCCACGCTGCCAGGTGTCCACCAGCGGGTTGCGGCTGGACACCGACGGTCGGCGCAGCGCTTCGCCGCTGTCGGCGAGCGCCACCGGCTCGGTGGTGTCGGCAGGCTCGGCAGAGAGCTGGCGCACCAGCAGGTCGGCGATGCCGGTCTGCTTGCGCGAGGCCAGGTGCTCGGCCAGCGCTTCGTCGTAGAAGTCGCGCATCGTATCGAGGTCGCGGCTGCGCAGCGGGCTGCCGGCGGAGAGCACGTCGCCGGCCTTGCGCATCTGCTTGAGGATCTGTTGCAGGAACATCGCCTCGAACTGTTCGGAGGCCGCCTGCAACTGCTCGCGGCGGACCTGCTCGGGCGACTCGCCGGGCTGGCCGCTGGGGACGATGGGACGGTTGAGCGAGGTGATGCTCATGGGGCTGATGCTCTTTCGACGAGGTCGCGACGGCGCCGCATTTTGCGCAGGGCTAGGCGCGAATCGTGTGGTTTGGTCATTCCAAATGAACGATGAGTAACGACGCTCTGCGCAAAATGCGGCCCGTCCCTCCGGGTTGCGCGGCAAATCACGCCATGCGTCGTTGCGGGGCTAGCCAAGGGAGCGACCATTGCCGTCGCCCCGCGTCTAGCCTGGCGTGATTTGACGCGGCAACGCGACTCTCGGCGAAAGAGCATCAACCCCATTTAGATGACCACCAGCTCGGCATTCAGCGCACCGGCCTGCTCCAGCGCCTGGAGAATGCTCATCACGTCATCCGGCGTCGCGCCCAGGCTGTTCACCGTGTTGATGATGCTTTCCAGGCTGGTGCCCTCGGGCCACTTGAACATCGGTTTCTTGTCCTGGCTGACCGAGACGTCCGACTGCGGGGTGACCGCCGTGGTGCCGTTGGAGAACGGACCCGGCTGGCTGACCTGGGGGTTCTCGCTGATGGTCACGGTGAGCGAGCCGTGGGCGACCGCGGCGGCTTTGACGCGCACGCCCTGGCCGACCACCACGGTGCCGGTGCGGCTGTTGAACACCACCTTGGGCCGGGTGCGGCCTTCCTGCACTTCCATGCCTTCGAGCATGGCCATGAAGCTGGTGCGCTGGGCCAGGCTGACCGGGGCGCGGACGGACACCTTGGTGCCGTCCAGCGCGGTGGCGGTGCCGGAGCCGAAGCGCTCGTTGACTGCATTCATCACCTGGGTGGCGGTCTGGAAACTCGGCTTGCGCACATTGAGCATCACGTCCGGGCGCTGGGCGAAATCGCTGGGAATCATCCGTTCGATGGTCGCGCCGTTGGGAATCAGGCCGCTGTTGGCGCTGTTGATCGACACGCTGGAGCCGCTCTGGCCCTGCGCATGCAGGCCGCCGACCACCAGGTTGCCCTGGGCCAGCGCGTAGACTTCGCCGTCCACGCCCTGCAGCGGCGTCATCAGCAGCAGGCCGCCGCGCAGGCTCTTGGCGTCGCCCAGCGAGGACACGGTGACGTCGATGGTCTGCCCGGCGCTGTAGGACGGCGGCACGCTGGCGGTGACGCTCACCGCGGCGACGTTCTTCAGCTTCGGGTCGACGTTCGGCGGCAGGTTCACGCCGAACTGCTTGAGCATGTTGGCCACCGACTGGTTGGTGAATTTCACCTGGTTCTTGTCGCCAGTGCCGTCCAGGCCGACGACGAGGCCGTAGCCGATCAGCTGGTTCTCGCGCACACCTTCGATGTCCACCAGGTCGAGCAGCGGAATGGCCAGCGCCTCGGCCTGCCAGAACAAACAGGCGCTCGCCAGCAGGCGGGCAAGGGTTCTACACATAAGCGTTCTACGCATGGAAGGCTCGCCTGCTTACATCGGGAACAGCGGATGGGTGAAGAAGCGCGTCAGCCAGCCGGCCGAGTTGCTGTCGTTGAGCACGCCGCGCCCGGCGTAGGAAATCTTGGCGTTGGCGACGTTCTGCGAGGACACCTGGTTGGAACGGTTGATGTCGTCGATACGCACCAGCCCCGTGAGGCGGATGAACTCGTCGCCCTGGTTCAGGCGCAGGGATTTTTCACCCTTCACCAGCAGCACGCCGCCGGGCAGCACCTTGTGCACGGTCACCGCAATGGAGCCGGAGAGGGTGTTCTGCTGTGAGCTTTTCGCCGAGCCGGTGAAATCGCGGTTGGCCGTGGCAGATGTTTCCAGGCCGCCGTACTCCTTGGTCAGGATGGTCGGCACTGGCACATCCAGGCTGGACTGCTTGCCGAAGCTGGTGCCCGCGCTCTTGCTCGACTGGGTGGACTCGCTGAGCACCACGGTGACGATGTCGCCGACGCCGATCGCGCGCTTGTCGCGCAGCAGCGAACCGCCGTAGCCGGAACGGAACAGCCCGCCGCTGGTGGTCGGCGGTTGGCTGTAGTCCAGCTCCGGGGGCTGGTAGGCCGAGGAATCCTCGTCCGGCAGCATCTCGTCGAAGCTCTGGCATCCGGCGAGCAGCGCCAGGGCGAGCAGCAGGGCAAGGCGCGTCATGGTCAGACCGTCTGGTTGAGGAACTGCTGCATGCCCGACGCGGCGTCGAGCACCTTGGCGTTGGCCTCGTAGGCGCGCTGGATGGCGATCATGTTCACCATCGCTTCCACCACCTGCACGTTGGAGCCTTCCAGCACGCCCTGCTTGAGGTTGCCCAGGCCTTCCTCGCCCGGCGTGCCTTCCTGCGGCTCGCCGCTGGCGGCGGTTTCCTTGTAGAGGTTGCCGCCGAGGGCTTCCAGGCCCGCCGGGTTGGTGAAGCTGACCAGGGTGATCTGGCCCAGCTCGGTGGGCAGGGTCTCGCCCGGCAGCACGGCGGTGACGATGCCGTCGCTGCCGACGGTGAAGCGGCTGGCGCCAGCCGGTACTTCGATGTTCGGTGTCAGCGGCAGGCCCTGGGCGTTGACCACGATGCCTTCATTGTTCAGCTGCAGCTGGCCGTTCTCGGTGTAGTAGGTGTCGCCGTTGGGCGCCTCGACCTGGAAGAAGCCGCTGCCGACGATGGCCAGGTCCATGGGCTGGCCGGTGGTCTGCATGCTGCCTTCGGTAAACACCTTCTGCGTGCCGACGACGCGCACGCCGCTGCCCAGCTGGATGCCCGAGGGCACGGTGTTGACCTGGTCAGCCTGGGCGCCGGGTTGCAGCTGCACCTGGTAGAACAGGTCCTCGAAGACCGCGCGGTCGCTCTTGAAGCCGACGGTGTTCACGTTGGCCAGGTTGTTGGCCACGGTGGACATCGCGGTGTCCTGGGCTGCCAGGCCGGTCTTGCTGACCCAAAGTGCCGAACTCATGTTGTGCTCCTGTCTGCGCGCCGCGGGTTAGCCGCCACGGATCATGCGGTCGCCGGCCTCGGCAAGATCCGAGGCGGCCTTCATCATCTTCACCTGGGCCTCGAACCGCCGGTTCAGGCTCATGGTCCCCACCAGCTGGTCGATGGCCGAGACGTTGCTTTGCTCCAGGTGTCCGGAGACCAGCCGCACGTCCTCGCTGGCGGCGACGTTCTGGCCGTCCTTGCTCACCAGCAGGCCCTGGGCGTTCTTCACCAGGGAGGCAGCCGGGGCGTCCACCAGCTTGAGGCGGTCGACGTCGGTCATCATGAAGTCGCCGCGCGGCATCACCGAGATGGTGCCGTCGCTGCCGATGGCGATGGCGTCGTACTCGGGCAGGGTGATCGGCCCGCCTTCGCCGAGCACGGCGCGGCCGTTGATCATCAGCTGGCGGTCAGCGTCGATCTCGAGGTTACCCTGGCGCGTGTACGCCTCGCCGTTGCCGCTCTGCACGGCGAACAGGCCCTGGCCCTGGATGGCGACATCGAGGTCGCGCCCGGTAGCCATCAGGGTGCCGGCGCTCATGTCCACACCGCTGCTCTCGATGCGCGCGAGGTGGCGGCTGTCATAGCCGGCGCCACTCACATCGACGGCGGTGGCGTGCTCCAGGTCGGCGCGAAAACCGGGGGTGTTGACGTTGGCGAGGTTGTTCGCGCGCACATCCAGCGCCGCCATGCTGCGGCTGGCGGCGGTCATTGCGGTGTAGCCGAGGCGATCCATGACGAGTCCTTAGATGGCCGAGAACAGGACCTGGGTGAGTTCCTTGTCGGTGGTCATCACCTTGGTGTTCGCCTGGTAGTTGCGCTGGCCTTCCATGAGGCCCACCAGTTGCTGGGTGATGTCGACGTTGGAACCTTCCAGGTTGCCCGCCGACAGCGAGCCGAACTGGCCGATGCCGGGCACGCCGATCAGCGGGGCGCCGGAGGCGGAGGTCTCGGTCCAGGCGGTGCCGCTCTGGTTCTGCAGGCCGCCGCTGTTGATGAAGTTGGCCAGGGCGACCTGGCCCTGCAGCATGCGCTGGCCGTTGCTGTAGTTGACGTAGACCTTGCCGTCGTTCTCCACCGCGATGCCGGTCTGCTCGCCGGCGGCGTAGCCGGTGGTGCGGTTGGTGGTGACGACGAAGTCCGAGCCGTACTGACTGGTGCCGGTGTAGTCCAGCGAGATGTTCATCGGGTCGACGCCGGGCAGGGTGAAGCCCACCGGCACCGAAGCGATCGGCGAGGACAGCGAGCCGTCCGGGGCGAAGGTCAGCGACTGGGTGGCGCCGACAGCGTTGCCATCCACCGCGTAATGCGCATCCCAGGTGTTGGTGCCGGTCAGCACGAAGTACTGGGTCAGGGTGTGCTCCTTGCCCTGGGAGTCGTAGACCTTGCTGGTGTAGGTGGAGTTGTAGGTCTCCACCTTCTGCGGGTCGAACGGCGAGACGGTCGGTACTGTCTCGTTGGAGTCGAGGTTGGCGACGAACTCCAGCTTGTCGGTGGCCTTGGCCGGCAGGTTGGCGGTCTTCACCTGCAGGTCGGAGACGGTGCCCACCAGCAGGTTGCCGGCGGCGTCGGTCGGGTAGCCCTGCAGGCGCTGGCCGGTGGCGTTGATCAGGTAGTTGGCGTTGTCCTGGCTGAACACGCCGGCGCGGGTGTACTGGGTGTCGCCGTTGCCGCTCTTGACCACGAAGAAGCCGCCGCCGGAGATGGCGAGGTCGAGCGCGCGGTTGGTCGACACCAGCGAACCGCCCTGGCTGATGCTCTGGGTGGTGCCGGCGACTTCCACGCCCATGCCCTTGCCGTCGGCGTAGACGCTGCCGAACTCGGTGCGCGAGGACTTGAAGCCCACGGTGCCGGAGTTGGCGATGTTGTTGCTGATGGTGTCCAGTTGCTGGGTGACGGCGTTCAGGCCGGTCAGGGCGATGTTGAAGCTCATGGCGTTATCTCATCCTAAGAGGGGGGAAGCAGGCGCTCAGGCGGCCTGGCCCTGACTGAATTCGACGATCTTGTAGAAGGGCACCGAACCTGCGCCCTCGACTTCCAGCACCGGGCCATCGGCGCTGACGCGGACGTTGTGCACCAGGCCGGACACCTCGATGCCCGGCGTCTCGCCGCTCTCGGTCTTCACCGCCAGGCTGTACTTGCCGGGCTTCAGGCCAAGCGCCTGCGGGTCCACGCTGAAGGGCACGGCACCGGCTTCCTGCGGGCCGAGGGTGATGTCGGTGCGCACGCCGTTGGCATCGGTGAGCTGCAGCACGGTGGTGGCCGAGGCGTGCTCCAGGGTGATCTGTCCGCTGACCTCGTCGCCGTCCAGCTGCAGGCTGTCGGCGCTGACCTTCACTTCCTGGCCGACGAGACCTGCGGCAGTGAGGGTCTGCAGGTTGTCCATCAGCACCAGGTTGTTCTGCTGCAGGGTGGTCATGTTCTGCATGCTCTTGACCTGCGCCATGGCCGAGTACTGGTTGATGAACTCGGTGCTGTCCACCGGCTTGGTCGGGTCCTGGTATTGCACCTGGGCGACCAGCAGGGTGATGAAGCTGTTCTCCATGTCGGTCAGTTCGCCGAGGTTGACCGCCTGTTTGGGCGTGTCGGTCGAGGTGCCGCTGGTGGTGGTGCCGGTGTCGTTGTTGACCGTGCTCATCAGGCGTCTCCCAGTTTCAGCAGGCTGGACTGCATGCTCTTCACACGGTTGAGCACTTCCACGCCGGTCTCGAAGCTGCGGGTGGCGGACATCATGTCGGTCATCTCTTCGATCTCGTTGACGTCGGGGTAGTAGACGTAGCCGGTGGCGTCGGCCAGCGGGCTGCCCGGCTCGTAGCGGCGCTGCGGCGAGCGGCCGGAAGTCACCACGTCGAGCACCTGCACGTGGGCGCCGCCCATGCCAGCGCCACGGGTGAGCTGGTCGTTCTCGTAGACGGCGGCGAACATCGGCTTGCGCGCCTGGTACACGGCGTCTGGGCTGTTGGCGGCGGAGTCGGCGTTGGCAAGGTTGCTCGCCACGGTGTTCAGGCGCACGGTCTGCGCGTTCATCGACGAGCCGGCGATGCGGTAGATGGAGTCGAATGCCATGGCGTCAGCGTCCTTCGATGGCCTGCTTGAGGCCGCGGAATTTCATGGTCAGGAAGGTCAGGCTGGTCTGGAAATCCATCGCGTTGCGCGAGAACTCCGCCTGCTCGGTGGACAGCTCCACGCTGTTGCCGTCCTGGGAAGGCTGGTTGGGGATGCGGTACTTCAGGTCAGGGCGCGCGGCGCTGGTGCTCGCCAGCAGCACGCTGGAGCTGTCCTGGCGCTGCATCTCGGCGGCGAAGTCGATGTCCCGCGCCTTGAAGCCGGGGGTGTCTTCGTTGGCCAGGTTGGAGGCCAGGATTTCGCTGCGCTGCATGTGCAGCGAGAGGGCTCTCTCGTGGATACCCAGGGTCTCGTCAAACCGTATACTCATTCGCGCAACCCGCTCTCGTCGTTCGGCCATCTTTCGGTGTGCGCAGCGACAGAGCACAAAGCATGCCCACCCCGGAATATCGCTTCATGTCGTTGATTTACAAGGCTTTACGCGCGACGCGAAACAGCGCGTGCAACGCGGCTTTTCCGCTTTCGACGCGCCGCGCGGCGGGATGCGGAAAGGCTCTTTCCGCCTGCTTCCTCCTGCTGCTTCCCGCCCTGGCACAAGCCCAGGATGCGCGCGCGCAACTCGACGCTGCCGCGCAGCAGCAGGTCGCTGCCGAGCTGAAGGAAGCCGCGCGCAAGGCCGGCTGGAAAGGCATGACTTTCACCGTGAACAACAACCTGCCCAACAGCCTGGGCAAGCTCGCCGCCTGCCCCGGCGGCCCGCAGCTGCGTGCGCTCGAAGCGCCTGCCGCGGTCAGCGCGCGACGGCGTTTCGAAGCCTCCTGCAAAGGGCAGTCCGGCTGGCCGGTGACCTTCATCAGCCAGCCCACGGTGTACCTGCCGACCGTGGTCGCCAGCGGCGAGATCGCGCGCGGCCAGACGCTGGACGCGGCGCAACTCAAGCTCGCGCCGGTGGAGCTCGGCAAGAGCTCGCGGGGTTACTTCACCGATATCGCCGAGGTGGCCGGCAAGACGGCCCGCCGCCGCATTCGCGCCGACCAGCCGCTGACGCCGGCACTGCTCGATGGAGCAATGCTGGTGCGGCGCGGCCAGCAGGTGAAGATCGTCGCCAGCCAGGACGGCATCCAGGCCAGCGCCGTCGGCGAGGCGCTGGCCAACGGCAAGCAGGACGAAGTGATCCGCGTGAAGAACCTGCGCAGCCAGAAGATCATCGAGGCGAAGGTGACGGCGTCAGGCGAGGTGAGCAGCATCTTCTGATGCTGCACCCGCTCACTGCCGCCCCCCTGTAGGACGGTCGCGGGCAAGGCCCGCTCCTACAGTGATGCGCTGCGGTCACCGCGGCCCAGCGAGCCCGGCAGCGCGACGATGGCTTCGGGCGCAGCAGCCGGCGCGGCAAACGTGGTCACCTCCACCAGCCGCCGCGCGTGGATGCTCGGCGCCGGCAGCACCGGCGCATCCAGCGGCGCCTCGCGGAAGCAGCGCAGGTGGTTGGCGACCATGTCGTAGCCGGACAGGTGGCTGAAGGCGATCCCGCCGGAGAAGCGCGGGTTGACGTCCATCAGCAGCGCCTCGCCGTCCTGCACCAGGAACTCCATGTTGATGCAGCCGTTCACATCCAGCACACGGGCGACCTGTCCGGCCATCTCGAGCAGTTGCGGATCGGCCAGCATGCGCACGGTCAGGCCCGCGCCAGTCGGCGTACGCACCAGCTCCTGGCGCGCCATGGCCGCCCAGTCGCCGCTGCACCGCTGGCGCACCACGTCCACCACGCAGACCTCACCCGGCAGCAGTGGCTGCACGATGTAGTCGCGGTCCGAGAAACGCTTGCGCACGTAGTGCAGGAAATCCGCGTCGCGCACCTGCATCAGCCCTTCGCAGTTACGCCCGTCGCGCGGCTTGGCGATCAGCGGCAGGTCCAGCCCCGGTACGGGCAGGTCTTTCAGGCGCCAGGTGGGAATGGTGCGGATCAGCGCATCGTTGCGGAAGGCCTGGTGCACCAGCCACTTGTCGCGGGCGACGCGAATGGTCTCCAGCGGCTGCATGCACAGCGTGATGCCGCGTTCGGCGAACGCCTCGTGGTGCTGCGCAAAGGCATCGACCTCGGGGTCGATCAGCGGCACCACATGGGTCACCTGCTCGGCTTCGCAGATCCTGAGGATGCGCTCCACATACTCGGTAACATTTCTCGCCGCCGGAACTCGATGGAAGGTATCCAGCAAGGCGGAGGTAGTGCACCAGTCGCGGGGTTGGGTATTGGTCCCCACCACCCGCGCGCCCCAGTGCTCGCGCAGCGATGAGATCACCGATTCGGCGGAGTAGGAGCCGATGGCGGTGACCAGGCAGGTAAACCGGAAACCACCCGCCGGGCCGTTCAAGACGCAGCCCCGCCGGTGATTTGCGGAAAGAGAGTGCTCATTGCTTCATGGCCCCGTGAAGATTCGACTGCTTACGCCCAAACACTCCGTTGCCGTACGACATTCCCGAAGGAATAGAGCAAGCGTAGCCGCGAACCGGCGCTCCGGAGTGGTTACCCCGGAGCGCCTGGGGGATTTCCGACGGGGGTCAGGTCCACCAGTAGCGGACGAAATGGAAGAACACCGGCGCGGCGAAACACACCGAGTCCAGGCGGTCGAGCATGCCGCCGTGGCCTTCGATCATGTGGCCCCAGTCCTTCACCCCACGGTCGCGCTTGATCGCCGACATCACCAGCCCGCCGAAGAAACCGAGGATGTTGATCATCAGGGCGATCAGCAGCGCCTGCCAGAAGCTGAAGGGCGTGATCCACCACAGTGCGCCGCCGATCAGCGTGGCCAGCGTCACGCCGCCGATGAAGCCTTCCAGGGTCTTGGATGGCGACAGGTTCGGCGCGATCTTGCGCTTGCCCATGAGCTTGCCGCAGACGTACTGCAACACGTCGGACAGCTGCACGACGATGACCAGGAAGGCGATCAGCAGCAGGTTGCGCCCTTCGTAGCCGGCGATCTCCAGGGTCAGCAGCGCCGGCACGTGGGAGATGCAGAACACCGCCAGCATCAGCGCCCACTGCACCTTCGAGGCGCGCTCGAGGAAGTGCTTGGAGTCACCGCCCAGCGAGGCGAGGATCGGCAGCAGCAGGAACACATAGACCGGGATGAAGATGGAGAACAGCCCGTACCAGCCGATGCCGATCAGCAGGTACTGCATCGGCAGCACGAAGTAGAAGGCCGCCACCAGCGCCGGATAGTCGCTGCGCCGGGTCGGCATCAGGGTGAGGAATTCGCGCAGGGCGTAGAACGACACCCCGTAGAACAGCAGGATCACCGCCCAGTGGCCGAGGGCGAAGGCGCAGCCGATCACCGCGACCATCACCCACCAGGCGTTGATCCGCGCGTTGAGGTTGTCGATCACCGCGTGCGGTCCGGGCGGCGCTTTCCAGCGCAGCACCGCGCCGACCAGCGAGGCGAGGACGAGGATGGCGCCGATACCACCGAAGAGCAGCCAGGTCTGGTTCATCTCAGCGACCCTCCGGCGCGGCGAGCTTGAGCAACGCTTCGCGGGCGCGTTCGAGGAAGGCGTCCTTGGCCTCGCCCTCCTCCACCGCCAGCGGTGCGCCGAAGCTCAGGGTGCACAGCAGCGGCAAGGGCAGCGCGCGCCCCTTGGGCATCACGCGGTTGAGGTTGTCCAGCCACACCGGCACCAGTTCCACCTGCGGATGGGCCCTGGACAGGTGATAGATGCCGCTCTTGAAGGGCAGCAGGCGCACATCTTCGTCGAGGTTGCGGGTGCCTTCGGGGAAGAGGATCAGCGAGTCGCCGTCGGCCAGGGCGCGCTCCACCGGCTCCAGCGGGTTGCCGCCCTCGGCGCCGCGCGTGCGGTCGATCAGCACGCCGTGGAACACGCGGTTGATGATGAAGCCACGCAGGCCGCCCTTGCCCCAGTAGTCCATGCCTGCCACCGGCCGCGTGCGCGAGCGCAGCTCCGGCGGCAGCGAGGCCCAGAGCAGGACGAAATCGCCATGGCTGCTGTGGTTGGCGTAGTAGATGCGCTGTGCCGGGATCGGCGTGGTGCCGATCCACAGGCTGCGCAGGCCGGTCACCGCACGGGCGCCGGCGATGATGGCGTAGGCGCAGAGTCGTTCCAGCATTGCGGGTACGTTCCTCAGGATTGGAAAGTCAGGGTGATCAGGCACAGCAGCGCAATGAGCCACTGGGCGGCGCAGAGCTGCACCTGCCGGCGCAACAGGGCGAGCGCGCCACGGCTGCGCTCGCTCCAGGGACGGCCGGTCTTGTCCGCCGACACACCGGCGTAGGTCGCCAGGGCGTCGTCCAGCTGCCGGGTTTTCTCCGCCAGCGCCTCTCCGGCGTTGGCCATGGCTTCGAACAGGTCGGCGTCCAGTGCCACACGCATGGCATAGAACTTCTGCACCAGCCCGAGCAGCACCAGCAACGCCATGCTCAGGCTGAACGCCAGGGTGGCGCTGGCCATCAGCACGCCGTAGAAACCCAGGGCCAGCGCCAGCACGGTAAGCGCCGAGGACAGGCCATTGAGACTGCTGCCACGGCGCAGCAGGCTGGCCACCAGGATCAGGGCTGGATCAACCGACATGACTCACCTCCTGTGACAGGTTCGGCTGGCCGGCGATCTGCGCCAGCACCGCCAGTTGTTCGGCCTTGAGCACCACCTGCGGACGCGCGTGACGAACCTGCGCCAGCGCATCCTCGAGCGTGGCCGCACGGCCGGAAATCAGCAGCCAGGCCGCCACCAGCGTGGCGCTGCGCGAGTAGCCCAGCGCACAACAGACCAGCACCGGGCCTTCGGCGTGCATTCGCTGGATCAGCTCCGCGCCTTGCCGGCACTGCGCGACGCTGGGCGCTACCAGGTCGAGCAGCGGCAGGCACTCGTAGCGCCGGCTCAGCGCAGTGCAGGGCAGCTCGGCGCACAGGTCGAGGATCGCCAGGCTCGGCAGATGCCGGGGCTGGTACCAGTCCGGCAAGCGCCCGAGCCAGAGGCCCGGCAACACTTCATCCGGCTGCGGATGGCGGCGCGTCCACCAGCGCGCATTGAACCACGCGCCCAGCCAGTAGGGCGCCAGCAGCCAGGAGACCGCCACCGAATGGCGACCGTCCAGGCGCTTCTGGAAGCCCACCGTGCCGATCGCCAGGTAGCACAACGCGACCAGCGCCAGGGATACCGCCGGCCAGCACAGCCAGAGCCACAGGCCGCCGCCGGCCAGCGCCAGCCCCAGACAGAGCAACGCGCCGACGCCGTAGAGGGCCGCCAGCCGGCGCCGCTGCGGGTCGCCGCTGAGGCTCCACGCCTGCAGCGGCGAGCGAACCTCCCGTGGCCACAGCCAGACGCAGAAGAAGCCCAGCAGCGCACCGGTCGGCACATCGATGAAATGGTGTTGCCAGGTGGTCAGCACCGACAGCCCGATCAGCGCGAACCAGCCGTGCAGCAACCAGCGCCATGCGCCGCTGGCATAACGACCGTAGGCGACCCAGAGGATCACCAGCAGGGCGATATGCAGTGAAGGCGCCTGGTTGAAGGGCTTGTCGAACCCCATCAACAGGTCGAACAGCGCACCGAAGACGCCCTCCAGCATCGGTCGCTCGAAGCTGAAGCGCAGCGGGAACAGCAGAAAACAGGTCACCGCGACAACCTGCGCGGTGAGCAGGCGCAGGGCATGGCAGTCCAGCCCGCGGCGGGTACGCGGCAGCAGGAAGGACAGCCCGTACAGCAGGTCGATCGACCAGTACGGGATGATCGTCCAGGGCCACAGCGGCGTGCCGCGCTCCCAGTCGAACACCAGCACGCCGACCGATTCGCGCTGCCCCGCCACCCAGTTGGCGAAGCCATAGCTGAGGAAGAAGAACGGCCCAAGGAACAGCAGCCAGATCACCGCCCTCCGCAGGACACCCGGGTCGCGCGCCGGCATCGACGCCATCAGCTGCGCTCCCGGCGGGCCAGGGAGACGGTGAAGATGCCGTCCTCGTCGATGCGCTGGGCCAGCTTGCGGAAGCCGGCGGCGGCCACCAGCTGGTCCATCTCCCCTTGCGTACGGCGGCGCATCACCCAGGCCTGCCCGGCGCGGTGGCTGGTGAGGGCACGGGCGATCAGCTCCAGCTGCGGGTGCCAGGGCTGGCCGGTGTAGATCAGGTAGCCGCCCTCCTCCACCGCCTCGCCCAGCCCGGCCAGCGAACCGCTGACCATGGTGTTGTCGGCGAACAATTCATAGAGACCGGAGACCACCGCCAGCGTCGGTTTCGGCTCGACGGCGGCAAGGTCGGCGCCATCGAAGGCGTCGCCCTGTACGAAGCGGGCGCGTTCCTTCAGGCCCAGGCGCTCGATCAGCGCCGAGCCCTCGCGCACGTTCAGCTCGCTGTAGTCGCGCAGCAGCACGCTTTCGGGCAGCGCCTCGGGGCCCTGCAGTGCTTCGAGGATGTAGCGCCCGTGGCCGGCGGCGATGTCGAGGATGCGGACCTCGCGGCCCTGCTCGCGCAGGCTGGCCATCGCCAGGCGCAGCAGCTCCTCGATGTTCACCTTGCGCTGGCGGATGCCGCGCCAGCCGGCGGACTCCAGGTAGGTGCGATCGATCATCCGGCCCACCGGCCCCGCCCCGGCAGGCTGGTTGCGGTAGACGTAGTCCAGGGTGCTGCCGGAGTCGAAGCCGGTCTGGAAGCCGAGGTTGATACCGTCGGACAGCAGACGGCCGAGGCGCATGTTGGCGCGGGTCGCACGCCAGTAGAGATCGCGGATCGACCAGGCGGGCAGCGGCGTCGCCAGTGCTTCCGCTTCGGCGCAGGTGTAGCCGAAGCGGTCGGCGTCGCGCAGGTCGGCGCGCTCGGGCTGGCGGGCGAAGCACTCGAGGATGAAGCGCCGCGCGCGGGTGGTCGCCTGCTCGCGGTTCAGCTCGCCGAGGGTGTCGTGGAAGAAGCCGGGCAGGATGTGCAGTTCCTTGCGCGCCGTGCCGAGGTTGTCGAAGAAGCGCTGCTGCGGCTTGCGGTGCACCACGAAGTCGGAACCGGAGATCAGCACTTGCGTCGGCACCTGGATCGCCTGCGCATCGGCCACCACGCGGTCGGCCGCTTCGTACAGGCCCAGCAGTACATTCACCGAGATGGCCTTGGCGATCAGCGGGTCGCTGTCATAGGAGGCGATGCGCTCGGGGTCGTGGGTGAGGAATTTCGCCTTCACATAGCTGTTGACGAAGAAGTTGCCGCGCCACCAGCGCGCCAGCTTCAGGCCCGGCCGGGCGAAAGGCACGTAGAGCTTGACCTTGAACGCCGGCGAGGCGAGCACCAGGCTGCGGATCGGCGGCGCGTAGTCGTGCACCCAGGTCGAGGCGACCACCGCGCCGACACTCTGCGCCACCACCGCCATGTCGCTGATGGCGATGCCGTAGGTCGAGGCGATGTGCTCGACGAAGGTCTGCACGTCACGCACGCTGGTGCCGAAACTCGGGCTGTCGCCACGCGCGCCGGGCGACTGGCCGTGGCCGCGGGCATCCCAGGCGAAGACGTCGAAGCCGGGCAGGTCGAGTTCGTCGGCCAGGTGGCCGATGCGCCCGGAATGCTCATGGCCGCGATGGAACAGCAACACCGCGCGGCGCGTCGCGTCGCTGCCGGCAGCGGCCGGCCAGTGGCGGTAGAACAGCTCGACGCCGTCATGGGTAACGAAGTGGTGATTCGAAGACTCGCGCATAACTTCCTCTGTTCGATGGCTTGCGGGACTGTCCAGTCCCCGTCCTGACAGGCGGGCCTCGGCTCAGGCCTGCGATTCCTTCTGCTCGGCCAGCCCCTGGCGCACCCGGTTGACGATAGTCAGCACCAGCAGCAGTGCCAGCAGCACCAGCAGCGGGTTCAGCCAGACCAGCGGCAACTGCCCGGCGGCCACGGCCGCGCCGAAAACGCCGAAGCACAGTGCGCGGTCGCTCTTGCCCATGGGCCCGTCGTAGCGCCGCGAAGCACCCACCATCACCCCGAGCACGCCGGCGTACTCGCTGATCACCGCGAGCAGGACCACCAGCACCACCAGCGCCGGGCTCACGCCCGGCAGCAGGGCGAATGGCAGGTACAGCGCGCTGTCGGCAATCACGTCGGTGAGTTCGTTGAGGTAGGCGCCCAGCTTCGACTGCTGGCCGAACTCGCGGGCGAGCATGCCGTCCATGGCGTTGAGCGCCATGCGCAGGAACATCCACAGGGGGATCAGCAGGAATATCCAGGCGTGGCCGGCCAGCAGCGCGACCGTGAGCGCCACCAGCAGCGAAATGCCGCAGGCAGCCAGTGTCACCTGGTTGGCGGTGACGCCGCGCTCGTACAGGCGGGTGACCAGGGGGCGGAGCAGGTTCTGGAAACGGGACTTGAGCTGGTAGACGGAGATCATGAGGTTCCTTTCTCACAGTTCGCAACGAGGGATTCGGTCGAACGATCCACAGCCTTGTGGACCCGAGGAGCTTAGCTGCACCCCGGCACCTGGGCTGTCAGATATGTCTCAACAACATAGATGACCGATCCTGAGCCAAAGGACACATGCTGTAGGCCATCGATACCCGCGCGGCGCTGGCCGGTATCGTCGGAATCCCCGCGCCAAATTTTTTTCATCCGCCCTTAATCCTCCCCTGCGAGCTGTCGCCTTACCTCTTCAGCAGGCACAACGCCGGCTTCATTCAGCTCATACAGGAAGTCCACCATGGCCTTGTCGATTCAAACCAACTACTCCTCCCTGATCACCCAGACCAGCCTGAGCAAGACCAACGGCCAGCTGGCTACTTCGCAGCAGCGCCTGGGCACCGGCCTGCGCATCAACTCCGCCGCCGACGACGCCGCCGGCCTGCAGATCGCCACCCGCCTGAATGCCCAGACCCGCGGCATGAACATGGCCATGCGCAACACCAGCGATGCCGTCTCCATGCTGCAGACCGGCGAAGGCGCATTCAGCGAAGCCACCGACATCCTGCAGCGCATGAAGGACCTGGCCACCCAGTCCGCCAACGGCACCAACTCCGACAAGGACCTGGACGCCCTGAAGTCCGAGTTCGACGAGCTGGGCAAAGAGCTGACCAACATCGTCACCAACACCAAGTACGCTGGCGACAGCCTGTTCGGTACCGGTGGCAAGCTGGCGGCCGACATCAAGTTCCAGATCGGCTCCGACTCCGCTGAAGTGATGACCGTTGCCGCTGCCGACACCGACATCGCCGCCACCGTCACCGCGCTGGGCACCACCGTCCAGGCTCTGGACCCGAAAGCCGGCGCCGCTGCCGCCATCGACGGTCTGAACGACGCCCTGGACCAGGTCGGCAAGACCCGCGCTGCCTTCGGTGCCGCGATCAACCGTCTGGGCCACACCTCCAACAACCTGGCCAACATGAAGGACAACACCGACATGGCCAAGGGCCGCATCATGGACGCCGATTTCGCCAGCGAAACCGCCAACATGACCAAGAGCTCCATGCTGATGCAGTCCGGCATCTCCATGCTCAAGCAAGCTGGCCAGATGCCCAGCATGATCATGGGCCTGCTGGGCTAAACCCCGGCCAGCGCGAGGCGCCCCCCGCCTCGCGCGCCCTGATCCGCCATCGCCCCGCCCCGGCGGGGCGTTGTGCTGTCTGCGGGTACGCTGACAGACGGCGTTGCGACCACCGGTCGCGGCGCAGCCCCTCTGCGCCAGTGGTTTCGAGGCTTGTGTGAAAATTGCAAGCACGAGTGTGCAAAATTCAGAACTTGCACCCACATTTTTCTGACGTCAAAATAATGCCTCTGCCTCCATGGACAAATGGAGTTTCCCCGCGACCGTCAAGGGAGCGGCTCGCAAGGGCAAAATGAACACACTCACTTCCACGCCAGCGGACAGTCGGCCGATCGCCTGCCTGACCCTCCGTACCGGGCGTTCCGATTGCGTCGCGCAGTTCTATCCCGCGCTCTATCAACTCGACCTCGACCGTGACGGCCAGGTGGAGCGCATCGACCTGGGCTTTTCCGGCAGCCGCGTGCTCGAACGCCTGCTGCAGAGCCCGGGCGACGTGGTGGCGCGCGATGAACTGCTGACCCATGCGTGGTCCGACCGGGTGGTCGGCCAGGGCAGCCTGAACCAGCAGATCTACACCCTGCGCCAGGTGCTGGCGGACGAGAAGCAGCGGCAGATCATCCAGACGCTGCCGCGTCGTGGCTACATGTTCAACCCGCAGTACCTGATCGGCCAGGCCAGCGAGCCGGACGCGGAAATCACCGACGCCACCCCGGAAGTCATTCCGCTGGAAGAGCTCGTTCCCGTCCCCGGGCTGCGACCGCCGAATCTGCGGCGCCTGAAACTCGCCGCCGCCAGCCTCTGCATCCTCGGCCTGCTGGTCCTCTCCGGTGCCTTCTACTACACCCAGGTTCGCAGCCCGGTCCTCACCGCCGAACAGAACCTCGGCTCCCTGCAGATCACCTACGTCGAAGACAACGAACAGGACCTGCAGCGGTTGATCAGCAACACCCGCCCCCTGGCCCATCAACTGGCCGACCTGGCCAGCCGCCCCATCGGCCTCATGCTGCACATGACCTCGGGCTTCTACGAACTGGTCTGCGTGCAACCCGAAGGCAATTCCAACTGGCTGCTGATCCATGAAAGCCAGGTCGCCCGGATTCCCCAGGAGCAGCTGCGCAAGTGCCTGAACTGAATCTACGCCGCCAGGTCGGCGCGGCCCGCCGCTGCCTGGTGATCTCGCTGTTCGGCGTGATCTGCCTGACCCTGGCGCTGGGCATGCTGTGGAAGCACGCCCACAACACCTCGGCCATCGACGGCCGCTACGCCTCCTCCGGGCAGGTGGTGCTGGGCAATGGCAAGGTGCTGGAGATCGCCCAGACCACCATGTTCCACGAGGGGCGCTTCTACTCGATGATCCAGCAGGACGCCAACATCCTCGAAGTCTCGGGCCTGGTCGGCAACGACCTGGGCGGGCGCTTCCAGTTGCAGGTGGAGGAGAACAGCATCAGCAACCTGCAGGCCGACAGTGGCCTGGACAGCGAGCTGATCTTCAACCTGCTCTACGGCCGCCAGCGCGGCGCCCGCATCACCCTCGAACCCCTGGGCGGCTGCCTTTATGGCATTGAAACCCGCCAGGTGTTCTGTCCGCGCCAACTGCGCAATCGCTGACTCTTCTCAGAGCTTCAATGTCGGCTCCGCCGCCCTGGAGGGAGCCGTTGCTTCGAGCGCCGCTGAAGCCGGCGGCTGCGGCTGCGGCTGCGGCTGCGGCTGCGGCTGCGGCTCGATGAGCTTCGCGCCTGACTCCGAGTAGTGCACCTGGGCATAGCTCTCGCCGAAGATCTCGCGGTACAGGCTCTCCGCGCGCTGGGTCAGCAGGAGGATTTCGATGCGCCGGTTGGCGCCGTTCTCCGGGTCCTCCGGGCGCAGCGGCATGACGTCGGCCTGGGCCGCCACCTGCAACACATGCGCGGCCGGCAGGCCGCTGTCGACCATCACGTTGCGCGCGCGCAGGGCGCGGTCGCCGGAGAGGTTCCAGTTGTTGTAGCCATCCGGCCGACGGTACTGCACGGCATCGGTGTGGCCACTGAGGATCAGCTTGTTCTGCACCTTGACCAGCACGCCGGACAGCGCGCCGAGCAGGGTCTGGAAGTGCGGGTCGAGGGTGGCCTGGCCGCGGGCGAACATGAAGCGCTGCTGGTCGTCCTTGATCAGGATGCGCAGCCCCTGCGGCACCACCGTCACTTCGATGTTGGCCAGCGCGTCGACCTTGCCGGACACCTCGCGGATCAGTTCGGCCAGCTCGCGCAGGTCCTCGTTGCTGTCGTACTGACGACCTTCGCCGTCCTGCTGCACGCTGGAATCCTTCGCCTGCTCGCCGGCCTTGCCCTGTTTGCCGGCGTCGAGCGCAAGCTGCGGCGCGGGCTTCTCCGGCGTCTTGATCGGCTGCGGCATGCCGTCCAGCTCGACGGGAGTGCGGCTGGCGCCGTCGAACACGCCGGCACCGCCATCGACCACCGGGTTGGCATCCTGGTCGCCCACCGCCACCGGTTGCGGCTCGGTCTGCGGGTGGACGATCCACAGCACCATGAACAGCGCCATCATCGCCAGGGTGAAGTCGGCGAAGGCTACTTTCCAGGCACCGCCGTGTTCATCATCGTGGCCCTTCTTGCTGCGGCGCTTGATGATGACTTCGCTGTGCTTGTCGGCACGTTTCTTCATGCTGCGTCCCGCTCTTCCTCATAGCGGGTGACCCAGGTCTCCAGCTGCTTGAAGGCCGGCTTCACGTCCTGCTCGATCAGCTTGCGACCAGCGTCCACCGCCAGCAGCGTGGGCTTGCCGGCAACGTGGGCGACCAGCGTGGTCCGCACGCATTCCAGCGCCGACAGCTCGGTCTTCACGCGCTGCGACATGGCGTTGGACAGCGGGTCCATCAGGCAGTAGCAGACGAAGATGCCGAAGAAGGTACCCACCAGCGCGGCGGCCACGTGGGCGCCGATCTCGGCCACCGAGCCACCGATGTTGCCCATGGTGATGATGATGCCGAGGATCGCCGCGAGGATGCCGAAACCGGGCATCGCCTCGCCGACCTTGTGCAGCGACTTGGACGGCTGCAGCAGGGCGTGCTCCATGGCGTCCAGTTCCTGTTCGAGGAAGCCTTCGAGCTCGTGGGCGCTGATCTTGCCCATGGCCATCAGGCGGAAGTTGTCGGCGATGAACGCCATCAGGTTCTTTTCCTGGAGGATCAGCGGGTAGCGGGCGAACAGGTCGCTCTGGTCCGGCTCCTCGATGTGTGCGTCGAGCACCTTCAGGCCACCGACGTCGACCATCTCCAGCAGCTCGTAGAGAAGCATCAGCAGTTGACGCTGGAACTCTTCGCCACGGCGCTTGAAGACGAATACGCCCTTGATCTGCGAGCACATCTCCAGCAGCACTTCGCGCGGGTTGGCGACGACCAGTGTGCCCAGGCCCGCGCCGAGGATGATGAGCATCTCCGCCGGCTGCCAGAGTGCGCGCATGTCGCCATGGGCCATGGCGTAGCCGCCGAGCACGGCGGCGATGATGATCAGGGCGCCGATGATTTTCTGCATGGTTATGGGTTCTTCAGAGAGGGTCGGGGTCGTTGAGGAAACGGCTGCACTTGCCGATCGCCTGCTTCATCAGCTGGCAGATGCGCGCATCGGTCAGCTCCAGCACCAGGGCGATTTCCTTGAGGTTCAGCTCGTGCTGGTAATACAGGTTGAGGATCAACCGCTCGCGCTCGTTGAGGCGCTCCAGCGCCTGGGCCAGCAGGCGCTCCTTGAGCACACGTTCTTCCAGTGCGTCACCGCTGCCCTGCACGCCGTCGTGGCCGTTCTGCAGCAGCGCATCGAAACTCTCGATGGCCTCGGAGGACTCGGCGCGCAGGTAATCCTGGTAGCCCGCCTCGTCGAGGCCGGTGGCGGCGAGCACTTCCTCGTCGCTGGGCACGCGGCCGAGCTGGCGTGCCAGCGCGCGGATGACGTCGCGCACCTTGTGCGCCTGCTGCCGCACCTGGCGCGGGCGCCAGTCCTGGCGGCGCAGTTCGTCGAGGATGGCGCCGCGAATGCGCAGCGCGGCAAAGCGGCCGAACTGCTCATCCGGCTCGCCGTAGCGGCGCAGCCCTTCGAGCAGGCCCATCAGGCCGATCTGTTCCATGTCCTCGCGATCCAGCACCTGGTTGGCCTGCAGCGACAGCTGGCTGACGATGCGCCGCACCAGCGGCAGGTACTGCATCATCCAGCGCTGCTCGGCCGCCGGCGACAGGCGCGCGTGGCCGCCTTCGGCGCTGGCGTAGCCAGCGGCGCCACTGGCATAGCTGAGGGCAGGATCGCGAAGGGCGTGCATGACGGCTTACTGGACGATCATCTTGCTGAGCATCACGTGCTCGAAGGGCACCACCACCTTGCGCGCGGCAAAGTCGTCGATCACCGCCTTTTCCAGGCGCGTCTGCACGTCGCCGATGGGCATCGCACGCAGCACTTCGAACTTCTCCGGGGTCAGGTTGGCGACCACCGAGCTGCGCACCATCGGCGCGACGCTCTCGAGCTTCTTGCGCTCCTGCTCGGCCTTGGCCTGCAGCACCAGGTCGATCACGAAGTAGTGCTCGCGATCCTCGCCACGGGAGCTGACGATGATCTTCTCCACCGGCACGAAGAGGTACTCGGCACTCTCCTGCTCTTCCTCCTCCTTGGCGTCGTTCTTGCCACCCTCCTTGCCGGAAGCGGCGGCGGCCGGGGCGAGGCTGGCGGACTTGATCATCTTGTAGTTGACGAACACGCCACCCAGCACGACGGCGATATTCACGATGAGCATCAGTAGAACGAGACGCGGCGTGGTCATGGGGTTTCTCGAAAAATCCTGTGGGAGTACGGGCCGCTGGCGGCCTACACGGTAATCAGTACGTCGCTGTCGCCACGCGGCGAGGAGCGTTCGCCCGCCTGCGCATCGCGCGGGTTGGCGGCCACCGCAAGCTGTTCCTCGGCGAAGCGCTGGCGGTTCTGCTGGCCCTGCTGGCCGGACTGCGAATCGGATGAGACCTGCACGTTGACCTGCAGGAAGTTCTGCCCGACCAGCTCCTGGCGCAGGCGCTCGCTGGTGTTCTGCAGCAGGCGCACCACGTCGCCGTTGGACGCGGAGATCTGCACGTTGAGCTGGCCGGCCTCGTGGCGTACGAGGATCTCCAGGGCACCCAGCTCCGGCGGATCGAGGCGGATCGTGGCGTTCTGCACGCGCTGGCCGAGTTGCAGCTCGACGTTGTCGCGCAGCGCACTGACCATCTGCTCACCCCAGTGGGCGTCGTTGTTGCCCTTGAGGTGCAGCGGCCTGTCGAACAACGGCGAGGCCGGTGTCGAGGCGGCGGGCTGGGCATTGCCGTCGGTGGCCGGCAGGCGCGGATCGAGCGCAGCGCCCGGCAGCGCTGGCATGCTGGAATCCGATGCCTGTGTGGCAACGGCCAGGTGCTGTTGCAGCAGCGTCTGCGCCTGGCTCTGGGTTGCCTCGCGGGGTGTCGGCGCCGTGACCTTGCCGGGTTCATCGGAGAGTTCGGCAGGCGGCAGCAGCACATCCTCCGGCTTCACCGCGGCGGGCACCGGTTGCGCAGATGAATCGGCGGCCTGGGTGGCGAAGCCGGTGACGTGCGCGCTGGTCTGCTCGGACGGATTGTCCCGCGCCTGCACCACCAGACCCGCCTGGCTGAGCATGCCGGCGAGCCAGCTCTCGGCACCGGAGGGCGAAGCCTCTTCGGCCTGCTGGTCCGGCGTAGCGCTGTCGCGCATCTCCGCAGGCAGGGCTTCAGGCGTGGCCGGCACCGCAGCGCTGGACTGCTGCAGCGATTCCTCGACCTGCGCGGTATCGAACTGCGCGAGGAAGGACTGCACGCTGATGGTCCGTTCACCGGCATTCGACTGCGCCGGTTGTTGCGCGCCGAAGCCGGCAACGCTGACGGCGCCGGCATCACCACGACGCGAATCCTGCGGGCGCGCTTCGGCCACCGGCGCGCTATCGCGGTCGGCGCTGGGCAGGGATTGGGTCGGTAGCTGGATCACGGTCTATCGACCCTCCTGGTACGTATCCACCTGCATGTATGCCGAGCGTCCCTCGGCATATTCCAGGTGCGAGAGCAGGAGGCGGCGCAGGCGCTCGCACTCCTCGGCGCAGGCCTGCGACGCCTGCTCATGCAGGCGCTTCAGGTACTTCTTGGCGAGCAGCACATCGGCGGCCAGCCCGGCCTGCGACGACATCGCCACCAGTTGCGCGCGGATCGCCAGGTCGACCTGCCCCATGGCTTTCCAGTCCTTGCGCTGCAGCGCCCCACCCAGCCGTTCGTACAGCTGCAGCAGGCGCTGGCGATCATCCACGTCCGGCACTCACGCCCTCCCAGCCCTCACGCAGGATGCCCAGCAGGCGCACCACTTCGTCGATGCCGGCGACATCCAGCGACACGCTGACGTCGGAGATCCGGTAGATGCAGTAGTCGTAGAGACGCGCCAGGCCCTGCACGGTCTCGCCGCCGTTCTCGTAGTCGAGCGCACCGTTGAGGCCGTTGAGGATGTTCAGGCACTTCTCCAGGGAGCGGCCCTTCTGCTGGTAGCGCTTGTGCTCGATGTGCCCGCGGGCGCGGGCCAGCTCGTCGAGCAGGCCGTCGAACAGCACCAGCACCAGTTCATAGGGCGAGGACGACGCGGCCCTGGATTCCAGGTCGATCATCCGGTAACTGTCGTAGCTTTCGTTCATGCCGTAGGCGGTCATCCGAACATCCCGCTGGTCTGGTCCATCGACTGCATGGTCTGCATCATCGAGGTGTATTGCTTGAGGTAGCGCGCGTAGTAGGTGTCGTACTGCTTCTGCAGGTTGTCGTAGTCATCGTTGACTCGTTTCAGGCTGCTGTTGAGCGACTCCTTGCGGTTCTTCAGCACGCCGTTGACGCTGCTGGTGTAGAGCGACAGCGCCTTGTCGGTGCTGTCGAGCAGGTTGCCCTTGCCCATGAACAGCTTGTCGAGCCCTTCCGGGTCGGCGGCGATGGCCTTCTCGAAGCGCGTCGAATCCAGGGTCAGCTTGCCGTTGCGGTCGGCACTGATGCCGAAGCTGATCAGGTTGGCGCCATTGAAGGTGGTGCGCAGCATCTGGTTGAGGCTGTTCTCGATGGCCCGCACGCTGGAGTCGCCGGCCAGGGCGCCACGGGAGTTGCCGCTCTGATCGCCCGAGGCGGTCAGGCTGTCGATCTGGCTGGCCAGGGCGTTGAACGCGTCGATGAAGGTCTGCACCTTCTTCTTGGTCTCGCTCTGGTCCTGGGAAATGGTCATGGAAATCGGCTGCTCGCCGGATTTCTGCGCCTGGGTGAAGGTGACGCTGACGCCATCGATGATGTTGTCGAAGGTGTTGCTGGCATTGGTCAGCAGCATGCCGCTCTCGCCACCCAGGCGGACGCGGGCGTCCTGTGCCCTGGACAGCTCCTGCGGGTTGCCGATGGCAGTCTCGAAGGCGCTGTTGGCGCTGTCGGTGCCGCTCAGCGACAGGCTGATGGCATTGTCCGCACCGGACTTCTCGGCACCCAGCACCAGCGAGACCTGGCCATTGCTGCGCACCAGGGTGGCCTTCACGCCGGTGTTGTCGGTGGCCTTGTTGATCGCCGCGGCCAGCTCGTCCATGGAATTGGCGCCGTCGCCGTCGGTGTCGACCTTGCTCAGGTCGATGTCGAAGGACTTGCCGTTCTGGGTCAGGGTCAGGGTGCCCTGGGTGTCGATGTCACTGGTCTGCAGGCCGGAGAAGGACAGCTGGTGGCTGGTGGCGAGCTGTTCGACGAAGAAGTCGTAGCGACCGGCGACGGCACTCTTGCCGACGGTGGCGGTGAGGTAGCCGTCCTTGCTCATGGTCGCGCTGTTGACCAGCATGCTGGTGTTGCTGCCGGTGGTGCCCTGCAGGCCTTTCACCGCAGTGGAGAAAGTCTTGAGCGCGGTTTCCAGCGAGGTCACGGCGGTCAGCTGGGCCTGATAGGAGGCCTTGTTGCGGTCGGCCTTGTTCAGCCCGCTCTGCACATCGTACGTGGCCAGTTGCTGGGCCATCTGCTTGACGTAATCGGAATCTATGGTCGCCATGTGAATCCACCTCTTTGGGTCGGAAGAGCAATTACGGTGCCAATGCCGGAAGGCCCGCCGTACGGGGCTTTTCGGGATTACCGGGGAGAAGCTTCACTTCCGCCCGGCATACTTTGGCGCGCAGCGGGAAGCGGCATTTCCGCCTGCCGGGCGCGCACCCTGATGCAGGGAAAGGGCGACCGTGGGGAGGGATTCGTTAAGGGATTTCGACGGGGTGTCTGGCAGCCGCGCTTTTTGTAGGAGCGCGCCATGTGCGCGATCGCGGGCATGGCCCGCTCCTACAGGGGAGTCCAGCGATCGCAGCTCGCCCTGCGCGGTTCAGTACAGCTGCCGCGAATACACCGGCTGTTCGCGCGGGTCGCCCATGAGCTGGCTGAGGATGTCGTGGTGCATCGCCAGCAGCTTGCCGTTGCGCTCGTTGAGGCGCTTGCACTGGGCGGTGAGCTGGCCCAGCTGCAGCCACTCCTGCTGCAGTTCCTCGCGACGCGGCGGCTGGTAGTTGGACAGCAGCGTGCGCATGCCGTCGGCGTCCATCGGCAGGTGGAAGGCACGCAGCACGCGGCTGCGGCGCTGGGCGCGGCCGGCGACGGCTTCGAGCAGCGCCTGGATGTCCGGGTTCAGCGCTTCGATCTGCGCGCTGTCCCGCGCCAACAGATGGCGATACAGCTCCTGCAGGCGATCGCGCAGCGCCAGGCAATCGCGGCCATCCTGCTGGACGTCCTGCTCGATCACCTGCAACAGCCGCGCGCGCTGGGTCATGCGTCGCTGCCGCGGTGGTAGGAGAGGATGCTGGTGGCAAGCACGCTGGTGTCGTTCTGCAGCTCGCCATTCATCAGCGCGCGGCGGATTTCGGCGACGCGGCTCTGGTCCACGTCGGGCATGGCGCGCAGGGTTTCCTGCATTTCGTCCAGGCGCAGCGAATCGCTGACCGGCGCACTGGCGCTGGTCTCCGCCACCGGGGCGGCGCGCTCGTTGCGCGCGCTCTTGGCGGACTCGCTGGTGGCCAGCGCGACGCTGGTCAGTTGCCGGGTGATTTCCATGGTCGGTATCCGAATGTTTTTGGGCCTTTCCCTCAGAGGGCGACCGCCTCGAAGCAAAACTTAAATGCCGATTTTCGCGGAACAAACGGCGGATAACCGCTAGCGGTTATTCGCCCTACGGGTCAGCCCGTCGTAGGGCGCATAACTCGGAACGAGTTATCCGCCATTGCCTTCACGCCCGCGCCCGCCACCAGGACTGCGCGGCGAGGCCATCCTGGATTTTCTGCTCCTGCTGCGCAAGCTGCAGCTGCCACTGGCCGACCTTGGCCTCGATCACCTGCGTGAGCACCTTCTCGCTGCGCATGGCCGCCATCAGCTCGCCCTGGATGCGCGCCAGGGTCTGTTCGGCAACTTCCAGCTCGCGGCGCTGCAACTGCAGCATCTTGTGCAGGGTGGCCTTGTACTGCTGCTGGTTGTGCCGCTGCAGCGGCGTGCTGGTGGCCACGCTGAAGCCGCACAGGCGGTCCAGCCCGGTAATGTTGTTGCGGTAGCGCTGGCAGAGATTCTGCTGGTAATTCACCCGTCCCAGCAGCTCGCGGACCTTGCCGCCGCGCACGTCGGCCAGGCGCCCGAGCATGTCGATCTGCGTCTTCATCAGCGGCCCCCGACGATGCTTTGCAGGGTGGCGACGCTGTTGCCCAGCTCCGCGCCGTCGGCGGTCTCCTGGCGCAGGTAGCGCTCCAGCATCGGCGCCAGCTGCACGGCACGGTCGGTCTTCACATCCATGCCCGGCGTGTATCCGCCCAGCGGGATCAGTTCCTTGATGCGCTCATAGGTGCCGCTGAATTCCTTGAACTGCCGCGCCGCCGAGAGGTGCAGCGGGTCCGCCACCTGGCTCATGCAGCGGCTGACCGAGGCGCCGATGTCGATGGCCGGGTAGTGCCCGACGTCCGCCAGCCGGCGCGACAGCACGATGTGCCCATCGAGGATGGCGCGGGCGCAGTCGACGATCGGGTCCTGGTGATCGTCGCCCTCGGCCAGAACCGTGTAGATGGCGCTCAGGCTGCCGCTCTCGCCCTCGCCGTTGCCGGCGCTTTCCACCAGCTCCGGGAGCATGCCGAACACCGACGGCGGGTAGCCCTTGGTGGCCGGCGGTTCGCCCAGGGCCAGGGCGATCTCGCGCTGGGCCATGGCGTAACGGGTCAGGGAGTCGACCAGCAGCAGCACGTCCTTGCCCTGGTCGCGGAAGTAGGCGGCGATGCTGTGGCACAGTTCGGTGGCCTTGAGGCGCATCAGCGGCGATTCGTTGGCCGGCGCCACCACCACCACGGCCTTCTGCAAGCCTTCCGGTCCGAGGGAATGCAGGATGAACTCCTGCACCTCGCGGCCGCGTTCGCCGATCAGCCCGACCACCACCACGTCGGCCTTGGTCTGCCGGGTGATCATCCCCAGCAGCACGCTCTTGCCCACGCCGCTGCCGGCGAACAGGCCGACGCGCTGGCCCTTGCCCAGGGTCAGCAGGCCATTGATGGCGCGCACGCCGACATCCAGCGGCTCGGACACCGGGCGCCGGCGCAGCGGGTTCACCTGCGGCAGCTCGGTGGGCAGTGGGTGGCGGCCGGCGAGCTTGCCGAGGCCGTCCAGGGGTTCGCCGAGGCCGTTGACCACGCGCCCCAGCCAGGAATGATCGATGTGCAGCACGGCTTCGTCCGGCGCCGGGAAGACCCGCGAGCCGGAGGTCAGGCCGACGGGCTTCTTGAAGGGCATGAGGTAGGTGATGTCACGGTTGAAGCCGACCACCTGCGCCTCCAGGCGCTCGCCGTCGGCGACTTCCACGTAGCAGCGCTGGCCGGTCATGCGCCGGCAGCCGAGGCTTTCCAGCAACAGGCCGGAGACACGCACCAGGCGACCGCTGACCCGCGCCAGCTGGACCGAGTCCAGCGAGCGCAGCGCTTCTTCGAGCTTGAAGCCGTCGCCCAGGGCCATCTTCAGTCCTCGTCCTGCAGGTGCGCGCTCAGCGCTTCCATGCAGCTGTCCAGGCGCTGCTGGCAGCCGATGTCGGCTTCCGCCTGGGCAGTGACCACGCGGCATTCGCCCAGCGCCAGGCGTTCGTCCGGCACCAGGCGCCACTTGGCGGCGCGCTCGGGGTTCAGCTCGCGGATGCGCGCGCATTCCTCCGGGTTGAGCAGGATCTGCACCTCGCCCTGCTCGCCCGGCATGGCCGCCAGGGCTTCCTCGGCCAGGGTCAGCAACTGGGTGGGGTTGAGCGTCAGCTCGACCCGAATGACCTGTTTCGCGACCTTCTGCACCAGCTCCAGCAGCTCCTTCTGGCGGCTGCGCTGGAAGGCCTGGTGGTACTCGCCGAAGGCCTCGACGGCGGCTTGCAACGGTGCGCTGGCCTCGTCGAACACCTGGCGGCCGGTGGCGCGGCCTTCTTCGCGGCCCTTGCGCAGGCCGTCCTGGCGACCGGCTTCGAAGCCCTCGCGCAGGCCGGCTTCACGGCCTTCGCCGACGCCGTCCTGGTAGCCGCGTTCCAGGCCTTCCTGGAAGCCCTCGGAGATGGCCCGCTGGCGCGCTGCCGGGTCGCTGTCCCAGCCATGGTTGTCGGCGCTGGCCGTGGCGCAGCGCGGCGGGAAGCGGTAGGGGCGCCAGGCTCGGCTGTCGGCCTTGATGACTTTGATCGCCATGCGCGGTTACTCCACCGTCTGCTCGCGGAACAGCTGTACCTGCAGGTCACCCTCGGCGGCCAGCTCGCGCACCACGCCCATGATGTCCTTGCGCACCTGCTCCACGCGGCTCAGCGGCACCGGGCCCTGGCGGCGGTTGATGGACTCCATCTGCTGCGCCTGGCGCTTGGGCATGGCGCCCTGGATGGCGCGCACCAGCTCGGGCTCGGCGCCCTTGAGGGCGACCACCCATTCGTCCAGCGGGATGACTTCGAGCAGGGTCTGCAGCACTTCCTGGTTCTGCCGGGAGAGGATGAAGAAGTCGTACATCTCGTCTTCGATCTTGCCGACCAGGTCGTCGTTGTGGGCGCGCAGCAGCTCGAACATCTGGTTACGGTCGCCCTTGAAGCGGTTCATGATGTCCGCCGCCTGCTTGACCCCGCGCACCTGCGAGCCCTGGGTGGAGAGCACGCGCAGGCTGCGGTCGATCAGTTGTTCCAGCTCGGCAATGACATCGCTGTTCACCTCGCTGAGGTTGGCGATGCGGAACAGCAGCTCGTCCTGGCGCTCCGGCGGCATGGCTTCGAGCACGTCGGTAGCCATGCCCGGCGGCAGGAAGGCGAGGAACACCGCCTGCATCTGCGCGTGTTCCTTGGCGATCAGCGCGGCGAACTGCTTGGGATCGATCCACTCCATGCGCGCCATCTTGGCGCGGATTTCCTCGCCATAGATGCTGTCCAGCAGGTTGCGCGTGATGTCGCTGCCCAGCGCCTTGCCGAGCATGCCGGCAAGGTAGGAGCGCGAGGCGCCCTTGATGCTGGATTGCAGCTTGTAGTCGTCGAAGAACCGGCCGATCACGTCGGAGACGGTGTTCTGCTTGACGTTCGACAGCCGCGCCATCGCCTGGCTGATGCTGACGATCTCCTCGCGGCTGAAGTTGCGCAGGATGCCGGAGGAAGCTTCGTCACCCATGCTCAGCATGAGGATCGCCGCCTGTTCCAGGGAGCTCACGGCGCGCATCTGCGGGCCGCGCTTTTTCGTTTCTTCAGGCAGGCTCGTGTCGGTCATTGCGGCCAATCCAGTGCTTGATCACTTCCGAGACCCGTTCCGGGTCGTTCTTCGCCAGCATCTGCAGATGCTCGATCTGGTGCTCCAGGCCCGAGCCCGGCGCCGGCAGGCGGATTTCCGAGAGCGGGTTCAGCTCGCCGAGCACATTGAGCCCGCCGACGCTTTCACTGCCCAGCGACAGGCGCCGCTCGGCATCCAGCGCCAACGGATACTCGGCGCCGCCTTCAGGCAGCTCGGCGGTGGCGGTCGGCTGCACGCGCTGGGTCAGACTGCGCACGGCCGGGCGCACGCCGAACAGCAGGAACAGCAGCGCAATCAGGCCGAGCACGGTGTAGCGCACCAGGGACTGCAGGGCGCTGCTCTCCCACCAGCTGGCGGTGGACTCTTCCACTGCCGTGGCGGCGAAGGGGAACACGCTGACGGTGATCAGGTCGCCGCGCTGGGCATTGAAGCCCACGGCACTCTTCACCATGGCTTCGAGGTCGGCGCGAGCCTTGTCGGTCCAGCCGCCCTCGGGCGCGGTGGAAGCGTTGATCACCACCGCGACGCTCTGCTGGCGCAGGGCGAAGGCCGGGTACTTGATGTGGGTGACGCTCTGGTCGAAGTCGTTCTGCCGGGTGGCTTCCTCGCGGGTCGAGGTCGCGGCCTTGTTGTCGGTATTGGCGACCTTGCCGTTACCTGGAGCAGCCTGGTTATTGCCCTGGGCGTTGTTCTGCCCTTGTTGCGGTGGCGGTTCCAGCGGACGGTTGCTCAGCGAGCCGGGCACGCCGAGGGCGAGCTGGTCCAGCGTGCTCTCGTTGCGCAGCACTTCGCTGCGCAGGCGCGGCGCTTCGCCGTAGGCCTGCAGGGTTTCTTCCTTCTGGCTGAAGTCGATGTCGGCGGACACGCTGATGCGGTAGTTGCCCAGGCCGAGCACCGGCGCCAGCACTTCCTCGACATTGCCCACGGCCTTGCGCTGGTACTCATCCACCGCCTGCCAGTTCTGCGAGGGGCCGCCGACGCCACTGATGCCGCGCGACAGCAGCACGCCGTTCTGGTCGACCACGCTGACGTCTTCGGGCTTCAGCTGCGGCACGCTGCCGGCCACCAGGTTGACGATGGCGCCGACCTGCTCGGAGCTCAGCCGCTGGCCGGGCGCCAGTTGCAGCAGCACCGAGGCCTTGGCCGGGTCACGCCGGCCGACCACGAAGGAATTGCTGTCTTCGCGGGCGACGTGCACGCGCGCCTGCTCGATGCCTTTCAGGCCCATGATGGTCCGGGCCAGCTCGCCTTCCAGGCTGCGCTTCAGGCGCACGTCCTGAAGGAAGTGGCTGGTGCCCAGCGGCTCGTCCTTGTCGAACAGCTCGTAGCCGGCCGGCATGGACACCTTCACACCCTTGGCTGCGAGCAGCATGCGGGCGCGCGCCAGGTCTTCCTCGCGCACCAGCACCTGGCCGCTCTGCGGGTGCAGGCGGTAGTCGAAGGCCTCGGCGTCCAGCACCTGCATCACGTCAGCGGCCGGGTAGGCTTCGCCGGCGCCATACAGCGGACGGTAGGCACCCTGGTCGCGCCACAGGTAGAAGACCACGGCAGCGGCCAGCAGGGCGGCGCCCAGGGCGATGCCAAGCAACCCCAGGCGCGGGTCGAGCTTGAGTTTGTCGAGCGGCAGGCGCCCTTTGAGATTCTGCAGCACTGTCAGTCCTTACAGCGGCATGCGGATGATGTCGTCGAAGGCGCCGGTGAGCTTGTTGCGCACCTGCAGCAGCGCGGAGAACGACACGCTGGCCTTCTGGCTCTGGATCATGGCGCCGACCAGGTCTTCGCTCTGGCCGCTGTCCACCGCGGCCATGGCGGCGCTGGACTTGTGCTGTTCGGCGTCCACCGAGCGCAGCGCCTGCTCGAAGCTGGCGCCGATGCCCGGAGCCTGCGCGCTGCCGGAGAGCTGCGCGGCGGGCCGCACGGCCGGGCCGCTGGCGAGGTCGGCGTAACGGTTCATCCGGTCCAGCATGTCCTGCTGCACCTGCATGATCGAACTCATGGAAGTTTCCCCCGGAAACGAATCAGAACTGCACCTGCACGCCCTGCTCACGCATCGCGTTGAGCCGGTAGCGCAGCGCGCGGGTGGTCATGCCCAGGCTTTCGGCGGCCTTGGTCTTGTGCCCGCCGAAGCGGCGGATGGTGTCGATGACGTGCTGGTACTCGGCGAGCTTGCCACTGGCGCGCAGCGCGGCGCGGCCACCTTCGGCCGCCAGCGGGATCACCGCCGCGACGGTGGCCAGCGGCAGTTGCGGTGCGGCCAGGCCGAGGTCGCGGGGCTGGATGAACAAGCCGTTGCGCAGCACCAGGGCGCGTTGCAGGGTGTTCTCCAGCTCGCGCACGTTGCCCGGCCAGTCGTGTTGCAGCAGCGCGCGGCCGGCGGCTTCGGTGAGCAGGTCGTGTTCGGCATCCTGCGGGGCGTACTGGCGGATGAAGCGGCGCGCCAGCGGCAGCACGTCTTCCTTGCGCTCACGCAGGGGCGAGATGTGCAGCGGCAGCACGTCGAGGCGGAACATCAGGTCGGCGCGGAAGCGCCCCTCGCTGACTTCGGCCTGCAGGTCACGGTTGGTGGCGGCGATGATGCGCACGTCCAGTTCGATCTCGCGGCGGCCGCCCAGGCGCTCCACGCGCTGTTCCTGCAGCACACGCAGCAGCTTGGCCTGCAAGGCCAGCGGCAATTCGCCGATTTCGTCCAGCAGCAGGGTGCCGCCGTTGGCCAGTTCGAACTTGCCCGGCTGGGCAGTCACCGCGCCGGTGAAGGCGCCGCGTTCGTGGCCGAAGAGGATGGATTCGAGCATCGCCTCGGGAATCGCCGCGCAGTTCACCGCGATAAATGGCGCGTCCGGGCTGGCGATACCGTGGATGTAGCGGGCCAGCAGTTCCTTGCCGGTACCGGTTTCGCCGGTGACCAGGATCGGTGCGCGGGTCTGTGCGACCCGTTGCGCCATGGCCAGCAGGCGGCGGCCGGCCTGGGAACGCGAGACGAACAGCTCCTGGGCGGCGCTGGAGGCCTCCTGGCGGCGCAGCAGTGCGGCCAGCTGGCCGGCGCCGAAGGGCGAGAGCAGGTAGTCGACACAACCGAGGTCGAGCAGGGTGGCGGCCTTGTCCTGCTCTTCATAGCCGACGATGGGCACCACGTCGCGCTCGCGGCCATCGCTGAGCAGCGCGCCGACCTGCGCATAGAGGTCCGGGGCGGGGAAGGCGCCGGCGAGGATGAACAGCAGGGCAGCGTCACTGCGTGCACGGGCCAATTCGGCGAAGCCGGAGAAGCGCTCGACGCGGCAGCCTTCGGCCAGCAGCGTCTGCAAAAGGAGGGCGTGAGCGGCGTCCGAGGACGGCCCGATGATCGCAACTTTTTTCTGCGCCGGCCGCTCTTCGAGCAGCGTTTCACATAATTGGTCGATCGACTGGCTTAAACTGTTCACCGCAACTTTCCATTCGCTAGTGCGTTCGACAACCCTCCTTCGCTCAACGCCAGCATCGACCGAAAACTGTTATCGGCGACTGCGGAACTTCTTTGCGGATCGGCTATCTCACGGGTGGCATTGCAACAACTTCGTCACAACTGAAGTCGCTGCAACCTGTAACTAACTCACCCACACTAACAAGTGCCAGCACTACGCCATAGCTTCCCGCCGATTAATTTAAATCAATAGACAAAAAGTTCCGTCAAAAACAGCATTTGATATCTATTGATTTAATCGTACGACCTCAGATCGCTATCATTGCGCCACGTCAGCAGCCTGTGACGCAGCAGTCACGGGCTTCCTGAAAGACAGAGCATGCCGCGAGCAACGATCAGCCGATCCCGGCGGTCATGACACCTCCCGTGTCCTTGGGCAGATGGCAGATCGAACCTGGAAGTACGACGCTGAGCATGACTGGTAAATCAAAAGTCCACCATGGCGTGCCCGCCGATAGTCTGATTCGACTGAAACCGCAGAAACTCGGCCGGCATTATCACAAGATTCCGCAGTACATCAAAGAGATCTCCGGAAAGTACCCGAGGATCATCAGCGACTACTTCCTGCGGCATTATCGAATCAATCTCGAACTGGATAACCTGAGCATTCACGAGGAACTTCCCCGTGAGCTGGAGTGTTTATTCGATTCGCCCCTGGGCAAGTTCGGTTTCGCCATGGACCGCGCCCTGCTCACCGAAGTCATCGAGTGCTATTACGGCGGCACCGTGGTCGCCAATCGCGACACGCCGCCGATCAGCAGCTCCGAGCAGCGCATGCTCGACCGCCTCGGCCTGGACGTGGTGGACCTGTTCGGCCGCGCCCTGCTGATGGGCGAATCGGTCGGCCGTCTGCAGCAGATCGACCCCACCTATGAAGAAGTGCAGTGGGAGTACGTCGCCGAGTTCAGCTACGTCAGCCACCTGACGGGCGAGCGCTCCTCGCTCTACCTCTACCTGGACAACCCGCTGGCGGACGAACTGACCCGCCGCCTCGCCGGCCCGCCGCCGCCGCGCCTCACCGGCAACCCGGTGGAGCACATCAAGCACCTGCCGCTGCGCCTGGACTGCGTGGTCGCCGCCGCGCGCCTGCCGCTGTCGCAGGTGCTGGCCCTGGAGCCGGGCGATGTGCTGACGATCCGCCCGCTGGAGCGCGTCGAAGTGCGGGTCAACCAGCAGAAGCTGTTCCGCGGCGCCATCTTCGAAGACGACGGCACCCTCTTCCTCTCCTCCCTGGAAAGCGTGAAAAACCCATGACCGGTTCTCTCTCCGACTCCGAGTTCGAGTCGCTGATCAACGACGGCGACCTGGGCCTCACCCAGGACGTCACCGATATCCCCGCCGAGCCCGTGCGCGCACCGCTGCCGCAGCAGGACCTGAGCTTCTTCGGCAAGATCCCGGTGAACGTCACCCTGGAAGTCGCCTCGGTGGAAATCTCGCTGAAGGAGCTGATGGACGTGGACGGGGGCAGCGTGATCATCCTCGACAAGCTCGCCGGCGAGCCGCTGGACGTGAAGGTCAACGGCGCGCTGTTCGCCAAGGCCGAGGTGGTCGTGATGAACGGCAACTACGGCCTGCGCGTGCTCGAACTGTGCGGCGCCAGCCTCGACGCCCTGACGGCGTGATGCTGTCCCGCTGCCTGGCCACGCTTGGCCTGCTCATCGCCGCGCTCTGCCCGCTCTACGCGCAGGCGGCCGGCGGCGAGGTCACGCTGTTCAACCTGCACGATACGGCGGACGGCCAGGCCTTCAGCGTCAAGCTGCAGATCCTCATCGTCATGACCCTGCTGGGCTTCCTTCCGGCGATGCTCATGCTGATGACCTGCTTCACCCGCTTCGTCATCGTGCTGGCAATCCTGCGCCAGGCCATCGGCCTGCAGCAGAGCCCGCCGAACAACGTGCTGGTGGGCATCGCCCTGGTGATGACCCTGCTGGTCATGCGCCCGGTCTGGCAGGACGTCTACAGCAATGCCTACCAGCCCTTCGAGGCCGACCAGATCAGCCTGGAAGACGGCCTGGGCCGCGCCAAGCAGACCCTCAGCCGTTTCATGCTCGCGCAGACCAACCGCACCTCGCTGGAAACCATGGTCAGCCTGGCCGGCGAGACGGTGCCGGAGAACCTCAACGACCTGGACTTCTCCCTGCTGCTGCCGTCGTTCGTGCTCAGCGAGCTGAAGACCGCGTTTCAGCTGGGCTTCATGATCTTCATCCCGTTCCTGGTGATCGACCTGGTGGTAGCCAGCGTGCTGATGGCGATGGGCATGATGATGCTCTCGCCGATGATGATCTCGCTGCCGTTCAAGCTGATGATCTTCGTGCTGGTGGACGGCTGGGCCCTGATGATGGGCACGCTGACCAGCAGCGTGCAGCCGTTTTAGCGGCCCTGACGGAAAACCAAAGATGCTCACTCCGGAAAGCGCCGTCGATATCGTCTCCAACGCCGTGCACATCACCGCGCTGATCGTCTGCGTGCTGATCGTGCCGAGCCTGATCGGCGGCCTGCTGGTGAGCATTTTCCAGGCGGCCACGCAGATCAACGAGCAGATGCTCAGCTTCCTCCCGCGCCTGCTGATCACCCTGGGGATGCTGGTGTTCGCCGGCCACTGGATATTGCGCACGCTCTCGGAGCTGTTCATCGAGTCGTTCCACCAGGCGGGCCGCCTGGTCGGCTGATGCCATGCAGCAAGGCGCATCCATCCTGCAGGCCTTCGACTACCTGCAAACGCTGCAGGCCTGGTGGTGGCCCTTCTGCCGGATCATGGCGGTGTTCGCCCTGGCGCCGATCTTCAGCCACAAGGCGATCCCCATGCGCCTGCGCATCCTCCTCGGCCTGGCCCTGACCGTCGCCCTGGGCGCCGCGCTGCCGCGCCCGCCGGCCATCGATCCGCTGTCCGCGCAGGGCCTGCTGGTGGCGCTGGAGCAGATCGTCTTCGGCCTGATGCTGGGCCTTTCGCTGATGCTGGTGTTCACCGTGTTCACCCTGGTGGGCGACGTGATATCCACCCAGTTGGGCCTGAGCATGGCGGTGTACAACGACCCCATGAACGGCGTGTCGTCGTCCTCGATCTTCTACCAGCTGTACTTCATCCTGCTGGTGTTCCTGTTCCTCTCCATCGACGGCCACCTGCTGGTGGTGAGCATCCTCTACCAGAGCTTCATCTACTGGCCGGTGGGCAGCGGGCTGCATTACCTGGGACTGGAGTCGGTGGCCGGCAGCCTCGCCTGGGTGTTCTCCGCCGCCGTGCTGATCACCCTGCCGGTGGTGTTCTGCATGACCCTGGTGCAGTTCTGCTTCGGCCTGCTCAACCGCATCTCGCCGGCACTCAACCTGTTCTCCCTGGGCTTTCCCATGGCGATCATCGCGGGCCTGGCGTGCATCTGGCTGACCCTGCCGGACATCCCCGAGAACTACCTCAAGCTCACCCGCCAGTTGCTCGATGCCATCGGCGTGATCTTCCGCGAGGGGCGCCATGGCTGACCAGCACAGCGCCCAGGAGAAAACGGAAGAGGCCTCCCAGCAGAAGCTGAAAAAGAGCCGCGAGGACGGCCAGGTCAGCCGCTCCAAGGACCTCTCCACCACCCTCTCGCTACTGGCCACGCTGGTCGCGCTGAAGTTCTGCGTGGAGCACTTCTACGATGGCATCAGGCAGGGCTTTGCGCTGTCCTTCATCGATCTGCGGCACAGCGAGATCGGCCTGGACGACCTGCCGCTGGTGCTCGGCCACCACCTGGTGCTGTTCATCACCACGCTGCTGCCGCTGCTGGTCACGCCGCTGCTGGTGGTGCTGTTCTCGATGATCCCCGGCGGCTGGATCTTCTCCAGCAAGAACTTCATGCCCAAGCTGTCCAAGCTCAACCCGATCACCGGGCTTGGGCGCATCTTCTCGATGCAGAACTGGACGGAGCTGGCCAAGTCGCTGCTCAAGATCGTCGTGCTGATCCTCGTCGCCCTCTATCAGTTGCACGGCGCCCTGCCCGGCCTGCTGGCGCTGCAGCGCAGCAACGTGCACAGCGCCATTGCCGCCGCCTTCGGCACCTTCTACGACATCACCCTGTCGCTGCTGGTGGTGTTCATCCTGTTCTCGGTCATCGACATCCCGATCCAGTACTTCTTCTTCAAGAAGAAGCTGCGCATGACCAAGCAGGAGCGCAAGGAAGAGCACAAGAACCAGGAAGGCCGACCGGAAGTGAAGGCGCGCATCCGCCAGATGCAGCGCCAGCTGGTGCACCGGCAGATCAGCAAATCGATCAGGACCGCCGACGTGGTGATAGTGAACCCGGTGCATTTTGCCGTGGCGCTGCGCTACGACCCGAAGAAGGCCCAGGCGCCCTACGTGGTCGCCAAGGGCCTGGACGAGACCGCGCTGTACATCCGCAAGCTGGCCAAGGCCCATGACCTTGAAGTGCTCGAATTGCCGCCGCTGGCGCGCGCCATCTACGCCACCACCCAGGTGAACCAGCAGATTCCCGCGCAGCTGTACAAGGCCGTGGCCCACGTCCTCACCTACATCCTCCAGCTCAAGGCCTGGCGCTCCGGGCGCCGTGAGCGGCCGGAGCTGATCAAGAACGTCCCCATTCCCGAAGAACTGCTGAACAGAGTCTGACCATGCGCCTACTGCAGTCACTATTGCCGACCTTCCAGAGCGGCCGCATCGGCATCCCGCTGATCATCCTGTCGATCCTCTCGATGATCATCCTGCCGCTGCCGCCGCTGGTGCTGGACGCCCTGTTCACCTTCAACATCGTGGTGGCGATCCTGGTGCTGCTGGTCAGCGTGTCGTCGAAAAGTCCGCTGGACTTCTCCCTGCTGCCCACGGTGATCCTGGTCACCACGCTGCTGCGCCTGACCCTCAACGTCGCTTCCACCCGCGTGGTGCTGCTCGACGGCCACACCGGCACGGGCGCGGCCGGCAAGGTGATCGAAGCCTTCGGCCACGTGGTGATCGGCGGCAACTTCATCGTCGGCCTGATCGTCTTCGTGATCCTGATGATCATCAACTTCATGGTCATCACCAAGGGCGGCGAGCGTATCTCCGAGGTGACCGCGCGCTTCACCCTGGACGCCCTGCCCGGCAAGCAGATGGCCATCGACGCCGACCTCAACGCCGGCCTGATCGACCAGAACGAAGCCAAGCGCCGCCGCTCGGAAGTGGCCAAGGAAGCCGACTTCTACGGCGCGATGGATGGCGCCTCGAAGTTCGTCCGCGGCGACGCCATCGCCGGCATCCTGATCCTGCTGATCAACCTGTTCGGCGGCCTGGCCATCGGTGTGTTCGTCTACGACCTGCCGGCCGGTGCGGCCTTCCAGCGCTACGCCCTGCTGACCATCGGCGACGGCCTGGTGGCGCAGATTCCGGCGCTGCTGCTGTCCACCGCGGCGGCGATCATCGTCACGCGGGTCAACGAGTCGGCGGAAATCACCAGCCTGGTGCGCAAGCAGATGCTGGCCTCGCCGTCGCTGCTCTACACCGTCGCCGGCATCCTCGTGGTGCTCGGCCTGGTGCCGGGCATGCCGCACATCGCGTTCTTCGCCTTCGCCGCGCTGGTGGCCTTCATCGCCTGGCGCCTGTCACTGGCCGGCCCGCCCATCGAGGCGACTACGCTGGAGCAGACCCAGGCGCTGACGCAAGCGATGGACCAGGAGCGCGCGCAGCAACTGGGCTGGGAAGACATCCCGCTGGTGGAGCGCCTGTCGATCTCGCTGGGCTACAAGCTGGTCAGCCTGGTCAACGAAGCCAGCGGCGCGCCGCTGCCGCAACGGATTCGCGGAGTGCGCCAGACGCTCTCGGAAAGCCTGGGCTTCCTCCTGCCGGAAGTGCAGATCCGCGACAGCCTGCGCCTGAAGGCCTCGCAGTACGCCATCCACATCAACGGCGAGCGCATCGACGGCGCGGAAATCCACGCCGACCGGCTGATGGCGATTCCCTCGCCGGAACTCTACGGCGAGATCGACGGCATCCTCGGCGTCGACCCTGCCTACCGCATGCAGGTGGTGTGGATACTGCCGGCGGACAAGTCCCGCGCGCTGAACCTGGGCTACCAGGTGATCGACTGCGCCAGCGTGGTCGCCACGCACCTGAACAAGGTGGTGCGCGAGCACCTGCCGGACATCTTCAAGCACGACGACGTCGAGCACCTGATGCAGCGCCTGACCCTGCAGGCGCCCAAGCTGGCCGAATCGCTGAAGGCGCAGCTGACCTACTCGCAGCAGCACCGGGTATTCCGCCAGCTGCTGCAGGAGGAAGTGGCGCTCAAGGACATCGTCACCATCGCCAGCGCCCTGCTCGAAGGCAGCGAGACCACCAAGGACCCGGTGCTGCTGGCCTCCGATGTGCGCTACGCGCTGCGCCGCAGCATCGTCTCGTCGATTGCCGGCGACCGCCCGGAGCTGAGCGTGTTCGTGCTGGAGAACGCCCTGGAAAACACCCTGCTCGGCGCCCTGAGCATCGCCCAGCAGGCCGGCCCGGTGAGCCTGGACAACATCCCGGTGGAGCCCAGCCTGCTCAACCAGCTGCAGCACAGCATGCCGGTGGTGAAGGAAAAGCTGCGCAAGGAAGGCCACCCGCCGATCCTCACCGTGATGCCGCAGCTGCGACCGCTGCTGGCGCGTTACGCACGGGTGTTCAGCCCGGGGCTGCACGTGCTGTCGCAGAACGAGATTCCGGAGCGGGTCGGGGTGCAGATATTGGGGACGTTGGGGTAGGGAGTTCCAGGGAACCCGGAGCTGGGTGTTGCCCTCTCCCTAACCCTGGCTGCGCGCCCCGCTCCGAAGGGAGAGGGGACTGATCGGCATGGGTAGGAAGATTAGCGCTCGCCGGTTAACGCTGTGGTTGCAGTGCACACCGAACGACTCCCTCTCCCTTCAGGGAGAGGGCTGGGGAGAGGGTGCATCAGACTGCACCCAAGCCAACCCCATCACGACAACCGCGCCCGCCCCAACAAACTCCGGTTGAAACTCACCGACATCGAGGTCACCAGTTCGGTGAACGCCGCGCTCGGCCGGTCCAGCTTGAAGCCCTGTTCGAAGCGCGCGTTCTTGGCGTCCTTCTTCGACCACTGGCAGATCGCGGTGATATCCACCGAGCGGGTGTGATCCTCGCGCACCGGGATCTCCAGGCGCATGTCGTAGCAGCTGCCCGGCGCCAGCGGCTCCTCCGTCACCAGCCGCAGGCCGCCCATCGAGACGTCCAGGACCACCCCCATGAGGTCGCCGCTCAGGCGGTTGGTCACGTTGATCTGGCCAATGTGGCGGAAGGTCAAACGACGGTGCTTGCGCATGGCGGCCTCTTGTGGGGAACGGGCTCTGGGACGGGCGCTTCAGGGAGCGAAACGCGCGCGCATCCTAGCAGCGCCAGCACCTCAAACGAACTCAAAAGCTATCAACTGGCCAGTATTTGGCGCGAATCGCCACGCCTTCCATCGCCCGGCGCGGCGCTGCACCCCTGCAGCGGATACTCTGCACTCTGCGCTGCACGATTGCGCGCAGTGCTGCATTTTTGCATACACCCTTGCGCGCCACCCCACGGCACACGGGCGTTTCAGGCTGGCATGCAACATGCCTTGGTCTCCTTGAGTGCCGCTCGCTTGCGGCCGGGCGAGCGCATCGCCCTGTTGGGAATTTGCCTTGGAGGGAGAAATGGACCCGCTAAAACTGCTGCTGGACAGGGGCCTGCTGCTGTCTGACAGACTGACGTCCCAGGGACGCTTCATCGAGGTCTCCGCCGAGCAGACCGACCAGCTCGGCTACGCACCCGGTTCGCTGGACGGCCAGGGCGCCGAGCTGGTCTATACCGCCGACTCGCTGAACGCGCTGATGCAGCTGTTCGCCAGCCCGCCGGCGGATGAGCGCGTCCAGGACCTGGAGCTGACCCTGATCCGTCACAACGGCGGCCTGCTGCCGGTACTCGCCAGCGGCGTGCTGCAGTGGCGCGACGGCGAGCCCGCGCGCCTGCACCTGGTGAAAATGCCGCTGGGGCCGATCAGTCGACGCCTGGGTGAGCTGCAGAGCGCCAACGAGGTGATGAGCCAGATGCTCTTCAGCGCGCGGGTGGCCTACTGGTGCATCGAGTTCGCCGAGTCGGTGGACGTGCGCGAAACGCCCGACGAGATCGTCCGCCAGGTGTTCGAGAACCGCTCCTACTGGCGCATGTGCAACCGCGCCATGGCCAACATCTACGAGATGCCCGCCGACGTCGATTTCAGCGAGCAGCCGGTGCGCCTGTACTGGCCACGCAGCCCGGCCAACGAAGAGTTCGTGCGGCGCCTGATCGAAGCGGAATTCCACGTCGACGGCGCACTGTCGGTGGACCGCCGCCACGACGGCTCGCCGGCCTACGTGGAGAACGACGTGCGCGCCAGCATCCATAACGGCCGCCTGCTGCGCATGTGGGGCAGCCTGCGCGACGTCAGCCAGGAACTGCGCATGCAGCACGACGCCGAGCAGCGTATCGAGGCGCTGCGCCGGGTCTTCGACGCGGTGCCCGACGCCGTGCTGGTGATCGACGAGCAGGCCCAGCCGCAATGGCGCAACGCGGCCTTCGAGCAGACCTTCGGCATCACCCGTGCCGCCGGCCTGGCCTCCACGCTGAACCGCATGCCGCTGCCCGAGCGCACCTGGCAGGTACTCGACCTGCCCGACCAGTTCGGCAACTACCAGTCCTTCAACAGCCACTGCTCGCGCATCCTCATCCGCGAGGGCGTGGCCTGGCGCGTCTTCGTGCTGCGCTTGGCGAACAACGCGACGGAGCTCCATCCATGAGCAAAGAAGCATGAGCGAAGAAGGCTTCTTCGCGCCGCTGCGCATGGGCATGCGCTCCTCGGTCAGCGCGTCGGGCGAGATGCTCTCCGCGTTGCTGGAGACGCCGGCGCTGCACGCCCTGCTCGACAGTTTCAGCGAGGCGGTGATCGTCTGCGACGGCGACTCGCGGGTGCGCTTCATCAACCTCGCGGCGGAACGGGTCAACCGCGTCACCCGCCTCGATGTGCTGGGCCTGAGCGACGTGGACTTCTTCCAGCGCTCGGCGCTGCAATTCGACGACTTCCAGCAGGCCCTGCGCCGCGGCGGCAAGAGCGCGCTGACCCGCTCGCGCGACGGCCGGGTGTTTCTCACCCGCGCCCAGGCGGTGCCGACGACGGCCTACGAGAAGCCCTACAACCTGCTGATCCAGCGCGAATACGAGCCGGGCACGGCGGGCAGCCTGCGCAGCCCGTCCGGGCGCGCCTCGACCACCGACCTGCAGGGCCTGGGCGACCCGCAGGACAATGCGCTGCACATGTCCCCACTGCTCTCCTCCATCGCCGACATGGGCGTGCGCGCGTTCCGCCGCCGCGCCCGCCTGCTGCTGCTCGGCGAACCCGGCGTGGGCAAGACCGCCATCGCCCGGCACATCCACCGCGCCGCCGGCTGGGGCGACCGGCCCTTCATCGACGTGAACTGCGCGAGCATCCCGGAAACCCTGTTCGAGTCGGAGATGTTCGGCTACGAGCGCGGCGCCTTCACCGGCGCGCTGCAGTCGGGCAAACGTGGCTACATCGAGAGCGCCTCGGGCGGTACGCTGTTCCTCGACGAGATCGGCGAGATCCCGCTGCAGGTGCAGGCCAAGCTGCTCAAGTTCCTCGAGGACGGCACCATCCAGCCGGTGGGTTCGCCGCTGTCGAAGCAGGTCCAGGTGCAGGTGATCGCCGCGACCAACAAGGATTTGCGCGCCCAGGTGGCCGCCGGCGAGTTCCGCGCCGATCTCTACTATCGCCTGGCCGTGCTGCCAGTGGAAATCCCGCCGCTGCGCGCCCACCGTGACGACCTGCCCGTGCTGATGGACATCCTCCTGGCGCGCATCAACCGCGACCGCCAGCCGCCGCTGCGCTTGTCCTCGAACTGCCGCGAGCGTCTGCTGGCCTATGACTTCCCCGGCAACATCCGCGAGCTGGTGAACATCTTCGAGCGCCTCGCCGTGCTCGCCGACGACGTGGCGGAAGAGCTGCACCTGCCGCCCGAACTGCTCGGTGCACCACCCGCCGGCAGCCCGGTCGCGCTCGACGAACCGGTGGCGGCCATCGACGACCAGCCACTCAAGGCCCAGGTGCAGCGCTACGAGCGCCAGGTGATCCTGCGGGCCGTGCGCCTGTGCGGCAGCAAGCGCAAGGCGGCGGTCCACCTGGGTATCGACGTCGGCACCTTGATTCGCAAGTTGCAGCGCGACGATTGAGCGCCGGCCTGTCGGCCTGATCGCGGGCATGGCCCGCTCCTACAAGAGCGTCTGCGCCGTGCGCCCCGGTTGCTGTAGGAGCGGGCCATGCCCGCGACAGCACCACGCCGCCCCATCGCGGACGAAGTCCGCTCCTACGAAAATTCCACCCCATCGCCTGCCTGCGCGGGACCACCCGGTCACGCCGCCTTCCCGCACCCGGCAGAAACGCCCCTGCGACAATCCACCGCTGCAAGGCTGCCTACAGGCGTTGTCATTTCTGCTTACACCTGCGCTTTCAGATTTTAACTTTTCCCTTTAATTTCAATAGGTTAACTATTTGGCACAACCTGTGCTCTGTGTATCTCCGACCCGTGGCCGTGCACGGGTCCTCGAATCGCGCCGGCGCTCCTGACCGAGAGAGCCGGCAGTTCTGGAGGCACAAGAATAATGCTCATCACAGGTATCAAGAGCCGGCCGGTCTACGACCAGTTGCGCCCGCTCGCTGGTGGTCACCACCACATCATCGCCGGCCAGGGCAGCGGCGGCGCCGCCATGCTCCGCCTGCTCGCCGAGATGCCGCGCACTGCGCCCATCCGCGTGCTGTATTCCAGCGAATCCTTCTCCGGCCAGGATCACCTCGCCGCCCTGCGCGACATCACCGACGTGGAGCTGGCGATCTATGCGAGCAACCGCGCACTGGTCGATGACCTGCATGCGCTGCTGGGCCAGTCGCACATGGGGACCCGCCTCTACCTGGCTGGCTCCGAAAGCTTCATCGGCACCGCCATGCAGGCCGCCGACGCGATCAACCTGAACAAGGACGAAGTGCTGCGCGAGCATGCCGGCTCCTTTGTGCGCCGCGTCTGGTGCGTGCACTGCGACGGCTACACCGAGAACGTCACCCAGCGCGTCTTCGACTGCCCGCACTGCGCCCGTACGCTGGTGGTCCGTGACCACTACTCCCGCCGCCTGGCTGCCTTCCAGGCAGTGAAGGCCGACGCCGAAGTCCCCGGCGAACTGCCCGATGCCGAGGAGCTCGACACATGAGCCAGTCCAACGGAACCCTGAATGTCCGCGTCACCCGCATCGAGCAGGTGACCCCGGAGATCAAGCGCTTCACCCTGGCCTCCACCGACGGCGCGCACCTGACGCCGTTCTCCGGCGGCAGCAACGTCGTGGTGCTGATGCCTCATGCCAGCGGTACCTACCGCAACGCCTACTCGCTGATGAGTTCGCCCTACGACGCCAGCGCCTACCAGATCGCCGTGCGCCGCGTGGAAGACGGCCGTGGCGGTTCGAAGCACATGCATGACGTGGTGCAGGAAGGCGACGAGCTGGAAATCCTCCGCCCGGTGAACCTGTTCCCGCTGAGCAAGCACGCGCGCCTGCACCTGTTCATCGCCGGCGGCGTGGGCATCACTCCGGTGTGCTCGCAGCTGGCCGAGCTGCGCCTGCGCGGCACGCCCTTCGAAGTCCACCTGGCAGTGCGTGGCGACGCCCACGCGCGCCTGGGTGAAGAACTGCTGCAGGAATACGGCGATGCCGTGCGCCTGTACCGCGACGAGCGTGGCGAGCGCCTGAACATTTCCGCGGTACTGGCGGACCGACCGCTGGGCAGCGACGTCTACGTCTGCGGTCCCGAAGGCATGATCCAGGCAACGATCGACGCCGCCCACGCCCACGGCTGGACCGACAGCCACATCCATTACGAGCGCTTCCTCGAACAGGGCAGCGTCGGCGAGGCGTTCCAGGTCACCCTGGCACGCAGTGGCGCGACCCTCTCCGTGTCGCCCGACCAGAGCCTGCTCGAAGCCGCCGAGGCCGCCGGCCACGAAATCCCGTACCTGTGCCGTGGTGGCGCCTGCGGCATGTGCGAGACCAACGTCCTGGAGCTGGACGGAGAAATCCTCCACACCGACGACTGGCTGTCCGACGAGGACAAGGCCGCCAACACCAAAATCATGCCCTGCGTATCGCGCGCCAAGTGCTCGCGGCTGGTCATCGACTGCTGAGCCGGAGAACGACCATGACCATCCAATTCCGCCCCGACGAAACCTACCGCGACGATTACACCTACGCGAACAGCCAGGCCTGCATCGACCGCGCACCCTGGCCCTTCCCGGACGACGAGTACATGTACTCGATGAACCTGGAGCCGCATGTCTCGGTGGGCACCGACGCCTTCCGCGCGGTGTTCGACATCGACGAGCACTACATCAGCGAGTGCCGCGACCGTGCGATCACCCTGGAGAAAGACCCGGGCATGCACTACGTCTCCGCGCCGCACATGATGGAGGCGCAGTGGGACCTGCTCGAGCTGATCATGGAGGCCTATGCCAAGGACTACCCGGAGTACTTCTCCCTGGAGAAGGACGGCACCCGCTGGCACTGGACCAACAAGCTGCTGAACATCGACGACACCTTCACCTTCGGTGATCCGTCGACCCTGCCCTATGAGCCGATGGAATACGTCACCCGCCAGGCCCAGGGCGACTGGGTCCTGCAGGAGGAGCGCGACGGCACCCTGTACTGGGGCGCGGGCATCGCCACCCAGCGCGCCGACTACTCGCTGCGCTTCAACCTGGGCATGGCCTGGCACGAGTTCCACGGTCCGGTGCCGCTGGTGAAGGAAACCGGCATGCTCGACCGCGCGCTGAAATTCCTCCTGCGTCTGCGCAACGGCCACCCGGTGCGCCGCCTGAACTGGTCGCTGACCGTCAACCCGCGTCTGGACGTGTCCGCCGAGTCCCTGCCCGAGTGGGCGCCGGACCGCACCACGGTCACCGCCGAGAACGCTGGGCAAAAGGTCTACTTGCGCATCGAGCTGCAGCCGCTGCACCGTCTGCCGCGCAGCAACGCCATCGTGTTCCCGATCCGCACCTACCTGCTGAGCCTGGAAGACATCGCCACCAACCCGGCGTGGGCCAAGCGCATGCACCGTGTGCTCAAGACCCTCGACCAGCAGCTGGTCGACTACAAGGGCTTCACCCGCTACCACCAGCAGGCGGTGCAGTGGCTCTCGCAGTTCGACGACGGCCAGTAACTCTCCACAACGAGCAAAGCCGCGCAACACACACAACTAAAAACCCGAAAAGGGAACCGGCGGGCGTCGTGAGGCCCGCCGGCCGATTGCCTTCTGCCCATCAACCCCCCGAGAGGAAACAACGATGAGTGGGTCCCCTGCCAAGCGTGCCGCTGGCGTAACCGATTCCGATGCCGAGCAGCTCGCTGCCCTCGGCTACAGCTCCAACTTCGAACGCAGCATGAGCCTGTGGGAGAACTTCTCCCTGGGCTTCACCTACCTGTCGCCGGTCGTCGGCGTCTACACCCTGTTCGGCCTGTGCCTGGCCGCCGGTGGGCCGCCGATGTTCTGGACCTACCTGCTGATCGGCCTGGGCCAGATGCTGGTGTGCCTGGTGTTCTGCGAAGTGGTCTCGCAATTCCCGATCTCCGGCGGCGTCTACCCCTGGGCACGCCGCCTGGTGGGCAAACGCTGGGCGTGGATGGTCGGCTGGGTGTATGCCTGGGCGCTGTGCACTTCCATCGCCGGCATCGCCGTCGGCGCCAGCCCCTACATGGCTGCCATGCTCGGCTTCGACATGCACGGCAACGCCGCCATCGGCATCGCCCTGGCGCTGATCGCGCTGTCCACCGTGCTCAACCTGTCCGGCACCAAGCTGCTGGCACGCGTCGCCATGTTCGGCTTCATCTGCGAACTGGGCGGTGCGCTGCTGGTGGGCGGCTACCTGCTGATCTTCGAGCGCCACCAGCCGTTCAGCGTGCTGTTCAACACCTTCGACATCAAGATCGACGGCAGCTACTGGCCGGCCTTCCTCGCCGCGTCCCTGGCGGGGCTGTTCCAGTACTACGGCTTCGAGGCCTGCGGTGACGTCGCCGAGGAAACCCCGAACCCCGGCAAGATGATCCCCAAGACCATGCGCATGACCATCTACATCGGCGGTGCCGCCGCGATGTTCGCGTGCCTGGCGCTGATCCTCTCGGTGCCGGACATCCAGCGCGTGATCAACGGCGAAGACACCGACCCGGTAACCACCATCCTCGCCAACGCCTTCGGCCCGGTGGGCTCGAAACTGGTGATGGCCGTGGTGATGGTGTCGTTCGTCTCCTGCGTGCTGAGCCTGCAGGCCGCCGCCAGCCGCCTGCTGTTCGCCTATGCCCGCGACGAGATGATCGTCGGCAGCAAGGCCCTGTCGAAGCTGAACTCCAACCACGTGCCAGCCGTTGCGCTGGTGGTGGCGGGCGTGATGCCGGCAGCCATCGTCTGCCTGGGGCTGTTCATGGGCGACGCCGTGGCCACCATCGTCGGCTTCGCCGCGATCGGCATCTACGTGTCCTTCCAGCTGATCGTCATCGCCTCGCTGATCGCCCGCGCCAAGGGCTGGGTGCCCGGCGGCCACTTCAGCCTCGGCAAGTGGGGCGTGCCGGTGAACATCGCAGCGCTGATCTACGGCGTGGCGGCGATCACCAACATGGTCTGGCCACGCACCCCGGACGCACCCTGGTACATGAACTACTCGATGATCCTCACCACCGTCGTGGTGATCGGTGCGGGCCTGGTCTACATGCTGCTGGCCAAACCCTACGACAAGGGCACGGCACCGGCGGGCGACGCCCACCGGATCTCCGGCCGCCAACTACCCGCGCGCGCTACGGGCGCGCTGACCGAACCGGCTTGATCGCAACGTTGACGCAATTCGGGCCATACGCCTGAGGGGCTGCGTCTGGAGCGTCACCTACCCCTGGTGACGGTCCCCTGCGTTTGCGCGACGGACCCGCCATCCCCGCGATGGCCGGTCCGTTTTTTTATGCCCGGGTTTTTGTAGGAGCGAGGGGGACGCCTAGTTCCTGCTCGCGAACGGATTTTCCGGCGGCTCCAGCGCTGGGCGGTTCGCGAGCAAGCTCGCTCCTACGAAGAGCACGCTATCGGGCAATCCACAGCAGGCACAGGGAGAGCGTGACCAACGACCCCAGCGTCGACACCAGAATGCTCCGCGACACCACCGCGGCCTCGCGCTGGTAGTACTCGGCAAGCATGAACGGCCCGGTGCCAGTGGGCAGCGCGCTGAGCAGCAGCGCCGAATCCGCCCACAGCGGTGGCAGGTCGAAGACCTTGTAGGCGAGGAAGCCGGTGAGCAGCGGCTGGCCAACCAGCTTGATCGCCACCAGCGGCCAGGCGCCGACCTGCTCGCCCTCCTGCTTCTGCGCCAGGAACAGGCCCAGCGAGACCAGCGCGCAGGGCGTGGTGGCAGCCGCGAGCATGTCGAGGAAGTGCAGCAGCGGCGCTGGCAGGCCGATACCGGTCACTGCCCAGAGGCCACCGATGATCGGCGACACCACCAGCGGGTTCTTGCCCAGCGCCTTGCTCACCACCCAGACGGCGCGGCTGATGTGTTTCTCTTCCTGCAGCCCGACCTCGATGCAGACTACGGCGATGGCGAACAGCACGCAGACCACCAGCAGCGAGGCGATCAGCGCCGGCTCCAGGCCGTCCTGGCCGAACACCAGCAGGCACAGCGGAATGCCCATGTACCCGGTATTGGCGTAGGACGCGCTGAGGCCGTCGATACTCGCCGCCGGTAGTGCGCGGCCCTGCATCAGGCGCCAGACGAGGGTGGCGAAGAACACCAGCAGGCAGCCGCCGGTAAAGGCGGCGAGGAAGCCCGGCTGCCAGATTTCCGCCCAGGTGGCGGTGGCGGTGACCTTGAACAGCAGCGCCGGCAGGCACAGCCAGACCACCAGCTTGTTGATCTCCGAAGCCGCCTGCGGGCCGAGGCGGTTGGTGCGCCGGCACAGCCAGCCGACCAGGATCAGCGCGAAGATCGGCAGGACGACGGCGAACACGGTGTGCATGGCAGGGAACCTGGAGAGCGGGAGCGGCAGGCGAGCATAGGGTTGCCAATCGATACCGTCCAATGCTTACTAAAGCGCCAATCCATACCCAAACCGTATCGATGATCGACTTCCGCCAGCTGCGCTATTTCCTCGCCCTCGCCGAGCACCTGCACTTCGGCCGAGCCGCCGAGGCGCTGCACATCACCCAGCCGCCGCTGAGCCGGCAGATCGCCGCGCTGGAAGAAGAACTGGGCACGCCGCTGTTCGCCCGGCATTCGCGCTCGGTGGAGCTGACCGCCGCCGGCCGCGACTTCCAGCAGCAGGCCCGGGCGCTGCTCGCCGGTCTCGATCTTGCCGTGCGTTCGGCACGCGCCACGGCACGCGGCGAGCGCGGCGAGCTGCGCATCGGCTTCACCATGCTGGCTGCCTGGACGCTGCTGCCGCGCCTGCTGAAAACCTTCGCCGACGGCCACCCGGAGGTGAAGCTGGTGCTCAACGAGATGCTCCCGCGCGACCTGGGCCCGGCGCTGGACAGCGGCGAGGTGGACGTCGCCCTGACCTTCCCCGAACGCGAACCGGGCCAGCGCCTCTATCGCACGCTGCAGCGCGAGCCGCTGTGCGCGGTGTTGCCGGCCGAACACGGCCTGGCGCAGGAAGCAGAACTGGACGTGACCAAGCTGGCCGGCGAACCCTTCATCACCTTCCCGCCGGCCACCGCACCGGCCCTGCACGAATCGGTGATGGAGTGCTGCCGCCAGCACGGCTTCGCTCCGGCGGTGCGCATGGAGACGCACCTGCAGCAGACCATCGTCAACCTGGTGGCCGAGGGGCTGGGCGTGTCGCTGGTGCCGGACTCGATGCGGCGCATGCAACTGCCCGGCGTGGCCTTCCGCGCCATCGGCCGGTCGCCGCAGGTGGAGTACGGCGCGGCCTGGAGCCCGCACAACGACAACCCGTGCCTGGCGGCTTTCCTGCGCAGCGCGGGGGCCGTCGAGGCCTGAGGCCTCGGGTTCACATTGCAGGAGCGCGCCATGCCCGCTCCTACAGGTTTACGCCGGCGCCGATGAACACGTAGGGCGCATAACGCCTATGGCGTTATCCGCCAGCGCGGCGGATAACCCGTGCCGGGTTATGCGCCCTACGGAAGCCGCGCAATCAAACGCGGCCGGTCACCGGAATGCACGCGCCGGTGATCGCCGCCGCAGCGTCCGAGGCGAGGAACAGCAGCGTCGCCGCCAGTTGCTCCGGCTTCACCCAGCGGTCGAATTCCGCAGTGGGCATGTCGGCGCGGTTCTGCGGGGTGTCGATGATGCTCGGCATCAGCGCGTTGACGGTGATCCGCGCGTCCTTCAGTTCCTCCGCCAGCGCTTCGGTCAGGCGCATGACGCCGGCCTTGGACGCCGCATAGGCCCCCATGCCAAGCGCCGCGCGGGTTGCAGCTGCGGCAGCGATATTGAGGATGCGCCCGTGTCCGCGCGCCTTCAGGTGCGCCAGCGCAGCCTGGCTGGAGACCACGGCGGTGCGCAGGTTGATGCGGTACATCAGGTCCCAGGTGTCGATGTCACCATCGCCCAGGGTTTCCCAGTGGAAGCCGCCGGCCACGTTGATCAGCGCGTCGAGGCCGCCGAAATGCTCGTTGACCTGCTCCAGCGCGGTGCGGGCGGCGTCCGGGTCGGTGAGGTCGATGCCGCCGATGGACAGCGCGCCGGCCTGTGGATAACGCGGGCCGACGGCGCGGTCGAGCAACGCGACCTGCCAGCCGGCGTCGGCGAACGCCTGGCCGACCACGCTACCCAGATGGCCGAAGCCGCCGGTGATGGCGACGATCCTGTTCATGCTGCTACCTCGTGTCGGTGGGAGAGGCGTTCTTATAGGGGTAGCAGGGGTTGCGCGAAAGGTCGCGGGCGCCAGATCAGGGGACGGATCGGGACGGCGAGCAGGCCCTCTCCCAGAGGGAGAGGGTCAGGGTCGGCCTTACTTCACCAACCGCGCATCCAGGCTGTTCTGCGCCAGCCGCTGCGCCTGCTCCTTCGTCATCCCCAGGTGCTCGTGCAGGGCCTGGAAGTTCTCGGTGACATAGCCGCCGAAATACGCCGGGTCGTCCGAGTTCACCGTCACCTTCACGCCGCGCTCGAGCATGTCGAGGATGTTGTGCTCGCGCATGTGGTCGAACACGCAGAGCTTGGTGTTGGACAGCGGGCAGACGGTCAGCGGGATCTGCTCGTCGATGATGCGCTGCATCAGTCGCTCGTCCTCGATGGCGCGCACGCCGTGGTCGATACGCTCGATCTTGAGCAGGTCCAGGGCTTCCCAGATGTACTCCGGCGGGCCTTCCTCGCCGGCGTGGGCGACGGTGAGGAAGCCTTCGGCGCGGGCGCGGTCGAACACGCGCTGGAACTTGCTCGGCGGGTGGCCGACTTCGGAGCTGTCCAGGCCGACGGCGATGAAGGCGTCGCGGAACGGCATGGCCTGGTCGAGGGTCTTGAACGCCTCTTCCTCGGACAGGTGGCGCAGGAAGCTGAGGATCAGGCCATGGCTGATGCCCAACTGCTTCTCGCCATCCTTGAGCGCGCCCTGGATGCCACGCAGCACCACCTCGAAGGGCACGCCACGGTCGGTGTGAGTTTGCGGGTCGAAGAACGGCTCGACGTGGATGACGTTCTGCGCCTTGCACTTCTCCAGGTAAGCCCAGGTCAGGTCGTAGAAGTCCTGCTCGGTACGCAGCACGTCGGCGCCGGCGTAGTAGAGGTCGAGGAATTCCTGCAGGTTGTTGAACGCATAGGCCTTGCGCAGGCTCTCGACGTCGCCCCAGGGCAGGGCGACCTTGTTGCGCTCGGCCAGGGCGAAAAGCAGCTCGGGCTCCAGCGAACCCTCCAGGTGCAGGTGCAGTTCGGCCTTGGGCAGGGCATTGAGCCAGTCGTACATGGGTGAGGTCTCGTTATCGGTGGGTCAGGCGCCGGTGATTGGCACACAGGCGGACCCGGCAAGCAATTGGCAGCGGGGCGACGAGCCCCATCACGCAGTGGACAGAGATAATTCTGACGCAAAAGACAGATATCCGCGAAATCTTCCGACCGGGTCCCTTTCTAGAATCGCCTTCCACCTATCCACCCGGCCCGCCTCATGAACAAGACTCTCCTGGCCCTGCTGCTGCCGCTGGCCCTGATCGCCTGCGGGCAGCCCGGTGACCTGAAATACAACGAGGTGGTGACCTCCGCCTTCCTCTCCAACGTGCAGCGCATCGACCGGGACATGGAAGGCCTGATCAATGGCGATTTCGAACCCGGCCACAACCCAGGCCGCGGGGCGCCGGCAAAGAGCCCCGGCGAGCATATCGCCGAGCTCGAAAAGAACCTGAACCAGGTGCAGCAACTCCCGCACAGCGAGGACGCCGGCCCGTTCGCCAGCAGCCTGTCCCGTTACTACGAACTGCAGATCGGCTACTACCAGCAGCTCAAGCGTTACGCGGAGACCACCGACCAGGCGAACAAGGAGACCCTGGCGCAGAGCCTGGCGACCACCTACCGGAGCTTGCGGGCAATGCCCGAACAGATCTTCGCCGCGCAGAAGCAGTTCCTCGAGCGCACCAGCCGGCTTCACTGAGGGCCCGCGCGGCACGCCGTCGCGCGCTGGTGCGCTTACCGGGCATTGCCTAAGATGGCGCACTCGCCTCTTACGCCAATGGACATCCCCCTCGATGCTGCGCGCGCTCAAAGAAGAAAAATTCCTCCTCCTTGCCCTGCTGGTGGCGATTGCCGTGTACCCGCTGGAGCACAGCCTGCTGGGTGGCGGCAAGATGCTCGCGGGGATCGCCGCCAGCGCGCTGCTGGCGGTGATCATCGGCGTATCCCTGCGCGTGGCGCACCACGCCGAGATCCTTGCGGAGAAGGTCGGCGAGCCCTACGGCACCATGATCCTGACCCTGGCGGCGGTGCTGGTGGAGGTGGTGATCCTGGCGATCATGATGAACCACAACCATTCGCCGACCCTGGCCCGCGATACCATCTACGCCGCGGTGATGCTCGACATGAACGGCATCCTCGGCCTGGCCGCGCTGCTGGGCGGCCTCAAGCACGGCGAGCAGTCGTACAACGACGACTCCGGCAAGACCTACGTGACCATGATCCTCACCGCCGTGGGCATCTCGATGGTGGTGCCGGAGCTGATCCCGGCCGAGCAGTGGAAGCTCTACTCGTTCTTCACCATCGGCTGCATGGTCATGCTCTACGCGCTGTTCCTGCGCATGCAGACCGGCCAGCACAGCTACTTCTTCAGCTACAACTACGCCACCCACGGCGAGCATGGCGAAGGCCACGAGGCTCCCGGCAGCAGCAAGCAATCCATGGCCCTGCTGGTGGTCGGCGTGGTGCTGATCGGGGCGCTGGCGGAGGTGATGTCCAAGGCCCTGGACGTCGGCCTGGAAGGCAGCGGCGTACCGCCCATCGTGCCAGCGCTGCTGGTGGCGGCGATCTCCGCCAGCCCGGAAATCCTCACCGCCCTGCGCGCGGCCATGGCCAACCGCATGCAGCCGGTGGTCAACATCGCCCTGGGCGCGTCGCTGTCCACCGTGATCCTCACCGTGCCGGTGATCGAGGCGCTGGCGCTGTTCAAGGGCCAGCCGATCCAGATGGCGATGACCCCGCTACAGACCGGCATGATGTTCATCACCCTGATGGTCGCCGGCTACAACCTGCACGACGGCAAGACCAACGCCATCGAGGGCATGACCCATTTCGTGCTGTTCGCCACCTTCCTGATGTTGTCGTTCATGGGACTCTGACCATGCTCAAGATCTACCTCGCCGGCCCCGATGTATTCCGACCCGACGCCCTCGCCCAGGGCGAAAAGCTCAAGGCGCTGTGTGCCGAGTTCGATCTGCAGGGCCTCTACCCGCTCGATCACTCGGTGCCTGAAGGCATCGCCAATCCGCCGGAGCAGGCGTTGTGGATCTACCAGGCCAACCTCAACCTGATCGCCGAGGCGGACGTGGTGCTGGCCAATCTCAATCCCTTCCGCGGCGCCGAGCCGGACAGTGGCACGGCCTTCGAGCTGGGCTACGCCGCCGCGCTGGGCAAGCCACTGTTCGGCTACATCGATGAAGGCGGCAGCTGTGCGGAACGCCTGCCCTGCGAGTGGCACGGCGAAGAGCCGGGTCGCGACCGCGACGGCAACCAGATCGAGGGCTTCGGCCTGCCGCTGAACCTGATGCTCAGCGTGCCGGTTCGCATTGCCGTGGGCGGGCCGCGGGAAGCGCTGGAACTGCTGCGCGCGGAACTGATGCCCCTGTAGGAGCGAGCCATGCCCGCGATCCGCGCCCGCAGGGCGCGCCTGCCGGCCGATCATCAGCAACAAAAAACGCGCCCTGGGGCGCGTTTTTCGTTTCACTCGGCAGGCCGTCAGCGACGCCCTTCGAGCTTGAAGAAGAACACCTTGGTCGCCTGGCGGGCGACGATCCGCCCACCACTGACGCGTGGCTCGAAGCGCCACTTGTCCATGGCATCGCGCACGGCGTTGTCGAACATGCGCGGCGGCGAGGACTCCAGTACCTGGATGTCGGCGATGCGGCCATCGCTGGTGATGGTGAACAGCACCTTCACCCGGCCTTCGATGCCACGGTTCAGCGCCATGCGCGGGTAGACCGGCGGGTCCATGCGCAGCGGCTTGATGTCGCTGTCGTTGAGGCTGCCGGTGGGCAGGCCGGCCGGGCCCTGGGAACCGGCCGGCGCGGCCTGGGCACCCTGGGTGAACTGGCCGACGGTGGGCGCGGCGGGCGGCGGCGGTGCAGCCGGGGCCGGCGGTGCGACGGCTTCCTCGGCGGGCTCCGGGTCCGGCTCGGGCTTGGGTTTCGGCTTGGGCTTGGGCGATACCTTGGGCACGGCCTTCTCGGGCGGCTTGGGTTTCGGCTTGGGCTTCTCCACCGGCTTGGGCGGCTCGATCGGTTTCGGCGGCTCGGGCTCCGGCGGCGGCGGAGTCGGCGCGGCGGCGGGCGGCTGCTGCACTTCGGGCTTGGGCGGCAGGGTGACGACACTCACCTGCATGGCCTTGGGCATCTCGCCGGCGCCCAGATTCAGTTCGGCCGGCGTGGGCATCACCCAGACCAGCGCCGCGACGATGGCCAGGTGCATGCCGATCGCCAGGCCCGAGGACTTCCACCAGCCACCGGGGGGCGGCGGCTGTTCGCCGTCTTCCACGCCTTCGACCGGCGCGGCGTAGGGAATCAGGACCTCTTCGGGAACCACTTCCTCGTCGCGGCGGGGGCCGGCACAACTGACGAGACGCAGGGTGGCCTCATTGACGCGCTGGGCGTTCACGCTGGGCAAATGGGCGCCGTCATCCGCCGTGGCGGAAGTGAACAGCTGTTCCTCAGCGTCCACGGCAAGACTGGCGTCCGCCGCTTTGCGCGGTTGGGGTAACGACATGAGAAAGCCTGCGGGAAGAGTTCACGAAGCAGTATCTGCTGATAATTATTATCATTCACTCGTTACGCGAGGGCAACCTTCTCTGTCAGGCCGGTGCGATCGCGCAGCGCAAAAGATCGGTCTGCAAGGCCTGTGGATCAAGTTCGGCGGCCAGGATCAGCTCTATCCGGCTGTCCTTGCGCCAGGCACTGGGCGTCCACGGCGCCGGACCAACGGTACGGTTGCAGGCCAGCCAGGCGTCCTCGCCGTGCAGCACCGCCTTGGCCCGCAACAGGCCGGGAAGCCCGGCCAGCCAGGCGTCCAGCTCGGCCGTGCGGAAGCGCCAGTCACGGTGGAAGCGCCATCCGACCGCCTGTCGGCCCTCTTCGACGCGCACCTGACGCAGCGGCGACTCTCGACGCAACAGCATCGCCGGTTCGATGGACGAAGCGCCCTGCGGCAAATCAGCGCCCGTCACTTCAAGCGGCGTACTCGGCAGCTCGCCCAGCAGTAATCGGCCGTGGGTCGTCCAGCGCAACGCCGCCTCCGGCAAGCGCGCCACCAGGGCCGCACGCGCCGCGTCATCCAGCGCTTCGGACTTGTTCATCAGCAGCAGCGCCGCCTCGCCCAGCGCCAGCTGCTGCGCCTCGGGCAAGGGCTGCCCGGCCGCCAGCGCGGCAGCATCGAGCACCATCACCAGCGGCTGCACCGCCAGCACGCCCTGCCAGGGCGCGGCGCGCAGTTGCGCCAGCAGTTGCGCGGGATGGCCGAGGCCGGAGGGCTCGATGAACAGCCGTTGCGGCCTGGCCTTGCGCAGCAGCCGGCCGAGGCCGACCTGGAACGGTGCGCCGTTCACGCAGCACAGACAGCCGCCAGCGACTTCGCCCAGGGCGATGCCGTCGTCGTCACGGGACAACAGCGCGGCATCCAGGCCGACCTGGCCGAATTCGTTGACCAGCACGGCCCAGCGCTCACCCGCCGGGCGTTGCCCCAGCAAGCCCTGCAGCAGGCTGGTCTTGCCCGCCCCGAGGGGGCCGGCGATGAGATGAGTCGCGATCTGCTTCAACATTCGCCCATGGTGCCGCCTGACGCTCGCCGGGAAAAGCGCTAGAGTCGCGGCTTTCTCCCGCCAACCCCGGATCGATCATGCGCCTGTTGCTGCCTCTCGCCCTCGCCTGCCTGCCCCTGCTCGCCCACGGCGAGGCCTGCGTGGTGCACACCCAGGGCAAGGACGTCGACGTGAAGGTCTGTCAGCAGAACCGCACCATTCCGGAAAAACTCTTCCGCGAGGGTTTCTGCCAGCCGCAGCTCAAGGACCAGAAGGTCGAGGTGACCTACGCCGAGAATTGCCCCAGCGGCGCCTTCGGTGTCTGCGAGAACGCCCAGACCCAGGGCGTGCCCTATCGCCAGGACATCCACTACTACGGCGTGGCCAGCGACGCGCGCGTCCTCCAGCCCTTCTGCGAACAACAGAGCAACGGCCACTGGCGCAAACCGCAGTAACGGTCATCGCCCTGTCACACGGCTCGGGCTTACTGACCTCGGGTACCTCACACCCTCCCGGCACCCCACGCCGGACATGATCTTGGTGAATTGGGCCGCTCTCCCCGGGCGGCCCATTTTTTTGCCCGCGCGAAACCTCAGCCGAGCCAGTCGAGCGTGAGCAGCAGGCGTCGCTCACCCGGCGCCGGCAGCGGCGAGCGGTGGACGATGCCGCCGCCGAGATTGCCGGCCCATTTCTCGCCCTTGAACAGCCCCACGTCGCCGGCGGCCATCTCGCGGATCTCGGCCCGGCTGACCGGTTCGGCTGCCGCATCGCCCAGCCGTGCGCGGGCCATGGCCCACTCCTCCAGCCATTGGCTGGCGGGGCCCGAGTAGGTCGTGACCAGGCGCAGCGGCACGTGATCGACGTGGAAGCGCGGACACATGGCCTTGTCCAGGCTGCGCAGGCGCAGGCCGATGCGCTGCGCACCGGTCAGACAGGCGAAGGCTTCGGCCAGCCATTGCAGGTCGCTGCGAAACAGCGTGCAGCCGTCGAGCATGGCGTACTAGCGCAGCAGGTCGCCCAGTTCGACGCGCTCATCGACCACCTCGAGGCTCTGCGTCAGGTCCAGCGCCTGGGTCCCCAGCCAGCCGGCGAAGCTGCTGATTTCCGGGTACAGCGTGCGTTGCCAGACGGCCAGGTTGACGTCTTCCTTGAGCACTTCGGCGAGCACCTGCGGATCGTCGCTGAGCACCTGGCGCGGCCAGACGGGGGTTTCGAGGGCGAGCATCAGGCGCCGGCCTCCCAGGGTTCGAAGGGATCGGGCAGGCGTTTCCAGGCGGTGGTGCCGGCGGCCATTTCTTCTTCGTCGAGCAGGCAGTCGTCCAGCTCGGCGAACAGCCGCGGGAAGTCCAGGTTCTGGCCGATGAACACCAGTTCCTGGCGGCAATCGCCGCTGTCTTCGCGCCAGTGGCGCAGCACGCCCTGCAGCTCGGTGGTGTCCTGCGGCCAGTGCTCGCGCGGGACGAAGCGCCACCAGCGCCCGGCCAGGCCGTGACGCATCAGGCCGCCGGCCTGGGACCAGCTACCGGCCTCGCGGTAGCGGCTGGCGAGCCAGAAGAAGCCCTTGGAGCGCAGCAGCCGGCCGTTGCTCCAGGGCCGGGCGAGGAAGTCGTGGAAGCGCTGCGGGTGGAAGGGCCGGCGCGCCCGGTAGACATCCGAGGAGATGCCATAGGCCTCGGTCTCCGGCAGGTGCTCGCCGCGCAGTTCCTTGAGCCAGCCCGGCGCCCGCTCGGCGCGCTGGAAGTCGAAGCGGCCGGTGTCGAGGATGCTCGCCAGCGGCACCTGGCCCATGACCATGGGCTGGATGTCGGCGTCCGGGTTGAGCCGGCGCAGGATCGCCAGCAACTCGTCACGCTCGGCGCTACCGATCAGGTCGATCTTGCTCACCAGGATCACGTCGGCGAACTCCACCTGCTCCACCAGCAGGTCGCTGAGTGAGCGCTCGTCGTCCTCGCCCAGGGTTTCACCACGCTCGGCGAGGCTGTCGGCGCCCTGGTAGTCAGCGAGGAAGTTCAGCCCGTCGACCACCGTGACCAGCGTGTCCAGCCGCGCCAGGTCAGACAGGCTGCGGCCCTGCTCGTCGCGGAAGGTGAAGGTCTCGGCCACCGGCAGCGGTTCGGAGATGCCGGTGGATTCGATCAGCAGGTAGTCGAAGCGGCCTTCGCTGGCGAGGCGGCTGACCTCTTCCAGCAGGTCCTCGCGCAGGGTGCAGCAGATGCAGCCGTTGCTCATCTCCACGAGGCGCTCCTGGCCACGGTTGAGGCTGACATCGCGCTGCACCTCGCGGCCGTCGATGTTGATTTCGCTCATGTCGTTGACGATGACCGCGACCTTGAGGTCCTCGCGGTTCTTCAGCACATGGTTGAGCAGAGTGCTCTTGCCGGCGCCAAGGAAGCCGGACAGGACGGTGACGGGGAGTGGGGCGTTCACGGGGATCATCTCCAGGGATTTCAGGCTTCGCGGACGTGCAGTTCGCGCCGTTCCTGGCGCTCCTTGGCCTCGATGCACAGCGAGGCGGTGGGGCGCAGCAGCAGGCGGCGCAGACCGATCGGTTCGCCGGTTTCCTCGCACCAGCCGTAATCGCCCCGGGCCAGGCGCTCCAGCGCCTGGTCGATCTTGTCGAGCAGCTTCTTCTCGCGCTCCAGCAGGCGCAGTTGCCACTGGCGCGACTCCTCGCGGCTGGCGACATCGGCTTCGTCGCTGGCCCGCTCGGTGTCCTGCAGAGCCTGGAACTCCTCCTCGATGCGCCCTTGCAGTTCGTCGCGCTGGTCCAGCAGCAGTGCACGGAAATAGCCCTGTTGCGCCTCGCTCATGTAGGCCTCGCCGGGCTGGGCGAGCAGTTCCTGTTCGGTCATGACCGTCTCCGGAAGGGAGTGATCTTTTATGTTATATTATAACAATGCACGCTCGACAATAGCCTGCCGACGTGCGATATCGACGCTTCGCTCCACCCATCTGCCGAGACCCTCGATGCTGCGCCGCGCCCTGCTGCTCTGCCTGTTCTCTCCCTTCGCCCACGCCAGCGGGTCCGCGCCACTGCCTTTCCCCGGCGAGGAACCGGCGCGCTGCGCCTGGTCGGCTTCGGTGCTGGCCTGCATGGACGATTCGGGGAATCTCTACAGCGTCGCCACCCAGGGCCACGACACCTACCTGCGCGGTTTCGAGGCGAGCAGCGGACGACGTTGGGCGCAGACCGGCACGCGCTACGGCAGGCTGACCTTCTTCAGCGGGGTGACCAGCGATGGCCAGGTGTGGGTCGGCACCAGCCGCGGGATCGGCTGGACCAACATCAGCCGCTTCAGCAGCTCCACGGGTGACAGTGCGCGCCTGACCTGCGGCCGGGTCAGCGGTTGCAAGCAGCACGAACGCTGACGAGCCCATTGCGGGATCGGCGGGAAGCAAATACGTTATATTATAACAATTGCCGACTGTGACCCGCCCATGACCGCCCTGCTCCCCGATATCGCCTGCCAATCCACCCGCCTGCCCATCCCGCTCGACTGGGTCGGCATGCAAGGCATCGCCGTGCCGCTGCGTATCGCTGGCGAGCGCGTTGCCGCCTATGCCGACGCCGGCGTCAGCCTCGACGAAGCCGACGCGCGCGGCATCCACATGTCGAGGCTGTACCTGGCGCTGGAGGCGCTGGCGGATGCGGAGCTTTCACCGGCGCTGCTGCGTGACCTGCTCAGGCAGTTCCTCAGGAGCCACGCGCAGCTTTCCCGGCGCGCCAGCCTGACGCTGCGTTTCGAACTGCTGCTGCGACGCCCGGCGCTGGTCAGCCCACTGAGCGGCTGGAAGCGCTACGCCTGCGAGATCCACGCGCAGCTGGAGGACGATGCGCTGCACCTGGAGTTGCACCTGAATCTGCCCTACTCCTCGACCTGCCCGTGCTCGGCGGCACTGGCGCGCCAGCTGATCCAGGAGCGCTTCGACGCCGACTTCGCCGACCGCCCGCTGAAGGCCAGCGAGGTCCGCGCCTGGCTCGGCAGCCCGCAGGGCATAGTCGCCACGCCGCACAGCCAGCGCAGCGAGGCACAGCTGAACCTGCGACTCGACCCGACCGCACCGGCATTCGCTTTCAGCGAGCTGATCGACCACGCCGAAGACGCCCTCGGCACCGCCGTGCAGACGGCAGTCAAGCGCGCCGACGAACAGGCCTTCGCCCTGGCCAATGGGCAGAACCTGATGTTCTGCGAGGACGCCGCACGCCGGCTGCACCGGGCGCTGTTGCAGCGCGAAGAGGTGTCAGGCTTCGAGGTGCGCGTGGTGCATGCGGAAAGCCTGCACGCCCACGATGCGGTGGCGGTGAGCCGCTGGGTGCGCGACTAGGCGCCGAGGTCGAGTGCCAGGCGAATCTGGTCACGGCACTGGATGCCGTTCTCGTAGATCGGCTCGGGGTAATGCCGCACGAAGTGATCCGGCTCGATGCCGACGATGCGGAAGCCCAGGCGCTGGTACAGGCCGAGCTGGGCCAGGCTGGAGTTGCCGGTGGCGATGGTCAGGCGCTGCAGGCCTGCCTCGCGCGCCTGCTCGATGGCCGCCAGCAGCAGGCGGCGGCCCAGGCCGCGCTCCTGCCATTCGTCCTCGACCGCGAGGCTGGTGATCTCGGCGACGCCGGGCTCGCGGGGAGTCAGCGTCAGCACACCGCGCACGGAATCCGCCTCGTTCAGCGCCAGCAGGCGGGAATCGGGCAGGTAGCTCTCGATCTGTTCGCGGCTGGGGTCGGCCTTGAGCAACAGTGGCCAGGGCGCCTGCGCGGGCGAGAGTTCGACGAGGGACAGGTCCGGGAAGAAATTCACCATGATTCATCTACCAAAGAGTCAGTGGGGAAAGGCGGTTTAGCCTCCCCGGCCCCCCGATGCAAGCCTTTTGCTGCGCGCCGGAAAGACATCGGGCCCGGCAAGCCGGGCCCGATGGCACGCCACGAACAGGCTCAGGCGTAGAGGTCGCGGCGGCTCCAGGGCACTTCGTGGCCGCCGTCGGTATGCGGCTTGCTGGCGAGAATCTGGTGCAGGTTGATCCAGCCCTTCTTGAAGCCGTAGGCACAACCGGCCAGATACAGGCGCCAGATGCGCAGGGCCTGGTCGGGCACCAGTTTTGCCGCCTCGGCCAGCCTGGCCTCGAGGCTGTTGCTCCAGAAGTCCAGGGTGCGCGCGTAGTGCAGGCGCAGCCCTTCGACGTCGACCACTTCGAGCCCCGCCTCGCTCATGCGGGCGACGGCCAGCGACAGGTGCGGCAGCTCGCCGTGGGGGAACACGTAGCGGTCGATGAAGTCACCCGCGCCGCGCCCGACCGGGCGGCCGTCGGTGTTGCTGGAGGTGATGCCGTGGTTCATCACCAGCCCGCCCGGCCGCACCGCGTCGTACAGGTGCTGGAAGTAGAGGCCCAGGTTGGCGTGGCCGACGTGTTCGAACATGCCGACGCTGACCACCTTGTCGTAGCGGCCATCGCGCGGCAGGTCACGGTAGTCGCGCAATTCCAGGGTCACCTTGCCTTCCAGTCCTTCCGCCTTGACCCGCTCGCGGCCGAGCTTGAGCTGCTCCTCGCTGAGGGTGATGCCGTGCACCTGTGCGCCGAACTCCCGCGCCGCCAGGCGCGCCAGCCCGCCCCAGCCGCAGCCGACGTCGAGCAGCTTCTCGCCCGGTTTCAGGCGCAGCTTGCGGCACAGGTGACGCAGCTTGGCGAGCTGGGCGCTGGCCAGGTTTTCGTTGCCGGTCTCGTAGTAGGCGCAGGAGTACACCATCTCCGGGTCGAGCCAGAGCTGGTAGAACGCGTTGGACAGGTCGTAGTGGTAATGGATGGCTTCGGCGTCGGTGGCCTTGTCGTGGCTTTCGCGCACGTAGTCGGCATCGTCGTCGTCGTCACCCAGCGCGGCGCTCAGGGCGTCGGCCGTGGCGATCACTTCCTGCATCGGCCCCTCGATGTCCATTCGGTTCTCGACGTAGGCGCGACCGAGGATATCGAGGCTGGGGTGGGTGATCTCGGTCAGCAGCGTGGGATCGCGGACAACCAGAGTTACCTGCGGGTCGGGGCCGAGGTCGAAGACCTGGGCCTCGCCGATGCGGATACGCAGCGGCAACTGCAGGGACAGCAACTCAGAGGGCAGATTGGCTTTCATGCAAACCTCCTGGTCACAGGGCTGAAGAACTATAGACCAGCACTTCCATAGTCTTCGCCTATGGCCTGGCCCGCGGAAAACTATCGGGCGCCGACCGCAGCGGTGGACCTGCCGATTCCTTTGCTGTGGAGCGCCCCCAGCGGGAGGCGTTCCAAAAGAATTCACAGGCCCCGTGCACGAAAGACCCTGCACGAAACAATAGTTCGCTACGCAAGCGTAGCAGCCGCTTCGCCACCTATCGTTGCCAAGCCTGAGATAGAGCCTTTCCTGCCCGGTAACGATGATGCCGATGTGACAGATCGTCACTCCATTGCACTACACTGTGGCCCCCTCCGCGCGCCTTCCGACCGGAGGGCCTCTGCCGTCCAAGGGGGCTGTCTTGACTACCTTCTCCGCGCCTCGCCCGGCGGTCCGCACCGTGCTGGTGGGGCTGATGCTGGCGATCTTCCTCGGTGCGCTCGACCAGACCATCGTCGCCGTTTCCCTCCCGGCGATCTCCGCAGGCTTCGGCGATTTCGACCTGCTGGCCTGGGTCATCTCCGGCTACATGGTGGCGATGACCATCTCCATGCCGATCTACGGCAAGCTCGGCGACCTCTACGGCCGCCGCGTGCTGATGCTCTTCGCCATCGGCCTGTTCACCGTCGCCTCGCTGCTCTGCGGCGCCGCCCAGAGCATGGAGCAGCTGGTGCTTGCCCGCGTCCTGCAGGGCATCGGCGCCGGCGGCATGATGTCGGTGAGCCAGGCGATCATCGGTGACATCGTCCCGCCGCGCGAACGCGGCCGCTACCAGGGCTACTTCAGCAGCATGTACGCAGTGGCGAGCATCGCCGGCCCGGTGCTGGGCGGGCTGCTCACCGAGTACCTGTCGTGGCGCTGGGTGTTCCTGATCAACCTGCCGGTGGGCCTGGTCGCCCTCGCGGTGTCGCGCCGGACCCTGCGCGGCCTGCCGGTGCCGGGACGCAAGCCGGTGATCGACTACCTCGGCACGATGCTGATGATCGCAGGCCTGGGCAGCCTGCTGCTGGCGATCACCGAGGTCGGCCAGGGCGCGCGCTGGAACGACCCACAGATGCTCGCGCTGTTCGTCGCCGCCGTGGTGCTGATCGCCCTGTTCGTGCTGCAGGAGCGCCGCGCGCCGGAACCCCTGGTGCCGATGCACCTGTTCGGTATTCGCGCAGCCACCCTGAGCTGGCTGATCAGCTTCTTCGCCAGCTTCCAGGTCATCTCGCTGTCGGTGCTGGTGCCGCTGCGCTTCCAGTCGGTGACCGGCGCGGGCGCGGACAGCGCCGCACTGCACCTGCTGCCGCTGGCCATGGGCGTGCCGATCGGCGCGTACTGCTGCGGCCGTCTCACCGCGATCATCGGCCGCTACAAGCCGCAGATCGTCGGTGGCGCGCTGCTGATGCCGCTGGCAATTGCCGGCCTGGCGCTGACGCCGCCGAGCGCGTACTTCATCTCGGGCGTCTGCATGCTGCTCACCGGCATTGCCGCCGGCACGCAGTTCCCCACCAGCCTGGTAGCGGCGCAGAGCGCGGTGGAGACGAAACACCTGGGCGTGGCGACCAGCAACATCACGCTGTTCCGCTCACTGGGCGGAGCGGTGGGGATCGCGCTGATGTCCGCGCTGCTGCTGGCGATGCTGCAGCCGCTGGCGGGCGAGGCGGGTCATGGTCTGTCGACCAGCGCACTGCTGGCCAGCCTCAGCGGAGCCGGCCACGAGGCGCAGCGGCTCACGCTGGATGGGGTATTCGGGCACCTGTTCCTGATCAACGCAGGCTTCGGCGCCCTGGCCCTGCTGATCGCCGTGTCGCTGCCCGACCACGCCCTGCGCGGCCGGGGCAACGACTAGCGCCGCCGGCGCAGGTCAGTCCTCGTCGTTGAGGTAGCTGACCTTGCGCAGGTCCGGCAGCAGCAGGCAAACCACCAGCGCTACGCCGCACATGACCGAAACGTAGAGGTAGAACACCTCTTCCATGCCCATGGTCTTCAGGCCCAGCGCGGCGTATTCGGCCGAGCCGCCGAAGATCGCGTTGCCCACCGCGTAGGACAGGCCCACGCCCAGGGCGCGAATCTGCGGCGGGAACATCTCCGCCTTGATCAGGCCGCTGATCGAGGTGTACAGGCTGACGATGGCCATGGCCGCGATGATCAGCACGAAGGCCAGGTACGGGCTGCTCACCGCCTTCAGCGCGGAAAGGATCGGCCAGGTGAAGATCAGCCCGAGAGCGCCGAACCAGAGCATCGAGGTCTTGCGGCCGATACGGTCGGACAGTGCGCCGAACAGCGGCTGCATGCACATGTAGCAGAACAGCGCGAAGGTCATCACGCCGCTGGCCACCTTCGGGTCCATGCCGGCGGTGTTCACCAGGTATTTCTGCATGTAGGTGGTGAAGGTGTAGAAGATCAGCGAGCCGCCGGCGGTGAAGCCGAGCACGGTGAAGAAGGCGCGCTTGTGGTGGGTGAACAGTTCGGAGAGGGTGCCCGACTCCTTGCGGTTGAGGTTCGACTCCTTGGCCGTCTCGTGCAGCGAACGACGCAGGTAGAAGGCGATCACCGCAGTGATCGCGCCGACCACGAAGGGAATCCGCCAGCCCCATTCCTTCAGCTCGTCGGTGGTCAGCAGTTGCTGCAGGACCACCACCACCAGCACGGCCAGCAGCTGGCCGCCGATCAGGGTCACGTACTGGAAGGAAGCGAAGAAGCCGCGCTGGCCCTTGAGCGCCACTTCGCTCATGTAGGTCGCGCTGGTGCCGTACTCGCCTCCCACGGAAAGGCCCTGGAACAGCCGCGCCAGCAGCAGCAGCGCCGGCGCCGCGACGCCGATGGTGGCGTAGGTCGGCATCACCGCAATCGCCAGCGAGCCGCCGCACATCATCAGCACCGAGATCATCATCGCGGTCTTGCGGCCCTTCTTGTCGGCGATGCGGCCGAACAGCCAGCCGCCGATCGGACGCATCAGGAAGCCCGCGGCGAATACCCCGGCGGTGTTGAGCAGCTGCACCGTCGGATCGTCCGAGGGGAAGAAGGCGTGGGCGAAGTACAGAGCGGTGAAGGCGTAGACGTAGAAGTCGAACCACTCCACCAGGTTGCCCGACGAGGCGCCGACGATGGCGAGGATGCGCGAGCGACGCTCGTGGGCGGAGTATTGCGGTACGGCAGGTGTGTTCATGGGGATTCTCTTGTCAGTTGGAACAGCGTCCCGTCTTGATGGACGGAAATCCTTCTGCCGTCCGTGCCCGAGCGTCGCTCCAGGAGCGGAGTTTTCCCGGACACAATCAGAAACAGTATAGACACCTCCGATAGCCGGCTAACGAAATCCGCGGTCCCGACCGGCCCTTTTGGTTCGAATATCGGACACTTGCGAACGCGCGTTTGTCGTTTCCGATTGACCGGCCACTAGCCAGCTTCTATCGTTGGCGCGCTCCCCGCCCTGCGGGAGACTTGTCAGGTACCCCTCGCAGGGCCGGAGCCCGACCTTGTCCACAAGACAAGGTCGATTTCCATTCCCCTCGTGTAGCGGCCTCTGCCGCCTGGCCTCGGTGCCCCGTCCACACCCCCGGACGTGCAGGCACCGGGGGAATGTTGATCCGCCCCCTCGCCTTTCCCCCTGAATTTCCACGCCCTGAAACGAAAAAAGGCCCCCGAAGGGACCTTTCTCGTCAAACGTCTGAACGCTTATCGGCTTATTCCACCGTCACGGCTTATTCCACGGTGACCGATTTGGCCAGGTTGCGCGGCTGGTCGACGTCGGTGCCCTTGAGCACGGCGACGTAGTAGGACAGCAGCTGCAGCGGCACGGTGTAGAGGATCGGCGCCAGGCAGTCGTGGATCGCCGGCATGCCCACCACGTGGGTGCCTTCGCCATCGCTGATGCCGCTGCCGCCTTCGGCGAAGACCACCAGCTCGCCGCCACGGGCGCGGACTTCCTGCAGGTTGGACTTGAGCTTCTCCAGCAGCTCGTTGTTCGGCGCTACGGTGACCACCGGCATGTCGGCGTCGACCAGCGCCAGCGGGCCGTGCTTGAGCTCGCCGGCCGGGTAGGCCTCGGCGTGGATGTAGGAGATTTCCTTGAGCTTCAGCGCGCCTTCCATCGCTACCGGGTACTGGGCGCCACGGCCGAGGAACAGGGTGTGGTGCTTCTCGGCGAACAGCTCGCTGACCTTCTCCACCACCTTGTCCATGGACAGGGCTTCTTCCAGGTGGGTCGGCAGGCGGCGCAGCTCGTTCACCAGCTCGGCCTCGACGCCGTCGCCCAGGCGCTTCTGCACCTGGCCGATGCCCAGGGTCAGCAGCAGCAGGGCGACCAGTTGGGTGGTGAAGGCCTTGGTGGAGGCCACGCCGATTTCCGGGCCGGCGTTGGTCAGCAGGGTCATGTCAGACTCGCGCACCAGCGAACTGGTGGCGACGTTGCAGATCGCCAGGCTGGACAGGAAGCCCAGTTCCTTGGCATAGCGCAGCGCGGCCAGGGTGTCGGCGGTTTCGCCGGACTGGGAGATGGTGACGAACAGGGAGTCCGGGTGCACCGCGACCTTGCGGTAGCGGAACTCGCTGGCGACTTCGACCTGGCAGGGAATGCCGGTCAGGCTCTCCAGCCAGTATCGGGCGACCATGCCGGCGTGGTAGCTGGTGCCGCAGGCGACGATCTGCACGGTGCGCACCTTGGCCAGCAGTTCGCGGGCCTGCGGGCCGAAGTTGTCCACCAGCACCTGCTGGGCACCCAGGCGGCCTTCCAGGGTGCGCTGTACCACGGCGGGCTGCTCGTGAATCTCCTTGAGCATGAAGTGGCGGTAGCCGCCCTTGTCGGCCGCCTCGGCGCCCTCGTGGTAGCGCACTTCCTCGCGCTGCACCAGGTTGCCCTTCACGTCCCACAGCTGCAGGCCGTCGCGACGGATTTCGGCGATGTCGCCTTCTTCCAGGTAGATGAAGCGGTCAGTGACCTGGCGCAGCGCCAGCTGGTCGGAAGCGAGGAAGTTCTCGCCATGCCCCAGGCCCACCACCAGCGGGCTGCCGCTGCGTGCGGCGAGGATGCGGTCGGGTTGCTTGCTGCTGATCACCGCCAGGCCATAGGCACCGTGCAGTTCCTTGACCACCGCCTTGAGCGCGACGCTCAGGTCGCCCAGCTCACCCAGGCGCAGGTGCAGCAGGTGGGCGATGACCTCGGTGTCGGTCTGTGAGGTGAACTCGTAGCCGCGCGCCTTGAGCATTTCACGCAGGGGCTCGAAGTTCTCGATGATGCCGTTGTGCACCACCGCCACCTCGCCATGGGAAAAGTGCGGGTGAGCGTTGGCCTCGGTGGGCGCGCCGTGGGTGGCCCAGCGGGTGTGGGCGATGCCCAGGCGACCGAGCAGCGGCTGCTCGGTAATGGCCTGTTCGAGACTGGAAACCTTGCCGGCGCGGCGGCGGCGATCCAGCGCACCGCTATTGTCGATCACCGCCACACCGGCGCTGTCGTAGCCACGGTATTCCAGGCGCTTGAGGCCTTCGACGAGGATCGGGGTGATATTGCGCTCGGCGATGGCGCCTACGATTCCACACATGGCTTGGCTCTCCTGTCAGTCTTCGCAGCGCGCGCGGATCACTTTCACGCCGCGCGCCTGGATCAGTTCGAACGCTTCATCGCTCAGGCGTTCGTCGGTAATCAGGGTCTGGACGCTGCTCCACGGCAGCTCCAGGTTGGGAATGCGCCGGCCCAGCTTGTCGGCCTCGGCCATGACGATCACCTCGCGGGCGACCTCGGCCATGACCCGGCTCAGGCCCAGCAGTTCGTTGAAGGTCGTCGTGCCCCGCTCCAGGTCGAGCCCGGTGGCGCCGATGAACAGCTGATCGAAATCGTAGGAGCGCAGCACCTGTTCGGCCACCTGGCCCTGGAACGACTCCGAGTGCGGGTCCCAGGTGCCGCCGGTCATCAGCAGCACCGGTTCGCGCTCCAGCTCGCGCAGGGCATTGGCCACGCTCAGGGAATTGGTCATCACCACCAGGCCGGGCTTGCGGCCCAGCTCCGGGATCAGCGCGGCGGTGGTGCTGCCGCTGTCGATGATGATCCGCGCGTGCTCGCGGATGCAGGCAGCCGCGGCGCGGCCGATGGCCTGCTTGTAGCGCGACAGCGGCTGGCTCGGCTCGGCGATCAGCTCATGGGGCATCGGCACCGCGCCACCGTAGCGACGCAGCAGCAGGCCGTTGCCTTCCAGGGCAGCCAGGTCCTTGCGGATGGTCACCTCGGAGGTGGCGAAGCGGCGCGCGAGATCGTCCACGCTGACTTCGCCCTGTTCGGCGAGCAGCGCCAGGATGTCGTGGCGGCGTTGAGGTGTGTTGCGTTTCGACATGAACGATCAAGTTTCGATTCGAAAGATAAGTGTGCGAATCAAAACCTATGTTCTTTCGTTCGTCAAGAATTTCCGGTGTGATTGAAATCTCTTTCTGTAGGAGCGCGACATGCGCGCGATCGCGGGCATGGCCCGCTCCTACAGGGAAAGAATCGCGCTCAGTCGACTTCCAGACGATTGCGCCCACCGCGCTTGGCACGGTACAGCGCCTGGTCGGCGCGCTCGAACACGGCTTCGGCGCGCTCGCCTTCGCGGAACGCCGTCAGGCCCGCCGAGCAGGTGATGCTCAGGCGTTCGCCCTTGAAGTGGAACGGGCAGGCTTCGATGGCGCCGCGCAGCACGTCGAGCAGTTGCTGTCCGCCGTCCAGCGGCGTGGCGGGCAGCAGCACGACGAACTCCTCGCCGCCGTAGCGGGCGATGAAATCGGTCTTGCGCACGCGCTTGGCCAGTTCGTTGGCGATGATCTTCAGCACCTTGTCACCGGCGAGGTGGCCGAAGTCGTCGTTGATGCGCTTGAAGTGGTCGACGTCGAGCACCGCCAGCAGCAGGTCGCCGCCGTAGCGCTCCCAGCGCGAGACCTCCAGCTCCAGCCGCTCGCTCAGCGCGGCGCGGTTGGGCAGGCCGGTCAGGGCATCGGTCATGGCCTTCTGGCGCTGGTCCTCGATGTTCGCCTGGAAGGTGCGGGCCTCCTCTTCCATGCTGGTGACGCGGGTCACCAGCGACTGGATGCGCTCGCCCACCTCGCGCTCACGGACTTCGCGCTCCTCGCGGAAGCGGTCCATGGTGCCGACCAGGCCCTGCAGGCGCGACTCGACATTGCGCTTGAGGCCCTCAAGGTCGGTGGCTTCGAGCACGCTTTCCTTCAGGCCGCTGACCTGTTCACGCAGGGTATCGTCAAGGTCGCGGGCGCTGGAGCTGGAGCCGCTGTGATTCTCCTGGACCGCCTGCAGGCCGTCGAGGAAGGTGCCCAAGCGCTCGTTGAGCTGGTGCAGGTAGCCTTCGAACTCGCGCTGGCCGCTGTCGTTGAGTGACAACACCAGGACGCCCAGGTCGTCCAGCACCGGCACCAGTTCGTACCAGTTGAGGCTGCCATGGATGCGCGAGCGCAGCTCCTCGGCCTGGATCTGCTGGGCGGCCGGCAGGTGCATCTCGTCCAGCAGGCGCAGCAGGCTCGCCTCGATGTGTGGCGCCACAGCGCTGTAACCGGGCTCCGGGCGCGGCGGCAGGGCGTAGGGATCGTTGGCCTGGCGCGCGTCTTCCGGCGTGCCGAACAGGCCGGGCGGCACCGGCAGGCTGTCGAGCAGCTTGGAATCGTCGCGGGCGACAGACTCCGCCACGCGCGCCGGGACCAGCACTTCCGCCATGGCGACAGCTTCGCCCGGCGCGGCCGGGGACAGTGCGGCGACGGGCTCTGGCGCAGGGGCCGTGGCAAGGGCGCCGGCCCGCTCCATGACGGGCTCGGCAACCGCCTCAGCGACCACCGACGCGGCAGGTGCAGGTGCAGGTGCAGGTGCAGGTGCAGGTGCAGGTGCAGGTGCAGGTGCAGCAGGTTGCCCGACGGCGGGCACAGGTTCATCCACCACTACTTCGTCGAAGGGCGCTGCCTCTGCCGTTGCGGCGGGCGCAGTGGGCAGCGATTCCGGCAAGTCTGCGTCGTCGTTGTCCCGGCTGCCGAACAGCCGTTGCAGGAAGCCGGGGCGCTGCTCGCCGCCACCATTGCCGAAATGATCCAGCACCTGGCGCTGCAGGCGGCTCAGTTCGGCCAGCAGGGCCGGTAGTTCACGGGAGGAGCTGCCACGGCTGGGAATGTCCTTGGCCAGGCGCTTGAGTGGCTTGCGTACGTCACCCGGCATGTCCAGGGACAGCAGTTGCTGCGACAGCTGGCCCAGCGCGGCGATGTTCTGCTCGACGCGCTGCTGGCGGCGCTGCTCGGAGTCGAGCACGGCCTTTTCCAGCTGCGGGATCAGGCGCGACAGGCCGGCGTCCATCTCGTCGCGGCGCAATACCTCGCGCAGCTCCTTCATGCACGCATCCACCGCCTTGTCGCTGCCTTCAGCGGCCAGGCTGCTGCGCACCAGTCCGCGACGCAGCAGGTCGAGACGGGCATCCCAGCGGCGCTCGAGCTTTTCCTGCTGCTCGAGGTTGTCCAGGTACTTCTGTTTCCAGCGTTGGTCGTCGTCGCGACTCATTCAGGGGCCTCGCCGCGCAAGGCGAGCGACGAGGACGAACGCAGGGCATCCGGCAGGCGGATTTCCACGGCCACGGGCAGGTGGTCGGAAATCGGGTGCGGGAGGACACTGACGCGTTCCAGCGCCAGCTCGGAACTGAGCAGGATGTGGTCCAGGCAGCGCTGTGGGCGCCAGCTGGGGAATGTGGCCTCGACCTGCGGGGCGATGAGCTGGAGGTCGCGCAGCGGCGAGCTTTCCAGCAGGTCGGTGGCATGGGTGTTCATGTCGCCCATCAGCACATGGTGGCGGTAATCCTGCAGCAGCTCACGGATGTAGGCGAGCTGGCGGGTGCGGGTCCGCGCGCCGAGGGCCAGGTGCATCATCACCACGGCCAGCGCGTCACGGCCTTCGCCGAAGCGCATGAGGATCGCGCCGCGTCCGGGCGGGCCGGGCAACGGGTGATCTTCCAGGGCGGTGGGCTGCAGGCGGCTGAGCAGGCCGTTGCTGTGCTGGGCGATGCGCCCGAGATTGCGGTTGAGCTGCTGGTACCAGTAGGGGAAGGCGCCGAGCTGGGCCAGGTGTTCGACCTGGTTGATGTTGCCGGAGCGGATGCTGCCGCCGTCGGCTTCCTGCAGGGCGACCACATCGTAGTCGTGGAGCAGTTCGCCGATGCGCTGCAGGTTGCTGGCGCGCCCGGCGGCCGGCAGCAGGTGCTGCCAGCCGCGGGTCAGGTAGTGGCGGTACCTTTCGGTACTGATCCCTACCTGGATGTTGAAGCTGAGCAGGCGGAGCCGGCCGTCGTCGGGCAGGCCGGCGGGTGTCCCATGGGCGGCATTCACCCGCGGGACGCAGGCCCCCGCGACACGATCACGAGTCCGCCGGCGCAGCATCGTCGTCGGACCTTACTGAGCGGCCTTGGCGTCGGCGCGTTCCTTGGCGATCAGCTGGTCAGCCAGCTGCAGCGCCTCGTCCGGGCCACCGGCCGAGCCGATGTCGAAGCGGTACTTGCCATTGACCACCAGGGTCGGCACGCCGCTGATCTGGTAGGCCATCGCCAGTTTCTTGGCCTTTTCGATCTGGCCCTTGATGGCGAAGGAGTTGTAGGTGCTCAGGAACTTGTCCTTGTCCACGCCCTGTTCGGCGACGAAGTCAGCCATTTCTTCCGGGGTGGTCAGGGCTTTCGGGTTGTTGTGCAGCTTCTCGAAGATCGAGTGGTGCACCTTCTTCTCCACGCCCATGGACTCCAGGGTCAGGAACAGCTGGCCGTGGATGTTCCACAGGCCGCCGAACATGGCCGGAATGCGCACGAAGTGAACGTCGGCCGGCAGCTTCTCGACCCACGGGTTGATGGTCGGTTCGAACGCGTAGCAATGCGGGCAGCCGTACCAGAACAGCTCCACCACCTCGATCTTGCCGGGCTGGGAGACCGGGACGGCCTGGTTCAGCTCGGTGTAGTTCTTGCCCGCTTCGAAGTCGGCGGCGTTCGCGTTGACGGCGAACAGGCCGGCGAAGGCAAGAGCGGCGGTGAAAATCAGGTTACGCATGGTTCACTCCTTGGCTGAGCGGAACCGCCACGCTGCACGCGGCGGGATGAAGCGGTTTGACCGGAGGGGCCAGACACGGTTCCAGCATTGTAGTGGGGGCGGATGCAAAAAAGGGCGGCCTGAGCCACCCTTTTTTTCGAAGCAGATTTTCGATCTGGCGTTTCCGCCACAAGGGCTGCTTAGTGCAGGCCTTCGATGTAGCTGGAGATCGCGGCGATGTCCTTGTTGGACAGCTTGGCGGCGATGCTGCGCATGATCATGGCGTCGCCGTCGTTGGTGCGCTCGCCTTCGCGGAAGGCGGTCAGCTGTTTGGCGGTGTAGGCCGCGTGCTGGCCACCCAGGTGCGGGAAGCCGGCTTCTGCGTTGCCCTGACCAGCCGGGTTGTGGCAACCGGTGCAGGCCGGCATGCCTTCGGCGAGCTTGCCGCCGCGGAACAGGGCTTCACCCTGGGCGACCAGCTTGGGATCGGCGGCGCCGACGCTGGGGTTCTGGCTGGAGAAGTAGGCGGCGATGTCTGCCAGGTCCTCATCGCTGAGGTTGGTCAGCAGGCCGGTCATTTCCAGCACGGTCCGCTTGCCGTCCTTGATGTCGTGCATCTGCTTGAGCAGGTAACGCTCACCCTGCCCGGCCAGTTTCGGGAAGTTGGGCGCCATGCTGTTGCCATCGGCGCCGTGGCAGGCACCACAGACAGCAGCTTTCGCCTGACCGGCCTTGGCATCGCCAGCGGCGTTCGCCACACCGACAAGACCCAGGGTCAACAGCAGACTCACGATCAATTTGTTCATCAGCTAATCCAATAACGGCTAAGGGTGAAAGAGTAAGGCCTGGGAGTTACTTCGACATCCACTGGATAATTGTCTGGTAATCCTCGGCGCTGCAGTCGGTGCACAGGCCGCGAGGCGGCATCGCGTTGAAACCGTTGGTCACATGTTGCACCAGCGTGTCCATGCCCTTGTCCAGGCGTGGCTTCCAAGCGGCGGCGTCGCCCTTTTTCGGCGCCATTGGCAACTGACCATTGTGGCAGGCGCCACAGGCTCTGTTGAAAACGGCTTCCGGATCCTGGGCCGCCAGGGCGCTGGATGCCAGCGCGGCAACGATGGCTGCGAACAGCAGTTTCTTCATGATTATCCTCATCGCAGGGAACATCCGCGTTCTTGATTGCGCGGACTCCAACGTTCCCGTGTGGCTCGACCCTGGGGGATAAAGCGCACACAAAATCCGCGGCATTATATACTTCAGATGCCCAAACGGAAACGAAACCGCCCCCCGCGACACCGCGTCGCACCCGCCGCGAAGTTACCCATGCCCTCGAATAACGCTACGAAAAACCCGATTCTCGGCCTCTGCCAACAGGCCACTTTCCTCATTTCCGCCGCCAAGGTGAACCAGTGCCCGGAAGACTCCGGCCTGGAAGTCGCCTTCGCCGGCCGCTCCAACGCGGGCAAGTCCAGTGCGCTGAACGCGCTGACCCACGCGAACCTGGCGCGGACCTCCAAGACCCCCGGCCGCACCCAGTTGCTGAACTTCTTCCGCCTGGATGACGAACGCCGCCTGGTCGACCTGCCCGGCTACGGCTACGCCAAGGTGCCGATCCCGCTGAAGCTGCACTGGCAGCAGCACCTGGAAGCTTATCTCTCCAGCCGCAATGCGCTAGCCGGCGTGGTGCTGATGATGGATATCCGCCACCCGCTGACCGATTTCGACCGCCTGATGCTCGACTGGGCGCAGGCCAGCCAGCTGCCGATCCACGTGCTGCTGACCAAGGCCGACAAGCTGGCCTACGGCGCGGCGAAGAACGCGCTGCTCAAGACCCGCAAGGAAATCCTCGACGGCTGGGGCGATGTCGCCACCCTGCAGCTGTTCTCGGCACCCAAGCGCCAGGGCGTGGAGGAGGCGCAGCTGGTCCTGGCCGGTTGGCTGGGGCTGCTGGACGAGGAAGAAGAGGAGGCCGGCGAGGAGGCCTGAGGCCAAATCGCAGGCAAAAAAAACCCCGAGCTTCGTATGGGGAGGGGGAAGTTCGGGGTTTAAGTCCGGACCGCTAGGGCGGGGTCCAGTAATCTGCCAACACTAAACACTGCAAAGGAGCATCGAAGGGCTTCACCAGCCATTCACGAGTTCTGACTCGGCTCCGCGCGGGAAAGTTCAGCGGGTCACAAAAGATTTTTTCAGGCCGCCCCCGAAGGGCCTGAACAATCGTGCCAGAAGGCCCGGCTGGCGGGCCTTGCGACCGTTCGTCCAGTCGTCAGTGCGCCTCGTCCCAGTTCGCCCCGACACCGGCTTCGACGACCAGCGGTACATCCAGTTCCGCCGCACCGCTCATCAGTGGCCGAATGCCATCGCGGACCTGATCCACCAGGTCCTCGCGCACTTCCAGGACCAGTTCGTCGTGTACCTGGAGGATGACGCGGGCATCGATGCCGCTTTCCTGCAGCCAGTTATCCACAGCCACCATGGCGCGCTTCATGATGTCCGCGGCCGTTCCCTGCATCGGTGCGTTGATCGCGGTGCGCTCGGCGGCCTTGCGCATGGCGCCGTTCTTCGAGGCGATTTCCGGGAGGTACAGGCGACGGCCAAACAGGGTTTCGACGAAGCCCTGCTCGGCGGCCTGGGCGCGGGTGCGTTCCATGTAGGCCAGCACGCCCGGGTAGCGGGCGAAATAGCGGTCGATGTAGGCCTGGGCCTCCTTGCGCTCGACGCCGATCTGCTTGGCCAGGCCGAAGGCGCTCATGCCGTAGATCAGGCCGAAGTTGATCGCCTTGGCGCTGCGGCGCTGGTCGGAGGTGACCTCTTCCAGCGGCACGCCGAAGACTTCGGCGGCAGTGGCGCGGTGCACGTCGCGGTCATGGCGGAAGGCGTCCAGCAGGCCTTCGTCCTTGGCCAGGTGCGCCATGATGCGCAGTTCGATCTGCGAGTAGTCCGCCGCCAGCAGCTGGTAGCCCTTGGGCGCGACGAAGGCCTGGCGGATGCGCCGGCCTTCGGCGGTACGGATCGGGATGTTCTGCAGGTTCGGGTCGCTGGAGGACAGCCGGCCGGTCGCCGCCACCGCCTGGTGGTAGCTGGTGTGGATGCGCCCGGTGCGCGGGTTGATCTGCTCCGGCAGCTTGTCGGTGTAGGTGCTCTTGAGCTTGCTCAGGGAGCGGTACTGCATGATCACCTTGGGCAGCTCGTAATCCTGCTCGGCCAGCTCGGCGAGGACGGCCTCGGCAGTGGACGGCTGGCCGGTGGCGGTCTTGGACAGCACCGGCAGGCCGAGCTTTTCATAAAGGATGGCGCCCAGCTGCTTGGGCGAGCCGAGGTTGAACTCTTCACCCGCCAGCTCAAAGGCCTGGCGCTGCAGCTCGACCATCTTCTCGCCCAGTTCGACGCTCTGCTTGCCCAGCAGGTTGGCATCGACCAGCGCGCCGTTGCGCTCGATGCGCGCCAGCACCGGCACCAGCGGCATCTCGATTTCGGTGAGCACCTTGGCCAGGGACGGAATGGCCTCCAGCTTCTGCCACAGGGTCTGGTGCAGGCGCAGGGTCACGTCGGCGTCTTCGGCCGCATAGGGGCCGGCCTGCTCCAGGGCGATCTGGTCGAAGGTCAGCTGCTTGGCGCCCTTGCCAGCGATGTCCTCGAAGCGGATGGTGCTGTGGCCGAGGTACTTGAGCGCCAGGCTGTCCATGTCGTGGCGGGTCGCGGTGGAGTCCAGCACGTAGGATTCGAGCATGGTGTCGTAGGCGATACCCTGCACGGCGATGGGCGTCGAGGCGTTGGCCAGGACGTTCATGTCGTACTTGGCGTGCTGGCCGACCTTGCGCTTCTTCGGGTCCTCCAGCAGCGGCTTGAGGGCCTTGAGCACCGCGTCGCGGTCCAGCTGCGCCGGCACACCCATGTAGCTGTGGGCCAGCGGCACATAGGCGGCTTCGCCTTCTTTGACTGCGAAGGAAACACCCACCACCTGCGCCTGCTGCGGGTCGAGGCTGGTGGTCTCGGTGTCGAAGGCGATCAGCTCGGCGGCTTCCAGCTTCTTCAGCCAGGCGTCGAACTGGGGTTGCTCCAGAACGATCTCGTAGAGCTTCTCGGCCGCGGCAGCTGCCGGGGCCTCTTCCAGCGCCAGCTGCGGGCTGCCGGCCTTGGCCGCCTGGCGTTGCAGATCATCCAGCCCGGTCTTGAATTCCAGGGTGCGATACAGCTCGGTCAGGGCCTCGCGGTCCGGTTCGCCGGGGTGCAGGGCTTCGATCTCGACGTTCAGTTCAACATCGCACTTGATGGTGGCGAGCTGGTAGGACAGGTAAGCCATGTCCTTGTGCTCTTCGAGCTTGGCCGGCAGGCCCTTGGCGCCGCGGATCGGCAGTTCGGGTACCTTATTCAGGCTGGCGTAGAGCACATCGAGGCCGCCACCGACGCCGGTGAGCAGGCCGAGGGCGGTCTTCTCGCCGACACCGGGCACGCCGGGAATGTTGTCGACCTTGTCGCCCATCAGTGCCAGGTAATCGATGATCAGCTCAGGACCGACACCGAATTTCTCCTTAACGCCATCCACATCGAGCACGCTACCGGTCATCGTGTTGACCAGCGTAATGTGCCCGTCGACCAGCTGCGCCATGTCCTTGTCGCCGGTGGAGATCACCACCGCCCGGCCTCCGGCCGCGCTCTGCCGGGCCAGGGTGCCGATCACGTCGTCCGCTTCCACGCCTTCCACGCAGAGCAGGGGCAGGCCGAGGGCGCGCACGGTGGCGTGCAGCGGCTCCACCTGCACGCGCAGGTCGTCCGGCATCGAGGGGCGATTGGCCTTGTACTCGGCAAACATCTCGTCGCGGAAGGTCCCGCCCTTGGCATCGAAGACCACCGCGAAGGGGCTGTCCGGGTACTGCTTGCGCAGGCTCTTGAGCATGTTCAGCACGCCCTTCACCGCTCCCGTGGGCATGCCGCTGGAGGTCATCAGCGGCGGCAGGGCATGGAAAGCGCGATACAGGTAGGACGAGCCGTCCACGAGGACGAGGGGTGCTTGGCTCATGAGGGGAATCAACCTTTTCAGAAGGGCTCGGGCTAAAATGTCCGTAGCCAATTCGACAAAGGGACAAGGTTATCATGCGTACGTTGAACCGCCTGTTGCTCGCCGCTCTGCTGGGTCTTGGCGCGACCACCGTGTTGGCGGCGGACGATGCCCCGACGCCGGAACCGGATGTGACCATCCGCCAGGAGGGCGACAAGACCATCCAGGAATACCGCGTGAACGGATTCCTCTACGCCATCAAGGTCGTGCCCAAGCACGGCAAGCCGTACTTCCTGGTGCGCCAGGACGGCAGCGACGGCAACTTCATCCGCTCGGACCAGCCCGACAAGCTGATTCCGCAGTGGCAGATCTTCAGCTGGTAAACCCTCCCCTCCACGACGCTCCAGAGGATTGAGCATGTCGGTATTCACGCCTCTGGAACGTCCGGTCCTGGAAGACTTCCTCGCCCCCTACGGCCTCGGCCGGATGCGGGACTTCCGCGGCATCGCGGAAGGCTCGGAGAACAGCAACTTCTTCGTCAGCCTGGAACGGGGCGAGTTCGTCCTGACCCTGGTGGAGCGCGGTCCGGTGCAGGAAATGCCGTTCTTCATCGAACTGCTCGACGTGCTGCACGGGGCTGACCTGCCAGTGCCCTACGCGCTGCGCACGAAGGACGGCGAGGCGCTGCGCCAGCTCGAAGGCAAGCCGGCGCTGCTGCAGCCGCGCCTGGCCGGCCGTCACGAACGCTCGCCGAACAACCATCACTGCCAGGAAGTCGGCGACCTGCTGGCACGCCTGCACCTGGCGACCCGCGAGCGGATCATCGAGCGCCCCAGCGACCGTGGTTTGAGCTGGATGCTGCACGAAGGCGAGACGATGCAGTCGCACCTGTCCGGCGACGCCGCGACCCTGCTGGGCGATGCCCTGGAGGAGATCGCCCGCCTGCTCGCCGAACAGCCGGCGCTGCCGCGCGCCAACCTGCACGCCGACCTGTTCCGCGACAACGTACTGTTCGACGGCCCGCACCTGGCGGGGGTGATCGACTTCTACAACGCCAGCTCCGGCTGGATGCTTTACGACCTGGCGATCACCGTGAACGACTGGTGCTCGACGGACGACGGCGCCCTCGACGGCCCGCGCGCCCGCGCCCTGCTGGCGGCCTATGCGGCCAAGCGGCCGTTCACCGCGCTCGAAGCCGAGCTGTGGCCGGAGATGCTGCGGGTGGCTTGCGTGCGCTTCTGGCTGTCGCGACTGATCGCCGCCGAGGCATTCGCCGGGCAGGACGTGCTGATCCACGACCCGAGTGAATTCGAGCGACGCCTGGCGCAGCGGCAGACGGTGGGGATTCGTTTGCCGTTTGCGTTGTAAGGACGCGCTTCGGCATCGCATCAAACCACCAGAGCTCAAGTCCTGGTGTCGGGGTAATCGAAACCGAAGTCATCCAGCTCGGTCTTTGTCACGACGCTGCGCAGGTCGATGGGCTCGATCCTCACGAGGCCGATCCGCAGGCCGAATGGCTTGAAGACGGCCTCCAGGGTCGCCAGCGTCGGGTTGCCATCGCCGTGTTCGAGGTGGTTGAGCGCACGCATGGATATCTTGCACATACGCGCAAAGGTCGCCTGCTTCAGCCCGGTAACCTCCAGCCGCAGCCGCTTCACCGCACCACCCAGATCGAGGCTGCCATCAGCCACCGCCGCACCGATGGAGCGAATCAACTGGTCACGCTCCTCCATCGTCAGCTTCTTCATAGCAGGCCCCACTCTTTCAATCGCGCATCGAGGTCGTTGAGCGGCAGGCTCTGCGAGCGGCGAACCTCGTCCGGCAGACCGGTCAGCAGGTCCGGCAGAGCTCGGAACCGCTCAGCAGCAAGGCGCAGCGCATCGAAGACTTCATCACCCGTGGCGCGGTCCGCGTGGGTGTGACAGGCCGCCCGCCAATCGGGGGCACCGCGTTCCTCATGCGCCCATTTGGTCACCCGGGTAACGCCCTCGGGGTCGAGCACCATCGGCGCCAGGTCGTAGATGGGCGCCAGGCGAAGCTGCCCGCCATCACGCAGGATCGCCATGTTGCGACCGTGGTTGTCGGAGTTGCCGAGCACCCGGTTCAGCAGATCGCGGGTGACATATTCGACGCGCAGGTCGAAGAGTTCCTCGGCCTGCCCTGCCTCACGCCAGAGCGCAAGCAGCCTGTGCAGTACATCCTCGTGGCGCATGAACGAGCCGGGCTCGGTATTGCCGCAGATCGAGTAGATCGATTCGACGGCGTGCCGCTCGATGCCCTGCGCCGTGATTTGCCGGTCAAAGCGGGGCATCCACAGGCTGGGGTTGTGCTCGCCGTCATCTTCGAGGGCCATGCCCTGCGTCGAGATCGTATTCATCCCCAGCGCGCTGATCGCCTTATAGAAGTGGAACTCGCTGCGGAGGATCTCCTTGTCGCGCTGGGTGGCCCTGTTTCTGGCGAACTTCACGAACCAGTGCTGGCGCACCCGGGCATCCGGGAGGATGGCATCGGCGTACATCCGCCCATCGTCAGCCTCCACCAGCAGCAGCTTGGGTGCCTCGCCGCCGGCACCGGTTGCACCTCCGATGGCCGCGCCCTGCTCGTAGGCATATTCGAGGAAGTCGCTATTGCGCTGCACGACTTCGCGCCGGTCGAAGCCCACCACCTTTCCTTCCTGCAGATAGGCGAGCGACTCCTTGATCCGCAGGTGGCCGACAGGCGACGGCGTGCAGCGCTGCAGAAGGTAAAGCTCCAGACTGATGTCATCCGGCTTGCCTGCGGCAAAGCGCTTCTTCAGCGAGCGGAAGGCCGCACCGGCGGGCATCACGTCATGGATGAACGCGGGGTAGCCGCGGCTGTAACCGACATTCAGGCCCAGGCGCTGGCAGATGCTGACCGACTGCTCGTAAGGGGAGTCCAGATCATCGATGTGGTTGACCACATAGTCGGTCAGATAGCCCGAGGTGCAGCGGGTTTCGCCGGGGTTCAGCGGGTCCTGGAAGGTCAGGGTGAAGGCATCCTGCCAGGAGCCGTTCACGTAGCACTGGAGGGTGAGTGTTTGCGGCATGGGCAAAGCGACCGGATTTGCACTTTGATGCAATTGAGCCTAGTCGTTTGGAGCTATAGTTGCAATATAGTGCAAAAAATCTGAAACAATAGACCATTAATTTGCATTTAAGTGCAAATTAATGAGGAGAAGGCGGGTAGTGATTGCACTTTGGTGCAAATGGCACTGCCTCCTTCATCCTCACATTCCGATCTCAACGCATGCGGGGGTGAAGATCCAACGAGGAGCCGGCATCCCTGCCGCAACTCCTCTGCTCAAGGTCTACCCCGGCCTGGCCATCCTTGGCCAGTCGCTCGCCGGGCGACGCATGCGTCGCAAAGACTCCGGCTCACCCGCACTTGGAATGCCCACAGTTCAGGCAGGTCGCACAGCCGTCCATCTGCACCACCGCCATGGTGTTGCACTTGCCACACAGCTGCGCGCCGGCGGGGAAGCCTTCGCCGGGTTCGGCCTTGTTGGTGCCCTGGGCGGCTTCGTAGGCGGCGCGCTTCTCGGCGAGGTACAGGCGCTGCTCTTCGTCCAGCTGCGGGCCTTCCATCAGGCCGATGGCGACCAGGTGGCGCTCTACCACGGCGCCGATCTCGGCGACGATCGACGGCATATAGATGCCGCCACGCTTCAGGTAGCCGCCGCGCGGGTCGAACACCGCCTTCATTTCTTCCACCAGGAAGGTGCAGTCACCGCCCTTGCGGAATACCGCGGACATGATCCGGGTGAGCGCGACGATCCACTGGAAGTGGTCCATGTTCTTCGAGTTGATGAAGATCTCGAAGGGCCGGCGCTGCTCGTACGGGGTGTCCGGGTTGAGCACCACGTCGTTGATGGTCACGTACAGCGCATGCTCGAACAGCGGCGACTTGATCTTGTAGGTCGCACCGACCAGCAGCTCCGGTCGCTGCAGGGTTTCATCCATCTTCACCACGGCGGCCGCCGCGGCGGCTTCCACGCGGGCCTTTTCCTCGGCCACGTCCACCACCTGGAAGCCTTTGATCTTCTGGTTGATCTTGACGCTCATAGCATTCTCCAGGGGTATCAGTACTTGCCGTAATAGCCTTCTTTCAGGGCATCGAAGAGGTTGGCGGCGGTGTGTATCTCGCCGTCGTATTCCACTTCCTCGTTGCCCTTGAGTTCCACCACGCTGCCATCTTCCAGCTCGAAGCGGTACAGGGTCTTCTCCAGGTCCGACTCCTTCACCAGCACACCCTGGAAGGCCGCCGGGTTGAAGCGGAAGGTGGTGCAGCCCTTCAGGCCCTGGCGCCAGGCATAGAGGTAGATGTCCTTGAAGTCCTCGAACGGGTAGTCGGTGGGGACGTTGGCGGTCTTGGAGATCGACGAGTCGATCCACTTCTGCGCGGCGGCCTGGATGTCCACGTGCTGCTGCGGGGTGATGTCGTCGGCGGTGATGAAGTAGTCCGGCAGACGGTGCTTCTCTTCCTCGGCTCCCGGCACCGCGTGGTTATCCACCTGGTCACGGTAGGCCAGCAGCTCGTAGCTGAAGACCGAGATCTTCTCCTTGGTCTTGCGCCCGGCGCGGATCAGGTTGCGCGAATAGTGGTGGGCGAAGCTCGGCTCGATGCCGTTGGAGGCGTTGTTGGCCAGGCTCAGGCTGATGGTGCCTGTCGGCGCGATGGAGCTGTGGTGGGTGAAGCGCGCACCGTGCTCGGCCAGCTCCTCGATCAGCTGCGGCGCATGCTCGGCAACGCGCTGCATGTAGCGCGAGTACTTGGCGTGCAGCACGCGGCCCGCCACCTTGTCGCCGACCTTGAGGCCATCGGCCTTCATCTCCGGGCGCTTGCGCAGCATCTCGGCGGTGACGTCGTATTCCTTCACCAGGGCCGGCGCCGGACCTTTCTCGCGGGACAGCTCCAGGGCCACTTCCCAGCCGACCAGGGCCATCTCGCGCGCCACTTCCTCGGTGAACACGCAGGCTTCCGGGCTGCCGTAGCGCAGCTTGAGCAGGGTCAGCGCCGAGCCCAGGCCGAGGAAGCCCATGCCGTGGCGACGCTTGCCGAGAATTTCCGCGCGCTGCTGCTCCAGCGGCAGGCCGTTGATCTCCACCACGTTATCGAGCATGCGGGTGAACACCCGGACCACTTCGCGGTAGCGTTCCCAGTCGAAGCGCGCATTGTCGCCGAAGGCATCGACCACGAAGGTGGTCAGGTTCACCGAGCCCAGCAGGCACGAGCCGTAGGGCGGCAGCGGCTGCTCGCCGCAGGGGTTGGTGGCACGGATCGCCTCGCACCACCAGTTGTTGTTCATCTCGTTGACCCGGTCGATGAGGATGAAGCCGGGCTCGGCGTAGTCGTAGGTGGACACCATGATCATGTCCCACAGGTGCCGCGCCTTGACCCGGCCATAGACCTTGCAGGCCACGCGGCCATCGTCCCCCACCAGGTACTCATCGTGCAGCGGCCAGTCGCGCCAGACCACTTCCTCGGCGTTCTTCAGGTCGACTTCGTCACGCTCCTTCTGGTGGATCGGGAACACCAGCGGCCAGTCCTCGTCGTCCTCCACGGCGTTCATGAAGCCGTCGGTGATCAGCAGGCTGAGGTTGAACTGGCGCAGGCGGCCGTCTTCGCGCTTGGCGCGGATGAACTCGCGCACGTCCGGATGGCTGACGTCGAAGGTGCCCATCTGCGCGCCGCGCCGCCCCCCGGCGGAGCTGACGGTGAAGCACATCTTGTCGTAGATATCCATGAACGACAGCGGCCCGCTGGTGTGCGCGCCGGCGCCGGAGACGTAGGCGCCACGCGGGCGCAGGGTGCTGAACTCGTAGCCGATGCCGCAGCCGGCCTTGAGCGTCAGCCCGGCCTCGTGGACCTTCTCCAGGATGTCGTCCATGGAGTCGCGGATGATCCCGGAGACGGTGCAGTTGATGGTCGAGGTGGCTGGCTTGTGCCCTTGGGCGCCGGCGTTGGAAATGATCCGCCCGGCCGGGATGGCGCCGTTGCGCAGGGCCCAGAGGAAGCGCTCGTACCAGTGCTCGCGCAGCGCCTTGTTGGCCTCGACGTTGGCCAGGGCGCGGGCAACGCGCTGCCAGGTCTCGTCGACGCTGCCGTCGATGGGGTCACCGCTCTTGTGCTTCAGGCGGTACTTGCTGTCCCAGATATCCTGCGAGGCAGGCTGCAGGGCGAGAACTCCTGGGTTGGCGCCGCGTTGGCGCGCATCGGTCTTGGCCATCCGGGAAATAACCTCCTGTCGGTTGGGTGGCAGGCGCAAATGGAGCGCGAGTAGACCCCATATGTAGGCATAGATTCCTGATCACCATCAACATCTTGTGTCAGGCAACCCCAACTAGACACCATAGACAATTGAGCGGCGAACGCCGTCAAAGCTGCGAAAAGCCGACGATTGGCGGGGAATCAGGGGAGGAAAGTGCAGGAAATTTCAGGCAGGGGCAGTGCGACGATCGGGCGCGGATATGGCGTTGCGCCTCGGCCGATTCCGGGGATGAATTGCAGGAGCGCGCCATGCGCGCGATCGCGGGCATGGCCCGCCTTTACAGGTGGAAGCCCGGAGTCGCGGATTACTCAGCAACGTAGGGCGCATAAAGCGGAACGCTTTATCCGCCATCCGAGGCCCAACGGCGGATAACGCCCGAGGCGTTATCCGCCCTACGAGCGAGGAAGCTTGGGTAGAGGGCCGACTCAGAGCTTCTCCAGACACCCCGCGAACTCGTCCGCCAGGTTGCCCAGCAGGTTTTCGTAGCCCTGGGCATCCACCTTGACGCCCACGCCCAGGTCATCCAGCTCGGCCAGGCGCACCGGCAGGCCCTGGCTCAGGGTGTCGGCCAGGCGCGGGCGGATCGGCGGTTCGCTGAAGATGCAGGACGGGCCGGCCTTCTGCAGCTGCGCACGCATCATGGCCACGTGGCGGGCGCCCGGCTGCACGTCGGCGGATACCGCGAAGACGCCGGCATGGCGCAGACCATAGGCTTCTTCGAAGTAGTCGAAGGCCTCGTGGAAGACGAAGAACGGCTTGCCCTTGAGCGGATCGATGCGCTGTTTCAGGCGCGCGTCGAGGGTTTCCATGCGCTCGTCGAAGGCCTTCAGGTTGGCCTGGTAGCGGCTGGCGTTGGCCGGGTCGGCGATGGCCAGGTCCTCGGCCATGCGCGCGGCGATCACCTGGGCGTTGGCCGGTAGCAGCCAGAGATGCGCGTCGATCATGCCGGGGCGGTGATCATGATCGTGGCCCAGATCATCGTGAGCATCGTCATGGTCCGGGTGATTGGACCCGCTGAAATCGGCGAACTTGCGCAGGTGCATGCCGGCCTGGTCCTGCACGGCCACGCTCGGGCCCTTGCGGCTTTCCAGCACCTTGGGCAGGAAGTTCTCCAGGTCCTGGCCGACCCAGTAGAACAGCTGTGCGTCACGCACGCGGCGGATGTCCGACGGGCGCAGCGAGTAGCTGTGCGGCGAGGCGCCCGGCGGCAGCAGCACGTCCGGCGTGCCCTCGCCGTCCTGGATGGCGGCGGCGATCAGTTGCAGCGGCTTGATGCTGGTCAGCACGCTGACCTCGGCACGTACGGGGAGGCTGAGCAGCAGCGCGCAGGCGGCGATCAGCAGGGCGACGGGACGGAAGGACACGGCGGTACTCACACAGGGGAGACATGAAAGAGTAATATAATAACGTCTCTGAACCCGAGCGTCGCCGCGCATGTACAAGATTGCCCCCAAGACTCCCCTCGCCTGCCGTCCGCACGACCACGCCAACTGCGTGGCCAGCGCCCTGGCCGACGCCGATGCGCTGTGCGCGCGTCAGGGCGTACGCCTGACCGAGCTGCGCCGGCGCGTGCTGGAGCTGGTCTGGGCAAGCCACAAGCCGCTGGGCGCCTACGACATCCTCGCCGTGCTGAGCGAGGAAGACGGCCGCAAGGCAGCGCCGCCGACGGTCTACCGCGCCCTCGACTTCCTCCTGGAAAACGGCCTGGTGCACCGCATCGCCTCGCTCAACGCCTTCATCGGCTGCGCCCACCCCGAACATGCCCATGAAGGCCAGTTCCTGATCTGCCGCGCCTGCCACACCGCCATCGAGCTGGAACAGCCGGCCATCAGCGAGGCCATCGTCGCCGGCGCCAAGGGCGTCGGCTTCGCCGTGGAAAGCCAGACCGTCGAGATCGTCGGCCTCTGCGGCGCCTGCGCTCCCGGTCAGCGGGAGGCGTGATGAGCGACGCCCTGATCCGCCTGCAAGGCGTCGGCGTCAGTTACGCCGGCCAGGCGGTGCTGCAGAACGTCGACCTGACCATCGCCCCCGGCGAGATCGTCACCCTGATCGGCCCCAACGGCGCCGGCAAGACAACCCTGGTGCGCAGCGTGCTCGGCCTGCTCAAGCCCGATACCGGCAGCGTCTGGCGCCAGCCGAAGCTGTCCATCGGCTACATGCCGCAGAAGCTCCATGTCGATCCGACCCTGCCGCTGACCGTGTTCCGTTTCCTGCGCCTGGTCCCCGGCGTGCAGCGCTCCCACGCGCTCGACGCGCTGAAGGAAGTCGGCGCCGCCCACGTCATCGACAAACCGCTGCAGAGCGTCTCCGGCGGCGAGCTGCAGCGCGTGCTGCTGGCCCGCGCCCTGCTGCGAAAGCCGGAACTGCTGGTGCTCGACGAGCCCGTGCAGGGCGTCGACGTCGCAGGGCAAGCCGAGCTGTACCGCCTGATCGGCCGCCTGCGCGACCGCCTCGGTTGCGGCGTACTGATGGTCTCCCACGACCTGCACCTGGTGATGAGCGCCACCGACAAGGTGGTCTGCCTGAATCGCCATGTCTGCTGCTCCGGGCACCCGGAACAGGTCAGCGGCGACCCGGCCTTCGTCGAGCTGTTCGGCCAGGACGCCCGCAGCCTGGCGGTCTATCACCACCACCACGACCATTCCCACGACCTGCACGGCGAGGTGGTGAAACCCGCCTTCCCGGCCGGCACCCGCTTCACTCCGGTCCACCAGCACGGCCCCGACTGCAACCATGGCTGATTTCCTGCTCAACGCCCTCCTCGCCGGGCTGGCTCTGGCGGTGGTCGCCGGGCCCCTGGGTTCGTTCGTCGTCTGGCGACGCATGGCCTATTTCGGCGACACCCTGTCCCACGCCGCCCTGCTCGGCGTGGCCTTGGGCTTCCTGCTGGACGTCAGCCCGACGCTGGCGGTGACCGTCGGCTGCGTGCTGCTTGCCGTCCTGCTGGTCACCCTGCAGCAGCGCCAGCCGCTGGCCGCCGACACCCTGCTCGGCATCCTCGCCCACAGCACGCTGTCACTGGGCCTGGTGACGCTGAGCTTCATGAAGGAAGTGCGCGTCGACCTGATGGCCTACCTGTTCGGCGACCTGCTTGCCGTCAGCCAGACCGACCTCCTGTGGATAGTCGCCGGCAGCGCCCTGGTGCTGGGGCTGATCTGCTGGCTGTGGCGGCCGCTGCTGGCGATCACCGTGCACGAGGAACTGGCGCGGGTCGAAGGCCTGCCGGTCACCGCCATCCGTCTCGCGCTGATGCTGCTGATCGCCATCGTCATCGCCGTAGCCATGAAGATCGTCGGCGTGCTGCTGATCACCTCCCTGCTGATCATCCCCGCCGCCGCCGCCCAGCGGCATGCGCGCAGCCCTGAGCAAATGGCCTTCGGTGCCAGTCTGATCGGCCTGGTGGCGGTATGTGCCGGGCTCTCGCTGTCCTGGTTCAAGGACACCCCTGCCGGCCCCTCCATCGTGGTCAGCGCGGCAGCCCTGTTCCTGCTGAGTTTTGTCCTGCCGCGCCGGACGGTGTAGAATTTGGCGATTTTTTGATCAAAAGAGACCCTGACGCATGAAGTCGTTCGTCATCCGCCTGTTCGCGCTGATGGCCATGGCACTGGCCCTCGCGGCCTGCCAGAGCACCGCGAGCAATCCGCCCAGCAGCAGTGGCTTCGAGACCGAACTGGCCGCCGGCCGTCTGGAATCCGCGCAGCTCGCGCTGGGTTCCGAACAGGAAGACGCCACCCAGCTCGCCGAGCGCCGCAAGCGCCTGGCCGACGCGTACCTTGAGCGCAGCCGCGAAGCGCTGGCCAAGGGCGATGTCAATGGCGCCACCACCGCCCTGACCCGCGCCCGCTCGCTGATGCCCCGCGCCCCTGGCGTCGCCGCCGACGTGAGCGGCCTGCAGAAGCCCGCCGTTCCGGTCGCCCCGGCCGTCCAGCCGAACTGCACACCCTGAGCCCCACGGGCGCCCGTTCGCGGCGCCCGTTATTTCCTTTTGTTCCGTGCTTAGCTGAACAAAGATTAATCAGCCATAAAAAAGCAGGTTAAAATGCGCGGTTTTGGCTGACCGCCTACGCTCGTTTCCTACGCCTGTTCATCCGACGACCCCGGCAGCGAGCGGCGCCTCCCCGTACCCACAAGGTTCGCTAAGTGATCGAATTCCACGACGTCCACAAGACCTATCGCGTCGCCGGACGCGATATCCCGGCCCTGCAGCCGACCCGCCTGTCCATCGAGGGCGGCCAGGTGTTCGGCCTGATCGGCCATTCCGGCGCCGGTAAAAGTACCCTGCTGCGCCTGATCAACCGCCTGGAAGAGCCCAGCGGCGGACGCATCGTCATCGACGGCGAAGACATCACCGCCCTGGACGCCGACGGCCTGCGCCGCTTCCGCCAGCGCGTCGGGATGATCTTCCAGCACTTCAACCTGCTGGCCTCCAAGACCGTCGCCGACAACATCGCCATGCCGATGAAGCTCGCCGGCACCTTCAGCACCGCCGAGATCACCGCGCGGGTAGATGAACTGCTCGATCGCGTCGGCCTCAAGGACCACGCGCGCAAGTATCCGGCGCAGCTCTCCGGCGGCCAGAAGCAGCGCGTCGGCATTGCCCGCGCGCTGGCCTGCCGGCCGACCATCCTGCTCTGCGACGAGGCCACCAGCGCCCTCGACCCGCAGACCACCGGCCAGGTCCTGCAGTTGCTGGCGGAAATCAACCGCGAGCTGAAGCTGACCATCGTCCTGATCACCCACGAGATGGACGTGATCCGCCGCGTCTGCGACCAGGTCGCGGTGATGGATGCCGGGCGCATTGTCGAACAGGGCGAGGTCGCCGACGTGTTCCTCCATCCGCAGCACGAGACCACCCGCCGCTTCGTCTTCGAGGCCGAGCGCGTCGATGAGGACGAGCAGCACGACGATTTCGCCCACGTACCGGGGCGCATCCTGCGCCTGACCTTCCGTGGCGAGGCGACCTACGCGCCGCTGCTGGGCACCGTCGCGCGCCAGACCGGCGTCGACTACAGCATCCTTGCCGGGCGCATCGACCGCATCAAGGACCAGCCCTACGGCCAGCTCACCCTGTCCCTGGTGGGCGGTGACATCGAGGCCGCCCTGGCGCAGCTCAACGCGGCCGAAGTCCATGTGGAGGTGCTGCGCGCATGAGCGATTTCTTTGTAAATATTGATTGGTCGGAAATCCTCCAGGCCAGCCTCGACACCTTCTGGATGCTCGGCGGCTCGCTGCTGTTCACCGTCATCCTCGGCCTGCCCCTGGGCGTGCTGCTGTTCCTCACCGGGCCCAAGCAGATGTTCGCCAACCGCGGCATCTACGGCGTGCTGGCGTTCATCGTCAACGTGCTGCGCTCGCTGCCGTTCATCATCCTGCTGATCGTGCTGATCCCGCTCACGGTGATCCTGGTCGGCACCTCGCTGGGCGTCGCCGGGGCCATCCCGCCGCTGGTGGTAGGTGCCACGCCGTTCTTCGCGCGCCTGGTGGAAACCGCCCTGCGCGAGGTGGACAAGGGCATCATCGAAGCCACCCAGGCCATGGGCGCCAGCACCCGCCAGATCATCTGGAACGCCCTGCTGCCCGAGGCCCGCCCGGGCATCATTGCCGCCATCACCGTCACCGCCATCACCCTGGTGTCCTACACCGCGATGGCCGGCGTGGTCGGCGCTGGCGGCCTCGGCGACCTGGCGATCCGCTACGGCTACCAACGCTTCCAGGACGACGTGATGCTGCTCACCGTGGTGATGCTGGTGGTCCTCGTCCAGATCCTGCAGACCGTCGGCGACAAGCTGGTGGTCCACTACTCGCGCAAATAACCACAAGGCCCGCCGGATGCGGGCCGACCAAGGAGCCAACCATGAAGAAACTGTTCGCCGCGTTCGCTGCCGCCGCAGTCATCGCCGCCCCGCTGGCCCAGGCCGCCGACAGCCTGACCGTCGCCGCCACCCCGGTGCCGCACGCCGAGATCCTCAACTTCGTCAAACCCATCCTGGCCAAGGAAGGGGTTGAGCTGAAGGTGAAGGAATTCACCGATTACGTGCAGCCCAACACCCAGGTCGCCGAGAAGCGCCTGGACGCCAACTTCTTCCAGCACCAGCCGTACCTGGATGAGTTCAACAAGACCAAGGGCACCAGCCTGATCGCCGTCACCGGCGTGCACATCGAGCCGCTGGGCGCCTACTCCACCAAGTTCAAGAAGCTCGAAGAGCTGCCCTCCGGCGCCACCGTGGTGATCCCCAACGACGCCACCAACGGCGGCCGCGCGCTGCTGCTGCTGGACAAGGCCGGCGTGATCAAGCTGAAGGACAACAAGTCCATCACCGCCACCCCGAAAGACATCGTCGAGAACCCCAAGAACATCAAGGTGCGTGAGCTGGAAGCGGCCACCCTGCCGCGCGTGCTGACCCAGGTCGACCTCGCCCTGATCAACACCAACTACGCCCTGGAAGCCAAGCTGAACCCCACCAAGGACGCGCTGGCCATCGAAGGCGCCGACTCGCCCTACGTGAACATCCTGGTTGCCCGCCCGGACAACAAGGACAGCGCCGCCATGCAGAAGCTGGCCGCCGCCCTGCACAGCCCCGAGGTGAAGCAGTTCATCCTCGAGAAGTACAAGGGTGCCGTGGTGCCGGCGTTCTGATCGCCGCGTAGCTGACGCGCTGAAAAAAGCCCGGTCATTCGACCGGGCTTTTTCGTTTCAGCGCCTCGCAAAGCCGCGCGCCAGGTCCATTGATCAAATAATCACCAGCCTTCGCTGCATATTTTCAATGCCGCAAAGGCATCGGTTTTTCATGGAATCGCGCAAAGCCCCGGATGGCGTGGCCTGCAGCGACTCGCCCAAAACACATAGCACTGAAAGTTATTTAAATAAGAGAAACAATCACTTCAAGAGCTAAGACGCTCCGCCAATCATGCAGGTCCGTTCCAGGCGCGACTTAGAGCCGCGCAGACCAGCAAGGAGATCGTTCATGGCTCAACCCCAGCATGCCCTCGCGCCGGATGCGTTCCTGCGCCACGTGCCCGGCGGCGACCTGGTCGATCTCGGCCGCCCGCTGCGCCATGCGCTGGAACTGGGCCGCCACGTGCCGGCGAAAGCCCGCGCGCTGAGCCGCCGCGAAGCCGTACTGCTCGGTCTGTTTGCCCTGACACTGCACGGTGCGGTGGTCTACTGGCTGAGCCAGCAGCCCACCCCGCAACTGCCGGAGGTGCCGCCGCAGGTGCCGCCGATGACCATCGAATTCACCGCGCCAACGCCGCCGGTGGTCGAGCCGCCGCCGCCCGAGCCGATTCCCGAGCCGGTCGTGCAGGAGCCGCCGCCCCCGGTGGTGGATGAGAACGCGGTGAAACCGCCGCCGCCCAAGCCGATCCCCAAACCCAAGCCGAAGCCGGTGGCCATGCCCAAGCCCGTGCCCAAGCCGGTCGAGCAACCCACGCCGCCCAAGGCCGAAACCCCGCCGCCGCAACCGGCTCCGCCCGCCCCGGCAGCACCGGCGCCAGCCCCGCTGACGCCGCCCTCGGCCAGCGCCGGCTACCTGAAGAACCCGGCGCCGGAATACCCGCCCCTGGCCCAGCGCCGTGGCTGGGAAGGCACCGTGCTGCTACGTGTGCACGTCCTCGCCAGCGGTAGCCCGAGCGAGATCCAGGTGCAGAAGAGCAGCGGCCGCGACGCCCTGGACGATGCCGCGGTGCGCGCGGTGAAACGCTGGAGCTTCGTCCCCGCCAAGCGCGGCGACGTGGCCCAGGACGGCTGGGTCAGCGTACCCATCGATTTCAAATTGCATTGATTCAACTTGCCCAGATCAGCCGCACGAGAAACGCGGAAGGAGAACACCCATGAGTCTGCCCCTGAACCCCCTGGAATCCGTCGAAGGCGCAGTCATCTGGCTGCTGGTCGGCTTCTCCGTCGTCACCTGGGCGCTGGCCCTGGTGAAAGGCGTCCAGTTCACCCGCCAGAAGTCCCAGGACAAGCGCTTCCAGAAGCAGTTCTGGAGCGCCACCAGCCTCGAATCGGCCGGTGACCAGGCCGCCGGCAAGCCCGGCGCCGGGGCACGTGTCGCCCAGGCCGGTTTCGCCGCCATTCAGGTGCAGGACAACGGCCAGCCGGATCTGGCCCAGTCGATCAACCACCAGGACCGCCTCGAACGCGCCCTGCGCCAGCAGATCCAGCGTGAGCGCCGCTCCCTGGAATCGGGCCTGGCGGTACTTGCCTCGATCGGTTCCACCTCGCCCTTCATCGGCCTGTTCGGCACCGTGTGGGGCATCATGGAAGCACTCAAGGGCATCAGCGCGGCGGGCTCCGCCAGCCTGGAAACCGTCGCCGGCCCCATCGGCAGCGCGCTGATCGCCACCGGTGTGGGTATCGCCGTCGCCGTGCCGGCGGTGCTGGTCTACAACTACTTCCTCCGTCGCCTGAAGCTCACCGCGGCCGACCTCGACGACTTCGCCCACGACTTCTACAGCCTCGCGCAGAAGAGCGCCTTCCGTGTCGTCACCCTGCCCACCGCCGCGCGCAAACCGGCTGCCGGCGCCAGCGTGAAGGAGGCGAGCTGACATGGCCTTCTCGACCCAGGACAGCGACGAAGTTCTCTCCGAGATCAACGTGACCCCGCTGGTGGACGTGATGCTGGTGCTGCTGGTGGTGTTCATCGTCACCGCGCCGCTGCTGACCAACGCCATCCCGATCAACCTGCCCAAGACCGAGGCGGTCGCCCCGCCGGAGCAGAAGGACCCGCTGGTGGTGAGCATCGACGGCGCCGGCAAGTGGTTCATCAACAAGGACGAGATCCAGCCGGAGTTGCTGCAGAGCAACCTGGCCGCGGCCAAGGCCAAGGACGCCGAAGTCCGGGTGCAGCTGCAGGCCGACGAGACGGTGAACTACGGCCAGGTAGCCAAGGCCATGGCCTCCATCGAGAAGGCGGGGATTACCAAACTGGCGGTGATCACCGCGCGCTGAGGCACCTGTAAGACACCTGAAACAGAGCGGGTGTAGAAAGGGACCTCCACAACGTACCGAGCTTCAAGGCCGCTCTCCCAATACTCAGGCAGGGGTGAGCGGCCTTTTTTTATCCGCGCGTTTCGCGCCGATGACGGTTGCTCACGTAGGGCGCATAACCCGGAACGGGTTATCCGCCACCTGCCCGACGGAGGATAACGCTGGCGCGTTATGCGCCCTACCAGAGCGCCAGTGGCTGCTGCGCCTGCCAAACCACCCGCCGTTCGTCGTCATCCCCACCCTGGCAATAAACCTATGCCTTTCAGGCCCTTCCGTGGCCGCCGCTGTTCCACTAAGTTGATGACAGTCTGGAGACCTGAGGGGTACCGCATGACATCGTCTCCCGCTTCGGAAGGCCCGTTCTATCCGCCGACACTGGGGGTGCCGGAACGCTTCACACCCGCACAGCTGCGCGCCTCGCTCGACATCACCATGAGCGAACACGGCGCCGGCCCGGTGTGGCTGTTCGCCTACGGCTCGCTGATCTGGCGCCCGGAATTCCCGGTGGCCGAGGCACGCCGCGCGCGGGTGCATGGCTACCATCGCGGGCTCTACCTGTGGTCCCTCACCCACCGCGGCACCCCGGAAGCGCCGGGCCTGGTGCTCGGCCTGGACCGTGGCGGCTCCTGCGCCGGCTTCGCCTTCCGCCTGCCCGACGACAACCTCGACGCCAACCTCTACGCGCTGTGGGAACGGGAGATGCCCTACGCCTCCTACCGCCCGGAATGGCTGAACTGCCGCCTCGACGACGGCAGCCGCGTGCGTGCCCTGGGCTTCGTCCTCGAGCGCCACCTGCCCAGCTACGCCGGCTCCCTGCCCGACAACATCGTCCAGCATGTGCTCGACAGCGCCCAGGGCCACTTCGGCACCACCCGCGACTACGTCGAGCAGACTGCCAAGGCCCTGCGCGAATACGCCATGCCCGACCTCAACCTGGAAGGCATCCTGGCGCGCTGCTGTCCGCTGCGCCGGGCGCAGGACTGAGGTCTTATTGCTATTCGTTAGATAGAAATACTGCATAAGCAAAGAATTTCTTATTCCTTAACGAATATTAAAACCCTCCCTAGAATGCCTTCTCATGACGATTCGAGAGGGCCGCTCCATGCGCAATGAACGCATTCGCTACCTGATCGTGCCGGGCTGGCACGGTTCCGATGACGCCCATTGGCAGAGCCACTGGCAGCGCGCCCTGCCGAATGCCGCGCGGGTGCAGCAGCAGGACTGGATCACCCCGCGGCACAACGACTGGGTCGCCGAGCTGGACCGTGAAATCCGCCGCGAACCGGGCCGCGTGGTGCTCATTGCCCACAGCCTGGGCTGCGTCACCGTCGCCTCCTGGGCGGCCCGCGCCGACCGCCGCACCCTTGCCCAGGTCGAGGGCGCCTTGCTGGTGGCCCCAGCTGACGTGGAGCGGGAAACCTGCCACGAGGCCCTGCGCAATTTCGCCCCCATCGCCGCGCAGAACCTGCCCTTCCCCGCCGTGCTGGTGGGTTCGGACAACGATGCCGCCTGCAGCCCGCAGCGCGCGCTGATCCTTGGCCGCACCTGGGGCGCCGAGACGGTGATCCTGCCCTCCGCCGGGCACATCAACGTGAAATCCGGCCACGGCGCCTGGGAATCGGGCTACCGTCATCTGTATCGCCTGCAGTACCTGATCGACCAGCAATCGCGCCAGCGCGCCTGATCCGACGAAAGACGGCGCGCGGTGTGACGACCGCGCCTATCCCATCGCGGCGCGGATTCGGCTAGGGTGAGGCATAGCCCCACGCCGGAGACCGCCATGCCACCGTTGCACGACCTGTCCGCCGTCGAATTGCTGGCCCTGTACCGCTCGCACCAGCTATCCCCCGTCGAGTACCTGGAGCATCTGATCGCTCACATCGACCGCTGGGAGCCGCAACTCTGCGCGCTCTTCGCCTTCGATCCGCAGCGGGCGATGGAGCAGGCGCGGCGCTCCGAGGCGCGCTGGATCCGCTGCGCGCCCTGCGGCGAACTGGATGGCGTGCCGGTGACCATCAAGGAGCTGATCGCCACCCGTGGCGACCCGATTCCCCAGGGCAGCGCCGCCACCCTGCTGCAACCTTCAACCGGCGACGCACCGCCTGCCGCGCGGATGTTCGAGGCTGGCGCGATCCTGCTGGGCAAGACCACGGTACCGGACTTCGGCATGCTCTCCTCCGGGCTTTCCAGCTTCCACGAACTGGCGCGCAATCCCTGGGACCTGCGCATGAACCCCGGCGGCTCCAGCGCCGGCGCCGCCTCGGCGGCCGCCGCCGGCTACGGGCCGCTGCACATCGGCACCGACATCGGCGGCTCGGTCCGCCTGCCAGCGGGTTGGTGCGGCCTGGTCGGCTTCAAGCCGAGCTTCGGGCGCATTCCCATCGACCCGTACTACACCGGACGCTGCGCCGGGCCGATGACCCGCACGCTGGACGATGCGGCGCTGATGATGAAGCACCTCGCCCGCCCGGACTGGCGCGACGCCACGGCGCTGCCGCCGGCGGACCTGGACTGGCACATCGAGGAACTGGACGTGCAGGGCCTGCGCATCGGCCTGCAGCTCGATCCAGGTTGCGGCCTGCAACCGGATGCGGAAGTCCGAGCCGCCGTCGAGGCGGTCGCGCGGCGCTTCGCCAATGCGGGAGCGGAGATCGTCGAAGTGCAGCCGATCCTCGACCGCGAGCTGCTCGATGGGCTCGACAAGTTCTGGCGCGCACGCCTGTGGGCCGAGCTGGAGAACCTGCCCCGCGAGCGCCAGGCCAAGGTGCTGCCGTACATCTACCAGTGGGCCGAGGGCGGCGCCTCGGTCAGCGGCGCCGACGCGGTGCGCGGCTACAACCGCACTTTCGACATGCGTCGACGGGCCGCCGAGCAATTCCACGAGATAGACTTCCTGCTCTCGCCGACCAACCAGGTCGCCGCCTTCCCGGCCGAGTGGGCCTCGCCCACCAACGACCCGGCGCTGCCCTTCGAGCACATCGGCTTCACCGTGCCCTGGAACATGTCCGAGCAACCGGCGCTCTCAATCAACTGTGGCTTCACCAGCGCGGGCATGCCCATTGGCCTGCAGATCGTCGGCCCGCGCTTCGCCGACATCGAGGTACTGCGTCTGGGCAAGACCTACGAACACTGGCGCGGCCCCGTCAGCCGCTGGCCGCAGCCGCCGGGAGTCAACTAGGCTCAGGCACACCGCCGACCACAAGGAACCGATCGCGCGCCCATGCAGTACACCACCTACATCGCCCACTTCCTGGTCGTCATCCAGCTGTTGGGGATCATCGCCGCGGTCCACGCCGTGCTCAGCGTGCGCACCGCGCAGGGCGCCATCGCCTGGGCGACCTCACTGGTGTTCATGCCGCTGCTGACGCTGGTGCCCTACCTCGTCTTCGGCCGCAGCCGCTTCGACGCCTACATCGGTGCGCGCCGGCAGGCCAACGAGGAAATGCACGTCGCCGCCGCCGAACTGGACTGGCGTCCCTGGGTGGAAGAGGCCCTCGCCGCCCGCCAGTACCACGCCTACAAGGCGCTCAAGGCCATGGTCGGGCTGGCGCGCATGCCGACGCTGGCGAACAACAAGGTGCGCCTGCTGGTGAACGGCAAGGCATCCTTCGATGCGATGTTCGAGGCCATTTCCAGCGCGCAGAAAGTCATCCTCGTGCAGTTCTTCATCATCCGTGACGACGCCCTCGGCCAGCGCCTCGCGCAGCTGCTGCTGGAGCGTGCAGCCAACGGCGTGGATGTGTTCCTGCTGTATGACGGCATCGGCAGCCACGCGCTATCGCGTCGCTACATCGAGCGCCTGCGCCAGGGCGGCGTGCAGGTGCATGCCTTCAGCACCGGCAGCGGGATGATCAACCGCTTCCAGGTGAACTTCCGCAACCACCGCAAGATCGTGGTGGTCGACGGCGTGCGCGGTTTCGTCGGCGGGCACAACGTCGGCGTCGAATACCTGGGCGAGAAGCCGCCGCTGGCACCTTGGCGCGACACCCACATCGAACTGCACGGTCCGGCGGTGGCCTGCCTGCAGGAGTGCTTCGCCGAGGACTGGTTCTGGGCCACTCATGCGCTGCCGACGCTGATCCTGCCCGACGGTTACGACGACGCCGGGATGCTCTGCCAGGTGGTGCCCAGCGGCCCGGCGGACACCCAGGAAACCTGCTCGCTGTTCTTCGTCGAATCGATCAATGCGGCGGTGGAGCGGGTGTGGATCACCACGCCGTACTTCGTCCCGGACGAAGCCGTCGCCGCGGCCCTGCGCCTGGCGGTACTGCGCGGCGTGGACGTGCGCATCCTGTTGCCCTCGCGACCGGACCACAAGACGGTCTACGCCGCCTCCAGCCTGTACGCGCTGGACGCCGTGCGCGCCGGCGTGCGGGTGTTCCGCTACCAGCCGGGGTTCCTGCACCAGAAGGTGGTGCTGATCGACCACGACAGCGCCGCGGTGGGCAGTGCCAACCTGGACAACCGCTCCTTCCGCCTGAACTTCGAGATCATGGTGATCACCGTCGACGAAGGCTTCGCCCGCGACGTGGAGACCATGCTGGAAGAGGACTTCGCGCAGTCGGTTGAGATGACCCTGGACGACCGCAAGCGCGTGCACCGGCTGCAGCAGCTGGGAATGCGCGTGGCGCGGCTGGTATCGCCGATTCTCTGAAGATTCGGAGCGAGGCTGGCCCTCTCCCCCGCCCTCTCCCTGAAGGGAGAGGGAGCCGTCCTCTACATCGATACTTTTCGAAGTCAGCCGGAGGGCGCAGAGATATCCGCGTCTGCCGGACAGTCCCCTCTCCCTTCAGGGAGAGGGTTAGGGAGAGGGTGCTAACCCCGCGCGTCAGGACCAGCAGGTAAATATCATCCAAAAGAAAACGCCCGGTTCACTCGCGTGAACCGGGCGTTTCTTTCTCTAGCGCGAGGTCATCAGGCTGGCGCGGAGGAGCGGATCAGGTGGTCGAAGGCGGAGAGCGACGCCTTGGCGCCTTCGCCGACCGCGATCACGATCTGCTTGTACGGTACGGTGGTCACGTCACCGGCGGCGAAGATGCCCGGCAGCGAGGTTTCACCGCGAGCGTCGACGATGATCTCGCCACGCGGGGTCAGCTCGATGGTGCCCTTGAGCCATTCGCTGTTGGGCAGCAGGCCGATCTGCACGAAGATGCCTTCCAGGTCGACGGACTTGAACTCTTCCGAGTTGCGGTCCTTGTAGACCAGGCCGGTGACCTTCTGGCCATCGCCTTTCACTTCGCTGGTCAGCGCGCTGGTGATCACGTCAACGTTCGGCAGGCTGAACAGCTTGCGTTGCAGCACGGCATCGGCGCGCAGCTTGCTGTCGAACTCCAGCAGGGTCACGTGGGACACGATGCCGGCCAGGTCGATGGCCGCTTCGACGCCGGAGTTGCCGCCGCCGATCACCGCCACGCGCTTGCCCTTGAACAGCGGGCCGTCGCAGTGCGGGCAGAAGCACACGCCCTTGGCCTTGTATTCCTTCTCGCCCGGCACGCCCATTTCGCGCCAGCGGGCGCCGGTGGCCAGGATCAGCGACTTGGCCTTCAGGCTGCCGCCGCCCTCGAACTGCACTTCGTGCAGGCCGCCGGCAGTCTTCGCCGGAATCAGCGCGCTGGCGCGCTGCAGGTTCATGATGTCGACGTCGTAGTGCTTGACGTGTTCTTCCAGCTGACGAGCCAGTTTCGGGCCTTCGGTCTCGGTCACCGAGATGAAGTTCTCGATCGCCATGGTGTCCAGCACCTGGCCGCCGAAGCGCTCCGCCGCGACGCCGGTACGGATGCCTTTACGAGCGGCATAGATGGCCGCCGCAGCGCCAGCCGGGCCACCGCCGACGACCAGTACGTCGAACGCTTCCTTGGCCGACAGCTTCTCGGCTTCGCGGGCAGCGGCGCCGGTGTCGATCTTGGCGAGGATTTCTTCCACGCCCATGCGGCCCTGGCCGAACACTTCACCGTTGAGGTAGATGCTCGGGACAGCCATCACCTGGCGGCGCTCGACTTCTTCCTGGAACAGCGCGCCGTCGATGGCGACGTGGCGGATGTTCGGGTTGAGCACGGCCATCAGGTTCAGCGCCTGGACCACGTCCGGGCAGTTCTGGCAGGACAGCGAGAAGTAGGTTTCGAACACGAACGAACCCTGGATGCCCTTGATCTGCTCGATCACTTCGGCTTCGAGCTTGGACGGGTGGCCGCCGACCTGCAGCAGCGCCAGCACCAGGGAGGTGAATTCGTGACCCATGGGGATGCCGGCGAAAGCCAGGCCGATGTTCGCCCCGGGGCGGTTCAGCGAGAAGGACGGCTTGCGAGCGTCGCTGCCATCTTCACGCAGGGTGATCTTGTCGGTCAGGCCGACGATTTCGTGCAGCAGCTCGCTCATTTCGCGGGATTTGTCGCTGTCATCGAGGGACGCGACGATCTCGAACGGCTGCTGGACCTTTTCCAGGTAGGCCTTCAACTGGGTTTTAAGCGTGGCGTCCAACATGATTCAAATCCTCGGAATCTGAGCAAAAGGGTTCCCCGGCGGGCTTTTCAGCCCACCCTACGCACGCTTTTGGCTTGGGTAGGGAGGATGCCGGTAGGCATCCTCGGGGTGTTGCCAAACGGCTCGGGAAGCTTTCGTGGGCGGACGCCCGATGGTTGCGTGGCGGGAGCCGCCGCGCAACCGCTTCCCGATCGTTCTTAGATCTTGCCGACCAGGTCCAGGGACGGAGCCAGGGTCTTCTCGCCTTCTTTCCACTTGGCCGGGCAGACTTCACCCGGGTGAGCGGCGGTGTACTGGGCAGCTTTCAGCTTGCGCAGGGTTTCGCCGACGTCACGAGCGATCTCGTTGGAGTGGATTTCGACGGTCTTGATGATGCCTTCCGGGTTGATCACGAAGGTGCCGCGCAGCGCCAGGCCTTCTTCCGGGATGTGTACGCCGAAGGCGTTGGTCAGCTGGTGGGTCGGGTCGCCGATCAGCGGGAACTGGGCTTTGCCAACGGCCGGGGAAGTCTCGTGCCACACCTTGTGGGAGAAGTGGGTATCGGTGGTCACGATGTAGACCTCGGTACCTGCTTCACGGAAGGCGGCGTAGTTGTTGGCAGCGTCTTCGATCTCGGTCGGGCAGTTGAAGGTGAAAGCTGCCGGCATGAAGATCAGAACGGACCACTTGCCCTTCAGGGACTGCTCGGTGACTTCGATGAACTTGCCATTGTGGAAAGCGTTGACCTTGAACGGTTGAACGGCGGTGTTGATCAGATTCATTAGGCAATTCCTCGTAGAGAGTTGTCGTTTAATCGAGTGGTCGATCGGTTGAAATTCGACAGGGGCAAGATTATCGCCTGATGACAATGAATGCCCATTGATTTAGGGCATCACGAAAATTGAGTCTCTCTATGGAGAGAACTATAAAAGGAAGAAGTTTCCTATCAGGCGATTCGTAGCGTCCTACGCCCGGATTCGTGACGCAAAGCGTCTGGCCCGGCCGTTATCAGCGTTTACCCCATGCAATGGTCAACCCACCTTCGCCCGAAAGCGCCGCGAGGACAACGCCAGTCACGACGTACGGCGCTTCGAAGCTTTTCGAGCGAAGCGGTTTTCCTGCCCCACTGGTCAAGCCTGCCCGCGAGCCTATGCTTGTGCGTGAGAGCCCTTCGCCACGAGGCTCTCGACGTCTACGGACAGCCTTCGCGAAGCGGCGCTGCCGCACGCATGACGACGAGGACTCCCGATGATCCAGTTCCTGCTCGGCGACGAAACGGTCCAGGCCGACGGCTTCGCGCCCGAGACCAGCCTGCTCGACTACCTGCGCATCCACCGCGCGCGCACCGGCACCAAGGAGGGCTGCGCCTCGGGTGACTGCGGCGCCTGCACCGTGGTGCTCGCCGAGCCTGAAGGCGAAGCGCTGCGCTACCGTGCGGTGAACGCCTGCATCACGCTGCTGGGTGCGGTTCACGGCCGTCAGGTACTGACCGTGGAGCACCTTGGCGAGCCTGGCGCGCTGCACCCGGTACAACAGGCGATGGTGGACTGCCACGGCTCGCAGTGCGGCTTCTGCACGCCGGGCATCGTCATGTCGCTGTTCGCCTGGCGCCACTCGCCGCCGCCGCACGACCGCGAAACGGCACTGACCGCACTCTCCGGCAACCTGTGCCGCTGCACCGGCTACCGGCCGATCCTCGACGCCGCTGCGCAGATCGCCGGGCAGCCCTGCCACGACCGCTTCGCCCAGAACACCGCCCTCACCGTCGCCCGTCTTGAGGAGATATCCACAGCCGGCGCACTGCATGACGGCGAGGCGCGGGCCTGGTTGCCCGCCTCGCTGGATGAGCTGGATACCCTGCTGCAGCGTCACCCACAGGCACGACTGATCGCCGGCGGCACCGACCTGGCGCTGGAAGCCACGCAGAACCTGAAGACCTTCCCGGCGCTGATCCACCTCGACCGGGTGAGCGAACTGCAGCGCCTGGAAGTCCATCCTGGGCACCTGCTGATCGGCGCGGCGCGGACCTACGCCGACTGCCTCGAAGCGCTGCGGGAATTCCCCGGCGTCGCTCCCCTGCTGGAGCGCCTGGGCTCGCTGCAGATTCGCCAGCGCGGCACGCTGGGCGGCAATATCGCCAACGCCTCGCCCATCGGCGACATGCCGCCGGTGCTGCTGGCGCTGGATGCCCGGCTGCGCCTGCGCAAGGCGGGAGCCGTGCGCGAGGTCGCCATCGAAAGCTTCTTCACCGGCTACCGGCAGACACTCCTGCAACCCGGCGAGTACATCGAAGCGCTGCTGATTCCGCGCCTGCGCGGCAACCAGCGGTTCCGCGTCGACAAGATTTCCAAACGCCGTGACGACGATATTTCCGCCGTCTGCCTGGCCCTGCGCCTGGACTTCGACGATGCCGGCATCGTCACTGACGCGCGCCTTGCCTGCGGCGGCATGGCGGCTACCCCCTTGCGCGGCGCAAGGACCGAAGCGGCCCTGCGCGGCAGGCCCTTCGACGCCGACGCCGTGGCCGCCGCACAAGCGGCGATCCCGCAGGATTTCCAGCCCATCGACGACCTGCGCGCCAGCGCCGCCTATCGGCTGAAGGTGGCACAGAACCTGTTGCAGCGCGCACTACTGGAATGGACCCAAAGCCCTGCGGAGGTGCGCCATGCGTAGCCTGCCACCGCTGGCCAGCAACGGCGTCGCGGTCGCCATCCACAGCGCGGGCAAGCCCCGCGAGCACGACAGCGCCACGCTGCACGTGAGCGGCGCCGCGCGCTATGTGGACGACCTGAAGGAGCCGCGCGACCTGCTGCACGCCGCCGTCGCCCTGACTGAAATCGCCTGCGGTGCCGTACTCTCCCTTGACCTCGACGCCGTGCGCAACGCGCCCGGCGTGGTGGCCGTGCTGACCCTGGACGACGTACCCGGCCACACCGACATCGGCCCAGTGTTCCCCGGCGACCCGCTGCTGGCGGGCGAGCGGGTGAAATACCACGGCCAGGCGCTCTTCGCCGTTGCCGCGCAAAGCCTGCTCCAGGCACGCCGCGCGGTGCGTCTGGCGAAAGTCGAATACGCGAAGGAAGACCCGCTGATCGACCCGCTGCGGGCCAAGGCCGAGGAACGCTTCGTGCGACCGCCGCACCACATGCGCCGGGGCGACGCGCAGGCAGCGCTGGAGAGCGCTCCTCAGGTGCTGGAAGCCCGCCAGTTCATCGGCGGCCAGGAGCATTTCTACCTCGAAGGCCAGGCCTCGCTCGCTCTGCCCGGCGACGACGGCAGCATGCTGGTGCACACCTCCAGCCAGCACCCGAGCGAAGTGCAGAAACTGGTGGCCGAAGTGCTGGCCATCCCGCTGGCCAAGGTCACCGTGGAAGTGCGGCGCATGGGCGGTGGCTTCGGCGGCAAGGAAACCCAGGCCGCGCCCTTCGCCTGCCTCGCCGCGCTGCTGGCGAACAAGACCGGCCGTGCGGTCAAGCTGCGCCTGCCGCGCGCCGAGGACATGCGCCTGACCGGCAAGCGCCATCCCTTCCACAACCGCTACCGCATCGGCTTCGACGACGGCGGCCGGCTGCTCGCCGCGCAACTCGACCTGGTGGGCGACTGCGGGCATTCGCCGGACCTCTCCGACGCCATCGTCGACCGCGCGATGTTCCACGCCGACAACGCCTACTTCATCCCCGACGTCGCCATCTCCGGCTACCGCAGTTTCACCAACATCGTCTCGCACACAGCCTTCCGCGGCTTCGGCGGGCCGCAGGGGATGATGATCATCGAGCGCGCCATGGACGACATCGCCCGCGCGGTGGGCAAGGACCCGCTGGAGGTGCGCAAGCTCAACCTTTACGGCGGAATGGGCAGGGAGCTGACGCCCTACCACCAGAAGGTCGAGCACAACCTGCTGGGCGAACTGATCGCGCGGCTGGAACAGAGCAGCGACTACGCCGCGCGGCGCTCGGCGATCCACGGGTTCAATGCACGGAGCCCGGTACTGAAAAAGGGCCTGGCGCTGACGCCAGTGAAGTTCGGTATTTCCTTCACCGCGCAGCACCTCAACCAGGCGGGCGCGCTGGTCCACCTCTACACCGACGGCAGCATCCAGCTGAACCATGGTGGCACCGAGATGGGCCAGGGCCTGAACACCAAGGTCGCGCAGATCGTCGCCGAGGAATTCCAGGTGCCGCTGGAGCGCGTGGTGATCACCGCCACGCGCACCGACAAGGTGCCCAACACCTCGCCCACCGCCGCCTCCAGCGGCACCGACCTGAACGGCATGGCCGCCCGCGATGCCGCCCGCACGCTGAAGAAGCGCCTGATCGACTTCCTCGCCGAACGCGATGGGGTCAAGCCGCAGGAGATACGTTTCGAGCACGGCGGAGTGACCGTCGGGGCGCAGCACCTGGGCTTCACCGAGGTCATCCAGGCGGCCTACTTCGCGCGCATCCAGCTCTCCGCCACCGGTTTCTACCGCACGCCAAAGATCTTCTACGACCGCGAGAAGGGCCAGGGCCACCCGTTCTTCTACTTCGCCTATGGCGCGGCGGTATCGGAGGTGGAAGTGGACACGCTGACCGGCGAGTACCGTGTGCCTCGGGTGGACATCCTCCACGACGTCGGCCGCAGCGTGAACCCGGCCATCGACATCGGCCAGATCGAGGGTGGCTTCGTCCAGGGCATGGGCTGGCTGACCACTGAGGAGCTGCGTTGGGACGACACCGGCAAGCTGCTCACCGTGGGGCCGGCGACCTACAAGATCCCGGCCGTGAGCGACGCTCCGGAAGACTTCCGTGTGGCACTGTTCGAGCGTCCCAACGAGGAAGACAGCGTGTACCTGTCCAAGGCCGTGGGTGAGCCACCGTTCATGCTGGCGATCTCGGTGTGGTCGGCCCTGCGCGACGCCATCGCCAGCCTCGCGGATTACCGCCTGAGCCCCGACCTGGATACGCCGGCGACGCCGGAGCGGGTACTCTGGGCCTGTGAGGCGATGCGCCAGGAGAACCCAGCATGACCCGCCACTGGATGGAAGCCATCGCCCGCCTGCGCGACAGCGCCGAGCCCTACGTGCTGATCACCGTGATCGGCGTGCAGGGCTCCACGCCCCGCGAGTCCGGCAGCAAGATGCTGGTCACTGCCGGGGAAGCCTTCGACACCATCGGTGGCGGCCATCTGGAGTTCGCCGCCATCGAGCACGCGCGCCAGCTGCTGCTGGCCGGCAAGAACAGCCAGGCGCTGGAGCACTTCCCCCTCGGCGCGCGGCTGGGCCAATGCTGCGGCGGGCGCGCCAGCCTGCTGTTCGAATGCTTTGCCGCGCGCGGACCGCAGGTGGTGCTGTTCGGCGCCGGCCACGTGGGCCGTGCGCTGGCGCCGCTGCTGGCGGGGCTGCCGCTGCGCCTGGAGTGGGTGGACAGCCGGGCGGCGGAGTTTCCACAGACCGTTCCCGAGGGCGTGCGCATGCGCCTGCTGGAGGAGCCGGAAGATGCCGTGCATGAAGCGCCGCCGAGCAGCTACTTCCTGGTCATGACCCACAACCACCCGCTGGACTACGCCATCGCCGAGGCGGTGCTCAAGCGCGGCGACGCGGGCTTCCTCGGCATGATCGGCTCGCGCACCAAGGCCCGGCGCTTCCAGATGAGGCTGGAACAGCATGGTTATCCACAGGAGGTGATCGCGCAGATGCATTGCCCCATCGGTCTCTCCGAAGTCCCCGGCAAGCGCCCGCTGGAAGTGGCCATCTCGGTGGCCGCCCAGGTCATCGCCCGCTATCACCAGGACGCCCCCGCCCGGCAGATGCGCGAAGGCGTGGAGTGGGCCGCGCTCTGCAGCGAAGGTTCGTGCAGCGATCTGCCGGAAAACGCAAAAACCTGACCAACGGGACAACAGTTTTTCCCGCCTCCGCCGATACATTCAACGACCCCGTCTCTTCGCCCGCCACTGGCGGGCGTTTCGTTGTGCGTTCGGAGGAAAACAAGAACATGCGCCTGCGAAGTATCCAGACCCAGCTCATCCTCAGCATGGGCGCCGCCCTGCTCATCAGCCTGCTCATCGTCCTCGGCCTGTATGCCGTGCTGGTCAACCGCCTGAGCGAGCGCTACCTGCTCGAACAGGCATTGCCGGCGAGCATCCAGGCGATTGCCAACGACTTCGAGAAACGCCTCACCGGCCCCATCACCGCAGCGGCCGGCATCGCCGACAACACCCTGGTGCAGGACTGGCTGGCCGCCGGCGAAAGCCCGGAGAAACTGGCCGACTTCACCCGCTACCTGGGTGGCATCCGCGCCTCCCAGAAGGCCTTCTCTGCGCTGATCACCTCCAACGCCAGCGGCGCCTATTACAGCGACAAGGGCAAGGAGCGCACGCTCAGCCGCAGCGAGCCGAAGGACAGCTGGTACTTCCGTTTCATCGACAGCGGCAAGCCGCGCATGTGGAACATCGACACCGATGGCAGCACCGGCGAACTGGCGCTGTTCATCGACCAGCGCGTGGAGCGCGACGGCAAGCTGCTGGGCATCGCCGGGCTGGGCCTGGAGATGCGCGAGCTGTCGACGCTGATCCGCGATTTCCGCTTCGGCCGGTCAGGACGCGTGTACCTGGTGAAGAACGACGGCCAGGTGCAGATCCATCCCGATGCCTCGCTGCCCAAGGGGCGCAATCTCGGCGACCTGATCGGTGCCAGCGCCGCAAGCGCGCTGCTCGGCCAGCAGGGCTTCCACAGCGCCCGCTTCGAGCGCGACGGCGAGGACTACCTGGCCGCCAGCCTGCCGCTGCATGACCTGGGCTGGACCCTGGTGAGCGAAGTGCCGGAAGCGGAAATCTACGCCGACGCCCGCGAGGCGCTGGCCTTCTCCGGCCTCGCCGGCGCCGTGGTCGCCCTGCTCTGCCTGGCGCTGGTGGTGCTGATGGCGCGCAGCCTGGCCCGGCCGATCCGCCAGGTCACCCGCGCGTTGCTGGAGATCGGCGGTGGCGGTGGTGATCTCACCCGCCGCCTGGACGACAGCCGTGCCGATGAACTGGGCGACCTGGCCCGCGGCTTCAATCGCTTCCTCGAGGGCCAGCGCGCGCTGATTGGCGCCGTGCTCGGCACCAGCCAGCAACTGCTGCGCACCGTCGGCGAAGTGGCGCAGGTGGTGGACAACACCGCCGACCGCGCCGGTCGCCAGCAGGAAATGACCGACATGGTCGCCACGGCGGTGAACGAAATGGGCAGCACCGTGCAGGAAATCGCCCGTAACGCCGAGCAGGCCGCCAGCGCCTCGCAGCAGGCGCGCGAGGAAGCCGGCGAAGCACGGCGCGTGGTCGGCGGCTCGCTGCAGGTCGGCCAGCGCATGTCCGGGGAGATCGGCGAAGCGGCCGGTGCCGTGGGCGAACTGGCCGGCCAGGTGGCAAGCATCGACCAGGTGCTGGCGGTGATCCGTGGCGTGTCCGAGCAGACCAACCTGCTCGCCCTCAATGCCGCCATCGAGGCCGCGCGCGCCGGCGAACTGGGCCGTGGCTTCGCCGTGGTGGCCGATGAGGTACGCACACTGGCCAGCCGCACCCAGGGCTCGACCGACGAGATCCTCACGATCATCCAGCGCCTGAAGGGCGGCGCGGAGGCCGCGGTCCGCTCGATGCAGTCCAGCCAGCAGACCACCGGGCAGAGCCTGGCCGCCAGCGAACAGGCCGGCGCCTCGCTGGGCGCCATCGCCGACCAGGTGGAGCGCATCAGCGACATCAACCACCAGGTCGCCACAGCCACCGAAGAGCAGTCGGCGGTGACCGAGGAGATCAACCGCAACGTGCAGGGCATCGCCGACCTCGCCCACGCCACTACCCGCGAAGTGCAGCACGGCCGAGAACAGTGCCGCGAGCTGCGCAACCTGGCCGATGACCTGGCACGGCAGATGGCGCAGTTCCGCCTTTGAACGGCTCTGGCGCCGGCCTCGTGCCGGCGCCTTTTCCCCAGAGTTACCCACAGATTTTCCAAGCGAAGCGGCGGGCTTTTCGCTATGGCTGGCGGGTGATGACGACCGATCAGCGCACGAGGTGTCTCGCCGGCGAGACACCTTGCCCACAAGTTGCCCACAGATTGTCCAGAGACTTGCCCCCAACCCTCCGGACGCCGCCCGCGAATCCGTCAGAAAGCCCGAGCCCAGGCCCTGCAAGCCCTGCATCAATCCAGTGAATAATTCACCGAGTGGTCAGAAGTGGCGTCTGACGACGTTCAGGGGGAATTTCACCCACACCTTTTCCACAGCTTGTTCATATTTTGCTCAACAGGCCCGACAGCAATTGATCAAAAAACAAGCGAAACGCTGAAGGCTGCGGAGTACGTGGGCAGGAGAGGTCCTGCCACAGGTTATCCACAGGCGGTTCCACGGTGTTTGGGGAGAAGAATCAGGTGTCCAGCAACTGCGCCAGGACGCGCCCACGGCTGAGGTCGCCCAGCAGCTTCTGCAGCGGCTCGACCTGGGTAGTCGGCAGGCTCAGCGTGATGCGCACGCCTTCGGCGCCAAAGCCTTCGTCTTCGACGCTGGCGCCGAGCGCCAGCACTCGCGCCTTGAACAGCGCGTGCTCGGCGAAGCTGCAGTCGAATGCCAGGCGGCGGCTGGGCACCAGTTCGATGCGTTCGGCGTCCTGCAGGCACTTCGCCGCGCAGCCGCCATAGGCGCGAGCCAGGCCGCCGGTGCCGAGCTTGATGCCACCGAACCAGCGACTGACCACGACCACCACGCGGTCCATGTCCTGCCCCTCGATGGCGACCAACATGGGCCGGCCAGCGGTGCCGCCGGGCTCGCCGTCGTCGCTGAAGCGGTACTGGTTGCCCAGCTTCCAGGCCCAGCAGTTGTGCCCGGCGCTGGGGTCGCGATGGGCGGCAAGGAAGGCCTGGGCCTCTGCCTCGCTGGCGATGGGAGCGGCGACACAGTGGAAGCGGCTCTTGCGGATGTCTTCCTGGTAAACCGCGGGGCCGGCGAGGGTGAAACTCATGCCGAGGCCGGCGGCGTCAGCCCGCAACCCTTGAGGATGATGCGGATGAGGTTGTCGCTGGCATCGCTGAAGTCCTGCCTGGACAAGCGCTTGCGGCCGGTGACGAAGCCGATCTGGGTGGCGAAGTCGGCGTAGTGCTGGGTGCTGCTCCAGATCAGGAAGATCAGGTTCACCGGGTCCACGGCGTCCATCCTGCCGGCGTCGATCCAGGCCTGGAACACCGCGGCACGGCCGGCAAACCAGGTGCGGTAGTCCTGGCTGAAGTGCTCGGAGAGGCATTCGCCGCCGCTGATGATCTCCATGGCGAATACCCGCGAGGCCTGCGGGTAACGGCGGGAGAATTCCATCTTGGCGCGGATGTAGGTGGCCAGCGCGACGGCCGGGTCATCGTCCACGGTGAGGTGGTTGAAGGTGCTGTCCCACAGTTCGAGGATGTTGCTCAGCACCGCCACGTACAGCCCCAGCTTGTTGCTGAAGTAGTAGTGCAGGTTGGCCTTGGGCAGGCCGACGCGCTGGGCGATGGTGTTCATGCTGGTGCCCTTGAAGCCGTGGCGGGCGAACTCCTCCTCGGCGGCGGCGAGGATGGCTTCCTCGTTCTTCTGGCGAATGCGGCCGGCGGGCTTTTCGCCGTTGGGCGCAGTGTGGGCGGGTACCTGGAGGGTCATGCGGGATGTCCGTGCATTGAGCGGGGGCGCTGCATGGATAACCCAGGCGGGTGGCGGGATTCAAGCACGAGCTGTGAAAAAGGGCAGGAACCGGAGTCGCCAGGCGACCCGGCTCCCGCCCCCGTCACGGCAGCCCCCGTGGGTGGGCCGGGGGCATGGCGTCACTTGGTGGTGCCGGTGGTGCCGGAAGTGCTGTGGTGGCCGCCACCGCCACCGTGGTTGCCGATGGCGGCGCCAATCGCAACGACCGCGGCGCCGATGCCAACGGCTTCACCGACGGTCAGCTGGCCGTACAGCGGCGTGGCCAGGCCCATGCCGGAGCAGGTCGGCGGCAGCGGAACGATTGCGCCAGCGCGGTCCTTGTCATCCTGCCCGGCTCCGTTCGCGGCTTGCGCCTGGTCCTTCTGGTCCTTCGTAGCACCGCCCCACAGCGGCGCGCAGTCGTTGGTGGCGACCACGGCCTTCTGTTCCTCTTTCGGCTCATCTTTCACGGGTGCCGGCTGGGAACGGGTGATGACATCCTGGTAGAAGCCACCTGCGTGGGATTTGTCGTGGACTTCGGTCGGCGGAATGTTGGGGTGCCCGAGGGGCGCCGCCAGTACGGGGGTGCCCAGACTCGCGGCGATGGCCGCGATCAACAGTTTCTTCATGGCTCACATCTCCTAGGTGAAGCAAAAGAGATGCAAAGCTAGAGGTTGGCGAGCGCTCGACCAATGGGCCGGGACCCGGATGGGATGTAGGCAGTTTCCGAAAGAATCCAGGATTTTGCAGCTGGCGAATGAAAATGCCGCAAGACATTCGAAAAGACCGACCCCGCCAGGCGGCGGGGTCGGAGGGGAACATCAGAAGTGGTACTTGACCAGCGCGCTGACGGTGTTCTGGTCGGTGGTGAAGTACTGCGAATCCTTGATGCCGTACTTGTCGGACCAGTAGTCGTACTCGATACCCACGTACAGGTGCTTGGCTTCGTAGCCCAGGGACTTGCCCAAGTCGTACTTCAGCTGCGGGTTGAAGTGCAGGTTGGCGTGGTAGTCCGACTGGTTGCGGTGGCTGGAGCTGGCGTCCTTGTTGTTCACGACCCAGTCCATGAAGCCGTCGAACAGGATGTCGGAGTTGCCCACCGGGAAGGTAATGGCCCAGGCCGGTGTAATCTGCCAGGCGCCGGACGGCACGCGGTTGCCGTCGGGCTTGCGGTAGTAGAAGTTCAGCTGGAAGTAATCGAAGCCCGGCAGCGCCAGGTCGAAGCCCGGACCGACCAGGTAGGACTCGACATCGCCTTCGCCGAACTCGTAGGTGGTTGCCAGCAGCACGTCCTTGACCGGACCGAAGGACAGGTCGGTGCCGGTGATCTTGCCGAACGACAGGCGCGGGCTGAACTCACCGTAGTAGGTGTTCTTGCCGTTGGTGGCGCTTTCCTTGCCGTTGTAGTTGATCTGGTCGACGAAGAACCAGATGTCGCCCCAGGTCCAGGCGCTCGCGCTCTCGAAGGTGAAGGTCTGCTGGATCGGCGGGTCTACCTTGAAGTTCTTGCCCCACAGGTAGGTCAGGCTTTCGTTGTGCCAGATCAGCGGGCCGTCATTGGAAGCCGGCGCCGGGGTCAGGTCTTCACCGCCAGCCATGGCCTGCCCGGCCGCGAGCAGCCCGCCGGCGAGCAGCAGGGATGCGAGAGTGCGAGTCATGCGTTGCTCCTAATCAGTGCAGTCGTGTTGCGTTTTTAATTGTCGGTGGAACCTGTCCGGTCGGTCAGGCCTGGCGAGGAAAAGCAAGATTGGCGCCAATCCTGACCAGATGTTCCACTTTTATGACGAACCCCTTAAGGTCCGCTCCTTTGGCAGGGAAGACGCAGGTGAACGGGACGGGCCATTTCCTGACTCACAGGACAACTTCGCCTGTTTGGAGGGCATCGGCCCCAACAGGAAGCACTGCAATGGCGATCGCCGACCAGAAGATTGGATACATGACAAACCTGTGTTGAAACGAATCAACACAAATTGTGTATACAACTATCTTGTAGGAAATCTACACAACAGCCGTCGGAACACACCACGCGTTTTTCCGGGCGCGGATAATGCCAGACAAGGGCCTTCTCCACACCTGTCAGAGTGACTCGGGCCGCCCGGCGGTCGAGCTGTGGGATGCTTCCTTCAGGGTTCGAACGCCGCCGTTCACGTCGGCAACGGCTCTGATCCGGCTTGAGGTGGACGGGGCGGCCTGCCAGACTTCGATTCTCCAGCGATATTTTCCCAAGCTATGCCGATGAAAGGACAAGCTCCCGAACTGCAACGCCTGATCCCGGTGCTCGACCGCCTGCCGCGGCCGGTCTATGCGCGCGCCGAGCGTTTGCGCGCGGGTTCCTGGACCAGCAGGCACCATCACGCCTGGGTGCAGTTGTCCTACGCCATCACCGGAGTGCTGGGTGTACACACGGCCGAAGGCAGCTTCTTCGCGCCGCCGCAGCGGGCGATCTGGATTCCGGCCTTCCTCGACCATGAAGTGGTGACCTCGACCCAGGCGGAAATGCGCAGCCTGTACATCCGCGACGACGCCTGCCGATGGGCGCCGGACCGCTGCCGGGTGCTGGAGGTGACGCCGCTGGCGCGCGAGCTGATCAAGAGCTTCTGCGAGCTGCCGGTGGATTATCCACAGGGCGACAGCGCCGAATCACGGCTGGTGGAAGTGCTGCTGGACCAGCTGCGCGACCTGCCGGAAGTCGCCTTCTCCCTGCCGATGCCACAGGAGGCCCGGCTGCTGCAGTTGTGCCAGACACTGATCGACCACCCCACCGACAGCCACACCCTGGGCGACTGGGCGCAGCGCATCGGCACCTCGGAGAAGACCCTGTCGCGGCTGTTCCAGCGCGAAACCGGGATGACCTTCCGCCTGTGGCGCCAGCGCCAGCGCCTGCTCGCCTCCCTCGGCTCGCTCGAGGCCGGCGATAGCGTGACGGCGGCGGCGCTGGATTGCGGGTATGACTCGACCTCGGCATATATCGCGTCGTTCAAGGGGTTGTTCGGCTTCACGCCGGGGGATCTGTTCCGCCAGCGGTAGACCGTGCCGGCGGATACCGACTCCGTCCGCGATTGGCTGAATTGCGCACCGAGCCCACGCCGCGGCACCGCTTGTGCGTCGGCGGATTTCCGCTCAGTGCCCGCCCTGATAGGCGCCGCTTCGCCTGCCCCCATACTTTAAAATCAGCTGAAACCCTTGTGCCGCGCGGTTTTCGCGCCTTGGCACGCTGCCTGCTATCGCCCTCGACACTGCGCCGCCCTCGCGGCGCGCCGGCGTGACGTTTCGAGTAGTCCGCACGCCTGACGACAACAACGACAAGAGGAATACCCATGGATAGCGCAAGCGCCGTCTCCGCTTCTGCCGCACCCCGCACGACTTCCCAGCGCATCAAGTCGATCTTCAGTGGTTCGGTCGGCAACCTGGTCGAGTGGTACGACTGGTACGTCTATGCCGCCTTCTCGCTGTACTTCGCCAAGGCGTTCTTCCCCCAGGGCGACATGACCGCCCAGCTGCTGAACACCGCCGCGATCTTCGCCGTGGGCTTCCTGATGCGCCCGATCGGCGGCTGGCTGATGGGTATCTACGCCGACCGCAAGGGCCGCAAGGCGGCGCTGCTGGCCTCGGTCCTGCTGATGTGCTTCGGCTCGCTGATCATCGCCCTGACCCCCAGCTATGAAACCATCGGCGTCGGCGCCCCCATCCTGCTGGTGCTCGCGCGCCTGCTGCAGGGCCTGTCGGTCGGCGGCGAATATGGCACCTCCGCTACCTACCTGAGCGAGATGGCCAACAAGGAGCAGCGCGGCTTCTTCTCCAGCTTCCAGTACGTGACCCTGATCTCCGGCCAGCTCATCGCCCTGGCAGTGCTGATCGTGCTGCAGCAGACCCTGACCACCGAGCAGCTGGAAAGCTGGGGCTGGCGTGTGCCGTTCTTCATCGGCGCGCTGTGCGCGGTCGTCGCCATGTTCCTGCGTCGCGGCATGGAAGAGACCGAGTCCTTCACCACCAAGAAGGAAGAGCCCAAGGAAAGCCTGATGCGCTCGCTGATGCGCCATCCCAAGGAAGTCCTGACCGTGGTCGGCCTGACCATGGGCGGCACCCTGGCCTTCTACACCTACACCACCTACATGCAGAAGTACCTGGTGAACACGGTGGGGATGAGCAAGAACGACTCCACCATGATCTCGGCGGCCACCCTGTTCCTGTTCATGCTGCTGCAGCCCATCGTCGGCGCCCTGTCGGACAAGATCGGTCGTCGCCCGATCCTGATCGCCTTCGGCGTACTGGGCACCATTTTCACCTACCCGATCCTCAGCACCCTGCACACCATCGACACCTGGTGGGGCGCGTTCTTCCTGATCATGGCCGCACTGGTCATCGTCAGCGGCTACACCTCGATCAACGCTGTGGTGAAGGCCGAGCTGTTCCCCACCGAAATCCGCGCCCTGGGCGTGGGTCTGCCGTACGCGCTGACCGTATCCATCTTCGGCGGCACCGCCGAGTACGTGGCGCTGTGGTTCAAGAGCATCGGCATGGAGAGCGGCTTCTACTGGTACGTCACCGCGTGCATCGCCTGCTCGCTGCTGGTCTACGTGACCATGAAGGACACCCAGAAGCACTCGAAGATCACCACCGACTGATTGGGCTCTTTGCCCAGGCCCCGGCGCACACTCTCCGGGGCTTTTTATCCACAAGGCCCGGCGCATGCCGGGCCTTGTCGTTTCTGCTTTTCGCTTTTCGTAGGAGCGAGCTTGCTCGCGAACGCTCCTGCTCCGGATTCCGGTCGGGTTCGCGAGCAAGAACTGGGCACCCCCCTCGGTCCTGCAAGAGCAGAGCCCGCCTGTGGGTTATCCTTCAGCGTTCCCTTCACTTGCTGGAGCCTGCCATGACCACCCCGAAATCCGCCCTGATCATCGGCGCCTCGCGCGGCCTCGGCCTGGGCCTGGTGCGCGAACTCCTGGAGCGTGGCTGGGACGTCACCGCCACCGTGCGCGATGTCGTCCATCCTGGCGAACTGGCGAACCTGCCCGTGCGGGTGGAAGCCCTGCTACTGGACGACATCCACTCCCAGGACCGCCTCGCCGAAGCCCTGGCCGGCTCGCGCTTCGACCTCGTCTACATCAACGCCGGCATCTACGGCCCGCCGCACCAGTCGAGCATCGACGCCAGCCTCGCCGACGTCGGCCAGTTGTTCATGGTCAACGCCGTCGCCCCGCTGCGCCTGGCCGAGCGCCTGCTGCCGCGCCTGAATGCCGACAACGGCGTACTGGCCTTCATGACGTCCGAGCTGGGCAGCGTCGCCGGCAACGAATCCGGCGGCATGGCGCTGTACCGCGCAAGCAAGGCGGCGCTCAACTCGCTGACCCGCAGCTTCGTCGCCGAACTGGGCGAAACCGGTATCACCGTGCTCAACCTGCATCCGGGCTGGGTGCGCACCGACATGGGCGGCGAGTCCGCGCCTCTGGACGTGCAGACCAGCGTGAAGGGCCTCGCCGATCAGGTCGAAGGCCACGCCGGACGAGGCGGGCAGTTCTACCTGGACTACCAGGGAACGACGATCGACTGGTGACGGCCAGCCCCGTGGGCGTTACCATGCGCCCACGTCTGACTCTCGGGTCAACGGACCTGGATCAGCAGACAGGGTGAACACTGAGCTGGCTTCCCATGACCCCATGGAGCCGGCTCGATACGAACGGCTCCGTCCGTTTGGAGAACTCACCCATGTCTTCCCCGCGTCTCTGGCTGCGCAACCCGCTGGCCATCTTCACCGCCAATGACCTCGACGCCCGTGGCGGCATCGTCGTCCAGGACGGTCGCATCGTCGAACTGGTCGCTGCCGGCCAGCAGCCCTCGGCTCCCTGCCAACAGACCTTCGACGCCAGCCAGCACGTGCTGACGCCCGGCCTGATCAACACCCACCACCACTTCTACCAGACCCTCACCCGCGCCTGGGCGCCGGTGGTGAACCAGCCGCTGTTCCCCTGGCTGAAGACCCTCTACCCGGTGTGGGCGCGCCTGACCCCCGAGCAGCTCGGCGTGGCCACCAAGGTGGCGCTGGCCGAACTGCTGCTGTCGGGCTGCACCACCGCCGCCGACCATCACTACCTGTTCCCCGACGGCCTCGAACAGGCCATCGACGTGCAGGCTGGCGTGGTCCAGGAACTGGGCATGCGCGCCATGCTCACCCGTGGCTCGATGAGCCTGGGCGAAGCCGACGGCGGCCTGCCGCCGCAGCAGACCGTGCAGAGCGCCGAGGACATCCTCGAAGACAGCCAGCGCCTGATCCGCGAATACCACCAGCGCGGCGAAGGCGCGCAGGTGCAGATCGCCCTGGCGCCCTGCTCGCCGTTCTCGGTCACCCCGGAAATCATGCGCGCCAGCGCCGAGCTGGCCGAGCGCGAGGACGTGCGCCTGCACACCCACCTCGCCGAAACCCTCGACGAGGAAGACTTCTGCCTGCAGCGCTTCGGCCAACGCACCGTGGACTACCTGGACAGCGTCGGCTGGCTCGGCCCGCGCACCTGGCTGGCCCACGGCATCCACTTCAACGACGAGGAAATCCGCCGCCTCGGCGAAGCCGGCACCGGGGTCTGCCATTGCCCCAGCTCGAACATGCGCCTGGCCTCGGGCATCTGCCCGACCGTGGCGCTGGAAGCCGCTGGCGCGCCGGTGGGCATCGGCGTGGACGGCTCGGCCTCCAACGACGCCTCCAACATGATCCTCGAAGCCCGCCAGGCCCTGTACATCCAGCGCCTGCGCTACGGCGCCGAGCAGATCACCCCGGAACGCGCGCTGGGCTGGGCCACTCGCGGTTCGGCCAAGCTGATCGGCCGCAGCGACATCGGCGAGCTGGCCGTGGGCAAGCAGGCGGACCTGGCGCTGTTCAAGCTCGACGAATTGCGCTTCTCCGGCAGCCATGACCCCCTCTCCGCCCTGCTGCTGTGCGGCGCCGACAAGGCCGACCGGATCATGATCGGCGGCACCTGGCGGGTCATCGACGGCGAAGTCGAAGGCCTCGACCTCAAGCGCCTGATCGCCGACCACACCCAGGCCGCGCGCAAGCTGCTCGGTACGCTCTAACCAACCTGCGTAGGAGCGGACTTCGTCCGCGATCGGCATCCGGCGCGATGCGGACCTATCGCGGACGGAGTCCGCTCCTACGCCCCCTTCCGCCCCCGCACCAAAGCGTGGCTCCGGATGCCATTCCGGCGGGCACGTTTTGCCATCGAAAAATCGCTACAACCCGCGTCACACAAGGCCTGCGCCCTACCGCCCGTCGCCCGCCAGACAGTCATGACGAACAGTCATTCCAGCAAAAACCCGTCTAAATCAAGGCTCGCTGTTGGTTGGCAGGAAAATGCCGTCAATTTGACATCACCGAGCCGCCCTCTAGTTTTAAATCGCTGGGCCGAATTCCTGCTCAAGACGTTGTCAGCAGCCGTTTGGCCCGGTTACCGGCGCCCGGCAATGGAGTGCACTTCAATGCGCGATTCACAGTTGAACCCCCAGGCGGTTCAAGAAGTCGGCCAGGACTGGCCGCGGCGCCTCATCATCCAGACCCTGCCGTGGGCGGTCGTGGCCGTGCTCTGCGCGGTCGGCGTGCCGTTCTGGTGGATGCTGCCGGTGGGCTGGCTCTCCAGCCTGGTGCTGTGCAGCCTGCCGGGCGGCGCCAGCAAGGCCGCCATCGAGGCCCAGGCCACCACCCTGCAGACCGATGAGCTGCCGCACTGGCGCCCGCTGCAGGACGCCGTGGAAGGCCACCTGGCCTCGCTCAACGGCCACACCCACCAGATCGATAACCTCCTGCACCAGGCCATCCGCCAGCTCACCGACAGCTTCCACGCCCTCGCCGAGCGCATCGACACCCAGCGCGGCCTGTCCCACTCGCTGATCGAGCGCTACGACGGGCGCGGCCACCTGGACGGCGACATCGACTTCCAGCGTTTCATCCACGCCACCCAGGAAACCCTCGGGCTGTTCGTCGAAGCCACTCTGGAGACCAGCCGCACTTCGCAGCAACTGGTAGAGCGCATGGACCGCGTGACCCACAAGATCGCCGAGATCCTGCAGTCCACCCAGGACATGGACGCCATCGCCAAGCAGACCAACCTGCTGGCCCTCAATGCCGCCATCGAGGCCGCCCGCGCCGGCGAGAGCGGCCGTGGATTCGCCGTGGTGGCCGACGAGGTGCGCGCGCTGTCGACGCGCTCCACGCACTTCTCCCAGGCCATCCGTGAGCACGTCGACGTGGTCTACCGCGAGATCAAGGACGCCGAAGGCGCGATCAGCCAGCTGGCCGACAAGGACATGACTTTCGCCCTGGATTCGCGGCAAAAGATCCAGCACATGCTCGACGACCTCGACGCGATGAACCAGCACACCGTGAAGGTGGTGCAGGAGCTGGACCGCATCTCCCTGGAAGTGGGCGACGGCGTCAACGCCGCGGTCACCGCCCTGCAGTTCCAGGACATGAGCAGCCAGCTGCTCGGCCAGATCGGCAAGCACAGCGCCCGCCTTGGCGCCCTCGCCGTCGGCCTGGGCGCGCTGGATGGCCGCCAGCCCGGCGAATGGAGCGAACGCCTGCGCGGCGAAACTGCCGAACTCGCCCGCCCCCTGAGCAACCCGGTCGCCCAGACCAGCCTTAGCGCTGGCGAGGTGGAACTGTTCTGAACTGAAGGCAAGGCAGGAGTCCCGACATGCTGCAGTCCGTCTTCGAATACTTGGCGAATCTCGCTCTGATCGGCTGAGCCCACCACACCATTTCCACGCGCCGGGATGGCGCGAGCACCTGTGCGCCTGGCGACAGGCAAACGCATTGCAACCCGAGGAGAAGCAACGCAATGGGAAAGCAGATTCTGATCGTCGATGACTCGGCCTCCATCCGGCAGATGCTGAGCTTCACGCTCAAGTCCGCCGGCTACGAGGTGGACGAGGCCGTGGACGGCAAGGACGGCCTGGGCAAGGCCCAGCGCAAGACCTACAACCTGGTCTTCACCGACCAGAACATGCCGAACATGGACGGCCTGACGCTGATCCGCAGCCTGCGCGAGATGGCCGGCTACCGCGGCACGCCGATCCTGATGCTGACCACCGAGTCCAGCGACGCCATGAAGCAGCAGGGCAAGAGCGCCGGCGCCACCGGCTGGCTGGTCAAGCCGTTCGACCCGCCGAAGCTGCTGGAAGTCACCCGCAAGGTCCTGCCCTAGGGGTATCGCCGATGGCCACTGGAATGGAGCAGTTCCTCCAGGTGTTCTTCGAGGAAACCGACGAACACCTGGCGACCCTCGAACTCCTGCTGATCGGGCTCGACCTCGATCAGCCGGACGCCGAGACGCTCAATGGCATTTTCCGCGCGGCCCACTCGATCAAGGGCTCCAGCGGCATGTTCGGTTTCGACGACCTGACCGCGGTGACCCACGAGCTGGAAACCCTGCTCGACCGCATCCGCTGCGGGCAGACCGCCCTGCACGTGGACATGATCGGCGTGTTCCTCGAAGCTCGCGACGTCCTGCAGCGCCTGCTCGATGCGCACCGCAGCCAGGTGCCCGATCCGGACGTGCCAGTAACCTCCACCGTGGAACGCCTGCGCGCCTGGCTCGCGGAGCCGGTCGCAGCAGCGGTCGACGACGACCTGTTCGAAAGCGCCCCGGCAGCGGCTGAAACCAGCGCCAGCGATGACGACGCCTTTGGCTTCTTCGACGACGCGCCCGGTACTCCCGACGCCAGCGAAACCAGCACCAGCCGCGACGACGACTTCGGCTTCTTCGACGACGCCCCCGGCGCGCCGGACGTCAAACCCGTCGAGCCCTACGGCATCTTCGACAAGGCACCCGGCGCCCCCACGGCCGCCGCACTGGTTACAGCGCCAAGCGAGCAACCCAAGCCCGCACCCGCCGCAGTCGCCAAGCCGACCGCCCGCGCCGACAGCGAATCCAGTTCCATCCGCGTCAGCGTCGAAAAGATCGACAGCCTGATCAACCTGGTGGGCGAGCTGGTGATCACCCAGGCCATGCTCAGCCAGCTCAGCGAGGATCTCGACCCCACCCACTTCGAGCGCCTGCAGCAGGCCCTGGCACAGCTGGAACACAACACCCGCGACCTGCAGGAATCGGTGATGTCGATCCGCATGCTGCCGATCAGCTTCATCTTCAGCCGCTTCCCGCGCCTGGTGCACGACACCTCCGCGCGGCTGGGCAAGCAGGTCGAACTGATCCTCCAGGGCGAGCACACCGAGCTGGACAAAAGCGTCATCGAAAAGCTCAGCGACCCGCTCACCCACATCGTCCGCAACAGCATCGACCACGGCATCGAGACGCCCGCCGAACGCCTGGCCGCCGGCAAGCCGGCCCAGGGCTCGGTGAAGCTCGCCGCCAGCCACCAGGGCGGCAGCGTGGTGGTGGAAATCTCCGATGACGGCCGTGGCCTGTCCCGCGAGCGCATCCTCGCCAAGGCCCGCGAAAAGGGCTTGGCCGTGCACGATGGGATGACCGACGCGGACGTCTGGCAACTGATCTTCATGCCCGGCTTCTCCACCGCCGAAGCGGTCACCGAGCTGTCCGGCCGGGGCGTGGGCATGGACGTGGTGCGGCGCAACATCCAGGCCATGGGCGGGCGGATCGACATCGATTCCGCACCCGGCATGGGCACGCGCATGAGCATCCGCCTGCCGCTGACCCTGGCCATCCTCGACGGCCTGATCGTCGCCGTGGAGAAGGTCAACTACGTGGTGCCGCTGACCTACATCGTCGAGTCGCTGCAGGCCCGCGCCGACGACGTGCGCGGGCTGGCCGGCGAGGAATCGACGGTGATCCGCGTGCGCGGCGAATACCTGCCGCTGTTCTCCCTCAACCAGCTGCTGCGCATCGGCGCCGCGCCCGTGCCGCCGGAGCAGGGGATCGTGGTGATCCTCGAATCCGAGGGCAAGAGCTTCGCCCTGCAGGTGGACGAGCTGGTCGGCCAGCAGCAGGTGGTGATCAAGAGCCTGGAACAGAACTTCCGCCGGATCGACGGGATCGCCGGCGCCACCATCATGGGCGACGGCAGCGTCGCCCTGATCCTCGATGTCGATGCCCTGCCGCGTCTGGCAGCACAAGGAGAATCCACCCATGAGCGCAGCTGAAGCCCACGCGGCGAGCAGCCCGGTGCAGGAGTACCTGACCTTCACCCTGGGCCGCGAGGAATACGCCATCGACATCCTGCGCGTGCAGGAGATCCGTGGTTACGACCAGGTCACGGCGATCGCCAACGCCCCCGCCTTCATCAAGGGCGTGATCAACCTGCGCGGGGCCATCGTTCCCATCGTCGACCTGCGCATCAAGTTCAACTTGGCCGACATCAGCTACGACCAGTTCACCGTGGTGATCATCCTCAACGTCGGCCGGCGCATCGTCGGCGCGGTGGTGGACTCGGTCTCCGACGTGATTGCCCTGGCCGGCGAGGAGATCAAGCCGCGCCCCGAATTCGCCGCCAGCTTCGACACCGAGTACCTGCTGGGCCTGGCCACCGCCGGTGAGCGGATGCTCATCCTGGTGGACATCGAAAAACTCATGACCAGCCGTGAAATGGCGCTGGTCGACGAAACCGCCGCCTGATCGCGACCGAGGATAATCAACATGGGTCTGTTCAACGCACACGCCGTGGCGCAGCAACGCGCCGACCGCATCACCGCCCTCCTCCACAGCCTGGTGGACGGCAACCTCGACGTCGCCATCGGCGAAGCCCCGGCCGCCGGCTATGAGCGCCTCTACGACGGGCTGCGCAGCATCCAGCGCACCCTGCGTGAGCAGCGCACCGAGCAGGCCCAGGTGGAAGCCCTGGAAGCCGGCCTGGTGGAAATGACCCGCCAGCACGAGCTGGGCTGGATCGACGAGGTGATCCCGGTGGACAAGTTCGCCGGCCGCCCGGCGCGCATCGCCAAGGGCATCAACGACCTGGTCGCCGCGCACATCGCGGTGAAGATGCGCGTCGTCGCCACCGTCACCGCCTACGGCAAGGGCGACTACTCGGTGGACATGGACCGCCTGCCGGGCAAGAAGGCCATCATCACCGAAGCCATCGACGGCGTGCGCGACAGCCTCAAGGCCAGCGCCGATGCCGCCGAGTACAACGCGCGGATCAAGAGCGCGCTGGATAACGTCTCGGCCAACGTGATGATCGCCAACAACGACCTCGAGATCATCTACATGAACCGCACGGTGACCGAGATGCTCGGCAACGCCGAAGCCGACATCCGCAAGCAGCTGCCGAACTTCAACGCCAGCCGCCTGATGGGCGCCAACATCGACATGTTCCACAAGAACCCGGCGCACCAGCGCGGCATGCTCGCGCACCTGACCGCGCGGCATAAGGCCGAGCTGAACCTGGGCGGCCGGCGCTTCGCCCTGGACGTGGTGCCGGTGTTCAACGACGCCGGCGAGCGCCTGGGTTCGGCCGTGCAGTGGACCGACCGCACCGAGGAATTCCGCGCCGAGCAGGAAGTCTCGCAACTGGTGGACGCCGCCGTCGCCGGTGACTTCACCAAGCGCATCGAGGCCTCGAACAAGGAAGGCTTCTTCCTGAAGATCGCCACCGGCCTGAACAACCTGGTGGACACCGCCGACAAGGGCCTGCGCGACGTCACCCGTGTGCTCGGCGCACTGGCCCAGGGCGACCTGACCCAGCGCATCGACGCCGACTACCAGGGCACCTTCGGCGAGCTCAAGGACTACGCCAACGAAACCGCACAGAGCCTGTCGCGCATGCTCGGGCAGATTCGCGAAGCGGCCGACACCATCCACACCGCCGCCAGCGAGATCGCCAGCGGCAACGCCGAGCTGTCCACCCGCACCGAGCAGCAGGCCTCCAGCCTGGAAGAAACCGCATCGAGCATGGAAGAGCTGACCAGCACCGTGAAGCTCAACGCCGAGAACGCCCGCCAGGCCAACTCGCTGGCGGTGAATGCGTCCGAAGTCGCCACCGAAGGCGGCAGCGTGGTGCAGAAGGTGGTGGGCACCATGTCGGCCATCAACGACTCGGCACGCAAGATCGCCGACATCATCGGGGTGATCGACGGCATCGCCTTCCAGACCAACATCCTCGCGCTCAACGCCGCGGTGGAAGCGGCGCGCGCCGGCGAGCAGGGCCGCGGCTTCGCGGTGGTGGCCGGTGAAGTGCGCACCCTGGCGCAGCGCTCCGCCGCCGCCGCCAAGGAGATCAAGACGCTGATCAACGACTCGGTGGACAAGGTCGAGAGCGGCAACAGCCTGGTCGCCCAGGCCGGCCAGACCATGAGTGACATCGTGGTGGCGATCAAGCGCGTCACCGACATCATGGCCGAGATCGCCGCCGCCAGCGCCGAGCAGAGCAGCGGCATCGAGGAAGTGAACGGCGCCGTGTCGCAGATGGACGAGATGACCCAGCAGAACGCCGCGCTGGTGGAAGAAGCCGCCGCCTCGGCCGAGGCCCTGCAGGAGCAGGCCGGCATGCTCAACCAGCAGGTCGGGGTGTTCAAGCTCGAATCCATCGCCGCCACCGTGGTGCCGCTGGCCTCCGCCCGCCCGGCCCGCACCGAGCCGGCCGCGCACACCTCTCGCGCCGCCCGCGGCGTGGCCAAGGCGGTGCGCGCCAAGGGTAAAGAGGACGACTGGGAAGAGTTCTGATCGGGCGGGGCTGAGGGATGGCGGCGGCCGGAGCAATGGGAGGGTCGGCCGCCGCGCGCGGACCAGGGATGGTCAGGCGATGACCGCTGATGTCGGCGCCAAGAGCCCCTCACCCTAACCCTCTCCCGGAGGGAGAGGGCTGGGGTGAGGGTAGTGCCCGCGCAGAGCTTTCCGATACCACGAAGTAGGGCGCATAACGCCACAGGCGTTATCCGCCATCACGGCGGATAACCCGTTCCGGGTTATGCGCCCTACGCGATCTACCAATCGTCGAGACTCACGATGTCGATCAACCTGCCCGCCCCCGAGCACGAATTCCACTACACCCGCCGGGACTTCCAGCAGGTGCGCGAGCGCCTCTACCGGCACGCCGGTATCAGCCTCTCGGAGAACAAGCAGCAGCTGGTCTACAGCCGCCTCTCGCGGCGCCTGCGCAGCCTGCGGCTGGGCAGCTTCGCCGAGTACTTCGCCTACCTGGAGAGCCACGAGGAAGAGTGGCAGCAGTTCGTCAACGCGCTGACCACCAACCTCACCGCCTTCTTCCGCGAGAAACACCACTTCGACCACCTGGGCCGCTTCGCCGCCGAGCAGTTGCAGGACCACCAGCCGCTGCGCTTCTGGTCCACCGCCTCTAGCACCGGCGAGGAACCCTACTCCATGGCCATGACCCTGGTGGACGCGCTGGGCAGCTTCGCCCCGCCCATCGAGCTGATCGCCTCGGACATCGACACCGGCGTGCTCGGCCACGCGCGCCAGGGCATCTACCCGCTGGAGCGCATCGAGGCGCTGAGCCCGGCGCAGAAGCGGCGCTTCTTCCTCCGCGGCACCGGCGGCAACGCCGGCAAGGCGCGGGTGGTGCGCGAGCTGCGGCAGATGATCGACTACCGGCAGATCAACCTGCTCGATCGGGACTGGGGCATTGCCGGCGGTCTGGACGCGATCTTCTGCCGCAACGTGATGATCTATTTCGACAAGCCGACCCAGACCCGCCTGCTCGAACGCATGGTGCGCCTGCTGCGGCCCGGCGGGCTGTTCTTCGCCGGGCACTCGGAAAACTTCGTCCACGCCAGCCACCTGGTGCGCTCGGTGGGACGCACGACCTACCAGGCGGTGGGGAGCCAGTGATGGGCGCAGCCCTGGACCAACCCAACCGCTACTACGACCCGCGCTTCGGCATGGAGGCGGTGAAGCTGCTGCCCGGCGAATGCTACGTCACCGCCGAACCGCTGATGCTGGTCACCGTGCTCGGTTCCTGCGTCTCGGTCTGCCTGCGCGACCGCAGCAGCGGGCTGGGCGGCATGAACCACTTCATGCTGCCCGGCGACACCGGCGTGCAGGGCCTGCTGTCCAATTCCGGGCGCTACGGCGTGCACGCCATGGACCTGCTGATCAACGGCCTGATGCGGCGCGGCGCCCAGCGCCGGCACTTCGAGGCCAAGGTGTTCGGCGGCGGCTCGGTGCTGAAGAACCTCAGCGCCGACGTCGGCCAGCGCAACGTCGAGTTCGTCCTGCAGTACCTCGAGGACGAGGGCATCCCGCTGGCCGCCCAGGACCTGCTCGACGTGCACCCGCGCAAGGTCTATTTCTTCCCCGGCACAGGCCGGGTGCTGGTGCGCAAGCTGCGCACCCTGGCCAACGACACGGTGCTGCAGCGCGAGCGGCAGTACTGCCAGCAACTGTCCCGCCGGGAGCGCGGCGGGAGCATCGACCTGTTCTGAACGGAGGGACGAGCGATGGCCGTCAAGGTCCTGATCGTCGACGACTCGGCGCTGATTCGCAGCCTGCTCAAGGACATCATCCACAACGACCCGGAGCTGCAGCTGGTGGGCGCGGCGCCCGACGCCTTCGTCGCCCGCGACCTGATCAAGCAGCACGCGCCGGACGTCATCACCCTCGACGTGGAAATGCCGCGCATGGACGGCCTGACCTTCCTCGACAAGCTGATGAAGGGCCGGCCGACCCCGGTGCTGATGATCTCCTCGCTCACCGAGAAGGGCTCCGAAGCCACCCTGCGCGCGCTGGAGCTGGGCGCCATCGACTTCATCGCCAAGCCGCGACTGGGCATCGCCGAAGGCATGCAGGCCTACGCCGAGGAAATCTGCGCCAAGCTCAAGGCCGCCGCCCGCGCGCGCCTGCCCCGCGCTCGTCCCGTAGCATCGTCCGACGCACCGGCAATGAGCAGCGCGCCGCTGCTGAGCACCGAGAAGATCTTCGCCATCGGCGCCTCCACCGGCGGTACCGAGGCGATCAAGGAAGTCCTGCTGGGCCTGCCGCCGGACTGCCCCGGCACCGTGGTCACGCTGCACATGCCGCCGGGCTTCACCAAGTCCTACGCTGACAGATTGGACCGTCAGACGCGCCTGTCAGTGCGTGAAGCCCGCGACGGCGACCGCATCCTCCCCGGCCACGTGCTGCTCGCCCCCGGCGACTTCCACATGGAAGTGCAGCGCAGCGGCGCCAACTACGTCGTGCGCCTGCACCGCGAGGCTGCGGTAAATGGCCACAGGCCGGCAGTGGACGTGATGTTCAACTCCCTCGCCCGCTGCGCCGGGCGCAACCTCATCGCCGCCCTGCTCACCGGCATGGGCAAGGATGGGGCCCGGGGCTTGCAGGCAATCCGCCAGGCCGGCGGCCACACCGTCGCCCAGGACGAAGCCACCTGCGTGGTCTACGGCATGCCCCGCGAGGCGGTGGAGCTGGGCGCGGCGAAGGAAATCCTGCCGCTGGAGCGCATAGCAGGCTCGCTCCTACAGCAGGCGCGCCAGAGCGGAAGTGGGAACCGCGTCTAGTTCTGTGGGAATCATCTTGCACCGCCGAGCGGCTTTTCACACAGGGTCTAGACTCAGGCCAATTGACCGGCGCCAATAATATGGCGATTCGATATCAATTTGGTTTGATTGTGCCCGTATACAAAATGCACAATTGAGCTTTCGCCAAAAGACCGGCACACGGCGGGCGACACGGGGAAACAAGATAGCCATGGCGGCAAGATGGGGGTTGCGCGGCAAATCGGTGGTGGCATTGCTCATCGCCTGTCTCCTGGCACTGGTACCGGCCGTCATGCTGGGCTGGAAGGCCATGGAGGACATCCGCACGCATTTCGGCCTCGCCTTCGCGAGAAACTTCACGCTGCTCAACCAGCAGAAGATCATCGCGCCGGTGATCCGCGAGCTGGCGCTCTCGCGGCGCCTGGCCGAGTCCGTGGTGACGCAGGACTGGCTGCTGTCCGAGAACGACCCGGCGCGCCGGGCACTGTTCTTCCGCGAAGCCGAAGGCTTCCGCGCGGACCAGCACAACTACTCCTACTTCGTCGTGGTGGACTCCTCGCGCCACTACTACTTCAACGACTCCAGCTCGCCGCTCTCCAATTCCCCGCGCTACACCCTCAGCGACACCGATCCGCAGGACCGCTGGTACTTCGATACCCTGGCCCGCGATGAGACCTACAACATCAACGTCAACTACGACGCCAAGCTGAAGGTCACCAAGGTCTGGTTCAACATGGTGGTGCGCGCCGGCAACGAGAAAGTCGGCCTGGCCGGCGGCGGCCTCGACCTCACCGAGTTCCTCGACCAGTTCATCTCGCGCCGCGAGGCCGGGGTGACACCGATGATCGTCGACCCCGAGGGCGCCATCCAGGCGCACCCGGACACCCGCCTGATCGCCTTTTCCTCCGGCTCCAGCGGCCAGGCCAAGCACCACGTCTACGACCTGCTGGCCAACGACCAGCAACGCACCGCGCTGCGCCAGACCCTGCGCCAGGCCGAGACCAACCCCGGCGAAGTGGAAACCATGTGGGGCACCATCGACGGCAAGGAACAGCTGATCGCCACTGCCTACATCCCGCAGTTGCGCTGGCACGTGCTCAGCGCCATCGACCTGCACGCCGCGCAAGTGCTCGACAGCCGCTGGATCTGGCCGCTGGTGGGCACCCTCGCCGGGCTGCTGGCGATCCTGCTGATCGGCTTCGCCTACACCGTCGACCTGCTGGTGCTGCGCCCGCTGCGCGGCCTCAAGCAGTCGGCCAAGGCGATCGCCGCCGGGCAGTACGACAGCCCGCTGCCGCGCACCCGTCCGGACGAGATCGGCGAGCTGTCCAGCGCCTTCGCCAGCATGGCCGACCAGGTCCGCCGGCACACCGAGGAGCTGGAAGACAAGGTCCAGCAGCGCACCCAGGCCCTCGAAGCGGCCAACCGCGAGATGGCCGCCGCGCAGAAGAAGATCGGCGACTCCATCGACTACGCCAGCCTGATCCAGCGCGCCATCCTCCCCGATCGTCAGCTGCAGGCCTCCCTGGGCGAGCACCATTTCGTCCTGTGGAAACCCCGCGACGTGGTCGGCGGCGACTTCTACATCTACCGCGAAGGCCCCATCGATAGCCTGATCGGCGTGGTCGACTGCGCCGGCCACGGCGTGCCCGGCGCGCTCATGACCATGCTCGCCCTGGCCGCCATCGACCACGCCATCGACAGCGTGAAGAGCCACGACCCGGCGGCGATCCTGCGCGAGACCGACCACGTGATGCGCGGCATGCTCGGCCAGGAAGAATTCACCCACTCGCTGGCCACCAACATGGATGCCGGCCTGGTGCGCGTCGATCACCAGCGCAAGCTGCTGCACTTCTCCGGGGCGAAGATTTCCCTGTTCGCCAGCGACGGCAATGATGTGCGCGAATACAAGGGCGCGCGCCGCGCCATCGGCGACAAGCGCCAGGGCGACTATCAGGACGTGGAAATCCCGATGGAAACCGGCTGGACCTACTACCTGTGCACCGACGGCTTCCTCGACCAGGCCGGCGGCGAGCACGGCTTCGGCTTCGGCAACAGCCGCTTCGCCGACCTGCTGCGCAACCACGCGCGCCGACCGTTGGCCGAGCAGGCCGATGTGTTCGCCGCTACCCTCGCCCAGTACCAGGGTGAGCAGCCGCAGCGCGACGACATCACCATTCTCTCTTTCCGCTTCGACTAGGGGTTAATCCATGGAATCGCTAGATCTGTTGGCCATGCGCGAGAGCTTTACCCGGCAACGCATATTGCTCTGCTTCAACGGCCCCATCTCGCGCAGCCTGATCGAGGAAATCGGCCACGCGCTGCGCAACTACCTGCAGGCCGAACAGGCGCACCCCAGCGAAGCGATGGACGTGTTCGCCGTCTACATCGAGATGACCCAGAACATCCGCCACTACGCCACCCAGCGCGGCTACAACGAGCAGGAGGCCTCGGCCACCGTGGCGATTGCCCGCGATGACGAAGGCCACTACGTGGTCTCCGCCGGCAACCTGGTGGAACTGGCCGACGGCCAGGGCCTGGTGCGCAGCATCGAAGCCATCGCCGGGCTCGACAAGGTCCAGCTCAAGGCAGCCTACAAGGAGCAGCTGCGCCGCCCGCGCGACGCCGAAGCCTCCACCGGCGCAGGTCTCGGCCTGCTGGACATCGCCCGCAAGTCCAGCGCGCCGCTCAAGACCTCCCTCACCGAACAACCCGACGGCCGCGCCTTCTTCAGCCTGCGCGCCGTGATCTGAACCGCGAAATTCAGGAAGACCCGACATGAGCGATCTCAACGTCACCGGAACCCAATCCACTCCACAGATCCACGGCGACTGGCAGGCCGGCATCCTCGCGATGCAGGGCGACTCCTACCCGGAGAACTCCTTCGAGCTGTTCGGCCAGGTCATCGAGTGGGTCGAACGCTTCCTCACCCAGGAGCAGCGCCCGCTGGAACTCGACCTGCGCCTGCTGTACCTCAACACCAGCTCGATCAAGGCCATGATGGACATCTTCGACCTGCTCGAAGAAGCCCACGGCCAGGGCCGCAGTACTCGCGTGGCGTGGCACTACGACCGCCGCAACGAGCGCGTCGCCGAACTGGCCGAGGAATTCCGCGAGGACTGTACCTTCCCGTTCGTCATCCAAGCCTACGACGAGTAAGAGCCATGACTAGCGAGCGCGAGCTGGACCTGCTGATCGAAGAGCTGCTGGCCGACCCCCAGTACGAAGGGCACCCCCTGCGCGAGGCCCTGTACCAGAAGCACCAGCAATCCCTCGACCAGCTCGCGCGCCTGGAACGCATCGCGCGGATTTCCGACGGCTTCCAGTCCATGGCCCGGCAGCAGAACAGCACGCTGTCCGAGCGCTACCACAAGCAGCTGCGCCAGCTGGAAAAGGTCGCGCGCATCTCCGACCGCTACCAGGACATGATGCGCGACCTGAACATCGCGCTGAAGGAAGCCTCGACCCACGACACCCTCACCGGCATCGCCAACCGCCGCCTGCTGATGGAGCGCCTGCGCGAGGAAAGCGAACGCGCCCAGCGCCACGGCGAGTCCTACGTGCTGGCCATGCTCGACGTCGACCGCTTCAAGCAGGTCAACGACACCTGGGGCCACGAAGTGGGCGACCGCGTGCTGGTGGAAATCGGCCGCGCCATGGAGTCAGCCCTGCGCCAGTACGACCTCTGCGGCCGCTGGGGCGGCGAGGAATTCCTGCTGATCCTCCCCGACACCCGCCTGGCTGACGCCGCCGCCATCATCGAGCGCGTGCGCAACGACATTCGCTGCCTGGCCGTGCGCGTGGGCACCAACGCCCTGTCCGTCACCGCCAGCTTCGGCGTCGCCGAGCACCATCCCGGCGAAAGCTATTCCCAGACCCTCAGCCGCGCCGACGCCGCATTGCTGGATGCCAAGCGCAGCGGGCGGGACAAGTGCGAGTTCGCCACCGCGTAACGGCGGCACCATGAAAAAAGCCCGGCCATGGCCGGGCTTTTTTTGCAGAGCGAGATCAGTTCTGCAGCGATACCTGACCAACACCCAGCTTCAGGCCACCCAGGCGCTGCAGCAGGGTGTTGATGTTGGCGCGGGCCGAGCCTTCGTTGGCCAGGCGCAGGCGGGTCACGCCATAGAACGCATCACCTACGCCCGCGGTGAAGGGCTCCTTCACGGTCTCCTGCCAGACCACGCGGCCACCGGCGTTTTCCACCAGGCTGTACTCGACGGTCGAGGTCACGGTGAAGCTGAAGCCGAATACCGGCTGGTCGAGGCTGACCAGCTTGGTGCGCAGCGAATAGGCAGCCTTGTTGCCCTGGCCGAGCAGACCGGCCTTGCCCAGGGACTGCTCCAGCGCCGCGCGGAAATCAGCGCCGTCGATCTGCGAGGTCCACAGCGGGTTGGTCTTCTTGCCACCCTCGACATCGGTGACCTGGAGGTTGTCGCGCAGCGCGGCGTCATAGCCCTGGGTGTGCGCCTGCTGGTCATTGACCTGCATGTTCTCGACCTTCGCCGAAGAGGCGCAGCCGGTCAGCAGGATCGCGAAAAGGGAAACGCAGAGAAAGCGAAACATAGTCATTCCTTCGATGGCAGATTGGGCGCCCAGGCAGTTCGCGATCGAATGATGACGCCACGTTCCTCCCTGAACGGTGGCGGAGGATATGCCTGCGCCAGTGATGGCGCAATGACTCTATTGGCTTGCCGGGTTGTCGCGACGGGCCACGGGCACTAAGGTCGTCGTAACCACCGCAAAGGATGCAGCATGGCCAACAAGTCTCCCTCCCCTCGCCAGCAGACCCATCTCGCCGTCCTGATCGACGCCGACAATGCCCCCGCCGCCATCGTCGAAGGGCTGTTCGAGGAGATCGCCAAGTACGGCGTTGCCAGCGTGAAGCGCATCTATGGCGACTGGACCAAGCCCAACCTGGGCAAGTGGAAACAGGTTCTGCTCGACCACTCCATCCAGCCCATGCAGCAGTTCGCCTACACCAACGGCAAGAACGCCACCGACAGCGCGCTGATCATCGACGCCATGGACCTGCTCTACACTCGGCGCTTCGACGGCTTCTGCCTGGTTTCCAGCGACAGTGACTTCACCCGGCTGGCCGCGCGCCTGCGCGAAGAGGGCCTGACGGTCTACGGCTTCGGCGAGGAGAAAACGCCCAAGCCCTTCGTCTCCGCCTGCGACAAGTTCATCTACACCGAGATCCTGCGCGCTGCCGCCGACCCCGTCGCCGAGCCCGCACCGGGCACCGACAAGGCTGCCGCCCCGAGCACCGCCGAAGCGCCGAAACCCGCCAGCAAACCCAAGTCGCAGAAAGTCCCGCTGGACTTCATCGCCAAGGTGCTCGACGACATCGACGGCGACGACGATGACTGGGTGCAACTGGGCGCCCTGGGGCAGAACATCAGCAAGCTGCAGCCGGCGTTCGACCCACGCCTGTATGGCTTCAAGAAGCTCAGCGACCTGATCAAGGGCCACCCCAAGCGCTTCGAACTGCAGGCAAGGGGCATCGGCAACACCGGCGGCAAGGACTTGTACGTGCGCAATGCCGGCCCGGTGCGTTAAGCCTGCGTCAGCTCAATGCAGCGTCACTTCCCAGTCGTTAGGGTTGACCTTGAACCTGCAACGGAGCCGCCCATGCGTCCCTGGCTGATAGCCCTGCTCCTGACCCTCGCTGCCGGTGCTGCCCACGCCGGCACGCTGCGCTGCGGTACCAGCCTGATCAACGAGGGCGATCCGATGGACGAGGTGCTCGCCAAGTGCGGGCAACCGGACAAGCGTGTCGTCACACCGCCCACGAAGCCAAGGCGCGGACCGGACGGCAAGTTCATCCCCGGCCGGCCGCAGCTGGAAACCTGGATGTACGGCCCGAACAACGGTGCCTATCGCTACCTTTTCTTCCGCGACACACAGCTGCAATTGATCAACACCACGCGCAAGGAACTGCTCTGAGCGCACCGCGCTCTTCATCCCAACACGCCCGCCGCTACCAAAGGTGCCTACCCATCGTGGCGGCATCTCCCTAGACTGGTCGCCTTCGCCAATCCGGAGGGCACCATGCAAACCCCATTCGACTTCACCCTCGGCATCGACCCGCAAGCGCGCGACGTAGTGGTCAAAGGCCTGCTCGCCTACAACCTGGGCCAGATGGGCCGCAGCAACACCTACGACGACTTCGAACTCTACGCCCGCAGCGACGACGGCGAAGTGGTTGGCGGCATGTTCGGCCAATCCGGCATGGGCTGGCTCTACATCGACTATCTCTGGCTGCAGGACGACCAGCGCGGCAGCGGCCTGGGCAGCCAGCTCATCGCCCTCGCCGAAGACGAAGCCCGCCGCCGCGGCTGCGTTGGCCTGTTCCTCTACACCTACAGCTTCCAGGCTCCCGGCTTCTACGAGAAACAGGGCTTCGAGCGCATGGGCGTGCTGGAAGACTGCCCGCCGGGGCATCAGCGCATCTACCTGAAGAAGCACCTGGGCTGATCTTCGCGCCTGCTCCCACCGCCGGCCCTGCCGGCGGATCGCGGGCATGGCCCGCTCCTACACGAGCCGCACAGTTCCCTTTACGAACGGCTAGCACCCGCGCCAGCCTCGTACCGTCCCCACCACGGACACCCGCCTTCCGCGCCAGCTCTAGCTCTGGCTCTGGCTCTGAAAGACTTCCAGAGAAATGCCAGCGCACTCCGAACTGCCCCGTTCAGGAGGCCTCGTTGAATTGGAGTTTCAGGGGTTGAGCGGCATGGATGCCGCGAGAGCCGCGATGGGCCAGGGATGGCCCTTCGCGGCGTGCCCCTGAAACTTCGATTCAACGAGGGAATTTTTCGCCTAAGCGAAAAACCGGATGTCCGGGGCAAGACCTTTGCCTCCTTTGGGTCGTTTGCCAAAGGAGGTCGCCCGAGGGGGCGAAACCAGAAGTCCACGCGCACGCCGAAGCGACGCGTAACACCCAACCTGAAAGCATCGTGGACAAACTCCGCTCCAACGTAAACCGAAACGCTAGAGCCAACCTGTAGGAGCGCGCCATGCGCGCGATCGCGGGCATGGCCCGCTCCTACAAGGAAACGCTGGCGCTGGGTGGTTCGCGAGCAAGCTCGCTCCTACAGGCAAGCCGGAAACGACTGCTTGTTGGGTATCCCTGGCATTCCTATCCTCGCCCAGTCACATCAGTGACCTGGGTTTGGCGACCCGGCGACGTCAGGCGCGATAGCGCCCACAAGTGCTTACGAAAACAGCGAATGTTTTTGTAGGCCCCCGCGCACCCTGCAGAAATTTCTGCAACGCTTATGGCGGATCGCGCGGGGAGACCTCCGGGTCTGCCGGGACCTGACGTCCGGTTCGCCAACCCCGCGCGGTCCGCCTCCTATGTTTGGCGACATGGGTGCGGCTCCTTTAATCGTTAGGAGTTCCACTTATGCACAACACCTACACCCCAACCTTCTTCACCCGCAAAAAGCGCTTCCTGCGCGGTCTGATGCTCGACAACCAGGCCTGGTTCGCCTCCCGCGATATCGCGCGCCTGCTCTCCGTCCAGTATCCCGACAGCTTCCACCACCGCTTCTTCCCCCACGAAGTCCAAACCCTCCCGCTGACCTACCGCACCGGTACCACGGAAGACACCGTCCTGCTCAGCGAAGCCGCCATCTACAAGGCCTTCGTCCGCTTCGGCCACCCCGAACTCGAAGCACTGGACCGCTGGCTCTGCCACGACGTCATTCCCACCCTGCGCGACCAGCACACCCCGGAATCCGAAGCACCCCGCCGCGTCCTCCTCACCTGGGACGCCCGCCGCCTGATGCTGCTCAACTGGCAAGGCGACCTGTGGATGCGCTGGGAAGAAGTTCCCCGGATGTTCGATTACTCCTGAGCCGCAGCAGCATGGGTATCGCTCCGCTCCACCCATCCTACAAAGGTTTCAGCCGGCTCCCGCAGAGCCGCAGGTGACCCCGAACGTAGGATGGCGTGGAGCGCAGCGATACCCATCAAAAAAGGTTCAACCGGTACCCGCAGAGCCGCAAGTGACCGCGAACGTAGGATGGCGTGGAGCGCAGCGATACCCATCAATGCCCACAGGACGCGCCATGACCTCATACCGCCGCGACAGAACCGATGGCGCCACCTGGTTCTTCACCCTTGCCCTGGCCGACCGCCGCTCACGCCTGCTGGTAGAGAACATCGACCTGCTCCGCGCCGCCTTTGGCTACACGCAACAACGCCACCCCTGGCACATCGACGCCATCGTCATCCTGCCCGACCACCTGCACGCCATCTGCACCCTGCCAGTGGGCGACGCGAATTACGCGCTGCGCTGGCGGCTGATCAAGACAGAATTCTCACGGGCGCTCCCCAGGACGGAGGACGTCTCTGGCAGCCGCCAGACAAAGGGCGAGCGCGGCATCTGGCAACGACGCTACTGGGAGCACCGAATCCGCGACGACCGCGATTTCAAACGGCATGTGGACTACATCCACTTCAATCCGTGCAAGCACGGCCATGTCTCGCGTGTAGTCGATTGGCGATGGTCGTCGTTTCATCGCTACGTTCGCCATGGGTTGCTGGTGGCGGACTGGGGAGGCGGTGCGGTGGATGCAATGGAGGCGGGGGAATGATGGGTATCGCTGCGCTCCACACCATCCTACAAATGCGCTCCCGGCAAGCGGATGCATTGGGCAATGCACTCTGCGAACAAAAAAGGCCGGTCACTAGACCGGCCTTTCTCTTTACCTATTCACCATCAACCATTGCTGGGGAAGGCGAACTGCGCCGCTTCGTGCGACTTGCGCTGCGGCCAGCGCTGGGTGATGGCCTTGCGCTTGGTGTAGAAGCGCACGCCATCCGGGCCGTAGGCGTGCAGGTCGCCGAACAGCGAACGCTTCCAGCCGCCGAAGCTGTGGTAGGCCACCGGTACCGGCAGCGGTACGTTGACGCCGACCATGCCGACTTCGATCTCGTCGCAGAACAGGCGGGCCGCCTCACCGTCGCGGGTGAAGATGCAGGTGCCGTTGCCGTATTCGTGGTCGTTGATCAGCTGCATGGCTTCTTCCAGGCTGTTCACGCGCACGATGCACAGCACCGGGCCGAAGATTTCTTCCTGGTAGATGGTCATGTCCGGGGTCACCTTGTCGAACAGGGTGCCGCCGATGAAGAAGCCATTCTCGTGACCGGCAACCTTGAAGTTGCGGCCGTCGACCAGCAGCTGGGCGCCTTGTTCTACACCGGTATCGATGTAGCCGGTGACCTTGGCCTGGGCAGCGCCAGTGACCAGCGGGCCCATGTCCAGGCCGCAGTTGGTGCCGGCGCCGATCTTCAGGGCCTTGATCTGCGGAACGATCTTCTCGACCAGCGCGTCGCCGATCTGGTCGCCCACGCAAACGGCCACGGAGATCGCCATGCAGCGCTCGCCGCAGGAACCGTAGGCCGCACCCATCAGGGCGCTGACGGCGTTGTCCAGGTCGCAGTCGGGCATCAGAACCGCGTGGTTCTTGGCGCCGCCCAGGGCCTGTACGCGCTTGCCGCGCTTGGTGCCTTCGGAATAGATGTATTCGGCGATCGGGGTCGAGCCCACGAAGCTCAGGGCCTTCACTTCCGGAGCTTCGATCAGCGCGTCAACGGCGGTCTTGTCGCCGTGCACCACGTTCAGCACGCCCTTGGGCAGGCCGGCTTCTTCGAAGAGTTCGGCGATCAGCAGGGTGGAGCTCGGGTCACGCTCGGACGGCTTGAGGATGAAGGTGTTGCCGCAGGCGATGGCCAGCGGGTACATCCACAGGGGCACCATGGCCGGGAAGTTGAACGGGGTGATGCCGGCGACCACGCCGATCGGCTGGAAGTCGCTCCAGGCGTCGATGTTCGGGCCGACGTTGCGGCTGTATTCGCCTTTGAGGATTTCCGGGGCGGCGCTGGCGTACTCGACGTTCTCGATGCCGCGCTTGAGTTCACCGGCGGCGTCTTCGATGGTCTTGCCGTGTTCTTCGCTGATCAGCTGGACGATGCGCTGCTCGTTGGCTTCGAGCAGTTGCTTGAAGCGGAACAGCACCTGGGCGCGCTTGGCCGGCGGGGTGTTGCGCCAGGCCGGGAAAGCGGCCTTGGCGGCGTCGATGGCCTGCTGCACGGTTTCGCGGCTGGCCAGCGGGACCTTGCGGATGGCTTCGCCAGTGGACGGGTTGAAGACGTCGGCGGTGCGGCCGGTGTCGGCGATCATCTCGCCGCCGATCAGGTGCTTGACGGTGGTCATGGGAAGTCTCTTCTCGCTGAAAGTGTGGGGGCGGAGCTCGCGAAGAGCCCCTCTCCCTAGCCCTCTCCCTGAAGGGAAAGGGGATTTGTACGGTGCACGGCTCGGGCGTGGAGGCCCGCCGGGAAGGTCACTCTACGGTGACATCCGCCGGCGTGCCTTCTCGCGTGCCCGCGCACTCAGTGGCTGTGTGGGTGGTCGTCGCTCTTGAGCTCGATCTCGATGAACGCCACTTCGTGATCGCAAGGATTGATCACGTTGTGCTCGGTTCCGATCTGACGGGTGTAGCTCGCACCCAGGACCAGCGGCGCGCGCCGCTCGCCCTCGGGGGTTTCCAGCAGCAGTTCGCCGTTGGTCACCGGGACCACGACGTATTCCATGCCGTGGCGGTGCCAGCCGGTCTCGGCACCGGGGGCGAAGCGCCACTCGGTGACCAGGACCTTGTCGTTGTCGATCTGTACCGTCGGGACGGCCTTCGGACGCTCGCTCACTTACGCTACCCCGTTGAGGGCGTCGCCCACGGCGCTGAACAGGCGGTCCAGGTCCTCGGGCTTGGCGTTGAAGGTCGGGCCGAACTGCAGGGTGTCGCCGCCGAAGCGCACGTAGAAGCCTTCTTTCCACAGCTTCATGCTGGCTTCGAACGGACGCACGATGGCGTCGCCGTCGCGGGCGCCGATCTGGATCGCGCCGGCCAGGCCGCAGTTGCGGATGTCGATGACGTTCTTCGCGCCCTTCAGGCCGTGCAGGGCCTTCTCGAAGTAGGGAGCCAGTTCCAGCGACTGTTGGATCAGGTTCTCTTTTTCCAGCAGGTCCAGCGCGGCGATACCGGCGGCGCAGGCGACCGGGTGCGCGGAGTAGGTGTAGCCATGGCCGAACTCGACGGCGTATTCCGGCAGGTTCTGACCCATGAAGGTGTCGTAGATTTCGCTGCTGGCGATCACCGCGCCCATGGGGATGGCGCCGTTGGTGACCTGCTTGGCGACGTTCATGATGTCCGGCTTCACGCCGAAGAACTCGGCGCCGGTGGGCTTGCCCATGCGGCCGAAGGCGGTGATCACTTCGTCGAAGATCAGCAGGATGTTGTGCTGGTCGCAGATTTCGCGCAGGCGCTGCAGGTAGCCCTTCGGCGGAACCAGGACGCCGGCGGAGCCGGACATCGGCTCGACGATGACGGCGGCGATGTTCGACGCGTCATGCAGCTCGATCAGCTTCAGCAGTTCGTTGGCCAGCTCGACACCGCCGGTCTCGGCCATGCCCTTGGTGAAGGCCATGCCCGGCTGCAGGGTGTGCGGCAGGTGATCGACGTCCATCAGTTGGCCGAACATCTTGCGGTTGCCACCGATGCCGCCCAGGGCGGTGCCGGCGACGTTCACGCCGTGGTAGCCACGGGCGCGACCGATCAGCTTGGTCTTCTGCGCCTGGCCTTTCAGGCGCCAGTAGGCGCGGGCCATCTTGATCGAGGTGTCGGCGCACTCGGAGCCCGAGCCGGTGAAGAACACGTGGTCGAGGCAGGCCGGGGTCAGCTGGGTGATTTTTTCAGCCAGCTTGAAGGACAGCGGGTGGCCGTACTGGAAAGCCGGGGAGTAGTCGAGGGTGGTCAGCTGCTTGGCGACCGCGTCGGCGATTTCCTTGCGCGAGTGACCGGCGCCGCAGGTCCACAGGCCCGACAGGCTGTCGTAGATCTTGCGGCCCTGGTCGTCCACCAGCCAGCTGCCTTCGGCGGCGACGATGATGCGCGGGTCCTTGTGGAAGTTGCGGTTGGCGCTGAAGGGCATCCAGTGGGCCTTCAGGTTCAGTTCGCTGGCCACCGACGGGGTGACGTTCACTTGCTGGTTCATGGAGCATGTCCTCGACGACAGTCTTGTTGGGCGCGCAGGCCGCGTCGGGCCTGGTGCGATGCTCGTAGATTGGGCCTGACTTAACGTGAGTTAAAGCTTATTCTTCTTACGTTCAGTTTCGGATTGGTAAAACTAAAATGGCGAAACAACGGGCGCCTTCCCTGGGCCAGGTCAGCGACTTCGAGATCCGCCTGCTGCGCATCTTCAAAACCATAGTCGAGTGCGGCAGCTTCTCGGCCGCGGAAAGCACGCTGGGCATCAGCCGCTCGGCCATCAGCCTGCACATGGGTGATCTGGAAAAGCGCCTGGGCATGCGTCTGTGCCAGCGCGGCCGGGCGGGCTTCGCGCTGACCGACGAGGGCCGCGAGGTATACCGCGCGACCCAGTCGCTGCTGGCGGCGCTGGAGGGCTTCCGCGCCGAGGTCAACGAGCTACACCAGCACCTGCGCGGCGAGCTGAACATCGGCATCATCAACAACCTGGTGACCCTGCCGCAGATGCGCATCACCCACGCCCTGCGCGCGCTGAAGGCCAGCGGGCCGGGCGTGCGGATCAACATCGGCATGACCACGCCCAACGAGATCGAGCTGGGAGTTCTCGACGGACGGTTGCACGTCGGGGTGGTGCCGCTCATCAGCCCGCTGTCGGGGCTGGAGTATTCCGCTCTTTATGAGGAGCGCTCGCTGCTGTTCTGCAGCCAGGAGCACCCGCTGTTCGAGCGCGACGACGCGAGTATCACGGTGGAGGAAATCCACGCCTGCGACGCGGTGGAGCCCAGCTACCGCATCCCCGCCGAAGCCCAGGAGCGCCACCAGGAACTGCGCGGCAGCGCTAACGCCTCGGACCGCGAGGGCATGGCCTTCCTTATTCTCACCGGCAGCTACATCGGCTACCTGCCCGACCACTACGCCGCCGATTGGGTCGCCCAGGGCCGCCTGCGCCCGCTGCGGCCGGAGCGCTTCCACTACGACATCCCGCTGACCGTGGTGACCCGCAAGGGCCGCCGGCCGAACCTGGTGCTGGAGCGGTTCATCGAGGCGGTGGCAGAAAGCCGCTGATCCGCCAGACGCTCAGGATGAATGCCTCCGTAGGATGGCGTGGAGCGCAGCGATACCCATCAATCCGGCGCGCCGACAGCATGGGTATCGCTGCGCTCCACCCAACCTACCTGGCGACACGCCGGTGACACTGGTGCGGGATCAATCCCGCGCAAGCCACATTCTGCCTATCCAATTTGTCGCCCCAGCCACCAAAAATCCTATACCCCCTCCCCTGCAGCCCGCGGGCCGCGGGGTTTGCGTGGGTGCAGCTTTTCCCTAGCCTGCGACTACAAAAAACATAATTTCGCTATTCACAGCCTCTGAACAGAATGCGGCCAACAGCTCACCGCAGCCGCAACAAGAACAAACGTGATCAGAGTCTGAGGAAGCAAGCCATGACCGACCTGAATCCAGGCGCCTTCGGCAAGAAGTCGCTTGATAACCTGGAAATCGACACGCTGGTCGTTGGCGCCGGACAAGCCGGCGTGGCCATGAGCGAGCACCTGACCCAGCAGGGCGTGCCGCACATCGTGCTGGAAAAGAGCCGCATCGCCGAAGCCTGGCGCACCGGCCGCTGGGACTCGCTGGTCGCCAACGGCCCGGCCTGGCATGACCGCTTCCCGAACATGGAATTCCCGGTCGGCCCGGATGACTTCCCGGCCAAGGAGCAGGTCGCCGAGTACTTCGTCGCCTACGCCAAGCAGTTCAACGCGCCGATCCGCACCGGTGTGGAAGTGAAGAAGGTCACCCGCAACGAAGGCCGCCCCGGCTTCAGCGTGGAAACCTCCGAGGGCACCCTGCAGGCCCTGCGTATCGTCTCCGCCACCGGCCCGTTCCAGCGCCCGGTGATCCCGGCCATCGCGCCGAAGGACGAGAGCATCCAGCAGATCCACTCGGCCAAGTACTTCAACCCGCAGCAGCTGCCCGAAGGCGCCGTGCTGGTGATCGGTGCCGGCTCCTCCGGTGTGCAGATCGCCGACGAGCTGAACCGCGCCGGCAAGAAGGTCTTCCTCTCCGTGGGCGCCCATGACCGTCCGCCGCGCTCCTACCGCAACCGCGACTTCGTCTGGTGGCTGGGTGTGCTCGGCCTGTGGGACGCCGAGGAAGTGCAGCCGGGCCGCGAGCACGTGACCATCGCCGTGAGCGGTGCCCGTGGCGGCGAGACCATCGACTTCCGCCGTCTGGCCAACGAGGGCATCACCCTGACCGGCCTGACCAAGTCCTTCGCTGACGGCAAGGTGACCTTCCAGGACGACCTGGTGGCCAACCTGAAAGCCGGCGACAACAACTACCTCGGCCTGCTGGACGCCGCAGACGCCTATATCGAGCAAAACGGCCTCGACCTGCCGCTCGAGCCGGAAGCCCGCAAGGTCTACCCTGACGCCGAGTGCATCCGGAACCCGATCCAGCAGCTGGACCTGGCCGAAGCCGGCATCACCTCGATCATCTGGGCCACCGGCTACGCCGTGGACTTCAACTGGCTGCAGGTGAACGCCTTCGACGACAAGGGCAAGCCCAAGCACCAGCGCGGCGTTTCCCGCGAGCCGGGCGTGTACTTCGTCGGCCTGCCTTGGCTGTCGCGCCGTGGCTCCTCGTTCATCTGGGGCGTATGGCACGACGCCAAGCACGTGGCCGGCCATATCGCCACCCAACGCCGTTATGTCGAATATCAGGATGCCTCGCAGCGCGAAGGCTCCGTTCCGAAAGCCGCATCCTGGGAGTAAGAGATGCCTACCCACACTCGCATCCGCATGTTCAACACCAAGGACACCTACCCGAACCAGACCCTGGACAACGACCTCTGCCAGGCCGTGCGTGCCGGCAACACCGTGTACGTACGCGGCCAGGTCGGTACCGACTTCGAGGGCAACCTGGTGGGCCTCGGTGACCCGCGCGCCCAGGCCGAACAGGCGATGAAGAACGTCAAGCAACTGCTGGAAGAAGCCGGCAGCGACCTGTCGCACATCGTCAAGACCACCACCTACCTGATCGACCCGCGCTACCGCGAGCCGGTGTACCAGGAAGTCGGCAAGTGGCTGAAGGGCGTGTTCCCGATCTCCACCGGCCTGGTGGTGTCGGCCCTCGGCCAGCCGCAGTGGTTGATGGAGATCGACGTCATCGCGGTCATTCCGGACTGATTGATGATCTGAAATGCGATGCGGCGACGCGGGATTTCCTGCCTCGCCGCTTCGTCGTTTGTGCAGGTTTGCGCTGATAGAACAAGCAAAGGAGCCACCATGACCTTCTCCATCGTCGGCCGCTGCGCCGAAACCGGACAACTGGGTATCGCCATCAGCTCCTCGAGCATCGCCGTGGGCGCCCGCTGCCCCTGGGTGCGCGCCGGCGTCGGTGCGGTGGCCACGCAGAACATCACCCTGCCGGCCCTCGGCCCGCAGATCCTCGACCAGCTCGAAGCCGGCCTGGAGCCGGGTGCGGCGCTGGACAAGGCGCTCTCCAGCAACGGCTACAGCCAGTACCGCCAGGTGACGGTGATCGACCAGCACGGCAAGGTCGCGCTGTTCACCGGCAGCGAAGCGCTGGGCGTGTACAACGCCGTGGCCGGTGAAAACTGCGTGGCGGCGGGCAACCTGCTGTCGTCCCCCGCGGTGATCCAAGCCATGACCCAGGCCTTCGAAAGCGCCAACGGCTGCCTGGCCGAGCGCCTGCTGGCCGCGATGCAGGCGGCGATGGCCGCCGGTGGCGAGGCCGGCCCGGTGCATTCGGCCGCCCTGAAAGTCGTCGGCGACCTGGTCTGGCCGATCGTCGACCTGCGCGTAGACTGGGCGGACGAAGCGCCCATCGATGAGCTGGAAAAACTCTGGGTGGCCTACAAGCCGCAGCTGGAGGACTACCTGGTGCGCGCCCTCGACCCGACCAAGGCGCCGAGCTACGGCGTGCCGGGCGACGAGTAAGCGACCCTCCCGCAGGGGCGGCCATGCCCGCTCCTGCAAAAGTTTTGAAGCAGGACCCGACCATGCCTTCCAGCCGTGAAATCCTCGCCGACCTGATCGCCTTCGATACCGTCAGCCGCAATTCCAACCTGGCGCTGATCCACTACATCCGCGACTACCTCGCGGGCTTTGGCATCGCCTGCGAGCTGTTCCACGATGCCGAAGGCGGCAAGGCCAATCTCTACGCCACGGTGGGTCCGCAGGACCGCGGCGGCGTGTGCCTGTCGGGCCACACCGACGTGGTGCCCACCGATGGCCAGCCGTGGACGGTCCCGCCGTTCGAGCTCACCGAACGCGATGGCCGCCTCTACGGGCGCGGTACTGCGGACATGAAGGGCTACATCGCCTGCGTGCTGGCGGCGGTGCCGGCGTTCCTCGCCCAGCCGCTGCGCCTGCCGGTGCACCTGGCCTTCTCCTACGACGAGGAGGTCGGCTGCCTCGGCGTGCGCTCGCTGCTCGCCGCGCTGGAGCATCGCGAACACAAGCCGATGCTGTGCATCATCGGCGAACCCACCGAACTCAAGCCGGTGCTCGGCCACAAGGGCAAGCTCGCCATGCGCTGCCAGGTACACGGTGCACCGTGCCACTCGGCCTACGCGCCGCAGGGCGTGAACGCCATCGAGTACGCGGCGAAACTGATCGGCCGCCTTGGCGAGATCGGCACCCGCCTGGCCGCACCCGAGCGCCATGACCCGCGCTTCGATCCACCCTACTCCACCGTGCAGACCGGCGTGATCAGCGGCGGCCGCGCGCTGAACATCGTGCCTGCCGAATGCCAGTTCGATTTCGAAGTACGCGCGCTGCCCAGCGACGATCCGCAACAGGTCGCCGATGACCTGCGCGCCTTTGCCGAAGCCGAGCTGCTGCCGAAGATGCGTGCGGTGAAGGCCGAGACGAACATCCGCTTCAGCGAAATTTCCGCCTACCCGGCGCTGGTCACCGACCAGCAGGCCCAGGCTGCCGAGCTGATTGCGCAGCTGACTGGCTCGCGCGACTTCACCACCGTTGCTTATGGCACCGAAGGCGGGCTGTTCCACCAGGCCGGCATCCCCACCGTGGTCTGCGGCCCGGGCAGCATGGACCAGGGCCACAAGCCGGACGAGTTCGTCAGCCTGGAGCAGTTGGCGAAGTGCGATGAAATGATGGGGCGACTGGCGGAGTGGTTGCGCGGTTGATTCGCCGCGCGGTTTACCCGGCTTCGTAGGAGTGGACTCCGTCCGCGATGGGCATCCGGCTTGCCCTGAGCGGCCGGAAATCGATCGCGAAAGAATCGGCTGTAGGGCGCATAACCCGGAACGGGTTATCCGCCGCATCCCTCGCGGCGGATAACGCTGGCGCGTTATCCGCCCTACGATCCAGTCAGCCGGTCGCGGGCATGGCCCGCTCCTGCAGGTTCAGCGCTGCGCGGTCAGGCAAACGCCGCGCGCAGCTCGTCCATGTTCGCGAAGTAATGCGCCGGGCTCTCCGCCATCAGCTCTTCGCGGCTGCCGAAGCCATAGCCGACACCGGCGGCGGACAGGCCGTTGCGGTGCGCGCCGATCAGGTCGTGCTTGCGGTCGCCGATCATCAGCGTCTGCTTCAGGTCCAGCTGCTCGATGCCCAGCAGGTGCTCGATCAGCTCGACCTTGTTGGTGCGCGTGCCGTCCAGCTCGCTGCCGTAGATCACCTTGAAGTGCCGGGCGAAGTCGAAGTGGCGGGCGATTTCGGCGGCAAACACGGTTGGCTTGCTGGTGCAGATGAACAGCGTGCGACCCTGGCCGCCGAGCAGTTGCAGCAGCTCGGCGACGCCATCGAACACCTTGTTCTCGTACAGCCCGGTGTCCTTGAAGCGCACGCGGTAGTGATTCACCGCTTCCCAGGCGCGCGCCTCGTCGAAGTCGTAGGTGCTCATGAAGCACTGCAGCAGCGGCGGGCCAATGAAGTGTTCGAGCTGACGCAGGTCGGGCTCGTCGATGCCCAGCTGGGCGAGGGCGTACTGGATCGAACGGGTGATGCCCTCGCGCGGGTCGGTGAGGGTGCCGTCGAGGTCGAAAAGAATGTTCTGGTAATGCATGGGATCAGCGTCCGGCCGCGAAAGTCGGGCGGGAAGGATAACTTGCATCGTGACTTTCAGGGATAGCGAATCTCGGTAGTTGCCCCCGCCTCTCGGAGTAGAGCCTCCCAGCGAGCAAGCTCGGATGGCCAGCCCGAGATCAGCAGAAAGGGCCCAGCCTTGATCCGCTCGTGCGCCTGGGCCGGTGTCCAGCCAGAAGCCGAGCGCACCAATCTTGCAACTGCCCCCAAATTGGCGCCAGCAACGATGACCCACAGTTCAGGGTCGCGCATGGGGCCAGGAATCGGCGGGGAAAATTGGCCGAAGAGCTGGCGCAGCGAATCGAGCGCGTCCTTCTGGATCAGGGCGCAGAGGCTCCGTGCAGCGTCGACATGTGAGCGACAGAACCAGGCAGCTCCAGCCGGCATTCCCACAGAGCCTTCAAGCAAGGGCAGATAGTCGGCAAATCGAATCAACTCACCACCGTTCCCTGTATGAAAGTACTCACCTCGGAAATCCTTGCCACAAACTGCGCAGTAGGGTGGTGTCATTCGATTGCCTCGGTCATCCGGGGGCCATTGAAGGCGCTTCAGTATGCAAGGCGCGCCATCGACATTTCCATCATTCGGCGCCATTGCCGGCGGGGGGCGCCGAGCCCTGCCCCTGCCTGAGCACCCGGAAACCGCCGCTGGCGCTGACCGGCGCGGCCTCGCCGACGCCGTAGGTCTGGGCCGCGGATGGCTCTTGCGCGTCATCCTCCGGCTGCGCCAGCCGGCCCGTCAGGCTCTGCTGCACACGGGCGCCGAGGTGATCGACGCCGGACATCACCCCGCCGTCCGGGTCGCGCATCAGCGCCAGCCACTGTTCGTCGAAGGCGGCGTTGATCTCCTTGCGCAACTGGGTCTCCACCTCCGGTCGGTCGTGGTCGTTGCCGGCCATGCTGAACAGGGTGAAGGCCACCGATATGACCGAGCCGGCGACCTTGCCTGCCGCGCTCGCCACCACCCCGGCAATGCTGCGGTTGCGCAACTCGTGCACCAGCTTGGCGCTGGTGCGCTGGGCCACCGGTGAGACGCCACTGACCTTGGTGCCGGCCCCGGCCTTGCCCGCCGCCGTGCGGATGTCCTGCATCAGCGCGGCGAAGGCCGGCAGCTTGCCGATGTCCTTGGCGTACGCCACTTCATACAGCGAAGCATCGCGGCTGGAGGGCGGGCCGAGGGAGATCGCCGGGATACCCATGAGGTGCTCGTCGAAGGCCTTCTGCGGGATACCGCGGCGCTGGGGAATGTCCTTCACCGCCACGGTCAGCAGCTCGATGTAATGCCGGGTGGCCTTCTCCATCACCGCGTCGGGGTCGACCTGCTTCGCGACGGGTATCAGTACCTGCTTGCGGTACTGTTCCTGCAGATAGACGGCCAGTTTGTCGACGGTGGGATCGAGGTCGCCGTGGGAGCCCATCTTGTACCAGGCGACCTTCATGCTCAGCCATTCCTGGGTCCAGTAGCTGGAGAACCAGGGGATGAATTTCTCGTCGGTGCGCTGGTAGACCAGGTCCATCCACTGCTGCATGGCCTCTTCGGCGTAGGCGCGGGCCTGGGAGGTGGCGGCCAGGGAAGCGGCGCCAATGTCGGCATCCACCTGGTGCCAGGTGGCTTCGCTGATCGGGGCGGCGGGCTGGGCGGGGTGATGGGCGCAGCCAGCCAGCGCCAGCATTAGCAAGGCAATGACACCGCTGCGCCGCCAGGGCGAAACGGTGGCGCTGGGGGAGCACAGACTGTTCATGGCCGCTCGCCGGCTCGGCGGCGCCGTGATGGCTGGCCGCCCGCTGCTGAACCCGGCCGGGCACGCGCTGGCGTCCGGTCACCTCGGGTCAGTATAGGGCGCCAGACCCTGCATGGCCGGCCGTCCGGCGGGACGGCCTGGTTGTAGGGCGCATAACGCCTCGGGCGTTATCCGCCATCGGGGGATCGGCGGATAAAGCGTTCCGCTTTATTCGCCCTACGGAGACTCCGCCGTCAGCCGGCATAACCCTCGGCAATGTGCTGATCCTTCAACTTCACGTAGTTCCCGGCGGTATAGCTGAAGAACGCCCGCTCCTTGTCCGTCAGCGGCCGGGCCTTCTTCACCGGGCTGCCGACATAGAGGAAGCCGCTCTCCAGCGTCTTGCCCGGCGGCACCAGGCTGCCGGCGCCGAGGATCACCTCGTCCTCGATCACCGCACCGTCCATGACGATGGAGCCCATGCCAACCAGGATGCGGCTGCCGATGCTGCAGCCATGCAGCAGCACCTTGTGGCCGATGGTCACTTCGTCGCCGATGGTCAGCGGGAAGCCGTCCGGATTGAAGGGGCCGGCGTGGGTGATGTGCAGCACGCTGCCGTCCTGCACGCTGGTGCGCGCGCCGATGCGGATGCGGTGCATGTCGCCACGGATGGTGACCAGCGGCCACACCGAGCTGTCCGCGCCGATCTCCACGTCGCCGATGACCACCGCGCTGGCATCGACGAAGACGCGCTCGCCGAGGGATGGCGTTTTGCCCTGATAGGTTCGAATCGTCACGATAGCTTTCCTCTGGCTGCGGTTACGGCCGATTGTATTTAAGATGGCCGGGTGTTTCTTCAGCCAAGGTGCCACCGTGAGCGCGAATCCCCTTCTGCAGAGCTACGACCTGCCGCCCTTCTCCTCCATTCGCCCCGAGCACGTGAAGCCGGCCATCGAGCAGATCCTCGCCGACAACCGCGCCGCCATCGCGCGCATCCTTGCCCAGCAGAACGGCACCCCGACCTGGGCCGGCCTGGTGCTGAGCATGGACGAACTGCATGACCGCCTGGGCAAGGCCTGGAGCCCGGTCAGCCACCTCAACGCGGTATGCAACAGCGCCGAACTGCGCGAGGCCTACGAAGGCTGCCTGCCGCTGCTGTCCGCCTACTGGACCGAACTGGGCCAGAACCGCGAACTGTTCAAGGCCTACGAGTCGCTGGCCGCCGGTGCCGAGTCCAAAGACTTCGACGTCGCCCAGAAGACCATCCTCGAACACGCCCTGCGCGACTTCCGCCTGTCGGGTATCGACCTGCCGGCCGACCAGCAGCAGCGCTACGCCGAAATCCAGACGCGCCTGTCCGAGCTGGGCAGCCGCTTCTCCAACCAGCTGCTGGACGCCACCCAGGCCTGGACCAAGCACATCACCGACGAAGCCGCGCTGGCCGGCCTGACCGACTCGGCCAAGGCGCAGATGCAGCAGGCCGCCCAGGCCAAGGAGCTGGACGGCTGGCTGATCAGCCTGGAATTCCCCAGCTACTACGCGGTGATGACCTACGCCGAAGACCGCGCGCTGCGCGAAGAGGTCTACGCCGCGTACTGCACCCGCGCCTCCGACCAGGGCCCGAACGCCGGGCAGAACGACAACGGCCCGGTGATGCAGGAAATCCTCGACCTGCGCCAGGAGCTGTCGCGCCTGCTGGGCTTCAGGAACTTCGCCGAGCTGTCCCTGGCCACGAAAATGGCCGAGACCCCCGAGCAGGTCCTGCACTTCCTCCGTGACCTGGCCGTGCGCAGCAAGCCCTTCGCCGCCCAGGACCTTGCGCAGCTCAAGGCCTACGCCGCCGAGCAGGGCTGCCCGAACCTCGCCAGCTGGGATGCCAGCTACTTCGGCGAAAAGCTGCGCGAAGCGCGCTACAGCGTGTCCCAGGAAGCCCTGCGCGCCTACTTCCCGGTGGACAAGGTGCTCTCCGGCCTGTTCGCCATCGTGCAGAAGCTCTACGGCATCCAGATCCGCGAGCTGAACGACTTCGAGCGCTGGCACCCGGACGTGCGCCTGTTCGAGATCGAGGAAAACGGCCAGCACGTCGGCCGCTTCTACTTCGACCTCTACGCCCGCGCCAACAAGCGTGGCGGTGCCTGGATGGACGGCGCCCGCGACCGTCGTCGCACCGCCGGTGGCGAGCTGCAATCGCCGGTGGCTTATCTCGTCTGCAACTTCACCCCGGCGGTCGGCGGCAAGCCGGCGCTGCTGACCCACGATGAAGTCACCACCCTGTTCCACGAGTTCGGCCACGGCCTGCACCACCTGCTGACCCGCGTCGAACACGCCGGTGCCTCGGGCATCAACGGCGTGGCCTGGGACGCCGTCGAGCTGCCGAGCCAGTTCATGGAGAACTGGTGCTGGGAGCCCGAAGGCCTGGCGCTGATCTCCGGTCACTATGAAACCGGCGCGCCGCTGCCCCAGGACCTGCTGGAGAAGATGCTCGCCGCAAAGAACTTCCAGTCCGGCCTGATGATGGTTCGCCAGCTGGAGTTCTCCCTGTTCGACTTCGAGCTGCACGCCACCCATGGCGACGGGCGCAGCGTGCTCGACGTGATCGAAGCGATCCGCGCTGAAGTCGCGGTGATGCGCCCGCCGGCGTACAACCGCTTCGCCAACAGCTTCGCGCATATCTTTGCCGGCGGTTACGCAGCCGGTTACTACAGCTACAAGTGGGCCGAAGTGCTGTCCGCCGACGCGTTCTCCCGATTCGAGGAAGAAGGCGTCCTCAACCCGGCGACCGGCGCAGCCTTCCGCGAGGCGATCCTGGCCAAGGGCGGCTCCCAGGAGCCGATGGCGCTGTTCGTGGCCTTCCGTGGCCGCGAGCCGTCCATCGACGCCCTGCTGCGCCACTCGGGCCTGTCCGAGGAGGCGGCGTGATGAGCGAGGTGAAGAAGCGCTTCATCGCCGGGGCCGTCTGCCCGGCCTGCAGCGAGCAGGACAAGATCGTCATGTGGGACGTCGACGGCGTGCCGCATCGCGAATGCGTGGCCTGCGGCTATGCCGACACGCTCAACGCCCAGGGCCAGTCGGTGCCGAAAGAGCTGTCCACCCGCGTCAACACCAGCGCGCTGGAAAAGCCCAAGGACCCGAAGGTGCAGGGGGTGCAGTTCTTCCCCAATCCGAAACTGAAGAAGCCGCAGGAATAGCGCCTGCGTGACGCTCAGCGAATGCCCCGGCTTGCCGGGGCATTTCTTTTTCACCCATGAGCTATTGCCGACGGCATCTATAATGACCAGAATTCCGGTCATTATTTGGAGCCATTTCATGCAGAACCTGCTTGCCAATACTGCCGTCAGCGTGTCGGAACTCAAGAAGAATCCCTCTGCCGTACTGGCCGAATCCGGCGGTGAGCCGGTGGCGGTGCTCAATCACAACAAGGTGATGGGCTACATGGTGCCGGCGGAGCTTTTCGAGTCGATCCTGGAGCGTCTGGAAGACCTGGAACTGGCGGAAATTGCCCGCTCGCGACTGGGAGACAAAGGCGTCCCGGTATCGCTCGATGACCTATGAACTCGAATTCCTCCCTGCCGCCTTGAAGGAATGGCACAAGCTGGGGCATACGGTGCGTGAGCAGTTCAAACGCAAACTCGTCGAACGCCTGGAAAATCCTCGCGTCCAGGCTGACGCCCTGCACGGGCTGGCGGACCACTACAAGATCAAGCTGCGCTCGGCAGGCTACCGTCTGGTCTACCGCATCGAAGAGGATCGCGTAGTGGTTTCCGTGGTTGCGGTCGGCAAGCGCGAACGCGGCGAGGTATACAGCGCAGCGCAGGACCGGCGCTGAGATTTCGAGGATATTGGAGCGCCAAACCGCAAACCCCGGAACTGGCATCAAGAAAGGTCGCTACCAACTGGCATAGCATGACCCTCCGCCCCGCTCGTCCGGCCAGCCCATGTCGCCATGGCCGGCTAGTCTGTAGGGCATCGCCGCAAGGAATCCGCCAGATGCCGCCACCGACCCGAAGGAAGCGCCCCTGTGCTTGACCGCTTTGGCATGCTCGAGGTGATGCGCGCCTCGCGCCTGACGCAGTTCCCGATCAGCCCGGTGCTGCGCGAGACCCACGGATTCAAGGGGCGACTGACCTTCTTCCTGCTGCTGGCCGCCGCGCTGGTATTCACCTTCGCCGCACTCGGGCACGACATCCACGCCAGCGGCACGCACCTGGAGCCAGGCTGGTCGGTGCTGGTGCTGGTGGTCGCCTTGCTGATCGCCCTGGGCTTCGAGTTCATCAACGGCTTCCACGACACCGCCAATGCGGTGGCCACGGTCATCTACACCAACGCCCTGCCGCCGCGCTTCGCGGTGGCCTGGTCAGGGCTGTGGAATTTCCTCGGCGTGCTCTTCTCCAGCGGTGCGGTGGCCTTCGCCATCGTCTCGCTGCTGCCGCTGGACCTGCTGCTCAAGGTGGACAGCAGCGCCGGGCTGGCGATGATCTTCGCCCTGCTGATCGCCTCGATCCTGTGGAACCTCGGCACCTGGTGGCTGGGCTTGCCGGTGTCCTCGTCGCACACGCTGATCGGCTCCATCGTCGGCATCGGCCTGGCCCACGGCGCCATGGCCGGGCACCTCGGCCTGTCCGGCAACGCCTGGTCGCAATTGCTGACGGTCGGCTATGCGCTGTTCCTCTCGCCGGTGGTGGGCTTCTTCGCCGCCTTCGTGCTGCTGCGGGTGGCCAGTTCGACCATCCGCAACCGCGCGCTGTTTCACGCGCCGGAAGGCCGCACGCCGCCACCCCGATGGATTCGGGCGATCCTCATCCTGACCTGCACCGGCGTGTCCTTCGCCCACGGCTCCAACGACGGGCAGAAAGGCATCGGTCTGATCATGCTCATCCTGATCGCCACCGTGCCACTGGCGTTCGCCGTGGATCGCGCGCACTCGCCGGAACAGACCCGCCAATTGCTCGCCCTGACCCAGGCCAGCCAGGAACAGCTGCACCGCTCAGGCGGCAACCCGGCGGCGGACCCGCGCCAGGCGCTGTTGAGCTATCAGGAAGATGAGGTGGTCAGACCCGAACTGCTGCCCTCGCTGGGTAGCGTGATCAGCGATGTCAGTGCGCGCCTGGAGCGCTATGGACAGCTGGACAAGGTGCCAGCCGAGGAGGTGCAGGACCTGCGCAACGACCTCTACCTGAGCCTGGAGACCATCCGCCTGCTGGACCGCAGCGACCAGCACTTCGAACTGGAAACCTGGAGCAGCCTGCAGGCGCTGCGCCAGGGCGGGGAGCAGGCGATCCGCTTCATTCCGGTGTGGGTGAAGGTCGCGGTCGCCCTGGCGCTGGGCCTGGGCACGCTGGTGGGCTGGCGGCGCATCGTCACCACGGTCGGCGAGGGCATCGGCAAGACGCCGCTGACTTATGCACAGGGCGCTTCGGCGCAACTGGTGGCCATGCTCACCATTGGCGCGGCGGACGGCTTCGGCCTGCCGGTGTCGACGACCCAGGTGCTCTCCTCCGGCGTGGCCGGCACCATGGCGGCCAACGGCAGCGGGCTGCAGTGGCCGACCATCCGCAACATGCTGCTGGCCTGGGTGCTGACGCTGCCGGCGGCCATCGGGCTCGCGGCGGGGCTGTACTGGCTGTTCACCCGGCTGCTCTGACGGGTAGTAGGGCGAATGACCTGGAACAGGTTATCCGCCGATATGCCGTCTGCGGATAACGCTGGCGCGTTATACGCCCTACGCACCCTGCAGCTGGGGGTTGTAGGAACAACCCGACAGTTGGAAATCAGACCGCCGAGCAGTTAGTGCTGGCTGTGGAAAACTCAGTGGATTACTGTATTTATATACAGCACTCCTTCAGAGCTTTCCCACATGAGCACTTCCCTTCCATCCCGCGGCCGGGGTACCGCCAGCAATCCGCACAACCGCTTCGCGCCAACCACGTCGGTGCCTGTGGATAACGACTGGTACGACGAAGTGCCCAAGCCCCAGGTGACGGAAATCCGCAGCGAGCGGGCGAAGTCGGTGATCTCGCGCAACCAGTCGCCGGACCTGCCCTTCGACCGCTCGATCAACCCCTATCGCGGCTGCGAACACGGCTGCATCTACTGCTACGCGCGGCCGAGCCACGCTTACTGGGACCTGTCGCCGGGGCTGGATTTCGAGACCAAGCTGATCGCCAAGACCAACGCCGCCGAAGTGCTGGAAGAAGAGCTGAGCCGCAAGGGCTATGTCTGCGCGCCGATCAACCTGGGCGCCAATACCGACCCGTACCAGCCCATCGAGCGCCAGCAGCGCCTGACCCGGCAGATCCTCGAGGTGCTGCTGCGTTACCGCCATCCGCTGACCATCGTCACCAAGGGTTCGCTGATCCTGCGCGACCTCGACCTGCTGGCCGAACTGGCGCAGCACAGGCTGGTGGGCGTGATGATCAGCCTGACCACCCTGGACGACGAGCTCAAGCGCATCCTCGAGCCCCGCGCCGCCGCTCCGTCCGCGCGCCTGCGGGCGATCCGCGTGCTGCGCGAACACGGCATTCCGGTGGGCGTGCTGTGTTCACCGATGATCCCGATGATCAACGACCGCGAACTGGAGGCGCTGCTCGAAGCTGCCCACGACGCTGACGCCCAGAGCGCCAGCTACATGATGCTGCGCCTGCCGCGCGAAGTCGGCCCGCTGTTCGAGGAATGGCTGGCGGCGCATTACCCGCAACGCGCCAATCATGTGATGAGCCTGATTCGCCAGCTGCGTGGCGGGGAAATCTACGACAGCCGCTTCGGCCATCGCTTCCGCGGTGAAGGCCCGTTCGCCGACCTGCTGGCCAAGCGCTTCGAGGTCGCCATGCGCCGCCTCGGCCTGAACCGGCGCGGCAGCTTCGGCCTGGACTGCACGGCGTTCGCTCCACCGCGCAGCCAGATGAGCCTGTTCTGAATCAGCGGTCGGGAGCCACCAGGTCCGCCATCATCTGGGCGAGTTGCAGCGGCGAGTTGAGCAGCTTCTCGATGACCACCAGGACGTTCTTCTCCTCCTTGCTGACCTTGCTGCCGAAGCCGAGGAAGCCGCCGCCGGAGGATTCCGCCACCGCCTTGCCCAGCGCCAGCAGGTCGGCCTTGAAGGCTGCCGCGTCAGTGTCGCTGGCCTGCTGGCCGAGCAGTCGGTTGACGTCGACCAGGTACTGCAGGCGGTTGAACTCGGGGTCGGCGAAGCGCTGCAGGAAGTCCATCAGCACCGCGCGACCGCTGGGCGTATCCGGGCTGAGCTCGGTCATCACGCGCTGCATCAGCACACTGGGGTACTTGCCGGATTCCTTGAACAGCTTGCCGAAAGCAGCGGCCTCCTTGGCATCGATCTCGCCGTCGGCGCTGGCGACCATGCAGAAGATCGCTATGGGCGCCTCGCGCAGATGTTTCCAGTCCTCGCCGGAGAAACCAGCGAAGCCGGTCATGCCGGTGATCTGGTCCTGCTGGTGCTCCTTCCAGATCGCCCGGCCTTCGGCGTTCTCGTCGCGGCCCTGGTAGAAAGCGTCGATCAGCGGTTGCAGCTCGTCCTGGGCAATGCCGGTGACGCCCAGCAGCTTGGGCTTGAACACGGCGAAGCCTTCATGGCTGTGGGCATGGCGGTAAGGGACGGCCAGTTGCATCTCACGACGCGGCTCGGCGTAGGAAACGACGTTCAGAATCAGCGCATCGACCTTGCCGACCTCCTTGTGGGTCACGAAGCCGTCGACAATCCATACCGCGCCGATCGCCTGCTGGGTGTTCTCCTGGTACATCCGCTGGCCCGCCTGCATGGCCTCCTCGCCGATGTCCGCCATCAGCACCACCATCTTGAGCCGGCCATCGGGCTCCAGGCAGTGGAACATCGGCATCAGCAACTCGCCGCCGCTCACCGTTTGCACCGCACTCGCGGCCGCGTTGCCGGCCATCCTGTAGATGTCTTGCATGGTCACATCCTTGTTTTCCGGGGGAACTGGGAAGGGTCCGGCGCCGTGCGCCACGCTCGTCATCCTGACCAAGCGGTAGGCCCGGTGGTCCGGGTCTTACAGTAATCGCCACGAATAATGTCACATTGCCTGTAGCGAAAATATTGGCGTCGTCACAGTAGCACCGTGACATTTCATCGCCATGATAGCTTGTCGATATCATCTTGAAATGTCGGCGAAACATCATGCAAAAGCTCATTCCAGAGCGGTTTTTTAATTTTGGTTTAATCTTCTTCGCCTAGGGTTTGAGCACAAGGTGACTAACCGGTCACAACAGATTTTTTCCCACGGCTGTGCCTTTTCTCCCCAGGGAGAGCGTCGGCTGACGTGGGAAAATTCTTCGTCATTCTTCGAGGCTGATACATGAACGATAAAACGCACGGTGAGGATCACGCCCACGAAACGGCTGACGAGGCGCTTCGCCATATCGTCGAGGGCTTTCGCCAGTTCCGTCATGAGGTCTTCCCGCAGCAGGAAGAACTGTTCAAGAAGCTGGCCCACGCGCAGAACCCGCGCGCCATGTTCATCACCTGTGCCGACTCGCGCATCGTCCCCGAGCTGATCACCCAGAGCTCGCCGGGCGACCTGTTCGTCACCCGCAACGTCGGCAACGTGGTGCCGCCTTACGGCCAGATGAACGGCGGCGTGTCCACCGCCATCGAATTCGCGGTGATGGCCCTGGGCGTACAGCACATCATCGTCTGCGGTCACTCCGACTGCGGCGCGATGAAAGCGGTGCTGAATCCGCAGAGCCTGGAAAGCATGCCGACGGTGAAGGTGTGGCTGCGCCATGCCGAAGTCGCTCGTACCGTGGTCGCGCAGACCTGCGGCTGCGCCACCCAGGAGCACCTGGGCGTGCTCACCGAAGAGAACGTGGTAGCCCAGCTGGACCACCTGAAGACCCACCCGTCCGTGGCCGCCCGCCTGGCTTCCGGCCAGCTGTTCATCCATGGCTGGGTGTATGACATCGAGACCAGCGCCATCAAGGCCTACGACGCTCAGGAAGGCCGTTTCCGCCCCCTCGACGGCGAAGGCCCGACGCCGAGTGCGACCCCGCGCCCGCGCTACTCCCCCCAGTAAGCGGCTGATACCGGTACGCTCCCGGGGCGCGGCGGCCCAGCAGAACAAACGCCGCGCCCTTCTTCTGACTTGATCCCTGCCTGAGGCGCGCGCTGCCACTGCGTTCGCCATCTCTCTTGATTGCGCGTGTCGATGCGGTCGAAACCGGCGTCGTGGGCTTTCGCGCGCCCGAAAAATGCTTGTAAGGAGAACAGCGCCATGTCGGCCTCCCACTCTGTTCCATCCGGATTTTCCCAGCTACGCCAGGTACTGCCGCGCGACCTGCTCGCGTCGGTGGTGGTGTTCCTCGTCGCCCTGCCGCTGTGCATGGGCATCGCCATCGCTTCGGGCATGCCGCCAGCCAAGGGCCTGGTAACCGGCATCATCGGTGGCCTGGTGGTCGGCTTTCTAGCCGGTTCGCCCTTGCAGGTCAGCGGCCCGGCGGCGGGCCTTGCGGTGCTGGTCTTTGAGCTGGTCCGCACCCACGGCATGGCCATGCTCGGGCCGATCCTGCTGCTGGCCGGCGCGCTGCAATTGCTCGCGGGCAGGCTGCGCCTGGGCTGCTGGTTCCGCGTGACCTCGCCGGCCGTGGTCTACGGCATGCTCGCGGGCATCGGCATTCTTATTGTGCTGTCGCAGGTCCACGTCATGCTCGACCTCAAGCCGCAGGCGTCCGGGCTGGATAACCTGCTGGCCTTCCCGGCGGCGCTGCTGTCCGGGACCAGCGGCTTCGATGCGGCGCTGCTCGGGCTCGGCACCATGGCCTGCATGGCGCTGTGGGACCGCTTCAAGCCCGGCCGGCTGCGCATGCTGCCCGGTGCGCTGATCGGCGTGAGCCTGGCGACGCTGGTGAGCATCGCGCTGCCACTGGATGTGCTGCGGGTGAGCGTGCCGGAGAACCTCGGCGACGCCATCGACTGGGTCCGTCCGAGTGACCTCGCGGCGCTGCTCGACCCGACGCTGTTGCTGGCCGCCGTGGTGGTGGCCTTCATCGCCAGCGCCGAAACTTTGCTCTCGGCCGCCGCCGTGGACCGCATGCACAGCGGTCCTCGCTCGGACATGGACCGCGAGCTGAGCGCCCAGGGTGTGGGCAACATGCTCTGCGGGCTGGTCGGCGCGCTGCCGATGACCGGGGTGATTGTGCGCAGCTCGGCCAACGTGCAGGCCGGCGCGCGCAGCCGAGCCTCGGCGATCTTCCATGGGCTGTGGCTGCTGGGCTTCGTCGTGCTGCTGGGCGGGCTGCTGCGGCAGATCCCCATCGCCAGCCTGGCCGGCGTGCTGGTCTACACCGGGATCAAGCTGGTGGACCTGAAGGCGCTGCGTTCGCTGGGTCGCTATGGACGCATGCCGGTGCTGGTGCATGCGGCGACTGCGCTGGCCATCGTTGCCACCGATCTGCTGACCGGTGTGCTGCTGGGCTTTGCGCTGACGGTGCTGAAGCTGGTGTTCAAGGCCGCGCGGCTGAAGATCAACCTGCGCTACGACGACGAGGGCAGCGGTGCCGAACTGCGTCTGGTCGGCGCGGCGACCTTCCTCAAGGTGCCGGCGCTATCCCAGGCCCTGCAGTCGGTGAAGCCCGGTACGCACCTGCGCGTTCCGCTGCAGCACCTGAGCTACATCGACCACGCGTGCATGGAATTGCTGGAGGACTGGGGCCGCAGCGCCGCGGCCAGCGGCTGCCGGCTGTCCATTGAAGGCAACGGCCTTCGTCGCCGCGTAGAGGGCCGGGTGCGTGCACTGCAGAGTGCGGGCTGAGCCTCAGTCGCGGCCCAGCTCCAGCTCGACGCCGAACTGCCGCGACAGGCACGGCCACTGCTGCCAGGCCATGACCACCTGCGGGTCATTGAGACTGGCGCGGTAGCTGACGGCGGATTCGGCACTGAAGGTGCTGTCGTCGAGCATGCCGTTGACCGCGTGGTGCACCGCTTCATCCAGCTGGTTGGCGAAGGGTTCGCCGATCAGCTGGTGCGCCACCAGGTTCGCCACGGTGGTGTCCAGCGGGATCAGCGGCTGGTTGAAGTGGGCGATGTAGCGGTCGTTCACCTCTTCCACCAGGCGATGGGCGAGGTAGGCCTCGTCCAGCAGCGCATCGAGGCCATCGTGGCCGTCGAGCAGCGCAGGTGGGGTGAGGAAGAACTGTTCGGCGAGCTTGAGCACCGGCTTGATGCGGTCCTCGATGCCGGCAGCGCGGGCCACCGAGTTGGCGGCGTCGAGGAAGTCCGGCACCTGTTCGATGTAGGCGTGGACGAAGCGCGTCAGCGTACCGCTGGGGTCCTCTCCCGTCAGGGCGATGCTCTTGTGCAGGCTTTGCAGTTGGCTCTGGATCAGGCGGGCGAGATGGCCATGGCGGGATTCGAGCAGGTGGGCATTCCGGATCAGCTCACGCAGTGCAGCGGTGTTCATGACAGCTCCAAGACAACGGGTTTGGAAAGTGAAGAAAGACCTTAGCCGCACCCCGGGCGTAGCTAAGACGCGATTGTCATATTCATGAACTGTTTATGCCGACGCGGCATATCAGACGGCCAGCATGGTACTCCAAAGCCGCGCCGTCCGTGGCTTTGAGATCGCACTTCGGTCTTTCAAACACAGTTTTTACTCTGCGTTGTTATGTCGCAACCCGTGGCTATACTCCGCTTCGACACACCGAAAACCTGATGGACCCGGCCTGCCCTGCGTGCTGCCGAGGTACGACGTCAAAGTAAGTTGTCTTGGCGGTCACTCCCTTGGCCGTTGGCTTGTTCAGGCTCGATCCCTCTGGAATGGGGATCGCAGCCAGGGCGCTATGCCGGCGGGATAAAAACAACGATAAGGGGAACCCGAATGCTGCGACATCCACGAGTCTGGATGGGCTTCCTTTTGCTCTTGGCTTTCAGTCAGGCAAACGCCGCCTGGACGGTCAACATGACCCCCGGTGCGACAGAAGTCAGCCGTAACGTTTTCGATCTTCACATGACGATCTTCTGGATCTGCGTGGTCATTGGCATCGTCGTCTTCGGCGCGATGTTCTGGTCGATGATCGTCCACCGCCGGTCCACCGGGCAGCAGCCCGCACATTTCCACGAGAGCACCACGGTGGAAATCCTCTGGACCGTCATTCCCTTCCTGATCCTGGTGGTGATGGCCGTTCCGGCCACCAAGACGCTGATCCACATGTACGACACCTCGGAGCCCGAGCTGGACGTGCAGGTCACCGGCTACCAGTGGAAGTGGCAGTACAAGTACCTGGGCCAGGACGTGGAGTTCTTCTCCAACCTCGCCACGCCCCAGGACCAGATCCACAACAAGGCCGACAAGGACGAGCACTACCTGCTTGAGGTGGATAACCCGCTGGTGCTGCCGGCCGGGGTCAAGGTGCGCTTCCTGGTCACCTCCAGCGACGTGATCCACTCCTGGTGGGTACCGGCCTTCGCGGTCAAGCGCGACGCCATTCCCGGCTTCGTCAACGAGGCCTGGACCAAGGTCGACCAGCCCGGCATCTACCGCGGCCAGTGCGCCGAGCTGTGCGGCAAGGACCACGGCTTCATGCCCATCGTGGTGGACGTGAAGTCCAAGCCTGACTTCGACAAGTGGCTGGCCGAGCGCAAGGAAGAGGCTGTCAAGCTCAAGGAGCTGACCAGCAAGGAGTGGACGAAGGAAGAGCTGGTTGCCCGCGGCGACAAGGTCTACCACACCATCTGCGCCGCCTGTCACCAGCCTGAAGGCCAGGGCATGCCGCCGATGTTCCCGGCGCTCAAGGGTTCGAAGATCGTCACCGGACCCAAGGAGCACCACCTGGAGACCGTGTTCAACGGCGTCCCGGGCACGGCCATGGCGGCCTTTGGCAAGCAGCTCTCGGAAGTCGACATCGCCGCGGTGATCACTTTCGAGCGCAACGCCTGGGGCAACAACGACGGCGACATGGTGACCCCGCAGGACGTGGTCGCCTACAAGCAGAAACAACAATAAGGAGGCCGCGATGAGTACAGTGATCGATCACCCCGACCATTCTCACGCCGGCGACCACCACCACGGCCCCGCCAAGGGCCTGATGCGCTGGGTACTGACCACCAACCACAAGGACATCGGCACGCTGTACCTGTGGTTCAGCTTCTGCGCCTTCCTGCTCGGCGGCTCCTTCGCCATGGTGATCCGCGCGGAACTGTTCCAGCCGGGCCTGCAGATCGTCGAGCCGGCGTTCTTCAACCAGATGACCACCATGCACGGCCTGGTGATGGTCTTCGGTGCAGTGATGCCGGCCTTCGTCGGCCTGGCCAACTGGATGGTGCCGCTGATGATCGGCGCGCCGGACATGGCCCTGCCGCGCATGAACAACTTCAGCTTCTGGCTGCTGCCGGCGGCGTTCGGCCTGCTGGTGAGCACCCTGTTCATGCCCGGCGGCGGCCCGAACTTCGGCTGGACCTTCTACGCGCCGTTGTCGACGACCTTCGCGCCGCACAGCGTGACCTTCTTCATCTTCGCCATCCACCTGATGGGCATGAGTTCGATCATGGGCGCGATCAACGTGATCGCCACCATCCTCAACCTGCGCGCACCGGGCATGACGCTGATGAAGATGCCGCTGTTCGTCTGGACCTGGCTGATCACCGCCTTCCTGCTGATCGCGGTGATGCCGGTGCTGGCAGGTTGCGTGACGATGATGCTGATGGACATCCACTTCGGCACCAGCTTCTTCAGCGCGGCGGGCGGCGGCGACCCGGTGCTGTTCCAGCACGTGTTCTGGTTCTTCGGCCACCCCGAGGTGTACATCATGATCCTGCCGGCGTTCGGCGCCGTCAGCTCGATCATCCCGGCCTTCAGCCGCAAGCCGCTGTTCGGCTACACCTCGATGGTCTACGCCACCGCCTCGATCGCCTTCCTGTCGTTCGTCGTGTGGGCGCACCACATGTTCGTGGTGGGCATCCCGCTGGTGGGCGAGCTGTTCTTCATGTACGCGACCATGCTGATCGCCGTGCCCACCGGGGTGAAGGTGTTCAACTGGGCGTCGACCATGTGGCAAGGCTCGCTGACCTTCGAGACGCCGATGCTGTTCGCCGTGGCCTTCGTCATCCTGTTCACCATCGGCGGCTTCTCCGGGCTGATGCTGGCCATCGCCCCGGCGGACTTCCAGTACCAGGACACCTACTTCGTGGTGGCGCACTTCCACTACGTGCTGGTGCCCGGCGCGATCTTCGGCATCTTCGCCTCGGCCTACTACTGGCTGCCGAAGTGGACCGGCCACATGTACGACGAGACCCTGGGCAAGCTGCACTTCTGGATGAGCTTCATCGGCATGAACCTGGCGTTCTTCCCGATGCACTTCGTCGGGCTTGCCGGCATGCCGCGGCGGATTCCTGACTACAACCTGCAGTTCGCCGACTTCAACATGGTCTCGTCCATCGGCGCCTTCATGTTCGGCACCACGCAGCTGCTGTTCCTGTTCATCGTCATCAAGTGCATCAAGGGCGGCAAGCCGGCACCGGCGAAGCCGTGGGATGGCGCGGAAGGTCTGGAGTGGACCATTCCCTCGCCGGCGCCGTACCACACCTTCAGCACGCCTCCGGAAGTGAAGTGAACCCACAGCGGCGGGAACGGCATCGGCCGTTCCCGCGGTGGAGGAGCAAGCCATGAGCGACAGCAACATCGAAACGCGCAAGCTGGTGACCCGGCTGGTCATAGCCGTGGTCGCCATGTTCGCCTTCGGCTTCGCCCTGGTGCCGCTGTACGACGTGATGTGCAAGGCACTGGGCATCAACGGCAAGACCTCCGGCAGCGCCTACCAGGGCGATGGCCAGGTGGTCGATCAGTCGCGCGAGGTGAAGATCCAGTTCGTCGCCAACAACAACATCGACATGGTCTGGGAATTCCATCCCGAGGCCGAGCAGCTGGTGGTGCATCCCGGCGCGGTGAACCAGATGCTGTTCGTCGCCTACAACCCCACCGACAAGCCGATGACCGCCCAGGCGATCCCGAGCATCGCGCCGTCGGTGGCAGCCACCTACTTCCACAAGACCGAATGCTTCTGCTTCACCCAGCAGGTCCTGCAGCCGGGCGAGCGTATCGAAATGCCGGTGCGCTTCATCGTCGACCGCGACCTGCCCAAGGATGTGCGTCACCTGACGCTTGCTTACACGCTGTTCGACATCACTGCCCGCAAGCCACCCGTGGCCAGTAACGAGCGCTGAAGGGCAAAGGAGAACAAGAGAGATGGCAACCCACGATCCCTATTACGTCCCCGCGCAGAGCAAGTGGCCGATCATCGCCACCATCGGCATGCTGGTGACGATGTTTGGCGTCGGCACCTGGATGAACGACATGAGCGCCGGCAAGGAACACTCCCACGGCCCTTGGATCTTCTTCGCCGGCGGACTGATCCTGGCGTACATGCTGTTCGGCTGGTTCGGCAACGTCATTCAGGAAAGCCGCGGCGGGCTCTACAGCCCGCAGATGGACCGCTCGTTCCGCTGGGGCATGAGCTGGTTCATCTTCTCGGAGGTGATGTTCTTCGCCGCCTTCTTCGGCGCGCTGTTCTACGTGCGCCACTTCGTCAACCCATGGCTGGGCGGCGAAGGTCACCATGGCATCTCGCACATGCTCTGGCCGCAGTTCGAAACCGGCTGGCCACAGCTCAACAACCCGGACAACAAGCTGTTCCCGCCGCCCAAGGAAGTGATCGATCCGTGGAAGCTGCCGCTGATCAACACCCTGCTGCTGGTCACCTCCAGCTTCACCGTGACCTTCGCCCACCACGCGCTGAAGAAGAACCATCGCGGCCCGCTGAAGATGTGGCTGGCGGCGACCGTGGCGCTGGGGGCCTGCTTCATCGTGCTGCAGGCCTACGAGTACCACGAGGCCTATAGCGAGCTGGGCCTGACCCTGGGCTCGGGTATCTACGGCGCAACCTTCTTCATGCTCACCGGCTTCCACGGCGCCCACGTGACCATTGGCGCAATCATGCTGAGCATCATGCTGATCCGCATCATCCGCGGGCACTTCGACGCCGACAAACACTTCGGCTTCGAGGCGGCCAGCTGGTACTGGCACTTCGTCGACGTGGTGTGGATCGGGCTGTTCATCTTCGTTTACGTGCTGTGAAGCGCGGTGGCGCGGGCCTTGGCCCGCGCCTTTTTGAGATCAGAAGTGCCAGGGGGCGGAGCTGCCGAGTTGGCCGCTGAAGAAACCCCAGGCGATGAGAGCGACGGTCAGGGCAGTCAGGGTGACACGCACGGTCAGCGCGTTGACCACCCGAGAACCATGGCCCTCGTCCTTGACCAGAAAGAACAGGCCACTGAACAGACTGACGACGGTCGCCAGCAACAACAGAACGATCGCAGCTTTGAGCACTACCGGCCTCCTGTCCGCAGGGGACTGGGGTTGAGGGGGATGTCTTGCAGTATAGCCAGCACGCATCTGAGCACCGGCCCGATCCGGCACAGGAAGGCCGCGCCACACGCGCCTTCCGGCCCGGTATCGCGCCGACCCTGGTGGTCCTCGCACTGCTGCCGGTGCTGATCGGCCTGGGCTTCTGGCAACTGTCGCGCGCCGCCGAAAAACGCACCCTCCTCGCCGCTGCCGAAGTGCAGCGCCAGCAGGACCCGATCAGCATCGCCGAGCTCGAGCGCCAACCGCCGCGCAGCTATGTTCGAGTGCGCCTGCAAGGCCAGCTCGACGCCGAGCACACCGCCCTGCTCGACAACCGCACCCGCAACGGCCAGGCGGGCGTCGAGGTGCTGCAGCCCTTCTTCGACCGCGTCGGCCACCAGTGGCTGCTGGTCAATCGCGGCTGGGTGCCCTGGCCCGACCGCCGCGTGCCGCCGAAGATCGATACGCCCAGCCACGACCTGCTGCTGGACGCTTGGACCTACACCCCATTGGCCGCCGGCCCGAGCGCTCCGCTCGCCGGCTGGCCACGCCTGATCACCCAGGTGGACGCCCCGTTCCTGTGGGACCAGCTCGGCCGCGAAGGCAGCCCGCTGGAAATCCGCCTGGAGCCCGGCGACGCCGCCTTCGACACCGACTGGCCGATCGTCGCCATGCCGCCGGAGCGCCACGTCGGCTACGCCGTGCAGTGGTTCGCCCTGGCCATCGCGCTTTCCGCCCTTTACCTCTACCTCGGCATCCGTCGCGCACGGGAGACCTTCGACCATGACCGCCATGACTCTGCCTGACTCCACTGCCCGCCGCCGCGGGCGTGTGCAACTGCTGCTGATCCTCGGCATGGTGCTGGGGCCGATGCTGCTCGCCACCGCCATGTACAAGCTGCAGTTCTGGGTGCCGGACGGCCGCAGCTACCACGGCGACCTGATCGCCACCGGGCAGACCCCGGCCGATCTCGGCGTGCAGGACGACAAGCCCAGCGACCAGTGGCAACTGCTGGTGACCGCACCGGCAACCTGTACCAGCGACTGCCAGCAACTGGTCTACCTGGCGCGCCAGATCAACATCGGCCTGGGCCGCGAAGCCAGTCGCGCCGAACACGCGCTGGCCTTCGCCAAGCCGCTGCCGGCCGAGTTCACCGGCCTGCTCGACAAGGACTACCCGCGACTGCAGCGCCTGGGCCTGACACCCAACCAGCACACCGGCGCCCAGCCGCAACTGTGGATCGTCGACCCCCATGGCAACCTGGTGCTGCGCTACGACGCCAAGGCCAACGGCAAGTCGATCCTCAAGGACCTGCAGCTGCTGCTGAAACTTTCGAACATCGGTTAAGCCGGTCGAGACATCGCCAGCCCCACGACAACAACAAGATCGGGAGCGACGCATGATCCAGGCAAGACGCAAACCCGCCTTCTACCTCGCCGTGCTGGCCACGGCGCTGGCTTTCGTGGTCATCCTGCTGGGCGCCTATACCCGCCTGACCCACGCCGGTCTTGGCTGCCCGGACTGGCCCGGCTGCTACGGCTTCGTCCACGTGCCGCTGAACGAGGCGCAACTGGCCCACGCCGAAATGCACTTCCCCGACTCGCCGGTGGAGGCGCAGAAGGGCTGGAACGAGATGATCCACCGCTACTTCGCCGGCAGCCTCGGCCTGCTGATTCTCGGGTTGGCGGTGCATGCACTGGTGCGCCGCGGCCGCGACGGCCAACCGATGCGCCTGCCGCTGGTGCTGCTCGCAGTGGTGATCGCCCAGGCGGCGTTCGGCATGTGGACGGTCACCCTCAAGCTCTGGCCACAGGTGGTCACCGCGCACCTGCTGGGCGGATTCACCACACTGTCGCTGCTGTTCCTGCTCAGCCTGCGCCTGTCCGGCGCCTTCGCCCCGCTGCAGTTGCCTTCGAAGCTGCGCGCACTGGCGGCCCTGGCCCTGCTGATGGTGATCGGGCAGATCGCCCTCGGCGGCTGGGTCAGCAGCAACTACGCAGCAGTGGCCTGCATCGACCTGCCGATGTGCCACGGCGAGTGGTGGCCGAACATGGACTTCGCCAACGGCTTCCACCTCACCCAGCACATCGGCCCGAACTACCTCGGCGGCCAGCTCGACAGCGACGCCCGCACGGCCATCCACATGACCCACCGCATGGGCGCGCTGTGCGTGACCGCGGTGATCCTGCTGCTGGCCTGGAACCTCCAGCACCACGGCCTGATAGGCATTACTGCACTGATGCTGCTGGGGCTGTCCCTGCAGATCGGCCTCGGCATCAGCAACGTGCTGCTGCACCTGCCGCTGCCGGTAGCGGTGGCGCACAACGGCGGCGGCGCGTTCCTGCTGCTGATGCTGGTACTGGTGAATTACCGGGTGCGCGCACCCGCAGCGAAACACGTCGAGCTGCCTGCCAGCAGCCCGATCACCCTGGATGCCCTGGAGCGCCCGGTGGCCTATCCCTCACAGGGGTGACATTGCACGGTTGAGCACGATGGCCGGCGCCACGGCGCGCCGGTCCCCCTATGAAGAAGTCAGGAGAAATGCCCATGGCCAGCGTCATCAGCACTTCCAGCCAAGCCAGCTGGCGCGACCTGCTCGAACTGACCAAGCCCAAGGTGGTCCTGCTCATGCTGATCACCTCGCTGATCGGCATGCTGCTCGCCACCAAGGCCGGGGTGCCCTGGCAGGTGCTGGTCTTCGGCAACCTCGGCATCGGCCTGTGCGCCGGCGGCGCGGCAGCAGTGAACCACGTGGTGGACCGGCGCATCGACTCGATCATGGCGCGCACCCACAAGCGCCCGCTGGCCGAAGGACGCGTCTCGCCGCCCATCGCGCTGGGCTTTGCCATGCTGCTGTCGGTGGCCGGGATGGCCGTGCTGCTGGTGTTCACCAATGAGCTGACGGCCTGGCTGACGCTGGCTTCGCTGCTCGGCTACGCGGCCCTCTACACCGGCTTCCTCAAACGCGCCACGCCGCAGAACATCGTCATCGGCGGCCTCGCCGGGGCCGCCCCGCCGCTGCTGGGCTGGGTCGCGGTGACCGGGCAGATTTCTGCCGAACCGCTGCTGCTGGTGCTGATCATCTTCGCCTGGACCCCACCGCACTTCTGGGCGCTGTGCCTGCACCGCAAGGACGAATACGCCAAGGCCGACATCCCGATGCTGCCGGTAACCCATGGCGAGCACTACACCAAGCTGCATATCCTGCTCTATACCCTGGTGCTGTTCGCCGTGACGCTGATGCCCTTCGCCATCCACATGGCCGGGCTGGTCTATCTGCTCGCCGCACTGGCCCTGGGCGCGCGCTTCCTCGACTGGGCCTGGGCGCTCTACTGCGGCAGCCGACCCCATGCGGCGATCAAGACCTTCAAGTACTCTATCGCCTACCTGTTCCTGCTGTTCATCGCGCTGCTGGTGGACCACTACCTGCCGCTGCACCTGAACTACTGAGGCTGGTTCGCGGGCTCGCTCCTAAGGAGCGGCCCCGCGAACCCGGCGCTCGCCCAGACGTCCCGACCCACGAGAACCCCATGTCCCGAGTCAACAAGACCGTCTTCATCCTCGTCGCCATCGTCGCCCTGATCCTCGGCCTCACCGTCCAGAAGGTGCTCAACCAGCGCCACCAGCTCGATCCGACCGTGCTGCTCGACGCCGGCATCGTGATCCTGCCGCAAACCCGCAGCGTCCCCGACCTCGCCTTCACCGACCAGGACGGCCAGCCGTTCCAGACCGCCAGCCTGAAGGACAAGTGGTCCCTGCTGTTCTTCGGCTACACCTTCTGCCCGGACGTCTGCCCCACCACCCTGGCGCAACTGCGCGAACTGCAGAGCAAGCTGCCGCCGGAAGTGGCGAAGAACCTGCAGGTGGTGTTCGTCAGCGTCGACCCGCACCGCGATACCGCGCCGCGCATCAAGGAATACCTCGGCTTCTTCAATGCTGGCTTCAAGGGCATCACCGGCTCGGAAGAGAACGTGCAGAAGCTGGCCAACGCCATGAGCATCCCCTACATCCCGGCCGACACCAGCAAGCCCAACTACACCGTCGACCACAGCGGCAACCTGGTCATCATCGGCCCGGACAACACCCAGCACGGCTTCATCCGCGCCCCGCTGCACAACGACAAGCTGGTCGCCCAGCTTCCCGGCGTAGTCGGCGCCAGCCACTGACCCGCGACACCGTGTCTCACCCCCAGCGGCCACCCTATAAGGGTGGCCGTTGTTTTTTCCGTGTCATTCCCGCTTTCCGCGGACAAATCCGAACTTTCTGCTAAACCTCTTCTCAGGGCTCTGGCGCGGTGTAACACGCGGCCTTGAAGCTTCCTGATGGAATTCCTGACCCCGTAGTCAATGTAAAAAATCTGCTACAGGAAATCAGGCATCAGGAATGACTCATACTCCATATTAGAAACATTAATTAACACCTATGCCTGAGCCTGTTGCAGGATTACCGGGCCTTTCGGTGGGCATGGGGAGCCTCTGATGGGGGGTCATTCACGGCGAGGATGGCATTTCCGTCCGGTCACAATAGGCAATTAGGCTAAACACCAGGGCCCACGCGGGCTCGGTGGTGACCGGAAAACTACGGGTCCAAACGTGACTTGTAGTTATCGCTTCGTACCACTCCAGAACTTCTTGATGCCCTCCAGGTTCGATTGCACAATGCCGCGGCCACCGGGTCACAGCCCGGTCACAGAACAAGAATTAGACCGTTGCCAGTTAGATAACCCGGGTCGCCAACGTAGTAGCCCGGACAATCCCAGGATCACGCAGGAGATTTGCAAGTGCAGATCGGTGTACCCCTCGAGACCCAAGGCGGTGAGACGCGGGTCGCAGCAACGCCGGAGACGGTCAAGAAACTGATCGGGCAGGGCCATCAGGTCGTCATTCAGAGCGGTGCGGGCGTCAGCGCCAGCCAGCCGGATGCCGCCTACGAAGCCGTTGGCGCGAAGATCGGCACTGCCGCCGATGCCTACGGTTCGGAGCTTGTGCTGAAGGTTGTCGCGCCCAGCGAAAGCGAGTTGGCGCAGATGAAGCCGGGTACCGTGCTGATCGGCATGCTCAACCCGTTCAACAACGAGAACATCGCCCGCATGGCCGAACGCGGCGTCACCGCCTTCGCCCTCGAGGCCGCGCCGCGTACTTCCCGCGCGCAGAGCCTGGACGTGCTCTCCTCCCAGGCCAACATCGCCGGCTACAAGGCCGTGTTGCTCGCTGCCCACCACTACCCGCGCTTCATGCCCATGCTGATGACCGCTGCCGGCACCGTTAAGGCCGCCCGCGTGCTGATCCTCGGCGCCGGTGTTGCCGGCCTGCAGGCCATCGCCACGGCCAAGCGCCTGGGTGCGGTGATCGAAGCGTCGGACGTACGCCCGGCGGTGAAGGAGCAGATCGAGTCCCTGGGCGCCAAGTTCGTCGACGTGCCCTACGAGACCGACGAGGAGCGCGAGTGCGCCGAAGGCGTTGGCGGCTACGCCCGCCCGATGCCGGCCTCGTGGATGGAGCGCCAGGCCAAGGCCGTGCACGAGCGCGCCAAGCAGTCCGACATCGTCATCACCACCGCACTGATTCCGGGCCGCAAGGCACCGACCCTGCTGCATGAAGCGACTGTCGCCGAAATGAAGCCGGGCTCGGTGGTCATCGACCTCGCGGCATCCCAGGGCGGCAACTGCCCGCTGACCGAGGCCGACCAGGTCGTGGTCAAGCACGGCGTAACCATCGTCGGCCTGAGCAACCTGGCCGCGCTGGTGCCGGCAGACGCCTCCGCACTCTATGCACGCAACCTGCTCGACTTCCTCAAGCTCACCCTGACCGCCGACGGCTTCACGGTAAACATGGAAGACGACATCGTCGCCGCGTGCCTGATGTGCCGTGATGGCCAGATCGTGCGCAAGAACGGCTGAAGCCCTTCTTATATAAGAACGCGCCGGACCCCGCGTCCGGCCCTGAAGACCGGTGAGAAACTATGGAAGACATGCTGATCTCCCACGGCATCTACAACCTGATCATCTTCGTGCTGGCGATCTACGTCGGCTACCACGTGGTCTGGAACGTCACCCCTGCCCTGCACACCCCGCTGATGGCAGTGACCAACGCCATCTCGGCCATCGTGATCGTCGGCGCCATGCTGGCCGCCGCCCTGACCGTCACCCCGCTGGGCAAGGCCATGGGCACCCTGGCCGTGGCCCTGGCTGCAGTGAATGTGTTCGGTGGCTTCCTGGTCACCCGCCGCATGCTGGAAATGTTCAAGAAGAAAGCGCCGAAGGCGGAGAAGCACTGACATGAGCATGAACCTCGTCACCCTCCTCTACCTCATCGCCTCGGTCTGCTTCATCCAGGCCCTGAAAGGCCTGTCGCACCCGACCACGTCGCGTCGCGGCAACCTGTTCGGCATGATCGGCATGGCCATCGCCGCGCTGACCACCGTAGCCCTGGTGTTCAAGATCAGCAGCGAGATCGCCACTACCGGCATCGTCTACGTGATCATCGGTCTGCTGGTCGGCGGCACCGCCGGTTCGATCATGGCCAAGCGCGTCGAGATGACCAAGATGCCGGAACTGGTCGCCTTCATGCACAGCATGATCGGCCTGGCCGCCGTGTTCATCGCCATCGCCGCCGTAGTCGAGCCGCAGTCGCTGGGCATCGTGCAGAACCTGGGCGACACCATTCCGACCGGTAACCGCCTGGAGCTGTTCCTCGGCGCGGCCATCGGCGCCATCACCTTCTCCGGTTCGGTGATCGCCTTCGGCAAGCTGTCGGGCAAGTACAAGTTCCGCCTGTTCCAGGGCGCCCCGGTGCAGTTCACCGGCCAGCACATGCTCAACCTGGTGCTGGGCCTGACCACCCTGGGCCTGGGCCTGCTGTTCATGTTCACCGGTAACCTCACCGCCTTCGTCGTGATGCTGGCCCTGGCCTTCATCCTCGGCGTGCTGATCATCATCCCGATCGGCGGCGCCGACATGCCGGTCGTCGTGTCGATGCTGAACTCCTACTCCGGCTGGGCCGCGGCAGGTATCGGCTTCTCGCTGAACAACTCGATGCTGATCATCGCCGGTTCCCTGGTGGGCTCTTCGGGCGCGATCCTCTCCTACATCATGTGCAAGGCGATGAACCGCTCGTTCTTCAACGTCATCCTCGGTGGCTTCGGCGCCGAAGCGGACGCTGGCGGCCCGGCAGGTGCGAAAGAAGCCCGCCCGGTGAAATCCGGTTCGGCCGACGACGCCTCCTTCCTGCTGACCAACGCCGACAGCGTGATCATCGTCCCCGGCTATGGCCTGGCGGTGGCCCGTGCCCAGCACGCGCTGATGGAACTGGCCGAGAAGCTGACCCATCGCGGCGTCAACGTGAAGTTCGCCATCCACCCGGTTGCCGGCCGTATGCCGGGCCACATGAACGTCCTGCTGGCCGAGGCCGAAGTGCCTTACGAGCAGGTGTTCGAGATGGAAGACATCAACTCCGAGTTCGGCCAGACCGACGTGGTGCTGGTACTGGGCGCCAACGATGTGGTGAACCCGGCCGCGAAGAACGATCCGAAGTCGCCGATCGCCGGCATGCCGATCCTCGAGGCCTACAAGGCCAAGACCGTGATCGTCAACAAGCGCTCGATGGCCAGCGGCTACGCCGGCCTGGACAACGAACTGTTCTACCTGGACAAGACCATGATGGTCTTCGGCGACGCCAAGAAAGTCATCGAAGACATGGTCAAGGCCGTCGAATAAGACGACCGTCGATCCACAAGACACCGGCCTCGCGCCGGTGTCTTGCTTTCCGGCAAAGGGAAATGTCCTGAACTTTGGTAGTAAGAAGGCAACCGGCCGGGCGATTTTTCGACCTTGGTATAAGAGCCAAAAATCGCCGAGTCCCTAGACTGGCGGCCTCGCACTTCCTACTGCCCGAGGTTTTCCCATGTTCCGTGATCGCGTGCGTATGTCCTCCCTGTTGGACAAGGTGATGACTGCCGACCAGGCCGCGGCCCTTATCAAGGACGGCATGACCGTCGGCATGAGCGGTTTCACCCGCGCCGGCGAAGCCAAAGCCGTACCCAAGGCCCTCGCCGAGCGCGCCAAGCAGGAGCCGCTGCGCATCAGCCTGATGACCGGCGCCAGCCTGGGCAACGACCTCGACAAGCAGCTCACCGAAGCTGGCGTGCTGGCCCGTCGCATGCCCTTCCAGGTCGACAGCACCCTGCGCAAGGCGATCAACGCCGGCGACGTGATGTTCATCGACCAGCACCTCTCCGAAACCGTCGAGCAGCTGCGCAATCACCAGCTCAAGCTGCCGGACATCGCCGTCATCGAAGCCGTCGCTATCACCGAGGAAGGCCACATCGTGCCGACCACCTCAGTGGGCAACTCGGCCAGCTTCGCGATCTTCGCCAAGCAGGTGATCGTCGAGATCAACGTCGCGCACAACACCAACCTGGAAGGCCTGCACGACATCTATATCCCAACCTACCGCCCGACCCGCACACCGATCCCGCTGACCAAGGTCGACGACCGCATCGGCAGCACCGCCATCCCGATCCCGGCGGAAAAGATCGTCGCCATCGTCGTCAACGACCAGGCAGACTCCCCGTCCACCGTGCTGCCGCCGGACGATGAAACCCAGGGTATCGCCAACCACCTGATCGACTTCTTCAAGCGTGAAGTGGACGCCGGCCGCATGAGCAACAGCCTCGGCCCGCTGCAGGCCGGCATCGGCAGCATCGCCAACGCGGTGATGTGCGGCCTGATCGAGTCGCCCTTCGAGAACCTGACCATGTACTCCGAAGTACTGCAGGACTCGACCTTCGACCTGATCGACGCCGGCAAGCTGCGCTTCGCCTCGGGCAGCTCCATCACCCTGTCGACCCGCCGCAACGCCGACGTGTTCGGCAACCTGGAGCGCTACAAGGACAAGCTGGTACTGCGCCCGCAGGAAATCTCCAACCACCCCGAAGTGGTCCGTCGCTTAGGCATCATCGGCATCAACACCGCGCTGGAATTCGACATCTACGGCAACGTGAACTCCACCCACGTGGGCGGCACCAAGATGATGAACGGCATCGGCGGCTCGGGCGACTTCGCCCGCAACGCGCACCTGGCCATCTTCGTCACCAAGTCCATCGCCAAGGGCGGCAACATCTCCAGCGTGGTGCCGATGGTCAGCCACGTCGACCACACCGAGCACGACGTGGACATCCTCGTCACCGAGGTCGGCCTGGCCGACCTGCGTGGCCTGGCACCGCGCGAACGCGCGCGGGTGATCATCGACAACTGTGTGCACCCGTCCTACCGCGACGCCCTGAACAGTTACTTCGATGCCGCCTGCGAGCGCGGCGGCCATACCCCGCACATCCTGCGCGAGGCCCTGGAGTGGCATATCAACCTGGAAGAACGCGGGCACATGCTGGCGGCGAGCTGATTCCAGACGCTTTGCGGGTCATTCAGCAATGAATGGCCCGCAAGGGTTTACAGCCGGAAAAAAACCACGTAAAAACACTCCTGAACAGATTTTTATCCCGCTCCAACTGTTCAGCTTCCCCCGTCGCCACCCTGGCCGGCAGCCTCGAAAAACCTCAGACGCCTACCAATTGCGCACCAGAATGGAGCGCAACGGTACAGTTAGCCCCGAAAAAGACCATTACAGTTCAAAATTACAATCACCTGACCAGCCGCAATACAGTGCAACTGTACCTGTCATCCCTGACCAAAAAGTCAGATCATATGCTCAATCCATTCAGCAACTGACTACTCGCCACAAGCGAGAAGGATGACCACCATGGAACGTACCCTCGGTTCCGCAGCTCTGAGCACTACCCGTAGCACCTCCAGCGCCCACCGTGGCCTCGTCGGCACCGTTCGCCTGTGGCAGCGCCGCATGGAAAGCCGCCGTCAGCTGGCCCGCCTGGACTCCCGCCTGCTGGCCGACGCCGGCATCAGCGAAGCCCAGCGTTACGCCGAACTGAACAAGCCGTTCTGGCGCTGATTCAACAGTACAACTGAGCCATACTCTCCAGGCTCGCCATAACTGTACTGGTAAGTTCGTTGCCCCGGTCGCTCAGCCAGAGCGACCTTCGGGCAACAGCCCTTCCTTCTCTGCCCTTTCGTCCAGCAGATTGCGATACAGATCTGCCCAGACACGCCCCATCGCCTCCGCCGTGAACAGCTCCTGATAGCGCGCTTCCGCGTGCCGTCCCATTTCTGCTGCCGCTTCCGGATTGTCCCAACACCATCTCATCGCCTGACGGAACGCCAGGGGATCGCTCGGTGGCACCACCAGGCCGGTCAGCCCGTTGGCATTGATGAAGCTGGTTCCAGTACCAATCTCGCTGGAAATCATCGGCTTGCCGTACATGGCGCCTTCCAGCAAGGAGATGCCGAAGGCTTCCGAGCGCAGGTGCGAGGGGAAGACGATCGCCCGCGACAGCTGCAGCAGGGCGACCTTGTCCTCTTCGCTGACACGCCCGACGAAACGCACGTGGGACTCGACGCCCAGCGCCGCCGCCTGCGCCTTCAACTGCTGTTCCAGTGGCCCGGCGCCGACGATCACCACTGGATACCCGGTGCCCTGCACGGCTTCCAGCAGGATGTGCAGGCCCTTGTAGTAGCGCATCACACCGACGAACAGGAAGAACTGTTCCCCTACCTCGCGGCGCCAGCGTGCCGTGCACTCCTCGGAAGGAAGCGGGTACGCGTGCTTGTCCAGCCCGTAGGGAATGACTTCTGCCTTGTGCTGGTAGCGGCGCAGGGTCTCGCTGGAGCCGAGGTAGTTGGGCGAGGCCGCGACGATGCGGTCCACGCTGCCGAGGAAACGGTGCATCAGCGGCTGATACAGCTTGAACAGGTACCGCTGTCGAACGATGTCCGAGTGGTAGGTCACCACCGTCGGCTTGTCGATGCCCGCCAGCAGGTGCACCACATCCATGAACGGCCAGGGGAAGTGAAAGTTGATGATGTCCGCTTCTGCCGCCAGCCGACGGAACTGCGGCACGACGCTGTAGGAGAAGCCGGTGGACGCCAGTTGCAGATCGAGGCGCGCCCGGTAGACGCGATGCCCGTCGACCATCAGCTCCGCAGGTTCGGGGCTCGGACTCAGGGTGAGAACCTGGTGTTCGATTCCGTGATGCCGCCCGGTACGGCAGAGCTGGTTGATCACCTGCTCGATGCCCCCCACGGAGTCCGGCAGATAGGTCTTGAAGAAGTGGAGTACGCGCATTCAGCCTCCTACAGCCTTCCGGTAGGCTTCGCTGGTTATCCGGGCGCATCGCTGCCAGCTGAAGTCCCGGGCCCTCTCGAGTCCCAGCGCCCGGCAGCGTTGCCTGAGAGAAGAGTCGTCCACCAGCTCCTGCAGGGCGGAACACATCTCCTGCGGATCATGGGCATCGACATAGATGCCCGCCTCCCCCGCCACTTCCGGCAGCGAGGAGGTTCGAGTCAGTAGTACCGGCACGCCACTGGCCATCGCCTCCAGCACGGGCAGGCCGAAGCCTTCGTACAGCGAGGGGAAGAGCAGGGCCTTCGCCCCGGCCAGCAACTGCGCCAGCACTTCGTCACTCTGGTAGCCCAGCACCTTTGCCCAGCCACCTTTCACGGCGATATCCAGCGTCTCATCGAGCCCTTCGCTGCGCCAGCCTGGCATTCCGACTATCACCAAAGGCAGGCGCGTGCGCAGCGACGCCGGCAGCAAGGCATGAGCCCGAAGCGCCAGCTGAAGGTTCTTGCGTGGCTCCAGCGTACCGACACAGATCAGGTAATGCCCTGCGGACAATCCAAACGACGCCAGCGTGTTCGCCAGCTCCTCTTCCGAGCGAGGGCGAAAGCGCGGCGCATATCCCAGCGGCGCCACCAGCACACGCTCTTCAGGTAGTGCGAAATGACGACGGACCTCTCCGGCGACATGCTCGGAGTCTGTCAGTACGAACTGTGCGCGCTCGACGCCGCGGCCGACATGGCGTTCGATTTCGGCCAGGCGGTCGGCGGGCTGGGTGTGCGGGTAGTGCACATGCGTCAGGTCGTGAAGGGTCATGACCATCGGCCCATCGAACTCCAGCGGCCACAGGCTGGGCTCGTGGTAAAGGTCGATCGAGCGTTGACGCAGCCCGCGATCGAAGTTGCCCTGCTCCAGCCAGCGGCGAATGCGGTAGGCACCGGGCACCCGCTTGGCCAGCGCGGCACGGCGGGAATAACCAGGCATCGAGGCAGGCGGCAGCTCAATCGCCCACTGACGACCCAGGAACAGCTGCAGGCTGACTTCCGCCTGCGCCTGCAAAGCCTGGGTCAGGGACGACACATACTGGCCGATACCGGTTCTCGGTGCCTGAAGGATGCGGGCGTTCAGCGCAACGTGCACGCTAACCCACTTCCACTTCAGGCCGCGGCTGCGCCAGCTTGCGCAGGTTCAACGCGCCCAGCACACGGCTGACCAGCTGCCGGCTGGCATCGCGCCAGGTCAGCCAGCTCCAGTCCGCGGTAGCACGGGTTGCCGGGAAGCGATCGCTGCCTTCGAACTCCTGCACCAGCTCGGCCAGGGTCTCCGGGCGCTGCAGATCGAAGTAGGCCACGAAGTCGCCGCCCACTTCGCGGAACACCGGAATGTCGCTGGCCATCACCGGCAGGTGACGTTGCATGGCTTCCACCAGCGGAAGGCCGAAACCTTCGACGTAGGAGGGGAAGACCAGGGAGCGGGCGTTGGCGTAGGCGTACTCGAGGCCGCGGTCATTGAGCTTGTTGAACATGAACAGACGCTTGTTCAGCTCTTCGTGGCCACGGATGCGCGCCATCAGGCTTTCGCACTTCCAGCCGTAGCGACCGATGATGCATAGCCGCGCGGAAGAGCCGGCCGCCCACAGCCGCTCGAAGGCATCAAGCAGGTACGCGTGGTTCTTGCGCGGCTCGATGGTGCTGACCATCAGGTAGACCGGCGCGCCGTCCTCGAACATCTGCACCAGCTTGCCGTCCAGCTGCGCGGCGTCGTCCACCAGGTCCAGTTCCGAGCCGAGGTAGAAATGCTCGAACCACAGGCCCTGGGCAACCTCTTCGCCGCGACGGCGCACGATCTCGGCGCGCACCTGGTCGCGGATGGTGGTGGAAATGCAGATGAAGCCGTCCGCCATTTCGACGATCCAGTCGAACCAGCGGTCGAACACCTTCACCAGTCCGGCGTCGCAGAACTGCGGATGGGTACAGGGGATCAGGTCGTAGATCACCGAAATCATCCCGACGCCCTCGGCCTTGAGCTTTTCGGCTACCGGGAAGAAGTCGGCGTGCCAGGACGAATCGAGCAGCAGCAGCTGGTCGCCGGGCTGGATCTCCATGGGTTCCAGGCGCTCCGGTACCACGTGGCCGCGCGAGGCAAGCATGGCGAAGCGCAGAGGCAGGGTAATCGCCAGGCTGGCAATCTTGCACGCCACGTAGAGGGCACGGCGCGCGTTGTGGTAGCGGCTCATCGGCCAGCGGCGCTCCAGGCTCGCATGCCTTACCCAATAGTCATTGCGCATCTGCTCCAGGGCGATCTTCATGCGGCTGTGCCAGGGCAGCTCCTCGGTCGACAGCGGCGCCAGGTGCAGTACCCGATGCATGCGGCCGTTGATGAAGGCCACCGGAATGCATTCCACCCCGTCCTCGGCATCTTCCAGATGACGAATCACGTTGCGCACCACACGCTGGATGCCGGAGTTCACGTGGGGGTGTTCGAAGACGTAGGTGCATTCGACGAGCAGGCGCATCAGGAGTGCTCTCCACTGCGGTGGACCAGGGAATCACTGGGGAAGTGCTCGATGCTGGCGCGGGCATCCAGCCAGGAATAGCCGATGAAGTTCTCGCGCGTGCTGTTGACCACATGGAAGATCATCGCGCAGTCCCGCCACTCGTAGTTGCCGTCCAGGTGCGAGTCGAGCCGTGAAAGGCTCAGCGACACCGAATAGTTGCCGGCCCCCAGTCGCATGGGGAAGGCGTAGCGGTAGACCAGCCGGTCTCCGGCCTTCAACCCCTTCTGCACTTGCTTGAGGCGGTGCGAGTTGATGCCATACATCGCCTGTCCGAGCCGGTCCTTGAGCATGAAGCCAAGCACCAGTCGATCGACGTCCTGACAGACCCGCACACCGACTTCCAGCACGACGTCATGGCCAACCTCAACCAGATCGATGTCCTTGCCAGCGGCGTCCAGCAGCCGTACCGATTCGATCTCGGCCTCGCCGGTGCCGGAGATGGTCCGGGCCTTGCCGTTGGCCAGCATCTCCTGGCGCACGAGGTGGTTGAGCCCCTCGCCCATCCGCGCGTGGTAGTAGTCCATGACCATTTCCGGATCGCCCTGCATCGCCACCTGGCCGAACTCCAGCAGCACCGCGCGATCGCAGATCGACTGGATGGAGAAGCGGTCATGGGAAACTATCAGCAGCGTGGTGCCGGCGCGACGGAAGCTGCGGATACGCTCGAAGCTCTTGTGCTGGAAATACGAATCGCCGACCGACAGGGCCTCGTCGATGATCAGCACATCCGGGCGCCGCGCAGTGGCCACGCTGAACGCCAGGCGCATCTGCATGCCGCTGGAGTAGGTACGCACCGGCTGGTCGATGGCGTCGCCGATTTCGGCGAAGGCCTCGATCTGCGGGAACAGCGTGTCGATCTCGTCGCGCTGCAGGCCGAGCAGTTGTGCAGCCATGTAGACGTTCTGCCGGCCAGTGAACTCAGGATGGAAGCCCATGCCCAGCTCGAGCAGAGCAGATACCGTCCCCCCCACCTCGCAGGTGCCACTGGTGGGCTGCGTGGTGCCGGTGATGATCTTGAGCAGGGTACTCTTGCCGGCGCCATTGGAGCCGACGATACCGACCGCCTCGCCCGGCTCGATCTCCAGGGAGATGTTCTGCAGCACCCAGTGCTTGTGATGCCGCGGCTTGCCGCCGGGAGCGACCCACTCGACCAGACGCGACCAGCGCTTGGGGTACTGACGATAGGCCTTGCCCAGTTGCTGAATACGAATATGGCCCATCAGAGTTCGTCCACCATTTCACCGGCGCGTGCGCGGTACAACGCCATGGCGAGCACGCACAGAAGCACGCCGGACACCGTCACTGGCAGCAACTGCGAGAGCTGCGGCCACTGGCTGTGGAGAAACAGATTCTGGTAGGCCTGCATCAGGCCGGTCAGCGGATTGAGCTGCACCAGCCGGCCGATGGATTCGGGGAGGATAGTCAGCGGGTAGACGATGGGCGTGAGCCAGAACCAGAACTGCAGGAGAATCCCGAACAGCTGCCCCACATCGCGGAAGAACACGTTGAGCACGCCGACCAGCATGCCCAGGCCGACGGCGAACATCAATTGCAGCGCCAGCAGCAGTGGGAACGACAGTAGTGCGACGCCGGGCAGGCGCCCGGTGATGAGCAGGAAGCCGAGGAACAAGGCGAAGATGATGGCGAAATTGAGCGTCGCGCTGCAGACGCTCACCACCGGCAGGCAAAGGCGCGGGAAGCTCAGTTTCTTCAGCAGGTTGGCGTTCTCGAGGAACATGTTCAGGCAGCGGCTGACCACTTCGGAGAACAACCCCCAGGTCAGCAGCCCCGCGCAGAGAAACACGCTATAGGCCATCTTTTCGTCCACGCCCGGCAGGCGCGCACGCATTACCTCGGAGAAGATCACGGTATACACCAGGATCATCGCCAGAGGGTTGAGGATGGTCCAGGCCGCCCCGAGCAACGAGCCGCGATAACGCGACTCGAACTCCCGCCGCACACTGCCCACGATGAAACCGCGGTACTGCCAGGTGCCTTTCAGACTGCTCAGCGACATCAGACGATCCTGCCGTAGATATCCTCGAAGCGGACGATATCGTCCTCACCCAGGTATTCGCCGCTCTGCACCTCGATCATCACCAGGTCGATCACGCCTGGGTTCTCCAGGCGATGGCGGTGGCCCGCTGGGATGTAGGTGGACTCGTTGCTGTTGACCAACCGCACGGACTCGCCGTTGGTAACCTTGGCCATGCCCTGCACGACGACCCAGTGTTCGCTGCGGTGGTGGTGCATCTGCAGCGACAGCGCCGCGCCGGCCTTGACCACGATGCGCTTGATCTTGAAGCGCGGGCCTTCCTCGAGGACGGTGTAGGTACCCCAGGGACGGCTGACGGTACGATGCAGGCGGTAGGCCTCGTTCTCGGTGTCCTTGAGCTGCTTGACCACCTTGCGTACGTCCTGCGCGCGGTCGGCGTTGGCGACCAGAATCGCGTCCGCCGTCTCGACCACGATCAGCCCTTCCACCCCGACGGTGGCGATCAGACGATCTTCGCTCTGCACGTAGTTGTTCTTGCTGTCGACGAAGATGGCGTTGCCCGTCGCCCGATTGTTGTTGGCATCCGCCTCCACCAGCGAGCTCATGGCGGTCCAGGAACCGATGTCGCTCCAGTCGAACGCGGCCGGAATCACGGCAACGCGGTCGGAGCGCTCCATCAGCGCGTAGTCGATGGAAATGTCCTCCAGCGCGCAGAAGTGCTCCGAAGGCAGCTCCTGCTGCACTAGGTTGCCGAATTCGGCCGGCTGGCTGGCCATCTGGCAACCGATGGCCAGTTCAAGCATCTGCGGCGCGTACTTCTCCAGCTCGCTGATGAAGGTCCCGACGGTGAAGCAGAACATGCCGGAGTTCCACAGGAAGGTGCCGGCCTGCAGGAAGCCCTTGGCGGTATCCAGGTCGGGCTTCTCGACGAAGCGCTTCACGCGGCTGCCACCCTTGGTATCCAGCGCATCGCCCATTTCGATGTAGCCGAAGCCGGTTTCCGGCGCGTTGGGCACCACACCGAAAGTCACCAGCTGCCCCGCCTCGGCCAGCTCCACAGCGTGCTCGACGCAGCGGCCGAAGGTCTCGACATCACGGATCAGGTGATCCGCCGGCATGACCACCATGGTCACGTCATCGCCATGCAGGGCACGCAGCGCCAGGGCGGCAACTGCGATGGCCGGCGCGGTGTTGCGACCAGCCGGTTCAAGGATGAAGTGGCCGCGCTGGCGCAGCTTGGCCGACTGGAAATGATCCTTGCTCTGGAAGTAGTAGTCACGGTTGGTCACCGTGACGATGTGTCCGTCCGCCCCCAGCAGGCTGGCGGCGCGCCGGTAAGTCTTGCTCAGCAGCGATTGCCCGTCGGGCATTGCCATGAACGGCTTGGGCTGCCCCTCACGGGAGACCGGCCACAGCCGGGTGCCGGCTCCACCGGAAAGGATGACAGGGACGAGCATGAATCACTCCTTGCCAACGCGACGCAGGTCGGCGTCGACCATCATGTGGATAAGGTTCTCCAGGCTGGTCTTGGGACTCCAGCCCAACACTCGCTCGGCCTTTCCAGGGTTACCCAGCAGCACGTCCACTTCCGCCGGGCGGAAGAAGGCCGGGTCGATCACCACATGATCCTGGTACTTCAGACCTACATATTCGAAGGCGATGCGGCACATCTCGCGGACGGTGGTCGTCACGCCGGTGGCGACAACGTAATCATCCGGCTGCTCCTGCTGCAGCATCAGCCACATGGCTTCGACGTAATCGCCGGCAAAACCCCAGTCACGCTTGGCGTCGATGTTGCCCAGGCGCAGCTCGCTCTGCTTGCCCTGCTTGATGCGGGCCACCGCATCGGTGACCTTGCGCGTCACGAATTCGATGCCGCGCAGCGGTGATTCATGGTTGAAGAGGATGCCGCTGGAGGCGTGGAGCTTGAAGCTCTCGCGGTAGTTCACGGTGATCCAGTGGCCATAGAGCTTGGCCACGCCGTAGGGGCTGCGCGGGTAGAACGGCGTGTTCTCGTCCTGCCGCTCGGCCTGGATCAGGCCGAACATCTCACTGGTGGATGCCTGGTAGAAGCGCGTTTCCGGACTGAACTGGCGGATGGCTTCCAGCAGGTGGGTCACGCCCAGGCCATCGACGATGCCGGTGGTAACCGGCTGGTCCCAGGAGCTGCCGACAAAGCTCTGTGCGCCAAGGTTGTAGAGTTCGTCCGGCTTGGCCTTGATCACGGCACGCTGCACCGAGGAAGCGTCTGCCAGATCGCCATCGAGGTAGATCACCTCGGACTCGATCCCCAGTTCACGCAAGCGCCAACGTGTATCACTGCTGCGGCGAGCCACCAGACCGTGGACCTTGTAGCCCTTTTCCAGCAGCAGTTTCGCAAGGTAGGCGCCATCCTGTCCGGTCAGGCCGGTGATCAGAGCACTTTTTGTCATTCTTCTAGCATCCGTGATGGCTCGCAGATGAAAGCGCTGCGAGCTCGTTTTAGTTATGTCGGAGTCTCGATCGGCTTCCACCCGAGCGATGCCTCCGCGTGCAGCACATTACCTGGGACCCCGTTCCCCCTGGCAGGCCTGGCGGGGTCCTGAAGCGGCGACAGGTATCGCCAGCAGTGGTCGCAAACCCAGCGCGACCGGTGTCACTCCTGCAAGGCGCGGACATCCCAGTCAGCCAGCACATCCAGCAGGATCTGCTCCATCCCGTGAGCCGGCTTCCAGCCGGTTTCACTCTGCAGCTTGGCATTGCTGCCTCGAACACGCCTTTGCTCGGCCTTGCGCAGCTTCTGCGGATCCTGGCGAATCTGCAGTTCCACGCCGGCCAGCGCGGCCATCTGGGCGATCAGGTCGCGCACGCGATACTCCTGGCCCGAACAAACGTTGTACACCTCCCCCGAACGCCCCTTTTCGAGCAATGCGAAGTAGGCCGACAGAACATCACGCACATCGAGGAAGTCGCGGGTGACATCGATGTCCCCTACCTCGATACACGCATCCTGCAATCCATGACGAATACGCGCGAGTTGTCTTGCGACCGCCGGTATCACGAAATCAGCCTTCTGGCCCATTCCCACGTGGTTGAACGGGCGTGCCACCATCATGCGCCAAGGTTCGGCGAAGCTCCACTGCTGACAAAGCAGCTCCGCCGAGAGCTTGCTCACGCCGTAGGGGTTCCTCGGCCTCGGCAGCTGCAACTCGGTAACGGGCAGCTGATCCTCGCTCACCTGCCCGTAGACATCCCCGGAGCTCACGTAGAGAAAGGCCCCGGAAAAACCGCAACGCTTGAGTGACTGCAGCAGGTTCAGCGTGCCGATGACGTTCACCTGCAAGGTTCCGGCAGGATCACGGAAAGCCTGCGGCACGAACGTCTGGCCCGCCAGGTGAATCACCGCGTCCGGCACATCGTCGCGCAGATACTCATCGAAAGCCCCGGGCTCGGCCAGATCCAGGCGCGGCAGCTCCATCAACTGCCATTGCGGCTCCAGCGACGCTCGAAGCTGGGTGCCCACGAAACCGGAAAGCCCTGTTACCAGCAATCGTTTGTTCAAAGGCCAGTCTCTCTGATTGTTCTCAAGGAAAGGAACCCGAAATGGCTGACCGGTTGGTCACAGCAACGCGAGAACACTCTCGCCTTCTGTGACCCGAAAACGGTCGCAAGGTTTTCAACAATTGAACCGGCAGCACTCACTCGGGCGCCCGCGCGCCCGGCGTATCCATCCGGGTCCCCTCGAGCGGCTGCGTGTCCGGATGCGGGGCATCCACCACCGGGACACCCGCGGAAAACCGCTCCAGCCGCTCCCGCGCAATCCGCGCGCCCTTGCGCCGCAGCGGCTCTTCGACAAATCGATAATTCAGCTCACTGGCGATCAGCGCAATCGCCAACGCCGTCACCACCAGTTCCAGGGTAAATGACTTGTCGAGCTCGATGCCTTGCGCCGCAGCATAGCGATACCAGATCTCACGGCTCAGGTGATAAGCGCAGATATGAATGACGTACAAGCCGTAGGAGCGCGACCCCAGCCAGAGCAGCGGCCGCGACAGCACCGCCGGACAGTACAGGTACCCCTGCTGGTAGCTGGCGACCCACACCAGCAGCAGCGCAACGATAGCGATCAGCCCCACGGCGATGGGCATCGCGATGAGCTGGCCGGGAATGGCCCCCAGCAGGTAGAGCAAGACGAGTGCGAAGGCCAGGCGCAGCCAGGCGCTCTTGCCCAGGAAGGTGGGCTCGAATTGTCGAAGCAACGGCGTGCGTCCCGCCAGGCAGAGCAGCACGCCCCACATCATCGCGTCGAGCCGGAATGAGTTGAGCATGGCGCTGGTCGGCGTCCCGAACATATTGCGATCAAGGCCGAACTGCAGGGCGATGAGCACCAGCAGCAACCCGACACGCCAGCGGAAAGCCGTCACACAGAGCAGGAAGAATGGCAGGAGGAAGTAGAATTGTTCTTCCAGCGCCAGACTCCAGTAGACCGCGTTGGGGCCCAGCATCCCGCCGTACTGGTTCGCCAGGTTACCGCTGAAGGTCGCTACCGCAGCAAAACTGCGCAGGTTCTCGAACCAGGAGCCGAAGGCGCCGCTGCGATTGAACAGCACTGACAGCGCCAGGGGAATCAGGATCCACAACCAGGCGGTCGGCAACAGCCGGTAAATGCGCCGCAACCAGAAGCTCTGGGCCGCAATGGCAAAACTGCCCTGCTGCCGATGCTGGTCGAAATAGTCCAGATAGCTCTTGCAGACGATGTAACCGGAAATGCAGAAGAACAGATCCACACCCGACCAGGGCATGTACAGGCTGAAAAAGCGACCGAACAGCGCGTCGTAGTAGGGCAACAGCATAGGCACGTGGCACAGCAACGTCATGCCGATAGCAACGGCCCGCAGGTACTCGATCTCCGGGTTTTTACCCTTGCTCATGCGCATTCCTCGACTTTCCTCATTTCCTGCATGGCAAGACGCTTTCCGGCCTGCGCGGAGCATTGCCTCATGATCACCGTCCAAACCCCTGCTCCACCGCCAGGCCAGACGAAGCCTCAGGCAGATCGCCTGATATCCGCCGCGCCATCAGCGCCCCGCGACGACGCAGTGGCGTCTCCAGCAGACGGAAATTCAGCTCACTCAACACGACGATCAAAGCCGTCGAGCACAGCACGAAAGGGTAGAAGAAGCGATCATCCACCGGCAGCTGTGGGTACAGGCGGGCGGCGAATTCGCGTGTAGCGAAAAACGCCGGCACGTGGATCAGGTAGATGGCATAAGAGCGCGTGCCAATCCAGATGATTACCTGACGCCAGGGGCCCACCGGAACGAACAGCTCTGCGTCATAGGACGCCATCCAGACCAGCACGATGGAACAGATCGCCACCAGGCTGAACTTGTAGATGCCCACATCGAGGGTATCCGACCAGAACGCCCCCATGAGCAGGCTGATAGCAACCAGCACCACGCTGCCACCCCGGGCAGGCAGTAGCGAACGCAGTCGCTCGTAGGAGGCCCTACGGCTCCACATCGCCAGCAACACGCCCAGCATCAGCGCGTCGCTGCGGAACATCACCATCACCAGGCCGCGGGAAGCGAACAGCTGGTACACCACCAGCACAAGCAACACATGGACCAGCCAGCGGCGAGCCAGCAGGGCAATCAGCGGCAGCAGGATATAGAACTGCTCTTCCAGCGACAGGCTCCAGTACACGAAGCTGGCACCGTACTCGCTGCGCATGAAGGTCTCGGCAAAGCGCCAGTTGGCGAACTGCAGGACGCCGGCATAAGTTGCGTCGAGGTTGGCGCCCCAACTGCCGAAAACACCTGTGCTATTGAAGTACACGACAGCCAGTAACACCACGGCCAGCCAGAACCAGGCAGAAGGCAACAAGCGCCAGGCTCGGCGGACCCAGAAGGCGAGTATGCAACGCCAGGCCGAGCCGGCTTCCGCGGCGGCCCTCAGCCGCGGCAACAGATCGCGAGCAATGACGAACCCGGAAATGGCGAGGAACAGGTCCACGCCAAAGCCGCCGGAGAAATGCGCGGTCAAGGCATCGAAGCGCGGAGAGGTCCAGGAAATCAGGTTGCCGTGGGCATGGTGCAGCACCACGAAGAGCACCGCGAAGGCGCGCAGAATCTCGATGTCGGCAATCCGACCCTTGCTCATTGGCTGCACCGGCTGTTCATTACCACTGACACTCCCGCCTACGCCGGCTTGCGCGCAATGATCGCCTGGCTCTTGGGCATCGCATTGTCCAGGGCCTTCTTGATCCGTGGCCCCTCTTCCGTGGCCAGCATCATGTTCCAGGTGCGCGTCCAACTATCGAGCAGCGGGTGCCACGGCGGCGAGAGGTCCTGCTTGCAGGCCCAGAAGAAGAACCACCACACCGACCAGTAGAAGCCGTAATGGGCCTGACGCTCGATGACCAGACCCGAGTCGCGGACCAGTTGCTCGAAGGCTTCGCGCTCGAACACTCGAATATGGTTGGGATGTTCGAAATAGGCAGGAGGAGCCAATTCCTTCTGCACGCTTTCGCCCAGGGGATCGGGCACGGTGATCAAGTAGAGCGCGCCGGGTTTGCCGACGCGGACCAGTTCGCTCATGAACTGTGCCGGGTCCTCGACATGCTCCAGCACTTCCATCGCCACGACCTTGTCCACCCGAGCATCGGGCAGCGGAATCGGATTCGCGTCGGTGACCAGGGGCAGCATGGCGCGGGCATTGGAGCCCTGCAGAGCACGCTCGACGCCGGCCACCTTGTCGGCATCGATGTCGGCGAAGATCACCTCCGCACCACGCTGGGCACAGAACTGCACGAAAGGTCCGTCGCCACAGCCGATGTCGAGCACAGAGTCGTCTGCACTGATCGGGAAGCCCTCGAACAGCTCATCGGTCTCCTGGTGGAACCAGCCACTCAGATAGGTATCCTTGAGCGTCGACAGGTTTTCGACCGGTACAGTCACCGGATCGGGGGTGCGTTCGGGCTCTGCGGCCGGCGCCGGCTTGCGGCCCAGGCCCTTGATGAACTCCAGCATGTCAGCTCCAGCTATGGCGGGTGTATGCCGCGGCAACGCCTGCGGCCAGAAGCGCTTCAAGGCAGGCGCGGCTCAAGCGCACGCCTCCTCCTCAATCTCCAGCAATTGACACAGCCGCTGCCGGGCCACCGTCTGGGAGCAATGACCACGCATGCGCTCGATGGCATTGGCCGACAGCTGGCGATAACGCTCCGGTGCACCGAGGTAGCAGCGATAGGCAGCGAGATAGCCATCGCGCAGCGACGCCCAGTCCAACTGGTGACGGCAGGTGCGGTAGGCCAGTCGCGGGTCGTGCGGCCAGGCAGTGCCGTCCTCCCAGCTGTTCACCACGAAGCCGACGTCAGTGTCCATGTAGTCCAGCATCGCCGAGTTGCGCGGGGCCAGTGCGGGAATCCCGCAGGACAGCATTTCCATCAGCGGCAGGCACTGGCCCTCACCATGCGAGGCGTTGACCACGAAGTCGCTGGCTTCGATCAAGGCGTTAAAGTCGCTCTGTTCGAGGAAGCCATGCACCAGCACGATGCGGCAGCGGAATTCCGGCAGGCGCGCCAGCGTGGTCAGCATGGCCTCGACGGCGGAGCGGTATTCCTGGTGCGTCAGCTTGAACAGCAGGGTCGCATCGGGCTCATCGCGGAACGCGGTACAGAACGCCGTGAGAATGTCGGTCCAGTTCTTGCGGCCATCGTAGGGATTGAGGATCGAGGTGAAGACCACCCCGTCGAGCACCAGCTCATGGCTTGCGGGAACCCACCAACCGGTCTCCACCGGATCGGGACTGGAGGTTGGAGCCGACTCCACTGGCAGGGCGGCGGGTAGCGGCCTGGTCGGACGGACCCGGCGCTTGACGGTGGCCAGTGCGCCAGTGACCGGTGCGGGCATGAGCTCGCGCCAGACCAGGCGATACCACTCCAGCAGATAGCGAACCGTGGTGTGAGCCACCTGCAAGGGGCCCGGTCTGCTGCTCGCTTCCGGCGCCATCGCCGGGCCGACCACTGGCTTGGGCTGGCCGGCGGCAATGAATTCTTCCAGTGCGTTGGGACCGGGACGATAAGGCCCAAGGTCCAGCGTACGGGTATCCACCACCACGCCGCGCGGCACTTTGATACGGTGCTCGGCGCTGGCCGGGCGCGGCTGGGCAAGCATCTCCCGCAGGCCTTCCAGGCGATCCCAGACCGGTGCCGGAATGGACGTCACCGGGAAGTCGTCGCGCACCGCGCGGTGAATGGCGCGTACCGTCTGGTTTGAATGCACCACGGCACGTCCCAGCCCGTTGAGGACGAAACGCCAGTCCTGCTCCGACTGACCATGCCAGGTCTCGTCGGGAATGGTGTCGAACTCCCAGGCGAATACCGGAATTGTTGGGCATACCAACCCGCGGACGGTCTTGTGTGGAGGTGAGAACGACAGGAACACGCAGCGCTCGCCTTCGGCCAGCGCCTGGTGGAACAGCGGATCGACCTCGCGTTGCGGGTCCTGCACCACGATGACCTCGCCGAGCTGCCGGAGTACCGGCATGAACTCCTTGAGCACGAAGTAGTAGCTGTACTCCGGCCGGCCGAGGCTGGTGGCGATGTTCGACGCGTTGACTTCCGAATAGATCAGGAACCTCATAGCGCCAGGCTCCTCTTTGCGGTGCCCGGGCAAGACACCAATTGATCGTCAAGGAACTCGCCCAGGCGTCCACTGACCTGCGCCACCGAACAGTACTCATGCATCCTGCGCTCCGCGGCCTCGGACATCCGCCCATAGTCCACAGGGCGCTTGGCCGTCGCATAGCTCTGGCGGTAGGCGGTTACCAGCGACTCCCAGTTCAGGCGGTGCAGGTAGGCACGCAGCAGGGCGCGTGAATCGTGCGGCCAGCTGGCTGGCTGCGGAGCACTGCCAACGATGAACGCGACATCCTCGTCGAGGTAGTCGAGCATCGCGGTATGACGCGGCCCGATCGCCGGCTTGCCGCAGCTGAGGAACTCCATCAACGGCAGGCACAGGCCCTCGCACACCGAGGTGTTCACGTAATAGGTCGAATGGCGGACCAGGTCGCAATACTCCTCGTCCGCAAGGAAGCCATGGATCACCATGATCCGGCACTGGAATGGCGCCAGGCGTGAGAGCAGCGTCATCAGCATCACGCGGTAGCTCTCCAGGTCGTGGTGGGTCATCTTCACCACCAGCGTCGCGTCGGCCACATCGTGGAACGCCCAGCAGAACGCGCTGATCATGTCGATCCAGTTCTTGCGATGGTCGCCGGGGTTGAGCACTGTCGTGTAGACCACTCCGCGCAGCGCCACCTGCCGGGGCTCCGCTTGCGCGGGCTGCGGCGCCGACGGCTCGACCTCGGCGGCCTTGCGCCCGGACGGCAGGAAAGGTGCAACCGCCTCCTCCCACCAGCCTTTGAACAGGGCCTTGGTGGTCAGCCAGCGAATATCGGACGACAAGGGCCCAGCCGGTGACGGCACGAGCGCAGGGGCTGACTGCGGGGGCAACACCAGGCAGTCGGCCGACAAGCCCAGGTGCGGGCTGTCGATCACGTGTCCCGTGAAGCACAGCATTCTTTCCGAGAGGTTCAGACGACGTGCGTCGGCCATGCTCTCGCCCTGGAAGCGATCCCACACGGGTGCTGGCAGAGCGATGATCGGATAGTCGTCGCCCATCACCGCCTTTACCGCATCCGCGGCTTCGCGGCTGAGGGTCAGAGCGGCGCCGGAGCTGGCGAAGACGTGCCGCCAGTCGTTGCGCGGTTCATCACCCCAGGCCTCGGTCGGGATGCTGTCGAATTCCCAGGCGAACACCGGGATGGTCGGACATCGCAAACCTTCTGGCGTCTGCTGCGGCGGGCTGAAACTGAAGAACACGACTTTCCGGCCCTGGGCACTGTGCTGGTCGTAGAGCGCATCGACTTCGTCGAGACTCTTGACCTCGACGACGCTGCCCAGGCGCTGCAATGCAGGTACGAATTCCTTCATCAGGAAGTAGTAGCTGTACTCCGGCTTGCCCAGTGAACTGTGGATGGTGTCCTGGCTGATTTTCGAGCCAATGAGAATGAGCGTATCCATCATGATGCGACCACAGGCCCCGCTCCTGCGCGGTTCTTATTATCGATGCAGCCAGTGACGCAACTGCGAAAATTCTGAAGATGGATGCATAGCACCAGTTCTTAGCCGCGCTGGCAAGAGCCTTTCCGCCGTGAGTACAGATGGGGTGATAACCAAGCAATACAGTTGCGAACTTCCTGGAACTGACCCAGAACAATCGTCCTCCGCTGTGACTGGAGAGTCAGGCTCTTGGTGCGAAATCATGGCCTCCAATGCCACTCGCATCTCGAACAGCCGGAGGACATCGCCATGGAACGCACTCTGCTCGCCCCTACCCCAGCCCAGCGCCTGGCCGCACCAATCCACCCCTGGCGCCTGCTCCAGCAATGGCTGCACAACGCCCGCACCCGCCGCCAGCTCGCCGAGCTGACCAGCCTGCAGCTGGCCGACCTGGGCATCAGCCCCAGCGAACGCGTGAGAGAAATCTCGAAACCATTCTGGCGCTGAATGCTGGTGACACCGGTCAGTCTTGGCTAGTCTGAGCACAGTTAGAGTGGCCGCCCCGGCCACCTTTGCTTGGTCTTATTCCGGAGCCACTCCAATGAAGAACAGCCTTCGCCTGATCGCTGCCGCCGCCCTGATCGGTTGCGCCACCGGTGCCTACGCCACCAGTTTCGTCTACACCACCGACCTGTCGGTGCGCGCCACCGGCGCCACCTCCGACGGCACCTCGGACCTGAGCAACTCCTTCAAGGACGACAAGATCGTCCTCGAAGCCCGTGACGACGCAGCCACCTTCGTCGCCAGCCAGGGCCAGATCCGCGGCGCACACCTGGAAGCCGCCCTCGCCCACATCCGCAGCAAACTGCCGACCCTGGCCGCCAATGACCAGCAGCTGGCCCAGGCCATCCTGACCATCTGATCGGCTGAACCCTCCGCGCCGGGCGCTCCGCCCGGCGCTCTGCGCTGGCTCTCGCCCGCGCATTCCGTTAGCCTTGGCGGCCGTGCTTTCTCGATTGTCCAAGCCCATGCGTACCCTGCTGTTCCTGCTGCCGCTGCTGACCTGTTCGCTGCCCGCCTGGGCATTCGACCAGACCACCCAGTTTCCGGTCGCGACCAGCTACGCCACCAGCCAGGTCACCAGCGCGCCCTTCGACAACAAACTGCTGCGCGGCGCCCGCGACGACGCGGCGCAGTTCGTTGCCACCGATGGAGCCCTGCGCGGTGCCCGCCTGGAGGCTGCGCTGCACTGGCTGCGTCAGCGGCATCCGGAGCTGGCGGCGAACGATCGGGAACTGGCCGAAGCAATTCTTGCCAAATAAGTCGTGAGCAGCTCCCGCTGCCCTTTCGGAGACATCCATGCGCCTCAGCTCGCTTTCCAAGAGCCCCCTGATCCTCGGCCTCCTGCTTGCCGCCTGCGCCTCCACCGCCCAGGCCCAATCGGTGGTCCGCGTGTTCAACATCACCACCAACGCCTTCGCCCGCAGCATCGACTTCACCTCGGACACCACCACCTCCGTGCGTGACATGAAAGTCGTCCGCGAAGCCCGTGACGATGCCGCCAGCTACGTTGGCAGCGACGGCGCGATCCGTGGTGCGCAACTGGAAGCCGCGTTCAAGGTACTGCGCGAGCAGGTGCCGCAGGCTCGCGAAGCCTCCGACCAGGACCTGGCCGAAGCCATCCTCGCTCTGTGAGACTCCGGGCTGGCCGCTGGCTGGCGGCCCTGGCACTGATAGTCGCCGCCAGCAGCCACGCCTCGCTCCGCCTGGAGCTGGAAGCCGACGGCCTGAACGCCGCCCAGCGCCAGGCCAGCCAGCAACTGCTGGACGAAGCCCTGCACACCCTGCCGGACAGCTTCGTGCAGCGCCTGGACCGCAGCGTCGAAGTGCAATGGCGCGACGACCTGCCCAGCAATGGCATGGGCCGCACCCTGCGCCCTGGCGCCATCGCCCTGAATACCCGCTATCTCGGCCCGCTCACCGACGGCAGCGCCGCCACCGAGCAGACCGGCCGCACCCACGGCACCCTGCGCCGCGAACTGCTGGCGACCCTGCTCCATGAGCTGACCCACCTCTACGACCGCGCGCGCCTCTGGGATACCGACGAAGGCCGGGTGATCCGTCGCTGCACGATGCGCGACAAGAGCCTGGGTCGCGTCGGCGCACCGGACGATTGCCGTGGCCAGACCGGCCGCCGCTTCAGCCTCTCGGACGACCCGCGCCTGCTCGACCTCGCCGGCTGGCCGCAATACGCCGGCAAACATGGCGAGCGCGAACAGCACAACCGTTTCCTGCTGCGCAGCCCGGACCGCTACGAGCTGACCAACCCGCGCGAGTATGTCGCGGTGAACATGGAGTACTTCCTCCTCGACCGCAGCTTCGCCTGCCGCCGACCGGCGCTGTACCGCTACTACGCGGAACGCTTCGGCGAGCGCCCGCACGACGAATGCTCGACGCAGTACGCCTACCTCAACGCCGGCCGCGACTTCGGCCGCCAGCCGTTGGGGTATCTCGACCCGGAGCGTGTCTACGAGGTCGACTACCTGATCGCCGAGGCCAACAACGAGATCGCCAGCCGCTGGGGCCACACCATGCTGCGCCTGGTGGTCTGCGCGCCAGGGCGCCCGCGCGGCCCGGCCTGCCGCCTGGACCTCGACCAGCACCTGGTGCTGTCCTACCGCGCCTTCGTCGGCGATCTGCAGCTCTCCAGCTGGGACGGCCTGACCGGCGCCTACCCCTCGCGCCTGTTCGTGCTGCCGCTGTCCCAGGTGATCGAGGAATACACCAAGGTCGAGCTGCGCAGCCTCGCCTCGATTCCGCTCAAGCTCAGCCGCGACGAGGTCGCCAGCCTGGTGGAGCGCTCGGCGCAGAGCCACTGGAGCTACGACGGCAACTACTACTTCCTGTCCAACAACTGCGCGGTGGAGACGCTCAAGCTGCTACGCAGCGGCATCCAGCGCCAGAGCCTGCAGAGCATGGACAGCATCACGCCCTACGGCGTACTCGGCCTGCTGGAGAACAAGGGTATCGCCGACGCCAGCGTGCTGGACAACCCCAAGGAAGCGCTGCGCCTGGGCTATCGCTTCGACTCCTTCCGCGACCGCTACCAGGCCATGTTCGATGTGCTGAAGCAGCGCATGAACGTCCCGCAGGACAAGGTCGAGGACTGGCTCGCCCTACCCGCCGTCGAGCGCCGCCCGTGGTTCGACAAGGCCGACCTGCGCTCGAGCGCCGCCCTGCTGCTGCTCGAACAGGCCTCGCTGCGCCGCCAGCTACTGCTGGCCCAGGACGAACTCAAGCGCCTGTACCTGAGCAACCCGGACGCCATGCAGAGCAAGCCGGACCTCGCCGCGGCCGGCAAGACCTTGCAGCAGATCCTCGACGACAGCGGCTTCCTCAGCCGCCCGGCCGAGCTGCTCGACGGCGGCTACGGCCTGCCCCAGGCGCCGGAGACGGCAACCCTGGAGAAACAGACGCAGCAGCGCCAGCAGCGCCTGCGCCAGCTCAGCGACAACCTCGACCGCGAAGTCCGCGCCTTGCTGACACCGGTACGCCGCGACGAACTGGCCGCGCTGGAAGCCAATACCAAGCAGATCGGCGCGCACCTGCGCGAGCTGCACAAGGCGTCGGGCGGACTGGAGCTGCCCTGAGACTCCGTGACTGCCCTTGTAGGATGGTGTGGAGCGCAGCGATACCCATCAATCCGCCGCGCCGACCGCATGGGTATCGCTGCGCTCCACCCATCCTACGAAGCGTCACCCTGACGTCGGTGCAGCAGCGTTAAAGCTTCTCTTCCCACTCCTCTTCCAACTGCTCGTCCAAGTGTATCCAGGGCAGCCGGCTCTTCACCCAGATATGCCGGTCCGGCAGCACCGTCGCCACCTCGTCCAGCGTCGCCGTCGTGAGGTCGAGGGTCTCCGGTGCCTGGTCGGTGAACAGCGCCAGCTGCGCGCCGCAGCGACTGCAGAAGTAGCGGATGCAGGACGCCGAGGAGCGATACTCGGCCGGCGTCCCGAGGGTCCAGCGGAAGCTGTCCAGAGGCACCGTGGCCCAGGTGGTGACGATACCGCCGGTGGTGCGCCGGCAGATCGAGCAATGGCAATGGGCGACGTCCGTCAGCGCGGCATCGCACTCGTAGCGCAGCTGGCCGCAATGGCAGCCGCCGGCATGTACAGCCTTCATCAGTGAGTCTCCCATTCAGTCGTACTCGGCCTCTTCGTGATCGCCCAGCAGCCGGCGTTGTCGCGGTGTGCAGGCGGCGAGCACCTCGGGGTTGAAGGTCCAGTCCAGGTAGGGTGAGAACTTCTGCGCAACCATCCGGCGCCCATAGTGCACCTGCAGCAGGTAGCGTGTGCGCTCGCTCAGGTTGCAGCTTCCGGCGTGCCACAAGTCGCTGCGAAACAGCAGGCAATCGCCCGCGCGGCAGAGCACCGGCTCGGCCGTCCTGCCCGCCCATTCGCGCTCGTCCGGTGCCGGCGCGCGGCCGGCGCGATGGCTGCCGGGGATCACCCAGGTGGGGCACAGCGCATCATCGATGTCATCGAGATAGATCTGCGCCGTGCAGATGAACATTGGCAGTTCCAGGTCCGCTCCCGGCAGCGCGACAGGCAGGTAGTCCTGGTGCATTTCCGCGCCGATGAAGCCGGGATGGCAGCGCCAGGCGGTCTGGCCGACCACATGGCAGTCCGCGCCCAGCGCGGCTTCCGCCAGCTCGATCAACCCCGGTGGATCGAGAAAGGGCAGCCAGCTCGGAGAGCGGTTGAACACGCACTTGTAGTGATCCACCAGCCCTTCGTAGTCCCAGTGCAGCGGGCGCAGGTCGTCGATCAGCGTACGCACTTCGGCCACCTGTTCGGCATCCAGCAGACCGTGCAGCAGGACGAAACCGTCCTCGCGCAATGCCTGCACGTCGCTCACGCCGGCGCCCCGCTACCCAGTTCGGCCTGGGCGCGCTCCAGAGCGTCGAGGAAGGCCCCCAGCACCTCGCCCGGCTCGGCCCCCTGGCGGGTCACGCAATGGAACTCCGAGACATAGGCCAGCTGCGCCGGGCGGATCGCCCGCAGGCGATCCTGTGCGACCCATTGCGCCGCGTAGTGCGTGGGCAGGTAGCCGATGAAGGTGCCACTGAACACCAGGTTGGCGATGGCCTCCATGCTGTAGGCGTTGGTGGCGCGGCTGAAGACCAGTCCGTGGGGCCGGCGGCTTTCGGTCATGTAGCCGCGGCCGACGTATTCGGCCGCGCAGATCTGCTCCAGGGAAGGCTCGTCCTGCGCACGCGCGAAGAACGGGTGCCCCTGCGCGCAATAGAGGTTCTGCTCCTCGCGGAACAGCAACTGGTAGCAAAGCCCCGACAAGCGATGATGGAAGGCGCCGATGGCCAGTTGCAGGCGCTCCTCCAGCACCGCGTTCTCTAGCTCGTCCGGGCGCTGGGTGTGCAGGTTCAGGCGCACTCGCGGATGCCCCTCGCGGAACAGCCGGAGCGCCAGCGGCAGCGGCCAGCAGTGCTGGCCGAGCACACCGTCGACGCAGCCCAGGTGCAGCACTTCGCGGTCGCGGCCGCCGAGGCCGGTCACCTGTTCGCGGAAGCGTTCGATATCGACGAACAACCCGAGCGCCGCCTCGTACAGCTGCTGCCCTTCCTCGGTAAGCTGGAAGCCGCTGCTGCCGCGTCGGCACAGCGAATAGCCCAGGCGCAGTTCAAGGTCGCGCACCAGCACGCTCAGCCGCGACAGGCTGGTGTTCAGGCGTACCTGGGCGGCGGTGAAGCCGCCCGCCTCGACGATGGTGCAGAAGGTGCGCAGCAGGCGCAGGTCGATATCGGAAAGATTGCCCAGCATGGGAGTTCTCGTGGCGGCGGGCGCAGGCCTTTCGTTATAGCGCCGAGCGCGCCGCCCCGTGAACCCCCAGGGTGGTCAACGGCGTGCGGCGACCGAATCTGCGAGCACGCAGAGCAGCTCGAACATCATGGTGGCGCCCACCAGCGCGGTCGCCCCGCCCTGGTCGAACGGCGGCGAAACCTCCACCACATCGGCGCCGATCAGGTTCAACCCCTGCAGACCGCGGATCATATGCTGCGCCTCCAGCGTGGTCATGCCACCGATCTCCGGCGTGCCGGTACCGGGCGCGTAGGCCGGGTCGAGCACGTCGACGTCGAAGGTCACGTAGGTCGGCCCCTGCCCCACCACCCGGCGCACTTCGGCCAGCGTGGCGGCAACGCCCAGGTCGGCGAACTCTTCCATGTGGATCACGCGAATGCCTTGTTCAAGGGCGAACGCTTCGTCGTCGGCGTCGTAGATCGAACCGCGAATACCGATCTGCACCGTGCGTTTCGGGTCCAGCAAGCCTTCCTCGATGGCACGGCGGAACGGCGTGCCGTGGGTGTAGGGGTTGTCGCCGAAGTAGCGGTCGTTGGTGTCGGAGTGGGCATCGAAGTGCACCATGCCGATGGGTCGCTCGGCGGCCAGCGCGCGGAAGATCGGCAGGGTCACCAGGTGATCGCCGCCCACCGACAGCGGAACGGTGCCGGCGGCATGGATGCGCCGGTAGAAGCCCTCGATCTGCTTGAGCGAATCGAGCAGGTCGATGGGGTTCACCGGAGCGTCGCCGATATCGCCGATGCGCAGCAGGTCATAGGGTGCGATATGGCTGACGTGGTGCACCTTGCGCATCAGGCTCGACTGGTTGCGCACCTCGCGCGGGCCGTGACGGGCGCCGGCGCGGTTGGTGGTGCCGCCATCCCAGGGCACGCCGAGCAGGGCGATATCCACCTGCGCCGGGTCCTCGAAGATCGGCAGGCGCATGAAGCTGGGGATGCCGGCGAAGCGTGGGATCTGCGCGGCATCCAGGGGTTGCGGGAAGTCATGGGGCATGGGGCGTCTCCTGTCTGATTGAGGTTCAGTCGGCCTGCGCCTGCAGGCTGGCGGCGGGTGCTCCGGCGAGGCTGACCACCACGAAGGTGACCAGGCTGGCGAGCAGGCCGTAGGCGATGGGGGTATTGGCGAGCACGCCGTCGATGGCCATGAAGGCGACCACCACCAGGCAGCCGACCACGATGCTGGCCATGGCTCCGCGTGCGGAAGCACGACGCCACAGCAGGGCGCCGAGGATGGGCACGAGCAGGCCGCCGACCAGCAGGTTGTAGGCGATGCTCAGGGCCCCGATGACGTCGTTCACCAGGCATGCCAGAGCCAGCATCACCACGCCCATCATCAAGGTGAACAGGCGGCTCTCACGCAGGCCGTTGGGCGCGCCAGGGCGCAGGAAGCGCGCATAGATGTCCTCCTGGAACACCGTGGCGGCCGCCAGCAGGCAGCCCGAGGCGGTGGACATGATGGCCGACAGCGCCGCCGCGACCACCAGCCCGCGCAGGCCTGGCTGGAGCACCTGGCGGGTGACTTCGGCGTAGGCGTTTTCCGGCACTGCCAGGTTGGGCAGCAGAACGTGGGCGGCGGCGCCGATCAGTGCACAGGCCAGGCCGTATAGCATGCAGTAGACGCCCGCGCCGAGGCCGGCGTAGCGCACCACCTTCTCGCTGCGCGCGGTGAACACGCGCTGCCAGATGTCCTGGCCGATGAGCGCGCCGAAGAAGTACAGCAGGAAGTAGGTCAGGATGGTGTCCAGGCCGATGTGGCCGAGTTCGAAGAAGCCCGCTGGCAGCACTTCCTGCATGCGCGACAGGCCGCCCGCCTCGTGGATCGACAGCGGCAGCAGCACGGCGAAGATGCCGAGGGTCTTGATCACGAACTGGATGATGTCGGTGAGGGTCAGCGACCACATGCCGCCGATCACCGAATAGACGATGACGATGCCGCCGCCGCAGAGGATCGCCGGGATGCGCGGGATTTCGAAGACCACCTCGGTCACCGAGCCGATGGCAATAGTCGCGGTGACCGCCACCATCAGGTCGTAGGCGACCATCACGATGCCGCCGATCAGCCGCGACGACGCCTGGTAGCGCTGCTCGAGGATCTGCGTGACGGTGTAGACCTTCAGCCTCGCGATCTGCCGCGAGAACACCAGGCTGAGGACGATGATCCCCAGGCCCAGCATGAACACCAGCCACAGGCCGGACAGCCCGTAGAGGTAACCCAGCTTCACGGTGCCGATGGTGGACGCGCCACCGAGCACCACCGCAGCCATGGTGCCCAGGTAGAGCCCCGGGCCGAGGCGACGCCCGGCGACAAGGAAGTCGTTCTGGTTGCGCGCCTTGCGCATTCCGTACCAGCCCAGGGCAAGCATGCCCAGGGCGTAGACCAGCATGATCAGGTAATCGAGCAGCATGGCGGGGGGCTCCTGTTGTTGTTGTGTGGGAATCAGGCCTTCGCCCCGCCAGCCTGATGCCCCTCGCCCCGCCGACAAATCCCCGAAGCCGGAAGCCAACTTTCGCCGCCACGAAAGTACTGCTCCAGCCCGCATCCACAGGCCTTCAGGCGCCCTTCCGGCGCCCGAAGCGAAAAACTTCTCCTTCCTCAAGTGCTTGATTCGTATACGTATGTTATCGTTGTAAACACTGTATACAGCGTAAACGGAGCTGTTCAAAAAGTGACCACCGTTGTCTCGTTCCGCGCCGATGATGCCCTCGTGGCGGCGCTGGACCAGCTGGCCCGCGCCACCCACCGGGATCGGCCCTACCACCTGCGCCAGGCGCTGGCGCAGTACCTGGAGCGCCAGAGCTGGCATGTGGCGGCCATCGATGAGGGAGTGGCGGACGCCGATGCCGGCCACCTGCTGGAGCACGCGGCCATCGAAGCCAAGTGGGGCTTGGCGTGAGCCTGCAGTGGACGCACAAGGCCGCCGCCGACCTGGATGCCATCTACGACCACTACGTCGTGCTGATCGGCCCGGAGAAGGCGCTGCGGGCCATCCAGGACATCGTCGAGCAGGTCAGCCCGCTGGCGAACCTGGAGCAAAGCAGCAGCGGTGTGCCCAGCGAGGTGCCCGGCGTGCGCGAATTGCTGGTCGAGCGCTGGCCGTACCAGGCCGCTTTCCGGGTAAAGGGGCGTTCTGTGCAGATTTTGCGCATCGACCGTGTGGATAACTCGGGGTAAAAGTGGCCACACGGTTACAAGATGTTTCAAAGTATTGACTTTGGAGTTTGGTTAAAAAGCATTCAAACGAACTAATGCCAATATCTCTGCCTATTTAGCGACCCTTCTTGAGTCCATGTATTTTCAGTGACCGACAACAGCGATCACGGTCACGAATCCTCAGCGACGCCTGGCTTTTTCCAAGCGACAAAAAACCCGGCCTTGGCCGGGTTTTTTCGTTTTTGCGCTTTTTTCGCCAGCGCTGTCAGGCGGCTTGCCAGTTCACCGGCAGCTGGCCTTCTTTCCAGGCGAAACGGTCGAGGTGGCTGACCACCACGTTCTGCAGGCGCTCGAGGCCTTCCGCATCGGCAGACTCGGCGTCCATCAGCAGCGCCTGCGGGGTCGCGTGCAGACGGCAGGTGCCGAAATCGAAGGGCAGCACGCCACGGTCGTCGGTCAGTTCGACCGGCAGCTTGTGGGCGAAGTGGTTGCACAGGCGCTTGAGGTAGCGCGCGGCATCGGGGGTAGGGACGGTGGCACGGCTCGAAGGCATCTTTTCTCTTCTCCATTTTGGGAGATGACATCCTAGGCGCCGGCAATCCAGGGAAAAACCCGCTATTTTGCCTTTCACTCTTTAGCGGAGCTTCACAATGGACAATCTTCGCGGCATGGCGGTGTTCGCCACCGTGGTCGCGCGCGGCTCCATGGCCGCCGCGGCCGAAGCGCTGGGCATGACGCCTTCGGCGGTCAGCCAGCAGATCCGCAAGCTCGAAGCCCACGCCCAGGTCACGTTGCTGCACCGCACCACGCGCAAGCTGACGCTGACCGAGGCCGGCGAAGCCTTTTACCGCAGTTGCGCGCAGATGCTCGCCATCGCCGAGGAGGCCGAGCAGCGCCTGGGCGAATGGCGCGAGGCACCGGTGGGCGAACTGCGCCTGGCCGCGCCGGTGGGCTTCTCCGGCAAACTGATCACCGAGGCGCTGCGTCCGCTGCTGGAGAATCATCGCCAGCTGCGCCTGCAGCTGTTCTTCCACGACGAACAGATCGACCTGATCGAGCAGCGCATCGACCTCGCCATCCGCGTCGGCACGCTGTCCGACTCCAGCCTGGTGGCAAGGCACCTGGCGGAGTGGAACAACGTCATCTGCGCCGCTCCCGCGTACCTGCGGCGCATGCCGGCCATCGACCATCCGCAGCAGCTGCAGGGCGTGGACTGGCTCTCGCTGAACACCGTGGCGCACCAGGCCTACCTGAACTTCAGCGGGCCGGACGGGGAGAGCTGCAAGCTGCGGCTGGAGGCGCGCGTGGCGGCCAACAGCATGATCGCCCTGCGCCAGTTCACCCTCGACGGCCTCGGGGTTTCCGCCCAGCCGGAGCCGGAGGTCCGCGAGGCGCTGGAGGAGGGCAGGCTGGTGCGGCTGCTGCCGGAGTGGACGCTGCCGCCGTTCGGCATCTATGCCGTCACTCCGCGCCGGGATGCCCAGCCGGCCAAGGTGAAGGTCGCCATCGAAGCGCTGCGCCGGCACCTCGGCGGCTCGACCACGCTGCGCTTCCACGCGCCGGTCTGAGGCGCGCTACCATGCCGCTCTGAAGACGCCACCTTGATGATCGGAGTGAACACCTCATGGCCCTGAACTGGACCTGCAAGCACCACCGCGACCTGACCAAGGAAGAGCTCTACGCCATCCTTCAGCTGCGCACCGAAGTCTTCGTGGTCGAACAGAAGTGCCCCTACCAGGAAGTGGATGGCCTGGACCTGCTTGGCGATACCTGCCACCTGATGGTGGAAGAGCAGGGCAAGCTGATCGGCTACCTGCGCCTGCTCGACCCGCAACGCCACGACGGCGACGTGGTGATCGGTCGCGTGGTGATCGCCCCGCAGGGCCGCGGCACTGGCCTGGGCCACCAGCTCATGGAGCAGGCGCTGCAGGCCATCGCCCAGCGCTGGCCGGGGCTGCCGGTATACCTCTCGGCCCAGGCGCACCTGCAGGGCTACTACGGTCGCTATGGCTTCACGCCGGTGACCGAGGTCTACCTGGAGGACGATATCCCGCACATCGGCATGCGCCGCGACGCCTGACTCAGGCCGGGTAATGCCGGCCGAGGAAGTCCCCCAGCAGCGCGTTCACCCGCTCCGGCTGCTGGCTCTGGATCCAGTGGCCGCAGTTCTCCAGCACATGCTGTTCGAGGTTGGGCACGTGCTCGGGCATGCGCTGCACGGTGTAGGCCTCGAAACGGCCGACCGGGTCACGGTCACCGATCAGGAACAGCGTCGGCTGCTCGACCTTGCGCCCGGCCAGCGGCTCGGTGCGTTGCCAGCTGCGCTCGAAGTTGCGGTACCAGTTCAGCGCGCCGTGGAAACCCCGGCCCTCGAAGGTCCGCACGTACCACTGGAAGTCCTCTTCGCTGCACCAGGCCGGGTGCGCCGGCGGCGGTGGCAGGCCGTCGAACAGGCGGCCGTCGGGGGACTGATCCGGCGCCAGGCGCACGTTGTCACCCAGGAAGTGGCGCAGGCTCAGCGCGATGTCCGCATCCAGCTCGGCCTCGGCGCGGCCGGGCTGCTGGAAGTAGAGGATGTAGAAGAACTTGCCAGCGAACACCTCGCGCATGATCTCCACGGGCGGGCGCTTCGCGCGGCCGGCGAAGGGCACCGAGAGCGTCGCCAGCACCTCCACGCGCTGCGGCTCCAGCAGCGCCAGGTGCCACGCCACCGGCGCGCCCCAGTCATGCCCGACCATTGCCACGCGCTCATGTCCCAGCGCATCCATGGCGCCCTGGATGTCCGCGCAGAGCGTCAGCACGTCGTAGGCGTCCACTTCTTGTGGCGCGCTGCTCTGGCCGTAGCCGCGCATTTCCGGGACGAACACGCGGTAGCCGGAAGCGGCGAGGGCGCGCATCTGGTGCTGCCAGGAATGCCAGCACTCGGGAAAGCCGTGCAGCATCCACACTGGCTTGCCGTCCGCCGGCCCACAGCTGTAGAGGCTGAGCTGGATGCCGTTGACCGCCAGCAACTGGTGTTCGAACTCGTTCATGGCGCGCTCTCCCGCAGATGATGAGCTTCACTATGCCAAGCCCGGCGTGCCAGCCGAACCCTATTCACCAGGCGAATGAAGGGGTCTTTCCAGCCGACAAAACGGCCACCCGGCGAAGCGGCGCTGGAAACCGCGGATAATGCCGGCGCTGCCACCGATCCCGCTCCAGGAAGGACTCCCATGAGAAGCCAGCCCACCGCCCAGCTCTGCCCGGAACTCGACGCCATCCTGCGGGCCGAACTGCGCGCCGGCAACCAGCTCGGCGAAGGTCCCGTACGCACCGACTGGCCGCAGCCCGGCTCGATCTACGCAGCCCTGCGCGACAGCCTGAGAACCCGCGCGCTGGGCCAATCCGGCCCCGTCCGCCACTCGATCTGCCGCGACCCGCACTACGGCTGGAACGATGAATGCTACTGCGAGGTGCACGGCGACCTGCTGGTCGCGGGAAGCACGCAGCGGCCCTGATTTTGCCTGCCGGGAAGCAACCGGGTGCTCAGCGGCCCCGCCGAAAAGGACTTGCAATCCGACAATAAAAAACAGCATCGTATTCTGCACAGCGAAACATCATTCCGTTAAAACAACGATAAAACGGAGTTCAGCATGTCAGAAGTGGTACAGCTCGAACGCCGGGGCGAGATAGCCCTGGTGACGGTCGACAACCCACCGGTGAACGCCCTCGGACACGCCGTCCGCGCCGGGCTGCTCGCCGCCTTCCAGCAGGCCGAGGCCGATCCGCAGGTACGCGCGGTGGTGCTGGTCTGCGCCGGGCGCACCTTCATGGCCGGCGCCGATATCCGTGAGTTCGGCAAGCCGCCGCAGGCGCCGTCCCTGCCCGAGGTGGTCGATATCCTTGAAGGCGCCAGCAAGCCCAGCGTTGCCGTGATCCACGGCACCGCCCTGGGCGGCGGCCTGGAAGTCGCCCTGGCCTGCCACTACCGCATCGCCCGCCGCGACGCCCAGGTCGGCCTGCCGGAAGTGAAGCTCGGCCTGCTGCCCGGCGCCGGAGGCACCCAGCGCCTGCCGCGTCTCGCGGGTGTGGAAAAAGCCCTCGAGATGATCGTCTCCGGCGCGCCGATCCGCGCGCCGCAGGCCCTCGAATTCAACGTCGTCGACGAACTGTTCGACGGCGAACTGATCGACGCCGGACTCGCCTTCGCCCAGCGCCTGCTGGCGGACGGCAAAGGGCCGCGCCGCACCGGCGAGCGCAACGAGCGCGTGCAGGAAAGCGGCCTCGCCGAGCTGATCGCCCACAAGCGCGGCGAAGTGCAGAAGCGCCTGCCCGGCCAGTTCTCACCGCAGCGCTGCATCGACGCGGTGGAAGCGGCGACGCAATTGCCGCTGCGCGAAGGCCTGGGGCGCGAGCGCGAGCTGTTCATGCAATGCATGGAATCCCCGCAGCGCGCCGCGCTGATCCACGCCTTCTTCGCCGAGCGCGAAGCCGCCAAGGTCGACGGGCTGGCCGCCGACGTGCAGCCACGGGACATCCGGCGCGCCGCGGTCATCGGTGGCGGCACCATGGGTGTCGGCATCGTGCTGTGCTTTGCCAACGCCGGCATCCCGGTGCAACTGCTGGAAGTGAATGACGAAGCCCTGCAACGCGGCCTCGACCGCGCCCGCAGCCTGTACGCCGCCAGTGTGGCGCGCGGCAGCCTGGGCGCTGAAGAGATGGAGCGGCGCCTGGGCCTGATCAGCGGCGTGCTCGACTACGCCGCGCTGGGCGATGCCGACGTGGTGGTCGAAGCCGTCTTCGAAAGCCTGGAGGTGAAGCGCCAGGTCTTCGAACAACTGGACGCCCACTGCAAGCCCGGCGCGATCCTCGCCAGCAACACCTCGTCGCTGGACCTCGACGAGATCGCCGCCTTCACGAAGCGTCCGCAGGACGTGGTCGGCCTGCACTTCTTCAGCCCGGCCAACGTCATGCGCCTGCTCGAAGTGGTGCGCGGCAAGGCCACCTCGGACACCGTGCTGGCCACCGCCATGCAGCTGGGCAAGCGCCTGAAGAAGGTTTCGGTGGTGGTCGGCGTGTGCGACGGTTTCGTCGGCAACCGCATGATCTTCCAGTACGGCCGCCAGGCCGAATTCCTCCTGGAGGAGGGCGCCACACCTGCGCAGGTGGACCGCGCACTGCGCAGCTTCGGCATGGCCATGGGGCCGCTGGCGGTACGCGACCTGTCCGGGCTCGACATCAGCCACGCGATCCGCTCGCGCCAGCGACCGAACCTCAGGCCCGGCCAGACACTGCCCACAGTGCTCGACCACCTGATCGCCGCTGGCATGCTTGGGCAGAAGACCGGCACCGGCTTCTACCAGTACGGCGAGGGCGGTCGCGCCGCTCAGGACAACCCGGCGCTGCCGGCCATGCTGGAACAGGCCGCCGCCGACCGTGGCATCACCCGCGCGTCGGTCGCTGATGAAGAAATACTCGAGCGCTGCCTCTACGCGCTGATCAACGAGGCCGCCAACATCCTCGACGAAGGCATCGCCCAGCGCGCCAGCGACGTCGATGTGATCTTCCTCAACGGCTACGGCTTCCCCGCCTGGCGCGGCGGCCCGCTGTTCTACGCCGACAGCGTCGGCCTTGCGCAAGTGCTCGAACGAATCCGCGAGTTCCACCAGCGCCTCGGCGCCTGGTGGCAACCCGCACCGCTGCTCGAACGCCTGGTGGCCGAAGGCCGCCGCTTTGCCGATCTTTGAGGACCCACCATGGACATCCACTTCACCCCCGACGAACTGGCGTTCCGCGATGAAGTCCGCCGCTTCCTCGACAGCCAGTTGCCCAAGGACATCGCCAGCAAGGTGCGCCTGGGCAAACACCTGAACAAGGGCGACCACCAGCGCTGGCAGCGCTTGCTCGCCGAGCAGGGCTGGTACGCCACGCACTGGCCGGAAGCCTTCGGCGGCACCGGCTGGAACGCCGTGCAGAAGCACATCTTCGAAGAGGAATGCGCCGCCTTCGGCGCGCCGCGCACCATCCCCTTCGGCGTCAACATGGTCGCCCCGGTGATCATCAGGTTCGGCACGCCCGAGCAGCAGGCGCACTACCTGCCGCGCATCCTCGACGGCACCGACTGGTGGTGCCAGGGCTACTCCGAGCCGGGCGCCGGCTCCGACCTCGCTTCGCTGAAGACCCGCGCCGTGCGCGACGGCGACCATTACGTGGTGAACGGCCAGAAGACCTGGACCACCCTCGGCCAGCACGCCGACTGGATCTTCTGCCTGGTGCGCACCGACCCCGAGGCGCAGCAGCAGCGCGGCATCAGCTTCCTGCTGATCGACATGCAGACCCCCGGCATCACCGTGTGCCCGATCATCACCCTGGACGGCGAGCACGAGGTCAACGAGGTGTTCTTCGACAACGTGCGCGTGCCGGTGGAGAACCTGGTCGGCCGCGAGAATGAAGGCTGGACCTGCGCCAAGTACCTGCTGACCTACGAGCGCACCGGGCTGGCCGGCATCGGCGCGTCGAAGGCGGTGCTCGCGCACCTGAAGCAGGTCGCCAGCCGCGAGCTGTGCGACGGCAAGCCGATGCTCGAAGACCCGCTGTTCCGCGCCCAGGTGGCGGAGGTGGAGATGCAGCTGATGGCCATCGAGATGAGCACCCTGCGCATCCTCGCCGCCGCCCGCGAAGGCGGCGTGCCGGGCGCGGAAAGCTCGATCCTGAAAGTGAAGGGCACCGAGATCCGCCAGGCGATCAGCCACCTGCTGCGCAAGGTGCTCGGCCCCTACGCGCTGCCCTTCATCGAGGACGAATTCGAACTGGGCAGCCAGGCGCTGCATGCGGATTACTCGGCCGCGCCGGCCAGCCAGTATTTCAACCTGCGCAAGCTGTCGATCTTCGGCGGCTCCAACGAAATCCAGAAGAACATCGTCTCCAAGATGATTCTCGAGCTGTGAGGCCAGGACCATGGACTTCAAACTGAGCGAAGAGCAGCAAATGCTGCAGGACACCGCGGCCCGCCTGGTCCGCGACGCTTACCCATTCGACAAGCGCGAAGGCTTCAGCAAAAGCACGCTGGGTTACAGCGCCGACTTCTGGCGCCAGCTCGGCGAGCTGGGGCTGATCTCGGTGTCGCTGCCGGAAAGCCATGGCGGCTTTGGCGGCGGCGTGGAAAGCATGCTGGTGCTCACCGAGCTGGGCCGTGGTCTGTGCCTGGAGCCTTACCTGCAATCGGTAGTGCACGGCGGTGGGCTGATCGCCCAGCTGGGCAGCGCCGCGCAGCAGGACCACTGGCTGCCGCGCGTCGCCAGCGGCGAAGCGCAGCTGGCGGTCGCGCTGGAAGAACCCCAGAGCCACTACCAGCTGCACGACGTGCAGACCCGTGCGGAGCAAACCGGTAACGGCTGGAAGCTGAGCGGACGCAAAGCGGTGGTGATCGGCGGGCAGAGCGCCACAGCGATCCTGGTCTCGGCGCGGGTGTCCGGTAATGCGCGGGACGAGGCGGGCATCGGCCTGTTCCTGATCAATCCGCAGCAGGCGGGCGTAAGCCGCCGCGACTACCCGACAGTGGACGGCCAGCGCGCCTGCGAGCTGTTCCTCGACGGCGCCATCGGCGAGGCCATTGGCACGCCGGGCGAGGCGCTACCGGCGCTGCGTTATCAACAGGGCCGCGCCATCGCCGCGCAGTGCGCCGAAGCCCTCGGCAGTCTGCAGGAAGCCTGCGCGCTGACCCTGGACTACCTGAAGACGCGCAAGCAGTTCGGCACCCCCATCGGCAAGTTCCAGGTGCTGCAGCACCGCATGGTGGACATGCGCAGCGAACTGGAACAGGCCACCAGCATGGCGATCCTCGCCGCCTGCGTCGCCGACCAGCCCGACAGCGCCGAGCGCAGCCGCACCCTGGCCGCCGCCAAGTTCATCGTTACCCGCGCGGCGCGCTTCGTGGCCGAGCAGGCGATCCAGCTGCACGGCGGCATCGGCATGACCTGGGAATACGTGCTGGCGCACCACGCCAAGCGCCTGGTGATGCTCAGCCACCAGCTGGGGGACGACGATCATCACCTGAAGGTTTATGCGAGGCTCATGGAAGTCGCGTGAGAGAAACCTCGAAGTGAACCGCCATTGCTCTTGAAGTCTTCCAGAGCGATATCCGAGCACTCCGGACCGCCCCTTTCAGGAGGCCTCGTTGAATTGGAGTTTCAGGGGTTGAGCGACATGGATGTCGCGAGAGCCACGATGGGCCAGGGATGGCCCTTCGTGGGGGGACGCCTAGTTCGTGCCCCTGAAACTTCGATTCAACGAGGGTATTTTTCGCCTAGGCGAAAAACCGGATGGAGGGGCAAGACCTTTGCCTACTTTGGGTCTTTCCAAAGTGGGTCGCCCGAGGGGGCGAAACAAAATGCTCGCGCGCACGCCGAAGCGACGCGGGAAACAAGGCGTGAGGCTGACACATCGCGGACGGAGTCCGCTCCTGCGTGAGCGCATGACGCCGTCATTCAGATAGAGCACCGAGTCAGCCGCGATGGATATCGCGGAGAAGCTCCGCTCCTACAAAAGCTTGCGGACGATCAGGCCCCGAGGCTCTCGATATCGCGCGCCAGAATCTCCAGCTCATGCGCCAACGACCCGCGCAGCGTTTCCTCGCTGAGCTGGAACGACGGCGCCCCGCAGGTCAGCGCCATCAGCCCGCCGTCGGCCAGGCGCAGCGGTACGCCGGCAGCGCGCACGTTGCGGTCCCAGTCGCCCAGGGACAGGCAGAAACCATGCTGGCGGAACTCCTCGAAGGACGCTTCCAGCGAGGCACGCATGACCGACCAATCGCCTTCGTGGCGCTCCTGCAGGGCCGACAGCAGGTGCTCACGCTCCTGCTCCGGGGTCGCGGCGAGGTACGCGCGGCCGGCAGCGGTGGTCGCCAGCGGCAGGCGCACGCCGGCGTCCATGCGCAGGGAGGTAGCTTCCGGAGGACGGCAGTTTTCCACGTAGATCATCGACAGCCAGTCGCGGCAGGTCAGGCCGACCGTGGTGTTGGTGCGACGGGCGAAGGCGTCCATGTACGGCTTCGCCAGCTGGCGTACGCGCAGGTTGGAGACATAGGCGTAACCCAGCGCCAGCACGCCGGAATCCAGCTGGTATTTCTCGTGCTGCTGCGAGTAGCAGAGGTAGCCGAGTTGGGTGAGGGTGTAGGTCATGCGCGACACCGTCGCCTTGGGCAGGCCGGTGATCCGCGAGATTTCCTGGTTGCCGAGCACCACCGAGCCATGGGTGAAGGCGCGCAGCACGTCCAGTCCGCGGGCGAGGGCCTCGACGTACTTGCGGTCCTTGGGGTTGCTGCTGTCTTCGACTTCGTCGCTCATGGGGCCTCGGCGGGGGATTGCAGTTGCGGCGCCACGCGCGGCGCGGGCGAACGATAGCAGATCGCCCAGGCGCCACGCAGCGGTCCGCGTGTGCTCGTTGCGCCGGGCTAGCCTATCGCATACCATCGATTTCGACACGATGTTTCGCTGTGCAGAACAACAATTCGAATCCAGAGCCACTACAGGCTCGAAAAAGAAACGGAGAAGTCGATGTCTGCTCAACCCTCCGGTCACGTGGCCCGCGAGCTCGCCCGTCACGCCTACCAGAATCTCCACGACCTGCTGCGCGATGCCTGCCGCCAATTCCCCCAGCGCCTGGCGTTCTCCTGCGGCGACAGCCACCTGAGCTTCGCCGAGCTGGAGCGCCAGGCCGACGCCTTCGCCCGCTACCTTCGCCACCACGCCGGCCTGCAAGCCGGCGACCGCCTGGCGCTGATGCTGCCCAACTCCCTGCAGTACCCCATTGCCACCTTCGGCGCGCTGAAGGCAGGCGTGGTGCTGGTGAACACCAACCCGCAATACACCGCCAGCGAGCTGCGCCATCAACTGGCCGACTCCGGCGCCAGCGCCGTGCTGCTGCTCGACCGCCTGCTGCCGCTGCTGCGCGGCGTGCAGGCTCACAGCGACATCCGCCAGGTGCTGCTGACCTCCATCGACGACATCGAGCGCCCACAGTTCGACAGCGACGAGGCCGACTGCACGCGCTTCCAGCAGGCCCTGCGCCTGGGTGCCGAGGCACCGCCGGTGGAGGCCGAGCCGGGCCTGGATCGCCTCGCGCTGCTGCAGTACACCGGCGGCACCACGGGCGTCTCCAAGGGCGCGATGCTCAGCCACCGCTGCCTGATCGCCAACGTCATCCAGACCCTGGAACTGTTCCTGCGCCCCGGCCTGCTGGAGCCGGCCACCGATGTGCGCATCGCGCCGCTGCCGCTCTACCACATCATGGCCTTCGCCACGAACTGCCTGTCCTCGGTGGGCATGGGCCTGCACACGGTGTTCATCCGCGACGGCCGCAACCTCGACGAGATCATCGGCGCGATGCGCCGCTATCCCTTCACCCTGATGAGCGGGATCAACACCCTGTTCGTCGGCCTGATGAACCACGCGGACTTCCCCAGCATCGACTTCAGCCACCTGAAGTGGGTGACCTCCGGCGGCGCGCCGCTGAACCGCGAAGTCGGCCGGCGCTGGGAAGCGCTGACCGGCGCGCCGGTGCGCGAAGGTTTCGGGCTCACCGAGGCCTCGCCGGTGGTCTCCACCGGCACGCTGCTGAGCCCGTACCGCGAGGGCTACGTCGGCCAGGCGCTGGTGGATACCGAGCTGCGCACCGTGGACGAGGAGGGCAACGACACCGGCCCCGACCAGCCCGGCGAACTCTGGCTGCGCGGCCCACAGGTCATGCAGGGCTACTGGCAACGCCCGGAGGAGAGCGCCCAGGTGCTCACCACCGACGGCTGGCTGAAGACCGGCGACATCGCCGAGCTGGACGCCGACGGCATGCTGAAGATCGTCGACCGCAAGAAGGACATGATCCTGGTCTCGGGCTTCAATGTGTTCCCCAACGAGGTGGAAGACGCGGTGATGCGCCACCCCGGCGTGCGCGAGTGCGTGGCCATCGGCGTGCCGGACGAACGCAAGGGCGAATCGGTGAAGCTGTTCGTCAGCCTCAAGGACGAGACGCTGGCGCCGGCGCAGATCATCGCCCACTGCCGCGAGCACCTCACCGGCTACAAGGTGCCGAGCTTCGTCGAGGTGCTCGACGAGCTGCCCAAGACCAGTGTCGGCAAGCTGCTGCGCCGACAACTGCGTGACCTGGAACTGGCCAAAAGGACCACCGCGTGAGCACAGCGTCTATGGTTGAAGCAGGTGCGCACGACGAGACCCGCAGCATGACCGAGTCCTTCCACCGTATTGGCGTGATCGGCGCCGGGGCCATGGGCCGCGGCATCGCCCAGCTGTTCGCCAGCGCAGGCAGGACGGTACGCCTGTACGACAGCAACCCGCAGACCGTGGAGCAGGCCCTGGCCTTCAACCGCGAGCTGCTGGAGCGCGCGGTGGCCAAGGGCAAGCTCGCCGCGGACGGCCTCGACGCGACGATGCAGCGTTTGCTGCCGACCCACAGCCTGGACGAGCTGGCCGACTGCGACCTGCTGATCGAGGCCATCATCGAGGACCTCGGCGCCAAGCAGGCGCTGCTCGCCGAGCTGGAAAAACGCGTGGCGCCGGATGCCGTGCTGGCGAGCAACACCTCGTCGCTCTCGGTCACCCGCATCGCCGCTCGCTGCCAGCACCCGGAGCGGGTCGCCGGCTTCCACTTCTTCAACCCGGTAACGCTGATGCGCATCGTCGAGGTGGTGCGCGGCCAACGCACCAGCGAGTCGGTGGTGCGCCGCCTGAGTCGGCTGGCGGAGCAGGCCGGGCACTACCCGGCGGTGTCGCCGGACAGCCCCGGCTTCATCGTCAATCACGCCGGCCGCGCCTTCAGCACCGAAGCCCTGCGCATCCTCGGCGAAGGCATCGCCAGCCCGGCACAGATCGACCGCATCCTGCGCGACGGCGTGGGCTTCCGCATGGGGCCCTTCGAGCTGCTCGACCTGACCGGCCTGGACGTGTCCCACGCGGTGATGGAGTCGCTCTACCAGCAGTTCTACCAGGACCCGCGCTACACGCCGTCGCCGCTGGCCGCGCAGCGCGTCGCCGGCGGCTTGCTGGGGCGCAAGAGCGGCGAGGGCTTCTACCGCTACCGCGACGGCCAGGCCGTGCGCGAGCCCGAGGAACAGCACGAAACCGTGTTGCTCAATCGCCCGTACTGGCTCGACAGCCAGGACCCGGAGCTACGCCACCGCGTGGCGGCGATCCTTACCTTGGGCGGCGTGGTGCTGGAGACCGGCGAAGCACCGTCGTCCCGCGCCATCTGCCTGGTCACCCCGCTGGGTGTGGATGCCAGCACGCGCATCGACGCCCTCGGCCTGCCGCCGGAGCGCAGCCTGGCGCTGGAGACCTTCACCGAACTGGACCGCCGCCGCGTGCTGATGCGCCAGCCGGCGCTCGACCCCAAGCTCGAAGCCCAGGCGCGCCAGGCGCTGGGCAGCGACGGCGTGCCGGTGGAAGTGATCAATGATTCGCCCGGCTTCATCAGCCAGCGGGTGGTCGCCGGTATCGTCAACCTCGGCGGCGAGATCGCCCAGCGCGGTATCGCCACACCAGTGACGCTGGACCGCGCGGTGCAACTGGCGCTGGGTTATCCCCTGGGGCCACTGGCCTTCGGCGAGCACTACGGCGCGGCGCGCATCCTCACCATTCTTCAGGGCCTGCAGGTCTGCTACGGCGAGGCGCGCTACCGGCCCAGCCCGTGGCTGCGCCGCCGCGTGCAGCTGGATTTGCCGCTGCACAGCCCGGACAGGGCGGAGTGACGTTCTTCAACCTGCCGGAGCGCGCCATGCGCGCGATCGCAGGCATGGGCTAGGCGCCTCCGCCCGTCCTACGCGGAGGCGCCGGCGCTGGGCGATTCGCGAGCAAGCTCGCTCTTACGAAAAGCTGCATCACGCTGGCCTGTAGGAGCGAGCTGGACGCCTGGTTACTGCTCGCGAACGAGCCCCGGCGAAGGACTCACCGGAAGCTGACGAACTCCCCGGCCTTCAGCTTCTCCAGCGCCGCCTTGCGCTCTGCCGGCGGCAACACCCCGAGCTTTTCCACCCGTGCATAGAACGCCGGCCAGTTGCCGCCGACCTGGGCGAACAGCGCGGCGAAGGCCGGCACCCACTGGTCGTAGAGGCCGAAGGGCAACAGCTTGGCGTTGTTCAGCGGAGCGTTGACCCAGGCGTCGAAGGGCGCCTTGCCGCCCCAGTCCTCATCGCGCATCCGCGCGTAGTCGCGGCGCAGGCGCTCGAATTCGGCCTGCTTGCCGGCGCGTTTCTCGGCGTCGCTGCGTGGGCTGGCGTAAAGCGCCTGCAGGCGCTCGCGGGTATCGAGCACCAGCTCGGTAAAGCGCTTGCGTTGCTCGGCCAGCAACGGCGCTTCATCCGGCAGATGGCGCGCCTCACGCCAGCGGCGACCGCCCTCGGCCTCGACGAAGGAGGCGTAGGACTCGTTGAACGCCGTATCGCCGGGCAGGTAGAACTTCTGGTGCGCCAGCTCGTGGAAGATCGTCTCGGCCAGACGCTGGTCGCCCCAGCGCAACATGCTGCTGAGGATCGGGTCGTCGAACCAGCCAAGGGTCGAATAGGCCTCCACGCCACCGACATAGACGTCCAGCCCCTGTTCCTTGAGGCGTTTGGCCTCGGCCTGCGCCCCCTGGTCGCCGTAGTAGCCGCGGTAGGCCACGCAGCCGGCGATGGGGAAGCAGTGGGTCAGCGGCTGCAGCGACAGCTCCGGCGTGGCAAACACGTTCCACACCACGTTGGGCCGGTGGATATCGGCATACAGGCGGTAGCTCTGGTTGTCCGGCAGGCCCAGTTCGGCGCTGGCGAAGGCGCGGGCTTCCTGGGACAGCTCGAGACGCTGGCGCAAGGCGGGGTCGCGGGTCGGGTCGGCGACCACTTCGGCCACAGGCTCGCGGGCGGCGAGCAGGCGCAACTGGCCGTCCGCCAGCTGGCCGTAATACCCCACGGTGGAACAACCGCTCAGCGCCCAGATGGCCAGGCAGGGAACCCAGCGGCACAGGCGGCTGTCGAGTGTCGGGATAAGAAGGCGGAAGGGCATGCGCGGAACATAGCACAGGGCCTGGTCCGCTCGCTGCCGCCCCCTCGACCCAGGAGCCACCCCCGATGCGCGCCCTCCTCATACCTGCCGGCCTGCTCGCCCTGAGCGGCTGTTCGATGCTGATGCCCCAGCCGGACCCGAACCGCGCCTGGGTCGACCTGGACACCAATAGCCAGAGCGACCTGGCGGCCATGGAAGTGGACAACAAGGAATGGGCCAGCACCCGTTACTTCGAGGTCGACCCGGGCTCGCACGAGTTGCGCGTGCGCTTCCAGTTCCAGGTCGAGCCGGTGGACATTGGCCCGGTGGACGAGGCGTTGTGGCGCGACTGCGAAATGACAGTGCAGTACAAGGAATTCAGCGCCGGCCAGCGCTATCGCCTGGAGACCGGCAGCATCGGCTTCCGCCCCTGGGCCAAGCTCTACGACGCCCAGGGCGGCGAAATCGCCCGCGGCCGCGAACGGGGCTGCGCCAAGGCCTGAGCGGGGTATGCTGTGGGGTGAATCCATCCCACGGTGAGCCTCCATGCGCCCGCGTCATCTCCCCGGTCTCCTACCCCTGGGCATCGCCCTGCTCGCCGGCTGCGCCAGCCCGCTGCCGGCCCACGACCCGCAGATGGCCTGGATCGACCTCTACACCACGCCGGGCAAGACGCTGATGGCCGAGCGCCTGGATGGCCAGTCGGTGAACGACGGCCGCTTCTACCAGGTGACGCCGGGACGCCACGAGCTGGTGGTGCGCTTCCAGTACGAAGTCTCCAGCGGCGGCGGCATGGGCCAGATGACCGACCCTTCGGAGCTGACCTGCCGGGTCAAGGTGACCTACGACGACTTCGCCGCCGGCCAGCGCTATCGACTGGAGCTGCGCCCGCAATTGCGCAGCGCACTGGCGCTGCTGACGGACGCCAATGGCAAGCTGGTGGCGAAGACGGATTTCCAGGGCGCGGTGCGCTGCGGGCCGTTCTAGATCAAAGGCATTCGCCGCCGCTCTGCTCGGGCTCTCCCTGTAGGACGGGCGGGGGCGCCTAGCCCATGCCCGCGATCGCGCGCATGGCGCGCTCCTGCAATCGAGCACCCGCGCGCAGGACTCAGCCGTCGTTCTTCTGGTAGATGATCCGCCGCTGTCCGTTGTCGCAGGTGCCGACCACCATGTTCGGGTCCTTCACCTCGGCCTTGTCCACGATCTCCAGGGTGTAGGAGGTCACCCCGGCGGCCTGGATCTTGGTCTCGATCTCGGCCTTGAGCTCCTCGCAGGGCTTCACCGCCGCCCAGCTCGCGCCGCTCGCCAGCAGTACCGCCACGCCCGTCGCCACGGCCCACTTCATCGTCGTCATCACAGTCCCTCGTCATAGCCCCACTGCGGGGCACCCTATCCTAACGGTGGACCGCAACCGCCGGACAGAGTGCCCCGCAGGCTCATTCGAGGCTGGCGTCGAGGGTGATGCGCGCGTTCAGCACCCGCGAGACCGGGCAGCCGGCCTTGGCCTTGTCGGCGATGGCCTGGAAGGTCTGCGCGTCGGTGCCCGGCACCTTCGCCTTCAGCGTCAGGTGCACAGCGGTGATGGTGAAGCCGTCGGCGAGCTTTTCCAGGCTGACCTCGGCCTTCGTATCGATACTCTCGGCCGTCAGGCCGGCCTCGCCGAGCATCATCGACAGCGCCATGGAAAAGCAGCCGGCGTGAGCTGCACCGATCAGTTCTTCCGGGTTGGTCCCCGGCGCGTCCTCGAAGCGGGTGTTGAAGCCATAAGGCTGGGACTTGAGCGCACCGCTCTCGGTGGAGATCGTGCCCTTGCCGTCCTTCAGACCGCCCTGCCAGTGGGCCGATGCCGATTTCTTCATGTCGCGTCCTCCGCGTGGGTTGCAGTCAGGACTTTCGAGGCCCGTCCGCACCAGCGGGTTCAGCTTTTTGCAAACCATGAAAAAGGCCGGGCCCCTCGCGGAGCCCGGCCTCGTTTCACATCCAGGCGTTTACTTGGAGTAGACGATTTCCTTGGTGCCGCCTTCGCAGGTGCCGACGACTTGCTTGCCGCCCGCGCTGCCCTTGTCGACGACCTCCAGGCTGTACGAAGCAACGCCCTTGGCCTTGAGCTTCGCATCGATTTCCGACTTCAGCTCTTCGCACGGCTTGCCGGCGGCAAAGACGTTGCCAGCCAGGGCGAAGACCCCCACAGCGATCAGGAACTTCTTCATCGGTAACGCTCCCTCGTCGTTCACAGAAAAGGCCCGAACGGGCCGGAAAACCGGGCTACCCCGGTACGCACGACCACGCGCCTCGCCAACATGGCAGCAGCACGTGACAGAAGAGCCGCGTGACAAACGGCCCTCGACAAACAGGCTCGAGCCGCAGGCGATCTAGCTGTTGGCGATGCGGAAGCCGACCTTGATGGTCACCTGGTAGTGCCCCACCGCGCCGTTCTCGATGTGCCCGCGAGTGTCCACCACCTCGAACCACTCCAGGAAGTCGATGCTCTTGGCCGCTTCGGCCAGCGCGTTGTTGATCGCATCCTCGATGCTGGTGCGCGAGGAGCCGACCAGCTCGATCTTCTTGTAGGTGTGGTGATTGGACATTGCCTCTCTCCTGGGTCTGGCGGCGCACAGGCAGAATGCCAGCGCGCCCAATGGACAGTAGTAGAGGGGTGGACCGACGGCAAACGGGGCGGTTCAGACTTTACGCCCGGCCGTTCAGCTCCGTCTGCAGCCAGCGCGCCAGGCGTTCGGCGCGCGGGTCTGCACGGCGCTCGGGGACCCACAGTGCCAGCCGCGCCGTGGTTTCAACGAAGCCCCAGGGTGCGGCGAGGCGGCCGGCGGCGAGGTCGTCGGCCACCAGTTGCTGCGGCGCGATGGCCACGCCAAGGCCAGCCACGGCGGCTTCGAGCAGGTAGTAGAGGTGCTCGAAACCCTGGCCGAGCTTCAGCCGCGTCGGCTCCAGGCCATGGCGAGCGGCCCACTCTGGCCAGGCCTGCGGGCGCGAGACGGTGTGCAGCAGCGACTCACCCAGCAGCGCCCCGGCGGGTGCCGCGCGCAGTTGCTCGAAGCGCGGGGAGCGCGGGCTGAGCACCGGGCCGATGCTTTCCACCGCCAGCTCCAGCACGCGCATGTCCGTCGGCCAGGGCGGCGTGGCGAAGCACAGAGTGGCGTCGAGGCCGCCACGGCGCGGGTCGAGGTCGCCGTCACTGGCGGAAAGTTGCAGCCGCAGGTCCGGCAGGTCACGGTTCAGACGGTCCAGGCGCGGGATGAACCAGCGCGCCAGCAGGCTGCCGGGGCAGCCGAGGACGAAGGGCGCATCGCCGCCGGCCTGGCGGCGCAGTTCGGCGCTGACGCTGCGCAGGCGCTCGAAGGAATCGCTGGCCACCTCGCTCAGGCGAACACCGGCATCGGTGAGTTTTACGCCGCGACCTTCCTTGATGAAAAGGGTCACGCCCAGCTCGTCTTCGAGCAGACGAATCTGCCGGCTGATCGCCCCGTGGGTGACGCTCAGCTCGTCAGCCGCTGCGCTCATGCCGCGCAGACGGGCTGCAGCCTCGAAGGCGCGCAGGGCGTTGAGCGGTGGAAGGTCTCGGCTCATGGCGCACTATCCGTGAGTTTTCCTGACAGGTTGCGGCGATCTTATCGCTTTTCCCCGTCATCACACAGCCGTATCCTGAGCAGCACTTGCAGGAGCATCAGCCAACTCGCTGCGCGGTCGACCCACCAGGGCGGATAACGCTGGCGCGTTAAGCGCCCTACGAAAATTCACGCGGCAGTGCCCAGTGCCTTGCCGCCAAGAGACCCAAGGAGCCTTCCCATGTCCACACTGCGCACCGGTCCAGACGCCAAGGGCCTGTTCGGCCACTTTGGCGGCCAGTACGTCGCCGAGACCCTGATGCCGCTGATCCACGACCTGGCCCGCGAGTACGAGAAGGCCAAGGAAGATCCGGAGTTCCAGAAAGAGCTCGCCTACTTCCAGAGCGACTACGTCGGCCGTCCGAGCCCGCTGTACTTCGCCGAGCGCCTGACCGAGCACTGCGGCGGCGCGAAGATCTACCTCAAGCGCGAAGAGCTGAACCACACCGGCGCGCACAAGATCAACAACTGCATCGGCCAGATCCTGCTGGCCAAGCGCATGGGCAAGAAACGCATCATCGCCGAGACCGGCGCCGGCATGCACGGCGTGGCGACCGCCACCGTGGCCGCACGCTTCGGCATGGAATGCGTGATCTTCATGGGCACCACCGACATCGATCGCCAGCAGGCCAACGTGTTCCGCATGAAACTGCTGGGCGCCGAGGTGATCCCGGTCACCGCCGGCACCGGCACCCTGAAGGACGCGATGAACGAAGCGCTGCGCGACTGGGTCACCAACGTGCACAACACCTTCTACCTGATCGGCACCGTGGCCGGCCCGCACCCGTACCCGGCGATGGTCCGCGATTTCCAGGCGGTAATCGGCAAGGAAACCCGTGAGCAGCTGGCCGCGAAGGAAGGCCGCCTGCCCGATTCGCTGGTCGCCTGCATCGGCGGCGGCTCCAACGCCATGGGCCTGTTCCACCCGTTCCTCGATGATGCCAGCGTGCAGATCATCGGCGTCGAAGCCGCCGGCCACGGCATCGAGACCGGCAAGCATGCGGCCAGCCTGAACGGTGGCGTGCCAGGCGTGCTGCACGGCAACCGCACCTTCCTGCTGCAGGACGAGGATGGCCAGATCATCGACGCGCACTCCATTTCCGCCGGCCTGGACTACCCCGGCATCGGCCCGGAACACGCCTGGTTGCATGACATCGGCCGCGTCGAGTACACCTCGATCACCGACCACGAGGCGCTGGAAGCCTTCCACCAGTGCTGCCGCCTGGAAGGCATCATCCCCGCACTGGAGTCCTCCCACGCGCTGGCCGAGGTCTTCAAGCGCGCGCCGAACCTGCCCAAGGACCACATCATGGTGGTGAACCTGTCCGGTCGTGGCGACAAGGACATGCAGACCGTCATGCACCACATGCAACAGGAGCCGCAAGCATGAGCCGCCTGCAGACCCGCTTCGCCGAACTCAAAGAGCAGAACCGCGCCGCCCTGGTGACCTTCATCACCGCTGGCGATCCGGGCTACTCGACCTCGCTGGACATCCTCAAGGGCCTGCCCGAAGCCGGCGCCGACGTGATCGAGCTGGGCATGCCGTTCACCGACCCGATGGCTGACGGCCCGGCGATCCAGCTGGCCAACATCCGCGCCCTGGGCAACGGCCAGAACCTGGTCAAGACGCTGAAGATGGTCCGCGAATTCCGCCAGGACAACAGCACCACGCCGCTGGTGCTGATGGGCTACTTCAACCCGATCCACTACTACGGCGTGGACAAGTTCATCGCCGATGCGAAAGAGGCCGGCGTCGACGGCCTGATCGTGGTGGACCTGCCGCCGGAGCACAACGAAGACCTCTGCGACCCGGCCCAGGCCGCCGGCCTGGACTTCATCCGCCTGACCACGCCGACCACCGACGACCAGCGCCTGCCGACCGTGCTCAACGGCAGCTCGGGCTTCGTCTACTACGTCTCGGTGGCCGGCGTGACCGGCGCCGGCGCGGCGACCCTGGACCATGTCGAAGAAGCCGTGGCGCGCCTGCGTCGCCACACCGACCTGCCGGTCTCCATCGGCTTCGGCATCCGCACCCCGGAACACGCGGCGAGCATCGCCCGCCTGGCCGATGGCGTGGTGGTGGGCTCGGCGCTGATCGACAAGATCGCCGAAGCCACCAGCTCCGCCGACGCGGTGCAGAGCGTGCTCGGCCTGTGCCGTCAGTTGGCCGAAGGCGTGCGCAACGCCCGCTGAGGGTTGCCATCAGGCTTTACGTAGGATGGCGTGGAGCGCAGCGATACCCATCGATTCCGTGCGAACACAGCATGGGTATCGCTGCGCTCCACCCATCCTACGAACTGCGTCACCTGGAATATCCGCTCCTGCAGGGAGCACAAAAAAGCCCGGCGAATGCCGGGCTTTTTTTCGTTTCGGGCGAAGCTTATTCCACGCCTTCTTCCTGCGGCTCTTCTTCCGCGCCAGCAGCGCCGCCGCCCAGGCCCAGGCCTTGCGCGGAGCCCATGGCGAAGGCCATGAATTCGGGCACACTCATGTCCTTGCCGTTGAACTTCACCTGGTCGTTGGCGTAGGCCAGCGAGCTGGACAGCGCGTTGCCGTCGAGCACCGCCCACTGCGAGTTCAGGGCCATGCCGCTGAACAGGTCGGTCATGGCATCGGACTGCTGCTTGAGCGCCACCGGATCGACGCTGCCGGCCGCCTCGCCACCCAGCGAACCCTGCAGGGCGACGATGTCGCCGATCACCGCCTTGTCCACTTTCAGGTCGGCCTTGAGCGCGGCCAGGATGCTGCGGGCCATCTCGTCAGGCGTGGCAGCCGCGGCGTCGGGCTTGCGCAGGTCGACCGACAGCGAAGCCTTGGCCACGCCATGGCTGGTCTGCAGCGACAGCTCGTCCAGCGACAGCACCGGCGAGCCTTCCAGCAGGGCCAGGCCGAGGCGCTTGAACTCCTCTTCCTGCTGCGGGGTCAGCTCGGTGCTTTCCAGGCTGTCCAGCGCCATCTTGTTGTAGGACTCCTTGAAGGTCTTGAGCACGCCTTCGTCGAGGTTGCGCAGGCTCAGGTCGAGCTTCACGCCGCCGATTTCCTGACCCTGCACCACGACCTTGCCGATGCGGTAGGAAACGCTCTGATCCAGACCCTTGCCGCCCTGCTTGAGGACTTCCTCGACCACGGCTTCGCGCAGTTCGACTTCCGGCGCGCCCGGCGACTTGATGTTCAGGCTCTTGATGGTGGCGGAGCTGGGACCCAGGGCGAAGCCATTGGCGTTTTCCTTCTTGTCGCCCTGCAGGCCCAGATCACGCAGCTGCACGCGCGCCGGCTGGCCGGTGTTCTCGTCGGTGAAGTCCAGGTCGACCTCGGCGAGGTTGCCCACGGCGCTCACGTCCTTCTTGTCGCCGGACACGCTGAAGGCCAGCTTGATCGGCGACAGGCGCAGCTTGTCGCTGTCCTTGGCGAATTCCAGGGGCGCGGTTTCGACGTTGCCTTCCTGCTTCTGGTCGTAGTGGATGGTCAGGTCGCCGGACAGCGGCGCCTTGCCGCCGGCGGCGGTGAACAGCGGGGCGGTGAGTTCGTTCTGCTCGAGGGCGAAGTGACTCTGCGCCATGACCGGCGCCAGCTTGCCGGCCGCCAGGCGCGAGGCCGGGAAGGGGCCGTGTTCCAGGTGGTCGGTGAAGACCAGGGTCTGCGGCTGCTCGCCTTCCTTGCCGGCGAAGGTCAGGTTGTAGCGCGCGGTGCTGGAGAACAGGCCGCGCTGGATGTCCACCAGGGTCAGGTAAGCGCCCAGGCCGGGGGCTTCCTGCTTGAACAGTTCGTTGGCTTCGGTGATGCCGCGGTTCACTTCCTGCTCGACGCGGCTGCCGGTGTACCAGGCGCCGGCAACGGCGGCGCCGACGATGGCAACGGGAATGGCGATGGCCAGGGCGGTCTTTTTCATGCTGAGTCCTTTCAGGTGCGGCCGTACGGGGGACATCCTGTCGACCGTTTATGGGAGTGGGCGGCGGGATGCTAGCAGGCGCACTGCCATCACTCCAGCTTGTCAGCTGGAACCTTTTCACAGCGCCAGCATTGACCGACGGGGCACGGCTGTCAGGATAGAACGCTCCGACTCACCGGAAAGAACTGCCCATGGCCCTGTTGCAAAGCCTCCATCACGTCGCCCTGATCTGCTCGGACTACCCCCGTTCCAAGCACTTCTACACCCAGGTGCTGGGCCTGAAGGTGGTGGCCGAGACCTACCGCACCGCCCGCGACTCCTGGAAGCTGGACCTGGAACTGGGCGACGCGCGGCTGGAGCTGTTTTCCTTCCCCGGCGCACCGACGCGACCGTCCTACCCGGAGGCGCAGGGGCTGCGCCACCTGGCGTTCGCCGTGGACGACCTGGAAAGCGCCGTGGCCCACCTGCAGAGCCACGGCATAGCCTGTGAGCCGATCCGCGACGACGAGCTGACCGGCAAGCGCTTCACCTTCTTCGCCGACCCGGATGACCTGCCGCTGGAGCTTTACGAGCGCTGATGCCTGGCTTCAGGTGCCTGGGCATGCCCTCACCCTAACCCTCTCCCAGAGGGAGAGGGGACTGTCCCGAGCGCTCTGAAAACTCGGTGCTCGCCGACTGACTCCGCCGTCTCGCTGCACGCCAAACGGCCCCCTCTCCCTGAGGGAGAGGGCTGGGGTGAGGGGGAAAACCAGCGCACCGATGCAGAACGGGACACGCACTCAGGCCGGTACCGCCTCGCTGCCCAGGGCCCCGCGCAGGCTCGCCAGATCGCGCAGCGGCGGCGCGCCGAACAGGCGGCTGTATTCGCGGCTGAACTGCGACGGACTTTCATAGCCGACACGGTGCCCGGCCACCGCCACCTCCAGTCCTTCCGACAGCATCAGCCGCCGGGCTTCCTGCAGGCGCAGCTGCTTCTGGTACTGCAGCGGGCTGAGCGCGGTCACTTCCTTGAAGCGGTGGTGCAGGGTGGACACGCTGAGGTTCACCTCGCGAGCCAGGTCCTCGATGCGCAGCGACTTGTCATAGTTGCGGTTGAGCCACTCGATGGCGCGGGTGACGCGGTGGGTCTGGCTGTCGGTCATCGCCAGGTCGTGCAGCAGGTGGCCCTGCGGGCCGCGCAGCAGGCGGTAGAGGATTTCGCGGACGAACAGCGGGGCCAGCATCTCGATGTCGCGCGGGGTGTCCAGCAGACGCATCAGGCGCAGCAAGGCATCGAGCACGGTGCAATCCAGGCGCTGCAGGTAGATGCCCCGGCTGGCCGGGCGCGGCGCGGTGCCGGCAAGGCCGGCCTCGGCGATCAGCCGGGTCAGCTCGCCGGGGTCGATGTCCAGGCGGATGGACAGGTAGGGCCTGTCCGGCGAGGCCTCGATGACCTGGCCGGAGACCGGCAGCGTCACCGACACCACCAGCAGGTTGAGTTCGTCGTAGCGATAGACCTCGCTGCCCAGGCGCACTTCCTTGCAGCCCTGAGCGATCACGCACAGGGCCGGGCGGTAGAGCGTCGGCATACGGCCTTCGTTGGGGCAGTCGCCGCGCGCGACCAGCAGCGAATCGATGGCGGTTTCGAAGAGACCTTCACCCTGGCAGTGACGCTGGATGATGTCGGCCAGCTCCTGGCGGCCGGCGGCGATGGGATCAAAGGCGGGAACGGACTGGGACATGCACAGGACCTCCAGTGGCGGCGCACGAAGCTTACGCCCACGACGCATGCGCGCGTGTGACAGTAAGGCAGCCGCTGGAGGATCAGGCAAGCAATCGGCAGGAATGGACAAGCGATCCCGGCATCGGGTCGCGCACCGTGGCGGTGCAAGGGCCGGAAATGGCGCGGAAACACCCGGTTTCAGACTGCGACGAATGTCCCGCAGGATCAGGCAAGAAGGTGACAGCATCCGGATAACGCCCGGTGCTGGCCGCGCCGTAAGCTTCCTGTCAGTCGTCCGAGGAGCCACCTCGGGCTTCTTCCTGGAACGCGGAGGACAGGACATGCACTGGCAAACCCCCATCGAACACGAATTGCAGATCCACCCCCGGCTCGGGCACGAGGCGGAACTGGGCGCATTGATCGACAACCTGGTCGACGGCGCCCGCCGCGCGCCGGGATGCCTGCGCTGCCAGTTGGTAGCCGGCGAGAACGGCCAGCCGTGGCTGCTACAGGGCAGCTGGAAGGACGAGGAAGCGCTGCTGGACTACTTCGCCACGCCCTCGTTGCAGCTGCTCGGCGAAGTGCTTTTATGCCACTGCCGAAGCCTCAGCGGCGGCATAGTGGAAACCCTCGATCAGGCCACCGGAAAGGTGGCCTGAGTCTTTTCAGGTAGAGAGATTTGGGTAGAGAGCTTTCTGGCTCTGAATTTCCAGGCCCTCAGTATTCCAGGCTCCAGCCCAGGGTGAAGGTACGCCCGCGACCCTGGTAGTCATACAGATAGGCCGGCCCGTAGGTCGGCGAATAGAACAGCGCGGCGCGCTGGCCCCAGACAGTGCTGTACTGCTTGTCCAGCAGGTTCTGGATACCGGCGCTGAAGGTGCCGAAACCGGTCTTCTGCTCGCCCATCAGGTCGAAGGTGGTGTAGCCGTCGATCTCGTGGTCCGCATCGTCCTTCAGGTTGAAGGCGTGCTGGCCCTGCAGGCGGGCACTGCGGGTGCCGTCGCTCCAGCCGACGAACGCGGTGGACTTGGACAGCGACGCATAGCGCGCATCGCGCTTGATCCAGTCACCGTCGGCATCCTCTTCCTCCGAGCGCACCAGGTGCAGCGTGGTGCCGCCCTGCCAGCCATTCTCGAAGTAGCGGGTGACCGCGCCCTCGAAGCCGAAGTCGCGGCTTTTCTGGTCCTGCACGTCGATGGTCAGGGTCGCCTGGTCGGTGGTGATGATCTTGTCCGACCAGATGTAATACACCGCCGCCTGGGTCTGCCACTGCATGTCGCTGTAGCGCCAGCCGGTCTCGACCTGGCGGCTCTTGATGCCGGCCAGCGGGTTGTCGTCCACCGACAGGCCGGCCTTGCCGTAGTACTTGGCCGGGTCAGGCAGGTCGAAGCCTTCGCTGTAGTTGGTCCAGACCTGATGGCCGTTCTTGAAGTCGTAGATCGCGCCGAGGTTGAACAGGTTGACCTGGTAGTCGTTGCTGCCGCCGGGCACGCCTTTGAAATCGTCCACCTCCACGTCCATCTTCTGGTGGCGGGCGCCGCCGGAAATGGTCAGGTTGTCGGTGGCCTTCCAGTCCAGCTGGCCGTATACCGACAGGCCGTCGACGATGTAGCTGGGGTAGCGCGGCGCACTGCTGGCGGTTTCCAGGTCCAGGCCGCCACTCTCGGAAGACAGGCGCTGGTCGAAGACCTTCTGCTCGGCGTTGAAGCGTTCGTGGTCGAAGTCCACGCCGTAGGTGAACTTCAGCGAATCCCACTGCTTGCTGAAGAGTCCCTTCAGGCCGCTGACCTCGAAGTTCTGCTGCGAGGCGGCGAAGTACACGCCCTTCGAGCCGGTAGGCTTGCCGGTGTTGTAGTAGGGGAAGGGATAGAAGTTGTCGTCTTCCTTGCGGTAGTACGCCTGCAGATAGAAGTCCTGGTCCAGCAGGTTGCTGTGGTGGTAGTTGGCGTTGAGCAGCACGCGGCGGGTGCGCGGCTCGAGGTCGGTGTCCATGCCGCTGCGGATCTGCGCATCTTCCAGGTCCGAGGGCGCCTGGTACTTCAGGTTGGGAAAGTAGATGCCGGTGCTGCCATCGTTGCCCGAGTCGTAGTACTGCGCCAGCAAGTCGAGGCTCTGCTCATCGGTGAACTGCGCGGTGAGGTTGCCCATCACGTCGACGGTGCGGTTGTACTGCAGGTCGGTCTGGGTGTTGTCGATGAAAATCTGGTTGCCGGCGCCGTCGTAGAAGGCTTCGTTCTTCTCCGCCGAGACGCCCAGGCGGCCGACCACGCTGTCATTGCCACCGCTGATGGATTGCGCGGCGCGGGTCGAGAGGTCGTCGCTGTTGTTGAAGCCACTGCTGGCGCCCAGTTGTGTTTCGAAGCGGGTATCGCCGGCCGCGCCCTTCTTGGTGATGATGTTGATGATGCCGCCGGTGGCGCCGCCGCCGTAGATGGCGCTGGCGCCGGAGAGCACTTCGATGCGCTCGACGTTGAACGGCGAGATGCTGTCGAACTGGCGCGACAGGCCGCGCGAGCTGTTCTGGCTGACGCCGTCGATCATCACCAGCACGTTGCGCCCGCGCATGTTCTGGCCGTAGTTGGTGCGGCCTTCCGGCGCCAGGTCAAGGCCGGGGACCAGCTTGCCGACGGCTTCCTTGAGGCTCACGCCGGTGTCCAGCTGCTCGCGCAGCTGGGTCTGGTCCACCACCCAGACGGTGCCGGGGATCGAGCTGATCTCGGTGGGCGTGCGCGCCGCCACGCTGATCTGCATCGGTGCCAGGCTCAGGGCCGCGGAATCGTCCTTCTCGCGCTTGAGCAGCACGGTGCGCTCGTCGGTGAAACGCCAGCTCACGCCGCTGCCGGACAGCAGCTGGTTCAGAGCCTCCTCGGTGCTGTAGGTACCGTCCAGCCCTTCGCTCTGCAGGCCCTGGATGTCCTCGGAATTGAACAGCAGGTGCAGCCCGGCCTGGTCGGCGAACTGGGTCAGCGCGCTGTCCAGGCTACGCGGTGCGATGTGCAACTCGACGGCGGCGGAGCCGGCCGCGTGGGCCAGGGGAGCGGCGGCGCCGAGCAGGGAAGCCAGCAACAGCGCGCGGTGCAGCGGGGAAGGACGGTAATGCATGCGGGTGAAATCCGTTCTTGTGTGGGCAGGGTCGCGTAGTGAGAATTTTTCGCGTTCCTGCCTACGACGAAACGGCCGGGCAAACCTTGCAGTGCTAAATGCAAAAAATTTTCATTTTCCTGTGTGAGCAGGCGGGAATCGCTCTCGCAGGGCGAATGAAGCGGCACGCTTCATTCGCCGATACCGCCGCGGGCACGGGCTAGGCGCCCCCGCCCGTCCTACAGGGTGCGGCCGAACTTTCCGGCGGACCGTAGGATGGCGTGGAGCGAAGCGATACCCATCAATCCCGTGCGCGACCAGCATGGGTATCGCTCCGCTCCACTCATCCTACGAAGAGCTATCAGGCCTTCGGGGCGGGGCGGATCAGTACCAGCCAGGGCAGGTGGGTAACGCTCACCGGCTGCAACCGCTCCAGGGTCTTGAGCAGGGCGCCGGGGTCCTGCAGGTCGAACACGCCGCTGACCTTGTGCTGGCGCAGCGCGCTGTCGGTCAGCACGATGCGGCCGGGCACGTAGCGCTCCAGTTCATCGAGCACCTCGCCCAGCGGGCGCTGGTTGAAGATCAGCTTGCCGCGCTGCCAGGCACTGGCGCTGGACAGGTCCAGCGGCTGCACCGGTTCGGGCGCGGCGCTGTCGCGGTAGCTCAGGCGCTCGCCAGCGGAAAGCCGCACCGGCTCGCTGCCGGCGCTGTTCACCTGGACCACCCCTTCGGTCACGTCCACGCGCACCTGCGGCCCGCGGCTGTCGACATCGAAGCGCGTACCCACGGCGCGCACTTCGCCGCCCCTGGCCTCGACGATGAATGGCCGCGACGGGTCCTTGGCCACCTCGAACAACGCCTCGCCGCCATGCAGGCGCAGGCGCCGCTGCTGCGGGCTGAAGTCGACGGACAACGCACTGTCGCTGTTCAGCCAGACGCGGCTGCCGTCGGCCAGCTCCAGCATCCGCCGCTCGCCGGTGCGGGTGGCGTAATCGGAGTACAACCCGGCCAGCGGCTCGGGCAGGGCGATGGTCAACGCAATGGCCGCAACGCACGCAGCTGTGGCCAGCGCCAGCAAACGACGGGGGCGCCGCGCACGCTGGCGATAGCGCTGGGCGCTACGGGTTTCCGGCAAGGCGCCCCACAGGGCTTCGGCCTCGCGGGCGGCGAGTTCGTGCTCCGCGCTCTGCCCGCGCCAGCGCAGGAAGTCCATGCGCTCAGCGGCCCCGGCGCTGCCCGAATGCAGCTGCACCAGGCGCTCGATGGCCTCGTCGGAAAGGTCCACGCGGCTCATGGCGTGCCCTCCTGACGCTGCGCCCAGTCGCGGCAATGACGCATGGCCTGAACGATGTACTTGCCCACCATGCTCTCGGAAACCCCCAGGCGCTGGGCGATCTGCGCGTGGGTGAGGCCGTCGAGGCGGTTCATCAGCAGCGCCTCGCGGGCGTTCGTCGGCAACTGGTCGAGGGCGGCGTCCAGATGTTCCAGCGCCTCATGGGCGAGCAGGCGGTGCTCCAGCCCGGACGCGGGATCGCTCAGGTCGTTGGCGGCGGTTTCGTCGACATGCAGCTCCGCCAGCCGGCCCTCGCGGCGCAGGTTGTCGATGGCGATGTTGCCGGCCACCCGGAACAGGTAGGCGCGCGGGTCCTGCACTTCGGTTTCGGCGGGGTGGTCGGCCAGGCGCAGCCAGGTGTCCTGGGCAACGTCGGCCGCGCGCTGGTTGTCCCCCAGCCTGCGGGCGAGGAAGCGCATCAGGTCCGCGTAGTGCGCCTGGAAGCTCTGCAGCAGGGAGGAGGAGGCGAAGCGCCGCATGATGGCCGAAATACCCTGGAAAATCGGCCAACGTCTGTCAGGCCGATACGAAGGGTGGGCAGCATACACCGAATCGAGAATTATTATCGAATGCAAAAAAGTGTCAGCTCGTGAACTGCGAGAGGTCCAGCGGCCGCACGGCGCCCAGCCACATGGCGTAGTCGCGGTGATCACGCAGGTCGTTGCCGGTATTGGGGTGGATCAGGATCACCAGACCCTCGCGGTTCAGCGCCAGCCACGGCACCAGGGTGGCGAAGGTGGCGTTGTCGAAAGCCAGCTGGCAGCTCCAGTCCGGGTGCGGGCCGACCGGCCGCTCGTGGACGCGGCCCATTTTCGCGCCGAAGCGCCGCGCGGCCTCCTCACACAGCGCGCGGGCGCGCTCGATGCTGCCGGCGTCGAAATAGACGTGGGCGTGGAAGTCCTGAATCTCGCTCATCGGTCCTGCTCCAGTTCCGCCTGCAGCCAGTCGACGAAACGCTGCACCAGGCGCATCCGCCGCTTGCGCTCGGGCAGCACGGCGTAATAGCCGAAGCGCGATTGCAGCGATCCGGCGATGGGTCGGCACAGTAACCCCTGTTCCAGCAGTTCGTCGACCAGATGCCGCCAGCCGATGGCCACGCCCTGCCCGGCGATGGCCGCCTGCACCAGCAGGGTGTAGTTGTCGAAACGCAGCCCGGCCGGGGCTGGTGCGCCGTCGATGCCCAGCGCGCGATAGACACCGCCCCAGTCGAACCAGCGGCTGGAGGCCTCGGGCTTGAGGTGCAGCAGCGGCAATTCGGTGAGTGCCTGGGGCGACAGCGGCAGCTCGCGGCCCTCGAGCAAGCGTGGACTGCACACCGGGAAGACCTCCTCGCTGAACAGGCGCAACGCCTCGCCATGCTTGAAGCGCCCGTCGCCGAAGGCGATGGCCACGTCGATGTCGCTGCGCAGGGCAATCGGGCTACGGTCGCTGCTGATCAGCCCGACGTCCAGCTCCGGATGCGCCTGGCGGAAGCGCGGCAGGCGCGGCATCAGCCAGTACGCGGCGAAGGCGAAATCGGTGGCGACCTGCAGTACCTCGTGGGGATGCTTCGCGGTGACCGCGGCGATACCGGCGTCGATGCTCTCCAACCCGACCTGAACGTGCTGCTGCAGCACCTGTCCGCTTTCGGTGAGGGCAATGCCCCGGTGAATGCGGTCGAACAGGCGCACGGCGAGGAGCTTCTCCAGGCGCTTGATCTGCTGGCTGACCGCCGGCTGGGTGGTGCCCAGCTCGCCGGCGGCGGCGGTGAAGCTGAGCAGCCGCGCGGCGGACTCGAACACGCGCAGCAGTTCCAGCGGCACGCTCATGGCTTGCTCTCGCATAAGCAGGTGTTATCCGAAGCATGCCGCGCCATGCGCTTTACCCCTAATCCAGCAGCCAACAGACTCGTACCGCACAGCATCCCATAACAGCGCCAACAGGATAAGCCCAACGCCATGAAGCGCCAGCGCCCGAACATCCTCTTCATCATGGCCGACCAGATGGCCGCGCCGCTCCTGCCCTTCTACGACGCCCAGTCGCCCATCAAGCTGCCCAACCTCTCGCGCCTCGCCGGTGAAGGCGTGGTCTTCGACTCGGCCTACTGCAACAGCCCGCTCTGCGCGCCCTCGCGCTTCACCCTGGTGAGCGGCCAACTGCCGACGAAGATCGGCGCCTGGGACAACGCCGCCGACTTTGCCGCCGACATCCCCACCTACGCGCACTACCTGCGCCGCCTCGGCTACCGCACCGCGCTGTCGGGCAAGATGCACTTCTGCGGTCCGGACCAGCTGCACGGCTACGAAGAACGCCTGACCAGCGACATCTACCCCGCCGACTACGGCTGGGCGGTGAACTGGGACGAGCCGGACGTGCGCCCGAGCTGGTACCACAACATGTCCTCGGTACTGCAGGCCGGCCCGTGCGTGCGCACCAACCAGCTCGACTTCGACGAGGAGGTGGTGTTCAAGGCGCGCCAGTACCTCTACGACCACGTGCGCGAACACCCCGAGCAGCCGTTCTGCCTCACCGTGTCCATGACCCACCCGCACGACCCCTACACCATCCCGCGCGAGTACTGGGACCTGTACCGCGACGAGGACATCCCGCTGCCCTCGGTACAGATCGCCCAGGACGAGCAGGACCCGCACTCCCGGCGCCTGCTCAAGGTGATCGACCTGTGGAGCCAGGAGATGCCCGAAGAGAAGGTGCGCGCCGCCCGCCGCGCCTACTTCGGCGCGTGCAGCTATGTCGACGCGCAGATCGGCGCGCTGCTGCGCACCCTGGAGGATTGCGGCTTGTCCGATGACACCCTGATCGTGTTCTCCGGCGACCACGGCGACATGCTTGGCGAGCGCGGCCTCTGGTACAAGATGCACTGGTTCGAGATGGCCGCCCGCGTGCCGCTGCTGGTGCATGCGCCCAAGCGTTTCGCCGCGCATCGGGTCAGCCAGTCGGTGTCCACCGTCGACCTGCTGCCGACCCTCGTCGAGCTGGCCGGCGGGCAGATCGAGCCCGGCGTCGATCTCGACGGCCGCTCACTGCTACCGCACTTGCAAGGCACTGGCGGCCACGACGAAGTGATCGGCGAATACACCGCCGAAGGCACCGTCAGCCCGCTGATGATGATCCGCCGCGGCGACTTCAAGTTCATCTACTCCGAGCAGGACCCTTGCCTGCTGTTCGACGTCGCCAACGATCCGCGCGAGCTGCAGAACCTCATGGATTCGCCGGCCCACGCCAACCTGGTACGCGACCTGCTGGGTGAAGCCCGCGCGCGCTGGGATGTGCCCGCCATCACCCGGCAGGTACTGGCCAGCCAGCGCCGCCGCCGGCTGGTGGCCGACGCGCTGACCCACGGCACGCTGAAAAGCTGGGATCACCAGCCCCTGGTCGACGCCAGCCAGCAGTACATGCGCAACCACATCGACCTCGACGATCTGGAGCGCCGCGCCCGCTATCCGCAACCGAAATAACAACCACAACACGCCGAAGGGGAAGGGAGCATGACCAAGCGCACCGTACGACAAGCATCCGCACTATTGCTGGCCAGCGCACTGGCGCTGGGCGGCCCGCTGGCCCGGGCCGAAGATGAAGCCTGCAGTACGGTGAAGCTGGCCGACCCGGGCTGGACCGACATCGCCGTCACCAATGGCATCGCCGCTTTCCTCCTCGAAGGACTGGGCTACAAGGTGAAGATCGACACCCTGTCGGTGCCCATCACCTACGGCGGCCTGCGCGACGGCCAGGTCGACGCCTTCCTCGGCAACTGGATGCCGGCGCAGCAGGGCTTCCACGACCAGTTCATCGCCAGCCAGCAGGTCACCCAGCTGGCGAAGAACCTGCAGGGCACCGAATTCACCCTGGCGGTGCCGACCTACGTGTGGAACGCCGGGGTGAAGACCTTCGACGACCTCGACAAGCACGCCGACCAGTTCAACAGGAAGGTCTACGGCATCGGCTCCGGCGCGCCGGCCAACCAGTCGATCCAGAAAATGATCAGCGGCGATGAGTTCGGCCTGGGCGACTGGAAGCTGGTGGAATCCAGCGAACAGGCGATGCTCGCCGAGGTCGGCCGCGCGGTGAAGCGCGAGCGCTGGGTGGTGTTCCTCGGCTGGACACCGCACCCGATGAACGTGAAGTACGACATGAAGTACCTCACCGGCGGCGAGAAATACTTCGGCAGCACCGGCAGCGTGTTCACCGTGACCCGCAACGGCTACACCGAGCAATGCCCGAACAGCGGCAAGCTGCTGGCCAACCTGTCCTTCGACCTGAAGATGGAGAACGCCATCATGGCCGAAGTGCTGGAGAAGAACGTGAAGAACCCCGACGCGGTGAAAGCCTGGATCAAGGCCAACCCGCAGAGCCTCGACACCTGGCTGCAGGGCGTGAAGACCCGCGACGGCGGCGACGCGCTGGCCGCCGTGAAGGCCAAGCTGTAGGCCGTCGATGGAGCGCCTGATCCGCCTGCTGCCGTTCCTCGCCTGGCTGCCCCAGGTCAGCGCGCGCGACCTGCGCCGCGACCTGGGAGTCGGACTCTCCGGCGCGGTGCTCGCCCTGCCGCAGTCCATGGCCTACGCACTGATCGCCGGACTGCCGGCGGAGTACGGGCTCTACGCGGCGATGCTGCCGGTGCTGATCGCCTGTCTATGGGGTTCGTCGAAACACATGGTCGGCGGGCCGACGGCGGCGATCTCGGTGGTGCTGTTCACCGCCATCACCCCGCTGGCGCCGCCGGGCAGCGCGCAGTTCATCCAGTACGCGCTGCTGCTGACCTTCCTCGCCGGGCTGTTCCAGTGGCTGCTGGGGATGCTGCGTTTCGGCGTGCTGGTGAACTTCGTCTCGCACTCGGTGCTGCTCGGCTTCACCTGTGGCGCCGCACTGGTGATCGTGATCGGCCAGTTGCCGTACCTGCTCGGCATCAGTGCAGCGGGGCAGGCCACCGCGCTGACCAGCGCCGCCGCGCTCTGGTGGAAGCTGTCGCAGTTCCACGGGCCATCGCTGCTGGTGGGACTGTTCAGCCTGGTGCTGAGCCTGATCGTCAAACGCCTGTGGCGGCGCGGGCCGGCATTGCTGGTCGGCCTGTTCGGCGCTGGCGCGCTGGTCTGGGCGATGCCGACGACCTTTGCCGAGGTGGCCAGGGTGGCAGCCTTCCGCAGCGCGCTGCCACCGTTCAGCGCATTGTCGTTCGACCTCTCCGCCATCGCCCAGTTGCTCCCCGCCGCCGTGGCCTGCGGTATGCTCGGGCTGGTCACCAGCCTGTCGATTGCCCGCGCCCTGGCGGCGCGCTCGCACCAGGCGCTGGACGCCAACCAGGAAGTGCGCGCGCAGGGGCTGTCCAACCTGATCGGGCCGTGGCTGTCCGGCACACTGTCCGCCGGCTCCTTCACCCGTTCCGGACTGAACCAGGATGCCGGGGCACGCACGCCGCTGGCCGGGGTCTTCTCGGCGCTGTGGGTCGCGCTGCTGGCAGTGGCCGGCGCCGGCCTGATCACCCATATCCCGCTGCCGGCGATGGCCGCCGGCATCCTGCTGATCTGCTGGAACCTGATCGATCGCCCCGCGCTGCGCGCACTGTGGAAAGGCAGCCGAGCGGAATCCCTGGTGATGCTGCTGACCCTCGCCGCCACCCTGCTGCTGCCGCTGCAGAACTCCATCTACGCCGGCGTGCTGGCGTCGCTGTTCTTCTACCTCAAGCGCACCTCACAGCCGCGCGTGCAGCAGTGGGAGAAGGAGGACGAGGCCGTGTTGCGCATCGAAGGCTCGATCTTCTTCGGCGCCTGCGACTACCTGCAGAAACTGATGCAGCACAGCCGTGGCGAACGCCTGGTACTGGACGCCCACCACGTGAACTTCATCGACTTCGCCGGTGCGCAGATGCTCCAGCAGGAAGCCCGCCGCCTGGCCAGCGAAGGCCGCAGCCTGGTGCTGCGCAACGCCCGGCCACGGGTGCGCGCGGAGCTGGAAAGACAGATGGGGAAGGGCGGGGTGTTGCTGGTCGAGGAATAGAGCAGTGGCTCCGCCCCAGCGGAATGAACCCTGGGACTCCCTGTAGGAGCGGGCCATGCCCGCGATCGCACGCATGACGCGCTCCTGCAGGTGTGCAGCGATCGTCAGCCCCTGAGCTGACGGCGCAACTCCTCCAGCACCGGCGCCGAATCCGGGCGCACGCCGCGCCACAGCAGGAAGGCTTCCGCCGCCTGCTCGACCAGCATACCCAGCCCGTCGATGCAGCGCGCCGCACCGTGTTCGGCGGCCCAGCGGTTGAAGGCCGTCACGTCCTTGCCGTACATCATGTCGTAGCAGACGGTATGCCCCGGCTTGATCAGCGAAGGATCGATGGGCGGCAGCTCGCCGGCCAGGGAGGCCGAGGTGCCGTTGACGATCAGGTCGAAGGGCTCGGCGCGCAGGTCGAAGCCGCCACCGCTCACCGGGCCCAGGTCCTTGAAGGCTTCCGCCAGCTGTTCGGCCTTGGCCGCCGTGCGGTTGGCAATGACGATGCAGGCCGGCTGCTGGCCGAGGAAAGGTTCGAGGATGCCGCGTACCGCACCACCGGCACCCAGCACCAGGATGCGCGCACCACGCAGGGCGACGCCGTGGTTCACCGTGAGGTCGCGGGTTAGCCCGGCGCCATCGGTGTTGTCGCCCAGCAGCCCGCCGCTTTCAAGCTTCTTCAAGGTATTCACCGCACCCGCCCGGCGCGCGCGCTCGCTCAGCTCGGTGGCCAGGCGGCAGGCGTCTTCCTTGAACGGCACGGTGACGTTACCACCCAGGCCCTCGGCGAAGAACTCGCGGGCGTTCCCGGCGAAGTCGTCCAGCGGCGCCAGTCGCGTGTCATAGCTCAGCGCCTGGCCGGTCTGCTCGGCGAACAGACGGTGGATCTGCGGCGACTTGCTGTGGCCGATGGGGTTGCCGAAGACGCAGTAGCGGTCCATTCAGAATCCTGGGACAAAAATGGTGGAAAGGCTCGGGATTGCCGGGTTTCTACCAGCGTACCCACCCTGTAGGAGCGAGCCCATGGGGCGCTCCTGCAGGTTCGCGAGAGTTCGACTCAGGCCTGCGCCAGCCAGTCCCGATCGGTGAGGAAGTACTCGGTCAGGCGCGCCTCTTCGCTGCCCGGCTCGGGTTTCCAGTCGTAGCCCCAGCGCACCTGCGGCGGCAGCGACATGAGGATCGACTCGGTGCGCCCGCCCGACTGCAGGCCGAACAGGGTGCCGCGGTCGTAGACCAGGTTGAACTCGACGTAGCGGCCGCGGCGGAAAGCCTGGAATTCACGCTGCTGCTCGGTGTAGGGGGTGTCCTTGCGCTTGCGCACGATGGGCAGGTAGGCGTCGATATAGGCATCGCCGATGGCACGCAGGAAGGCGAAGCTGGTGTCGAAGTCCCACTGGTTCAGGTCGTCGAAGAACAGGCCGCCGACACCGCGCGGTTCGTTGCGGTGCTTGATGTGGAAGTAGCGGTCGCACCATTCCTTGTAGCGCGGGTAGACGTCCTCGCCGAAGGGCGCGCAGGCGTCGCGGGCGACCTGGTGCCAGAGCACACAGTCTTCCTCATGGGCGTAGTAGGGCGTCAGGTCGAAGCCGCCGCCGAACCACCAGACCGCTTCCTCGCCTTCCTTCTCGGCGATGAAGAAGCGCACGTTGGCGTGGGAGGTCGGCACGTGGGGGTTGGTCGGGTGGATCACCAGCGACACGCCCAGCGCCTGGAAGCCGCGCCCGGCGAGTTCCGGACGGTGCGCGCTGGCACTCGGCGGCAAGCCGGCGCCGAACACGTGGGAGAAGTTCACGCCGCCCTTCTCGATCAGCGCGCCGTCGCCGATCACCCGCGTTCGACCACCACCGCCCGCCGGGCGCTGCCAGGCGTCCTCGACGAAACGAGCGCTGCCGTCCTCGGCTTCGAGTGCGGCGCAGATGCGGTCTTGCAGGTCGAGCAGGTAGGCCTTCACGGCCTCGATGCGGTCGGTCACGAGAATCACCTTGGAGCGGGAAAGCCACGCGTGGCACGGGCCGGAGCGGGGTTCAGGTACGAAAACGGGGGCAAGCATACCATCGGAGCTGGCAAAGCTGGTCTTGACGCCCGTCATGCGTGCGGCTTGGATGAAAGTCTTTTCCCCGGCGAGGCAGAGCCTCGCGCCCTCAGGAGAGCGACATGGCCAAGCGTGTTCAATTCGCCAAGACCGGCGGCCCGGAAGTCCTCGAAATCGTCGACTACACCCCGGCCGAGCCGGGCCCGAACGAGGTGCGGGTGCGCAACCGCGCCATCGGCCTGAACTTCATCGACACCTACTACCGCAGCGGCCTGTACCCCGCGCCGAGCATGCCCTCCGGGGTCGGCACCGAAGGCGCCGGCGAGGTGGAGGCAGTGGGTAGCGCGGTGACCAACGTGAAGGTCGGCGACCGCGTCGGCTACGCCACCGGCCCGCTGGGCGCCTACAGCGAGCAGCACACGCTGCCGGCGGCCAGCGTGGTGAAGCTGCCGGATGCGATCACCTTCGAGCAGGCCGCCGCAGTCATGCTCAAGGGCCTGACCGTGCAGTACCTGCTGCGCCAGACCTACAACGTGCAACCGGGCCAGACCATCCTCTGGCACGCGGCGGCCGGCGGCGTCGGGCTGATCGCCTGCCAGTGGGCGAAGGCCGTCGGCGCGCACCTGATCGGCACCGTGAGCTCCGCCGCCAAGGCGGAGCTGGCGAAATCCCACGGCGCCTGGGCAACCATCGACTACAGCCACGAGAACGTGGTCGAGCGCGTGCTCGCACTCACCGACGGCAGGAAGTGCCCGGTGGTCTACGACTCGGTGGGCAAGGACACCTGGCTGACCTCGCTGGACTGCACCGCCCAGCGTGGCCTGGTGGTGAGTTTCGGCAACGCCTCCGGCCCGGTGGACGGGGTGAACCTGGGCATCCTGTCGCAGAAGGGCTCGCTCTACGTCACCCGGCCGACGCTGTTCGGCTATGCCAGTACGCCGGAGCGCCTGCAGGCCATGGCCGACGACCTGTTCGGCATGATCACCAGCGGCAAGGTAAAAGTGGAAATCAACCAGCGCTTCGCCCTGGCCGAGGCGGCCAAGGCGCAAACCGAGCTGGCGGCGCGGCGCACCACCGGGTCGACCATCCTGCTGCCGTAAGGAATGTATCCGTAGGCAGGACGGGGCCCTTACAGAGTCAGGAGGGCCTGACGGTCTCGCCGGTACGCAGATCGCGGATCAGGCTCGGATTACGGCGCCCGCCCAGGGCGCCACCGAGCACACCATCCAGCTCGCCACGGAAATACTGCTCGACGCGCAGGCGGCTGCGCGCGGCAGGGCGGCCGGCGGGGTTGGCAGAGGTGGAGATCAGCGGGCCGGTGAAGCGGCACAGTTCGCGTACCAGCGGGTGGTCGGTGACGCGCAGGGCGACGGTCTCGTGCTCGCCGGTTACCCACTCGGGCAGGCGCCCCTGGTGCGGCACCAGCCAGGTATTCGGGCCGGGCCAGCTGTTGGCGAGCTTGTCCTGCCAGGCTTCGGGCAGGTCTTCGAGGAGGAAGTCGAACTGGCGGATGTCGCCGGCCACCACGATCATGCCCTTTTCCACTGGGCGCGCCTTGATCGCCAGCAGGCGGTACACGGCGTCGGCGCTCCACGGGTCGCAGCCCAGGCCCCAGACGGCTTCGGTCGGGTAAGCGATCACACCGCCGTCGCGCACGACCTGGGCCATGCGCTGGGTACGCCAGTTGCTGTACATCGTGAAGTCCTCGGATCTGCGATGCGCGGCAGTTTACGTGCTCAGGGGGCTCGATGCACCCAGACGCCGGCCTCGCAGGCCACCCGCCCGTCCAGCTCCAGCTCGGTGAGTTCCGCCAGCAGCTGCGGCAGCTGCAGGCCGCTACGCAACGCCAGCTGCTCGCTGCTTTGCGGTGCCGCGCGCAGCAGGTCGACCAGTGGGTGAGGCGGCAAGGCTGGCGCGACCTCTACTGTCGGCGCAGCGTGCGTCCACCCCTGCAAGCCTTCGAGGATGTGCTCGACCGTTTCCACCAGCATCGCTCCCTGGCGGATCAGCTCGTGGCAGCCACGCGCGCCGGGATGATGGATGGAGCCGGGAATCGCATAGACCTCGCGGCCCTGCTCTGCAGCCAGCCGCGCCGTGATCAGCGACCCGGCTTCCACCACCAGGGTGCCCAGTGACAGGCCACTGATGATCCGGTTGCGCCGCGGGAAGTTCGAAGCCTGGGGTGCGCAGTCCAGCGGCAGTTCGGAGATCACCGCGCCGCCCTGCTCGACGATGCGTTTCGCCAGCCCGAGGTGGCGACGCGGGTAGAGGTGCTCCAGGCCCGTGCCCAGCACCGCCACCGTCTTTCCTGCGGCCTCCAGCGCCCCCTCATGGGCTGCACCGTCGATACCCAGCGCCAGCCCGCTGGTGATCACGAAGCCACCGCCGGCCAGGCTGCGGGCGAAAGCCCGCGCGGTATCCAGGCCCGGCTTGCTGGCCCGACGGCTGCCGACCATCGCCAGTTGCGGGCGTTCCAGCAGCCCCGGATCGCCGGCCAGGAACAACAGTGGCGGTGCATCATCCAGCTCGGCGAGCAGAGCGGGGTAACCGGGGGCGTCCCACATGACCAGATGATGCTCCGGCGCCTCCAGCCAGCGCAGCGCCTGCGCCGCCTGTTCACGGATGGAAGCATCGCGGCGTGGCTCTGCGCAGACGGCGGGCAACCCCAGGGAGCGCCAGGCAGCCGCGGGCGCACTCATCGCGGCGGAAGCCGAGCCGAAGGCCCTCAGCAGGCGGCGAAAGCGCCGGGGGCCCAACTCAGGCAGGCCGTGCAGGCGAAGCCGTGCTTCGAGTTCGGACGGGGAAAGAGTCGGGTCTTGGGGCATGGCGCAGTCCTGGGCGTGGGGCAGAAGCCCGGACTATGCCGCGCCAGCCGTAGCCCCCGCTGTCGGACCCTTCCGGATCGCGCCCACAAAAAACCCCGCCGGAGCGGGGTTTTCTACAGGTCATGCGCGCATCATGGATTCTGAACGCGGTCGTTGACCTCGAGCGAACGGGTGGCGGTCAGCACCAGGCCGTAGCTCAGGCGGTTGTAGGTGCGGAAGATCATCACCAGGCCCGAGCGCTCGTCCGGGATCTTCACCATGTCTTCGGTGACGCGGTCGCGCACGGTTTCGCCGAGCTTGTAGATCGCCAGAACGTTGCCTTCGGCCAGACCATCGCGGGCGCCCTTGTCGATGGTCACCACGTCGTACTTGCCGATCTGCGTCACCCCGCGCGGCACATCGATGATGGTGCCCTTGATCGGGGTGCTTGGCTCGCTGGGCATGAAGGTAGACGTGATCGCGCGCTCCTCGGTGGGGAACAGGCGGTCGCCCGAACGGACTTCCTGGGTGGTACGGGTCAGGTTCAGGGTAGCGATATCGCTTTCCTTCGCCGTGACGTTGGCGCTGCCGACGTCCATGGCGTCGACGCCCAGGACTTCGTTGGTTTCCGGGTCAGTGTAGACCTTGGCCTGGCGGAAGATGCCGTAGCTGCCCTCTTCGGACAGCGAGTTGCCGCGAGCGTACGCGCGGTCGCCGGCGCCGCTGATCACGCTTTCGGCGTCACCCGCAACCACATAGGGGGCGTTGGCGAATTCGTCAGAGCTGTCGACGATGCGGTTGGACAGCAGGAAGGCGTTGATCTTGTCCAGCGGGATAGTCGGGATCGCCTCGGCGATCGGGGTGCTGCGTACCCGCGGCGACAGCTTGATGGTCCCGCGCGATTCGCCGCGGTTGAGCATCAGGCGTGGCTGGCCGTCGATGTAAGTGAGGCTCAGCACGTCACCCGGATAGATCAGGTGCGGGTTCTGAATCTGCGGATTCACCTGCCAGATTTCCGGCCACTTCCACGGCTTGCTGAGGAACTTGCCGGAGATGTCCCAGAGGGTGTCGCCCTTCACTACGGTATAGCGATCCGGATGGCCTTCCTTGAGCTGCACGGCAGCCTGCGCCACCCCGCCTGCGGCGAGCAGCAGCAGGGCGAGTAGTGTTTTCCTCATGCGGTGAATCCCTTTATTATGTGTACACATGAAACGCCTGGAAGCCGCCCCTACCGCGCTTTCCAGCGTTTTTCGATGCTGCTCAGCATATTAGCAGCCGATTTTGACTTTATTCCACAAGTGCATCACAAACGTATATGGCCATTCTGAACATTCTCGAATTCCCCGATCCGCGCCTGCGGACCATCGCCAAGCCCGTCACGGTCTTCGATGACGCCCTGCGAACGCTGATCGACGACATGTTCGAGACCATGTACGAGGCGCCGGGTATTGGCCTGGCCGCCACGCAGATCAACGTGCACAAGCGCGTCGTGGTGATGGACCTGTCCGAGGACAAGTCCGAACCCCGGGTCTACATCAACCCCGAGTTCGAATTCCTCACCGAGGAAATGGACCAGTACCAGGAAGGCTGCCTGTCGGTGCCCGGCTTCTACGAAAATGTAGACCGTCCGCAGAAAGTGCGGATCAAGGCCCAGGACCGCGATGGCAATCCGTTCGAGGAAGAGGCCGAAGGCCTGCTCGCCGTGTGCATCCAGCACGAGTGCGATCACCTCAACGGCAAGCTGTTCGTCGACTACCTGTCCAACCTCAAGCGCGACCGCATCCGCAAGAAGCTGGAAAAGCAGCACCGGCAACAGGCGTGACCCCATCCCCCAAAGGCTTGCCCCGGCAAGCCTTTTGTTTTTTGTGAGCCCCCAATGAGCCAAGCACTGCGCATCGTCTTCGCCGGCACCCCGGAATTCGCCGCCGAACACCTCAAGGCCCTGCTCGATACTCCCCATGAGATCGTCGCCGTCTACACCCAGCCGGATCGCCCGGCGGGCCGCGGCCAGAAGCTGATGCCCAGCCCGGTCAAGCAGCTTGCCCTGGAGAACGGCCTGCCGGTGTTGCAGCCGCCGACCCTGCGCGACCCCGCTGCCCAGGCGGAGCTGGCCGCGCTCAAGCCGGACCTGATGGTGGTGGTGGCCTACGGGCTGATCCTGCCGCAGCTGGTGCTGGATATCCCGCGCCTGGGCTGCATCAACAGCCACGCCTCCCTGCTGCCCCGCTGGCGCGGCGCCGCGCCTATCCAGCGCGCGGTGGAAGCCGGCGACGCCCAGAGCGGCGTGACCGTAATGCAGATGGAAGCGGGCCTGGACACCGGGCCGATGCTGCTCAAGGTCAGCACGCCGATTTCCGCCGATGACACCGGCGGCAGCCTGCATGACCGTCTCGCCGAGCTCGGCCCGAAGGCCGTGGTCGAGGCCATCGCCGGCCTCGCCGCCGGCACGCTCAAGGGCGAGGTGCAGGACGACGCCCTGGCCACCTACGCGCACAAGCTGAACAAGGAAGAGGCGCGCATCGACTGGTCGCGCCCGGCCGACGAGCTGGAGCGCCGCATCCGCGCCTTCACGCCCTGGCCGGTCTGCCACACCACACTCGGCGAAGCCGCGCTGAAAGTGCTCGGCGCCAAGCCGGCAGAAGGCAAGGGCGAGCCCGGCAAGATCCTCGACGCCAGCCGCGAAGGTCTGCTGGTCGCCTGCGGTGAAGGCGCGCTGCTGCTGACCCGCCTGCAACTGCCCGGCGGCAAGCCGCTGGCCTTCGCCGACCTGTTCAACAGCCGTCGCGAGCAGTTCGCGCCAGGACAGGTGCTGGGCGCATGAGTACCAATCCCCGTCTGGCAGCCGCCCGCGCGCTGGCCGCCGTGCTCGCCGGCCGCGCCTCGCTGGGCAGCTCGCTGCCGACCCAGCTGGAAAACGTCGAGCCGCGCGACCGTGGCCTGGTGCAGGAGCTGGCCTTCGGCAGCGCCCGCTGGCAGCCGCGCCTGTCCACCCTCGCTGCACGCCTGCTGCAGAAGCCGTTCAAGGCCGGCGACCGTGACGTCGAGGCCCTGCTGCTGGTCGGTCTGTACCAGCTGCTCTACACCCGTATTCCCCCGCACGCGGCGATCGGCGAGACCGTCGGCTGCGCGGACAAGCTGAAGAAGCCCTGGGCCAAGGGCCTGCTCAACGCCGTGCTGCGCCGCGCCCAGCGCGAGAGCGAAAGCCTGCTGGCCGAGGTCGACAAGGACCCGGCCGCGCGCCTGGCGCACCCGCGCTGGCTGCAGAAGGCCCTGAAGAAGTCCTGGCCGGAACAGTTCGAAGCGATCTGCGCCGCCAACAACGCGCACCCGCCAATGACCCTGCGGGTGAACCGCCGCCATGGCAGTCGCGATGACTATCTGGAAGAGCTGAACCGCGTCGGCTTCGAAGCGACCGCCTGCGCGTTCAGCCGCGACGGCATCAATCTTGTGCAGCCGTGCGACGTGCGCGAGCTGCCCGGCTTCGCCGAAGGCCGCGTCAGCGTGCAGGACGAGGCCGCGCAACTGGCTGCCGACCTGCTGGAGCTAGCGCCGAACCAGCGCGTGCTGGACGCCTGCTGCGCCCCCGGCGGCAAGACCTGCCACCTGATGGAAGCCGAGCCGGCGCTGGCTGGCGTGGTGGCCGTGGACCTGGAAGAAAGCCGCCTGGTGCGCGTACGGGAGAACCTTGCCCGCCTGCAGCTTTCGGCCGAACTGTTCGCCGCCGACGCCCGCGATACAGCCAAGTGGTGGGACGGCAAGGCGTTCCAGCGCATCCTGCTGGACGCACCGTGCTCCGCCACCGGTGTGATCCGCCGGCACCCGGACATCAAGCTGACCCGCACCGCCGAGGACATCGAGGCGCTGGCACAGCTGCAAGGCGAACTGCTCGACGCGCTGTGGGCGACCCTCGAAGTCGGCGGCGTGCTGGTCTATGCGACCTGCTCGGTGATGCCGCAGGAGAACAGCGAGCAGATCTCTGCGTTCCTCGGTCGCACCCCCGGTGCCCGCGAGCTGGACCTGCCCGGACGGTGGGGCGTCAAGCAACCCCATGGCCGCCAGCTGCTGCCGCAGGACGGCGGGCATGACGGCTTCTATTATGCCAAGCTCATCAAGATCTCGGCGCGCTAAGCAACACGGGCTGCTGCGCGTCGACGATACGTCGTCAGAGCACGGTTTCGAATGCTCATTTACATTCGTAAACTCCGCTTCCAAACCGCACTCTTCCTAGTCTCGTTCTAGCTCGCAATCCCTCCGCTAAGGAGTCAACAAAGAGCTCTCATGAAAATCATCATCCTCGGTGCCGGCCAGGTCGGCGGCACTCTGGCCGAGCACCTCGCCAGCGAAGCCAACGACATCACGGTCGTCGATACCGACGGCGAACGCCTGCGCGACCTCAACGACCGCCTGGACATCCGCACCGTCCACGGCAAGGCCTCGTTCCCCACCGTGCTGCGCCAGGCCGGCGCCGACGACGCCGACATGCTGGTGGCGGTGACCAACAGCGACGAGGTGAACATGGTGGCCTGCCAGGTCGCCTACACCCTGTTCAACACTCCCACCCGCATCGCCCGCGTGCGCGAGGCGGCGTACCTGACCCGCGCCGGGCTGTTCGACAACGAGGCGATCCCGGTCGACGTGCTGATCAGCCCCGAACAGGTGGTGACCAACTACATCAAGCGCCTGGTGGAGTACCCCGGCGCCCTGCAGGTGATCGACTTCGCCGAGGGCAAGGCACAGCTGGTGGGCATCCGCGCCTACTACGGCGGCCCACTGGTGGGGCAGGAGCTGCGCCAGCTGCGTGAGCACATGCCCAACGCCGATACCCGCGTGGCGGCGATCTACCGGCGCAACCGGCCGATCATTCCCCAGGGCGACACGGTGATCGAGGCCGACGACGAGGTCTTCTTCATTGCCGCCAAGGCCCACATCCGTGCCGTGATGGGCGAGATGCGCCGGCTCGAGGACAGCTACAAGCGGATCATCATCGCCGGCGGCGGTAACATCGGCGAGCGCCTGGCCGAGGCCATCGAGAGCCGCTACCAGGTGAAGATCATCGAGATGAACCCGGCCCGCTGCCGGCACCTGTCCGACAGCCTGGACAGCTCCATCGTGCTGCAGGGCAGCGCCTCGGACCGCGACCTGCTGCTGGAGGAGAACATCGGCGACACCGACCTGTTCCTCGCCCTGACCAACGACGACGAGGCCAACATCATGTCCTCGCTGCTGGCCAAGCGCCTGGGCGCGCGCAAGGTGATGACGCTGATCAACAACCCCGCCTACGTCGACCTGGTGCAGGGCGGCGAGATCGACATCGCCATCAGCCCGCAGCTGGCCACCATCGGCACCCTGCTGACCCACGTGCGTCGCGGCGACATCGAGAGCGTGCACTCCCTGCGCCGCGGCGCCGCCGAAGCCATCGAAGTGGTCGCCCACGGCGACGCCAAGTCGAGCAAGGTGATCGGCCGCAAGATCAACGAGGTGCAGTTGCCACCGGGCACTACGATCGGCGCGGTGATCCGCGACGACGACGTGCTGATCGCCCACGGCGAGACGAAGATCGAATCCGGCGACCACGTGATCCTCTTCGTGGTGGACAAGAAGCGCATCCGCGACGTCGAGCGGCTGTTCCAGGCCGGCCTGACCTTCTTCTGATCCTGGGGTGGGCCACCCTTGGGTGGCCCGCCAGATCAATCCGAGGCGGTTTCAGACAGGTCCTACTGCGCCAACCCGCTTCCCTTGTCACCCTGCGCGGCCTGTTCCAGCTTGCCTGCCTCCGGTCATGCGCTACTCCTCCATCGGTCGAATCCTCGGCGTGCTGCTGATGCTGTTCAGCGCCACGCACCTGCCGCCGCTGCTCGTGGACCTTCATTACGCCGAGCACTCCTGGCAGCCCTTCGCGCTGTCGTTCCTGGTCACGCTGCTGACCGGCTTCGCCATCTGGTGGCCGTGCCGTCGGCACAAGCAGGATTTGCGCATCCGCGACGGCTACCTGGTAACGGCGCTGTTCTGGATCGTGCTGGGCTCGTTCGGCGCCTTGCCTTTCGCCCTGTCGGACGCGCCGCACATGGGTGTGGTCGATTCGCTGTTCGAGTCCTTCTCCGGCCTCAGCACCACCGGCGCCACCGTGCTCACCGGGCTCGATACGCTGCCGCACGCGATCCTCTACTACCGCCAGCAGCTGCAATGGCTGGGCGGCATGGGCATCGTGGTGCTGGCCGTGGCGGTGATGCCGATGCTGGGCATCGGCGGCATGCAGCTGTACCGCGCGGAAATGCCCGGCCCGCTGAAGGACCACAAGCTCTCGCCGCGCATCGCCGATACCGCCAAGACCCTGTGGTTCCTCTACTGCGGCCTGACCCTGGCCTGCGCGCTGGCCTACTGGGCGGCCGGCATGAACCTGTTCGACGCGGTCGGCCACAGCTTCTCGACCATCGCCATCGGTGGCTTTTCCACCCATGACGCCAGCATCGGTTACTTCGACAGCCCGCTGATCGAGCTGATCTGCATGACCTTCCTGGTGATTTCCGGGATCAACTTCAGCCTGCACTTCCTCGCCTGGCGCCAGCGCAGCCTGCGGCACTACCTGAAGGACACCGAGTGCCGGGCCTACCTCGGCATCCTGCTGGTGCTGTTCCTGATCACCGCGGCGACGCTGATCCTCAAGCACCACTACGACTCGCCGCTGCAGTCGATCCGCTACGCCGCGTTCATGGTCGTTTCGGTGGCGACCACCACCGGCTTCGGCCTGGCCGACTTCAGCAGCTGGCCGACCCTGCTGCCCTACCTGCTGCTCTACAGCACCTTCATCGGCGCCTGCGCCGGCTCCACCGGCGGCGGCATGAAGGTGATGCGCATGCTGCTGGTGTACCGCCAGGGCATGCGCGAATTCCTGCGCCTGCTGCATCCCAACGGGGTGTTCCTGGTGAAGCTGGGGCGGCGCACCGTGCCTGATCGCGTGGTGGAGTCGGTGTGGGCGTTCTTCTCGATCTACCTGCTCACCTTCGTCAGCCTGATGCTGGTGCTGCTGGCGCTGGGCGTGGATCAGCTCACCGCGTTCTCCACGCTTGCTTCCTGCCTGAACAACCTGGGCCCGGCACTGGGCGAGGCCGCAGTGCACTACGGCAGCCTGCCGGCCAGCGCCAAGCTGGTGCTGAGCCTGGCCATGGTGCTGGGGCGACTGGAGGTGTTCTCCCTGCTGATCCTGCTGACGCCCGCGTTCTGGCGCACTTGAATGAGGCACAATGGCGGCCTGCTGACGGAGGCTCGCCATGATCGACTCGCTGGAAAAGATGCTCGCCAAGGGCGTGGACAACTCGCTGCTGCGCTTCGGCCTGGGCAAGGGCTACCTGGACGCCGGCGACGCCGCCAGGGCCGCCGAGCACCTGCGCCGCTGCGTGCAGCAGGACCCGAAGTACTCCGCCGCCTGGAAGCTGCTGGGCAAGGCGCTGCAGACCCTGGGTGACCTGGATGGCGCGCGCACGGCCTGGACCGATGGTCTGGCCGCTGCACAAGCCCATGGCGACAAGCAGGCGGAGAAGGAAATGACGGTGTTCCTGCGCAAGCTGGATAAAGCCAGGGGCGCGTAACCGGAAAGGCGCCCACTGGACGCCTTTCGCGGGCATCGCCCGCTCCTGCAGGGCAGCTACAGAACTTCGGCCGCCACCACATCCACCGCCGCCTTGGCGATACCGACGACCTCGTCCGCTTCGGCGCGGGTCAGCACCAGCGGCGGGGCGAAGCCGAGGATGTCGCCGTGGGGCATGGCGCGGGCGATCATGCCGCGTTCCAGGCAGGCCGCCGAAACCTTCGGGCCGACTTTCAGGGACGGATCGAAAGGCTTGCGCGCCTCGCGGTCAGCCATGAACTCCAGCGCCGCCAGCATGCCGTCGCCGCGCACCTCGCCCACCAGCGGATGGCCCTCGAAGGTCTGGCGCAGCTGCTGGTTGAGGTAGCCGCCGACTTCCGCCGCATTGGCGGTGATGTTCTCGCGCTCGAGGATGTCCAGGTTGGCCAGCGCCGCCGCCGCACAGATGGGGTGACCGGAGTAGGTCCAGCCGTGACCCATGGCGCCTTCGCGGCTCGACGCGCTGTCGATCACGTCCCACACCCTTTCGCCGACTATCACCGCCGACAGCGGCGCATAGGCGCTGGTCAGGCCCTTGGCGGTGGTGATCAGGTCCGGACGCATGCCGTAGCGCTGGCTGCCCATCTTGTCGCCGACGCGGCCAAAGGCGCAGACCACCTCGTCGGCGATCAGCAGCACGTCGTACTTCGCCAGCACCGCCTGGATCGCCTCCCAGTAGCCCTTGGGCGGGACGATGATGCCGCCGGTGCCCATCACCGGTTCGCCGATGAAGGCCGCGACCGTGTCCGGCCCTTCGGCGAGGATCAGGTTCTCCAGTTCCTGGGCGCAATGACGCACGAAACTGGCTTCGTCCATGCCGGCCGGGGCCTTGTAGAAGTGCGGGCAGAGGGTGTGCTTGACGCCCTCCACCGGCAGGTCGAAGTGCTGGTGGAAGCTCGCCAGCCCGGTGAGGCTGCCGGTGACGATGCCCGAACCGTGGTAACCGCGCTGGCGCGAGATGATCTTTTTCTTCTGCGGCCGACCCAGCACGTTGTTGTAGTAGCGCACCAGCTTGACCTGGGTCTCGTTGGCGTCGGAGCCGGAGAGTCCGTAGTAGACCTTCTTCATGCCCGCTGGCGCCCAGTCGCGGATGATCCGCGCGGACAGCTCGATGATCGCCTCGGAGGAGTGGCCCACATAGGTGTGGTAGTAGGCCAGCTGCGTAGCCTGCGCATGGATCGCGTCGGCGACTTCGGTGCGGCCGTAGCCGATGTTCACGCAGTACAGCCCGGCGAAGGCGTCGAGCAGCTCGCGGCCCTGGTGGTCGCGGATGCGCACGCCCGAGGCGCCGGTGATGATCCGCCCCGGCAACGCGCCGCTGGCGTGATCGTGGGCGTGTGTCGAGGGGTGCATGAAGTGCGCGCGGTCGTCTTCGAACAGCTTGGCGTAGTCGGTCATGGCGGTGGTCTCCCGGTCAGATGGCGCCGTGGTGCAGGGCGAAGTACTTGGTTTCGACGAAGGGCTCGAAGCCCTCGCTGCCGCCTTCGCGGCCCAGGCCAGAAGCCTTCATGCCGCCGAAGGGAATGGGGTGGCCGGTGAACCTGGCGCCGTTGACCGCCACCATGGCGAACTCCAGGCGCCGCATCAGCGGCCAGATGTGATCCAGGCGTTGCCCACAAAGGTAGGCGGCCAGGCCGTACTCGGTGTCGTTGGCCTGCCGGACGGCTTCGTCCAGGTCGTCGTACGCGCTGATGCCGGCGATGGGGGCGAAGTTTTCCTCGCGCCAGATGCGCATCTGCGGCGTGACATCGGCCAGCACGGTCGGCTGATGGAACCAGCCGCCCAGCGCATGGGGCTCACCGCCGGCGAGCAGGCGCGCGCCCTGGGCGATGGCGTCCTGCACCCGCTCGCAGGTGACGTCGAAGGCGCCCTGGTGCATCAGCGGGCCGATCTGGCTGCGCGAGTCGCTGGCCGGGCCGACGCGCAGGTCACGCACCGCGCGGGCGAAGCGCTGCAGGAAGGGTTCGTAGAGTTCACGGGCGACCAGGATGCGGTTGGCCGCGCAGCAGTCCTGCCCGGAGGTCTGGAACTTGGCGTCGAGGGCGAACTGCACCGCCTGCTCCAGATCGGCATCGGGCAGCACGATGAAGGGCGCGTTGCCGCCCAGTTCCAGGGCGACTTTCTTCACGTCCCGGGCGGCGGCCTGCAGCACGAGTTTCCCCACCCGGGTCGAGCCGGTGAAGCTCACGGCGCGCACGCGGGTGTCGCCGACCAGGGTTTCCATGGCCATCTGCGGCTCGCCCAGCACCACATTGAACACCCCGGCGGGGAAGCCGGCTTCTTCCGCCAGTTGCGCCAGGGCGAAGGCGGAGTAGGGCGTCTCGTGAGCCGGCTTGACCACCACGGTGCAACCCGCGGCCAGGGCGGCAGCGGCCTTGCGGGTGATCATCGCGCTGGGGAAGTTCCACGGCGTGAGCAGGGCGGCGACGCCGACCGGCTCGACCACCGTACCCAGGTGCGCGTTGGGGATGTGACTGGGAATGTTGCGGCCGTTCAGCCGTCGCGCTTCCTCGGCGAACCAGGGAATGAAGCTGGCGGCGTAGTCGATCTCGCCGAGTGCTTCAGCCAGCGGCTTGCCCTGTTCCAGGCTGAGGATCTGCGCGAGGTCCTCGCGATGCTGGCGAATCAGCTCGGCCCAGCGGCGCAGCAGCGCGCCGCGTTCGTCCAGCGTGCGGGCTCGCCAGGCGGGGAAGGCGGCAGCGGCGGCGTCGACTGCGGCGACGATCTGCTCGCGATCGAGCAGCGGCACATGGCCAATGGCTTCGCAGGTAGCGGGGTTGTCGACGGCGATGCTGGTGCCGCTGGCGCTGTGCAGCCAGTGGCCATTCACATAGCAGAGCGACTTGAACAGCAGGGGATGGGCGAAGGACATGGCGGCGGCTCCCGGACGGTTGGCATGGAGACCATGCTAGGGGCCGGAGGCGCGCGGTTTTTTCCTAAGCGGGGGATGGCGGCGGCAAATCTTTTCGCAGTTCTGCCGCCGCTGTTGGGCTTTTTCGGGTGGCGTCAGACGACAGCGGTCTGGCGCCGCAGGTTACGGGTGATGGCGCTGAGCAGCATGCCGTAGAGCGGCACGAAGAGCATCAGCATGACCGCCAGCTTCACACCGTAGTCGACCCAGGCGATCTCCACCCAGTGCTCGGCCATGAAGGCGTTGTCGCTGTGCCAGAAGGCGATGGAGAAGAAGGTGAAGGTGTCCAGCAGGTTGCCGAACAGGGTCGAGACCACCGGAGCGATCCACCACTGGCGCATGCGCCGCAGGCGGTCGAAGACCTGGATGTCGAGGATCTGGCCGAACACGTAGGCCAGGAAGCTGGCCAGGGAAATCCGCGCGACGAAGGTGTTGAATTCGCCCAGGGAGGCGAGACCTCTGAAGGCACCTTCCTGGAAGATCACCGAGATCACGTAGGAGGCCAGCAGCGCCGGGATCATCACCCGCGCGATGACCAGCCGCGCCGGGCGCTTGCCGAGCAGGCGGACGGTGAGGTCGGTGGCCAGGAAGATGAACGGGAAGCTGAACGCGCCCCAGGTGGTGTGCCAGCCAAATAGGGTCATTGGCAGCTGCACCAGGTAGTTGCTGGCGATGATGATCAGGATGTGGAACGCGACCAGGCCGGCGAGTGCGCCGCGCCTTGCCGCCGGAAGGGATGCCGACATGCTTTGGGCCTTTTTCGTCGATGGGGTGAGGGAACCCATGCCCGGCACCATGCCGAGCGGCGCGCATTGTATACGATCCGGACCTGGAAGTCAGGATTTGTTGCGCAAATTTTGTTCAACCACCGACGGGCGTTTATGTAGGAGCGAGCTGCCCGTAGGGCGCATAACGCGCCAGCGTTATCCGCCGCATGGATTTCCGCCGGATGGAAACGGCGGATAACCTGTTCCAGGTTATTCGCCCTACGAGGAGCTGCCTTCCAGTGCCTCGGCGGGGATCGCCGCCTCCTGCGTCTTGATCACCTTGGTGACGATGTAGGTGAAGTAGCGCTCGATGCCCACGTCCTCCAGCAGCAACTGGTCGATGAAGCGCTGGTAATGGTCGATGTCACGGGCCTGGATCATCGCGATGTAGTCCACCCCGCCGCCGGTGGCGTAGCAGAAGCCCACCTCCGGCGCCTGATGCAGGCGCTGCTCGAAGCGCTTCATGTCCTGCGCGGTGTGGCGCGCCAAGGTGATTTCCACCAGCACCTGCTGCTGTTTGAACAATGCCGACCAATCGATCTGCGCGCGGTAGCCCTTGATCAGCCCGGCCTCCTCCAGCTTGCGCACGCGCTCCCAGGCCGGGCTGACCGAGAGGTTGATCGCCTCGGCCAGGCTCGACTTGGTGATGCGCCCATCGCCGGCGAGGATGCGCAGGATCTTCAGGTCATAACGGTCGAGCTTGATCATGCTTGCCTCCCGAACGGCTCAGTCGAGCACCTCGGCAACCACCGCGAGGGTGTCGCCGCTCTGCACCAGGCCGGGGAAGTGCCGCGCGGCAAGGATGCCGCTGCGTCTGGCGCGGTACTCCACGGGTGCCGCGCCGGTGCGCAGCACGTCGTGCACCCGCGCCAGCACTTCGCCGCGTTCGACCTTCTCACCCAGGTCACGGCACATCTCCAGCAGCCCGCCGTGTTCACTGGCGACGAAGCAGTCGCCGTCGGGCATGTCGAGCATCACCGACTGCGCCGGCTCCAGGTCGCCGCGCAGGATGCCGGCCTGCACCAGCACGTTGCGCACGCCGCGCCGGGCGATGGCTACAGTGTGCGCGCTGCTGCTACCGCCGCCCCCGAGTTCGGTGGTGACGAACAGCTTGCCCTGCTCCTCGGCGGCGCTGTCGTACATGCCCACCGCGTCCAGCTCCAGCATGCGCATGGAGAAGGGCGCGGCAAAGGCACGCATCAGCGCCTCGCTGGCTTCCTGCTGGGCCTTGTCCGGCAGCACATGGCAGGCGGCGAAGGGCAGGAAGTCGAGGGTGCGGCCGCCGGAATGGATATCCAGCACCACGTCCGCCAGCGGCAGCAGGGTGCGCTGGAAGTAGTCGGCGATCTTCTGCGTCACCGTGCCGTCGGGGCGACCGGGGAAACTGCGGTTGAGGTTGCCGGCGTCGATGGGCGAGGTGCGCTTGCCGGCGAGGAACGCCGGGGTGTTCATGAAGGGTACGATGATCACCCGGCCGCGTATGTCCTCGGCGCGCAGCTCCTGTGCCAGGCGGCTGAGCGCCACCGGGCCCTCGTACTCGTCGCCATGGTTGCCGCCGGTGAGCAGCGCGGTAGGACCATTGTCGTTCTTCACCACGCAGATCGGGATCATCACCGCGCCCCAGGCCGAATCGTCCCGCGAGTACGGCAGCTTGAGGTGGCCGTGCTGCACGCCGTCGCGCAGGAAATCGACACTGGCGGCGATGGGGTTTTCGCGCAGCGGCTTGTCGAATGCTTGGGTCATCGCCTCACTCCTTCACGAACAGCTGGCGCGGGTAGTCGCAGAAGGTCTCCACGCCGCGCTCGGTGATGAGGATGCTTTCGGTGATCTCCAGGCCCCAGTCGTCCATCCACAGGCCGGGCATGAAGTGGAAGGTCATCCCTGGCTCGAGCACGCTGTTGTCGCTCGGGCGCAGGCTCATGGTGCGTTCGCCCCAGTCCGGCGGGTAGCTGATGCCGATGGGGTAGCCGCAGCGGCTGTCCTTGTGGATGCCGAACTTCTCCAGCACGCCGAAGAAGGCGCGGGCGATGTCGCCGGTGGTGTTGCCGGGCTTGGCTGCGTCCAGGCCAGCGGCGATGCCCTCGACCACGGCTTTTTCCGCGTCGAGGAAGTGCTTGGGCGGCTTGCCCAGGAACACCGTGCGCGACAGCGGGCAGTGGTAGCGCCTGTAGCAGCCGGCGATCTCGAAGAAGGTGCCGGCGCCGCGCTCGAAGGGCGTGTCGTCCCAGGTCAGGTGCGGCGCGCTGGCGTCGGCGCCGGTGGGCAGCAAGGGGACGATGGCCGGGTAGTCGCCACCATGGCCGTCGGCGCCAAGGATGCCGGTGCTGTAGATCTCGGCGACCAGCTCGTTCTTGCGCATGCCCGGTTCGATACGCTCTACGATGTGCGCGTGCATCTTCTCGACGATGCGTGCGGCGACGCGCATGTACTCGATTTCGCGCAGCGATTTCACTGCGCGCTGCCAGTTCACCAGCGCGGTGGCGTCGATGAACTTCGCGCTCGACAGGTTGGCCTGCAGGGAGCGGAAGGCGGCGGCGCTGAAGTAGTAGTTGTCCATCTCGACGCCGATCGTCCGGCCGGCCCAGCCGCGCGCGGCGATGACCTCGCGGGACAGATAGTCCATCGGATGGCGCTCGGTGGACTGCACGTAGTGGTCGGGGTAGCCGACGATGTTGTCCGCCTGCATGAACACCGTGCGCCGCGCACCGTTGGCGTCCTGGCCGCGACCGAACCAGACCGGCTCGCCTTCCAGCGCCAGCAGCACGCACTGGTGCACATAGAAGGACCAGCCGTCGTAGCCGGTGAGCCAGGCCATGTTCGACGGGTCGGTGACCAGCAGCAGTTCGATGCCGCGCTCAAGCATGCTGGCGCGGACCTTGGCGATCCGCTGGGCGTATTCCTCCCGGCTGAAGGGGAGGTTGACGACGATTTCGGACATGCGGAAATCCTCTTGGGGGAATCTGTTTCGGGCTTCATCCGGACAACCCGTGCCTGTGCAATCCCCTCACCCCAGCCCTGGCTGCGCGCCCCGCTCCTGAGGGAGTGGGGGCAGTCCGAGCCGGCTGACATTGCGGCGTCAGCTGGCTCCGATCAGTTCCCTCTCCCGCTTGAGGAGCGGGGCGCGCAGCCAGGGTTAGGGTGAGGGCGCTCTTCCCGCGAAGCGGGACGAAATTTTTTCAGCTGCTGAAGCGGAACCCCTTGCCCATCCGCTGCGCCCGCTGGAAAGCCAGGCCGGCGATGGCGGTATCCTGTGCGCCGGTGCCGGTGAGGTCGCAGAGGGTGATGTCTTCGGCACGGCGGCGGCCTTCGCGCTGCCCGGCGATGACCTGGCCGAGCTCGGCGAAGTCGGCATCCCGGCTGACGTTGCCGGCCTGCACCGCGTGGTGCAGCTCGCCCAGCACCAGGGTCTGGCTGACGCGGTCGGCGACGTAGCAGTCCACCGCCGCCAGGGCGTCGGCGGCGATCTCGTTCTTGTGCTCGGCGTCCGACCCCATGGCGGTGATGTGCAGGCCGGGGCGCAGGTGCTTTTTCTGGATCAGCGGCTCACGGCTGGGCGTGCTGGTGATGGCGATGTCGGCGCCTTCCAGCGCTTCGTCGATGCTGGCGCAGGCGCTGACCGCAATGCCCAGGCTGGCGCTCAGTTCCTGCGCGCAGTGCCGCGCCTTGTCGAGGTCCCGCGCCCAGACGCTGGCACCCTCGATGGGCCGCACCAGGCACAGCGCCTTGAGCTGCAACCGCGCCTGCTCGCCGGCTCCGATCAGCGCGACCTGCCGCGACTCCTCGCGGGCCAGCCACTTGGCTGCCACCGCGCCAGCGCACGCGGTGCGCACGGCGGTGAGGTAGCCGTTGTCCAGCAACAGCGCGTCGAGCAGGCCGGTGCGCGAGGAGAGCAGCATCATCATGCCGTTGAGGCTGGGCAGGCCGAGCCTGGGGTTGTCGAAGAAGCCGGGGCTGACCTTGATGGCGAAGCGCGACAGGCCGGGCAGGTAGGCGGTTTTCACGTCGACTTCGCCATTGTGCTCGGGCACGTCCAGGCGAAGGATCGGCGGCATCGCCACCGGCGCGGTGGCGAGCAGGCGGAAGGCCTGTTCGACGGCGTCGAGGCTCTCCCGGTCGATGGCCACGCAGGCGCGCAGGTCGGCTTCGCTGAGCAGGGTGACGTCAGCCATGGGCGGATTCCTCGAGGATTTGCTGGTGTTGTTCGATGGCGATGTTGCGGCCGCTGACGATCACCACCACCGGGCCGACCGGGGCGATCAGGCCGTCCAGCAGGGCGGCGATGCCGACGGCGGCGGCGCCTTCCACCACCTGCCGTTCCTCGCGGTAGGCGTGGCGGATGCCGGCGGCGATGGCGGGCTCGTCGAGCAGGTGCAACTGGTCGCAGTAGTCGCGGGCCAGGGCGAAGGTGTAGCGGTTGTCCAGGCCGATGCCGCCGCCGAGGGAGTCAGCCAGGGTCGGCAGCTCTTCCACTTCCACGGGGTGGCCGGCAGCGAGGCTGGCGGCCATGGCGGCGCCACGGCGCATGCTGATGCCGTGCACGCGAATGCTCGGGTCGACGTGCTTGAGTGCCAGCGCCACGCCGCCGAACAGGCCGCCGCCGGAGAGCGGCACCAGCACCTGGCGCACGTCCGGCAGCTGTTCGAGGATTTCCAGACCGAGGGTGCCCTGGCCGGCGATGATCTGCGGATGGTCGAAGGGCGGCAGCAGCGTCGCGGCCTGCTCGCGGGCAATCCGCTCGGCTTCGGCCTGGGCGTCGTCCTGGCTGTGGCCGACGATGCGCACCTCGGCGCCCAGTTCGCGGATCGCCTGGACCTTGTTCCCCGGCACCAATTGCGACAGACAGATGGTGGCGTGCACGCCGAGCACCCGCGCGGCATGGGCCAGCGCCCGGCCGTGGTTGCCGGTGGAGGCGGCGACGACGCCCCTGGCCTTCTGCTCGTCATCGAGCTGGGCTATCGCATTGCTCGCGCCGCGCAGCTTGAAGCTGCCGGTGATCTGCTGCGATTCGAGCTTGAGATACACCGGGGCGCCGAGCAGGCGCGACAGGCTGGGCGAATGCTCCAGCGGCGTCTGCCGCACCAGGCCCTGGATGCGCTGGCGTGCGCGGTACAGCTCGACGGGGGAAATCGGCTCCATCTCGGCCTCCGGGGAATGCAGTGGGGCCGAGTGTAGGGGCGGGTAATTGTCGCGATGAATGTACTAGGACGATGTCGTGGGCGGAGGTGTCTATTGTTGCTGCTGGAATCTCATGCCCACCTCCGCTGCGGACTTTGCCCTCACCCTAACCCTCTCCCGGAGGGAGAGGGGACCGCTCGGCGCAGGAGATACACCACGGCATCAGCCGGCACGTACGGCTCCCTCTCCCCCTGGGAGAGGGCTGGGGTGAGGGCGATCCCGAGCACCGAAACTTCCTGTAGGCCGTAGGGCGGATAACGCTGGCGCGTTATGCGCCCTACGGCTACAAGCGCGGGCCCGGCGTAGGGCTTAGAAATCGTGGATCTTCGGGTACTGCCCGAACAGTTCGCGCATGTCTTCCAGAGCGCTCGCCATGCGCTCGTCGCTGCATTCAGCGCCCATGCACAGGCGCACCGCACGCGGCCTGGGGGTGCCGCGCACCATGAACGGATCGGGCGGCGTCACGGCAATGTGTCGATGACGCAGCTCGCGCACCAGGCTGTCCAGTTCCCAGTGTTCGGGGATGCCGATCCACGCGCTCAGCGAATGCGGATCACACCCGCGCAGATGCTCGCCGAGGTACTCGCGCACCAGCCCCTGGCGCTTCTCCAGCACTCGGCGCTGCAGGCCGATCAGCGCGGCGGCGTTGCCGTTGTGGATCCAGCGCGCCGCCACTTCCGCCAGCAGCGGCGTGCCCATCCAGCTGTTCACCCGCAGGATGCTCTCGGTGCGCAGCGCCAGCCGTCGCGGCATGGCCAGGTAGCCGATGCGCAGGCCGGTGAGCACGCTCTTGGTGAAGCTCGTGCAGTAGAACGACAGGTCCGGCAGGTAATGGCTGAGCGGCGGCGGGCGGCGCTCGCCGAGCAGCGGGCCGTAGACGTCGTCCTCGATCACATACACGCCATAGCGCTGGGCAATGGCAGCAATCTCGCGGCGGCGCGTGTCGGGCATCAGGCAGGAGGTCGGGTTGTTCAGGTTGGGCGTGCACACCAGCGCGGTGATGCGCTCGTTGGCGCAGAGGTCTTCGAAGTGCTCCGGGTCGATGCCTTGCTTGTCGATCTCCACGCCCTTGAGGGTGAAGCCGAGCACCTGGGAATTGCCGATCACGCCGTGGTCGGTGAGCTGCTCGCAGAGCACCACGTCGTCCGGCCCGGCGAGGGAGGCGAGGGCAAGGAAGATGCCGTGGGCCGCGCCATTGGTGATCAGCACGTCATCGCGCTCACGCTTGAGGCCCAGTTGCGCCAGCCATTTCACCCCGGCGTCGCGGTGCGTATCGAAGCCGGCCACCGGGCGGCAGGCGCGCATCCACGGCTGGTCGGTTTCCTGCGCCAGCTCACGGCAGCTGTCCTGCCACAGGCGGTCGTGCTCGCGGGTGTGGACGATGCTGGCGATGGAGAAATCCACCAGCGCGCGCTCGGGGTGATCGACCATGTAGTGGGCCATGCCCTCGGTCATCCGCCGCGTGACGAAGCTGCCGCGGCCGACCTCGCAACGCACCAGGCCCTGGCGTTCCAGTTCCTTGTAGGCGTTGGTCACGGTCTGCACGCTGATGCCCAGGCCATCGGCGACGTGGCGCTGCGGCGGCAGGCGCTGGCCGTCGCTCAGGCGGCCCTGTTCGATGTCGCCGGCAATGGCCTGCACCAGAGTCTTGTACTTGGATTCGCCGACCCGCAGGTCGGCCAGGGCGCGACGCCAGGCTTCCATCTTCAGCGCTCCGTCTGGTCAGGGGTCCAGAGTGACGGACCGGCACACCGGCGGCAATTGTCCTAGTGCAATGTCGACCGTTCCGACCCTTTTGTATGCTCGGGCACAGGACATATAGCCGCGCACCTGTCAGTACATCGGGCAGCACATCGGGCCGCATTGTCAGGCCCGCGCAGAAAAAACCTGCGGATGCGTTCGTCGCGACGGTGGCTTTTTCCCGCCGCGGGGTTGTCGATCAGGAACAGCCGCAAGGCGCCGCGGCTTAGTCTGGCGTCGAGCTTGTCGCCGTCGCCATCGACAGCGGCGCAAGAACTTCGGAAGGCCCCACCCGGGCCCGACCTACAAGAACAACAGTCGTACGACATTGCTACCTGCCATCCATCGCCGCGCGCCCACCGCGTTCGGCAAGCGAAGATCAGGAGATCCGAAGATGAGTACCGCCCCTGTTTTCCTGCGCCGCCTGAGTCTTGCCTGCACCCTGCTGGCCTGCGCCGTCGCCAGCGCTGGCAGCTATGCCGAAACCACCCTGGAACGCATCAAGAGCACCGGCACCGTGCGCATCGGCTACGCCAATGAAGCGCCGTTCGCCTACACCGAGACCTCCGGCAAGGTCACCGGCGAGTCCCCGGAAATCGCCACGCAGATCTTCACGAAAATGGGTGTGAAGAAGATCGAGCCGGTGCTGACCGAATGGGGCGCGCTGATCCCCGGCCTGCGTGCCGGGCGTTTCGACGTCATCGCCGCCGGCATGTACATCACCCCGCCACGCTGCCAGCAGGTGATCTTCACCGACCCGCACTACCAGATTCCCGACTCGCTGCTGGTGAAGAAGGGCAACCCGAAGAACCTGCACAGCTACGCCGACGTGAAGAACAACCCGGACGTGAAGCTGGCGATCATGTCCGGCACCGCCGAGCTGGGTTACGCCCGCGCGGAAGGTGTGGCGGAAGAGCAGATCGTCCAGGTTCCCGACACCACCGCGCAGCTGCAGGCCGTGCGCGCCGGCCGCGCCGACGCCAGCGTCGGAACCGCGCTGACCATGAAAGGCCTCGCGGCGAAAGGCGGCGACTCGGTGGAAGCCATCACCGACTTCAAGGACGACCCGTCGCACATCGGTTACGGCGCCCTTGCCTTCCGCCCGGATGACAAGGACCTGCGCGATGCCGTCAACGCCCAGCTCAAGCAGTGGCTGGGCGGCGCCGAGCACCTGGCGACGGTCAAGCCGTTCGGCTTCGACAAGTCCAACGTCACCGACAAGACCGCCGCCGAACTCTGCAAACAGTGACCGTGCGGGGCGCGTCGCTGGCATAGGGCGCGCCTGCCCGGCCGTTTGGTCGAACCTGTCGCAACGGGATACGTACCATGGGTGAATTGCTTCCTCTGCTGCTGGAGGGCGCCTGGATCACCGTCCAGGTGACCGTCTTCGGCTCCCTGCTGGCGGTCGCCGCCGCCATCATCGCCGCACTCGGCCGGCTCTCGCCGTGGCCGGCGCTGCGCTGGGTGTCCATCGCCTACATCGAGCTGTTCCGCGGCACTTCGCTGCTGGTGCAGCTGTTCTGGCTGTACTTCGTGCTGCCGCTGCCGCCGTTCAACCTGGAGATGAGCGCCTACAGCGTGGCGATCATCGGCCTGGGCCTGCACATCGGCGCCTACGGCGCGGAAGTGATGCGCGGCGCCATCGGCTCGGTGCCCAAGGGGCAATACGAAGCCTCGCTGGCGCTGAACATGTCGCCCTTCACGCGCTTCCGCCGGATCATCCTGCCGCAGGCGCTGCTCTGCGCGATCCCGCCCGGCACCAACCTGCTGATCGAGCTGCTGAAGAACACCTCGCTGGTGTCGCTGATCACCCTCTCGGACCTGACCTTCCGAGCCCGCCAGCTGGACCAGGCGACCTTCGAGACCATGAAGATCTTCCTGCTCACCCTGGTGCTGTACTTCGTCATGGCCCAGGTCATCGTCTTCCTCATGCGCCGCCTCGAACGCTGGCTGGGGCACGGCCGAATCCGCGGAGGCCTGTGATGAAATTCTTCGACTGGGACTTCGCCTGGCAGATTCTCCCGCAGCTGCTGCACGCCTCGCTGCGGACCATCGCCATCACCCTGGTGGGCTTCGCCCTGGCGGTGGTGTTCGGCCTGCTGTTCGCCATCGCCCGGCGCAGCCGGCACATCTGGCTGTCGTGGCCGGCGGCCTGGCTGATCGAGTTCATCCGCAGCACGCCGCTGCTGATCCAGGTGTACTTCCTGTTCTACGTCCTGCCGACCTACGGGCTGAGCATGACCGCCCTGGTGGCCGGCACCCTCGGCATCGCCCTGCACTACGCCTGCTACACCGCCGAGGTGTACCGCGCCGGCCTGGAAGCGGTGCCGCGCGGGCAGTGGGAAGCGGTCACCGCGCTGAACTTCTCGCCGTTCAAGGCCTACCGCGAGGTGATCCTGCCCCAGGCCATCCGCCCGGTGCTGCCGGCACTGGGCAACTACCTGATCGCCATGTTCAAGGACACCCCGGTGCTCTCCGCGATCACCGTGGTGGAAATCATGCAGCAGGCGAAGAACATCGGCTCCGACAGCTTCCGCTACCTGGAACCGATCACCCTGGTCGGGGTGTTCTTCCTGCTCATCTCCATCGGCCTGGCGGGCGTCGTGCGCCAGGTGGAAAAACGTACGGCGCTGCCATGACTGACTCTTCTGGAGGTACTCCGATGTCCGTTCACTCCCTACAGACTGCGCCACGCGTGGCCAGCCAGGATGCCCCGGCCGCGCGCGCCGAGACGGCCCAGCCGATGGTCAGCTTCCGCAACGTGTGCAAGAGCTACGGCAGCTTCAGCGTGCTCAAGGACCTCAACCTGGAGGTGAAGGCCAACGAGAAGGTCGCCATCATCGGCCCCAGCGGCTCGGGCAAATCGACCCTGCTGCGCGCACTGATGACCCTGGAAACCATCGACAGCGGTCTGATCGAAGTCGACGGCGAGCCGCTGACCCACCTCAAGCGCAACGAGACCCTGGTGCGCGCGCCGGAGAGCCACGTGCGCAAGGTGCGCAGCAAGATCGGCATGGTGTTCCAGTGCTTCAACCTGTTCCCGCACATGAGCGCGCTGCGCAACGTGATGGAGGCACCGGTGCAGGTGCTCGGCATGCGCCGCATTGAGGCCCGCGAGCGCGCGGTGGAGTTGCTGGAAATGGTCGGCCTGGGCAACAAGCTCGACCACTATCCGTCACAGCTTTCCGGCGGCCAGCAGCAGCGCGTGGCCATTGCCCGCGCGCTGGCGATGCGGCCCAAGGTGATGCTGTTCGACGAGGTGACTTCGGCGCTGGACCCGGAGCTGTGCGGCGAGGTGCTCAACGTGGTGCGCAAGCTGGGCGCCGAGCACAACCTGACCATGCTCATGGTCACCCACCAGATGGGTTTCGCCCGCGAATTCGCCGACCGCGTGTGCTTCTTCCACCAGGGCAGCATCCTCGAGCAGGGCAGCCCGCAGCAGTTCTTCGGCCATCCGCAGCATGAGCGGACGCGGGCCTTCCTGAGTGCGGTGAACGAGGCGAATTGATCGGCTGGGGCTCTTCGTAGGACCGAGGGGGCGCCTAGCCCTTGCTCGCGAACAAACTCCACTGCGGGTCTTGGGTTCGCGAGCAAGCTCGCTCCTACAGAAAAGCAGTTCGCAGCGCAGCGGGGATCAGGCGTTGCCGACGAAGCGGAAGCCCGCGCCCTCGGCGTCGGTGCGCATCACTTCCATCTCCAGGATTGGCGCATCGAAGGGCATGTCCTGCACCTGGCCGGTCACGCGGGTTCCGGCGGGCAGCGCGGCGAGCACTTCATGACGGACGTAGACGCCGCCATCGGACAGATCACGGGTATGGCCGAACACATCACCGAAGCTGGCATGGCTGATCTTGATCCGGCACTTCATCGGGGTACGCGGGTACTGCCTTTGGTTCGACATGGATGGCATCCGTCCTGAATGTCAGCGCACTAATGGGCCTGAAACCCGGGGGTCAGGTCAAGCCAGCAATTGCGCGAGCAGCCAGAGATTGGCGGCGCTGATGACGCAGAACAAGCCCCAGGCCAGCACACGGGTCAGCAGGGAGTTGGCGAACTCGCCCATCAGCGCGCGATCGCTGGTGAAGCGGATCAGCGGCCAGAGCGCGAACGGCAGCTGCAGGCTGAGCACCACCTGGCTGAACACCAGCAGCTTGCCCACCGCCTTGTCGCCCAGCATCACCACGCCGATCAGCGCCGGGATCAGTGCCAGGGCGCGGGTAATCAGGCGGCGTTGCCAGCAGGGAATCTTCATCTGCAGGAAGCCATCCATGATCACCTGCCCGGCGATGGTGCCGGTGAAGGTGGAACTCTGCCCGGAGGCGAGCAGGGCGACGCCGAAGAGGATCGCCGCAAGGCCGGTGCCCACCAGTGGTTCGAGCAGGCGGTAGGCGTCCTGGATTTCGGTGACGCCGGTGTGGCCGGTCTCGTGGAAGGCCGCGGCGGCGAGGATCAGGATCGCCGCGTTGACCAGCAGCGCGAGGCTCAGTGAGACCACGGTGTCGATGCGTGTCAGACGGATAGCCGCAGCCTTGCCGTTGCTGCCGCTGACCTGCCGCGTCTGCACGATGGAGGAGTGCAGGTAGAGGTTGTGCGGCATCACCGTGGCGCCGAGGATGCCGATCGCCAGGTACAGCGGCTCGCGCTGGGTCACCGCGTCCCAGCTGGGCAGGAAGCCGGCGGCGACGTCGGGCCAGTAGGGCTTGATGAGGATCAGCTCAACCAGGTAGCAGCCGCTGATGGTGACGATCAGGCCGAGCATGATCGCTTCCAGGTGGCGGAAGCGCTGGCCCTTGAGGCCGAGCACGATGAGCGTGTCGAAGGCGGTGAGGATCACCCCGGTGACCAGGTCGACGCCCAGCAGCAGGTGGAAGGCCAGGGCGCAGCCGAGCACTTCGGCGAGGTCCGTGGCGACGATCGAAAGCTCCGCCAACAGCCATTGCAGGCGCGCCGTGCCCAGGCTGTAGCGACTGCGCGAGAGCTGCGCCAGGTCCTGGCCGGTGACGATGCCCAGGCGCATCGCCAGGCACTGCAGGACCATCCCTGCAAGGCTGGAGAGCAGCACCACGAACAGCAGCTGGTAGCCGAAGCCCGAGCCGGCTTCGATGGCGGTGGCCCAGTTGCCCGGGTCCATGTAGCCAATGGAGACCAGCAGGCCGGGGCCGGCGAACTGCAGGATGCGCTTGAACAACGGCGCGCCGGCCGCGACCTGGATGCTGCCTTTGACTTCCGAGGGACAGAACGGCGCAGTGGCGGTAGTCGGCAGGCCGAGCATGGGGAGGGATTCCGGGAGCGTGGGACGTTCAGCCTGACGCCCCTGGCGTCAACAATCCAGGGGCGCCGTGCCTATCGGGTCGATTGAGCCTGGCGTGCTCAGTACCAGCGGGCCTCGCCCTCGGGACGCTTCTTGAAGCGCTTCATGGTCCACATGTACTGGCTGGGATAGGCGCGCACGTACTTGGCCAGCTCGCGGCTGAGCGCAGCCACCGACACTTCCATGTCCTTGTCGTACATGTCCGCCGGCGCGGCTTCGAGGATCACCTTGTAGCCGCTGCCATCGGGCAGGCGCACGGCGTGGAAGAACACCCCGCGGGCCTTGCCGCGCGAGAGCAGGGAGGGCACGAACTTGCTGGTCAGCGCGGTGGTGCCCAGGTAGGGCACGAACAGGCCCGAGCCCAGGTCCGGCTCCGGGTCGCAGGGGATGCCGACACAGCCGCCGTTCTTCACTTCCTTGATCACGCTCTTGATGCCTTCGGGCGTCGAGGGCGCGACGCGGTTGCCCAGCTGTACGCGCTGCTTCTTCAGCAGATCGTCCACCGCCTTGAGCTTGGGCGGGCGGTAGAAAATGATCGGCTTGGCGTAGGAGCAGTAGAAGTGGTTGAGCACTTCCCAGTTGCCCAGGTGGCTGGTGATGCCGACCAGGCCATCGCCGGAGGCCAGCGCTTCTTCCAGCACTTCCATGCCTTCGACTTCGCGGATGTACTGCAGCGACTTCTGCGGCGACCACATCCAGGCGCAGGCGCTCTCGGTCAGCGTGCGGCCGATGTCCATCAGGCTCTGGCCGACGAGCTTCTCCAGTTCAGCCCCGGACAGTTCGGGGAAGCAGTGCGACAGGTTGATCCGCACGATCTCGCGGGACCGGTTGGGCAGTTTCCACATCAGCCAGCCGATGCCGGCGCCCAATGCGCCCACCGCGCGCCACGGCAGCATGGCGAACAACCGCAGGAAGCCCACCACCAGTGCGCCCTTGAATTTCTCCACGGAAAACTCCTTCAAGCAGATGGCGGCCATTGTAGCCGCTCGCGCCGGTAAATCGGGCGCCATCGCGGCTCCACACAATCTCCACCTGGCGAGCACATTGCGCCCACAGCGCGCGCGCAACCTGCGGCCATTCGATCCACTGGCCCGGAGGCCCGCGATGCGTATCCCAACCTTCCTTGCACGGCTGTGCTGCCTGCTGCTGGCGATGAGCGCCAGCCTGGTGGCGCTGGCTGCAGAGGACAGCAGCTCCAGTCCGTACTTCTTCGTCGAGAATGCCGATCCGGCCGTCGATGCCCTGCCGCTCAAGGCGACCCGCGTGGAGGCCCGCGTGCTGGGCAACATCGCCGAGGTGACGGTGACCCAGGAATACCGTAACCAGGGCAAGACGCCGCTGGAAGCACGCTACGTGTTCCCCGCCTCGACCCGCGCCGCCGTCCACGGCATGACCGTCCACCTGGGCGACCGGGTGATCCAGGCGCAGATCCGCGAGAAGCAGAAGGCCAAGGCCGAGTACCAGCAGGCCAAGCAGGACGGCAAGACCGCCGCACTGCTGGAACAGGAACGCGAGAACGTGTTCCAGATGAAGGTCGCCAACATCCTCCCCGGCGACGTGGTGCAGGTGGAGTTGCGCTACAGCGAGCTGCTGGTGCCCACCGACGGGCGCTTCCAGTTCGTCTTCCCCACGGTGGTCGGGCCGCGCTACAACGGTCGCGGTGAATCCGGCAGCGGCAAGCAGCAGTGGATCGAGTCACCGTACCTGCCGGCCGGACAGCCTTCGGCCACGACCTTCGCCCTGCAGGTCGAACTGCTGGCGCCGGTGCAGATCGGCGAGATCGCCTCGCCTTCCCATCGCCTGACCATTCAGCGTGACGGCCGGCGCGCCACCGCGCAGATAGCGGCCGACGATGCCACCGCCAGCAACCGCGACTTCATCCTCGATTACCAGCTCGGCGGTGAGTCCGTGCAGAGCGGCCTGCTGTTGTCGCGCGGCGAGCAGGAGAACTTCTTCCTCGCCATGGTCGCCCCGCCGCGCGCGCCGGACACCCGGCTCATCGTGCCGCGCGACTATATCTTCGTGGTGGATGTCTCCGGTTCCATGAACGGCTTCCCACTGGACACCACCAAGACCCTGCTGCGCGACCTGATCGGCCGCCTCCGCCCCAGCGACACCTTCAACCTGCTGCTGTTCGCCGGCGACAACCGCAAGCTGGCGGAGCGTTCGCTCCCCGCCACGCCGGAAAACATCCGTCTGGCCATCGAGCTGCTGGACAGCCAGGTCGGCGCCGGCGGCACCGAGCTGATGCCGGCCCTGCGCGAGGCGCTGGCAATGCCCACGGACCCGGAGCGCTCGCGCAGCTTCGTGGTGGTTACCGACGGCTACGTCACCGTCGAGAGCAGCGCCTACAAGCTGGTGCGCGAGAACCTGAGCAAGGCCAACCTGTTCGCCTTCGGCATCGGCAGCGCGGTGAACCGCAGCCTGATCGAAGGACTGGCGCGGGCGGGGCAGGGCGAGCCTTTCGTGGTGACCGATGATGAGCAGGCGAACAAGGCGGCGCAGCGCTTCCGCAAGATGATCGACAGCCCGCTGCTCAAGGGCATCCACGCCCGTTTCGAAGGCCTCGATGTCTACGACGTGGAGCCGCTGCAATTGCCCGACCTGTTCGCCAATCGCCCGCTGGTACTGTTCGGCAAGTGGAAGGGCGCGCCGCGCGGCGAGCTGCGTCTCGACGCCCACGCCGCCGACGGCCCGTTCCAGGTACGGTTGCCGATCAGCACCGGCAACCTCACTGACAACGGTGGTGCGCTCGCCCACCTGTGGGCACGCCAACGCCTCGCCAGCCTGATGGATCAGGAGGCGCTCGATGGTGGCTTCGAGTTCAGCTCGCAGATCCTCGACCTCGGCCTGAAGTACCAGTTGCTGACGCCCTATACCTCGTTCATCGCCGTCGACCAGCAGGTGCGCAATGCCGATCCGCAGTTGAGCCAGACGGTCGACCAACCGCTGCCTATGCCACAGGGCGTGAGCAACAACGCCATCGGCAGCACCGTGCCCGGCACGCCGGAACCGGGCGTATGGGCCATGTTGCTGCTGGCCGCGCTGGGGGCCTGGTTCTGGCGGAGGAAGGCCGCATGATCCGCCGCCTGCCCGGCTGGAGCTGGCTGTTGTTCGCCGCACTGGCGGCCTGGCCGAGCTGGCTGTGGGCGGCACGGCGGCTCGGTGATGGCTCGGATGATCCGCTGGGAATCATCGCGCTGGCGGCACTCGGAGTACTGCTTTGGCGCGACCGTCACAGCCTGCGCACGCAACCACGCCTGCACTGGCTGGGTGCGGCAGCGCTGTTGCTGATCTCCGGCGCGCTTTTCCAGTCGATTCTGCCGCCGCTGCTGCGCGGGCTGCTCTCGGTGTTGGCGCTGCTGCTGGTGATCCTCAGCCTGCGAGCGTCCGGCCAGCCCTGGCTGTCCTGGCTGGGGCTGGGCGTGCTGTCGTTGCCGCTGCTGTCTTCGCTGCAGTTCTTCGTCGGTTATCCATTGCGCGTCATCACTGCCGAGGTCAGCGCGTGGTTGCTGCGCCTGGGGAGCTGGACAGTGGAACGGCAGGGTAGTGCGCTGCTGGTGGACGGCCAGTGGGTGATGGTCGATGCGCCGTGCTCGGGCATCCAGATGGCCTGGGTCGGCTACTTCACCGCCTGCGCGCTGGCGGCCTGGCTGCGGCTGCCGGACTGCCTGCTGCTGCGCCGCCTGCCGCTGGTGGGACTGCTGGTACTGGGCGGCAACATCCTGCGCAACACGCTGCTGGTGTGGGGCGAGAGCGGCGCGAGCGGGTTTCCCGGCTGGGCCCATGAGGCGGTCGGGCTGCTGGTGTTCGTCGGAGTCTGCGGGATGATTTTCCGGGTGATCGGGCGGCGTGCTTTTGCACTGCCGGCATCGGTGAAAGCAGCGCAGCCTGACGCTTCGACACATTTCACCGGCAGCCTGCTTGGTGCTCTGCTGCTGGCGATGCTCTGGCCTTTCCTGTCGCCGGCTACCACCGCGTCAGAGGCCGCTCGCGTCGCCCATGAATGGCCGGTGCAATTCGAAGGTCGTGCCTTGCGCCCGCTGGCGCTTTCGCCGGTGGAGCAGCGCTTCGCCGCGGACTTTCCCGGCCAGCTCGGCCGTTTTACCGATGGCCAGCGCAGCATCGTACTGCGCCAGGTGCTGCGGCCGACGCGCAAGCTGCACCCGGCAGAGGATTGCTTCCGCGCGCTGGGCTATCGCATCGAGCAGACGCAGCTTCGGCAACGGGTTAGCGCGCAGGGCCTGCAACGCTGCTTCGTGGTCGAACGCGAGGGAGTGCGACTGCAGGTCTGCGACTACATCGAGGACGCCATCGGCCAATCCTTCTCCGATACCTCGGCGTGGTACTGGTCGGCACTTTCCGGGCGCTCCACCGGGCCTTGGCAGGCGATCACTGTGGCCAGCCCGCTGCCCTAGGCGCGGGTCAGCTGGGCGTAGCGGTCACAGTCAACGGTGTGGTCCATCACCATGCCGGTGGCCTGCATGAAGGCGTAGCAGATGGTCGGGCCGACGAAATTGAAACCGGCCTTGCGCAGCGCCTTGCTCATGGCCTCGGCCTCGGGTGTCACCGCCGGCACGTCGCCGCGGCCACTGAAGTGGTTGACCTTGGGCTGGCCGCCGACGAAGGACCAGAGGAAGGTCACCGGGTCCTCCAGCTTCAGCCAGGCCTGGGCGTTCTGCCGCGCGGCCTTGAGCTTGGCGAAATTGCGAATGATGCCCGGGTCCTGCATGCGCTCCTCGATTTCCTCGTCGGTCATGCGTGCCAGGCGTTCCGGATCGAAGCCGAACAGTACTTCGCGGTAGCGCTCGCGCTTCTTCAGCACGGTGATCCACGACAGGCCGGCCTGGGCGCCTTCAAGGATGATCATTTCGAACAGTGCGCGAGCGTCGCGCTGGGGCACACCCCACTCGGCATCGTGGTAGGCGATGTACAGCGGGTCGTCGTTACACCAGGAGCAGCGGGACATGGCAGTCGGCCTTCGAAACGGGAAGGTTCTGACTATAGACAAATAGCTGTACAAAAATACAGTCATAAATCCTGTTTTTCCCCCTTCGAGGGCCTACGAACGGTCGCGCAAAAATCGCTGTGAAGCCCAAGCTGCAAGCGTCTTGGGGTATACTGCCGGGTTTTAGTCGCATATCCAGCACAGGTGAAATTCGTGAGCCAGACTACGCCCGCCGTGCCCACCTTCCAGGACCTGATCCTCGCCCTGCAAAAATACTGGGCCGATCAGGGCTGTGTGGTGCTGCAGCCCTACGACATGGAAGTAGGCGCAGGCACCTTCCACACCGCCACCTTCCTCCGCGCCGTGGGCCCGGAAACCTGGAACGCGGCGTACGTGCAACCGAGCCGCCGTCCTACCGACGGCCGCTACGGCGAGAACCCCAACCGCCTGCAGCACTACTACCAGTTCCAGGTGGTCCTCAAGCCCAACCCGGAGAACTTCCAGGAGCTGTACCTGGGCTCGCTGCAGGCCATCGGCATCGACCCGCTGGTGCACGACATCCGTTTCGTCGAGGACAACTGGGAATCGCCGACCCTCGGCGCCTGGGGCCTGGGCTGGGAAATCTGGCTGAACGGCATGGAAGTCACCCAGTTCACCTACTTCCAGCAGGTCGGCGGCATCGAGTGCTACCCGGTCACCGGTGAAATCACCTACGGCCTGGAACGCCTGGCCATGTACATCCAGGGCGTCGACTCGGTCTACGACCTGGTGTGGGCCGACGGCCCATTCGGCAAGGTCACCTACGGCGACGTGTTCCACCAGAATGAAGTGGAGCAGTCGACCTACAACTTCGAACACGCCAACGTCGAGAAGTTGTTCGAGCTGTTCGACTTCTATGAAAGCGAAGCCAACCGCCTGATCGAGCTGCAACTGCCGCTGCCGACCTACGAGATGGTCCTCAAGGCCTCGCACACCTTCAACCTGCTGGACGCCCGCCGCGCCATCTCGGTGACCGAGCGTCAGCGCTACATCCTGCGCGTGCGCACCCTGGCCCGCGCCGTGGCGCAGAGCTACCTGCAGGCCCGCGCCCGCCTCGGCTTCCCGATGGCCACCCCCGCATTGCGTGACGAAGTACTGGCCAAGCTGAAGGAGGCCGAATAATGAGCGCGAAGGATTTCCTCGTCGAACTGGGCACCGAAGAGCTGCCACCCAAGGCGCTGAAAAGCCTCGGTGAAGCCTTCCTGGCCGGCATCGAGAAGGGCCTCAAGGCCGCCGGCCTGACCTACGCCGCCGCGCGCTGCTATGCCGCGCCGCGCCGCCTGGCCGTGCAGATCGACCAGCTCGCCGTGCAGCAGCCGGACCGCACCGTGAACCTCGACGGCCCGCCGCTGCAGGCTGCCTTCGACGCCAACGGCAACCCGACCCAGGCCGCCCTCGGCTTCGCCAAGAAGTGCGGTGTGGACCTGGAGCTGATCGACAAGAGCGGCCCGAAACTCAAGTTCAGCCAGACCATCGCCGGCCAACCGGCCGTAGGTCTGCTGCCGGGCATCGTCGAAGCCTCGCTGAACGAGCTGCCGATTCCCAAGCGCATGCGCTGGGCAGCCCGTCGTGAAGAGTTCGTGCGTCCGACCCAGTGGCTGGTGATGCTGTTCGGCGACGACGTCGTCGACTGCGAGATCCTGACCAAGAAGGCCGGTCGCGAATCCCGCGGCCACCGCTTCCACAACCCGGCCAACGTGCGCATCTCGGCACCGGCCAACTACCTGGAAGACCTGCGCAGCGCCCACGTGCTGGCCGACTTCGCCGAGCGCCGCGAGATCATCTCCAGGCGCGTCGCCGAACTGGCTGCCGAGCAGAAGGGCAGCGCCATCGTCCCGGCCGACCTGCTGGACGAAGTGACCGCGCTGGTCGAGTGGCCGGTGCCGCTGGTGTGCTCCTTCGAGGAGCGCTTCCTCGCGGTGCCGCAGGAAGCCCTGATCACCACCATGCAGGACAACCAGAAGTACTTCTGCCTGCTGGACGCCAACGGCAAGCTGCTGCCGCGCTTCATCACCGTGGCCAACGTCGAGAGCAAGGCGCCGGAGCACATCGTCTCCGGCAACGAGAAGGTCGTTCGCCCGCGCCTGACCGACGCCGAGTTCTTCTTCAAGCAGGACCAGAAGCAACCGCTGGAAGCCTTCAACGCCCGTCTGAAGAACGTGGTGTTCCAGGCCCAGCTGGGCACTGTCTACGAGAAGGCCGAACGGGTTTCCAAACTGGCCGCCTACATCGCCGAGCGCATCGGTGGAGATGCCACCAACGCTGCCCGCGCCGGCATCCTCTCCAAGTGCGACCTGGCCACCGAAATGGTCGGCGAGTTCCCGGAGATGCAGGGCATCGCGGGTTACTACTACGCCACTGCCGGTGGCGAAGCCAAGGACGTCGCCCTGGCGCTGAACGAGCAATACATGCCGCGCGGCGCTGGCGCCGAACTGCCGGGCACCCTGACCGGTGCGGCGGTCGCGGTGGCCGACAAGCTGGACACCCTGGTCGGCATCTTCGGCATCGGCATGCTGCCCACCGGCAGCAAGGACCCGTACGCCCTGCGTCGTGCCGCCCTGGGCGTGCTGCGCATCCTCATCGAGAAGCAGCTGGACCTGGACCTGGTCGACGCCATCAGCGTCGCCGTGGCCCAGTACGGCGACAAGGTGAAGGCCGAAGGCCTGTCCGAACAGGTGCAGGACTTCGTCTTCGACCGCCTGCGCGCCCGTTACGAGGATGAAGGCGTCAACGTAGCCGTGTACCAGGCCGTACGTGCACTCAAGCCGACCGCTCCGCTGGACTTCGACCAGCGCGTGCAGGCCGTACAGGCGTTCCGTCAGCTGCCCGAAGCCGAAGCCCTCGCCGCCGCCAACAAGCGCGTGTCGAACATCCTGGCCAAGGCCGAAGGCGACGTGCCTGCCGCCGTCAACGCCAGCCTGTTCACCGAGGCTGCCGAGAAGGCCCTTGGCAGCGCCGTGGCAGCCGCCGAGAGCGAAGTGGCTCCGCTGGCAGCGGCTCGCGACTATCGCGCCGCCCTGGCCCGTCTGGCAGCCCTGCGCGCGCCGGTGGACGCCTTCTTCGAGGAAGTCCTGGTCAACGCGGACGACAACGCCGTGAAGGCCAACCGCTACGCGCTGCTGGCGAAGCTGCGCGGGTTGTTCCTCGGCGTCGCCGACATCTCGCTGCTGGGTTGATGCCCACCTGAAAGCCGGGAGTTCGCAACGGTTCGCCGTGACGGACTCCCGGCTTTTTCATTTCCGACTTATCGAAAGTGTCTGACTTGCCGAATCACCCATGAAGCTACTGATCCTCGACCGCGACGGTGTCATCAACCAGGACTCCGACGCCTACATCAAATCCCTCGACGAGTGGATCCCGATCCCCAGCGCGATCACCGCCATCGCCCGCCTGAGCAAGGCCGGCTGGACCGTGGCCGTGGCCACCAACCAGTCGGGCATCGCCCGCGGCTATTACGACCTGGCCACCCTGGAGAGCATGCACCAGCGCCTGCGCGAACTGGTGGCAGAGCAGGGCGGTGAACTCGGCGTGGTCGTCTACTGCCCCCACGGCCCCGACGAGGGCTGCGACTGCCGCAAGCCGAAACCCGGTATGCTGCGGCAGATTGCCCAGCATTACGGCGTGGAATTACGCGGCACCTGGTTCGTGGGTGACAGCCGGGGTGACCTGGACGCCGCGCTGGCCGTCGATTGTCAGCCAGTGTTGGTAAAGACCGGCAAAGGCGAGCGAACCCTGACCAAGCCGTTGCCCGAAGGCACGCTGGTATTCGACGATCTGGCGGCAGTAGCCGACCAACTTCTTTCCTGAGGACCCATCTCCCATGTCGATAGTGCAGGCCATCAGAACCGTTCTTTTCTACCTGCTGCTGTCGTTCAGCGCTTTCGTCTGGGGCACCCTGAGCCTGCTCATTGCGCCCTTCCTGCCGTACCGCGCGCGCTACCGCTTCATCGCCCAGGCCTGGTGCAAGTTCGCCGTCTGGCTCGCCAGCTGGGTGGTCGGCGTGCGCTACGAACTCAAAGGCGCGGAGAACATCCCCGACCAGCCCTGCGTGATCCTGGCCAAACACCAGAGCACCTGGGAGACCTTCTTCCTCACCGGCTACTTCGAGCCGCTGGCGCTGGTGCTCAAACGCGAGCTGCTGTTCGTACCTTTCTTCGGCTGGGCGATGGCACTGCTCAAGCCCATCGCCATCAACCGCGAGCAGCCCAAGGTGGCCCTCAAGCAGATCGCCAAGCAGGGCGATGAGTGCCTCAAGAAGGGCGCCTGGGTATTGATCTTCCCCGAAGGCACCCGCGTTCCTACCGGCCAGATCGGCAAGTTCTCCCGCGGCGGCGCCTCCCTGGCGGTCAACGCCAACCTGCCGGTACTGCCGATTGCCCACAACGCGGGCCACTGCTGGCCGAAGAACGGCTGGGCGAAATACCCGGGGACCATCCAGGTGGTAATCGGCCCGGCCATGTACGCCGAAGGGGAGGGCGCACGCGCCATCACCGAGCTCAACCAGCGCGCCGAGAACTGGGTCATCCAGACCCTGCGCGAGATGGGCGAACTGCCGGCCGACGCCACGCCTCAATCGGTGGCCGAGGCGTCCTGACACAGCGCCTTCCCGCAGACAAAAGAAAAGGGCCCCGAAGGGCCCTTTCTTTTTGCCTGTAGGTCAGACGTCCAGGTTGGACACCGCCAGGGCGTTGCTTTCGATGAAGTCGCGGCGCGGCTCCACGGCATCGCCCATCAGGGTGTTGAACAGCTGGTCGGCCGCGATGGCGTCCTCGATGGTTACCTTCAGCATGCGCCGCACGTTCGGGTCCATGGTGGTTTCCCACAGCTGATCCGGGTTCATCTCGCCCAGACCTTTGTATCGCTGGATGCTGTGGCGCTTGGTGCCTTCGGTCATCAGCCAGTCGAGGGCTTCCTTGAAGGTGCTGACCGGCTTCTTGCGCTCGCCCTTCTGTACGTAGGCACCTTCCTCCAGCAGGCTGTTCAGCTTGCTGCCCAACTCGGTGACCGCGCGGTAATCGTTACTGGCGAAGAAGTCGCGGTTGAAGGTGATGTAGCTCGACAGGCCGTGAGCGACCATCTCGACTTCCGGCAGCCACAGGTGACGCTCGCGGTCTTCGCGCAGGCTGACCTTGTACACCAGGCCGGATTTCTCGCTGCTCTTCAGGCGCTCCTGATACTGGTCCAGCCAGCTCTGCATGGCAGCCTGGTCACCCAGTTGCTCGGTTTCGATGCGCGGCAGGTAGACGAAGTGCTCGGTCAGGTCCTGCGGGTACAGACGGGACAGGCGCTTGAGGGTGCGCATGACGGCGCGGTACTCGTTGACCAGCTTCTCCAGCGCCTCGCCGGACAGGCCCGGAGCGCTTTCGTTGACGTGCACGCTGGCCTCCTCAAGGGCCGACTGGGTCATGTACTCATCCATGGCCACGTCGTCCTTGATGTACTGCTCCTGCTTGCCGCGCTTCACCTTGTACAGCGGCGGCTGGGCGATGTAGATGTAGCCGCGCTCGACCAGTTCCGGCAGCTGACGGAAGAAGAAGGTCAGCAGCAGGGTACGGATGTGCGAACCGTCGACGTCAGCATCGGTCATGATGATGATGTTGTGGTAACGCAGCTTGTCGATGTTGTACTCCTCGCGACCGATACCGCAGCCCAACGCGGTGATCAGCGTGCCGACCTCCTGGGAGGACAGCATCTTGTCGAAGCGAGCCTTCTCGACGTTGAGGATCTTGCCCTTGAGCGGCAGGATCGCCTGGGTCTTGCGGTTACGGCCCTGCTTCGCAGAACCGCCCGCGGAGTCACCTTCCACGATGTACAGTTCGGAGAGGGCGGGGTCCTTCTCCTGGCAGTCGGCGAGCTTGCCCGGCAGGCCGGCGATGTCCAGCGCGCCCTTGCGGCGGGTCATCTCACGGGCCTTGCGCGCAGCCTCACGGGCACGGGCGGCATCGATCATCTTGCCGACTACGGCCTTGGCTTCGTTCGGGTTCTCCAGCAGGAAGTCGGCGAAGTATTTGCCCATCTCCTGCTCCACGGCGGTCTTCACCTCCGAGGAAACCAGCTTGTCCTTGGTCTGCGAGCTGAACTTCGGATCCGGCACCTTCACCGAAATGATCGCGGTCAGGCCTTCGCGGGCATCGTCGCCAGTGGTGGCGATCTTGAACTTCTTCGCCAGGCCTTCCTGCTCGATGTAGTTGTTCAGGTGACGGGTAAGGGCAGAGCGGAAGCCTGCCAGGTGGGTACCACCGTCACGCTGGGGAATGTTGTTGGTGAAGCAGAGAATGTTCTCGTTGAAGCTGTCGTTCCACTGCAGGGCGACTTCCACGCCGACGCCGTCTTCTTCACGCTGGCAGTTGAAGTGGAAGACCTGGTTCACCGCGGTCTTGTTGGTGTTCAGGTACTCGACGAAGGCGCGCAGGCCACCCTCGTACTTGAACAGCTCTTCCTTACCGGCACGCTCGTCACGCAGAACGATGCCGACGCCGGAGTTCAGGAACGACAGCTCGCGAATCCGCTTGGCCAGGATGTCCCAGCTGAAGTGGATGTTGTGGAAGGTTTCCGGAGACGGCTTGAAGTGCACCTCGGTACCCGAGCCATCGGTGTCACCCACCGGGCGCAGTGGGAACTGCGGTACGCCGTGGTGGTAGACCTGTTCCCAGACCTTGCCTTCACGGCGAATGGTCAGACGCAGCTCGTGGGAGAGGGCGTTCACCACCGACACACCCACGCCGTGCAGACCGCCGGAGACCTTGTAGCTGTTGTCGTCAAACTTACCGCCGGCGTGAAGGACGGTCATGATGACCTCGGCCGCGGAGACCCCTTCTTCCTTGTGGATATCCACCGGAATGCCGCGACCGTTGTCGCGCACGGTGATGGATTCATCGGTGTGAATGGTGATGCTGATCTCGCTGCAGTAGCCCGCCAGCGCTTCGTCGATCGAGTTGTCCACGACCTCGAAGACCATGTGGTGCAGGCCTGTGCCGTCGTCGGTATCACCGATGTACATGCCCGGACGCTTACGTACGGCATCCAGCCCCTTCAGTACCTTGATACTGGAAGAGTCGTAGGTGTTCTCGCTCATTCTTCACTCCCGATGGTAGTGTCCTGAGAGACGCGCCCATGTTCCACGTGGAACATCGACACCGGCGTTTCCGTTTGCCAGCCGTCTTTCAATAAGTGCGGGTCGACGCAGGTGATGAACACCTGACAACCCAGATCCTCGAGAAGCCGGCACAGAGACAACCGATGCTTCTCATCCAATTCGGAGGGGAGGTCATCCACCAGGTAGACGCATTGCCCGCGCTTGGCCTGGTTGATCAAGTGCCCCTGGGCGATCCGCAAAGCGCAGACCACCAGTTTCTGTTGGCCACGGGAAAGAATCTCCGCAGCATTGTGTCCCCCCAGACGAATTCTCAGGTCCGCCCGTTGCGGCCCCGCCTGGGTGTGTCCCATCTGCTGATCGCGCAGCAGGCTGGAAGACAGTACTTCACTCAGGTTGCGGTCCTTGTCCCATCCCCGGTAGTAGCTGAGCGTCAGGTCATCGATCTGGATCAGCTCGGCCAGGGTCCGCTCGAATTGAGGCTTGAGAGCCTGGATATAGGACCGTCGATAAGCGTCAATTTCGTCGCTCGCCGCGCACAATTCGCGGTCCCACGCAGCCTGCGAAGCACCGTCCAGTCTACCATGTCGGAGCCACGAGTTCCGCTGCCGCAGGGCCTTCTGCAGCCTCTGCCAGGCGACCATGAAGCGTTGTTCCACGTGGAACACTCCCCAGTCGAGGAACTGCCGGCGAATCTTCGGCGCCCCCTCCAACAGACGGAAGCTATCCGGATTGATCAACTGCAACGGCAACGTCTCGGCAAGTTGAGCAGCGCTTCGAGCATTCTGCCCGTCGATGCGAATCTGGAACTCGCCCTGACGATCACGTGAAACCCCCAGGCTGCTAACGAAGCCATTGCCCAGGCGAACCTGTCCGAAAACCGTGCAAGCCGGTTCTTCGTACTGGATGACAGGTTGCAGGCGCATGCTGCGGAAGGAGCGGGCGAGACCGAGCAGGTAGATGGCTTCCAGCACGCTGGTCTTGCCGCTGCCGTTTTCGCCGTAGAGGATGTTGATGCGGGGGGAGGGGGAGAAGGTCACCGGGTGCAGGTTGCGCACCGCGGTGACCGAAAGGCGGGTAAGGGACATCGATACGCGTCAGAGGCGCATCGGCATGACGACGTAGGCAGAATCGTCGTTGTCCGCTTCCTGCAGCAGCGCACTACTGTTGGAGTCGGAGAGAATCATGCGCACCTGCTCGGTCCCCATGACACCCAGGACGTCCAGCAGATAGCTGACGTTGAAGCCGATTTCCAGGCTGCCGCCGTTGTAGTCGACCTGCACTTCTTCTTCCGCCTCTTCCTGCTCCGGGTTGTTCGCCTGGATTTTCAGGAGGCCGTTGGAGAGTTGCAGACGGATGCCACGGTACTTCTCGTTAGACAGGATCGCGGTACGGCTGAACGCTTCGCGCAGCACCTGGCGATCACCGATGACCAGCTTGTCACCGCCCTTGGGCAGCACACGCTCGTAATCCGGGAACTTGCCGTCTACCAGCTTGGAAGTGAAGGTGAACTCGCCGGTGGTTGCACGGATATGGTGCTGGCCGAGGACGATGGACACTTCGCCATCCTGCTCGGTGAGCAGGCGAGCCAGTTCGAGGATGCCCTTACGCGGCACGATCACCTGGTGGCGATCCTGCGCTTCGGGCACGCCGTTGCTCAGCGAGCACATGGCCAGGCGGTGGCCGTCAGTAGCCACTGCACGCAGGGTGCCGCCACCCACTTCCAGCAGCATGCCGTTGAGGTAGTAGCGAACGTCCTGCTGCGCCATGGCGAAGCTGGTGCGATCGATCAGGCGACGCAGCTTGCTCTGCACCAGGCTGAAGGTCAGCGAACCCGGGCCTTCCTCAACAGTGGGGAAGTCGTTGGCCGGCAGGGTGGAAAGGGTGAAGCGGCTGCGGCCGGCCTTCACCAGGAGCTTCTGTTCGTCAACGCGGATGTCGATCACGGCGTCGCTGGGCAGGCTCTTGCAGATGTCCATCAGCTTGCGCGCCGGTACGGTGATTTCGCCCGGCTCGGCAGCGTCTTCCAGGGTGACGCGACCTACCAGCTCGACTTCCAGGTCGGTGCCGGTCAGCGACAGTTGCTGGCCTTCGACAACCAGCAGGACGTTGGAAAGAACCGGCAGCGTCTGGCGGCGCTCGACAACGCCAGCGACCAGTTGCAGGGGTTTCAACAGAGCTTCGCGTTGAATAGTGAAATGCATGGTCTAGTCCCTTGCCTCGTGAGGCTGCGTCAGGTGGTCAGAGTACGCAGCAGGTTCTTGTAGTCCTCGCGGATATCCGCGTCGGATTCCTTGAGTTGAGCGATCTTACGACAGGCATGCAGCACCGTGGTGTGATCCCGACCGCCGAAGGCCACGCCGATCTCCGGCAGGCTGTGGTTGGTCAGTTCTTTGGAGAGTGCCATGGCAACCTGACGCGGACGTGCCACCGAGCGCGAACGGCGCTTGGACAGCAGGTCGGCGATCTTGATCTTGTAATACTCGGCGACGGTGCGCTGGATGTTGTCGATGCTGACCAGCTTGTCCTGCAGGGCCAGCAGGTCCTTCAGCGACTCGCGAATCAGCTCGATGGTGATCGGCCGGCCCATGAAGTGGGAGTGGGCGATCACGCGCTTGAGCGCACCTTCCAGCTCACGCACGTTGGAGCGGATGCGCTGGGCGATGAAGAATGCAGCGTCGTGCGGCAGCTCAACCTTGGCCTGCTCAGCCTTTTTCATCAGGATCGCCACGCGGGTTTCCAGCTCCGGCGGCTCCACAGCCACCGTCAGGCCCCAGCCGAAGCGCGACTTCAGGCGCTCTTCCAGGCCTTCGATTTCCTTCGGGTAGCGGTCGCTGGTCAGGATGACCTGCTGGCCGCCTTCGAGCAGGGCGTTGAAGGTGTGGAAGAATTCTTCCTGGGAACGCTCCTTGCGGGCGAAGAACTGGATATCGTCGATCAGCAGTGCATCCACCGAACGGTAGAAGCGCTTGAACTCGTTGATGGCGTTCAGCTGCAGCGCTTTCACCATGTCTGCGACGAAACGCTCCGAATGCAGGTACACGACCTTGGCATTGGGGTTCTTCTTCAGCAGGTGGTTACCCACAGCGTGCATCAGGTGGGTCTTGCCCAGGCCGACGCCGCCATAAAGGAAGAGCGGGTTGTAGCCGTGCTTGAGGTTGTCCGCGACCTGCCAGGCGGCCGCACGGGCCAGCTGGTTGGATTTACCTTCGACAAAGTTCTCGAAGGTGAAGGTGCGGTTGAGGTAGCTGGTGTGCTTGAGCGCACCTTCTACCTGCACGTTGCGCTCGGTGCGCACAGCTGCGGCCGGCATGGCAGCAGCCATCGGATCGATGCCCGGACTGGATTCATCGAGATCGACGATGGTCTGCACCGGCGCGGCCTGGATAGGCTGCGGCTCGGGCATGGAGAGAGCCACCGGCGCAGGTGCAACCACTGGCGCAGGCGCAGCGGCAACAGGAGCGGGCTGAACATGTACCTGCGGCGTGGGAACCAGGGCAGGGCGTGGAGTGCGGCTGCGGCGGCTGCCAATCAGCAGCGAAATCGCCGGAATCTGGCCATTACCACGTTCGCTCAGCAATTCGAGCAGGCGCCCCATGTACTTCTCGTTGACCCAGTCGAGTACGAAGCGGTTGGGTGCGTAGACGCGCAGCTCCTCACCCTCGGCCTCGACCTGCAAAGGTCGGATCCAGGTGTTGAACTGCTGGGACGGCAGCTCGTCGCGCAGAAGCTCCACGCACTGCTGCCAAAGTTCCACGGACACGGATATCCCCCAAAAGAAGTCGCAAAGCGAAACAGGCGGCTATTGTATCCCCGCCGGACCAACTTATCCACAGTTAAGCGCGCCGGGATGCAAGCAAAATCAAGGTGTTAATGATTTTACCGGTGGTCGGGTAATAGCGCCTTGAACCTTGTGGATAACAGCTTGATGGGGCAGGGGATGACCCTGGTGATGGTTCTGTGGAAAAAATCCCTGTGGAAAAATCCGCATTCCATACCCAGCTTTCCAACCGGCTCCGCACAAGCGGCCCACGACTTCCCGACAGGGTTATCATTTCCTCAGAGGCGCTTGTTCAAAGGCTGAAGGAGAGTTATGCACAGGCATTGGCCGCCATAAACATAATCATCACTTCAATCTCTAGAAAAAGAGATTTCCTCCCTTTCTATAGATTTTGTATCGGGGTCTGGTTGGAAATTGACCTGACCGCGCGATTTCACTAGAATCGCCGGTCTCTTTAAACGGGGTCACTGCGACCTCATGTCGTCAAACCCAGGTACCGAATCATGAAACGTACTTTCCAACCCAGCACCCTCAAGCGCGCTCGCGTGCACGGCTTCCGCGCTCGCATGGCCACCAAGAACGGTCGTCAGGTTCTGTCGCGTCGTCGCGCCAAGGGCCGTAAGCGTCTGACCGTCTGATTTGTCTGACACAGGTGGTGAGTCGAGATTTCAGCCGGGATAAACGTCTTCTGACAGCCCGGCAATTCACAGCAGTCTTCGACTCCCCCACCTCCAAGGTTCCCGGCAAGCACATCCTGCTGCTGGCGCGCGAAAACGGTCTCGATCACCCCCGCCTGGGCCTGGTGATCGGCAAGAAGAACGTCAAGCTCGCCGTCGAGCGCAACCGCCTCAAACGCCTTCTCCGTGAATCCTTCCGCCATCACCAGCAGAAGCTGGCCGGCCTGGATATCGTGGTGATCGCGCGCAAGGGCCTCGGCGATCTGGAGAATGAAGAGCTGCATCAGCAGTTCGGAAAACTCTGGAAGCGCCTGTTGCGCAACCGGCCCAGCCCGGAACCTTCGACAGAATCTCCGGGAGTGGCCGACAGTTCCCATGCGTAGACTGGCGCTGTTACTGATCCAGTTTTACCGCTACGCCATCAGTCCCATGATGGGCAGGCACTGTCGTTTCTACCCCAGCTGTTCCTGCTACGCGCAAGAAGCCATTGAAACCCATGGTTTCCTGCGTGGTGGCTGGCTGGCCGCTCGTCGCCTAGGCCGCTGCCACCCCTGGCATCCCGGTGGCTACGATCCGGTACCGCCAGATCCTTCCAAGCCCGCCCCTTCCTCGACGGCCGAGTAACCATGGACATCAAACGTTCAATCCTATTCGTCGCCCTGGCAATCGTGTCCTACGCGCTGGTTCTCCAGTGGAACAAGGACTACGGCCAGCCCGAACTGCCGGCGCAGACCGCGACCTTCAATCAGACTGAAGGCCTGCCGGACACTTCCGTGCCTGCCGGCAATGCGGCCAATGCCGACGTACCCACCACGCAGAACGCCCAGGCCAGCCTGCCCAATGAGCAGAAGCCGGCTGCAGCCAGCGAGCAGCTGATCCGCGTGAAGACCGATGTCCTGGACCTGACCATCGACCCGCGCGGCGGCGACGTGATCAAGCTCGGCCTGACCCAGTACCCGCTGCGCCAGGATCGCCCGGACGTACCGTTCCCGCTCTTCGAACGTGACAACCAGCGCACCTACCTGGCCCAGAGCGGCCTGACCGGCGCCAACGGCCCGGATGCCGCTGCCAGCGGTCGCCCGCTCTACGCCTCGGCCAAACCCGTCTACGAACTGGCCGACGGCCAGGACCAGATGGTGGTCGACCTGACTTATGCACAGGATGGCGTCAGCTACATCAAGCGCTTCACCTTCCACCGCGGCCTGAAAAACGACTGCACCGAGAAGGAAAAGGCACAGAAGAAGCTCGAGTGCATCAACCCCAATGCCTATCAGGTTGGCGTGAGCTACCTGATCGACAACCAGAGCGACAAACCGTGGAACGCTTCGCTGTTCGCCCAGCTCAAGCGTGACGCCAGCGTCGATCCGTCCTCCACCACCGCTACCGGCGTATCGACCTACCTCGGCGCTGCGGTCTGGACCCCTGAAAAGCCCTACGTGAAAGTGTCCATGAAGGACATGGACAAGGAGCAGTTCAAGGAAACCGTCCAGGGTGGCTGGGTAGCCTGGCTGCAGCACTACTTCGTCACCGCCTGGGTTCCCGCCAAGGGCGATACCCACAGCGTGATGACCCGCAAGGACGCCCAGGGCAACTACATCGTCGGCTACACCGGTCCCAACCTGACCGTTGCGCCGGGTGCCAAGGGCGAAACCAGCATGACCCTGTATGCCGGCCCGAAACTGCAGGCGTACCTGAAGGAACTGTCCCCGGGTCTGGAACTGACCGTCGACTACGGCCCGCTGTGGTTCATCGCCCAGCCGATCTTCTGGCTGCTGCAACATATCCACAACCTCGTGGGTAACTGGGGCTGGTCGATCATCTTCCTGACCATCGTCATCAAACTGGCCTTCTTCCCGCTGTCCGCCGCCAGCTACCGGTCCATGGCCCGCATGCGCGCCGTGTCGCCGAAACTGGCTGCCCTGAAGGAACAGCACGGCGACGATCGCCAGAAGATGTCCCAGGCGATGATGGAGCTGTACAAGAAGGAGAAGATCAATCCGCTGGGCGGCTGCCTGCCGATCCTGGTGCAGATGCCGGTCTTCCTCTCCCTGTACTGGGTACTGCTGGAAAGCGTCGAGATGCGCCAGGCCCCGTGGCTGGGCTGGATCGTCGACCTGTCGGTGAAGGATCCGTTCTTCATCCTGCCGATCATCATGGGTGCCACCATGCTGGTTCAGCAGATGCTCAACCCGACTCCGCCGGACCCCATGCAGGCCAAGGTGATGAAGCTGATGCCGATCATCTTCACCTTCTTCTTCCTGTGGTTCCCGGCCGGCCTGGTGCTGTACTGGGTTGTGAACAACTGCCTGTCCATCGCACAGCAGTGGTACATTACCCGTCGGATCGAAGCGGCCGCGAAGAAGGCTTCTGCCTGATATCACCGCCCGACACCGATCGACAAGACGCCCCCTCGTGGGGCGTTTTGCTATGTGGATAACTTTGCCTTGCCGCGAGCCACGACAACAACCGCGAGACCGCCGACATGAATGCAGCCCGTGAAACCATCGCCGCCGTCGCCACCGCCCAGGGCCGTGGCGGGGTGGGCATCGTCCGTGTCTCCGGTCCTCGTGCGCGCACCATGGCGATCACCCTGAGCGGCCGCGAGCCCCAACCTCGCTATGCCCACTACGGGCCCTTCCACGCCGATAATGGCGACGTCATCGACGAAGGCCTGCTGCTGTACTTCCCCGGCCCGAATTCCTTCACCGGCGAAGACGTACTCGAGCTGCAGGGCCATGGTGGCCCCGTAGTGATGGACATGCTGCTGCAGCGCTGCCTTGAGCTGGGCGCCCGCCAGGCCCGCCCTGGCGAATTCAGCGAGCGCGCGTTCCTCAATGACAAGCTCGACCTGGCCCAGGCCGAAGCCATTGCCGACCTCATCGAAGCCAGCTCCGCGCAGGCCGCACGTAACGCCGTGCGCTCACTCCAGGGTGAGTTCTCCAGGCGTGTGCATAACCTGACCGACCAGCTGATCGGCCTGCGCATGTATGTCGAGGCTGCCATCGACTTCCCGGAAGAGGAAATCGACTTCCTCGCCGACGGCCATGTTCTCTCGCAACTGGATGCAGTGCGCGCCGAACTCGCCTCGGTGCTGCGCGAGGCAGGTCAGGGAGCGCTGCTGCGTGACGGCATGACGGTAGTCATCGCCGGGCGTCCCAACGCCGGAAAATCCAGCCTGCTGAATGCCCTGGCAGGGCGTGAGGCGGCCATCGTCACCGATATCGCCGGCACCACCCGCGACGTGCTGCGCGAACATATCCACATTGACGGTATGCCGCTGCACATCATCGACACTGCCGGCCTGCGCAGCACCGATGACCATGTGGAAAAAATCGGCGTGGAACGCGCCCTGAAGGCCATCAACGAGGCGGATCGAGTCCTCCTTGTGGTGGATTCCACTGCGCCGGAAGCCAGCGATCCCTTCGCGCTTTGGCCGGAATTCCTCGACAGTCGCCCGGATCCGGCGCACGTGACCCTGATTCGCAACAAGGCGGATTTATCCACAGAGAGCATCGGGCTCGAAGAGAGTTCTGACGGCCACGTCACCATCACCCTGTCCGCGCGCTCCGGCAATGGCCTGGAACTGCTGCGCGAGCACCTCAAGGCCTGCATGGGCTTCGAGCAGACCGCAGAGAGCAGTTTCAGCGCGCGCCGGCGCCATCTGGAGGCCCTGCGCCTGGCTGGAGACAGCCTCGAGCACGGCCGCGCACAGCTCACCCTGAGCGGCGCAGGCGAGCTGCTGGCCGAAGACCTGCGTCAGGCCCAGCAAGCCCTGGGCGAGATTACTGGTGCCTTCACGCCGGATGACCTGCTGGGACGCATTTTCTCCAGCTTCTGCATCGGCAAGTAATCCACAACGCTGTTTTTCCCTGCCGGTGACGGGTCCATCCCGTCACCGCGCCTCCGGCTGCCCGGCAATCAGCGCCAGGATCAGCTATCCACAGCCATAAACTCCACAGAACGCCCGATATACGTGGCTTACAGAGCATAAATAGTACATTCCACAGGCCTCCGTGAACCTTGTGGAAAAGTCGCGTACAGATACGTTAACAAACCCTGCCTCATCCAGTGGATAAATCCGCCTGTTGATAACAATGCACTTAATCCACAAGCTAGACACGGGAGATCCCCTGCCAACGTACAGAATCGGCACAGGGTTGTTAGGCTCTGAAACCCAGGGGTTAATTGGCCTTGAGTGGGTTATCCACAGAAAACGGCTTCACCATACATAAACACAAGCTCTAAAAAGATTTAAAAAGATTCTTCTCTTTTAATTTCTATAGAGGCGAACAGGACCCGTTGGCTATTTTTTGTTCAGGTGCCTTCAATCGAAAGCCCTTACCCCCTATACTGTCCGGCTCTCTTCTTTCTCCTTGATCAACAGGCACGAGGTGCGTGGTGGATTTCCCTTCCCGTTTTGACGTGATCGTGATCGGCGGCGGCCATGCCGGCACAGAGGCCGCACTAGCGGCCGCACGCATGGGCGTGAAGACGCTGCTGCTCACCCACAATGTGGAAACCCTTGGCCAGATGAGCTGCAACCCCGCCATCGGTGGGATCGGCAAAAGCCATCTGGTAAAGGAAATCGATGCGCTGGGCGGTGCCATGGCACTGGCCACCGATAAAGGCGGCATCCAGTTCCGTGTGCTCAACAGCCGTAAAGGCCCGGCAGTCCGTGCGACCCGAGCCCAGGCTGACCGCGTTCTCTACAAGGCCGCCGTGCGCGAGATCCTGGAGAATCAGCCGAACCTGTGGATATTCCAGCAGGCCTGTGATGACCTGATCGTCGAACAGGATCAGGTGCGCGGCGTAGTGACCCAGATGGGTCTGAAATTCCATGCGGATAACGTCGTACTCACCGCCGGCACTTTCCTCGGTGGACTTATCCACATTGGCCTGGAGAACTACTCAGGTGGCCGCGCCGGTGATCCGCCCTCGATCGCCCTGGCCCGCCGCCTGCGTGAACTGCCGCTGCGTGTTGGTCGTCTGAAGACCGGCACTCCGCCACGCATCGATGGCCGCAGCGTCGATTTCAGCGTGATGACCGAGCAGCCCGGCGATACGCCGATCCCGGTGATGTCCTTCCTGGGCTCCAAGGAGATGCATCCGCGCCAGGTCAGCTGCTGGATCACCCACACCAACGCGCGGACCCACGAGATCATCGCGTCCAACCTCGATCGCTCGCCCATGTACTCCGGCGTTATCGAAGGGGTCGGCCCGCGCTATTGCCCGTCGATCGAAGACAAGATCCATCGCTTCGCCGACAAGGACAGCCATCAGGTCTTCCTCGAACCCGAGGGCCTGACCACCCACGAGCTGTACCCGAACGGCATCTCCACTTCGCTGCCCTTCGATGTGCAACTGGATATCGTCCGCTCGATCCGCGGCATGGAGAACGCGCACATCGTTCGCCCGGGCTACGCCATCGAGTACGACTACTTCGATCCGCGCGACCTGAAGTACAGCCTGGAAACCAAGGTCATCGGTGGTCTGTTCTTCGCTGGCCAGATCAACGGCACCACCGGCTACGAAGAAGCCGGCGCCCAGGGGCTGCTCGCCGGCGCCAACGCCGCGCTGCGCTCGCAAGGCCGTGAAAGCTGGTGCCCGCGTCGCGACGAGGCCTACATCGGTGTACTGGTCGACGACCTGATTACCCTCGGCACCCAGGAGCCGTACCGCATGTTCACGTCGCGCGCCGAGTACCGGCTGATCCTGCGCGAGGACAACGCGGATCTGCGCCTGACCGAGAAAGGCCGCGAACTGGGCCTGATCGACGACGAGCGCTGGGCTGTCTTTGAAGCCAAGCGCGAAGGCATCGAGCGCGAGGAACAGCGCCTGAAGAGCACCTGGGTTCGCCCCAACACGCCGCAGGGCGACGCTATCGCCGAGCGCTTTGGCACTCCGCTGGCTCACGAATACAACCTGCTGAACCTGCTGGCCCGCCCGGAAATCGACTACCTCAGCCTGGCCGAAGTGACCGGCGCCGGTGCCGAAGACCCGCAGGTCGCAGAACAGGTGGAGATCCGTACCAAGTACGCCGGCTACATCGATCGCCAGCAGGAAGAGATTGCGCGCCTGCGAGCCAGCGAAGATACCCGCCTGCCTGTGGATATCGACTACGCGTCCATCTCCGGGCTGTCCAAGGAGATCCAGCTCAAGCTGGGCACCGCACGACCAGAGACTCTCGGTCAGGCCGGGCGCATCCCGGGCGTGACTCCGGCGGCGATCTCCCTGTTGCTGATCCACCTGAAAAAGCGCTCGTCCGGTCGTCAGCTGGAGCAGAGCGCCTGATGTCCCTGGTCACTGCCCGCCACGCCGAAGAACTCGCGCGTGGCATCCAGACGCTCGGCCTGGATATCGACGAAGCCGCCCAGCAGCGCCTGCTGGATTACCTGGCCTTGCTGGCCAAGTGGAACAAGGCCTACAACCTCACCGCCGTGCGCGATGTGGATGAAATGGTCTCCCGCCACCTGCTCGACAGCCTGAGCATCGTCCCGCAGTTCGAAGCTGCCGGTGGCGAGCGCTGGCTGGACGTCGGCAGCGGCGGCGGCATGCCCGGTATCCCGCTGGCCATCCTGTTCCCCGGCAAATCCCTGACCCTGCTGGACAGCAACGGCAAGAAGACCCGCTTCCTGACCCAGGTGAAGCTGGAGCTCAAGCTCGACAACCTGCAGGTTATCCACAGCCGGGTGGAGGCCTTCCAACCGGAGCTGCCGTTCAATGGCATCGTCTCGCGGGCTTTCAGCAGCCTCGAGGACTTCACCAACTGGACGCGCCACCTGGGTGACACCCAGACCAACTGGCTGGCCATGAAAGGCGTACACCCCAGCGACGAGCTCGCGGCACTCCCGGAAGATTTCCGGGTCGAAGCCGAACGCGCTCTGGCGGTGCCGGGTTGCCAAGGCCAGCGCCATCTGCTGATACTGCGCCGCACTGCATGACGGGGAGTGGGGAAAACCATGGCTAAGGTATTCGCGATCGCCAACCAGAAGGGCGGCGTCGGCAAGACCACGACCTGTATCAACCTCGCGGCATCGCTGGTCGCCACCAAGCGACGCGTGCTGCTGATCGACCTCGATCCACAGGGCAACGCCACCACCGGCAGCGGTGTGGATAAGTTGTCCCTGGACCATTCCATCTACGACGTGCTCACCGGTGAATGCGACCTGGCCCAGGCCATGCAGTTCTCCGAGCACGGCGGCTACCAGCTGCTCCCCGCCAACCGCGACCTCACCGCGGCTGAAGTGGTGCTGCTGGAAATGGACATGAAGGAACATCGTCTGCGCCATGCCCTGGCGCCGATTCGCGAAAACTACGACTTCATCCTCATCGACTGCCCGCCGTCGCTGTCGATGCTGACGGTCAACGCCCTGTCCGCCTCGGACGGCGTGATCATCCCGATGCAGTGCGAGTACTACGCACTGGAGGGCCTGACCGACCTGATGAACAGCATCCAGCGCATCGCCGAGCGGCTGAACCCGGCGCTGAAGATCGAGGGTCTGCTGCGCACCATGTACGACCCGCGCATCAGCCTGACCAACGATGTCAGCGCGCAATTGCAGGAGCACTTCGGCGACAAGCTCTACACCACCGTGATCCCGCGCAACGTGCGACTGGCCGAGGCACCCAGCTTCGGCATGCCGGCGCTGGTCTACGACAAGCAATCGCGCGGTGCCCTCGCCTACCTGGCGCTGGCCGGCGAGCTGGTGCGCCGTCAGCGCGCCGCCCGCACCACCGCCCCCGCCTAAGAGATTAAGGAACCCGCATGGCCGCCAAGAAACGAGGTCTCGGACGCGGGCTGGACGCCCTGCTCAGTGGCTCCAGCGCCGCTACGCTGCAGGAAGAAGCCGTTCAGGTGGACAGCAAGGAGCTGCAACACCTGCCGCTGGACCTGATCCAGCGTGGCAAGTACCAGCCCCGTCGCGACATGGACCCGCAGGCCCTCGAAGAACTCGCCCAGTCGATCAAGGTCCAGGGCGTGATGCAGCCGATCGTCGTGCGCCCGATCGACAAGGGCCGCTACGAGATCATCGCCGGCGAACGCCGCTGGCGCGCCAGCCAGCAGGCCGGCCTGGACAAGATCCCGGCCATGGTCCGCGAAGTACCGGACGAAGCCGCCATCGCCATGGCGCTGATCGAAAACATCCAGCGCGAGGACCTCAACCCCATCGAGGAAGCCGCCGCGCTGCAGCGACTGCAGCAGGAATTCCAGCTGACCCAGCAACAGGTCGCCGACGCCGTGGGTAAATCCCGCGTGACCGTGGCCAACCTGCTGCGCCTGATCGCCCTGCCGGAAGAGATCAAGACCCTCCTGTCCCACGGCGACCTGGAAATGGGCCACGCCCGTGCCTTGCTTGGATTGCCCGAAAACAGGCAGGTTGAGGGTGCGCGACATGTTGTCGCACGCGGCTTCACCGTGCGTCAGACTGAAGCATTGGTGCGCCAGTGGCTCAATGCCCCCGAGGAACCTGTCAAAGCGGTCAGGACCGACCCGGACATCAGTCGCCTCGAACAGCGCCTGGCCGAGCGCCTGGGCGCTCCGGTGCAGATTCGCCATGGGCAGAAGGGCAAAGGCCAGTTGGTGATCCGCTACAACTCCCTCGACGAGCTTCAAGGCGTACTCGCCCACATACGTTGATACGAACGTAGCATGTAGGGGTCGTCGGAAATCACTACCTGACGGTTGAACGGGGGGCCTGCAGCCCCCTATACTCTGCGCGCAATTTTGTCGGCACAAAGTATGCCAAGTTATTGATTTGTGACGCCGACGCCAGAGGACTGTGAGCTGAAGATGGAACCCCGCAAGCCCGATCGTTTGCCCTTCCATCAACAACCGGCTTTTCGCCTGTTGCTCGTCCAGCTGGTGGTGCTGCTTATCGGTGCAGCAGTCCTGTGGTTTGCACGGGGATCGGTTGCAGGCTATTCCGGTTTGCTCGGGGGCCTGATTGCGTGGTTGCCGAATCTGTACTTTGCTCGCAAGGCGTTCCGCTACAGCGGCGCGCGTTCTGCCCAGCTGATAGTCCGGTCCTTTTATGCCGGTGAGGCGGGAAAACTGATTTTGACGGCAGTGCTCTTCGCACTGACGTTTGCAGGTGTGAAGCCCCTGGCGCCACTGGCGCTGTTCGGCCTCTACCTGCTGACCCTCGCGGTCAGCTGGTTTGCACCCCTGCTGATGCGAAACACATTTACAAGACCTTAGAGCGATTGAGGCAAACATGGCAGCAGAAAGCGCTTCGGGTTACATCCAGCACCACTTGCAGAACCTGACCCTGGGTCGTCTGCCGGATGGTTCCTGGGGGTTCGCCCACACCGCCGAACAAGCCAAGGAAATGGGCTTCTGGGCATTCCACGTTGATACCCTGGGCTGGTCCGTATTCCTCGGCCTGGTGTTCATCCTTATCTTCCGCATGGCAGCCAAGAAGGCCACCAGCGGTCAACCTGGCGGCCTGCAGAACTTCGTCGAAGTTCTCGTGGAGTTCGTCGACGGCAGCGTGAAGGACACCTTCCACGGCCGTAACCCGCTCATCGCACCGCTGGCGCTGACCGTGTTCGTCTGGATCTTCCTGATGAACCTGATCGACCTGGTGCCCGTGGACTTCCTGCCGCTCGCGGCCCAGGCGGTCACCGGTAACGAGCACCTGTTCTTCCGCGCCGTAGCCACCACCGATCCGAACGCCACCTTCGGCATGTCGATCGCGGTCTTCGCGCTGATCATCTTCTACAGCATCAAGGTCAAGGGCATCGGCGGCTTCCTCGGCGAACTGACCCTGCACCCGTTCCACAGCAGCAACATGGTGGTTCAGATCATCCTGATCCCCGTGAACTTCCTGCTGGAGTTCGTGACCCTGATCGCCAAGCCGGTATCCCTGGCACTGCGTCTGTTCGGCAACATGTACGCCGGCGAGCTGATCTTCATCCTGATCGCCGTGATGTTCGGTTCCGGCATCCTCTGGCTGGGCGGCATGGGCGTCGTGCTGAACTGGGCGTGGGCCGTGTTCCACATCCTGATCATCACCCTGCAGGCCTTCATCTTCATGATGCTGACCATCGTCTATCTGTCGATGGCGCACGAAGACAGCCACTGATCCAAAGATTCTGTACGCCCCTTCCCGGATGGGAGGGGGTGAAAGAAGAGCTTCACCACCTTAACTTGCTTCACCTTTAACCAACACGACAAAAAAGTCGGGAGGAAAAATGGAAACTGTAGTTGGACTCACTGCTATCGCCGTTGCTCTGCTGATCGGTCTGGGCGCTCTGGGTACCGCCATCGGCTTCGGCCTGCTGGGCGGCAAGTTCCTGGAAGGCGCTGCTCGCCAGCCGGAAATGGTTCCGATGCTGCAGGTCAAAATGTTCATCGTCGCCGGCCTGCTCGACGCCGTGACCATGATCGGCGTTGGTATCGCTCTGTTCTTCACCTTCGCTAACCCGTTCATTGCTCAGGTTGCCCAGTAATTTCCGCAACGCGGGAATCTGTGACTGAACAACGAACGAGCGAGGTATTGGCGTGAACATTAATGCAACTCTGATCGGCCAGGCCATCGCGTTCGCCATCTTCGTCCTGTTCTGCATGAAGTTCGTATGGCCTCCGGTCATCGCGGCTCTGCACGAGCGTCAGAAGAAGATCGCCGACGGCCTGGACGCTGCCAACCGCGCGGCTCGTGACCTGGAACTGGCTCACGAGAAAGCGGGTCAGCAACTGCGCGAAGCCAAGGCTCAGGCAGCCGAAATCATCGAGCAGGCGAAGAAGAGCGCTAACCAGATCGTTGACGAAGCCCGTGATCAGGCCCGTGGTGAAGGTGATCGCATGATCGCTCAGGCCAAGGCCCAGATCGAACAGGAACTCAACAGCGTCAAAGACGCCCTGCGTGCCCAAGTGGGTGCCCTGGCTGTCTCCGGCGCCGAGAAGATCCTGGGTGCTTCGATCGATGCCAACGCGCAAAAGCAGCTGGTTGATCAACTGGCCGCCGAGATCTAAGCAGAGGGCGATATGGCAGAACTGACCACATTGGCTCGTCCATACGCGAAGGCGGCTTTCGAGTACGCCCAGGCTCATCAGCAACTGGCCGACTGGTCCGCTGCTCTGGGTGTGCTGGCTGCAGTGTCGCGGGACGACACCGTGCGCCAGCTGCTCAAAGAGCCCCAGCTGACCGCGGCAGCCAAGGCTGACGCGCTGATCGACGTGTGTGGCGACAAGCTCAATGCTCCGGCCCAGAACTTCGTCCGGACTGTGGCTGAAAACAAGCGGCTCGACCTCCTGCCGACCATCTTCGTGATGTTCGAGCAGCTCAAGGCCGAGCAGGAAAAGCTGGTCGAGGTCGAGGTCACCAGTGCCTTCGCCCTGGACCAGGAACAGCAGGACAAACTCGCCAAGGCTCTCAGCGCCCGGCTCAGTCGCGAAGTGCGACTTCATGCGTCGGAAGACGCGAGCTTGATCGGCGGCGTGGTAATTCGCGCCGGTGACTTGGTAATCGATGGCTCGGTGCGCGGCAAAATCGCGAAACTGGCCGAAGCGTTGAAATCTTGAGTTTGAAGGGGCAGCGGCATGCAGCAACTCAATCCTTCCGAAATTAGTGAAATCATCAAGGGGCGCATCGAGAAACTCGACGTCGCCTCGCAAGCGCGCAACGAAGGCACCATCGTCAGTGTTTCCGATGGCATCGTGCGCATCTTCGGTCTGGCCGACGTCATGTACGGCGAGATGATCGAATTCCCGGGCGGCGTCTACGGTATGGCGCTGAACCTGGAGCAAGACTCCGTCGGCGCTGTGGTACTGGGTGAATACCAGGACCTCAAAGAAGGCATGAACGCCAAGTGCACCGGCCGCATCCTGGAAGTACCGGTTGGTCCGGAACTGCTGGGTCGCGTTGTCGACGCTCTGGGTAACCCGATCGATGGCAAAGGCCCGATCGATGCCAAGCTGACCGACGCAGTCGAGAAAGTGGCACCGGGCGTGATCTGGCGTAAGTCGGTAGACCAGCCGGTTCAGACCGGTTACAAGTCGGTCGACGCCATGATCCCGGTTGGCCGTGGCCAGCGCGAGCTGATCATCGGTGACCGTCAGATCGGTAAAACCGCTCTGGCCATCGACGCCATCATTAACCAGAAGAACAGCGGCATCCGCTGCGTCTACGTTGCCATCGGTCAGAAGCAATCGACCATCGCCAACGTCGTACGCAAGCTGGAAGAGAACGGCGCCCTGGCCAACACCATTGTGGTCGTTGCCAGTGCTTCGGAATCCGCCGCTCTGCAATACCTGGCTCCGTACTCCGGTTGCACCATGGGCGAATTCTTCCGCGACCGCGGTGAAGATGCCCTGATCGTGTACGACGACCTGTCCAAGCAGGCCGTAGCCTACCGCCAGATCTCCCTGCTGCTGCGCCGTCCGCCGGGCCGCGAAGCTTATCCGGGCGACGTGTTCTATCTCCACAGCCGTCTGCTGGAGCGCGCTTCCCGCGTTTCCGAAGAGTACGTAGAGAAGTTCACCAACGGCGAAGTGAAAGGCAAGACCGGTTCCCTGACCGCCCTGCCGATCATCGAAACCCAGGCTGGCGACGTTTCTGCGTTCGTTCCGACCAACGTGATTTCCATCACCGACGGTCAGATCTTCCTGGAATCCGCAATGTTCAACTCGGGTATCCGTCCGGCCGTCAACGCCGGTATCTCGGTATCCCGTGTGGGTGGCGCGGCCCAGACCAAGATCATCAAGAAGCTGTCCGGTGGTATCCGTACCGCGCTGGCCCAGTACCGTGAGCTGGCGGCCTTCGCCCAGTTCGCCTCGGACCTGGACGACGCGACCCGCAAGCAGCTGGAACATGGTCAGCGCGTTACCGAGCTGATGAAGCAGAAGCAATACGCGCCGATGTCCATCGCCGAGATGTCGCTGTCCCTGTATGCCGCCGAGCGTGGCTTCCTGCAGGACGTCGAGATCGCCAAGGTGGGCGCCTTCGAACAAGCGCTGATCGCCTACTTCCAACGTGAGAACGCCGCTCTGCTGGCGAAGATCAACGAGAAGGGTGACTTCAACGACGAAATCGACGCAGGCATCAAGGCCGGCATCGAGAAGTTCAAGGCCACCCAAACCTGGTAAGCCGCAGCGGGGGTCGTTAACGGCCCCCGCCTGCTAAACCGATAGGTGTGAAATGGCAGGCGCAAAAGAGATTCGCAGCAAGATTGCGAGCATCAAAAGCACGCAAAAAATCACCAATGCCATGGAAAAGGTGGCGGTGAGCAAGATGCGCAAGGCACAAATGCGCATGGCGGCCGGCCGTCCCTACGCGGAGCGCATTCGCCAGGTGATCGGCCATCTGGCCAACGCCAACCCGGAATACCGTCACCCGTTCATGGTCGAGCGTGAAGTAAAGCGCGTCGGCTACATCGTGGTGAGCTCCGACCGTGGCCTGGCTGGCGGCCTGAACATCAACCTGTTCAAGGCTCTCGTCAAGGACATGAGCGGGCAGCGCGATCGTGGCGCGGAGATCGATCTCTGCGTGATCGGCTCCAAGGGTGCATCCTTCTTCAAGAGCTATGGCGGCAACGTAGTTGCAGCTATCAGCCACCTGGGCGAAGAGCCGTCGATCAATGATCTGATCGGCAGCGTCAAGGTCATGCTGGATGCCTACCTGGAAGGTCGTATCGATCGCCTGTACGTGGTTTCCAACAAGTTCGTCAACACCATGACCCAGAAGCCGACCGTGGAACAGCTGATTCCGCTGGTGGCCGAGGACAATGCCGAGCTGAAGCACCACTGGGACTACCTCTACGAACCCGACGCCAAGGCCCTCCTCGACGGTCTGCTGGTGCGCTACGTGGAATCCCAGGTGTACCAGGCCGTGGTTGAGAACAACGCCTGTGAGCAGGCGGCCCGGATGATTGCAATGAAGAACGCTACCGACAACGCCGGTGATCTGATCAGTGGTCTGCAACTGATCTACAACAAGGCACGTCAGGCGGCGATCACCCAGGAAATCTCGGAAATCGTCGGCGGCGCTGCCGCGGTGTAAGAACAGGTTCAAAATTCAGAGGAACCAGACATGAGTAGCGGACGTATCGTTCAAATCATCGGCGCCGTGATCGACGTGGAATTCCCGCGCGATGCCGTGCCGAGCATCTACGAGGCCCTGAAAGTTCAGGGCGTCGAAACCACCCTGGAAGTTCAGCAGCAGCTGGGCGACGGCGTGGTTCGTTCCATTGCGATGGGTTCCACCGAAGGCCTCAAGCGTGGCCTGAACGTGGAAAGCACCGGCGCAGCCATCTCCGTCCCGGTCGGCACCAAGACCCTGGGCCGCATCATGGACGTGCTGGGCAACCCGATCGACGAAGCCGGTCCCATCGGCGAAGAAGAGCGCTGGGGTATTCACCGCGACGCTCCGTCCTACGCTGACCAGGCTGGCGGCAACGACCTGCTCGAAACCGGCATCAAGGTTATCGACCTGGTCTGCCCGTTCGCCAAGGGCGGTAAAGTCGGTCTGTTCGGTGGTGCCGGTGTAGGCAAGACCGTAAACATGATGGAACTGATCCGTAACATCGCCATGGAGCACAGCGGTTACTCTGTGTTCGCTGGTGTGGGTGAGCGTACCCGTGAGGGTAACGACTTCTACCACGAGATGAAGGATTCCGGCGTACTGGACAAGGTAGCCCTGGTTTACGGCCAGATGAACGAGCCGCCGGGCAACCGTCTGCGCGTTGCACTGACCGGCCTGACCATGGCCGAGAAGTTCCGTGACGAAGGCCGTGACGTACTGCTGTTCATCGACAACATCTACCGTTACACCCTCGCCGGTACCGAAGTATCCGCACTGCTGGGCCGTATGCCTTCGGCAGTAGGTTACCAGCCGACCCTGGCCGAAGAGATGGGCGTTCTGCAAGAGCGCATCACCTCCACCAAGAAAGGCTCGATCACCTCGATCCAGGCCGTCTACGTTCCCGCGGACGACCTGACCGACCCGAGCCCGGCGACCACCTTCGCCCACCTGGACGCCACCGTCGTACTGTCCCGTGACATCGCCTCGCTGGGTATCTACCCGGCAGTTGATCCGCTGGACTCGACTTCCCGTCAGCTGGACCCGCTGGTCATCGGCCAGGATCACTACGACACCGCTCGTGGCGTGCAGTACGTTCTGCAGCGCTACAAGGAGCTGAAGGACATCATCGCGATTCTCGGCATGGACGAACTGTCCGAGTCCGACAAGCTGCTGGTGGCCCGTGCTCGTAAGATCCAGCGCTTCCTGTCCCAGCCGTTCTTCGTGGCTGAAGTATTCACCGGCTCGCCGGGCAAATACGTCTCCCTGAAGGACACCATCGCTGGCTTCAAAGGCATCCTCAACGGCGACTACGATCACCTGCCCGAGCAGGCGTTCTACATGGTCGGCGGCATCGAAGAAGCCATCGAGAAAGCGAAGAAGCTGTAATCCGTGCGCCCGGCAACGGGCGCTTACGTGAGGCAAGGGTATGGCTATTACTGTCCACTGCGACATCGTCAGCGCCGAAGCGGAGATCTTCTCCGGTCTGGTCGAGCTGGTCGTAGCGCACGGCTCCCTGGGCGATCTGGGTATCGCTCCGGGCCACGCGCCGCTGATCACCGAGCTCAAGCCGGGTCCGATCCGCCTGGTGAAGCAGGGTGGCGAGCAGGAGGTGTACTACATCTCCGGTGGCTTCCTCGAAGTACAGCCGAGCATGGTCAAGGTTCTCGCCGACACCGTGATTCGCGCAGGTGACCTCGATGAAGCGGCTGCCCAGACCGCACTGAAGGAAGCTGAAAAGGCTCTGCAAGGTAAAGGTGCAGAGTTCGACTACAGCTCCGCCGCAGCCCGCCTGGCCGAAGCCGCAGCGCAACTGCGCACGGTCCAGCAGGTTCGCAAGAAGTACGGCGGCTAAGCCGCGAAGTCCCCAGGGACTTCAGCGTCAAATAGGAAAAGGGTAGCCTTGGCTACCCTTTTTCTTTTTCTACACCCGGGGTTTCCCCGCTCACCAGGACGGTCCCTCACTCATGTCCCTCGAAATCGTCATTCTTGCCGCTGGCCAGGGCACCCGCATGCGCTCGGCACTGCCGAAGGTCCTGCATCCGGTTGCTGGCAAACCGATGCTCGCCCACGTGATCGATATCGCCCGCGGCCTCAGCCCGACGCGAATCCATGTGGTGATTGGCCATGGCGCCGACCTGGTGCGCGAGCGCCTGCAGGCGGATGACCTGAATTTCGTGATCCAGGAGCAGCAGCTGGGTACCGGCCACGCCGTGGCGCAGGCCGCCCCGTTCCTGAGCGCGGACAATGTGCTGATCCTCTACGGCGATGTGCCGCTGATCGAGCAGCCCACCCTGGAGCGGCTGATGGCCCAGGCCACGCCGGAGCAGCTGGCGTTGCTGACCGTCGAGCTGGAAGACCCCACCGGCTACGGACGCATCATTCGCGATGGCGCTGGCGAAGTTCAGGCCATCGTCGAGCAGAAGGACGCCACTGCCGAGCAGCGCGCCATCCGCGAAGGCAATACCGGCATCCTCGCTGCGCCGCGTGAGCGCCTGCTGGGTTGGCTGTCGCGTCTTTCCAACTCCAACGCCCAGGGCGAGTACTACCTCACCGACGTCATTGCCATGGCAGTCGGCGACGGCCTGCGTGTGGCCACCGCCCAACCCAAGGTAGCGATGGAGACCCAGGGCGCCAACGATCGCCTGCAGCTCTCCGAGCTGGAGCGTTTCTTCCAGCAGCGGGTGGCGCGGCGCCTGATGGCCCAGGGCGTGACGCTGATCGATCCGGCGCGCTTCGACGTACGGGGTGAAGTCAGCGTCGGCCGCGACGTGAGCATCGACATCAACGTGATCCTCGAAGGCCAGGTGGAGATCGAGGACGACGTACAGATCGGTCCGAACTGCTACATCAAGGACAGCACCTTGCGCCGCGGCGCCATCATCAAGGCCAACTCGCACCTGGAAGGCGCCCACGTCGGCCCCGACAGCGACGTCGGCCCGTTCGCTCGCCTGCGTCCGGGCAGTGTGCTGGAGCGCAAGGTGCATGTGGGTAACTTCGTCGAGCTGAAGAACGCCCACCTGCAGGACGGCGTGAAGGTCGGTCACCTGACTTACCTGGGCGACAGCGAAGTCGGTGCGCGCACCAACATCGGCGCCGGCACCATCACCTGCAACTACGATGGCGCGAACAAATGGCGCACCACCATCGGCGAGGATGTCTTCATCGGCTCCAACAATTCGCTGGTGGCGCCTGTGGATATCGGCACCGGCGCCACGACTGGCGCGGGTTCCACCATCACCGCCGAGGTTCCGGCCGGCACCCTCGGCGTCGGTCGCGCCAAGCAGCGGGTGATCGAGGGCTGGAAACGCCCGGAAAAGATCAAGAAACCCTGATGCACAAGCCATCGTCCTGTGGGTAAGTTGTTATCCACAGGACGATTGGCTCATTCCGTTATTCACAGGCCATCCCGCAAACCGCGGGGGTGCCTCGTTCTCGCTGGAGTTTTCCCGGTCATGCTTGGCGTCGCCATCCTGATCTTTCTGATCACCGACCCGTTCGGCAACATCGCGGTATTCCTCGCCGCCCTCAAGTCCGTCCCCGCCGAACGCCGTCTGAAAGTGGCACTGCGCGAGCTGCTGTTCGCCCTGGGCCTGCTGCTGCTGTTCCTCACCCTGGGCGAACACATCCTCACCGGGTTGGGTCTGTCCAAGGAAGCCACCGGCATCGCCGGGGGCATCATCCTCTTCGTGGTCGCCATGCGCCTGATCTTCCCCACCCCCCAGGGCGTGCTGGGCGACATGCCGGACAACGAGCCGCTGTTCGTGCCGCTGGCCACTCCGGCGGTGGCCGGGCCCTCTGCGCTGGCGATGCTGATCACCCTGCGCAGCACCTACACTGGTCCGTTGTGGGAGCTGTATCTCGCGGTGATCCTCGCTTGGGCCGCGACTGCCTTCATCCTGATGCAGGCGGCATTCCTCCAGCGCTTCCTCGGCCCGCGCGGGCTGATGGCCGTGGAGCGCCTGGCCGGCATGCTGCTGATCATGCTCAGCGTGAACATGCTCCTGCAGAACGTGCGCAGCTTCCTGCACATCGCTGCCTGATGCTCTCCTCCTGAGAACCGCCATGATCCTGCGTGTCCTGACCTTCGCCTTGCTCACCACACTGCTTGCCGGCTGCGCCGACAAGGGCCTGCAGATCGATCGCGAGCATGTGTCGAAGAACCAGGACAGCCGCATCCAGTACGTCATCGTCCACTACACCTCGGCCGATCTGCCGCGCTCGCTGGCGCTCCTGACTCACGGTGAGGTGAGCGCGCACTACCTGATAGGTGACAACCCGGCGACCATCTACCAACTGGTGGACGAGAACCGCCGCGCCTGGCACGCCGGCGCCAGCGAATGGCAGGGGCGTACCTGGCTCAATTCCACCTCCATCGGCATCGAGCTGGTGAACCCCGGCTACCGTGATACCCCGAGCGGGAAGATCTGGTATCCCTACCCGGATGCGCAGATCGATGCACTGATTGCCCTGCTGCGGGATATCACCAAGCGCCAGGGCATCACCCCGGAACATATCCTTGGCCACAGCGACATCGCCCCGCAGCGCAAGGTCGACCCCGGTCCGCTATTCCCCTGGAAGAAGCTCGCCGACGCCGGCCTGATCCCCTGGCCTAAGCCGGGCGAGCTGGCACGCCGCCTGACCGAGCTGAACGGCCAGCTGCCGGCTCCTGGCTGGTTCCAGCAGCAGCTGGCGCGCCACGGTTACGCGGTGCCGCTCGATGGGGTGATGGATGAGGAAACCCGCAATGTGATCGCGGCATTCCAGATGCGCTTCCGTCCGGAGCGCTTCGACGGTGAGCCGGACCTGGAAACCGCCGCGCTGTTGCTGGCGGTACCGACCTCTTAAACCGGCAGCAGCAGGTAGAAGCGCGAGCCCTTGCCCTGTTGAGAACGCAGGGCGATGCGCCCGCCGTGCAGTTGCACGATTTCCCGGCATAGCGCCAGGCCAAGTCCGACGCCGCCTTTCTTGCGGCCCACCTGCACGAAGGGTTCGAAGATGCGTCCTTGCTGGCTCAGCGGGATGCCGTCGCCGCTGTCCTCCACCGCAATCGCCACGCGCTCTTCCTGGCAGCGCGCCTGCAGGCGAATGGTGCCGCCATCGGGTGTATGGCGCAGGGCGTTGCCGATCAGGTTGTCCAGCACTCGCTCGATCTGCGTGCGGTCGATATTGATGGCAGGCAGATCCTCGGCGATCTCCAGATCGAGCTCGATTCGCTTGTCTCCGGCCGGCCCGATGAAGCGTTGGTGAGCCTGGCGCAGCAGGTCGCCGACATCGCAAAGCTGCAGCTCGAGCTTCTGGGTGCCGCTCTGGTAGCGCGAGAAATTCAGCAGATCGTTGATCAGCCGCACCAGGCGGTGCATCTCCTCGTCCACGGTGCGCACCAGGTCGCGTTCGCGGGATTCCTCGGGAAACTTCAGGCGCTCGGCGAGCAGTCCGAAGGCCATGTGCATGCCCGTCATGGGCGTGCGCAGCTCGTGGGAAGCACGCAGTACGAAGTCGTTGCGCACGCGCTCGAAGGCCCGCTGCTCAGTGACGTCGCGCACCACCATGACCGCGCCGATGTTGCGTCCGTCGTCGTGGGTGACCGGCGACATGCCCCAGGTCAGCAGCCGACTCTCGCCGCTTACCTCCACCACCAGGTCCTGCGGGGTTTCCTCCAGCAGGTTGCCGCTCAGGACACGCTGCACGGCCTGGGTCAGCGCCGGGTTGTTGAGCATCGTGCCCAGTTCCTGAGCCTGTGGATCGCTGTGGGAAAACAGCTGGCGCGTGGCCACCGGATTGGCGTGCTCGATGCGGCCGTGACGGTCGAGGATCACCAGGCCGTCGTCGATGCTGTCGAGTACCGCCAGCAGGCGCTTGCGGCCCGAACCCAGCGCCTCGGTATTGCTCGCGCGGTAAAGCCGCAGGGCTTCGGCCATCAGGCCGAAGCGGCGACTCAGGGACGACATCTCGGAGACGCCGGAAACCGGCAGGGTGACGTCGAAATCACCCTGGCCGATCTTGTCTGCGGCCTTGGCCAGCGTCTCGATCGGCGCGCCGAAGCGGCGGGCAATGCTGTGGGCAGTGATGAAGCCGACCACCAGGATGGCGATGCCGATGAGCCCGAGCAGGCCGCTGACCAGCAGCGTGCGGTCGCGTGCCGAGCGTTCGTCGGCGCTGATGTTCTCCATCGCCCCCTGGTGCAACGCCAGCAGGCGATTGCGCAGAACGTCGAGGGTACGGCTGAGGTCGCTGTCCTCCAGCAGTTCCGGGCGCCCCGGACCGGGCGTGTCGGTTGCCTCGATGAACAGCCGGTGAGCATCGGCGATTTCCGTCATGGCCTGGCGCTCACTGCTGGTACGCGCCAGAGCCCGCCCCTGCTCGAGCGCCTGGGAGAAGTGCGTGCGGGCCTGCTCCAGGCGTTCCGGGCTGGGCCGCGCGCTGAGTACCTGCACCAGTTCATCGCCCAGCGCCTGGCGCAGACGCTGGCTGACCTCGATGACGTCGAAGTTGCGCTGGATCAGCTGGGCCTGCTCGCGGCCGGTCAGCACCACGCTGAACAGCCCTAGCAGCAGGCCCAGTAGCGCTACCGTGATCAGCGCCGAGATACTCAGGAAGAGTCTCGTGCGCAGCGTCATCGGGATCGGCAGGTTCACAGGCTGTACTGCTTGCGCTTGCGGTAGAGGGTGGAAGCGTCGATCCCCAGGGTCTTGGCGGCCTGGTCGAGGGTGGCGCTGGAGGCCATGACGGCAGCGATGTGGGCTTTCTCCAGTTCCTCCAGGCTCATGGCCTCGCCGATGCGCGGAGCCGAGTTGGTGGTTTGTTCACCGATAGCAAGCTGTTCGACACCGATAAGATCTAGATTGCAGATGATGCTTGCTCTTTCGATCACGTTGCGCAGCTCTCGCACATTCCCCGGCCAGTTATAGCGGCGCAGCAGCGCGCGCGCTTCCTCGGTGAAGCCGCGAGCAGGGCGGCCGTAGTCCTTCACGAAGCGGGCCAGGAAGCGCTCGGCCAGGCCGATGATGTCCTCGGCGCGTTCACGCAGTGGCGGCAGATTCAGCACGATGACGTTCAGACGGTAGAGCAGGTCTTCACGGAAAGTGCCTTGGGCGACCATGCCGGCGAGATCACGGTTGGTGGCGGCGAGGATGCGTACATCGGCGTTGCGAGTTACCGGATCGCCGATCCGCTCGTATTCCTTGTCCTGGATGAAACGCAGCAATTTCGGCTGCAGGATGAGGGGGAAATCGCCGATCTCGTCAAGGAACAGCGTGCCGCCATCCGCCTGGCTGATGCGCCCGAGGGTGTTTTCGGTCGCGCCGGTGAACGCGCCGCGGCTGTGGCCGAAGAGTTCGCTCTCCATCAGTTCGGCGGAGAGGGAAGGGCAGTTGATGGTCACGCAGGACTTCTTCGCCCGCTTGCTCCAGCCGTGGATGGCCCGCGCCAGCTCACCCTTGCCGGAGCCGGATTCGCCGAGGATGAGGATGTTGGCGTCGGTGGCGGCCACCTGCCTGGCCGTCTCCAGCACGGCGGCCATGGCTGGGCTGTGGGATTCGAGCACATCGCCCTGCTTGCGCATCTCGCCTTCCAGCGCCTCGATGCGCGCGGTGAGCTGGCGCACTTCGAGCTGCTTGGCGGCGGCCAGGCGCAGCTGGTCGGGGCTGCAGGGCTTCACCAGGTAATCCGCAGCGCCGGCCTGCATGGCATCCACGGCGGTGTCCACGGCCGAATGCGCGGTGACTATCACCACGCGCATCCAGGGCGCCTGTACACGCATCTGCGCCAGCACATCCAGGCCGTTGTCGTCGCCCAGCCGCAGGTCGAGGAAGCACAGGTCGAACACCTGGCGCTGCAACAGGTTCTCCGCCTGCTGCGCGCTGCTGGCGGTGGCCACGCTGTAGCCCTCGTCCTCCAGGCAATAGCGGAACGAGCGCAGGATGGCGGACTCGTCATCGACCAGCAGGATCCGGCCTTGCTGTTCAGGCGTTGCGTCCATTCAGCGATTTCCTCGTTGTGTGATTCGTTGTTGTAAGGGGTGCGATTTTTCTTAGTCCAGGGATTTTCGTGCAAGTTGCAAGAATCTTTCGAGTCCTTCGGGCAGGGTGCACAGTCCGGGTTCTGCGCAGACCATTCAACACATTGAATTACAAGAATTTTATCCACAAATCGCACTGGCACGGCGCTTGCGAATCCAATGCTGCACCATCGTTTGACGGAGACCGCCATGCCTGACTCGAAGATCCTTGCCCTCGTCCTGGGTTCCGCACTGCTCACCCTGCAACCGCTGGCCAGCCACGCCGCCGAGGCCGGGCTGAGCGCGCAACTGGCCGAAGCGCGCCAGGAAGGTTCGATCTGGACAGCCATCAACCTCAACCGCGAGCTCAAGCCCTACGCGATCAAGGTGGATGTGGAAAACGGCCGCGCGCAGCTGACCGGCGCCGTGGCCAGTGAAGAACAGAAGGCGCTGGCCGGGCAGATCGCCGGCAGTGTCGAAGGCATCACGGCTGTGGATAACCAGCTGGGGGTCGAGGCTTCGCTGGCTGACGCCCAGAAGGCCGACACCACCAAGGATTCAGGTGTGGTGCAGAAGTGGGACGACGCCACGCTGGCGGCGAAGGTGAAATCCAAGCTGCTGCTGGAGAAACACAGCGAAGGCCTGGATATCAAGGTCACCAGCAAGTCCGGCGCGGTCACCCTCGAAGGCACGGTTGTCAGCGAGGAGGCCAGCCAGCAGGCCGCCCACCTGGCGGCGCAGACCGAAGGCGTCAGCGCTGTGGATAACCGCCTGAAGGTCGATCCGGACGCGGCTTCCACGCAGACATTCGAGAAATCCGTCGGTGATGCCCAGGCCGCCGTGAGCGATGCCTGGATCACCAGCCAGATCAAGGCCGGCATCCTCTCCGCTCATGCGCTGCAGGGGCTGTCCATCGGCGTTTCCACCCGCGACGGCGTGGTCACCCTCAGCGGCCAGGTGCCCAACGCCGACGAACGCCAGCAATTGATTGATTCCGCCCGCAAGACCCGTGGTGTGCGTGAGGTGGACGCCACTGCGCTGAAGGTGGCCGGCCAGGCTGCCTGACTCTTCCACCCTTCCTTTGCAGGAGTACCTGTCATGACTCGAACGACCAGTCAGCTCAATGAACTCATCGAGATAACCCGTGACGGCCAGCGCTTTTACCAGCACGCCATCCAGGAAGTGAAGGATGCCCGTCTGCAGCGGCTGTTCCAATCCATGGCCCAGGCCAAGACCGACGTGATCAACGCCCTGGCCGGCAAGGTCGCCGCCAACCACGACGACCCTGCTACCGGCGGCACGCTGCTGGGCAAGCTGCGTCAGGTCTATGCCGACACCCGCGCGACCCTGGCCAGTGACGAAGGCGCCACCTATGTCGCCCAGCTGGAGGAAACCGAGGACCGCATCCTCCACGCCTTCGAGGACGCCCTGGAGAAAGGCACGCCGGAAACCCAGGCGCTGCTGCGCGCTGAACTGCCCAAGGTACGGGCTTGCCACGACCAGATGAGCCAGCTGAAGCACTCGCTTAAGTGATGCGGTTCACACGAGCGCAGGGAGGCGCTCCGGCCTCGGGATTGCAAATCGCACGACCCATCCCGGCCCATCGTGCAGGATGCGACAGAAAGGCACCTTGGTACCATATTCAAATTATTGATTTAAAAGGAAAAAATAAGATTCAACAGACTGGCATGCGGCGTGCAATTCCTACTGCAAGACAGTCAACAGAACCACCCGCGACGACGAGAACCGGAAAGGCCAAGGAAACCGCCACAAGGTTCGACAGACAGATCGGCGACGGGCAGGAGAAACGGGATGAACAGCGGAACCAACAGCCAAGTGCAAGTCGCGCGTATCGATGTGTGGAGCCGGATCTTCTTCGCCGGTGCCCTCCTGCTGTTGCTGATCAACCAGGTGCAGCTGCAGATGCAGGTTTCCCAGTCCCAGGCCGCCAGCGCATCGGTCGCCTACGTTCCAGCTGTTTCCAACACCCCTGATTTGTACCGCGAAGCCTCGCGTTATCCACAGGCAGCCCCCGCCCGCAACCAGGCCCAGGTGCTGCAACCGCCGCAGGCGCAAACCCAGGCTCAGGTCCAGCCGATGGTTCGCCCGCAGGGCGGCTGGGTGTTCTGAGCCCATGCTTCTGAATCAACGGCTTTCTGAATCGCCGGCAGGCCCACTGGCTTGCCCGACAGGTCCGCAGTGCCCGGAAGCGCCCGGGCGGACACCCCTTCCGGAGACTGCCTTGCGATGACTCCGGAGCAGGTACCCGAAGCGGTGCCGTACCGACAACGAGAAGAGGAGAGACCCCATGCTTAGCTGGGCACTGACATTCCTGATCATCGCCATCATCGCCGCGGTCCTGGGCTTCGGTGGCATCGCCGGCGCCGCGACCAGCATCGCCAAGATCCTGTTCGTGATCTTCCTGGTGCTGTTCATCGTGTCCTTCGTCATGGGCCGTCGCCGGGGCTGACGCCGCGGACCGGTGGAAGTTGAACAAGGAGCGTAGCGATGAGTTTTACCCGCAATCTGCTGCTGACGGCTGTACTGCTCGGCGCCGGGGCCCAGGCCCTGGCCGCCGAGGCGGACAAGGACGCGCAGTACCGCCTGAACGAGCTGGTGGCCAGTGACCCGCAGTACCGCGACACCTGGCAATCGGTGGTCAAGGACGAGAGCCGGCTGCCCGACTGGGTGATGAACCTCAGTGGCACCGCGACGCCGATGCAGGCGGTGGACGAGCAGGGCGACAAGTACCTGGTCGGCGAGTTGTGCGAAGCGCACAACTGCTCCGCCCATCGGCTGTACGTGGCTTTTACCTGGGACAAGGACAAGGCCTACGCGCTTTACGTGAAGGTTCCGGAGAACCTTCCGGCGGACAAGTCGCCGAGCAAGCACGCCAGTTTCCGCTGGCTGGGTGAGCCGGACGATTCGGTGAAACGGATCCTCGACGACCAGCTCAAGAGTGATCCGAACTGGTACTGACCCTACCAGCAGAGAGTTTCCGAGATACGCGTACCCAGAAGGCGTACGCACGGCCAGGGGGCCGGGATGTTCGGGATGCGTCAGGTCCTGAATGACCCAGGGGTACAGGGGGTACCTCCGCATCAAGCGGGCCGGGCCAGGCAAAGCCTCCGGAACCGACGCGGGATTCTCGCGCCGGCTCCGGAGCGCTTCATTTCATGCGGCGGCTTTCATGCAGAAGCGGGCATGCAGCAGCGGATCATGGCTTGAAGTTGGCCGCGTCGCGCGCCCAGCCATCGAGTACCGGTTTCAGGTCCGTCAGATTCAGGTGAGTGCTGGTGTTCTCCAGTGTCTTGCCCGCGCCCTTGCGCACTACCTTGGCGACCGGTTTGCTGGTCGCGCCATCCAGAGCCTCGAATTCCACGTAGACCTCGGTGTCCTGGTCGCGGGTGCCAATCGCCGTGGTCGTCGCGGCCACCACCAGGGCAATCGGGATCACCTCATAGGCTTTCAGGCCTTCGGTGGAGATGTTCACCCCGGTGATCGCGGTGCGCAGCACCAGGGTGTCGCGATCAGCCTGCTGGACGATGCGGTAACGGCTGCCCAGTTGCAGCTCGACCTGCTTCTTCAGGTAATCGGGGATTTCGTTGAGGGTCTTCTGGTCGATGTTCTCGTTCGGCTTGGGCGGCGGGTAGTAGACCGGCCGCTCGACCAGTACCGAGCTGTAGTTCTGCAGCTTCAGGTCCGGGTCGACCCAGCGCAGCACCGGCTGTCCGCTGGGGGAAGTGGCGGGCTTGAGTTGCGAGTAGTCGCCGAGGAAGCCCGAGTACTGCGAGGCGTCCGGTTTCTGGCTGGAGCAGCCGGCCAGCGCCAGGGCGCCAGTGAAAAGCAGGGTGGGTACTACGTAGCGTCGCGTCATAGAGCGTCCTTATTCAGAGTGTCACCGCGTTGTGCTTTCACCACACATTCAACAACCCGTTGCTACCCGGCTGTCGCGGTCATGGCGGCAGGGTATCCGCACGCTCGCTCGAAGCCGGTTGAACTTCACTGATGTCAGTCAATTCGGAGTGCTGTGGAAACGTCTTACAATCACTCGCCGATTCCCGTCGGTCGATTTACCTGACCTGTCGGGAACCAGCCACCGCCACAATGAAGAGCGGAATCCGGCGACTTATCCACAGGAGCGCCCGCATTCCCGCCAGCCTTGCAGTCGAAGGGCCCTTTGCTCGCCCTCGGCCATCCCTGACGGTCTCCGGACGGCGACCGTACATCCGGTAACAAGAAGCCGCGACCCGAACGTCCCGATCTTCCTGACCGATCAATCCGGGCCATTGATGGCCGATTTGCTCCAAGCCTAGACGGCTTTGAACAGCGCTGCGTGACAGGCGTTGAGGAACCTGTGTCATGCAGAAAATCAAGGGTCTCACGACCTGGAACCAAGGTTTCAGATGCCTTTTCCTATGCCGATTGTGCATGGGGTAGGCGTTTCCGGCATTAGACGGGAAAAGGGCGGGTCGGAATCATGCGCCCCTTTTTTCGCTGGCCGTCGGCATCCCGATGGCTCGGCGACCCCGACTTCCACAAGAATCAAGGGTGACTCACTATGGGCAAAGCCAAGCTCAGCCTCGCCTGGCAGATCCTCATCGGCCTGGTACTCGGAATCGCACTGGGCGCCGCGCTCAACCACTTCAGCGCGGAAAAGGCCTGGTGGATCAGCAATATCCTCCAGCCGGCGGGCGACATCTTCATCCGCCTGATCAAGATGATCGTCGTACCGATCGTGATTTCCTCGCTCATCGTCGGCATCGCCGGCATGGGTGATGCGAAGAAACTCGGCCGCATCGGCCTGAAGACCATCATCTATTTCGAAATCATCACCACGGTCGCCATCGTCGTCGGCCTGCTGCTGGCGAACATCTTCCAGCCCGGCGCCGGCATCGACATGAGCACCCTGGGCACTGTGGATATCTCCCAGTACGCGCAGACCGCCAAGGAAGTCGAACACCACCACGCGTTCATCGAGACCATCCTCAACCTGATCCCGTCGAACATCTTCGCGGCCATGGCCCGTGGCGAGATGCTGCCGATCATCTTCTTCTCGGTGATGTTCGGCCTGGGCCTGTCCTCGCTGCCGGCACCGACCCGCGAGCCGCTGGTGAAGATGTTCCAGGGCGTGGCCGAGGCCATGTTCCGCGTCACCCACATGATCATGCGCTACGCCCCCATCGGCGTGTTCGCGCTGATCGCGGTGACGGTCGCCAACTTCGGCTTCGCCTCACTGCTGCCGCTGGCCAAGCTGGTGGTCCTGGTGTACTTCGCCATCGCCTTCTTCGCCTTCATGGTGCTGGGCCTGGCCGCACGCCTGTTCGGCTTCTCGATCATCAAGCTGATGCGCATCTTCAAGGACGAGCTGGTCCTGGCCTACTCCACCGCCAGCTCCGAGACCGTGCTGCCGCGCATCATCGAGAAGATGGAAGCCTACGGCGCACCCAAGGCGGTGAGCAGCTTCGTGGTCCCCACCGGCTACTCGTTCAACCTCGATGGCTCGACCCTGTACCAGAGCATCGCGGCGATCTTCATCGCCCAGCTCTACGGCATCGACCTGTCCATCGGCCAGCAGCTGATGCTGGTGCTGACCCTGATGGTCACCTCCAAGGGCATCGCCGGCGTGCCGGGCGTTTCCTTCGTGGTGCTGCTGGCGACCCTGGGTAGCGTGGGCATTCCGCTGGAAGGCCTGGCCTTCATCGCCGGCGTCGACCGTATCATGGACATGGCGCGCACCGCGCTGAATGTGATCGGCAACGCCCTCGCGGTCCTGGTGATCTCCAAGTGGGAAGGCGTGTACGACGCACAGAAAGGCGCCCGCTACTGGGAAGCCATGCGCAACGGCCGTGTCGAACAATTCCTTGAAGGGGAAGGTTCCGACAGCAAAGAAAGCCCGGCCATGCATTGACCTGCAAGGGTTAGCCACAAGGCCCCGGTTTCGTCCGGGGCCTTGTCGTTTCTGGCGTAGGACTGGCCCGTGCCGCTATCATCGCGGCCATTCCAAGGGGGACATCGCATGCTCAACGGCCTGTGGCTGGGCTTTTTCATCGTCGCGGCGGTCACCGCGCTTTCCCGCTGGCTGCTGGGTGGCGAGGCCACCGTGTTCGCCGCCATGGTGGAAAGCCTGTTCGCCATGGCCAAGCTGTCGGTAGAGGTCATGGTGCTGCTGTTCGGCACCCTGACGCTGTGGCTGGGCTTCCTGCGCATCGCCGAGAAGGCCGGGTTGGTGGAGAAGCTCGCGGTGCTGCTCGGCCCGCTGTTCCGTCGCCTGATGCCCGAAGTGCCCGCTGGCCACCCGGTCATCGGCCTGATCACCTTGAACTTCGCCGCCAACGGCCTGGGCCTGGACAACGCCGCTACGCCCATCGGCCTGAAGGCGATGAAGGCGCTGCAGGAGCTCAACCCCGGCAGCACCACCGCGAGCAACGCGCAGATTCTCTTCCTGGTGCTCAACGCCTCGTCGCTGACCCTGCTGCCAGTGACCATCTTCATGTACCGCGCCCAGCAAGGCGCGGTGGACCCGACCCTGGTATTCCTGCCGATCCTGCTGGCGACCAGCGCCTCCACGCTGGTCGGCCTGCTCAGCGTGGCGGTGATGCAGCGCCTGCGCCTGTGGGACCCGGTAGTGCTGGCGTACCTGATTCCCGGCGCGCTGGCGCTGGGTGCCTTCATGGCACTGCTGGCGGGACTGTCCTCCGCCGCGCTGGCGCAGCTGTCCTCGTTGCTGGGCAACCTGACGCTGTTCGGCATCATCATGCTGTTCCTCGTCGTCGGCTGGCTGAAGAAGGTGCCGGTGTACGAAACCTTCGTCGACGGTGCGAAGGAAGGCTTCGACGTCGCCAAGAGCCTGCTGCCCTACCTGGTCGCAATGCTTTGCGCAGTCGGCGTGCTGCGCGCCTCTGGTGCCCTGGAGATGGCGCTGGACGGCATCCGCTGGGTGGTGGAAGGCGTCGGCTGGGACACCCGCTTTGTCGATGCGTTGCCCACCGCCCTGGTCAAGCCATTCTCCGGCAGCGCCGCGCGGGCGATGCTGCTGGAGACCATGCAATCCCATGGCGTGGACAGCTTCCCGGCCCTGGTAGCGGCTACCGTTCAGGGCAGTACCGAGACCACCTTCTACGTGCTCGCCGTGTACTTCGGCGCGGTCGGCATCCAGCGTGCCCGCCATGCCGTGGGCTGCGCGCTGCTGGCGGACCTGGCCGGCGTACTGGCGTCCATCGGCGTCTGCTACTGGTTCTTCGCCTGAAGCGCGTGAGCGGCCTTGCGCACCGACTGGGCCTGGAACAGCAGCCACTCGCGCTGGATCACGCTATAGGGCACGAACACGCTCAGGCGTGACATACCGGCCAGCTCCGGGCGGTTCGCCGGCGGCCGGAAGCCTGCCTGGAAGCCGATGTTGATCCCCAGCACGCTGCCGTCGCTGCCGATCAGCGGCCCGCCGGACATGCCCTTGGCGATGGCCGCGTCGTGCACGCCGTAGCGTTCGCCGCTGGCCGAACCGTCATCGACAAAGGGCACCGGCCAGATCTTGCCCATGCTGCTCATCGGAATCAGCAAAGAACTGCTGCCCAGCGCCGTGACCACCTCGCCAGCGCGGAACTGGCGCCATTGCGGCAGCGCACCGTCAGCCTTGTGCGCGATGAACAGCAGGTCGCAGCCGGTACTGCAGCGATAGGCCTGGTTGCGCAGGAACGGCGTATGAGCGGCGGTCACGGCGTAATCGGCATTCCATTGCACCGCCGAGGCGACGATGAAGCCCGGAATCGGTGGTCCGGAGAGGACGGTGAAGTAGCGCTCCGTCAGGCGGCCATCGGTTTCCGGCGAGACCCAGCCGTTGCAGCCGGCCAGGGAACACAGCAACAAAATTCCCCATAGATTCTTCATGTGAAAGCTCTCCCTTTTTTGTGGGAAAGCTAACTTCTAATTAGGGAAATTTCTTATATAAAAATAAGATTCTTACTTGCGATATTTCATTGGGAATTATCTTGAATAATGAAAGTTTCCTACAGTTAATTGTGTAGGAAGTTAAATATGTAAAGGGTCAAGTGACTTATCTATTGATTTGAATATATTTAGAAGAATGAGAGCTCTATCGCTAAACACAGTCTTCCGACGAGCGGTCACGAAGCTTTCGCCAATCTTTCAATTCCAGTAAATATGGGCCTTTCAGCCATTTTCTGATTGTCGAGCCGAGGCTTTTACACATAGGGTTACAAATCAATCGCCCATCCAGTGCCTGCCTGCCGCGGATGGGGATCATCGATTTCCCTGCCGGGAAGTCCCCCGTGTAACAGCCCTGAGTGATGTTCTTATGGCCTCGAACAACTCCAAAGCCAAAGCCGTCTTCCGTGTGGTGAGTGGCAACTTCCTCGAGATGTATGACTTCATGGTGTATGGCTTCTATGCCACCGCCATTGCCAAGACCTTCTTCCCCGGCGATGACCCCTTCGCCTCCCTGATGCTGTCGCTGGCGACCTTCGGCGCCGGTTTCCTGATGCGCCCGCTCGGCGCCATCTTCCTTGGCGCCTATATCGACCGCCACGGCCGCCGCCAGGGGCTGATCATCACGCTGGGCCTGATGGCCATGGGCACCCTGCTGATCGCCTTCGTCCCGGGCTACGCCACGCTCGGTGTGGCAGCGCCGCTGCTGGTGCTGTTCGGCCGGCTGCTGCAGGGCTTCTCCGCTGGCGTGGAGCTGGGCGGCGTGTCGGTGTACCTGGCGGAAATCGCCACCCCCGGCAAGCGTGGCTTCTTCGTCAGCTGGCAGTCGGCGAGCCAACAGGTTGCGGTGGTCTTCGCCGGCCTGCTGGGGGTGATCCTCAACCACTGGCTGAGCCCGCAGGACATGGGCGAATGGGGCTGGCGCGTGCCCTTCTTCGTCGGCTGCCTGATCGTCCCGGCGCTGTTCATCATCCGCCGCTCGCTGGAGGAAACCCCCGAGTTCCAGCAGCGCAAGCATCGTCCGACCCTGAGCCAGGTGCTGCGCTCCATCGGCCAGAACTTCGGCCTGGTGCTGGCCGGCACCGCCATGGTGGTGATGACCACGGTGTCCTTCTACCTGATCACCGCCTACACCCCGACCTTCGGCAAGAACGAACTGCACCTGTCGGACTTCGACAGCCTGCTGGTGACCATGTGCGTGGGTCTGTCCAACTTCATCTGGTTGCCGCTGATGGGCGCGGTATCCGACCGTATCGGGCGCAAGCCGCTGCTGCTGACCGCCACCGTGCTGGCGCTGGTCACCGCCTACCCGATGCTGTCCTGGCTGGTGGCCGAGCCGAGCTTCGCGCGCCTGCTGGAAGTGGAGCTGTGGCTGTCCTTCCTCTATGGCAGCTACAACGGCGCGATGGTCGTCGCGCTCACCGAGATCATGCCGGCGGACGTGCGCACTACCGGCTTCTCCCTGGCCTACAGCCTGGCGACCGCGACCTTCGGCGGTTTCACCCCCGCGGTCTGCACCTGGCTTATCCACACCCTGGACAACAAGGCCGCGCCTGGCATCTGGCTCAGCGGTGCAGCGGCCCTGGGCCTGCTCGCCACCCTGGTGCTGTTCCGCAAGGGCGCCCGCGTGCGCCCCGGGGCCCTGGCCGCCAGCGCCTGAGTTCAGCTGCGACGTTCTGCCCCAGTACGGTTCCGGGCGGCATTGACCCAGGTCAGGCCCGCCCGGCATCCGTGGGAGAAGGATAGGGTCATCCCAATCCCTCTTCGCCAGCGGAGAACGCGTCATGATGACCCACACCACCGCCGAGCTCGCAGCCCTCGGGGCTGTTGGCGCCGATCACTGGATAGAAACCCTCGACGACGGCAGCCATGTGCTGATCCGCCCGTTGCGCGCGGAAGATCGCGAGCGCGAACGCCTGTTCCTCGAGCGCCTGTCCCCGATGACCCGCAAGTTCCGCTTCCATGGCGAAGTGAAGATCGACGACAAGCTGCTCGATCGCCTCATGGATGTCGACTACCAGACCACCATGGCCTTCATCGCCCTGACCCATGTGGATGGCGAACTGCGCGAAGTCGGCATCAGCCGTTACGCGGCTGTGGATAACCAGCAGTGCGAATGCGCGGTGACCGTCGCCGACGAGTTCAAGCAACTGGGCCTCGGTCTTGCGCTGATGCGCCACCTGATCGACGTGGCCAAGCGCAACGGTTTCCACCAGATGTACTCGATCGACTCGTCCATGGACCGCGACATGCGTGACATGGCGCGCGAGCTGGGCTTCCGCGCCCAGGTCGACCCGGATGATTCCTGCCAGGTCATCCGCCGCCTCGCACTCTGAAGCCTGAAGGCGTTCCGACGGGGTTTCAGCCCCGTCGGCGCCACAGCGCCAGCCCCACCAGTACTGCCAGCAACACCGCGCCCAGCGCCGCCAGCGGATAGACCATGTCGTCATCCAGCAGCGGCTTCTCGATGCGCAGATAACCCTCATCCTTGAACAACTGCTTCGCCACGTCGTTGGCGTGAGCCAGGCTGACCTTCGCCAGGCGCTTGTCCTCGTCCGGGAACTTGCCGTCGTCGAAGTCCGCCAGCGCGCCCCAGTAGTAATCCGCCAGTGTCGAATTGCCCGGCGTGCTCCAGGCCAGTTGCGCCCGCGCCACGCGCTGGATGCGGGCAAAGCGCTGAGGGTCGAGGCCGTCGTGGCGGATCTTTTCCACCAGCTCCCTCAGGGCCTTTTGCGCGACCTCCTGCTCATCCCGCTCGACATTCGCGTTGAGGCTCATGAAGCCCTGGTTGGCCCAGGCGGTGCGTTCGCTCCAGGGGCCGTACGACAGCTCGCGGCGTACGCGCAGCTCGGTGTAGAGCGCATCGTTCAGGTAGGCCTGCAGCAGGTCCAGCGTGGCGCCGTCGGCATCCTCGGGCTCGGGGAATATCCAGTGCAGGACTGCACTCTCGCCGAACAACCCGGTGGTCAGGCTGCGCTGGCGCTCGGCGGCTTTCTTCATTTGCGGCAGGTCGCGGTGCTCCGGCGTGTCGTGATCGACGAGAGCGCCATAGGTGCGGCCCAGGTAGACCGGCAAACGCGGGTCGAGGTCGCCGACGATGATCAGGGTCATGTTGCCGGGGACGTACCAGTCCTTGCGCAGCTGCTCCAGCTGGGCCTGGGTGAGGTTATCCACAGGCGCGCGCTCATCGCAGGACAGCCCCAGCTCCACGGCCAGTTGTTCCTGGCCGGCGCGGCTGACGTTCTGGTGATCCAGCCAGCGCTGCAGGTGCGAATAGTGGCCGCCATCCTCGCGCACCAGCACCTGCTTGGCGGAGTCGATCTTGCGCTGGTCGAGCTGGGTGCGGGTGATGATTTCCAGCAGCAGGTCCAGCACCTGGCGCTGGGTGGCCGCGGGGGATTCGACGACGAAGGCGGTGTCGCCCTCGCTGGTGTAGGCGTTCCACTGACCGCCCAGGGCCTGCATGCGCGCTTCGAGGTCGGCCTCGTCGCCGCCGTCCAGGCCACTGAAGAACAGGTGCTCCATCAGGTGCGGAAGCTGGCGGTCGCGGCAACTGAAATCGCTGAAGCCGACACCGACGATCAGGCGGATCGACACGTGGCCCTTCTCGCGGGTGGGCTTGAACAGCACGCCCATGCCGTTCGCCAACTGGTAGGCCTCGACCGTCTGTCGCTGGTCCGCATGGGACCAGGCGCTGAGCAGCAGGGACAACAGGGGGACGAACAACCAACGCATGAGCGGTGTGCCTGAACGCAAAGCCGTGAGGATAGCGGATTGACCGGCGCGAACCCACCGCGTTCAACCTTTGTCGGGTGGCATCTTCGGTCATGGGCACTGGCTTGCATGGTCACTGTCGCTGCCGGACCACGACACTACGCTCAGATCATCTAACCTCACTGATGGACCCGTTGTTCGTTCCGCGCGGAGCGATCTGGAGGCTACATGCGTGTCCTGGTTACCGGCGCCGCGGGAATTCTCGGGCAGAGCCTGCTCAATGAGCTTGCTGTTCAGCATCTGGACTGGACGCTCATTGCCGCCGATATGCAGCGGATCAAGTCCCAGGGCCTGCGGCCGAACATCGAGCCGGTAGCGCTGGACCTCAGCGTGGCCGCCAACACGCGGGCCTGCGTGGAACACTGGAAGCCCGACGCGATCGTGCATTTGGCCGCGGTCGTGAATCCGCCGCGGGAGATGACGCCGCAGAAGCGCCATGCCATCGAGGTCGGCGGCACCCGCGCGCTGATCGAAGCGGCGCGGGACACCGGCGTCCAGCAGCTGATTGTGACCAGTTCCGGCGCCGCCTATGGCTTCCACCGCGACAACGCCGAATGGATCGACGAATCGCATCCACTTCGCGGCCATCCCCACCTGCTCCACGCCCGCTGCAAGCAGGAGATCGAGCAACTGCTGGCCAACGCGCGGGAGCGTTATCCACAGCTCAAGCAACTCATCCTGCGCCCTGGCACCATCCTTGGTCGGCGTGTGCATAACCCATTGGCCGAGCTGTTCGCCCGTCCCACTCTGGTGGGAGTGCTCGGGCATCGCAGCCGCTTCGTGTTCATCTGGGACCAGGACGTGGTGAACGTGATCCGCCAGGGGCTGGAACGCGGCAGCGAGGGCATCTACAACCTCGCCGGTGACGGCGCATTGTCCATGCGCGAGATCGCCGGCCTGCTCAACAAACCCTACCGGCCAATGCCGGCAAGCCTGATGCGCGTAGGGTTGGGGCTGCTCAAGCCGCTGGGGCTGTCGCGCTTCGGGCCCGAGCAGGTGGACTACCTGCGCTACCGGCCGGTGCTGGACAACCGACGGCTGAAAGAAGAGTTCGGTTACGAACCGCGCTACTCCAGCCGCGAGGCGTTCCTGGCCTATCTGGCCGCGCGGGGCCCGAACGGCTGATTCGCGGTTCTGTGGAAAACCTGTAGACAAGTCTGTTGAAAAACCTGTGAGCCGATCTCCGGGATCGGCCCCTGGCAGCTCTCGTCAGCTCTCCGACTGGCGCCGCCGCTGGCGATACTCGCCCGGCGTCAGCCCAGTCCAGTGGCGGAAGGCGCGGAAGAACACGCTGGGCTCGGAATAACCGAGCAGGGCGGCGATATCCGTGGCCGGCAGGTTGCCTTCCCCCAGGTAGCGCTCCGCCAATTGCCGCCGGGTATCGGCCAGCAGCTGTTGATAACTGCTGCCTTCCTCCGCCAGCCGGCGTTGCAGCGTGCGTTCGCTCAGGCCCAGTTCGCTGGCGACGGCAGCACGGCCGGGTTCGCCGCGGGTCAGTTGCTCGCCGAGCAGGGCGACTACCCGGCCACTGACACTGGCGCTGGGCAGGCGGGCGAGCAGGCCCTCCGCGTGCTGGCGCAACAGATCACGCAGCGGCGGGTTGGCCTGCGGCAGCGGAGTATCGATGAGCGCCCGGGGCAGGCCCAGGGCATAGTCCGGTGCGTCGAATTGCAGAGGGCAGTCGAAGGCCTTTTCGTAGTCCGCGAGGCTTTCCGGCTGGCTGTGGATGAAACGGCAGCCGGCCAGTTGCAGGCCGCTGAGCAGGGCGCGCAACTGCCGTGACCAGAACCCCAGCAGCGCCAGCGCGCGGGCGCGGGTGGCTGGCGGTTCCGGGTTCAGCGGGCGGTAGCTCACCCAGATGATCTCGGCCTGGGCCTCGATGGATACCTGGCCGCCTTCGCCCACCAGGCGCTGGTAGCGCATGGCCGACTCGAGGGCGTCACCCATCGTGGTGCTCGACTGCAGCAGGTAGCCCAGCGCGCTGAAGGATGCCGGTGACAGCGCACGGCCCATGGCCAGGCCGGGCTCGTCATGCTTCAGGTCGGTCTGGATCACCTGCCACATGCGCTCCTGCAACGCGAAGTCGATGCGCGCGTCCGGGTCGCTGAGCTGGGATTCTTGAATGCCGCTGGCGGCGAGCAGGGCGTCGCGGTTCAGACCGAGACGCACAGCCGCCAGTAGGATGGCCTGGGTCAGGCTGGCGCTGACCGAGGGAGGGCGTTGGGATTGAGTGCATGCTTCCATGGCGGCGGATTCTGCCCGAACCCTGGGCATCGTGATATCAGGACTTTGTAGGGGCTGGCGAAGGTTCCGACGGAACGTTCGCACAGGCCCCCTGGCCATCAACCCGTCGCGCTGGAGCCGGGGGGAGCCGGCCGCTGGTGATCCTGTACCGCTTCGACTTCGCGTTCGACGAAGTCTTCGTCTTCCACAGGTTCGCCGATTGCCGAACTGCTGGCATCGGGGTTGTCCAGCACAGCATAGGCGATGGCGCAGAACAGCGAGTTCAAGCGTTTCATGTCGCTGATCAGATCAAGGTGCAGCGAGCTGGTCTCGATGCTCTGCACCACCTGCTGGCGCAGGCGGTCGACGTGGGAGTGGGCGAAGCGTCGTTCCTGCAGGCGGAAGCGCTGCTTGGCGCGGCGCAGGCGCTTGGCGCCTTCCTGGTCGCCATTGAGGAACACCGAGAGCGACAGGCGCAGGTTGGCCACCAGTTGGCCGTGCAGCACGGTGATCTCCTCCAGGCCGTTGTCGGAGAAGGAGCGGCTGCGCGAAGTCTTCTTGTCCTGCACGGCGCCGAGCATGTGCTCGATGATGTCGCCGGCCTGCTCCAGGTTGATCGCCAGTTCGATGATCTCCGCCCAGCGGCGGCTGTCGGCTTCGCTCAGGTCCTCGCGGGGCATGCGTGCCAGGTACAGCTTGATCGCGGTGTAGAGCGCGTCGACATCGTCGTCCTGCTTGCGGATTTCCTTGCCCAGCAGCGGATCGCCGCTGTGGATAACCTGCATCAGGTTGTTCAGCATCTGCTCGACGATATCGCCCATGCGCAGGGTTTCGCGCACCGCGTTGACCAGCGCCAGGCTCGGCGTATCCAGCGCCGCCGGATCAAGGTGGCGCGGGCGGACGGTGTCTTCCGGGGAATGGCGGTCGGGCATGATGCGCGTGCAGAAAGCCGCCATCTGCCCGGTCAGCGGCAGGCAGGCGAGGCAGCGGGTGGCGTTGTAGAGCACATGGAAGGCGATCACCAGTTCGGCGGTGCTGAACTGCCAGTGGTCGATCCACTCGGCCAGCGGACCCACCAGCGGCAGCACCAGGGCGCAGCCGGCGACCTTGAACAGCAGGCTGCCCAGCGCCACGCGGCGACCGGCGGCGTTCTGCGAGGAAGCACTGATCATCGCCAGGATGCCGCTGCCCAGGTTGGCGCCGACCACCAGGCACAGCGCCACCTTCAGCGAGATCACCTTGGACGCCGCCAATGTTGCCGTGAGCAGGACGGCGGCCAGGCTGGAGTAGGAAATCATCGCGAACAGCGCGCCGGTCAGGGCGTCCAGCATCACGTCGCCGGTGAGGCTGGAGAACAGCACCTTCACGCCCTTGGCCTGGGTCATGGGCTCGGCGGCGGCGACGATCAGCTGCAACGCGAGGATGATCAACCCCAGGCCGATGAACACCCGGCCCAGCTGGCCGAGGCGCGTCTGCTTGCGGCCGAGGAAGAAGATCACTCCGAAGAAGATCAGCAGCGGCGACAGCCAGGACAGGTCCAGGGTCAGCACCCGCGCCATCAGTGCCGTGCCGACGTCGGCGCCGAGCATGATCGCCAGCGCCGGCGCCAGGGCCATCAACCCGGTGGCGACGAAGGAGGTGGCCAGCAGCGCCGTGGCGTTGCTGCTCTGCACCAGGGCGGTGACGCCGATGCCGGCGGCGAAGGCCAGCGGGCGCTTCTCCACGCTGCGGCTGAGGATTTTTCGCAGGTTACTGCCGTAGACCCTGAGGATGCCGGTGCGGACGATATGTGTGCCCCACACCAACAGGGCGACGGCAGAGAGCAGATCGAGCAGTTTGAGCATGTCGGGCCCCCTCGCACTCAAGCGGGCCCGTGGGCGGTGCGTCCGTCAACGGACCCTGTAACGACCTCGCCCGCGGCTCCGTACAGACAGCGCGGAGGGCCGAGAAGGACACGGCAACGCTCAGGCGATTGTCACAAGACTGTCATGGTAGACCCCCGTTCTTCCTTGAGGGTTCGCCAAATCTCTGATTTGCCGGCAATCCTGTCTGTCAGTAAAGCCGATCAAAAGCGGATGCGAGCGCCTTTGCATCGGTTATTTCGCACGGAATGGCGAGCGGTAATGTCTAGACTGCCTGTCCACTTGCTGAAAGAAACACACCAAGGGTCGAGGAGTAGTCCCATGCGTTGGTCGTTCCCCCTCCTGATTGCGCTGGCGGTTACCGGTTGTGGCGACAAGTCGGCGTTGCCATTCACCGCCGGTACCGGGCCGCAACCGCAGCTGCCGGAACCGCAGAGCAGCCTGCTGCCTACCGTCAACATCGCCAATGCCACCGGCTGGCCTGCCGACCAGAAGCCGCGAGCGGCCGAAGGCCTGGAAGTGCAGCGCTTCGCCGACAAGCTCGAACACCCGCGCTGGCTTTACGTGCTGCCCAACGGCGACGTGCTGGTGGCGGAAAGCTCGGCGCCGCCCAGGGAAGAGTCCGGCGGACTGAAGGACTGGGTCGCCGGCAAGGTGATGGAGAAGGCCGGCGCCAACGTACCTAGCGCCAACCGCATCACCCTGCTGCGCGATGCCGATGGCGACGGCGTGCCGGAGCAGCGCAGCGTGCTGCTCGAGGGTTTGTTCTCGCCCTTCGGCATGGCCCTTGTGGATAACTGGCTGTACGTCGCCAATGCCGACGCGGTGGTGCGTTTCCCCTACAAGACCGGCGAGACGACGATCAGCGCCAAGGCCGAGAAGGTCGTCGACCTGCCGGGCGGGCCGATCAACCACCACTGGACCAAGAACATCCTCGCCAGCCCTGACGGCCATTACCTCTACGCCACCGTCGGCTCCAACAGCAACGTCGGCGAGAACGGCCTGGATACGGAGAAGAACCGCGCGGCGATCCTGCAGATCGACCTGTCCAACCGCAACGTGCGGGTGTTCGCCTCCGGCCTGCGCAACCCCAACGGGCTGGATTGGGAGCCCAACAGCGGCGCCCTGTGGACAGCCGTCAACGAACGCGACGAACTGGGCAACGATCTGGTGCCCGACTACATGACCTCGGTGAAGGACGGCGGCTTCTACGGCTGGCCCTGGAGTTATTACGGCCAGCATGTGGATAAACGCGTTGAGCCGCCGCGCCCGGACAGGGTGGCGGAGGCGCTGGTGCCGGATTACGCCCTCGGCGCGCACACCGCTTCCCTCGGCCTTGCCTTCTATCAGGGCAGTCTGCTGCCGGAGCGCTATCGTGGCGGGGTATTTATCGGCCAGCACGGCTCGTGGAACCGCAAGCCGCGCAGCGGCTACCAGGTGGTGTTCATCCCCTTCGGCGGCGGCAAGCCCAACGGCCAGCCGGTGACGGTGCTGGACGGCTTCATCAACGACAACGACGAAGCCATGGGCCGGCCGGTCGGCGTCGCTGTGGATAAGTTCGGCGGCCTGCTGGTGGCCGACGATGTGGGTAACACCGTCTGGCGCCTGCGCCCGGCGACCCTGAAGTGAATCGACAAGGAGAAAGCATGGCGATTGCCCGGCGTATTGCCCTGATGACCTTGCTGCTGGCGCTGGGCGCCTGCAGCAGCCTGTTCGGCACGCGCGACCCGCTGAACATCGATCTGGTCGGCCTGGAGCCGGCCACCGGGCAGGGCATGGAAGCGCGCTTCACGGTCAAGCTGCGGGTGCAGAACCCCAATGACCAGGCCATCGACTACAACGGCATCGCCCTGGACCTGTCGGTGAACGGCCAGCCGCTGGCCAGCGGGGTGAGCGACGCCAGCGGGCAGGTGCCGCGCTTCGGCGAAACAGTGATCAGCGTGCCGGTGAGCATCTCGGCCTTTTCCGCCTTCCGCCAGGCCTGGGGCCTGTCCGGCGGGCCGCCGCGCCAGGGCATGCCCTACGAGATCAACGGCAAGCTGGCGGGTGGCCTGTTCGGCACGGTGCGCTTCAACGACAAGGGCGTGCTGAACTGGCCGGAGCCGGTCGCACGCCCTTGACGTCGAGCTGCTGTGGATAAGCCGGGCTGTGGATAGCCCGGCTTTTTATTGCCCGGCTGTTATTCACCGCCGGTGGATAACACTTGTGAATTACTGCCCCGGAATGTCCTTGCGCAGTTTCACCGGGTCTTCCTTCTTGCCGCGCGCGGTGCGCATGCGGATGTTCAGCGCTTCCACCGCCAGCGAGAAGGCCATGGCGAAGTAGACATAGCCCTTGGGCACGTGGACTTCGAAGGCTTCGGCGATCAGCACGGTGCCGACCACGATGAGGAACGACAGCGCCAGCATCTTCAGCGACGGGTGCTTGTCGATGAAGTCGCTGATGGCGCCGGCCGCCAGCATCATCACCAGCACCGCGACAACGATCGCCGCGACCATCACCGGCACGTTGGAGACCATGCCCACGGCGGTGATCACCGAGTCCAGCGAGAACACGATGTCGATGATGGCGATCTGGATGATGGTGCCGATGAAGCCGCCCATCACGCTCTTGGGTTCGCCCTCGGTTTCGTCCTCGCCTTCCAGGCCGTGGAAGATCTCGCTGCTGCTTTTCCACAGGAGGAACAGGCCGCCGAAGAACAGGATCAGGTCGCGCCCGGAGATGCCCTGGCCGAACACTTCGAACAGGTCCGCGGTGAGGCGCATGACCCAGGTGATCGAGAGCAGCAGCAGGATGCGCGTGACCATCGCCAGCGCCAGCCCGAAGAAGCGCGTGCGCGGCTGCATGTGCTTGGGCATGCGGCCGACCAGGATGGAAATCATGATGATGTTGTCGATGCCCAGGACGATTTCCAGGGCAGTCAGGGTGAAGAACGCAATCCAGATTTCAGGGCTGGTCAGCCATTCCATTTGAGCGGTACTCGAAGTCAGTCGTTAAAGAGAGGAAAAAGGCCCAGCAGCAGGGCCGCGGCGAGGATCGCCAGGCACACCAGCACGGCCCACTTGAGGGTGAAGCGCTGGTGGTCGCCGAAGTCCACCTTGGCCAGCCCCACCAGCAGGTAGGTCGAGGGCACCAGCGGGCTGAGCAGGTGTACCGGCTGGCCGACAATGGAGGCGCGGGCCATTTCCACCGGGGTGATGCCGTACTGCGCGGCGGCCTGGGAGAGTACCGGGAGCACGCCGTAGTAGAAAGCGTCATTCGACATGAAGAAGGTGAACGGCATGCTCACCAGCGCCGTGATGGTCGCCAGGTACGGCCCCAGCGCCGGCGGGATCACCGCCAGCAGGCTTTTCGACATGGCTTCGACCATCCCCGTTCCGGAAAGAATCCCGGTGAAGACCCCGGCGGCGAAGATCAGCGAGACCACCGCGAGGACGTTCTCGGCATGGGCGCCGATGCGCTTTTTCTGCTCCATGATGCAGGGATAATTCACGATCATCGCGATACCGAAGGCGATCATGAAGAGAACCGGCATCGGCAGCAGGCCGGCGATCAGGGTGCCCATCAGGACCACCGTGAGCACCGCGTTGAACCACAGCAGCTTAGGCCGGCGCGCTTCGGGGAACTGCGAGACGCTGACCTCGGCCATGGCGTCGTGGTCGGTCGGCAGGTGCAGCTCGCCCAGGCGGGCACGCTCACGTTTGCCGTAGACCCAGGCCAGGCCGAAGATCGCCGCGATGCCGGCAAGCATGGCCGGGATCATCGGCACGAAGATGTCTGCCGGGTCCACGTGCAGTGCGCTGGCCGCGCGGGCGGTCGGGCCGCCCCAGGGGGTCATGTTCAGCACGCCGCTGGAGAGCATGATCAGGCAGGCCATCAGCAGCGGGCTCATGCCCAGCCGGCTGTACAGCGGCAGCACGGCCGCCACGCAGATCATGTAGGTGGTCGAGCCGTCGCCATCCAGCGAGACGATCATCGCCAGCGCGGCGGTGCCCATCGATACCTTCAGCGGGTCGCCCTTGACCAGCCTGAGGATGCGCCGCACCGCCGGGTCGAACAGTCCGGAGTCGATCATGATGGCGAAGTAGAGGATGGCGAACATCAGCATCACACCGGTCGGCGCCAGGGTGCGGATGCCGTCCAGCATCATCGGCCCCAGGCCCTTGGCGAAGCCGCCGAGCAGGGCGAAGGCGATCGGGACCAGGATCAGCGCGATCAGCGCCGACAGACGCTTGGTCATGATCAGGAACATGAAGGTCGCCACCATGGCGAAGGCAAGGAAAGTCAGCATGGGGATAACTCCGGGTCGGCGCGGGGGATTCAGCAGCGGCTGTGGATAAGCACGCGCGGTGCGGACGGAGTCGGGGCGGGTAGGGACAGGAAGCGGGGCATGGGCAATCACCGATTGTTGTTTTTGTACGCTGCGCGAACGCAGGTCCGGCCGGGAGGACCGAGGCGGCGATGCTAGGGGGTCAAGCTTTCAGCAGGCTTTCGCGGACGATGACCGCTGATCGGAGCGATTTCTGTCGGAGCGGGCCCTGCCCGCGATAGCCTGGCAGCGAATCTTCCCCGTGCTGATTCAACGGCGCTGGAAAGCTTTGGCCGGCGGCTGCCAATCCATCAGCTCGTTCTCCCGCGCCTCGGCGTTGGCCTTGAGCCAGGCGCTCATGCTTTCGCCAATCGCCTTGCCGTAGAGCCTGTGGGAGTAGATCACCCCCGTGCCCACGCCGTTCTCCAGCCGGAGGCGGGTGAATACCGCTTCGATGAAGCTCGGTTGCGGGAACACGGCGGCAATGAAATAGACCGCGGGCTGACTGCCCCGGGCGGGGCTGGCGTCGACCTTGAGAATCATCGCGCCCTGCTGCTTGTAGTTGTCCAGCACAGCGTTGGCCACGGCCGCCATCTGCTCGGCATTCGTGGCCGCCGTGTAGCGGTGCAGGGTGAGCATGTCCTGCCATTTCGCCAGGTCCGTCTGGCCTTGCGGTGTGAACTCGTGCTGATCCTCCCGCGACCAGCGATGGAAATAGTCAGTGCCGGCGAAGGTGAAGTCCTTCGCCGCATCCGTCGCCCAGCACAGAGGAGCGACCAGAGCCAGCAGAGTCAGCCAGTTGCGCACGGAGTTGCCTCGTTACGAGAGAGAAGCCGAGATCAGCTCAGCCCGATCACGCCAGGATCGCCTGCAGCCATTGTGGATCACTGTATTGGCGATAGGCAGCGTCAGCGGATCAGCCGAGTGACTGGATCAGTCCCATCACCACCAGCAGACTCGCGCCGGCCAGCAATGTCTGCAGGGTAATGATCCCGGCCATCAGTCCGCTCTCGCCACCCAGTTGGCGGGTCAGCACATAGGCGGTCGGGGCTGTGGGCAAGGCGAAGAACAGCACCAGCAGCGCGCTTTCCAGCGGCGGCAGGGCCAGCAGTCGGGCGATGGCGAAGGCCAGCAGCGGCATGGCCAGCAGGCGGATCGCGCAGTTCCAGCCCAGCGCCGAGACTTCCGCGCGCAGTTCCTGCGGCTGCAGCGCGGCGCCGACGCAGAGCAGGCCCAGCGGCAGGCTGGCCACGGCGAGCAGGTTGAACAGCCGGTCGGTGCCGCCAGGCAGGCCGATACCCGTGACATTGAGCAGAGCGCCGGCCACGCAGGCGAGGATCAGCGGGTTCTTCACGATCGGTAGCAGCAGCGAGCGCAGGCTGATGCCGCGCTCGGCGGTCAGCGCCCACACCGACATCACGTTCACCGTCGGCACCATCAGCGCCAGCATCAGCGCGGCCAGGGTCAGCCCCGGCTTGCCGTACAGGCTGCCGACAGCGGCAAGTCCCAGGTAGGTGTTGAAGCGCAAAACGCCCTGGGCTATGGCGCCGAAACGTGCGGCGTTCCAGCCGCGCAGGCGCTTGACGACCAGCAGGGCGACCCAGGCGATGCCCAGGCCCAGCACCACCGCCAGCGCCTGGCGGGCGAGGCCGGGGTCGTTCAGCGGTGCACTGGCCAGGCTGCTGGCGAGCAGCGCGGGGAACAGGATGAAGTAGTTGAGCCGCTCCGCTGCCGGCCAGAAGGCGTCGCCGGGGAAACCTTTGCGGCGCAGCACGAAGCCGCCGACGATCAGCGCGAACAACGGCCAGAGGGCCTGGAACAGAGCGGTCACGGCAACCCCGCGATGGTGGTGGGAGCGGGCATCTTGCCGAGGGCGTGCGGGAAAGGGCAAGGCGTGTGGATAAGTTTCTCACCTTGCCCAGAGCGGTTTTCCACAGTCATCAGCGCTGTGGAAAACCTTGTCCACAGACTCAGCGGCGGAAGCCGCCTCCACCGAAATGGCCCCCGCCGAAATGCCCGCCACCGAAGCCGCCACCGCCCCACTGCCGCTGGGTCTGGTTGAAGCGCTGCTGGCCGATCTGCCGCGACTGGTATTGCTGGTCCAGCTGGCTGCGGACGTTGGCCTGGCTCTGCTGCACCGGTTGCCAGCCGTTGCTGGTGTGCTGCTGCCAGCCGCTGTCGGTGTGCTGGTAGACGTTGCCGTCGTGGCCGGCGTAGACGTCGCCGTTCTTCCAGGCCACGGCGTTGCCAGTGCGCCGGTTGTAGCTGATGCCCTGGTTCTGCTTGTCGTAGCTGCCGCGTCCGTCGTCCACGTCGCCGGAGACGCCCCGCTCGGCGATGGTGGTGCGGCCGGTCTGGGCGTTGTGCTGGATGCCCTGCTGGCCGGCCTTGAAGTCACCGCTGTCGGCGTCGTAGGCCACGCCGCTGCGGCCCGCGCCGGACATGCCGGTGGAAGCATTGGAGTAAGCCCCGCGCCGCCCGGCCGCGCCCTCGTCGGTGTAGGGATTGAAGGCCGAACCCTGGGCGCCCTGGAAGTGCGTCCCGGTGCGCGGGTTGTAGCCCACCGCCGAGCTGCCCTGCCACTGGGTGCCGGTCCAGCCGTTGTAGCCATAGGCGTGGGTGACCGTGCCCTGGCCCCAGCGGCCGTAGAAGTTCGCCTGGTTCACGTTGGCGTAGCTCCAGCCGCCGTGCGGATAGGGGCCCCAGTACGGGCCCCAGTAGGGTTCCGGAGAGCCCCAGTAGGCGCCCGCCGCGTAACCGAAGGCGAAGCCGGTCAGCGCGCCCACGGCAAAGCCTGCGCCGTAGCCGTAGGTCGGCGGATAGCCGTAGTAGACGGTCTGGCTGACGTAGGCCGGGTAGGTGTAGCCGGTGCCGTAGACCACCGTGCCGTCGCTGTTCACCACCACGCCCAGGTAGCCGGGGGAGTAGCCCACCACCACGGTCTGCGGGGTGACCGAGTAGATGTGCACGTAGGTCACGTAGTACACCGGCGAGCTGGGCGGGATGCCGTAGATCGCCGCCGGCACCTCGGTTGCCACCTGCCAGGGCCCGGTGGGGCTGGGGGCAACGAACCAGACGCCGTTGGTGACGGCGAAGAACTGGTTGGCGGCGACCTCGATCACCGGTGTCGGCGTGTTCACCGCGTACTGCAGACTTGTCCCGCTGATGGGCTGGAAGCTGGGCGCGCCGTCGTAGCTGACCTTCATGGTCGCCTTGCTGCGTGAGACGGAGGCAGTCTGCGGAATGCTCGCAGCGATGGCCGCTTCCTTCGCCTGCGGGGTGCCGGGCACCGATACCAGTACGTTGGCCTTCGGGTCCCTGGGCGAGATTTTCGCGAAGTCGGCGGGCAGGTCCTTGCCCTCGACGAACTGCCACGGACCCTGCTCGCCGGGGCCGCTGAACCAGCGGCCGGAGAGCAGCACGTACCAGGTGTTATGGGTCGGATCGACGAACACCGCGTGGTCGGCATTCTTCATCGTCAGCAGGCTGACGCCGTCCACTGGCTGCATCTGTGCGGTGCCGTCGCTGACGATCAGCTCGGTGGGGCGGGTCGCCACCAGGATCGCCGGCGCCTTGCCCGGCACCTTGCCGTCCTTGGGCAGCAGGGCGTCCACCGGGCCCGCTTTCTCCGCCACCTGCTGCGCATTGAGCAGCGCCTTGGGTGGCTGGCTCAGTACCAGCCAGCTGCCATCCAGTGCCTGGGCCGTGTACCAGTTGCCGGCGGCATTGAGGTAGTGGTTGCCCTGGGCGTCGCGCAGGACCAGCACGCGGCTGTTGAGTACGCGCTGGAAGTCGCTGCTCGGCAGTGCCTGCCAGTTCGGCTGGCCATCGATCATCACCAGCACCGTCGGGGTCGCGGCGAAGACGATCTGCGGCGCGTCGTTCTTCACCTGCACATGGCGCAGCTGGTCGAGCTGCTGGTTCACCGCGTAGCTGGCCTGCAGCTCATCGAGGGAGACGGTCAGGCCGTCCCTGGGCAGGCGCGCCACCAGCGCGTCGCGCACCTTGCCGGCGCTGTCCGGGGCGGTGGGTACTTCCACCTTGTCGATGCGCAGGTCGGTGAGCTGCACCAGCCCCGTGGCCTTGTCGATGGCGGCGGCCGCGGAGAACTGCGCCACGCCGTAGGTCGGTGCGCCGTTGGCGGGGCCGATGGCGATGGCCGCGCGGCCACTCATGCGGGTGCCGTCCCAGCCCTCGATCTGCGGCTGGAAGATCTGCACGTGCTGCTCGCCCAGGGCGAAATCCCGCGGCCATTTCAGCTCGGTGACGGCGGGGGCCTGGGGATCGGCGGCGACGGAAAGAGCGGGGTGCAGCGACAGCCCGATGGCGAGCGCCAGGGCCGACAGAACGGGACGTAAAGCCATGTTGGAAACCTTCCTTGAGGAGAGCTGCGTTCAACCTTAGTGCAGCGCGAAACAACCCGCGCGTGTCCGAGTTCTCCCCTGCGCCATGCTGGTGCAATTTCGCCGGCAAGGCAGCTTTTTCTTATGGCGCAACGACATATTTAATAATTTTCCGAGCCTCCCGCTTCGGCGACCATCGGTCTGTCAGACATGTCGCGAGACAAAGCCTTCAGACGCTGAGCCATAGAGCTCGATGCCGCGCATGTCCCGGTTTTACCGGCCTTCTGGCCACTGCCGCAGTAAATCAACAAAAAAGCCAAACGGCTGTGGGAGTGCTTCATGATCAAGTCCTTGTTCGTGCGTTCCATCGCGTGTTCCGCCCTGGCTCTCGCCGCCGTTTCTGGCGCGCAGGCCGGCACCCTGTCCATCGGCCACACCACCTGGGTCGGCTACGGCACCCTGTACCTCGCCCGCGACCTGGGCTACTTCAAGGAACAGGGACTGGACCTGCAGCTGACCACCATCGAGGAAGCCTCGATGTACATGGCGGCCCAGGCTTCCGGCCAACTGTCCGGCTCCGCCTCCACCATCGACGAAATCCTCAAGTACCGGCCCAAGTTCTGCTTCAAGGCCGTGGCCGCACTGGACGACAGCCATGGCGGCGACGGCGTGCTGGTGGGCAAGGACGTCACCTCGCTGGCCCAGCTCAAGGGCCAGGAGGTGGCGGTCAACGAAGGCTCCGTCTCGCAATTCTGGCTGGCCTACCTGCTCAAGCACGCCGGCATGAACATGAGCGACATCAAGGTGCAGAACATGACCGCCGATGACGCGGCCAGCGCCTTCATCGCCGGTCGCGTGCCCGCCGCCGTGACCTGGGAGCCGCATCTCTCGCTGGTGCGCGAGAAGCAGCAGGGCAAGGTGCTGGTGGACAGCTCCACCACTCCCGGCGTGATCGTCGATGTGGTCGCCCTCAACTGCGACGTCATCGAGAAGCAGCCCGAGGACGTGAAGGCCCTGGTGAAAGGCCTGTACAAGGCCGTGCAATACACCAAGGAGCACCCGGACGAGGCCTACGCGATCATGGCCAAGGGCGTCGGCGGCTACCTCTCCGATCCCAAGGCCCTGGCCGATGCCGCCAAGGGCGTGCGCTTCTACGACAAGGCGATGAGCGAGCAGCTCATTGGCACCCCCGGCAAGCCCGGTGACATCAAGGGCTTGATCCGTCTCGCCAACGAGACCTGGAGCGGCCTGCAGGGCAAGCGCCTGGAAGTCAGCTACGACGACCTGGTCGACCCGCGTTTCGTCTCCGAGTAACCGTCTCACTTTTTGTCCCCGCGGGCGGCCTGGTGCCGCTCGCCTGGAGGAATCCGCGATGCCTCGTCGTTCGCAATCCTGGCTCAGCCGTTGCCTGACGCCCAAGGTCGACCTGCCGTTGAAGCTGGTCTGGTCCGCCGGCACGCTGTGCTGGCTGCTCGTGTTCGGCCTGTGGGCCGGGCTTTCCTACGGTGGCGTGGTGCCGGCGATGTTCCTGCCGACCCCGGACGCGGTACTCGCGGCCGGCGTGCGCCTGGCCAGCGACGGCACCCTTGCCACCCACGTGATGGCCAGCGTCAAGGTGGTGATGATCGGCTTCATCATCTCCTCGCTGGTGGCGGTGCCGCTGGGGCTGCTGATGGGCAGCTTCCGCATCGTCCAGGCCTTCCTCGAACCGCTGGTGAACTTCATCCGCTACCTGCCGGTGACCTCCTTCGTACCGCTGTTCATCCTGTGGATCGGCATCGGCCTGGAGCAGCGCGTCACCGTGATCATCTTCGGCGTGTTCTTCCAGCAGCTGGTGATGATCGCCGACGTCTCCCGCGGCGTCGCCAAGGACCTGGTGAACGCCTCCTACACCCTGGGCTGCAACCGCCGCGACGTGGTCCTCCATGTGCTCGGCCCGGCCTCGCTGCCCGGCGTGCTCGACACCCTGCGCGTGACCATGGGCTGGGCCTGGACCTACCTGGTGGTCGCCGAACTGGTCGCCGCCTCCAGCGGCCTGGGCTACATCAGCCTCAAGGCCATGCGCGGCTTCCAGGTCGACGTGATCTTCCTGGCAATTGCCATCATCGGCCTGCTGGGCCTGATCACCGACCAACTCTTCCGATTCATCCGACTGAAGGTGGCGTCATGGGCGCAGTAGCGATCAAGCAGGAAGAACAGGCCGTGACCGGTCAGCAACCTGCCAACCCGGCCCGCCTGCGGGTGGAGAACGTCAGCCTGCGCTACCGCACGCCGGACGGCGGCACCTTCAGCGCGCTGGAAAACGTCTCCTTCGAGGTGCCGGACCAGCAGTTCGCGGTGATCGTCGGGCCATCGGGCTGCGGCAAATCGAGCCTGCTCTACCTCACCGCTGGCCTGTCCGAGCCCACCGAGGGCGATATCTACGTCGGCGGCCAACTGGTCGACGGCCCCGGCGCCGACCGCGGCATGGTGTTCCAGAGCTACACCCTGTTCCCCTGGCTCACCGTGCGCCAGAACGTCGAGTTCGGCCTCAAGCGCCGCGGCATGCCGGCGGCCGAGCGCCGCGAGATCGTCGACTACTACCTCGACGAAGTCGGCCTGCGCCGCTTCGAGAACAACTACCCCAAGCAGCTTTCCGGCGGAATGATGCAGCGCGTGGCGATTGCCCGCGCGCTGGCCAACGACCCGCAGATCCTGCTGATGGACGAGCCCTTCGGCGCGCTCGACAGCCAGACCCGCATGCAGATGCAGCAACTGCTGCTGCGTGTGTGGGACCACAGCAAGAAGACCGTGGTGTTCGTCACCCATGACATCGACGAGGCCATCCTGCTGGGCGACCGCGTCTACGTCATGGGCGCCCGCCCCGGCCGCATCAAGCAGATCCTCGACGTGCCCATCGAGCGACCGCGCTCGCTGGACATGGTCATGGACCGCCAGTTCATCGAGATGAAGCGCGAAATCCTCGGGCTGCTGCACGACGACCTGGAAGAAGCGCACTGACCTGCCGCCGGCTGGCGCCTCCTGCAGGGCGCCGGCCGATGCGGTGATCCGCTGCAGCACCGTTCGGCCCCCTCTTCCCTCGGAAGAGGGTTGGGGTGAGGGGTTCTGCGATTCACGCAAGACTCACTGGGAGCCCCCATGTCCTTCACCCAAGATTCCACCTACGACTACCTCATCGTCGGCGCCGGCTCCGCCGGTTGCGTGCTGGCCAACCGCCTGAGCGCCGACCCGTCGGTACGTGTCTGCCTGCTGGAAGCCGGCGGCAGCGACGCCAGCCCGCGCGTGCAGACCCCGGCCGGCACCATCACCCTGTACAAGAGCAAGGTGTTCAGCTGGAACTTCTTCTCCGCGCCGCAGAAGCGCCTGAACAACCGCTCGCTGCACTGCCCGCGCGGCAAGGCGCTGGGTGGTTCCAGCTCGATGAACAGCATGATCTACATCCGCGGCCACGCCTCCGACTACGACCGCTGGGAAGCCGAAGGTTGCCCCGGCTGGGGCTGGAAGGACGTGCTGCCGTTCTTCAAGAAATCCGAACGCAACCTGCTCGGCCAGGACCCGGCGCTGCACGGCACCCTCGGCGAACTGGTGGTGGACAAGCCGCGTGACCCCAACCCGCTGTCCAGCCTGTTCATCAAGGCTGGCGAACGGATCGGTCTGCGCCGCAACGATGACTTCAACGGCCGCGAGTTCGAAGGCGTTGGCATCTACAACGTGACCCAGAAGGATGCCAAGCGCCTGAGCAGCTACCGCGCCTTCGTCGCGCCGCTGCAACGCCCGAACCTCACCGTGCTGACCGAGCGCCAGGTGGGCCGCCTGCTGCTAGAAGGCGAGCGCGTCACCGGCATCGAACTGCGCAGCGGCGAACGTCTGCTCGCGCGTCGCGAGGTAATCCTCACCGCCGGCGCCCTCGGCTCGCCGCAGATCCTGCTGGCCTCCGGCATCGGCCCGGCAGCCGAGCTGAAAGCCGCCGGCATCCCGGTGAAACACGACCTGCCGGGGGTGGGCAAGAACCTCCAGGACCACCTCGACGGCCTGGTTACTGTGCGTTCGCCGAGCCCGCTGAGCCTGGGCTTCTCCCTCGGCTCGCTGCCGCATATCCTGCTTTCGCCGTTCAAGTACCTGCTGGCGAAGAAGGGCTGGCTGACCACCAACTACGTCGAGGCCGGCGGATTCGCCCGTACCCCTCTGGCGGATGGTCTGGCTGACGTGCAGTTCCACTTCGTGCCCGGCTACCGCAGCCACCGTGGCCGCCTGTTCGAATGGGGCCATGGCTACGCCGTGCACACCTGCGTGCTGCGGCCGAAAAGCATCGGCGAGCTACGGGTGAAGCCCGGTGGCGACATCGAGATCGACTACAACTTCCTCGCCAACGAGGAAGACGGCCGCGTGCTGGTGGAAGGCGTGAAGCTGGCGCGCAAGATCCTCGCCCAGCCGGAGTTCGACAGCATCCGTGGCGCCGAGATGCTCCCCGGCCCGCAGGTGCAGACCGATGAGCAACTGATGGAACACCTGCGCGAATACGCCGCCACCGTGTTCCACCCGGTGGGCACCTGCAAGATGGGTGAGGACCCGCAGGCGGTGGTCGACCTGCGCCTGCGCGTTCACGGCCTGAAGGGCCTGCGCGTGGTGGACGCGTCGATCATGCCGACACTCATCAGCGGCAACACCAACGCACCCTGCATCATGCTCGGCGAGCGCGCGGCGGCGATGATCCTGGAAGAGAGCAGCGCGACGTCGGCTGCTCCCGCCCAGGCAGTCCCGGCCTGATAGCGCAGTGGTAGGGCGAATAACCTGGAACAGGTTATCCGCCGTTTTCTGCGCCCTACGACGGCATCCCCATTGGCTCTGCCGTCACCGGGAAGCTCATTCGTAGGATGGGCGGAGCTTGCGATACCCATCGGCGAGTTTGCCGGTGATCGATGGGTATCGCTTCGCTCCACGCCATCCTACGCGGTGCCCCGGTCAATCTTGTGGATAACGGATCTAGAGCCCCAGATCGCTGAGCGACGGATGATCGTCCGGCCGGCGGCCCTGCGGCCAGCGGAACAGGCGCTCGTCCTCGCTGATCGGCAGGTCGTTGATACTGGCGTGACGCTCGAACATCAGGCCGTTCTCGTCGAAGGCCCAGTTCTCGTTGCCGTAGGAACGGAACCAGTTGCCCGAGTCGTCGTGCCACTCGTAGGCGAAGCGCACGGCGATGCGGTTGTCGGTGAAGGCCCAGAGTTCCTTGATCAGCCGATACTGCTGTTCGCGCACCCACTTGGCAGTGAGGAACTGGACGATCTGCTCGCGGCCCTGGACGAAGGTCGCGCGGTTGCGCCAGCGGCTGTCCGGCGTGTAAGCCAGCGACACGCGATGCGGATCGCGGCTGTTCCAGCCGTCCTCGGCGAGGCGGACTTTCTGGATGGCGGTTTCGCGGGTGAAGGGCGGCAGAGGGGGACGGGCTTCGCTCATGGTGGTCTCCAAAGGCAGTGAGGGTTTGAACCTGATCTGCATACTCCGCCCGGCCCCGAATGGGGTAAATGACGGTAATCCCACAGATATTGCCAACTTGCTTTTCGTAGCAGCGGAACTCCAGAAACGTAGGGCGCATAACCCGGAACGGGTTATCTGCCATGGCGGATAACGCCGTAGGCGTTATGCGCCCTACAGGTTTCAGGCTTTGGCAGCGACCTTGCGCAACCCCACGCGGTCCTGGCTCGGGCACACCCCGAACTTCGCCCGGTAGCTGCGCGACAGGTACGAGGGCGTCTCGAAGCCGCAGGCCACGCCGATCTCCAGCACGCTCATGTCGGTCTGGCGTAGCAGCTGGCGCGCCTTGTCCAGGCGCAGGCCGAGGTAGAAGTTCGATGGCGTGTCGTTGAGGTGCAGGCGGAACAGGCGCTCGAGCTGGCGCCGGGTCACCTGGATGCGTTCGGCCAGCTCCAGCGTCGACAGCGGTGGCTCGGTGTGACGCTCCATCTCGCCGATCACCTGCACCAGCTTGCGGTTGTTCACCCCGTAGCGGCTGGCGACCTGCAGGCGCTGGTGGTCCTGGCGGGTGCGGATGCGCCCGACCACGAACTGCTCCGAGACCTGCACCGCCAGCTCCGGCCCGTGGGCCTGGGCGATCAGGTCGAGCATCAGGTCGATGGATGCGGTGCCGCCGGCTGAGGTGATGCGCGGCCCGTCGATCTCGAACAGCTCCTGGGTCGCCTGCACCTGTGGATAAGTCTCCCGGAAGGCATCCAGCGCCTCCCAGTGCACCGTGCAGCGCTGGCGCTGCAGCAGCCCGGCCTCGGCCAGCACGAAGCTGCCGGTGTCGATGCCGCCCAGGGTCACGCCGTCGCGGTCCAGGCGCTTGAGCCAGTGCAGCAGCGCCGGGGTGCAGGCGCGCAGCGGCTCGAAGCCGGCCACCACCAGCAGGGTGTCGCCCGCGCGCAGCGCTTCCAGGCCACTGTCGGCGTTCATCGACATGCCGTTGCTGGCCAGCACCGGCCCACCGTCCAGGCTCATCAGGTGCCAGCGATACAGCTCGCCGCGAAAACGGTTGGCCACCCGCAGCGGCTCCACGGCGGAGACGAAACCCATCACCGAAAAACCGGGCAACAGCAGGAACCAGAAGTCTTGGGACATGGCGGGTACCGTGCAATTGGGGGCAGCGTAGTGGCCGCTGAGCCCATGCTTATGAACCAAGGACGTCGCCCTGGCAATCGGGGAGGTCGCTGCTGTGCAAGAGCTGGTCGCCGCAGTGCGATCCACCACCCCTGCAGCTGCGTAACTTGATCACCACAGCCCCCCGTGAGGGGCCGCATGACACACAACAACGATAACCAATGCCGCAAAGGCCTTGAGGGAGAAGTCATGAAGCTATCGATCCAAGCGCTCGGCTGTGCCGCGCTCATGCTCGCCGCCAGCACCAGCTGGGCCGCAGAGCCCGCCCAGTGCCAGAACGTGCGCATGGGCACGGTGAACTGGACCGACGTGGTGGCCAGCAGCGCCGTGGCCGAGGCCGTGCTCGACGGCCTGGGCTACAAGGTCAAGCAGACCAGCGCCTCGCAGCAGATCATCCTGGCCGGCATGGCCGACAAGCAGCTCGACGTCTTCCTCGGCTACTGGCAACCGACCATGCAGCCGGTGGCCAAACCCTACCTCGACAAGCAGCAGATCGACGTGATCACCCCGCCGACCCTGCCCGACGCGCAGTCCACCTACGCCGTGCCCAGCTATGTCTACGACGGCGGACTGAAGACCTTCGCCGACATCGCCAAGTTCAAGGACAAGCTGAGCAACAAGATCTACCTGATCGAGCCCGGCAGCGGCTCCAACCGCATCACCGCGAAGATGATCGCCGACGACAAGTTCGGCCTGAAGGGCTTCCAGATCGTCGAGTCCAGCGAGGCCGGCATGCTCACCGCGGTCAAGCGCGCCATCAAGCGCAAGCAGTGGGTGGTGTTCTTCGGCTGGAAGCCGCACCCGATGAACCTGCAGATCGACATGAAATACCTCACCGGCAGCGACGACGTGTTCGGCCCCAACGAAGGCTCCGCCACCGTCTCGATCATGACCGCCGGCGGCTACCAGGCGCAGTGCGGCAACGTCGCCAAGCTGCTGCACAACCTCAAGTTCAGCAGCGAGCAGGTGAGCCAGGTGATGGTGCCGATCCTCGACCGCAGCCAGCCGGTGGACGCCGCCAAGGCCTGGCTGAAGCAGAACCCCGAGCCGCTCAAGGCCTGGCTCGACGGCGTGACCACCTATGACGGCAAGGACGGCCTCGCCGCTGTCCAGGCCTCGCTGAAATAGCGCCCGGACAAACAACTCCCACCAGCAACTCCCTGCGCGCCGCCCGGCGCGCAGTGGGTTCGTTCGACCCGAAGAAGGACAGCCACCGTGAACCATGAAGTGATAGTCACCTGCGCGGTGACCGGCGCCGGCGATACCGTCGGCAAGCACCCGGCCATTCCCGTCACCCCGAAGGAAATCGCCGCCGCCGCCATCGAGGCCGCCAAGGCCGGCGCCACCGTCGCCCACTGCCACGTCCGCGACCCGCAGACCGGCAAGCCCAGCCGCGACGTGAACCTCTACCGCGAAGTGGTCGAACGCATCCGCGAGAGCGACACCGACATCATCATCAACCTCACCGCCGGCATGGGCGGCGACCTGCAGATCGGCCAGGGCGAGCAGCCGCTGGAGTTCGGCGCCGGCACCGACCTGGTCGGCCCGCTGGAGCGCCTCAAGCACGTCGAGGAGCTGCTGCCGGAAATCTGCACCCTGGACTGCGGCACCCTGAACTTCGGCGACGGCGACTTCATCTACGTCTCCACCCCGGCCCAGCTGCGCGCCGGCGCCAAGCGCATCACCGAGCTGGGGGTGAAGGCCGAGCTGGAAATCTTCGACACCGGCCACCTCTGGTTCGCCAGGCAGATGCTCAAGGAAGGCCTGCTGGAAGACCCGCTGATCCAGATCTGCCTCGGTATCCCGTGGGGCGCCCCGGCGGACACCACCACCATGAAGGCCATGGCCGACAACATCCCCGACGGCCTGACCTGGGCCGGCTTCGGCATCGGCCGCTCGCAGATGCCGATGGTCGCTCAGGCCATGCTGCTGGGCGGCAACGTGCGGGTCGGCCTGGAGGACAACATCTGGCTGGACCGCGGCGTGCACGCCAGCAACGGCCAACTGGTCGAGCGCGCCATCGAGATCATCGAGCGCCTCGGCGGCCGCGCCCTGAGCCCGGCCGAGGGGCGCAGGAAGATGAACCTCAAACCCCGTTGATTGCGAACCGTAGGGCGAGTAACCCGGAACGGGTTATCCGCCGCCGAACTGGATCGGCGGATAACGCTGCGCGTTATGCGCCCTACGAAGAACCCGACGCCCCGCCCACTTTCCGGAGCCACCCATGTCCTTCATCACCCAAATCAAGACCTTCGCCGCCCTCGGCAGCGGCGTCATCGGCAGCGGCTGGGTCGCCCGCGCCCTGGCCCATGGCCTCGACGTCATCGCCTGGGACCCGGCTCCCGGCGCCGAAGCCGCGCTGCGTGCGCGCATCGCCAACGCCTGGCCTGCCCTGGAAAAGGCCGGCCTCGCCCCCGGCGCTTCGCCCGATCGCCTGCGCTTCGTCGCCACCATCGAAGAATGCGTGCGTGAGGCCGACTTCATCCAGGAAAGCGCCCCCGAACGCCTCGACCTGAAATGCGAGCTGCACGCGAAGATCAGTGCCGCCGCCAAGCCCAACGCCCTGATCGGCTCCAGCACCTCGGGCCTGCTGCCCAGCGAGTTCTATGCCGACGCCACGCACCCCGAGCGCTGCGTGGTCGGCCACCCGTTCAACCCGGTCTACCTGCTGCCGCTGGTGGAAGTGGTGGGCGGCGCGAAGACCGCGCCGGAAGCGGTGCAGGCCGCCATCGAGGTCTACCAGTCCCTCGGCATGCGCCCGCTGCACGTGCGCAAGGAAGTCCCCGGCTTCATCGCCGACCGCCTGCTCGAAGCCCTCTGGCGCGAAGCGCTGCACCTGGTCAACGACGGCGTCGCCAGCACTGGCGAGATCGACGATGCGATCCGCTTCGGCGCCGGCCTGCGCTGGTCCTTCATGGGCACCTTCCTCACCTACACCCTGGCCGGCGGCAACGCCGGGATGCGCCACTTCATGGCCCAGTTCGGCCCGGCGCTGCAGCTGCCCTGGACCTACCTGCCCGCCCCGGAGCTGACCGACACCCTGATCGACCGCGTGGTGGAAGGCACCGCCGAGCAGCAGGGCAGCCGCAGCATCGCCGAGCTGGAGCGCTACCGCGATGACTGCCTGCTGGCGGTGCTCGGCGCCATCAAGGAGACCAAGACCAAACACGGCTTCGCCTTCGCCGACTAACCTCTCATTTCACCGCCCGCTCCGGACGGCCCCCTCTCTCTTCAGGGGGGGACGCCTAGTTAGAGGGTTGGGGAGAGGGGACCTGAATAGAGAGCCGAAAATGCACGCCCTGAAAACCTACGAAACCCCCATCCTCGCCGAGTGGACCGACTACAACGGCCACCTGCGCGACGCCTTCTACCTGCTGCTGTTCAGCTACGCCACCGACGCCCTGATGGACCACCTCGGCCTCGACGCCGAGCACCGCGCGGCGACCAACGATTCACTGTTCACCCTCGAGGTGCACCTCAACTACCTGCACGAGGTGAAGGAGGGCGAGAGGGTCGAAGTGCGCACCCAGCTGATCGCCCACGACCGCAAGCGCCTGCAGGTTTTCCACAGCCTGCACCGCGCTGGAGAAGACCTCGCCCTGGCCGCCAGCGAACAGATGCTGCTGCACGTGAACCTCGAAGGTGGCGCGCGCTCGGCGCCCTTCGAAGGCGTCGTGCTCGAGCGCGTGCTGGCGCTGGCCGAGGCCCATCGCCCATTGCCGCGCCCGGACTACGTCGGCCGCGTCATCGGCCTGCCGGGCTGAGCGGACATGAGCCGGCGCTATCCGCTGTCCGATGCCATGCAGGCCTTCGTCACCGAGACGGAGGCCCACCCACTGGAAGGCCCCACGCTCGACGCCCAGCGGGAAAACTACGAGCGCATGGCCGCCGCCTTCGCGCCGCCGGTTCCGCCGGGCCTGCTGGTCCGCGACGTACAGCCTGACGGCCTGGTGGAGCTGCGCCTCTACCGGCCCGAAGGCGCACCGCCGGCGAATGGCTGGCCGACAATTTTCTACATCCACGGTGGCGGCTGGGTACTGGGCAACGCCCGCACCCACGACATGATCTGCATTCCCCTGGCCGCCGAACTGGGCGCGCTGGTGGTCGCCATCAGCTACCGGCTGGCGCCCGAGCACCCTTATCCCGCGGCCCTCAACGACTGCCTCGACACCTGGCGGCGGATTCACCGGGACGGCCTCGGCGAGCCTGTGGATAAAACCCGTATCGCGGTCGCCGGCGACAGCGGCGGCGCCAACCTCGCCGCCGCGCTGTGCCTGGCCCTGCGCGGTAGTGGTGAAGCGCTGCCGCTGGCCCAGGCGCTGATCTACCCCGCGCTGGGCAACCTCGACACACCCTCGCGCACCACCTGCGCCGACGCACCGCTGATGACCAGTGCGGCGGTGGACGACTACCTCGCCGCCTACCTCTCGCGCCCCGCCGACCGGCGCGACCCGCTGGCGCTGCCGCTGCTCGCCGAAGACCTCAGCGGCCTACCGCCGGCCTTCATCGCCGTCGCCCAGTTCGACCCGCTGCGCGACGACGGCGCGCTGTACCGCGACCGCCTGCGCGAAGCCGGCGTGGCGGTGGATTACTTCCCCGGTGCCGGACTCGTCCACGGCTGCCTGCGCGCCCGGCGCGTGGCGGAAGTGGATGCCCTGCGCGGCGCCCTGATCGCGGCCCTGCGCCGCAGCCTGAGCTGACAAGGAGAAGAGCATGGAAACGACGCTGGAACGTCCCACCATCGCCGACTGGCGCACTTATCCACAGACCGCTGCGCTGACCTCGTTGCGCCCGCAGGCCAACCGCCTCGACCTGATATGGGACGACGGCCGCGTCAGTCCCTTCCATCACCAGTGGCTGCGCGACAACTGCCCGTGCGGCGACTGCGTCTACGCGGTCACCCGTGAGCAGGTGCTGGAGATCATCGACGTGCCCGCCGATCTTGCGCCCGAACGGGCCGCCATCGAACTGGGCTATCTGTGTGTGCACTGGAGCGATGGCCACCGCAGTCAGTACGACCCGGGCTGGCTGCGCGCCCACGCCTACGACGATGAGTCCCGCGCCGAACGCCTCGCCGCGCACCAGACCACCCGCGCCTGGCGCCGCGACTTCGAGGTGCCGGTGTTCCAGCACGACCAGTTGATGGACGACGACTCGGCACTGCTGGAATGGATGCTCGCCCTGCGCGACCTCGGCCTCAGCCGCGTGGATGGCGTGCCCACCGCGCCCGGCTCCCTGCACCGCATCGCCCAGCGCATCGCCTTCATCCGCGAGACCAATTTCGGTGTGCTGTTCGATGTGAAGTCCAAGGCCGCGGCCGCCGACAGCAACGCCTACACCGCCTTCAACCTGCCGCTGCACACCGACCTGCCGACCCGCGAACTGCAACCGGGGCTGCAATTCCTGCATTGCCTGGTGAACAACGCCGACGGCGGCGACAGCGTGTTCGTCGACGGCTTCGCCATCGCCCAGGCACTGCGCGACGAAGCGCCGGAAGACTTCCGCACGCTCTGCGAGATGCCCATCGAATTCCGCAACAAGGACCGCCGCAGCGACTACCGCTGCCTGGCGCCGGTGATCGCCCTGGACGCGCGGGGCGAGATCAGCGAAATCCGCATCGCCAACTTCCTGCGCGGCCCCTTCGACGCCCCGGCCGAGCGCATGGATGCGCTGTATCACGCCTGGCGGGCGTTCCTCACGCTCACCCGTGACCCGCGCTTCCGTCTGCAACAGAAGCTGCGCGCCGGGCAGATGTGGTGCTTCGACAACCGCCGCACCCTGCACGCCCGCACCGCCTTCGACCCGGCCAGCGGCGAGCGGCACCTGCAGGGCTGCTACATCGACCGCGACGAACTGCTGTCACGCATCCTGGTGCTGCAGCGCGAGCGGTGAAGCGGCGCAAGCCGGACAAAAAAATCCCCTGCGGCGCCCGACGCGCGGCAGGGGACAAATCGAGCCGGTTCGGGCTCTCAGTGTGCGAGGCCCCGCAGCTGGCGCCGGTGCCGGCTGCGGGGTATGGAAGCCAGTCTGCGCGTCGCGTCGCCGCCTCGGTTAGCCGAAAACGACCTGCGCTTGCCCGCCGCGGACATTCCGTCGGACAGATGCTTGCCGCGCCCCGCCGGGCTTACCAGAATCGATGCAGACCCCTGCCGCTCCCAAGGAGACCCGCGATGATGCACGCCGACCTGATCGACCAGGACGATTTCCGCGAACGCCTGCAAGCGCTGGGTTTCGCCGTGCCGCCGGGCATCACCGCCGAGCAGGCCTGCGAATACGCCGTGCGCGGCCTGACCCCGGAGCGCTCGCTGGCGCTGCGCCGCCTGGTGGAGGAAATGCTCGCGGGGAATGCGACCCTGCTGCCCGCCGTGCGCGAGGCGATCTCCCGGCAATTGCTGCCGGCGCTGGTACCCAAAGTGTGACAATCAGGCGCACAGGCAAGCATCGTTTGTGCGCGGCATCTCCCAGAAAATGGGAAATGGCTTACAGTTCGTCGGGGTAATGGCCTAAGGGCATCATGTATCAAATATGATCCAATTCGTCTTTTTGGATGAACTGGCCGCCTGGCCAGAAGACAGGGATCGTAAGGATGCATGCTCTCTACCGTGGCTGGATGCCCGTCCTGGCATTCTGCTGTGCCTCGGCAAGCTTTGCCGCGCCACTCCCCTCACCGGGTGACAACGACCTTCAGCGCCAGCGCCAGGAACAATTGCTGCGCGAACAGCAGAAGCGCCTGGAAGAGCTCAAGCAGCTCCCCGGCAAGGCACCGACCGAGGCGCCGCCGACCACCGCGCCGGACACCCGTTGCTTCACTGTCCGCAGCATCAGCCTCGAAGGCGCCGAGCACCTCGACGCGCGTTCGCGCGAAGCGCTGCTGGCGCCGTACCAGGGCCAATGCCTGGGCGTGAACCAGCTCAACGAGCTGCTCAAGGGCATCACCGACCACTACCTCTCGCGCGGCTTCGTCACCACCCGCGCCTACCTGCCGCAGCAGGACCTCTCCAGTGGCGAGCTGAAGATCATCGTGGTCGAGGGCCGCCTCGAGGGCTTCGACCAGTCCGAGCTGGCCAGCGAGCGCGAGCTGGCGATGACCTTCCCCGGCACCACCGGCGAAGTCCTCAACCTGCGTGACCTGGAACAGCTGGTCGACCAGATCAACCGCCTGCCCTCGCGCCAGGCGCAGATGGAACTGGTACCGGGCAAGGAAGTGGGCGGCAGCCGCGTGCAGCTCAAGGGTGAGCGCAGCAAACCCTGGCGCGTCTCCGCCAGCCGCGACAACAACGGCGACGCGACCTCCGGCGAACAGCAGGCCGGCGTCGGCCTCGACTGGGACAGCCCGCTGGGCCTGGCCGACCAGTTCGGCCTGCGCTACGGCGAGGACGTGGTCAGCGACCACTGGAAGCACTCCGACAACCAGAGCCTGTGGTACAGCGTTCCCTACGGCTGGTGGACCTTCAACTACAGCTACAGCCGCAACTACTACCGCACCCGCAACGAAGACGCCGGCTTCGCCTTCAAGTACGACGGCGACAACGAGACCCACCAGCTGGGCGCCGAGCGCGTGCTGCACCGCGACGACGTGAGCAAGACCGGGGTGAACTTCGGCCTCAGCCACCAGCGCACGCGCAACTACATCGACGACACCCTGCTCGACGTCTCCAGCACCCACCTCAGCGAATTCAACCTGGGCTTCAACCATGGCCGGCGCATCGGCAGCGCCTTCGTCAACGCCGACATCGGCTGGCAGCGCGGCATCGGCGCCTTCGGCGCGCAGGATGACGAGCATGGCGCCCCGCACGGCAGCCCCACTGCCCGCTACAACAAATACAGCCTGACCCTGAGCTACCTGCAGCCGTTCACGCTGTGGGAGCAAGCCTTCAGCTTCGAAAGCCTCGCCACCGGCCAGCACAGCGAAGACCTGCTCTACAGCCCGCAGCGCATCAGCCTGGGCGGCCTCAGCTCGATCCGCGGCTTCAAGGACCAGACCCTCTCCGGCGACTCCGGCTACTACTGGCGCAACCAGCTGCGCTGGCGCCGCGCCGTGACCTGGGAGCCGCTGCTGCCCTGGGTGCAGGAGTACGGCGTGGCCTACGCCTACGACTTCGGCGCCATCGAGCACGGCCAATACAACCCGGGCCTCTCCGGACGCATGAGCGGCCACGGCCTGGAGTTCAGTGCGCGCGGGCAGTACGCCGCCGCCTCCGTGACCCTGGCGCGCTCCCTGGAGCGCCCCGACATCATCGAGCGACGCGAGCACCCGGTGTATTTCCGCGTCGACCTCTTCTTCTGAACCGATTCGCTCTTTAGCTAGTAGCTGGCATCTGCCGGCACTTGGGAGATTCCCACATGGACGTACGCCACCCGTTGTACCAGGCCATTGCCAGCGTGCTTGCCGGCATCCTGATCCTCAACCCCATCGTCGCGGCAGCGGCCGAGCTGGCGGTGGACGCGGCAGCCGGTGGCAATACGCACCTGGGCGCGGCGGGCAATGGCGTGCCCGTGGTGAACATCGCCACGCCCAACGGCGCGGGGCTCTCCCACAACAAGTTCAGCGACTACAACGTCGGGCAGAACGGCCTGATCCTCAACAACGCCACCGGCAAGACCCAGTCCACCCAGCTGGGCGGGATCATCGTCGGCAACCCGAACCTCAAGGGCGGCGCGGCCAACAAGATCCTCAACGAAGTCACCGGGGCCAACCCCTCGCAACTGCGCGGTTATACCGAAGTGGCCGGCCAGGCCGCCCACGTCATCGTCGCCAACCCCCACGGCATCACCTGCAACGGTTGCGGTTTCATCAATACCCCGCGCGCCACCCTGACCACCGGCAAGCCGCTGATGGATGGCGAGCGCCTGCGTGGCTACGACGTCGACGGCGGCGAGATCAGCGTCGAAGGCGCCGGCCTGAATGCCAGCAACCTCGACCAGTTCGAGCTGATCACCCGCAGCGCCAAGCTCAACGCCGACCTCTACGCGCAGCAACTCGCCGTGGTGACCGGCCGCAACCAGGTGGACGCCGAGACCCTCGCCGCCACCGCCAAGGCCGACGACGGCAGCGCCAAGCCGCAACTGGCCATCGACAGCTCCGCGCTGGGCGGCATGTACGCCGGCGCCATCCGCCTGGTGGGCACCGAGCAGGGCGTGGGCGTAAAACTCGCCGGCAACATGGCCGCCAGCGGCGGCGACATTCAGATCGACGCCAACGGCCAGCTGACCTTGGCCCGCACCAGCGCCGCCGGCAACCTGCGCGCCAAGGCCAGCGACATTGCCGTCACCGGCCCGGCCTACGCCAGCGGCGTCGCCGAGCTGAACGCCAGCGGCCAGTTGAGCAACAGCCAGAGCCTCGCGGCCGGCCAGCGTGTCGCGCTCACCGCCGCACAGGTCAGCAACAGCGGCGTCGTCGAAGCCGGCGTCAACCCGGATAACAGCCGCAACGCCCAGGGCGACGTGGCGATCACCGCGCAGACCCTGCGCAACAGCGGCAGCGTGGTCGCCAGCCGCAACCTGGACGCCAACGCCAGCGGCACCCTGGACAACCAGGGCGGCGCGTTCAAGGGCGCCACCACCCGCGTCAGCGCTGCCAGCCTGGACAACCGCCAGGGCCGCCTGCTCGCCAGCGATCAACTGACGCTCAACGCCGCGCGCCTGGACAACCGCAACGGCCAGGCCGTCGCCAACCGCCTGCAAGTCAGCGGCGGCGCGCTGGACAACCGCCTCGGCCTGTTCTCCGCCGAGCAGTCGCTGGACTTCACCCTCGACAGCCTCGACAACAGCGGCAAGGGCACTCTGGTCAGCAACGGCACTCTGCAGGCCCGCGTCCAGCACAGGCTCGACAACCAGGCCGATGGCCTGCTCTCGGCCAAGGGCGCGCTCGGTGTGCAGGCCGGCAACCTCGACAACCGTGGCGGGCTGGTGGTCGGCGATGCCGGCGTGACCCTTTCCGGGGCCAGCCTGAACAACAGCGCGCTGGGCGTGATCAGCAGCCTGGGTGACCTGAAGCTCGACGTCGGCCAGCTGGACAACAGCCAGGGCGGCGCCCTCGACAGCGGCGCGGCACTGCGCCTGACGGCCAGCCAGGTGAACAACGCCCAGGGCAGCGTGAATGCCAAGGGCGACCTGCAGGCCAAGGCCGACAGCTTCAGCCAGCAGGGCGGCGAACTGCTCGCCCAGGGCGCGCTGAACCTCGACGCCGGGCTGCTCGACAACCGCAACGGCGGCCTCATCGCCGCCAACAACGGCGTCAGCGTCAAAGGCACCGACCTGCTCAACCAGGGCGGCGAAATCTCCAGCCGCGCCAAGGTCGCTGTGCAGGCTGCCAGCCTGGACAACGGCGCCGGCAAGGTCATCGGCGACGCCGGCCTCGACCTGCAGGTGCAGCACATCGCCAACCGCGCCGGCACCCTGGCCGGCCGCGACGGCCTGAGCATCACCGGGCAGAGCCTGGACAACAGCCAGGGTGGCCGGGTGAACAGCCAGAACAGCCTCTGGCTGCAACTGGCCGGCGCGCTCGACAACAGTGGTAACGGCGCCCTGCTCAGCCAGGGCAGCCTGACCCTCAACGCCGGTAGCCTCGACAACCGTGGGGGCGCGGTCTCCAGTGCCGGCCTGCTGTTCTCCCGTCTCGCCGGTGCGCTCGACAACCGCGGCGGCAAGCTGCTCAGCGACGGCAGCATCGACCTCGCCGGCGCCGACCTGAACAACGCCGGCGGCATCCTCAGCGCCGCCGGCGATATCCGCCTGCAAGGCGCAAAACTCAACAACAGCCAGCAGGGCCGCATCGTCACCGACGCCGCCATCCACCTTGCCACCGCCCAGCTGGACAACAGCCAGGGCGGCAGCCTCTCCGCGCGCGGCGTCATCGACGGCCGCATCGCTGGCCTCGACCAGCACGGCGGCGGCCAGCTGATCGGCCAGGGCGGCGTCGACCTCGACCTCCAGGGCGGCGCCCTGAACAACGCCGGCGGCCTGCTCGGCAGCCCCGGCCAGCTGGCGCTGCGCAACGTCGCCAGCCTCGACAACCGGGGCGGCGAAATCTCCAGCGACCGCGGCTTTGCCCTCACCACCGGGGCCTTGCTCAACCAGGGCGGCAAGATTCTCTCCGGCGACCGCCTGACCCTCACCAGCGGCGCACTGAACAACAGCAACGCCGGGGTGCTCTCCGGCAGCAACGGCCTCAGCGTCAACGCCGCCAGCCTCGACAACAGCCAGGGCGGCACCCTCGCCAGCCGCAGTGACATGCTCGTTCGCAGCCAGGGCGCGCTGGACAACCACGGCGACGGCGCACTGGTCGCCAGCGGCAAGCTCGATGTCGGCAGCGCCAGCCTGAACAACCAGGGCGGCCTGCTGTCCGCCACCGGCGACCTGCTGCTGGCCACCGGCAGCACCGACAACCGCGACGGCCGCCTGCTCGCCCAGGGCCGTCTCGACGCCAACACCGCCGACCTCGACAACCGCGATGGCGTAATCAGCGGTGCGCAGGGCCTCGACCTCGGCGCCGGCAACGTCCTCAACGGCGCCAGCGCTGCCGGCAAACCCGGTGGCCTGATCACCAGCCAGGGCGCGCTGACCCTGCGCGGCGGCAAGCTCGAATCCACCGGCGGCGGGGAAATCTCCGCCAAGGGCGACCTGCACCTGATCGTCGCCCAGCTGATCCAGCGCCAGGCCGCGCTGATCGGCGAAGGCAAGGTCACCCTCGACCTGGGCAACGGCGCCCAGCGCGGCGACTTCGACAACCGTGGCGGCCTGCTCAGCGCCACCGGCGCCCTGCAGATCAACGGCCTGCGCAACCTCGACAACCGTGGCGGGGAAATCTCCGCCAGCCAGGGCTTCGCGCTCACGGCCAGCGGCCAGCTCGACAACGGCGACAGCGGCCGGATCATCAGCGCCGGCCAGCTCGAACTGAACGCCGGCGCCCTGCGCAACGTAAGCCAAGGCCTGCTCTCCGGCTGGCAAGGCCTGGTGGTCAACGCCGCCAGCCTGGACAACAGCAGCAGTGGCACGCTCTCCAGCCGCGATGGCGCGCTGACCCTGACGGTCAGCGGCGCGCTCGACAACCACGGCGCCGGCGCGCTGGTCAGCAAGGGCAACCTCGGCCTTGGCGCCGGCAGCCTGAACAACGCCGGCGGCATCGTTTCCACCCAGGGCGGGCTCGGCCTGACCGTGAGCGGCGACGTGGACAACAGCAACGGCGGCCTGCTCAGCGCCCAGGGCAGCCTGACCGGTAGTGCCAAGGCTGTGGATAACCGCGCCGGGCAGATCAGCGCCGCCAGCGTCGACTACGACGCCAGCAGCCTGAACAACAGCGGCGGCAGCCTGGTCAGCCAGGGCGCGCTGCGCCTGGGCCTGCTCGGCGCCCTGCTGAACAACGGCGCCGGCTCGAAAATCGCCAGCGGCGGCCCGCTCAACCTGAGCGTCGGCAGCCTGGAAAACCGTGGCGGCCAGCTCGCCAGCCAGGGGCTGCTCAAGGTCCTCGCCGGGCGCTTCGACAACAGCGCTGGCGGCACCGTGGCCGCGCAGGACGACCTGACCCTGCAACTCACCGCCGAGCTGCTCAACGGCCAGGACGGCCTGGTCTTCAGCAAGGCCGGCCAGCTCAACCTCAGCGCTGCCAGCATCGCCAACGGCGGCGGCACCCTGCAGGGCCAGGGCGACACCACCCTCAAGGCCACCGGCGCCCTCGGCAACCAGAACGGCCGCATCATCAGCCAGACCGGCCAGCTCGACCTGGGCAGTGGCAGCCTCGACAACAGCGGCGGCGTCATCAATGCCGCCAACGGCAACCTCAAGCTGGTCACCGGCCAGTTCAGCAACAACGCCGGCACCACCCAGGCCAAGGCACTGGACATCACCGCTACCGGCGGCATCGACAACCGCGCCGGCCACCTCTCGGCGGTCAGCGGCGACAACCGCATCAGCACCACCGACCTGAACAACCAGGGCGGCGGCCTCTATGCCGGCAGCCTGCTCTACCTGCGCGGCAACCAGTTGCTCAACGACGGCGCAGCACTTGGCCAAGGCGGCAAGATCGGCGCCGGCAACCTCGACGCCAGCCTCGGCGGCGCGCTGAATAACCAGTTCGGCCTGATCGAAAGCAGCGGCAACCTGACCCTCGGCGCGGCCAGCATCAACAACGTGGTCGGCGCCATTCGCGCACTCGGCCAGACGCCCGTCAGCCTGCTGCGCGCAGCCAGCCCCAGCCAGATGAAGATCGTCAGCGGCGGCCTGCTCAACAACAACCTCGGCCGCATCGAAGGCGCCACCCAGGACCTGATCCTGCAGACCGGCGCCCTGCAGAACGGCGGCGGCAACGTGCTGCAAGTCGGCACCGGCACCTTCGGCGTCGACCTCGCCCAGGCCGGCCAGGCCGGCGGCAACTTCACCTCCAACGGCAGCCTCACCTACCAGGCCGCCAGCTGGACCAACAACGCCATCATCCAGGCGCGCAACCTGAACCTGGACATCGGCCAGCTCGACCAGGGGCAGTACGGCCAGCTGCTGGCCGCGCAGAGCCTCATCGGCCGCGGCGGCAACTGGGCCAACGCCGGCCTGATCGCCAGCGATGGCACGCTCGATCTCGATCTGAGCGGCAACTACACCGCCGATGGCCGCCTGAGCAGCTTGGGCAGCCTGTCCCTCGGCGCTGGCTACATCGGTATCGGCCAGAGCGGCAGCATTGGAGGCGGTGGCGCGACGACCGTCATCAACAGCAGCGGCACCCTCGACAACGGCGGTCGCCTGACCGCCACCCAGGACCTGCGCGTCAGCGCCGCCAGCCTCAACAACCGCGGCACCCTCGGTGCCGCCGGCAACCTCTACCTCGGCACGCCCAACCTGCTCAACGAGAACGGCCTGATCTTCAGCGGCGGCAACATGCAGTTGCGCACGCAGAATTTCATCAACCGCAACGCCGACCTCTACAGCCTGGGCACATTGCACATCGCCGCCAACGACCAGGACGGCTGGGCGAGCAGCGTGCAAAACATCTCCGGCAGCTTCGAGAGCGGCGGGGCCATGACCCTGCTGGTGCAGGATTTCGACAACCGCCGTGCCGACGACTTCCAGATCGGCGAGCGCATTGTTGCCGGCAATTTCCGCATGTATGCCGACGACGTCTGCGATGGCAAGGGCTGCGAATTCAAGTTCCAGTCCTGGGAGCGCTATGAGGACATCATCCTCAAGGACGCGCCTCAAGCCTCGATCACCGCTGGTGGCGACTTCCGCTTCCGTGGCGACTCCTTCGACAACCTCTACAGCAGCATTGCCTCGGGCGGCAATATCGACATCCAGACGGCCACCTTCCGCAACCAGGGCGCCGCGGGTGGGGAAGAGCGCCACCTTGATGGCAGCTTCTATTCGCGTGATGACAACCTGTATTGGGCCGTTCGGAACAACAAAGACCTCTACAACCGTTACAACGATCCCAACTCGTCAGACTACAGTCCCGGCGCACTGACTCGACTGCAGATTCTTGAGTCTGGTGGCTATCCGGAGGGAAAAGCCTTTCGGAGCATGACCGAGTCCGTCATCCCTGTCTCCGGCACGCCCGCTGCCTCCGCGGTGATCCAGGCCACCGGCAATGTGACGATCAATGCCAGCGACAGCTTCGACAACAGCGTGGTGAAGCGCGACGCCGGCACCCAGACCATCAGTCCGCGCGACGTCGGCGTTGCCAACGGCGCCACCACCGTCCAGCTGGCGATCACCTCGCAGTTGCCGCCGGACCTCGCGCAGAAACAGGTCAACCCCGTCACCCTGCCGGGCTTCAGCCTGCCGCAGGGCGAAAACGGCCTCTTCCGCCTGAGCGGGCAGGGCGGCACCGGCGGCAGCACCGGCACTGTGCAGGGTGCGGGCGATCTCAGTTTCAGCGGCCAGAGCATCAGCGCCGCGCAGCGCGAACGGAGCCTCGACGGCGCTGTGGCTGGCGCGGGCAGCGTTGCTCCGGGTGGCAATGCCGCCGCCGCTGATGCTCAGTCGGGTGCGGCCATCAACGTCCCGCGCGTGCAGGGCCTGCCCAGTAGCGCCACACCGGACAACAGCCACAAATACCTGATCGAGACCAACCCCGAGCTGACCAACCTGAAGAGCTTCCTCGGCTCCGACTACCTGCTCGGCCAGCTCGGCTACGACCCGGACAAGGCACAGAAGCGCCTCGGCGACGGCCTCTACGAACAGCGCCTGATCCAGCAGGCAGTGGTCGCCCGCACCGGCCAGCGCTACATCGACGGCATGGCCAGCGACGAAGCCCTGTTCAAGTACCTGATGGACAACGCCATCGCCTACAAGGACAGCCTCCAGCTGCAACTGGGCGTCGGCCTCTCCGCCGCCCAGGTCGCCGCGCTGACCCACGACATCGTCTGGCTCGAAGAAGCCACCATCAACGGTGAAAAGGTCCTGGTGCCGGTGCTCTACCTCGCCCAGGCCGATGGTCGCCTGGCGGCGAATGGCGCCCTGATCATGGGCAACGACCTGTCGCTGATCAGCGGCGGCAACCTGACCAACCAGGGCACCCTGCGCGCCAGTGGCGACCTCGCCGCCAGCGCTTCCAACATCAACAACAGCGGCCTGATCGAAGCCGGTAACCGTCTCGATCTGCTGGCCGTCGACAGCATCCGCAACGCGGCTGGCGGCATCATCAGCGGCCGCGACGTCAGCCTCACCGCGCTGACCGGTGACGTCATCAACGAGCGCAGCATCACCTCGGTCGACGCCAGCAACGACGCCCACCGCATCCACAAGGAAATCGCCAACAACGCCGCCCGCATCGAAGCCCGAGGCGACCTGGAGATCACCTCCGGCCGCGACCTGATCAGCGCCGGCAGCGTCATCCAGGCCGGCGGCAATGCCGACCTCACCGCCGGGCGCGACCTGCGCCTGGAGGCCGCGCAGGAAGTCGACAGCATCGATTTCCAGAGCCGCCGCATCACCGGCAACGTCACCAGCGTCACCCAGCACGGCAGCGAGGTGCAGGTTGGCGGCAACCTCGAACTCAACGCCGGCCGCGACCTCAGCGCCGTCGCCAGCCGGATCGACGCCGCCCGCGACATCGCCATGAGCGCCGGGCGCGACGTAGTCCTCGCCTCCGCCGCCAACGAAGAGCACAGCGACGCCAAGTACAAGGGCGGCGGCAAGAAGGTCACGACCCAGGAAGACCACGTGGGCCAGCAGGCCACCGAGGTCAACGCCGGTGGCGACGTCCTGATCAGCGCGGGCGAAAACCTCACCCTCGTCAGCAGCAAGATCGGCGCCGGCAACGAGGCCTACCTGGTCGCCGGCGACAAGATCGAACTGCTCGCCGCCAACGACAGCGACTACTCGCTCTACGACATGGAAGAGAAGGGCGGCTGGGGCAAGAAGAAAACCCAGCGTGACGAAGTCACCGACGTCAAAGCCGTGGGCAGCGAAATCAGTGCCGGCTCCGACATCACCCTGCTCAGCGGCGGCGACCAGAAGTACCAGGGCGCCAAGCTGGAGGCCGGCAATGACATCGCCATTCTCAGCGGCGGCGAAGTCACCTTCGAGGCGGTCAAGGACCTGCACCAGGAAAGCCACGCCAAGGAAGACAGCGATCTCTCCTGGACCAGATCCAAAGGCGAAGGCAAGACCGACGAGACACTGCGCCAGACCCAGATGATCGCCCAGGGCAACATCGCCATCAAAGCCGTGGACGGCCTGAAGATCGACTACAAGCACATCGACCAGAAGACTGTCAGCCAGGCCATCGATGCGATGGTGCAGGCCGATCCGAACCTGGCCTGGATCAAGGATGCCGAGGCGCGCGGAGATGTGGATTGGCGAGCGGTGAAGGAGATTCACGACTCGTACAAGTACAGCCACTCGGGGATGGGGCCAGCCACTCAATTGGTGGTGGCCATTGCGGCGGCGGCTATTGGTGGAATTGCTGCAGCGGGAGCGCTGAGCAGCGCGGGAGTGGCCGGCGGCACCGTTGTTATGGGTGCCGGTGTTGGTGCTGCAGGCAGCCTGTCCAGTACCGCAGCGGTCAGCCTGATCAATAACAAGGGCGATTTAGGCAAGGTGCTCAACGACAGCTTCAGCAGCGACAGCCTCAAGCAAATGGCGGTTGCTGGCGTCGTTGGTGGATTGACGACAGGGTACTTCGACGATTGGACAGGCACCAAAACTCAGGTGCCGACCGACAAGATCATTACTCCTTTGAGCACGGCCAGCGGTATTGGGGGCTTTGCTGCAAATCAGGCATTGCAGAATGTCACCGCTACTGCGCTGAACAAGGCAATGGGAGAGGGCGGCAGTTTCGGCGACGCCCTGCAAAATACTCTCTACAACACCATTGCTGCCGTAGCTTTCAATGCGATAGGAGATGCGGGTCTTAAGACTGGAAGTGCGCAGAAGATTGCGGCTCACGCACTGGTCGGCGGTCTGGTTGCTGAAGCTGCCGGTGGTGACTTCAGCAGTGGAGCTATTGCCGCAGGTGCTAACGAAACACTAGCCAATGAGCTTCGCCAAGCGATCACTCAATTGAGCCCCGAGAAGCGCGACGCCTTGCTGTCGATGTCCTCGGAGTTGGTAGGTGTGCTGGCAGCATCGCTGGTTGATTCAGACCAGAAGAACTTGCAGACCGGCGGCTGGGTAGCCAAGAACGCCACCCAATACAACTTCCTTAATCACGACCAGACCCAAGACTTTGTTCACGACATCACGGCCTGTGGCAGCAACACTCAGTGCCAGCAGAACGTTTGGGTAGGTAATGGTTACAACCAGGACAGCTTGGGTAATCTCGAAGACGCTCTGAAGACGGCTGGTCCGGTGCGGGCAAAGGATCTGCTGACCTCGATTCAAGGCGGGCTGGCTGCCTTGGCGGAGCTGAATTGCACCACGGTTACCTGCGAAAGCTATAAGTTCGAGTTGATTGATCGCAGTATTCGGGCTAGCGAATACCTGGATGAAGTTTATGGCTTCGGCGCTACCGTTATTGGTGCTGTAGCTGGAATGGCTGGCGCTGGAGTCGGGGCCAAGCGACCGGGTGGAACAGTTGCTCCAGGAGCGTCATCTAGTGTAAACAAGGCCTACGAGTATTGGGGATTAGTGCGGGCTGAACGGGCGGCGGCGGCAAAAGGGGCTGGGACCGCTGGAAAGGCCGCTGATGAGTTCATCCCGCCAGGAATGGACCGTCCATTCCGGCCGGTTAATCCGGCATTCCCACCAAACAAAGCTGTCGTAGAAGCGATGGAGAGCCCGCAAATCAAAGGCATGACGACCTGCGGTGGGACAGACTGCTCGGAGATTGCAAGTAAGCTAATGAGTGCGGCGGGAGGGAAAGGAAAAGTTATCGAGGTTAGACCTTCCAAGCCAGGTAACTTGAATCTTTATACGAACGGCGCTAAAGAGCCTGAACAGTTCTATCACCAGGTTTATACCGATGGTCGATATGTCTACGATCCACGCTTGTCATCGCAACCAATTCCCAAAGGAGATTGGGAGCAGCATATCAAGGGGATGAATCCAGAAGGCGTTACAATCTCTGATAAGTTGAAGGGGTTGAGATGAGCACTCGGCGAATATCAGCCCCCGAAGGGGATTTGTTAAATGTATTGGAAGACATTAGCTCGCTTGAGTGGAGAAGGTATCAGCAGCGCAGCCCAGAGGTATGGCTTAACGGACGCTTTGAAAAGATTGAGCGCCCAGAGTATCCGCCATATATTTCATTTAGATTTGAGCATGAAAGTCAGGCGGTTATAGCTAGGCTGAAGGATTCCTTGCTTTCATATGGTGGAAAAATAAAGTGGCTGCTAGTTGAACATAAGAGAGACTCTCTTCCTGGCACGAACTGGATGGTATGTCCGGAAAAAATGGTTGAAGTTAGAGAGGAGGCTGCTCAGGCTGGAATTAGTACTGGGCAGTACTTGGCTCAATATGAGCCGGAATTTGGTCCCGCTGCTTATGATGATTTGGTTGGCCTAACTGAACATATCCGGCGAGCCTTCTCTGAAATATCAAATAAAAACCCCAGCCAATGAGCTGGGGTTTTCTTACCTACGATTTACCGCCGCCTACCTCGCTGCTCGTGATCGGCCTGATACAACGACTGCGCATCGGACGCCAGCAACAACAGCGCGCGGCTGATCTGGAAAACGTTCCTGATGGGTATGTCGTCCACATCGACCCTTTCCAGCACGGCGAGCAGGTCGAGCACGGCGCCGAGCCGATCTTCCGCCGCGTCATACAACGCCTCGGCGGGCGCATCGGTGTTCAGGAACAGCGTGGCGTCACGCGGGAAGTGACTGTGCTGTGAAGCCGTCGCCAGCGGGATAAAGTCGTGGACGGCGGGACGTGTGGACGGGTGTGACGTATGATTCGCGTCAGCCATTTTCAGCTCCTTGTTAGCTGCTTGTGGTTAGCGGGCCGGCGGTGTTGACGCACCGTCGGCCCGCGTCTTTTTGCGTTACCGCAAAACTCCTTTAAGTGATCCGCGCCGTTCGGCATTTCAGGATCATGTTCTGTTTATACGCTGTTGGCCGACGTATCGAACTTGCGTTTAAAGGTCGCCAATCTGCTGCGTACTGTCGAAAATATGCTGTGATTTTATCGTTTACAGATCACTCTTTTCTACGCTTTGGCGCGCATTCCACCGCGTCCCGCAAGGTCTTGGGAAACGGCTGACGGGTTTCCCGATTGAGTTCGCTAAGGTCGGAAATTCGTCTTTTCGATCTTTAACAACAAGAGCTTTTAAAGGGCAGGAAGCTCGGCGCAGACATCCCTGTCACAACTCCGTCGCTCTCCTGCACCCCCGGCCCCGCCATCCCTGGCGGGTCGCTCGCCGGGGCAACGCACGCGTTGCCAAACCCCGGCTCGCCCTACAAGGACAGCCTGCAGCTCTCCGTCGGCGTAGGCCTCTCCGCCGAACAGGTCGCGGCCCTGACCCACGACATCGTCTGGCTCGAAGAAGCCGAGGTGAATGGAGAGAAGGTCCTCGTCCCGGTGCTCTACCTCGCCCAGGCGGAAAACCGCCTAGCCCCCACCGGCGCGCTGATCCAGGGCCAGGACGTCACCCTCATCAGCGGCGGCGCACTCAACAACGCCGGCACCCTGCGCGCCAGCAACAACCTCAGCGCCAGTGCCAGCAACCTGAGCAACAGCGGGCTGATCCAGGCCGGCAACCGCCTCGACCTGCTCGCCGACGACAGCATCCGCAACGCCGCCGGCGGCATCATCGCCGGGCGCGACGTCAGCCTCACCGCACTGACCGGCGATGTGATCAACGAACGCAGCGTCACCCGCATCGACAGCGCGCAGAGCGCCAACCGCACCTGGACCACCAGCTTCGCCGACAGCGCCGCCCGCATCGAGGCCGCCAACAGCCTCGACATCAGCGCCGGCCGTGACGTCAGCAACCTCGGTGGCGTGCTGCAGAGCCGTGGCGACCTGTTCATCGGCGCAGACCGCGACGTCAACATCGCCTCGGTAGAAGTTACCAACGGCCAGCTCAACGGCCGCCGCTACTACAGCGAAACCACCACCCAGCTGGGCGCCGAAGCCAGCGCCGGCCGCGACCTCGACATCAGCGCCGGGCGCGACCTCAACGCCGTCGCCAGCCGCCTCGACGCTGCCCGCGACGCCGCCCTGAGCGCCGGCCGCGACGTCACCCTCGCCTCGGCGGCGGATGAGAGCCACAGCTATAGCAACACGCGCAAGACCAAGAGCAAGAACGATCGGGTCGAGCAGCAATCCACCGTCCTCACCGCCGGTGGCGATGTGTCGCTGTATGCGGGGCAGGACCTGGGTGTAATCGGCAGCCAGGTCAAGGGCGGCGCAAACGTGGCCCTGGATGCCGAGCGCGACGTCGCCATCGTCGCCACACAGAACGAGCAGTACGCCTACCTGTACAAGAAGAAGGAAGGCTCGTTCGGCAAGAGCAAGACCAAAACCTCCGAGAGCTATGCCGAGGCCAACGTCGACTCGGTGATCCAGGCCGGCAAGGACCTCACCGTCAACATCAGCAAGGCCGAAGACGGCGGCATTCGCCTGAACGGCGGCCGCGATCTGGTGGTTGCCGGCAGCCAGCTGCAGGCGGGCAATGACCTGATGCTCGGTGCCACGAGGGATATTGCCATCCTGGCTACCGAGCAGGATCAGGCCAGCGCCAGTGGCAAGAGCAAGTCCAGCGCCTTCGGCGTCTCCAAGATGAAAGAGGTGCGTAACAGCGCCTCCACCGAACAGGTCGGCTCGATCCTCCAGGGCGGCAGCGACACCGTCCTCGTGGCGGGGCGCAACGTCGACGTCAATGCCAGTCGCATCGGCGCCGGGCGAGATGTGGAACTGCACGCCGGCAAGCTCGACGCCACGGGCGACATCAACATCGTCGCCGGCAGTGACAGCAGTTCCTCCTATGCCGAGAAGCAGCGCAGCAAGTGGGGCATCAGCAACTCCGGCAACTTCGTCTCCATCAACACCGCGAGCAAGGCTGGCAACACCAGCGAGCAGACCGTCAACGCTCCGAGCGAGATCGCCGCAGGGCGCGATGTGCGCATGACCTCCGCGCGCGATATCAACGTCGTCGGCAGCAACATCGCCGCTGAGCGCACGGTGGGCATGCAGGCCGACCGCGACGTCAACATTCTGCCCGGTGAAAGCACCTCCAGCGCCAAGGACTGGGACAAGAAGCGTCAGACCGGCCTGGGCTGGAAAGCCGAGGAAACCACCGGCGTCGCCTACCTGGGTATCGACTGGAATGCCGAGCACGGCAAGCAGGTCGACACGGCAGCGGCGGGCAGCCAGGTTCGCGCCGGGGAAGACCTCGACATCCGCGCCGGCAGGGATATCCGCCAGCAGGGTAGCGACCTCGATGCCGGCCGTGACATTCGCCTGGTCGCCGGCCGTGACATCGTCTCCGATGCCGGGCAGGACACCAGCGAGCAGGAGCGGGTCAAGCGGCACCAGCGCGCCAGCATCGGCGTACAGGGCAGCCAGAGCATCAGCACCGGTATCCAGAACTTCGGCCACCTGGGCGACGGCGAGACCGTCTTCGGCAAGGTTTCCAGCGTGCTGAAAACCATCGACGGCACTAGCGATGCCGGCGCCTCCGCGAGCATCTACGTCGGTGCCAACCAGGAGCAAAGCAACGGGGAAGCCCAGCAGTACGACGCGCGCAATTCCACCCTCAACGCTGGGCGCGACATCATTGCCCAGGCCGGCCGCGACATCACCCTGCAAGGCACCCAGGCGGACGCCGGGCGCAACATCGTGCTCGATGCCGGGCGCGACCTGAGCATCCAGAGCAGCCAGAGCAACTACCGCAGCAAGGACCACAGCGACAGCGTCAGCGGCTCGGTCGGCATCGGCGTCGGCAACTACAACGTTGCCAGCCAGCAAGGCTCCAGCAGCATCGGCTCGAACAGTTCCGGCACCAACACATCCAACAGCGGCATCTACGGCGCCGGTTCAGTGGCCTGGAACAACCAGGAGCAGAACGGCTCACGGCAGAACAACGCCCACCTCAATGCCGGTGGTGACATCGACCTGCGCAGCGGCCGAGACACCCTGATCGCCGGTGCCACGGTGGAAGGTGGCGGTGTGAAGATCGACGTCGGCCGCGACCTCACGGTCGCCTCAGTGCGTGATCAGGATCGCATCGAAGGCAACGGCCAGAGCCATAGCGGTTCGGGTGGATTTGGTGGCGGCAGCGGCGCGATCTCCGTCAGCAAGACCGACGGCAAGCGCAATTGGGTAGGTGAGCAGACCCGCATCCAGGGCCGCGACAGCGTTGACATCTACACCGAAGGCCACACTCAGCTGGACGGCGCAGTTATCGCCAGCAACACCGGCGACCTGCTGCTCAACACCGGCACCTTCGGCCACAGCGACCTTTACGACAAGGATCGCTACAAGAGCGTCGATATCACCTCGGGCATGGCCTACAACAGCAAGGAAAACCAGGACAAAGGCAAGACCACCAACGACCAGGCCCAGGTCCCCAACAAGTTCATTGCTGGCAGCTACGACATCCGTAACGCCGAGCAGGTCAATCGCGCCACGGTGGGCGCCGGCGAGATCGTCGTGCGCGATAACCCGGGGCAGGACCTCTCCGGCCTCAACCGTGACACGGACAAGGCTCAGGAGTTGCTGAAGGATGAGCACAAGGGCGAAGACCTCTACCTCAGCAGCAATTCGGTGGAGCGTGCGGGCTATATCGCGGAGACGGTAGGGAATGCTGTCCCGGCCTTCGTGGAGGGCCTCCAGCAAGCGCAAAACCGCAAGGAGCTGACAACTGGTACTCCTGACGAGCGCTACGCGGCAGCAGGTCGCCTTCTCGATAGCTATGGCGCGGAAAAGCTGCCGGCTGAAGTGCGGCAGGGCCTGTCAGAGCAAATCGGTCAATTGGCGATCAAGGACCCACAAGCAGCGGCCGCTGCGACGGAGATCATGCATCGCCTGCTGGGCCAGGACGCAATGAAGCAGAACTTCGCCCAAGTACTGCTAGAGGGCGGATTAGCAGCGGCGTTGGGGGCTGCCCTGATTGCCACCACCCCGCAGGCGCAGGAGGCGTGGGCCAAGGTTGCACCTGAGCTCAGTTCCAGCGTTCGAGAGGATGTGCAAAAGCTGGCACTGTACCTGATCCTGCTGCAGCCAGGTTCACCGGTTAGCCCGACCGATCTTCGCTTCCCCATATTCCAGCCGGATAGCTTGCCACTGGTGACGCCCTCGGTTGATCCGACACTGTGGAAGCCTGGGAGTGGAGGGTATGGGGCAGACGGTAAAGTCGACACCTCGGTAAGCACCGGGGGGAGTGAGATCCACGAGAATAACGGATCAATCAATACTTCTCCGGCCGGGCCGGTTCCGTCGCCGGGCGCTATGATAAGCGAGACAAGTACTCCTAGCGGAAGAACGCTAACTGATCATGCGGTTGAAAGCTTGACACGGCATGGCTTCAAGGACCTCCAGCAGGTGGATGATGTTATAAATAACTCCACTCATACGATTACGCAGTTGGACGGTGCCACGGTTTATGTCCAAAAAAATGGAAGTGGAAGTAAGGCAAGGTACAACATTGTCGTGGAAGGTGAGGGTGGAATTGTTACTGGTATGCGAAATTTTAAAAAATTTGAAGTGGAGAAAATGGCGCGAAACCAAGGCTGGGAAAGTCTCCCATTTTGAGATTGGCAGAAATGAACATAGAGTTTAAAAGCAGCGCAGGAGTTTTATCCTTTTGTGAAGAGGGGTTTTTCCCCTCGGAAGGGATAGCTGATTTTTCAATTAGGTGTGAATTTCACGGTAAGTACTCTGGACTATTGGATAGAGTTTTCTATTGTCGGTTGTATAGGGCTGATGCTTCAAGATTGCTGGATTGCTATGATTCGCGCGTGGCCACAGTAAATGAGGGGGGGGCTTTTGAACCATACTTCTATATGCCTTTGGATAACGATTTTCAAGTTGCATTTTTAGCGGGGGAGGCAGAGAGTAAAGATGATGGATACTTCTTTGTAAGTTTTATGTTTAATCTTGGAGGAAAAGATGATGAGTCATCAAATGTGTATTTTGGATTTGAGGCGGAAATTGATTTTCTCGATATGAAGAAGTTCTGCAATGATTTGGCTTCTATTTTTTCTTTGTCAAAGGATTAAAGGTAGGAAAGAGGACAGATTTATTTTTCTACTCTAAAACGATCTAGCGGGTCAGGATTAGAGTACAGAAAATAAATCTGTCCCCTTTTTCTGAATTTGTATGGGCTTGTGAAGAGGTTTCGAGCTAACGCTGATCAGCGGGGAGAGTGCTGGGACTCATTTGTCATGTCTTATAGTAAAGGCGGGCAGGTTCATACAAATTTCAAGTATGCGTAGCTGTTATGTCCCGCCAAGGAATAGAAAAGGAGACAGATTTATTTTCTACTCTGATGCCGACTGATGAGTCAGGGTTAGAGTTCCGAAATAAAGCTGCCAACTTTTCTGATCTCTTTCTCTATCCACTTAGTGTGAGAATGAACTTTGAGAAAATTAAGAATTGTGGTGCTGGTTTCTAGTATTGTTTTGATTTGCGGATGTGCTGGGACGTACCGTAGTCCAGATATTGTTGAACAAGAAGGGTTTTCCATCATTGCTGTGGAGCCTAGTCTTCGACAAGAGCCTTATATCGTACGAGTCGATGGGAAGCAAATAGGGGTTGGTAGCTTCAACCGTTATGAAGTTCCTCCTGGCGTTCGTTCGATTACCGCAAGTATGTCCAGCAGGTGGCGCGCTAATACTAGTACAAAATGCTTTTTGGCTCGCGCCGGCGAGTCGTACGTTTTTGTTGGGGAGGTTAAAACGAACTTCTTTGACACGAAGGGAGAATGGACTTTCTGGATAAAAGATAAGGACGGAAATAATGTTGGAGATCCATGCTGATTGAGAGTGCAGAAAATAAAACTGTCCATTTTTTCCGCTTAGTTGGAGTCCGAAGTGAGTTCTAATTTGAGTTTGGATGAGTGGAACTTCCAAGTGGTCATGGTTGTTCAGGCCCTAGTTGGTGCAATCTCCAAAAACTTCAGAATGGTTGCTCTGTGCTATAACGATCCCGATTGGATTCTTAGCTTTTACTTGGAGAAAGATTTTCATGAAGATATAGAAGAGATTGAGGATGTTGTTTGTCAATATACTGCGTGTCAAGATATTGGTCTTGGGTGCAAGTATGAGATTATTATTGGTGCTCAAAGCTTACCGGCTTTCTCGGATGTAGGGCGGGTGGTTTATCGAAGAAGAGAGTAGCTAAGCAGTCAGTTGTTCCCAAAGGCACTCCTGCTTGGGATAACGCCTTATCTAAAGGTGACGGAGACTTTGGGTCTTTCCCGCTGTCCGTTAGAGCTCAAGAAAAAAGGGGACAGATTTATTTTTCTACTCTAAAGCTAGATGCAGAGTCAGGATTAGAGTGTCGAAAATAAATCTGTCCCATTATTCCGGGAAGGTAGTCAGCCCATGAAATTTATATTGTGGATAATTTTTTTATTGGAGAGCGTCCTATTGGCTGGCTGTTCTAGCCCAGGGCGGCTCGTCTATGAGACCGAGACGGATGGCTCTCTGATGTTGTGTGAGGTGGGTAAAAGTAGAGTCACCATGATGCAGCGTTTCTCGTTTGATATTCCACAAATATTTCAACGAGCTCCCTGTGGGGTGACTTCGGGTGGGTTTGATTATGATAAAGAGGCGGATGCTGTTTATATTGGAACAGCAGGGGTTTTTCAAAGCGGGGATTTTGAATCACATACTGCTCGGTATTCTATGTCATTTGTAAGTAATGCCCGTCGACTTGACACTCTTGTAGGGAGGGAAACTTTTTCTAAATATATTTTGGCTAGAGGGGTTCACTCCCCCGAACTGGGTCGTCCTGACAAGATCGAGAAAGTTCTGGTTGGGGATAATGATTGCGATAGATATAGCTATCTCCCACATAAATCGAATGTCGGCGGATGGGTCGAGAAGATCGAATATTGGTGCTGGGAAAAACAGAGTGGGTTGTCGATTCCCTTTCACGTCGAAGTTTCGCAAAGACAAGAGCAAGGCTCGGACGGAATTGATATGGAAAAGGAATTTATTCGGCCATTCTTCGATAGTTTGGTCGTGAACCATATGAGTAGCGTCGAGATCGAGTCGGTTCAGAAGAATAGGCAGAGGATATGTGAAGATCAGAAAAATCGGTTCGATGAAAATAGAATGTCAGGAGATGATTATCCCGACAGGCGTTTCTTCAGAACGCGCCTCCATTACTGCGGGTACGATTTCCCCTTGCCAGATCTGGGCGTGAATTTATAGACCGATATCGTGCTGAGGTTGGGTAAAATTGGTCGCGAGTTATTTAAGAAAACAATTTCAAGTTTCCATGGAAAGGAGGCAGATTTATTTTTCTACTCTAAAGCTGGCTGGCGAGTCGGGATTAGAGTACAGAAAATAAATCTGTCCCCTTTTTCTTCTTTTTCTTCTTCGCTTATTCCTGGCGCACTTCCTCCGCCAGCTCGGGGTGCGTCTTGAGGATGCCGAACAATTTGACCAGAGCGACCGGGGGCTCGGTTTCGCCACGTTCGTAACGGCTGAAAGCGTTTGGGCCGCCACCGAACAGCTCTCCCGCTTCACGCTGGGACAGGTGCAGCAGTTCCTTGCGGACTTCGCGGATCAGCGTCTGGTGGCCGGCTGCCTGATTCACCTGGCGGCGATGCTCGGCCATGGCCTGCATGACACGCTCGCTCTCGGTTGGCCCGGTGATGGACTCGCCGCAGGCGTCGCACCAGTCAGCCTCGACTCGGGCAATGGTGGTGAACTGCCCCTTGTACGTGTAGGGCAAGTCGCGGATGGCGTGGACCAGGTCGGCCTGGCCGCAGACCGGACATAGCATGGTCACTTCTCCTTGAATGAAACGATGAGCAAGTCGCCCTGCAGGGTGAGCTTTACGTACGCCTGCCGGCCGTTCACCCACGGGCGATAGACGTCCTGCCAGATGCTGTGGTCGGCGTAGGTGGTCATGCTCTTGTAGAAGTCCGCCGAGGTTAGGCCGGTAATGACCGCCAGGACCTGTTCTGTGGACTCCAGCCCCCAGTTCGAGGGCGCCTTCCAGTGCCACGCGGGTGAAGCGATATCGCCGCTCGGCAATGGCGAGCCTGATCAGCGGAAGCTTGTGGTGAGGCGTGCGCTTTTCCATCGAACGAAATTAACCTTATAGGTTAATTTCAGCCACGGAAATCCGGTCGTTTCGGAATCGCCTTACCGATGTCCTAGACTGGCCCCTTCCCTTCGCAGGAGAGCCGTCATGACTACAGCCACTCCCTTCCTCATGTTCCAGGGCGGCGTCGCGCAGGCGGCGCTGGATTTGTATCTCGCTACTTTTCCCAACTCCCGCGTGGTGCACGTGGAGCGCTATGGCGCCGGTGAGCCGGGGCCGGAGGGGACGATCAAGGTGGCGCGGTTCGAGGTGTGCGGGCAGGCATTCCTGTGTTCGGACAGCCCGGTGAAGCATGACTTCGATTTCACGCCGTCCAGTTCGATCTTCGTGGAGTTCGAGTCGGGGGATGTGCTGGAGCGGATTTTCGCGGTGCTGGCGGAGGGTGGGCGCGTGTATATGCCCTTGGGCGACTACGGCTTCAGCCCGCGATTTGGCTGGGTGAGCGACAGGTTCGGGGTGTCGTGGCAGTTGAACCTGTCGCCGGGAGCTTGAGCCGGTGAGCGGTCAGGGCGTCACGGTGAAGTAGTTGCCGTGGCCGTCGTTGCCGCAATAGTTGGTGGGGACGGGGCGGGTTTCCTGGACGGTTCCGCTACCGCTCAGGGCGACGAGGTCGACGGAACACTTGGCGTTGGCGAGGTAGCTCTCCTTGTGGAATTCGAGGCTCGCCTCATAGTCCTTGCCGGCCTCGGGCACGAACTGGATGGCCGGCGGGTAGCAGTGGCCGTTCTCGACCATGTAGCCGATATCGACCAGCACCGGCTGGTTGGCGGGAATCACGAATTCGTCGTAGCCCAGGCGATCGGTCTTCACTGCTTCGGTGTGCGCGGTGGCGGGGATGCCGATCACGCGGTTCTGGTAATCCTCGGCCTTCATGTTGAGCACGTCGGAGGTGCGCCAGAGGATGTAGCGCTGCTTGGGGTCGTGGGTACGCGCGACGATGTCGCCGACCAGTCGGCCATTCACCCGGTGATTGAAGTAGGCCTCGCAGGTCTTGCCGGGTACGAAGGTGGCGATCTTTTCCGGTGCGGAGTAGATGCGCAGGCGGGCGCTGGTGGCGGGGTCGTACTTGGCTGCTTCGGTTTCGTTGCGCAGGATGGTCTTGTCGTAGCTGCAACCGGTGAGCAGCAGCGCGCCGACGGCGAGCATGAGCCATTTCATCGAGTAACGTCCTTCCGTGGCGTGGTGTGATGACCGGGCATGATGCAGGGCTTGCCGCTGCGGCTCAATGGCGATGTGCTGCTATTGATGGCTGTCTCATGCTTCCTATCGTCGCAGCGTTGGCGGGGTGTTTGCCTGTGCAGCTGCGGGAGTTTCCCTACACTGCGCCGGCGTTGCGGTCCTACAAGCCCTCTGCGTAGCGTTCCTGGCACCACGTTTCGGCGTGGTCAGGTGTGGAAACCTGTACTCAACACACATCGCCATAGCAGAGGAAATCTGGCCCAACCGGGCCGGATTGACGCTGGTTGTCTATGGCGGACCGTGTGAGGCGGACTTCGGTCCGGCCGGTTTTGTGTGTTGAGCTGGTTTTCCACCCTTGCACGGTCCGCCTCCCTTATTTCGGCTGTTTCGGGCGGCGGCTTCCTGTCTTGAGCAAGGAGCTTCTGCATGATGACGTCGATGTCCTTCCCGGCCGAACATGGCCTGAATACCCAATCCTTCGTGCGCTATAACCGCCAGTTGCGCGGCGTGCTGCTGGATCAGCAGCCGTGGTTCGTGCTGCGCGACCTGACCAAGCTGACCGCGAGCAAGCGCGGGGCGGAGCTGGTGCGCAAGCTGGAGCCGGACCAGTCGCGCCGGGAGCGCCTGGCCGGCGCGGCGGAGGATGAGTGGCTGGTGAGCGAGAGCGGGGTGTATGCGCTGCTGTTGTTGCACCTGTACCACCCGGAGAACCGTAGCCTGCGGCAGTGGCTGAGCAACGAGGTGGTGCCGGCGCTGCGTGCGGCGCAGCAGGACAACGCGCTGTTGCCGCGCCACAAGTTCCGGGAGGTGCAGGGGCAGCACATTGCCTTGCTGGATTGGCAGGGGCGGTTGTGGGTGCGGTTTACCGATGCGGCGCGGTTGATGGAGCTGGACGGGCGGGGATAGGGCTGGCCGCTCCAGCAACAGCACCCTCTCCGGCGGGCGAGGGTGTGTCCCAGGCTCAGGTATCAGGGCGGGTCGGCGGCCACTTCCAGTGGGGTGAGCGGGAAGGTGTTGCCGGCCGGTTCTCCCAGCAAGGCCATGTAGTGTCGGCCCTGATCTTCCACCGTGACCTTTCGGCCCGCCTCCAGCGGGAGTGTCGGGCAGAGCACGCGGAGTGGGTTCGTGTCGGGTAGCAGCAGGGCGTGGTGGGGAGCGCTTTCCTGGAATTTGCTGCGCAGGCTGAGGCGGCAGGGGCGTGGTTGTGCGGACAGCCACGCGCCGCGCAGTTCATAGCGGTCGCCGCCGAGCAGGCGGAGGCTTTCCACCTGGGCCAGTTGCCAGGCGCCGCCGGGAGTCAGGAGGAGGCCCAGCAGTTCGCCAACGGCCGGTGGCGGCGAGTCTTCCCAGTGCCCACTGAAGTGTTGCCCGCTCGTGTGGGACTGGTCCAGCGGTAGGGTGGGCGGAAGGCTGGGGACGGGCGTGGGGGGGCTGAACTCGATGTCGCCCTGGTGCGCGACCAGCTCGTCCAGCCCGCCGCGGCCGCTGGCGTGGTGGGACCAGACGTCGCTCTGGTGTTGCTGGCGCTGGAAGTGGCGGGCATCGAGGCTGCTGTCCTCGGTGACGCCGAGGTGGGCGAGCAGGGCCGGGATGCTGCGGCAGACCTGCCAGGGACCCGGGGCCGCGTCTGCCGTGCCCCAGCAGGCGAGCAGATGGGCGTTGAGATCGAAACCCGCGTCGCCGTTGCTGGCCGCAACGAAGCGCTTGAGCATGTCCAGCAGTTCGTCGAGCTTCAGGGCGAGGCCGCTGCTGCTGCTCGCGGCATCCGGATCGCGGAAGGGACGGTCGCTCTCGCGATCAAGCCGCCAGGCGTTGCCCGGCTGTTCCGGCTGGATGTGGACGATGGAGGCGAAGACCTGGGTGGATTCGATCAGCGCCGGCAAGCTCTCTGCGGGGATTTCCAGCGGCCGGGAGCCGGCGATGAGCAGGCAATGCAGGTAGCCCCCCGCGATGGTCTGGCTGCGCGGTTCGAAGGCTTCGCCGTCGCTGATGGGCAGGTGCTGGACTTCCAGCCGCAGGGCGCGCCCGTACAGCTGGTGCAGCAGGTGCCACAGGCCGGGGGGTGCCGGGTGCTGGTTCTGCAGGCAGTTGCAGTGGACTTCCTGGAGGCTGCGCACCATGCGTTGCATCAGCAGGGCGGCGGTCTTGCGCTCGGCGCGGCGGGTCCGTAGCAGGTGCCAGTAGCCACTGAGCAGCCGGCGGTGAAGGGCGAGAATGAGCTTTTGCGCCTTGTCGGCCCGGGCCTGGGCGAGCGCGTCGGTCTGTTCGCCGAGTAGGTCGGCGAGCTGGCGGCTGACGTCGAAGATTTCCGGGCGCAGGCGTTCGAGTTGGCGCAGCAGCTGGATGCCGGTCAGCGTCGATTGGTTCAGTTCGATGGCCGTGCGATACAGCTCCCGCGTACGCCGCGCCAGGTATTCGAGGGCGGTATCCATGTGTCTCGTGGCTCCAAAGCTTGCCGGCTGGGGCCGACCGTTCGGAGACTGCGAGATTCTCGGCGCTTTGCGATTCAGACGAATCTGAATGATGGGGAGCAATGCGTCACAGGAATGAAAAAGGGGAGGCCGGTGGCCTCCCCTTCGTGTTGCTCCAGGGTGTCGTCAGAGCACGCGCACGCTGGCGAAGGTGGATTCGCCCTGGGCCTGGCTGAGCGCGGAGATGGCCGAGGAGTTGGGCATGAGGGCGAGGTCCTGCGGGATGGGCATGACCATGACCGGCTGGCCGATGGGCTGGCCCTGGCGCTCGTCGCGCGGCGGGATGCCGAAGTATTCGCGGTAGCACTTGGAGAAGTGCGGGGTGGAGACGAAGCCGCACACCGAGGCGACTTCGATGATCGACATCGAGGTCTGCTTGAGCAGCTGGCGCGCGCGGATCAGGCGCAGCTTGAGGTAGTAGCGCGACGGCGAGCAGTGCAGGTACTTCTGGAACAGGCGTTCGAGCTGGCGGCGCGAGACGTTGACGTAGACGGCCAGTTCGTCGAGGTCGATGGGCTCCTCGAGGTTGGCTTCCATCAGCGCGACGATTTCCTGCAGCTTGGGCTGGTTGGTGCCGAGCATGTGCTTGAGCGGTACGCGCTGGTGGTCCTGTTCGTTGCGGATGCGCTCGTAGATGAACATTTCGGAGATCGCCGCCGAGAGTTCGCGGCCGTGCTCGCGGCCGATCAGGTGCAGCATCATGTCCATCGGCGCGGTGCCGCCGGAGGAGGTGAAGCGGTTGCGGTCGATGGAGAACAGCCGGGTGCTCATGGCCACGCGGGGGAAGGCTTCCTGCATGGCGGCCAGGCATTCCCAGTGCACCGAGCAGTCGTAGCCGTCGAGCAGGCCGGCGCGGGCCAGTGCCCAGCTGCCGGTGCACACGGCGCCGAGCTTGCGACCCAGGCGCGCCTGGGCCTGGAGGAAGGTGGTGTGTTCGCGGGTGACGCTGCGCTGGATGCCGACGCCGCCGACCACGATCAGCGTGTCCATCTGCGGGGCGCTGTCGCAGGCTGCGTCGGGGGTGATCTGCAGGCCGTCGCTGGCCCAGACCTGGCGGCCGTCGAGGCTCAGGGTGTGCCAGCGGTAGAGTTCGCGTCCGGAGAGCTGGTTGGCCATGCGCAGCGGTTCCACCGCCGAGGCCAGGGAGATCAGGGTGAAGTTGTCCAGCAGCAGGAAGCCGATGGACTGCGGAGCTCGGTTTTGCGGGGGAACTCCGGGGTTGAACGCGTTCATTCAGTCACCTCACGCTAGTCACAGTCGCCTCACGGGAGGCGTTTCTTATGCTTGTTGTTCTGTTCGGGAGTCGGCCTCGGGGTTGGCCCGGGCGGTTCCTCTTTTCTCGCTGCCTATGACAAGGCAAATGCCGTGCCTAGGTTGAATGGGCGTTCAACTAAAAAAGAAAACGGCATGGGAATGCCGTTTTTGCAGGTCCGGAATGCGACGCCTCGAAGGTCGCAAATACGCATGGATCGTGGCCTGGGGTTTTTGGTAGCACTCACCGGTCACGGCGCCGGTGGTGCTGTGCCCGGAACGGTAACGCCCGCTGTCTGGTCGGGACGGGCGTACCGCTTGCGCCATCAGGGGGCGCGCCGGCTCTGGCGTGGTCGATTGAGGGTCAGCACTCGATGATGCTGACGGCCAATCCGCCGCGCGAGGTTTCCTTGTACTTGTCGTGCATGTCGGCGCCGGTGTTGCGCATGGTGCGGATCACCTGGTCGAGGCTGATGAAGTGCTGGCCGTCGCCGCGCAGGGCCATCTGCGCGGCGTTGATGGCCTTCACCGCGGCGATGGCGTTGCGTTCGATGCAGGGCACCTGGACGAGGCCGCCGACCGGGTCGCAGGTGAGGCCCAGGTTGTGTTCCAGGCCGATCTCGGCGGCGTTCTCTACCTGTTCGGGGGAGGCGCCGAGCACTTCGGCAAGGCCCGCCGCTGCCATGGCGCAGGCGGAGCCGACTTCGCCCTGGCAGCCGACTTCGGCGCCGGAGATGGAGGCGTTCTTCTTGCACAGGATGCCGACGGCGGCGGCGGCCAGCAGGTAGTTGGTGACGTCGTCGTCGCTGGCGTCGGGGTTGAAGCGCATGTAGTAGTGCAGCACCGCCGGGATGATGCCGGCCGCGCCGTTGGTGGGCGCGGTGACCATGCGCCCGCCGGCGGCGTTTTCCTCGTTCACGGCGAGGGCGAAGAGGTTGACCCATTCCATGGCGGAGAGGGTCGAGCCGATGACGTTGGGCTTGCCGATTTCCTGCAGGTTGCGGTGCAGGCGCGCGGCGCGGCGCTGCACGTTGAGGCCGCCGGGGAGGATGCCTTCGTGGCGCAGGCCGTTTTCCACGCAGTCGCGCATGGCCTGCCAGATGCTCCTGAGGCCTTCGCGGATGTCGGTTTCGCTGCGCCACATGCGCTCGTTGGCCATCATCAGCTCGGACACGCGCAGGTTGTGGCGGCGGCAGAGCATGAGCAGTTCGGCGGCGCTGGCGAAGTCGTAGGGCAGCACGGTGTTGTCGGTGTCGAGGCTGCCGGAGGCGGCCTGTTCCTCGTCGACCACGAAGCCGCCGCCGATGGAGTAGTAGGTGTCGCTGTGCAGCACGTGGTCGCCTTCGATGGCGGTCAGGCGCATGGCGTTGGGATGGTAGGGCAGGTTTTCTTCGAGCAGGCGCATGTCGCGGACCCAGTCGAAGGGGATCGCCCGGCTGCCGGCCAGCAGCAGTTCGCCGCTGCTGCGCAGCCGCGCCATGCGCGGCTCGATCTGGCTGGGGTCGATGCGGTCCGGCCATTCGTCCATCAGGCCCATGATGACGGCGCGGTCGGTGCCGTGGCCGACGCCGGTGGCGGACAGCGAGCCGTACAGGCGCACCTCCACGCGGCTGGTGCGTTCGAGCATCTGCCGTTCGCGCAGGGCGCCGACGAACAGCGCGGCGGCGCGCATGGGGCCGACCGTGTGCGAACTGGAAGGGCCGATACCGATCTTGAACAGGTCGAACACACTGATTGCCATGCCGGACTCCGGGCGAGCTGCACGTCCATGAGAGAGGGGGGATAGGCACGTCCCTGTGCCCGCGATGCCCGGCCATCATCGACCCAAGTCCGGCGCCGGCTGCGTCCATCGGCGACGCGGCCGTATCCAATAACGCCGCCTGCGCACCCCGTCGGTGCGGGGCGCGAAGCCACCTGTTCCGGGGCCGACGAAAGCTTGCCTCTTTACGACGCGAGCGCCGCGAACCACGACCGGTCGATAGGCGTGGGCGGCTTCGCTGTTCCATGATCCGCCACCGACGAACGGCCGCGTTCGCCCGTATCCACCCCCATTCTCCGCAGTCAGAGGCTGGTCTCATGAAGAGTCTTGTGTCGTCGCTGTTGGCGTTATCCGTGGTACTTCCGGGCGTCGTGCGCGCCGCCGAACCCGAATCCTGCGCCGTGGTGCGCTTCGCCGATGTCGGCTGGACCGACATCACCGTGACCACCGCGGTGACCCGCCTGGTGCTCAGCCACCAGGGCTACCGCACGCAGGTGGTGCGGCTGTCGGTGCCGGACACCTACAAGGCGATGTCGGAGAAGAAGATCGACGTGTTCCTCGGCAACTGGATGCCGAGCATGGCGAACGACATCAAGCCTTTCGCCGACAAGGGCCTGGTGGAAACCGTGGGCGCCAACCTCGAAGGCGCCAAGTACACCCTCGCGGTGCCGCGCTATGCCTATGAGGCGGGCCTGAAGACTTTTGCCGATATCGCAAAATTCAAGGAGCAGCTGGGCGGGCGCATCTACGGTATCGAGCCGGGCAACGACGGCAACCAGCTGATCCAGAAGATGATCAAGGAGAAAGCCTTCGGCCTGGGCGACTTCAAGCTGGTGGAGTCCAGCGAGGCCGACATGCTGGCCTACGTCAAGCGAGCCGGGGCCTTGAAGCAACCCATCGTGTTCCTGGGCTGGGAGCCGCACCCGATGAATACCCGAATCCAAATGAACTATCTGGAGGGAGGGGATTCCTACTTCGGTCCCAACTATGGCGGTGCGACGGTCTTCACCAACGTCAGAGCAGGCTATCTTCAGGAGTGCCCCAATGTCGCGCGGCTGCTGAAGAACCTGAAATTCGACCTGGCGATGGAGAACCAGCTGATGGATGCGGTGCTCAACGAGCGACGCAATCCCCGCCAGGCCGCCAAGAGTTGGCTGAAGGCCAACCCGCAGGTACTCGACGGCTGGCTGCAGGGTGTCGCTCCGAGCGCATCGGGTGCGGCGCCAGGGGGCCAGAAAACCGCCGCCATGGAATGATCCGGGCCTCTGCAAGTCGCTGGAACCGGGCCTTTCCACTGGATGCGACATGGCTGGTGCTGAATACGACTTCGCCTGCACTGGATGCGACCCACCCGGTAGGCGACGAAATTTTCCTGCTCCATGATCGTTTACGAAATGACAACAAAAGGACCTGTACCTGAGGTCCCACCAATAATTTTCAGACCGCCGCGCCCCATGCGCGCAGCGCCGTCGCCCCACCCCGCAGAGGAGTACGCTCATGAAAGGTTGCAAGTCTTTGCTGCTGGCTGCTGTGTCCGTTTGCGCACCGCTGGCGGTTCAGGCCGCTGAACCTGAGTCGTGCGGCACGGTTCGATTCTCCGACGTCGGCTGGACCGATATCACCGTGACCACCGCTACTACCCGTCAGGTGCTCGAGTCGCTTGGCTACACCACCAAGGTGACCATGTTGTCCGTGCCGGTGACCTACAAGTCGCTGGCGAACAAGGATCTCGACGTCTTCCTCGGCAACTGGATGCCGAGCATGGCCAACGACATCAAGCCCTACGCCGACAATGGCTCGGTGGAGACGGTGAAAGCCAACCTCGAGGGCGCCAAGTACACCCTGGCCGTGACCCAGGCCGCTTACGACGGCGGGCTGAAATCCTTCGCGGATATCAGCAAGTACGCCGACAAGCTGGGCAACAAGATCTACGGCATCGAGCCGGGCAACGACGGCAACCGCCTGGTCCAGGGCATGCTGGACAAGAACCAGTTCGACCTGGGCAAGTTCAAGCTGGTGGAGTCCAGCGAGGCGGGCATGCTCTCGCAGGTCGGGCGCGCCGACCGCCGCAACCAGTGGATCGTGTTCCTGGGCTGGGAACCGCATCCGATGAACACCCGCTTCAAGATGAAGTACCTCGAAGGCGGGGACGATGTGTTCGGCCCCAACTACGGCGGCGCGACCATCTACACCAACGTCCGCAAGGGCTACGTCCAGGAATGTTCCAACGTCGGCAAGCTGCTGACCAACCTGACCTTCACCCTGGAAATGGAAAACAAACTCATGGACGCCGTGCTCAACGGGGGCAAGAAGCCCGAAGAGGCGGCAAAAGCCTGGTTGAAGGACCATCCGGAACTGCTCGACGCCTGGCTCGCCGGCGTGACCACCCGTGACGGCAAACCGGCCTTGGCGGCAGCCAAGGTGGCATTCGCTAAGTAAGTGCCGAAAGCATTGCCGTTGGCCGATTCCTCAAGCTTCTGATGGGCCCGCATTATGTTTCTGACTGACCACAAGTTACCGCTGGGCGAGCATATCGCCGCCTTCGTCGACTGGCTCACGCAACATGGCGCGTCGGTGTTCGACAAGATTTCCGACACCCTCGAGTTCCTCATCCACGGCGTCACCAACAGCCTGCTCTGGTTCAACCCGCTGGCGCTGATCGCGCTGCTGGTCTTCCTGGTGTTCTACATCCAGCGCAGCTGGGGGCTTGCCGTATTTGCCCTGGCCTCGCTGCTGCTGATCCTCAACCTGGGGTACTGGCAGGAAACCATGGAGACCCTGGCGCAGGTGATCTTCGCCACGGTGGTGTGCATTGCCGTCGGGGTGCCGCTGGGCATCCTGGCGGCGCACAAGCCCTGGTTCTACACCGGGCTGAGGCCGCTGCTGGATTTGATGCAGACGGTGCCCACCTTCGTCTACCTGATCCCCACCCTGACCCTGTTCGGCCTGGGTGTGGTTCCGGGTCTGATCTCCACGGTGATCTTCGCCATCGCCGCGCCCATCCGCCTCACCTGCCTGGGTATCCAGGATGTGCCGGCGGAGCTGTTGGACGCCGGCAAGGCCTTCGGCTGCTCGCGCTGGCAACTGCTGACGCGCATCGAGCTGCCGCACGCCATGCCAAGCATCGGCGCGGGGATCACCCAATGCATCATGTTGTCGCTGTCGATGGTGGTTATCGCCGCGCTGGTGGGTGCTGATGGCCTCGGCAAGCCGGTGGTCAACGCGCTCAACACGGCGGACATTTCCCTCGGCTTCGAGGCCGGTCTGGCCATCGTCCTGCTCGCCATCCTGCTCGACCGGGTGTGCAAGCAACGTTCGCTGCGGGGGAGGTAAGTACTATGTCGGCGATTCGATTCGAACATGTGGATGTGATTTTCGGCACCCACACCAAGGAAGCGCTCAAGCTGCTGGATCAGGGCCTGGGCCGCGAGGAAATCCTCAAGCGCACCGGCCAGGTGCTGGGTGTCGAGGATGCCTGCCTGGATGTCGAACGCGGCGAAATCTGCGTGATGATGGGCCTGTCGGGCTCGGGCAAGTCCAGCCTGCTGCGTTGCATCAACGGCCTTAACCGGGTCAGCCGCGGCAAGCTGCTGATCGAGCACGAAGGCCAGCAGGTGGATATCGCCAACTGCTCGCCGGCGGTGCTCAAGACCATGCGCACCAAGCGCATCGCCATGGTGTTCCAGAAGTTCGCGCTGATGCCCTGGCTGACCGTGGCCGAGAACATCGGCTTCGGCCTGGAGATGCAGGGCCGCCCGGCCAACGAGCGGAAGAAGGTGATCGACGAGAAGCTCGAACTGGTCGGCCTGTCGCAATGGCGCGACAAGCGCCCGGATTCGCTCTCCGGCGGCATGCAGCAGCGCGTCGGCCTGGCCCGCGCGCTGGCGATGGATGGCGACATCCTGCTGATGGACGAACCCTTCTCCGCGCTGGACCCGCTGATCCGCCAGCAGCTGCAGGATGAACTGCTGGTGCTGCAACGCCAGCTGCACAAGACCATCGTCTTCGTCAGCCACGACCTGGACGAGGCGCTGAAGATCGGTACGCGCATCGCGATCATGAAGGACGGCCGCATCATCCAGCACGGCAAGCCCGAGGAAATCGTGCTCAGCCCGGCGGACGACTATGTGCGCACCTTCGTGGCCCACACCAACCCGCTCAACGTGCTGTGCGGCTCCAGCCTGATGCGTGGCCTGGACCAGTGCCGCCGCCAGGCCGACGAGGTGTGCTTCGACCAGGGCCGCGACTGCTGGCTGGGCCTGACCGAGTCGAACCAGATCAAGACCGCTCGCCAGGGCAGCAACATCATCGACCTGCAGCAATGGCGCCCGGGTGACCCGGTGGAGAAGCTCAAGCACGAGCCGACCCTGGTGGACGTCAACATCCGCATGCGCGACGCGCTGCAGATCCGCTACCAGACCGGCCACAAGCTGGTGCTGCAGGAGCAGAGCCGCGTCGTCGGCGTGCTCGGCGACAGCGAGCTGTACCACGCGCTGCTGGGCAAGAACCTGGGCTGATTGCCCGCCTGAATGAAAAACGCCGGCTCCCTGGGAAGGGAGCCGGCGTTTTTGTTGGGGCTGGCGACGGTGTTCACCTGTAGGAGCGCCCCATGGGCGCGATCGCGGGCATGGCCCGCTCCTACAAGTCCGCGCGGGAGCGCTTTTGTAGGATGGGTGGAGCGCAGCGATACCCATGCTGATGGCGGGGCGAATCGATGGGTATCGCTTCGCTCCACGCCATCCTACGGTTCAACCAACCCGGCACATCGATCAGTGCTTGAGGTCCGCCAATCCCTTGAGCAGCGCCTCGTGGAAGCGCTTCGGGTCCTGGATCTGCGGGGCGTGGCCCATGTCGTCGAATTCCACCAGGGTGGCGTTGGGGATGGCCTTGGCGGTGGCCTTGCCCAGTTCGGCGTAGTTGCCCAGCTTGGGTTTCAGCTCGGCCGGGGCCAGGTCCTTGCCGATGGCGGTGTTGTCCCTGGTGCCGATCAGCAGCAGGGTCGGCATCTTCAGCTGGCCGAACTCGTAGACCACCGGCTGGGTGAAGATCATGTCGTAGAGCAGCGCGGAGTTCCACGCCACGCGCTCGTGGCCGGCGCCGTTGAACAGGCCGGCGAGCATGTTCACCCACTTGTCGTACTCGGGTTTCCACTGGCCGGCGTAGTAGGTCGCCTGCTCGTACTGGCGGATGCCTTCGGCGCTGGTCTTCAGCTCGCGCTCGTACCACTGGTCCGGGGTGCGGTAGGGCACGCCCAGGGCTTTCCAGTCTTCCAGGCCGATGGGGTTGACCATGGCCAGCTGCTCGACCTGCTGCGGATACATCAGCGCGTAGCGGGTGGCGAGCATGCCGCCGGTGGAGTGGCCGAGCAGGGTGATCTTGCCGACCTTCAGGTGCTCGAGCAGGGCGTGGGTGTTGGTCGCCAGTTGCTGGAAGCTGTACTGGTAGCGCTCGGGCTTGGTGGACTTGCAGAAGCCGATCTGGTCCGGTGCCACCACGCGGTAGCCGGCGTCGCTCAAGGCGGCGATGGTGGTTTCCCAGGTGCCGGCGCAGAAGTTCTTGCCGTGCAGCAGCACCACGGTGCGGCCGTTGGGCTGCTTCTTGGGCTTCACGTCGATGTAGGCCATGTGCATGTGGTGGCCCTGGGACGCGAAGCTGTAGTGACCGACCGGGTAGGAGTAGTTGAAGCGCTCCAGTTCCGGGCCGTAGGTGGGTTTGGATTCGGCGGCGTGCAGCGGCAGGGCGGCGGCCAACAGCAAGGCGGGTAGCCAGCGGCGGGGCATCGGGAAGCTCTCCTGGTGGTGGGGCACGGGTCAGACAGCGGGAAAGGCCATAGGTTGGCAGATTTCCGGGCGCGCCGCCGCATCGGTTGGTATCGAAATCCGTACGGTCGTGAGCTTGGCGGGAGTCGCAGGTGTCAGGCCGCGCTCACGCCGCCGGTGAGCCAGTCGATGAACAGCGAGAACAGCTCCGCCTGGGAGTTGATCGCCAGCTTGGTGTAGAGGTGCTTGCGGTGCATGCGCACGGTTTCCGGCGAGATATCCAGCACCCGCGCGCTGGATTTCACCGAGTGGCCGCGCAACAGCAGGTGGGCGATTTCCCGTTCGCGCTCGGTAAGCAGGTCGGCGCCGAAGTTCATGAAGGCCGCGCGGATGTGCCGGTTCAGTGGCGCCTGGTCGTCCGGCGCACTGACTTTCACGCCGCGCCCGGCCAGCAGCAGGTCCAGCCCGCCATTGCGCTCGAACTGGCGGAACAGCTCGCGCACCAGCGGCAGGGCGGTGGCCAGCAGGTCCAGCTGGGTTTCGCTGAAGCGTGCGCCGCTCTCGCCCTGGTACAGGCACAGCGAAACCTTGCGCGTCTCGCCCAGGTCGATGATGAAGTGACAGTCCTCGGTGCAGCCGAACTTGAGGTAGTAGGTCTTGTAGTACTCGCTGGCGAAGAAGTCGTCCGGGGCGATGTCGGCCAGCGGGTAGAAGCCTTCGGTGAGGCCGTCTTCCATGGCCAGGCAGAAGGGGTCGAGCAGGTAGCCGCGGGCGTAGTAGCGGTCGACCAGGGCCTCGTGGTGGTCCGGGTGGACGCCGCGCTGGTACAGCGGTTGCGGCGGCTGGCCGCGCTGTTCCAGGCCGAGCATCACCGACTCCACCGGCACCAGGCAGCCCAGGGCGTCGGCCAGGCGTTCGACGAAGACGACTTCGCCGACGCTGGCCAGGGCGCGCGCCAGCCCCGCATGCCAGGCATGCAGGGCCGGTGCGTCGGAGGTTTCGCTCAGCGCCTGGGATTCGCTCATGTCCGGCAGTCTAAAGGGCTGCCGGGGTGTAGGCAAAATCCTCGGATCGATCATCAGTGCCCCGCGTAATCACCGCTGCGCTTGAGGTCTTCGGCGGCCTCGAGGATCGACTCGCGCAGGGTGTCGACGATCTCGTCGACCTGCTCGCGGGTGATGGTCAGCGGCGGCGACATCACGTTCAGGTGCACGATCGGCCGCACCAGCAGCCCCTTGGCCTGGGCGCGCAGGTGGATCTTCTCGCCGATGTTCAGCTCCTCGGGGAAGAGCACCTTGCTGCGCTTGTCGGCGACGAACTCGACGCAGGCCATCAGCTTCTGGCAACGCACGCTGCCCACCAGCGGCAGCTCGGCCAGTTCCTGCAGACGCTGCTCCAGGTAGCCACCGACGTCCTTCACGTGCTCCAGCAGATTCTCGCGCTCGATGATCTCGATGTTCTTCAGTGCCGAGACGCAGCTCACCGGGTGCCCGCTGTAGGTGAAACCGTGGGCGAAGCAGCGGCCCTTGTCGGCCTCGCCGATCACCTTCCAGATGCGGTCGGAGAAGATGCACGCGCCCAGCGGCAGGTAGCCGGAGGTCAGGCCCTTGGCGGTGGTGATGATGTCCGGCTGCATGCCGAACACGTCCTCGGAGGCGAAGAAGGCGCCGAGGCGGCCGAAGGAAGTCACCACCTCGTCGGCGACGTAGAGCACGTCGTACTTCTGGCAGACCTGCCACATGCGCTGGTGGTAGCCCTTGGGCGGGATGATCACGCCGCCCGAGCCCATGATCGGCTCGGCGAAGAAGGCGGCGACCTTGTCCTGGCCCAGCTCGAGGATCTTGTCTTCGAATTCCTTCACCAGGAATTCGAGGAAGTCGCCCTCGGTCATCCCTTCCGGCGCGCGGTAGGGGTTGGGGCAGGAGATGTGGTGGATGACGTCCTTGAGGAAGTCGAATTCGGCCGGGTGGTCGGCGACCTTGCCGCCCAGCGACATGGTGAGGAAGGTCGAGCCGTGGTAGGCGTTGACGCGGCTGATGATGTGCTTCTTCTCATGCTTGCCGCGGCAGTTCTGGTAGTACTGGATCAGGCGGTAGGCGGTGTCCACGGCGGTGGAGCCGCCAGTGGTGAGGAACACGTGGTCGAGGTCGCCCGGCGCCAGTTCGGCGAGTTTCTCGCAGAGCTGGATGGCGGTGACGTTGGCCATGTCGCAGAAGGGGTTGGAGTAGGCCAGCTTGCGTACCTGCTCGGCGATGGCGTCGGCCATTTCCGCGCGGCCCAGGCCGATGTTCGTGCACCACATGCCGCCCACGGCGTCCAGATAGCGATTGCCCTTGGTGTCGTAGATGTAGGCGCCCTCGCCGGCGGCGATGTTCAGCGCACCGTTGACCCGGTGATCGTCGAACACGTGATAGCCGTGCATGTAGTGGGCTTTGTCGGCGGCGACCAGCTGCTCGTCGTTGAACTGGGCGAAGAAGGCTGGGGTTGGGGTGGTCATCTGCTTTACCTCGGTATTCCGGTTATTCGTCCTGGGGAGAGCCTTCTCCCCGTGCCCCGGCGCTCAGGCCGGGGCGTGTGGTTGGCGATCCATCAGGTCCCGGTCTTCACCGCGTTCCAGGTACGGGTGATCAGGCGGGTCGCCTTGGGGGTCTGCACTTTCTGGGTGAACAGGCGGGCGCGGGTCTCGGCGTCGGGGTAGATCGCCGGGTCGTTGCGCACTTCGGCGGCCAGCAGCGGGGTGGCGGCGGCGTTGCTGGAGGCGTAGCGGATGTAGTCGGCGACGCCGGCGGCCACCTTGGGCTGCAGCATGTATTCGATGAACTTGTGGGCGTTTGCCACGTGTGGCGCGTCGGCCGGGATGTAGAAGTCGTCGAACCAGATCAGCGAGCCTTCCTTGGGCACGAAGTAGCCCAGCTTGACCTTGGCGCCGGCTTCGTCGGCGCGGGCCTGGGCGGTGGCGTAGTCGCCGGACCAGGTCATCGCCATGCACTGGTCGCCGTTGGCCAGGCCGTTCAGGTAGCTGGTGGAGTCGAACTTGCGGATGTACGGGCGGATCGATTGCAGCAGGTCCTGGGCGGCCTTGAGGTCCTCGGGCAGCGCGCTGTTGGGGTCACGCTTGAGGTAGGCCAGGGCCAGCGGGATCACGTCGGTGGGGGAGTCGATGATGGTCACCCCGCAATCGGCGAATTTCGACACGATCTTCGGATCGAACAGCATCGCCAGCGAGCCGATGGGGGCGTCGGGCATGCGCTGCTTGATCTTGTCGATGTTGTAGGTGATGCCGTTGCTGCCCCAGGTGTAGGGCGCCGAGTACTGCACGCCCGGATCGTAGTGGTCCAGGTGCTTGAGCACGTCCGCATCAAGGTTGTTCCAGCTGGGCAGCTTGGACTTGTCCAGCGGCTGGAAGACGCCCGCCTTGAGCAGCGGCGGCACCAGGGCGGCGTTGAGCACCACCAGGTCGTAGCCCGAGCGGCCGGGCAGCAGTTTGCCCTGCACGGTCTCGTAGGAATCGAAGGTGTCGTAGACCACCTTGATCCCGGTTTCCTTCTCGAAATCGGCGATGGTGTGTTCGCCGATGTAGTCGGTCCAGTTATACAGCCGCAGCGTCTTCGCGCCTTCGGCATCCTCCCCGTGACCCAGTGCCGGCAAGGTCGCCAGCGCCGCGCTGAGTACTGCTGCGAGCGTTTTCTGCATGTCAGTCCCACCTTTGATTTTGTTATGGATTGGAGATATCGCGGATGAAGCCACTCTCGACCAGGGCCGGTTCCCCGGCCATTCCCCGAACGGGTAGGTAAGGGTCTGTTGGCGTTTCGACGCGAGCCGCGTTGCCGCGAAAAATCACGCCATGCGTCGTTGCGGGACTAGGCAAGGGAATGACCATTGCTGGCGTCCCGCGTCTAGCCTGGCGTGATTTTTCGCGCAACCCGAAGGGACGACTAACGGCTCGCATCGACCTTTGTGAGCGCGCATCGTCGCGGCCGTGGCAAAACGTCAACAGCGCCCTGGCGCTGGCGTCCAATCGAACAATCGTTCAGATTGGCCACCTGAAACCTTAGGAGCCAGGCATGAACGAGGAAGTCCGCTTTACCCGACTGGAGCCGGAGCAGCGCAAGGCGCTGCTGATCGAGGCCACCCTCGCGTGCCTGAAACGCCATGGCTTCCAGGGAGCATCCATACGCAAGATCTGCGCCGAGGCCGGGGTCTCGGTGGGGCTGATCAACCACCACTATTCGGGCAAGGACGAGTTGGTGGCCGAGGCCTACCTGACCGTTACCGGGCGGGTCATGCAGCTGCTGCGCGAGGCCATTGCCGAGGCGGCGCCGGATGCCCGCGCACGGCTGTCGGCGTTCTTTCGCGCGTCGTTTTCCGCCGAGCTGCTCGACCCGCAACTGCTGGATGCCTGGCTGGCGTTCTGGGGCGCGGTGAAGACGGCCGAGGAAATCAACAAGGCGCACGATCATTCCTACGGCGAGTACCGCGCGCTGCTGACGCAGGCGCTGAACGAACTGGCAAAGGAGCAGGAGTGGGCTGATTTCGACGCGGAACTGGCCGCGATTGCCCTCAGCGCCTTGCTCGACGGGTTGTGGCTGGAGTCCGGTCTGAACCCCAATACCTTCACCCCGGAACAGGGCGTGCAGATCTGCGAAGCCTGGGTGGATGGCCTCCAGTACGGTGGCCGGCAGCGCTTCTGTCGGGCGTCGGGAGTCTGTTGATCGATTGTTCAGCGGGCGGTAACCTGCCGCCATCTGCAGGACAGTTCCTACAGCTCTACCTCCACGCATAACAAGAACGGCCCCGTCACGAGCGGCGGCCTCAGCAGGGTATTGCGATGACTTCCCGTGTACTGATCGTCGACGACGATCCGGTGATTCGCGAGCTCCTCCAGGCCTACCTCGGCGAGGAAGGCTATGACGTGCTTTGCGCCGGCGCCGCCGAACAGGCCGAGGCGTACCTGGCCGAAGCCGAGCAGGCCGGCCAGCCCATCGACCTGGTGATGCTCGACATCCGCCTGCCGGGCAAGGACGGTCTGACCCTGACCCGCGAGCTGCGCGTGCGTTCGGAGGTCGGCATCATCCTGATCACCGGGCGCAACGATGACATCGACCGCATCGTTGGCCTGGAATGCGGCGCCGATGACTACGTGATCAAGCCGCTGAACCCCCGCGAGCTGGTGTCCCGCGCAAAGAACCTGATCCGCCGCGTGCGCCACGCCCGCCAGCCCGCCGCCATTTCGGTGTCCGCCAGCCGGCAGAACCACAAGCGCTTCGCCCACTGGACACTGGACCCGGACCGCCGCCGCCTGATGGACCGCGACGGCAGCGAAACCCCGCTGACCCACGGCGAGTTCCAGCTGCTCTGCGTGTTCCTGCGCAACACCGGTCACACCCTGAGCCGCGACCAGCTGATGGACCAGATCCGCAACCGCGAATGGCTGCCCAACGACCGCTCCATCGACGTGCTGGTCGGTCGCCTGCGCCGCAAGCTGCGCGATGATCCGGCCGAGCCCGAACTGATCATCACCATCCACGGCGCCGGCTACCTGTTCACCGCCACGCCTGCCGACGCCTGAGTCATGCGCTGGCTGGCCCTACTGTGCCTGGCGCTTCCCTTGCTGATGGTGGGTGGCGTTGCCCACGCCGCCCAACCCCTCCGCTACTGCGACTACCCCGTCTACCCACCCATTTCCTGGACTGATGGCCATGAAGTTCGCGGGCTGGCGCCGCAGACCGTGCGCAGTGTGCTTGGCGGCTTGGGCTACGAGGTGAAGACCGTGGTGCTGGGCAACTGGAAGCGTTGCCTGCTGGACGCCGCCGAAGGCCGCGTCGACGTGGTGCTCGCCTACCAGACGCCACAACGCGACGACGGCCTGCTGTTCTCCCGCGTGCCGGTGCTGCGCGAGGAGGTGGCGATCTTCTACAACCGCCGCAAACCGGTACGATTCGACCAGCTCGGCGACCTCGCCAGTTACCGTGGCGGGCTGCTGTTCGGCGAAAGCTACGGGCCGGAGTTCGACCGTTTCGTCGCCGAGCACGGCAATGTCGAATGGGTCTCCGACAGCCGGCAGAACTTCGGCAAGCTGATCCGCCAGCGCATCGACTTCATCGCCCACGAGCGGCGCACCGGCACGCTGTTCGTCGAGCAGTTGGCCGGCGGCCAGGACATTGCCGCGCTGCCCCGGCCGCTGACCGTGGATTACCTGCGCATCGCCGTCTCCCGCCATTCGCCGCTGGCGGCGCGGATGGACGAGATCGACGCGCTGCTGAAGCAGCGCGTGGACGACGGCAGCGTCGCCCGCTGGCTGCAGCAGAGCGAGCACGACTACCGCGCCATGCTCGCCGGCGACGGGGTGCCGCGATGAAGCTGCCCGGCGGCCTGGCCCGGCGCCTGCTGCTGCGGGTGCTGCTGTTCAGCCTGTGCTTCACCGTGCTGGCCAGCGCGGTGCAGCTGTACTTCGAATACCGCCGCGAGATGCGCGACATCGACACCCGGCTGGAGCTGATCCGCGTCGGCTATCTGGCCAGCTTCGAACGCAGCCTTTGGGACCTCAACCAGGAGCAGCTCAACGTGCAGCTGCACGGCCTGGCCGACTTCCCCGACATCGCCCAGGTGCGCTTGCGCAGCGCCGACTTCAACCTGGTGCAGGACGCCGACGAGAAACGCGGGCCGTTTCGCGTCGAGCACTACGCGCTGGCCTTCCAGCCGCCGGATGGCGAGCGCCGCGCCTTGGGCGAGCTGGAAATCAGCATCGACCTCGGCGCCGTCTACCTGCGCCTGCTCCACGGCGGGCTGACCAGCCTGCTGTGGATGGGCGTGTTCCTCTGCGGCCTGGCGGTGGCGCTGAGCTGGCTGTTCCACAGCCTGGTCACTCGCCACCTGCGCGCCATGGCCGACTTCGTCCGTGGGCTCACCGGCGGCGACCTGGGCACCGAGTTGGCGCTGGCCAAGAAACGCTCAGGTGAAGAGGACGAGATCGACACCGTCGCCGATGCCCTCGATGGTTTGCGTCGTGCCCTGCGTGCCGAACTGCGCCGGCGCGAGGCCGACCGCGAGGCGCTGCAGAGCAAGCGCGACGAGCTGCAGCGCCGGGTCGAGCGGCGCACCGCCAGCCTGCGCCGCGCCAAGGAGGAGGCCGAGGCCGCCAACCGCGCCAAGAGTCGCTTCCTCGCCACCATGAGCCACGAGATCCGCACGCCGCTCAACGGCATCCTCGGCATGGCCGAGCTGCTGCGCGCCGCGCCTTTGGGCGAGCAGGACCGGCGCCGCCTGCAGGCGCTGTCCACCGCTGGCGAAGGGCTGCTGGCGATCCTCAACGAGGTGCTGCACTTCGCCAAGCTGGAAGACGGCGCCAGCCAGCCCGAGCCGGTGGACTTCTCCCTGCGCCGCCTGCTCGATGACGTGGTGACCCTGCTGGAGCCGCGCGCCGAGGACAACGGCAGCTGCCTGCGCCTGCGCATCGAACCCCAGGTGCAGGACGGCTGCCGCGGCGCCGAGCAGTTCCTGCGTCAGGTGCTGAGCAACCTGCTGGCCAACGCGGTGAAGTTCACCGAAGAGGGCGAGGTATTGCTGGAGGTGGCCGTGCTCGAAGGCGGAGACGCCGGGCAGCGCCTGCGCTTCAGCGTGACCGACGACGGCATCGGCATCTCCGCCGAGCAGCAGGAGAAAATCTTCCAGCGTTTCACCCAGGCCAGCGACGAGGTGGCGCGGCGCTATGGCGGCACCGGGCTGGGGTTGGCGATCAGCAAGCGGCTGGTGGAAGCCATGGGCGGCGAGATCGGCGTGGAGAGCCTGGAAGGCGAGGGCAGCACCTTCTGGTTCGAGATCATGCTGGCGCCGGGCGTGGTGCCGCGCTCCGACGTGGCCATCGAGCAGGCGCCGGTCCTGGATGTGCTGGTGGTGGAAGACGTCGCTCTCAACCGCGAAGTCGCCCAGGCTTTGCTGGAGCGTGATGGCCACCGCGTGCTGCTCGCAGATGACGCCGAGCCCGCGCTGGCGCTCACCGCCGCGCGGCGCTTCGACCTGATCCTGCTGGACATGCACCTGCCGGGGATGACCGGCCTCGACCTGTGCCGGGCGATCCGCGCGCAGTCCGGTGGGCTCAACGCAACCACGCCGATCCATGCTTTCACCGCCAGCGTGCAGCCGGGCATGGTCCGCCGCTATTTCGAGGCCGGCATGCAGGGCGTGCTGGGCAAGCCGCTGCGCCTGGACGACCTGCGCCGCGCGCTGTCCGGCGTGGCCTGGGAGCTGCTGCCCGCGGCTGTGGATAACGGCCCGCTGGACCTCCAGGTTCTGGATACCCACCGTCGCCTGCTGGGCGAGCACAAGCTGAACGAACTGCTCGCCAGCCTGTGGAAGCTGCTCGATGAGCAATGGCCGCTGCTGCTGGATGCCTTGCGGCAGGACGATGCGGTGGAGGCAGCCAGCCTTGCGCACCGGTTGGCGGGCAGTTGCCGGTCCATGGGCTTGCGCGGGTTGGGGAATTGCCTGGCTGAGCTGGAAGCTGCGGCGCTGGTGGGGTCGCTTTCTGGCGATTGGGTGGTGCGCTTGGAGCAGGAGAGGGCGGTTGCCGCTGAACTCCTGAAGAGCTGGCCGACGTAGGGCGCATGACCTGGAACAGGTTATCCGCCGTTGGCTGCGGCGGATAACGCTGGCGCGTTATGCGCCCTGCGGAACTCAAGAGCGTCAGGTTCAGCTCTGGCGTGGCAGGCCGGCCCTCACCCCAACCCTCTCCCAGGGGGAGAGGGGGCCGTTCGGCGTAGGGGGATGTCACGAATTCTGCCGGCGAGCGCCGTTATTTAAGCTCGCTCGGACAGTCCCCTCTCCCTTCGGAGCGGGGCGCGCAGCCAGGGTTAGGGTGAGGGAGATCCTGGGCACCGAAGTCGCCGGGAGCGCCAAACCCTGTAGGAACGCTCATGAGGCCCCGCCCCACGCGGCCTGCACAAAATCCTTACATCTTTCTACAACTTCGATCCAGGCGAACAACCCCGTCTTACATCGCCTTCCAATAATCCGGTGGCATCCGTGCCCGAGCCACGGCCTCTGATTGATTGGAGATAACAATAATGATCCAACGTAGAGTTCCGCTCAGCCGCGCCCGCCGTTATCTGGAGGTGCGCCATGTCTGAGACCCATCACGCCGGTAGCGGCGAGAAGATCCATCTCACCCGCGCGCTGAAGAGCCGCCATATCTTCATGCTGTCCCTGGGCGGCGTCATCGGCACCGGCCTGTTCATGGGCTCGGGCGTCACCATCAGTTCCGGCGGCCCGATGGGCGCCATCCTCGCCTACCTGGTCGCGGGCCTGCTGATGTACCTGGTGATGGTCTGCCTGGGCGAGCTGTCGGTGCAGATGCCCGTCTCCGGCTCCTTCCAGGCCCACGCCACACGCTTCATCGGCCCGGCCACCGGGTTCATGATCGGCTGGGTCTACTGGATGAGCTGGGCCTCCACCGTCGGCCTGGAATTCACCGCCGCCGGCATGCTGATGACCCGCTGGTTCCCCGAGGTGCCGATCTGGCTCTGGTCGGGGTTCTTCGTGGTCGTGCTGTTCTCCCTCAACGCCCTGGCCACCCGCGCCTTCGGCGAGGCCGAATACTGGTTCTCCGGGATCAAGGTCGCAGCCATCCTCGGCTTCATCGTGGTCGGCCTGCTGGTGATCTTCGGCGCCATCCCGCTGAACGATGGCGCGGCCGCGCCGGGGCTGTCCAACCTGGTCAGCGATGGCCTGTTCCCCAACGGCCTGTCCGCCGTGTTCGCGGTGATGATGACGGTGGTCTACGCCTTCCAGGGCTGCGAGATCATGGGCGTCGCCGCTGGCGAGACCGACCAGCCGGAGAAGAGCATCCCGCGCGCCGTGCGCAACGTGGTGTTCCGCGTGCTGATCTTCTATGTGCTGGCGATTGCCGTGCTCTCCTGCATCGTGCCCTGGAAGCAGGCCGGGCTGATGGAAAGCCCCTTCGTGCAGGTGTTCGACATGGTCGGCATCCCCTACGCCGCCGACATCATGAACTTCGTGATCCTCACCGCGATCCTGTCGGTGGGTAACTCCGGCCTGTACGCCTCCACGCGCATCCTCTGGGCCATGTCCAAGACCGGCATGGCGCCGCGCAAGCTGTCCAGGCTCAGCGCCCGTGGCGTGCCGCTCTATGCGCTGCTGATCAGCCTGGCGTTTGCGCTGCTCTCGCTGCTCACCAGCGTGGTCGCCGCCGATACCCTGTTCATGGTGCTGATGGCGGTGAGCGGCATGGCTGGCACCGTCACCTGGATCGTCATCGCCTACGCCCAGTACCGCTTCCGCCGCGAGCACATGGCCAAGGGCGGCACCGTGGCCGACCTGAAGTACGCCGCTCCGCTGTTCCCGCTGATCCCGCTGGCGTGCATCGCGATCTGCTGCTCGCTGTTCGTGTTCCTCGCCATGGACCCGACCCAGCGTCCGTCGCTGTACTGGGGCTTCGGCTTCATGGCGGCCTGCTACCTCGCCTACTTCCTGCTCAAGCGTAAGCGCGGGCAGGTGCTGAGCGATGAGGCGGTACCGAGCCTCGGCTGAGGCTTCGCCCGTTCGGCTGAAGCCCCGCAGCGCGGGGCTTTTGGCTTTACGTAGGGCGGATAACGCGCCAGCGTTATCCGCCCTACGAGCTGCGGGGCTTTTGCTTTGGCTTAGCGGTTCTTCGCAGGAGCGAGCTTGCTCGCGAACCCGTTCAGCTCCAGAGCCGCCGGCTGATCGTTTCGCGAGCAAGGGCTAGGCGCCCCCCTCGGTCCTACAGGTACTCCACCAGCCCCATCTCTTGCTGAACGATTGTTCGAAGTTGTAACAAACCCGCCGCGACTTCCCTGCAAAACCCCTCAGCCCCCGCGCCGCGCGGCCTTCCCGTCGATTGGCGGAGCGTTACAAGCCACCCATTCGGGTGGATTGCCGTCTTACTGAACACTTGTTTAGTATTGGCTCCAACGCTTCATCCGCCTCAGCAAACGACTACAAGAACGAGGGCAGCATGACTCAGCCATCCCCGCTCAGCCGGGTCCAGGACGGTATCGCCTGGATCACCCTGAACCGCCCCGAGCAGCGCAACGCGCTCGACGTCCCCACGCTCAAGAACCTGCTGGCCCTGCTCGACGCCTATGAAGTCGACGAGGCCGTGCGCGTCATCGTGCTCAGTGGCGAAGGCCGCAGCTTCTGCGCCGGCGCCGACCTCGCCGAATGGGCCGAGGCCGAAGCCCGTGGCGAACTGGAAACCTACGGCTGGACCGAAACCGCGCACGCCCTGATGCGCCGCCTGCACGGCCTGGACAAGCCGACCATCGCCGCCGTCAACGGCACCGCCGTCGGCGCCGGGATGGACCTGACCCTGTGCTGCGACTTCCGCATCGCCGGCGCCTCCGCGCGCTTCAAGGCCGGCTACACCGGCATGGCCTACTGCCCGGACGCCGGCGCCAGCTGGCACCTGCCGCGCCTGATCGGCAGCGAAGCAGCCAAGCGCCTGCTGTTCCTCGACGAACTGTGGAACGCCGAGCGCGCGTTGCAGGCCGGCCTGGTCGGCGAAGTGGTCGCCGACGATCAGCTGCAGGCCCAGGTCGGCGACTTCGCCGCGCGCCTGGCTGCCGGCCCGACCTTCGCCTTCGCCCAGACCAAGCGCCTGATGCGCGACGGTGCCGCCCGCACCCTGGCCCAGCAACTGGAGGCCGAACAGGCCGCCGGGTTGCTCTGCGGCCGCAGTGAAGATGCCGCCGAGGCGCTGCGCGCCGTGGCCGAGAAACGCTCCCCCCAATTCAAAGGCCGCTGACGGCTGCAGGTGATGTGATGGACTTCCAACTGACCCAGGAACAGGAAATGCTCGTCGAGGCGGTCAAGGCTTTCGTCGAGAAAGAGCTGCTGCCCTACGAGGAAGAAGTGGACCGCGCCGACGCGGTGTCCCCGGAACTGGCCGCGAAGATTCGCGGCAAGGCCCTGGCGGCAGGCTTCTACGCCTTCAACATGCCCGAGGAAGTCGGCGGTGGCGGCCTGGACTACCTGTCCCAGGCGCTGGTCGAGCGCGAGTTGTCCAAGGTGTCCTGGGCGCTGCACGTGTTCGTCGCGCGGCCCTCGAAGATCCTCATGGCGTGCAAGGGCGAGCAGATCCAGGACTACCTGCTGCCGGTGGTACAGGGCGAGAAGATCGACTGCTTCGCCCTCACTGAACCGGGCGCCGGCTCCGACGCCAACTCGATCAAGACCCGCGCCGTGCGTGATGGCGAGGACTTCGTGATCAACGGCTCCAAGCACTTCATCAGCCACGCCGGCCATGCCGACTTCGCCATCGTCTTCGCGGTCACCGACACCTTCGAGCGCAATGGCAAGAAGCGCAACGCCGTGACCGCCTTCCTGGTGGACAAGGGCACCGTCGGCATGACCGTGCGCCGTGGCCCGAAATGCGTGAGCAACAAGGGTTACCACACCTACGAAATCTTCTTCGACGACTGCCGCGTGCCGGCTTCCAAGGTCCTCGGCGAAGTCGACAAGGGCTGGGAAGTGGCCAACGCCTGGCTCACCGCCGGCCGCGTGATGGTCGCCGCCAACTGTGTTGGCCAGGCCCAGCGCGCGCTGGACCTGGCACTGCAGTGGTCGGCCGACCGCAAGCAGTTCGGCGCCGCCATCGGCAGCTACCAGGGCATCTCCTTCAAGCTCGCCGACATGGCCACGCAGATTCGTGCTGCCGAGCTGATGACCCTGCACACCGCCTGGAAGATGGACCGCGGCAGCATGACCGACGGCGAGGCCGGCATGGCCAAGCTGTTCGCCAGCGAGGTGCTGGGCAAGGTCGCCGACGAGACCGTGCAGATCTTTGGCGGCATGGGCCTGATGGACGAAGGTCCGGTGGAACGCATCTGGCGCAACGCGCGCATCGAGCGCATCTGGGAAGGCACCTCGGAAATCCAGCGCCACATCATTTCCCGCGAACTGCTGCGTCCGCTGCTGCGTTGAGGCCCGTGCGATGAAACGCGAAAACCTCCAGCGCCTGCTGGCGCCCCGGCACCTGGCCTTCATTGGCGGTCGCAGCATGGCGCGCGCGCTCAAGCGCTGCGCCGAAGGCGGCTTCGCCGGCCCGATGTGGCTGGTCAACCCGCAATACGACGAACTCGAAGGCGTGCCCTGTGTACGCAGCATTGCCGAGCTGCCCGAAGGGCCGGATGCGGTGTTCGTCGCCACCAACCGTGACCTGACCCTGCAGGCCGTCGCCGAACTGGCTGCGAAGGATGCCGGCGGCGCCATCTGCTACGCGTCCGGCTTCGCCGAGACCGGCGCCGAGGGCGAAGCCCTGCAGCGCCGCCTGCTCGCCAGCGCCGGCGACATGGCCCTGCTCGGCCCCAACTGCTACGGCCTGCTCGACTACCTGCACGGCTCCGCGCTGTGGCCGGTGGCCCACGGCGGGCACCTGGTGGAGAAGGGCGTGGCGGTGCTGACCCAGAGCGGCAACTTCGCCTACAACCTGTCCATGAGCGACCGCTCGCTGCCCATCGCCTACATGGCCTCGGTGGGCAATCAGGCGCAACTGGGAGTGGCCGAACTGATGGACGTGCTGCTCGATGAGCCGCGCGTCACCGCCATCGGCCTGCACCTGGAAGGCTTGAAGAACGTCCCCGGCTTTGCCCGCGCGGCCTTCAAGGCGCTGCAGAAAGGCATCCCGGTGATCGCCCTGAAGACCGGCGTTTCCGAGATCGGCGCCGAACTCGCGCTCAGCCACACCAGCTCCCTGGCCGGCTCCGACGCGCTGTACGACGCGCTGTTCGACCGCCTCGGGGTGATCCGCGTCAGCGGCCCGGTGAGCTTCATCGAAACCCTCAAGGCGGCCGCCTGCGGCAACCTGCCGGCCGGCCCCAGCCTCGCCGCGCTGGCCTGCTCCGGTGGTGATGCCGGGCTGATCGCCGACTACGCCGAGCGCAACGGTCTGAGCCTGCCCAAGCTGGTTGACGCGCAGCGCGCCGAACTGGCCCAGGTATTGCCGGACTACGCCAACATCGCCAACCCGCTGGACTTCACCACCGCCATCTGGGGCGATGGCCCGGCGCTCGACCGTATGCTCGACAGCGCCCTGCAGACCCCGGCCGATGCCGCCCTGCTGGTGCTGGACTACCCCGGCGAGGATACCGGCGAGCGCCCGCAGTGCGACCTGCTGCTGGAGCTGTACTGCGCGGCATTGAAGCGCCACGACAAGGTCGGCTTCATCGCCTCCGCGCTGCCCGAGCTGCTGCCCAGACATGCCCGCGAACTGCTGCATTCCCACGGCGTCGCCGCGCTGCAAGGCGTGGAAGACGGCCTCGCCGCCTGGGGGCGCATCGCTCACTACCGGCAACGCCGCGAAGCGCTGCTGGCCCGTGGCGAAGCCGCGCTGGTACCGCTCTGCCCGCAGGCGCTGGACAGCGAAGGCCGGTTGCTGGACGAGTGGCAATCCAAGCAGGCGCTGAAACCCTTCGGCCTGCCGCTGCCGCGCGCCGCCCTGAGCACGCCGACCCAGGCCCGCGAAGCGGCCGCCGATGTCGGCTTCCCGCTGGCCTTGAAAGTGGTCAGCGCGCAACTGCCGCACAAGACCGAGGCCGGCGGCGTGGCACTCAACCTGCGCAACGAGGCGGCGCTGGAAGCCGCGCTGTTCGACATGCGCGAGAACATCGCCCGCCACGCCCCCGGCGTGCCCTTCGACCAGGTGCTGCTGGAGCGCATGGCCAATCCGCCACTGGCCGAGCTGATCGTCGGCATCAAGCGCGAGAACGGCTTCGGCCTGGCGCTGGTGCTGGGGGCCGGCGGCATCCTCGTCGAGCTGCTCAAGGACAGCCGCAGCCTGCTGCTGCCGACCACCGACGCGGCGATCCGCGACGCCCTGCTGGGCCTGCGCAGCGCGCCGCTGCTCACCGGCTTCCGCGGTCGCCCGGCGGTGAACCTGGAGGCGCTGGTGGAGGCCATACGCGCCGTTGCCGACTACGCCTGCGAGCACGTGGACAACCTGCTGGAACTGGACGTGAACCCGCTGCTGGCGGACGCCGATGGCGCCGTGGCGGTGGATGCGCTGATCCGCACCGCTGAGTGATCGGCAGCAGGACCTGAAGGAAGAACACGAACGCTCCCTCTCCCGCAAGCGGGAGAGGGAGCAAAAGCGGCGCACGCCGGACACTCGGCGTTGGCCCCAACGAGTAGGGCGAGTAACCGCTTGCGGTTATCCGCCGAAGAACAGTTCGGGAGATCGTTCATGCAAAACGACAAGACCCTCACCGGCGGCCAGGCCCTGGTACGCCTGCTGGCCAACTACGGCGTCGATACCGTGTTCGGCATTCCCGGTGTGCACACCCTGGAGCTCTACCGTGGCCTGCCCGGCAGCGGCATCCGCCATGTGCTGACCCGCCATGAACAGGGCGCCGGCTTCATGGCCGACGGCTATGCGCGCGTCAGCGGCAAGCCGGGTGTGGCCTTCATCATCACCGGCCCGGGGGTGACCAACGCCGCCACCGCCATCGGCCAGGCCTACGCCGACTCGATCCCGATGCTGGTGATTTCCAGCGTCAACCACACCGCGAGCCTGGGCAAGGGCTGGGGCTGCCTGCACGAGACCCAGGACCAGCGCGCCATGACCGCGCCGATCACCGCTTTTTCCGCCGTCGCCCTGAGCGCCGAAGACCTGCCCGAGCTGATCGCCCGCGCCTACGCCGTGTTCGACAGCGAGCGCCCGCGCCCGGTGCACATCTCCGTGCCGCTGGATGTGCTGGCCAACCCGGTCGCCCGCGACTGGACCCACGAAGTGGTGCGCCGCGCCGGCCGTGGCCAGCCCAGCAGCGAAGCGCTCAAGCAGGCTGTGGATAAGCTCCAGGCTGCAAAGCGCCCGATGATCATCGCCGGCGGCGGCGCGCTGCATGCCGCCGACGCCCTGGCCGCGCTCAGCGAGCGCCTGGCCGCGCCGCTGTTTACCAGCGTCGCCGGCAAGGGCCTGCTGGCGCCGGAAGCGCCGCTCGCCGCGGGTGCGACCCTGTGCACCCAGGCTGGTTGGGACATGATCGCCGAGGCCGATGTGGTCCTGGCCATCGGCACCGAAATGGCCGACACCGACTTCTGGCGCGATCGCCTGCCGGTCACCGGCGAGGTGATCCGCGTCGACGTCGATTCGCGCAAGTTCAACGACTTCTACCCGAGCGCTGTGGCGCTGCTGGGCGATTCGAAGGCCACCGCCGAGGCGCTGCTCGCCGCGCTGCCGAGCGCGAGCCGGGATGCGGCGAAAGCGCAGTCGCGCATCGCCGAACTGCGTGCGCAGATCGACGGCGGCCACGCGCCGCTGCAACTTATCCACAAGTCGATCCTGGAACGCATCGCCAAGGTCCTGCCGGACAACGCCTTCATCGCCAGCGACATGACCCAGCTGGCCTACACCGCCAACTACCTCTACCCGAGCAAGGCACCGCGCGGCTGGCTGCACCCCACCGGCTACGGCACCCTCGGCTACGGCGTGCCTGCCGGTATCGGCGCCAAGTTCGGCGCGCCGGAGCGTCCCGGCCTGGTGCTGGTCGGCGACGGCGGCTTCCTCTACACCGCGCAGGAACTGGCCACCGCCACCGAGGAGCTGGACAGCCCGCTGGTGGTGCTGCTGTGGAACAACGATGCGCTGGGGCAGATCCGCGACGACATGATCGGCCTGGACATCGAGCCCATCGGCGTCCTGCCACGCAACCCGGACTTCGCCCTGCTCGGCCGCGCCTACGGTTGCGAGATGCGCCAGCCGCAGAGCCTGGACGAACTGGAGCACGACCTGCGCACCGGCTTCGCCCATCCGGGCGTCACCCTGATCGAGCTGAAACACGCCTGCGCCCAGTAGGACCCGTTGCACCCGCCGGAGCCCACGGGCTCCGGTACCTTGAAGGAAGCACAGCATGCGCTACTCGAACTTCACCCAACGCATCGCCGGCGACGGCGCCGCTGCCTGGGACATCCACTACCGCGCCCTGGCGCGCATGGAGCAGGGCGACGACATCCTGCTGCTGTCGGTGGGCGACCCGGACTTCGACACCCCGGTGCCCATCGTGCAGTCGGCCATCGACAGCCTGCTGGCCGGCAACACCCACTACGCCGACGTGCGCGGCAAGCGCTCGCTGCGCGAAGCCATCGCCCGCCGCCACAGCCAGCGCAGCGGCCAGGCCGTCACCAGTGATGACGTGGTCGTGCTGGCCGGCGCCCAGTGCGCGCTGTATGCCGTGGCGCAGTGCGTGCTCAATCCGGGCGACGAGGTGATCGTCGCCGAGCCGATGTACGTCACCTACGAAGCGGTGTTCGGTGCCTGCGGTGCCAAGGTCATCCCGGTGTCGGTGCGCTCCGAGCACGGCTTCCGTGTGCAGGCCGAGGACGTCGCCGCACTGGTCACCCCGCGCACCCGCGCGCTGGCGATCAACAGCCCGCACAACCCGTCCGGTGCCAGTCTGCCGCGCGCCACCTGGGAAGCGCTGGCCGAGCTGTGCATCAGCAACGACCTGTGGATGATTTCCGACGAGGTCTACAGCGAGCTGCTGTTCGATGGCGAGCACATCAGCCCCGCCAGCCTGCCGGGCATGGCCGGGCGCACCGCGACCCTCAACAGCCTGTCGAAATCCCACGCCATGACCGGCTGGCGCGTGGGCTGGGTGGTCGGCCCGCAGGAGCTCTGCGCGCACCTGGAAAACCTTGCCCTGTGCATGCTCTATGGCTCGCCGGACTTCATCCAGGACGCCGCCTGCACTGCGCTGGAAGCCAAACTGCCGGAACTGGAAGCCATGCGCGAGGCCTACCGCCAACGTCGCGACCTGGTGCTCGACTGCCTCGCCGATTGCGTCGGCGTGCGCGCCCTGCGCCCGGACGGCGGCATGTTCGTGATGGTCGATATCCGCGCCACCGGGCTCTCAGCCCAGGACTTCTCCGATCTGCTGCTGGACCGCCACGGCGTCTCCGTGCTGGCCGGCGAAGCCTTCGGCCCCAGTGCCGCCGGGCACATCCGCCTCGGCCTGGTGCTCGGCGCCGAACCGCTGCGCGAAGCCTGCCGCCGCATTGCCCTGTGCGCCGCCGAACTGCTGAAGGAAAAACGCTATGCGTGAGCGTACACAGCTCTACATCGACGGCGCCTGGGTGGCACCGCAGGGGCAGGGCTTGGCCGAGGTGCAGAACCCGGCCACCGAGGAATCCGTCGGCCGCGTGCCGCTGGGTGGCGAAGGCGACGTGAACCGCGCGGTGGACGCCGCCCGCCGGGCCTTCCCGGCGTGGTCGCAGACCCCGTCCCAGGTGCGCGCCGGCTATATCCGCGCGCTTGCCGAGCAACTGAAGAACCGCGCCGACGAAATGGCCGCGCTGATCACCGCCGAGCTGGGCATGCCCATCCAGTGGTGCCGCATGGTGCAGGTCGACGGGCCCATCGAGGGTCTGGAAAGCTACGCCGCGATGGCCGCGCACATGGACGAAGTGCGCGAGGTTGGCAACTCGCTGGTGGTGAAGGAAGCGGTGGGCGTCTGCGCTTTCATCAACCCCTGGAACTACCCGCTGCACCAGCTGATCGGCAAGCTCGCCCCGGCGCTCGCCGCCGGCTGCACCGTGGTGGTCAAGCCGAGTCAGGACACTCCGCTGCACGCCTTCCTGCTGGCCGACATGATCCACGCCATCGGCCTGCCGACCGGCGTGTTCAACCTGGTCAGCGGCCCCGGCTCCAAGGTCGGCGAAGCCCTGGCGCGGCACCCGGACGTGGACATGGTGTCCTTCACCGGCTCCACCGGTGCGGGCGTCAAGGTCTCCGAAGCCGCGGCGCCGACGGTCAAGCGCGTGTGCCTGGAGCTGGGCGGCAAGTCGCCGTTCCTGATCACCGCCGATGCTGACCTGGCCACCGCCGTGCGCCACGGCGTGCAGGACGTGATGATCAACTCCGGGCAGACCTGCACCGCGCTGACGCGCATGCTGCTGCCGGCCCATCGCTATGCCGAAGCTGTGGAAATCGCCCGCGCCGAAACCCTCGCGCTGAAGATGGGCGACCCGCTGGATGCCGACAGCTTCCTCGGCCCGATGTGCTCGGGCGGCCAGCGTCGCACCGTGCTCGATTACATCCGCGTCGGCCAGGAAGAGGGCGCGCAGCTGGTCTGTGGCGGCGCCGAGCGTCCGGCTCATCTGGAGCGCGGGCACTATGTGCAGCCGACGATCTTCGCCGGCGTGAACAACCAGATGCGCATCGCCCGCGAAGAAATCTTCGGCCCGGTGCTGTGCCTGATTCCCTACGCCGACGAGGCCGAGGCGATCGCCATCGCCAACGATTCGCCGTTCGGCCTGTCCAGCGCCGTCTGGGCGGGCGACCGCGAAGATGGCCTGCGACTCGCCCGGCAGATGCGCGCCGGCCAATGCTTCGTCAACGGCGGTGCCTTCAACTACCGGGCGCCGTTCGGTGGCTACAAGCAGTCCGGCAACGGCCGCGAATGGGGTGAGCAGGGACTGCACGAGTTCGTCGAGCTCAAGGCCATCCAGCTTTAAACAGACCCCCTCTCCCTCCGGGAGAGGGCTGGGGTGAGGGCTGTGCCGCTCACCGACTTGTCAGGAATCCACATGAACGTACTGATCGTCCACGCCCACAACGAACCGCAATCCTTCAGCACCGCGCTGTACCAGCTCGCCGAGGAAACCCTGCGCGGCCAGGGCCACGAGGTGCAGGTCTCCGACCTGTACGCGATGAACTGGAACCCGGTGGCCAGCGCCGCCGACTTCGGCGCCCGCGCCAACCCCGAATATCTGGTCTATGCGCTGGAGCAGCGTGAAGGCGCCAAGGCCAGGACCATCGCCGCTGACATCCAGGCCGAGCTGGACAAGCTGCTCTGGGCCGATCTGGTGATCTTCAACTTCCCGATCTACTGGTTCTCCGCGCCGGCCATCCTCAAGGGCTGGTTCGACCGCGTGCTGGTCTCGGGCATCTGCTACGGCGGCAAGCGCTTCTACGACCAGGGCGGCCTGGCCGGCAAGAAGGCGCTGGTGAGCGTGACCCTCGGCGGGCGCGACCATATGTTCGGCGACGGCGCCATCCACGGCCCGCTGGAAGACATGCTGCGGCCGATCCTGCGTGGCACCCTGGCCTACACCGGCATGAGCGTGCTGCCACCCTTCGTGGCCTGGCATGTGCCCTACATCAGCAACGAGGCGCGCCAGGACTTCCTGCGCCAGTACCAGGATCGCCTGCAGAACCTGGAGAGCGACCAGCCGCTGGAGTTCGTGCGCCTGGAGCAGTTCGACGAGCGTCTGTACCCGCTGCCGCGCTGAGGCTTCCTCGGTTGGGCCGCGGATTCACCCTGTAGGAGCGGGCCATGCCCGCGATCGCGCGCATGGCGCGCTCCTGCAGACATGAAAAAGGGCGGTCATCCGAAGATGACCGCCCCTGGAGAAAGAGTCAGTCGCTGCAGCCAGGTATGCGCGGGGGAGAGGGCCGTCGATTGGTGTATCGGCGGCCGTACGATGAGCCTGGTATGCCCAACGTTGCTGCAGCGACTTGTCCGGCACTATACGTGGTAACAATCGGCAAAAAACGACCCTATACTGCGATTCAGTTTTGCGGCGCGGACAACAATGGTTGTCGTCTCCTACAGGCGCCTACGACGAGATCAACAGGCAGGGGGAAGCATGGACGTACTTCACGCGATGCGGGCATTCGTCCGGGTGGTGGATGCCGGCAGTTTCACCGCCGCCGCCAACGCCCTGGGGTTATCCACAGCCCAGGTCTCGCGGGTGGTCTCCGACCTCGAAGCCCAGCTCGAAGCGCGCCTGCTGCACCGCACGACAAGACGCCTGGCGCTGACCGAAACCGGTGAGCGCTACCTGCTGCGCTGCCGGGAAATCCTCGCCGACGTCGATGAAGCCCAGGCCGAAGCCAGCGGCGCGCATCTCAATCCCCGTGGCCGCCTGCGCGTGCACTCGCTCACCGGGCTGGGCCAGCAGCACCTGATCCCGCTGATCTCGCGCTACTGCGAGTCCTTCCCCGAGGTTTACATCGAGCTGACCCTGGCCCAGCGCCAGCCGGACATCCTCGAGGAAGGCCAGGACGTGGTGATCACCCGCGACCGCGAGCTGCCCGACTCCGAGTTCGTCGCCCAGACCCTGGGCACCATCTACAGCGTGCTCTGCGCCAGCCCCGAGTACCTCAAGCGGCGCGGCACCCCGACCAGCGTCGCCGACCTGCACCAGCACCAGTGCCTGCGCCTGCAGGACCCGACCTTCCCCGAAGGCTGGGCCTTCGAGGAGGGCAACGAGGAAAGCGTGATCCGCCCGCGCGACACCTTCATGGTCAACGTCGCCGAGGCGCTGACCGGCGCCGCCGCCGCCGGCATGGGCATCTGCCTGCTGCCCAGCTACGTCGCCGCACCCGCGCTGCGCCGGCGTTCGCTGGTACGCGTACTGCCCCGGCACAGCCTGCATGTGCGGCAGATCTACGCGCTGTACCCGTCGCGGCGCTTCCTCGACGCGAAGATCCGCACCTGGGTCGAATTCCTCAAGGCGGAGCTGCCGCGGGTATTCGAGGAAGACGAAGCAGCGCTCAACGATCCCGTCAACTGGGCATAAGGCAAAGGGCTAGCGTGGCGGATCGCCGCAGCCGCTCTATACCGGCGTTCTCGGACGATCGGCACGGATTGTTGCTTTTTAGGCAATGCTTTGTTGGTTAGCTAGCTATTTTTCGAGGGACTGTTGCGCCGTAACCTTTCATCAACCCCGACCAATCGGGTGTTCAGAAAGGATCACCGTCATGTCCCGTTCGCTTTATGTTGCTGCCCTGCTGTCCGTCTGCTCGCTGTCCTTCACTCAGCTGAGCTTCGCCGAAGAATCGCGCCTGATGACCGACAAGATGGTCAAGGCCAACGAAGCAGTGATTGCCCAGCAGCAGGCCCAGTCCGCCGAGCAGACCGCCAAGGCCGCCGCTGGCAGCAACGCCGATTCCTGATCGGCCGCTTCCCCCGGGAGGCTCGGTGCGTGAGCCGGGCTTCTCAACACCTTGCGCCGCATAAGACATGCGGCGTTTTTTTTGCCTGCGTTTTCACAGCAGCCAGCTGACTGTTACAGATTCTGAAACAGTCTTTCGCGGCCAGTGACCTGTATTCCTGTCTATTTGGTCAATATAATTGACCCAACAGCGCGGCTTTCCAGCCCCGCCGTTACCGGCCTCACCGCCGGCAAGCTTCCCGACGTCGATTCTTGATTGCTCCAGATCGATGTCCGTCTCAAGGCCGCTCACGTCAGCGGCCTTTTTTTTGTCTGGCGCAATGCCTTGGCAAGGCTGCCGTACTTCTGTTGGAATTCGCGCGGATCGACAAGGACGCCGCCCGATGAATCACAACCCCTTCTCCACGCCACACGCTGAACTCACTTCACCGCAGCTCACGCTGGCCCACGCTAGCCACCAGACTTACCTGTTCATCGCTGCACAGATCGTCGCGACCATCTGCTTGCTCGGCGTCAATCTGGGCCTGCAATGGTTCACCGCTGGCGACGGCTTCCACGAACGGATGACGCGCTACCTTCCGGTAATGATCTCCACCCTGCTTGGCGGAATGCTCGCCTACGTCGCCGGCGTGCTTTTGCTGGTGCAGCAGCAGCGTGAACGTCATGCCATTGGGCGTTTCCGCCCGCTGCCCGGATTGCTGCTGGCGTACGGATTTGCCTACCTGGTGTGCAGCCTGGCGATGACCAGCGGGATAGGTTTTGTTGGCCAGGTCTTCTACGAATGGGTTCGGGAGCAGGGCAACCGGCAGTTGTGGATCGTGCTTTATGCACAGCTTGCCGCGTTGGCGAGCCTGTTGCTGACCTGTGTGTTGCCGCTATGGCTGATACTGCGGCTGGCACGTGGTCGTGCGCTGCCGCTCGCCCCGGGTGCCGGCACAGCGGTTGCCCGCTGGCAGGTGGCTCTGGGCATGGCGCTGTGCGTCGCCGCGGTGGTCTACCGGCTGTCTTCCTCGCTGGCTGCGAGCATGATGACGACCTACAGCGACGGCAACGCCTGGCAGCCACTGTTCCAGCTGATCAATTGCGCAGTGCCCTTTGCCATCGTCATGGTGGCGGTGCACACGCGTCTGCCGCCGCAGTTGTCACGCTTCGGCACTGGTCGGGTGCTGATCGCGTCGCTGGTCTTGCTGCTGCTCTGGCTCGGGCTCCTGGTGCTGTGTGCGCTGGTGCTGGTTTTTGTGCTCGCCGACGCGCTGGACAGCCGATATCTGCCGTTAGCGCCGATGGGTTTTGCTGCGCTGCTGCTGTCGTTGTTGTGGCCATTGAGCCGGCTGTGCGTGCGATGGTTTTTCGCCGACGAGCTGGCTCAATCCTCGCCCAAATAATCCCCGCGGCTCAGCCCGTGGCGCTGCATCTTCTCGTTGAGGGTGCGGCGCGGCAGGCCGAGCAGTTCCATCACCGCCTTGATGTCGCCCTTGCACTGGCCCAGCGCCTGGCGGATGCACTCTGCCTCGTAGGCTTCCATGCGTTCGAACAGGCCGTTGCCGGCGGGCTCGATCGGCAGCTCGGCGCGGTCCAGGCCGAGCACGTGGCGCTCGGCGGCGTTAGCCAGTTCGCGCACGTTGCCCGGCCAGTCGTGGGCGAGCAGGCGCGCCAGTTCGCTGGCGGAGAGCGGCGCGGCTTCGCGGCCGAATTTCTCGCTGGCCAGCATGGCGTAGTGCTCGAACAGCAGCGGGATGTCCTCGCGGCGTTCGCGCAGCGGCGGCAGGCGCAGCTCGGCGACGTTCAGGCGGTACACCAGGTCCTCGCGGAAGCGCCCGGCGCGGGCTTCCTCAAGCAGGTCCGGCTTGGTCGCGGCGATCACCCGCAGGTCCACCTTGATGCTCTGGTTCGAGCCAAGGCGTTCCAGCTGCTGCTCCTGTAGCACGCGCAGCAGCTTCACCTGCTGGGCCAGTGGCATGCTCTCGATCTCGTCGAGGAACAGGCTGCCGCCGTCGGAGTGCTCCAGCTTGCCGATGCGCTTGCCCTGGGCGCCGGTGAAGGCGCCGCTTTCGTGGCCGAACAGTTCGGTCTCGAACAGCTGCTCGGGGATCGCCGCGCAGTTCAGCGCGACGAAGGGTTTGCCGGCGCGCGGGCCGAAGTCGTGCAGGCAGCGCGCGACCAGCTCCTTACCGCTGCCGGTGTCGCCGCGGATCAGCACGTTCACCGGCGTACCGGCCAGCGCCATGATCTGCCGGCGCAGGGTTTCCATGGGCCGCGAGACGCCCAGCAGGCGCGATTCGATCTGGTCCTTGAGCGCCGCCTGTTCACGCAGCTGGCGGTTCTCCTGCACCAGCCGGCGTTTCTCCAGGGCGCGGCGCAGGCTGTCGAGCAGGCGTTCGGGGGTGAAGGGCTTCTCGATGAAGTCGTAGGCGCCCTGGCGCATCGCCTGCACCGCCATGGGCACGTCGCCGTGGCCGGTGACCATGATCACCGGCAGGTCGCGGTCGATCTGCTGCAGGCGCTCGAGCAGGGCCAGGCCGTCGGTACCGGGCATGCGCACATCGCTGATGACCACGCCGGGCAGCTCGCGGGAGACGCTTCTCAGGCACTCGTCGGCGCTGCTGCACAGGCGCACTTCGAAGCCGGAAAGTTGCAGCCACTGCTGCACGGCGTCGCGGATGGCGGCTTCGTCGTCGACGAAGAGGATGGTCTCGCTCATGGTCTTCTTTCTTCGCTGGCGGCCGGCAGGCTCAGGCGGAACAGCGCGCCGCCGGTGGGCTGGTTGGCGGCGTCGAGGCGCCCGCCAAGTTCGTGGACGATGCCATAGGATACCGCCAGCCCCAGGCCCAGTCCTTCGCCCACCGGCTTGGTGGTGAAGAAGGGGTCGAAGACGCTGGCCAGATGGGCTTCGTCGATGCCGGGGCCGTTGTCGGCGACTTCCAGGCACCAGTGCTCGCCGTCGCGGCGCAGGGTCAGGCGGATCTGCGGCGGGGCGGTATTGGCCACCGCATCGAGGGCGTTGCGGATCAGGTTGACCAGCACCTGCTCCAGGCGGATCGCATCGCCCAGCACCCAGGCGGGCAGGTCGAGGTCCTGGCTGATCTCCACGCCTTCGCTGCGGATGCGCACCGCCAGCAGCTGCAACGCCTGCTCGATCACGTGGCCCAGTTCGATGCGCTCGCGCAGGCCGCCGGGCGTCTTGCGGGCGAAGGTCTTCAGGTGGCCGGTGAGTGCGGCCATGCGCTCGAGCAGCTCATCGACCCGCACCAGCGCGGCGCGGGCGTCGTCCTGGCGGCCGGCGTCGAGCAGCAGGCGCACGCTGGCCAGCTGCATGCGCTGGGCGGTGAGCGGCTGGTTGATCTCGTGGGCCAGCGCGGCGGACATCTGCCCCAGCGCGGCCAGCTTGGCGGCCTGCACCAGGCCGTCCTGGGCGGTGCGCAGGGCGGCGGTGCGCTGCTCGACCAGGCGCTCCAGCTCTTCCTGGTTGCGCTGGCGCAGGCGCGCCAGGCGGCGGCGCTGTTGCAGCCAGAGCACGAGGAACACCAGCGCCAGCCAGACGCCGGCGGCGGCCAGCCGCGCGCTGGTGACGTCGGACTGCACGCCATGGGGATTGCGCAGCAGGTGCAGGGTCCACTCGTCTTCCGGCAGGCCGACCGATTGCCAGAGGTAGTCGCCGCTGATGTCCTGGCCGTCGACACGGACCATGCGCGCGTGCTCGCCGAGGGTTTCCAGCGTCCGGTGCGGCAGCGCGCTGAGCGGCTGCTTGTGGTACTGGCGGGTGTCGGCCATCTCGGCGCGGGCCACGGCGTCCAGCGGCATCAGCTCGCGGTAGCGCCAGCGCGGGTGGTTGGCGAGGAACACCACGCCCTTGCTGTCGCTCACCAGCACCACGTCCGGGGTCTGGCTCCACTGCCGCTCCAGGTCGGGGAATTCCAGCTTGACCACGATGGCGCCGAGGAAGGTGCCGTCGTCGTCGCGCAGGGCATTGGACAGGAAGTAGCCGGGAATTCCGCTGGTCACGCCGACCGCATAGAAGCGCCCCGCGCCCTGGGCGATGGTCTGGCGGAAGTAGGGGCGGAAGCCGTAGTTGTGGCCGACGTAGCTGACCGGCAGGTTCCAGTTGCTTGCAGCCACGGCAAGGCCGGTGTGGTCCAGCAGCTCCAAAGTGGAGGAGCGCGCCGCGCCGTTGATTTCCTGCAGCTTGAGGTTGAGCCGGTGCTGCAGCTCGCCGGTCACCGGGCCGCGCATGGCCGCGCGCAGCTCCGGGTCCAGCGCGAGCACGGCGGGAATGCTGCGGAAGCGCTCGATCAGGGTGTGCAGGGAGTTGGCATAGAGACCGAGCTGTTCATGGGCCGCTTCCGCCTCGGCGAGCAGCGCGCGGTGCCGCGCCTTCTCGCCGGCCCAGAACACCGACAACACCAGCCCGGCCAGCAGGAGCAGGCAGATCAGCAGCAGGCGAAGGGGGCGGGTAGGCGACATGTTCGACGGGGTTCGACCAACGGTTGGCGACAATAGCACGGCCGCGAGCTGGTCCGGCGCCCCGCCGCCTCGCTACACTGCCGCATCCCGATGGAGAGCTTCGATGCAGTTGTCGTCCTGGACCCACGAAGGGTCCGCCGGTTTCACCCTGCGCGGCTGGCGCAGCGAGCCCAGTGGCAAGCCGCTGCTGCACTTCCTGCATGGCAATGGCTTCTGCGGCCGTGCCTACGAGCCGATGCTGAAAGTCCTGGCGCAGGATTTCGACCTCTGGCTGTGCGACGTGCAGGGCCATGGCGACAGTGACCACGGCGGACGCTTCCACGGCTGGAACCGCAATGCCGAGATGGCGGTGGAAGCCTTCCAGGCCGGCAGCAAAGTATTCGGTGACGTGCCGCATTACGCCGCCGGGCACAGCTTTGGCGGCGTGCTCACCAGCCTGATCCTCGGCCGTCATCCCGAGCTGTTCCGCCGTGCGGTGCTGCTCGACCCGGTGCTGTTCACCCCGGCGATGATCGGCGTGATGGCGCTCTCCGAAGTGCTCGGCCTGCACAAGCGCCGCACCATGGTGCAGAAGGCGCGCTCGCGGCGCAGCCAGTGGCCGGACCGCGAGGCGGCCTACGCCGGCCTGCACGGCCGCGGCATCTTCAAGGGCTGGACCGACGAAGCGCTCTGGGCCTATGTGGAGAACGCCATGAAGCGCACCGAGGCGGGCGTTGAGCTGAAATGCCGGCCCAGCCGCGAGGCGGAAATCTTCAGCTCCTTCCCCAAGCGCCTGTGGCCATCGCTGACCAAGGTGGTGACGCCGACCCAGGTGCTGTTCGGCGAGCGCACATACCCGTTCGTGCCCAAGTCCGTGGCGCGTTGGTGCGCGACGAACACGGTGGTGAGTGGCCAGTGTGTCGATGGCGGCCACTGCTTCATGCAGGAATTCCCCGAAGACAGCGCCGCTCGCGTGTCGCGCTTCCTGCTGGGCCACGAATGAACGACCCGGCCCGCGAGTCCGTCTGGCTGGCGCTGTCCGAGCTATGGCTGGATACCGAGCCGAGCGAGACGGACATCAACTACATTGCCCGCACCCTGGCGGTCAGCGATTTTCCCCTGGGCGAGCTGGAAGCCATCTATCGCCTGGAGGTGGTCCCGGTGGTCTACCCCAACGCCCTGGCGACCGCGGGCGAGTGGACCGGCTTCGATCCCGACTGGCTGTTCGAGAAATGCCGGCGCAATCAGCAACGCCGCGCGTTCTTCCTCTATCGCTGGCGTTGCCGACTGCTGAGCAGGACGGTGGGTGCGCTGATGAACGCGCCATTGCAGCAGGTGCTGGCGCGAGTCGTCGAATTGCGTGAGCTGACAGAAGACAAAACGAGCTGAAGTCGCTCAGTCGCCGACCTTCTTGTCCTGATGCGCGCGGCGCCATTCGTCCAGGCGCACGACTTCGGCCCTGGGGCGCGGCGGCGGCGGGGTGTCGTCGAACACGGCGTCGACGATATCCTCATCGACCGGCGCGGCGGCGGGGTGGAAGGTGGCGACCGGCGATACCGGCATGCGCGGTTCGGGTTCCATGCGGAAGGGCGCCAGCTCGATGCGGCCCAGGTGCTGGCCGAACATGGCGATGCGACCGGCGTAGCGTTCCTGCCCGGTGGCGGTGAACTCGAAGGCGTATTCGCGGGCCAGGCGCAGGTTGCCGCGGCCGTCGCGCTGGAAGCGGAAGCGCTGCAGGGCCATGGCGTCATCGAGCAGCTCCACGCCCTCGCGCGCGCAGTGCTGCTTGGCCAGCGCCAGCGCACGCTCGCGGATGCCATGAGCACGCCACCACCAGGCGGCGCCCGCGACAACCAGCATGAAGATGAAAAGATTGCCCAGGTCCACTTCGGCTTCCTCGGAATCGGCGCACCAGCTTACTCACTCCGCCGTCGGGCGGCGAGGGGCGGATGTTCACAGCGTGTGAATTGCGCCCCATACTGCCCCATTCTGTAGCAGGACACCGTTATGCCGCGCACTCCCCACGTTCTCGCCATCCAGTCCCACGTCGTCTTCGGCCACGCCGGCAACAGCGCTGCCGAGTTTCCCATGCGCCGCGTCGGGGTGAACGTCTGGCCGCTGAACACCGTGCAGTTCTCCAACCATACCCAGTATGGCCACTGGACGGGGCAGGTGCTGCCGCCGGAGCAGATTCCCGCGCTGGTGGATGGCATCGCCGCCATCGGCGAGCTGGGCAACTGCGACGCGGTGCTCTCGGGCTACCTGGGCAGCGCGGCGCAGGGCCGTTCGATCCTCGAAGTGGTGCGCCGCATCCGCGAGGTCAACCCGCGCGCCGTGTACCTGTGCGACCCGGTGATGGGCCACCCGGAAAAGGGTTGCATCGTCGCCCCGGAGGTCAGCGAGTTCCTGCTCCACGAAGCCGCCGCCGTGGCCGACTACCTGTGCCCGAACCAGCTGGAACTGGACAGCTTCTGCGATCGCCAGCCGACCTCTCTGGAAGACTGCGCGGCAATGGCTCGTGGCCTGCTGGTGCGCGGCCCGAAGGCGATCCTGGTGAAGCACCTGAATTACCCGGGCAAGCCGGCGGACGCTTTCGAGATGCTGCTGGTGACCCTGGACGAGACCTGGCACCTGCGCCGCCCGCTGCTGGCCTTCCCGCGCCAACCGGTGGGCGTGGGCGACCTGACCTCCGGGTTGTTCCTCGCCCGCCTGCTGCTGGGCGATGACCTGCGCACTGCCTTCGAATTCTGCGCCGCCGCCGTGCATGAAGTGCTGCTGGAGACCCAGGCCTGCGGCAGCTACGAACTGGAACTGGTGCGCGCCCAGGACCGCATTGCCCATCCGCGGGTGAAGTTCGAGGCGGTGAAGCTGGGGTGATTTGAGCGGGGCGCTTTGGGGGAGTCCGGCGTTGGGCCTTCCCCTCACCCTAACCCTCTCCCGGAGGGAGAGGGGACTGTCCTGAGCGGGTGGGCACGTCGAAGCTCAGCCGGCTGACTCTGAGATATCCATAGCACACCGAACGGCCCCCTCTCCCTGTGGGAGAGGGCTGGGGTGAGGGCTAGCTCGCGCGCCGGAACTTGTACGAGCGGGCTCAGCCTCAGAGCATGTACTTGCCCAGCAGCAACCCGCCCACCACCATCGCCGTGAGCAGGCCGAACGCCAGCCCGAGGCGTTTCTCGATGGCTTCGCGCAGCGCAGGTCCTGCCCAGAACAGCAGGGCGCAGGTGGCGGCGAAGCGCAGGGTGCGCGCCACCACGCTGAGGGCGATGAACAACACCAGGTCCAGTTGGGTGACGCCGCTGGTCAGGGTGATCAGCTTGTAGGGCAGCGGGGTGAAGCCGCCGCCCAGCAGCACCATCAGCCAGCCGAGTTCGTTGTAGCGCTCGGCGACCTCGGCGAAGTTCTCCTGCAGGCCGTAGAAGGCCAGGATCGCCTGGCCCACCGTCTCGAACAGCAGCAGGCCGATGAAGTAGCCGGCGATGCCGCCCAGCACCGAGCTGACGATGCAGATCGCCGCATAGCGCCAGGCCTTGGCCCGGTTGGCGAGGACCATGGGCACCAGCAGTGCGTCCGGCGGGATGGGGAAGAACGAACTCTCGGCGAAGGTCACCCCGCCCAGCGCCAGCTCCGCCCGCGGATGCCCCGCCAGGCGCATGGTCCAGTCGTAGAGCCGGCGCAGCATGGCGTCAGGCCGACTGCGGCAGGTGGTCGTCACTGGCCGCCGGCGTGGCGCCCTCGCGTTCGACCCGCTCGACCATCCCACGGGCAATTTCGCGCTCGCCCATGATCACCAGGCTGGCGCCGTTCTGCTCCAGGTAGTCCACCTCGGCGTCGAAGTGGGCGCGGGCGATGATGTCCAGGTTCGGGTTGATCGCCCGCGCGTGGCTGGAAATCGTCCCGGCCTCGAAGCCGTTGGGGATGGCGATCAGCAGCCAGCGCGCCGAGGTGATGTTGGCCTGGGTCAGGACATCCGGGTTGGCGGCGTTGCCGACCACCACGCAGAGACCGTGCTCGCGCAGTTCGGCGGCCTTCTCGCGCTTGTCCTCGATGACCACCAGCGGAATCCTGTCCTTGCGCAGGCGCTCGCTGACCAGCGCGCCGACGCGGCCGTGGCCGATGAGGATCGCATGGTTCTGCTCCAGCACCGGCGGCGGCAGGTCCGGCGCCTCTACCTGGACCACACCCGGCTCGGCTTCGGCCTTCTGCTCCTGCCGCGCCTGCAGACGGTCGATGGCGATGAACAGCAGCGGGTTGACCAGGATCGACAGGATCGCGCCGGCCAGCACCAGGTCGCGGCCGGCTTCGGGCAGCAGGTTCAGGGTCACGCCGAGGCCGACCAGAATGAAGGAGAACTCGCCGATCTGCGCCAGGCTCGCGGCGATGGTCAGCGCGGTGCTGTTGGGGTGCCCGAACATGCGCACGATGACGTAGGCCGCCACCGACTTGCCGAAGACGATGACCAGGAAGGTCGCCAGCACCGGCAGCGGCTCGTGGATCAGGATCGCCGGGTTGAACAGCATGCCGACGGAGACGAAGAACAGCACGGCGAAGGCGTCGCGCAGCGGCAGCGAGTTCTCGGCGGCCTCGTGGCTCAGCTCGGACTCGTTGAGGATCATCCCGGCGAAGAAGGCGCCCAGGGCGAAGGACACGCCGAAGATCACCGCCGAGCCGTAGGCGATGCCCAGGGCGATGGCCAGCACTGCCAGGGTGAACAGTTCGCGCGAGCCGGTCTTGGCCACGCGCTCCAGCACCCAGGGTACGAAGCGGCGACCGCCAAGGATCATCACCGCGACAAAAGCGGCGACCTTGCCCAGGGTCAGCAGGATCGGCATCAGCAGGCCGCCGTCACCGCCGTCTGAGGTGCCGCCCAGCGAACCGGCCAGCGCCGGCAGCAGCACGAGTGTGAGGACCATGGCGAGGTCTTCGACGATCAGCCAGCCGATGGCGATGCGCCCGCGCTTGGTGTCGATCAGCTGGCGCTGCTCCAGCGCCCGCAGCAGCACGACGGTACTGGCCACCGACAGGGCGAGGCCGAAGACCAGGCCGCCGCCGAAGTTCCAGCCCATCATCCAGGCCAGACCCAGGCCGAGCAGGGTGGCGACGCCGATCTGCACCACCGCACCGGGGATGGCGATGGCTTTGACCGACAGCAGGTCTTTCAGCGAGAAGTGCAGGCCGACGCCGAACATCAGCAGGATCACGCCCAGTTCGGCGATCTCCGTGGACAGCGCCTGGTCGGCGACATAACCGGGGGTGAAGGGGCCGGCCAGCACCCCGGCGAGCAGGTAGCCCACCAGCGGCGAGATGCGCAGGCGGTTGGCCAGGGCGCCGAGGACGAAGGCCAGCACGAAGCCGACGGCGAGGGTGGTCAGTAGCGGGGTGTGATGCATGGTCTGGGCTCCGGGCACTCAGGGAGCGACCGGACTGCGCATCAGCACCGGGTCGCTCGACGGTGGGTCACGGGGGCAAACCCGCGTATGAAAAGTCTAGGCGTAGTAATCGATTCCTACCTTGCTTTCACGCAAGGGTAACCTGTTGACGCATTGGGAAATTTCCGCGACACGAGGGATTTCTTTTCAGGAAATGTCGTGAACGTCCGTCATTCGTGGCGAAGCTCGGCGTAGCGCTGTTCCAGCTCCTGGCGAATCTGCCGACGCTGCTGGGCCTGGGCGAAACGACGTTTCTCGTCCTTGGTCTGCGGCACCAGTTGCGGCACCTCGATGGTCTTGCGGTCATCGTCCAGCGCCACCATGGTGAAGAAGCAGCTGTTGGTGTGGCGCACGGATTTCTCGCGGATGTTCTCGGTGACCACTTTCACGCCGATCTCCATGGAGGTGCGGCCGGTGTAGTTCACCGAGGCGAGGAAGGTGACCAGTTCGCCGACATGGATCGGCTGGCGGAAGATCACCTGGTCCACCGACAGGGTCACCACGTAATAGCCGGCGTAGCGGCTGGCGCAGGCGTAGGCGACTTCGTCGAGGTACTTGAGCAGGGTGCCTCCGTGGACATTGCCGGAGAAGTTGGCCATGTCGGGGGTCATCAGGACGGTCATGCTGAGCTGGTGGTTGCCAGGTTCCATGGAATTCTCTTCGGAATTGTCTTGGGAAAAGGAAAGGGCCTAACTCTGGACAACCAAAGCGCGGCAGGCGACACAGTTTTTTCTATACCGCCGATTGGCGTCCGGCACCAGTGGGCCATTTACCAATGGCATGTCTGTCGTTCGATCAACGCCCCAAACGAAAACGGGCGACCCCTGGCCGCCCGTCCGTCTATCTGCCGGCTCAGCGCCCGGCGGAGAGGCCGAAGTCGATGGCCAGGTCCGCGCCGGTGATGGCTTCGGATTCCGGTTTGCACAGGTACCAGACCAGCTCGGCGACTTCCTCGGGGCGGATGAAGCGCGACGCCTTGCCCTGTGGGTAATCCTTCAGCAAGGCGCGCTTGTAGCTGTCCGGGTTGCCCTGGCCATAGCGCTCGGCCTGGTAGTCGAGCATCGGCGTGGCGATATCCGCCGGGGAGATGGCGTTGACCCGCACGCCGGACTCGGCCAGTTCCAGCGCCAGGGTACGGGTGAGCATGGTCAGCGCCGCCTTGCTCGCGCAGTACGCCGCGGAGCCGCGATAGGCCTGGCGGCCGGAGTCGCTGGAGATGTTGACGATGCAGCCGTGGTTTTCCTTGAGATACGGCGTCGCCGCCTGGCACATGTAGAAGGCGGCCTTGAGGTTCACGCCCATGACCAGGTCGAAGTCGTCCTCGTTGAAGTCTTCCACCGGGCCTTCGCGCCAGACGCCGGCGGCGTTCACCAGGGCGTCGAGGCGGCCGGTGCGGGCGAGGATGTCGGAAACCAGGCTGTGGCAGTTGTCGGCGCGTCGCAGGTCGCCGACGGCGGTGGCGTCCAGTGGAACCTGGGCGTTGAGCGCATGCAGGCCGGCTTTGTCCACGTCGGTTGCGGCGATGCGCCAGTGGCTTTGGGCGAAACGTTTGGCGATGGCTTTTCCGAGGCCACCGGCAGCGCCGGTGATCAGTACGACAGGAGTGCTCATTGTCTACGGGTTCTCCCTGCCTGAGAGAGGACGGCGGCCGGCAGGCAGTACCGGCGGCGCCGCTTTGACCACGGGGCGCATCTGCGCCCCGTGCAATTACAGACCAAGAAAAGACCAGATTCTTCAGTCTGACAGGGTAAATTTTTCGTAAGGCTGTCGTGTGTCAGTGGGGAGGGTTGAGTTGGTCGTGTCCCCGGCAAGTTCAAAGGCCCCTCACCCTAACCCTCTCCCGGAGGGAGAGGGGACTGAATGGTGCAGGATGAAACTGCGCAATCAGCCGGCACGGACGGCCCCCTCTCCCTGAGGGAGAGGGCTGGGGTGAGGGGGAAGCCCTGGCACCGAGCGACCATTCACGCGTGATGCAGGTACCAGCGCCAGTCCTGCTCGCCGACCTCGCCCATGAACTGGCGGTACTCCTCCCACTTGATCGCCAGGAACACCTTGAGGAATTCCTCGCCCAGCGCCTCGCGGGCCCAGGTGGAGGCTTCCAGTGCGCGCAGCGCGGTGAGCCAGTCGGTGGGGAGGAACTCGGTGGCCTGCTCGTAGCCGTTGCCGACGATGGGCGCGCCCGGATCGATCTGCTCGCGGATGCCTTCGTGGATGGCCGCGAGGATCGCCGCTGCCGCCAGGTACGGGTTGGCGTCGGCGCCGCAGATGCGGTGCTCGATGTGCCGGCTTTTCGCCGGACCGCCAGGTACGCGGAACGACACGGTGCGGTTGTTCACGCCCCAGCTCTTGGCCAGCGGCGCGTAGCTGTTGGCCTGGAAGCGGCGGAAGGAGTTGGCGTTGGGGCAGAAGATTGCCAGCGAATCCAGCAGGCGGGCCATCATGCCGCCGATGGAGTGGCGCAGCAGTTCGGTGCCGTGAATGTCTTCGCTGGCATAGAGGTTGTTGCCCTGCTCGTCGGCGAGGCTGACGTGCAGGTGCATGCCGGAGCCGGCGCGGTCGCCGAACGGCTTGGCCATGAAGCAGGCCTGCAACCCGTGCTTGTTCGCCACGCCCTTCACCAGGCGCTTGTAGCGCACGCCTTCGTCGATAGCCTGCATGACGTCGAAGCGGTGCTCCAGGGTCAGCTCGACCTGGCCCGGCGCGTACTCGGAGATTGCCGTGCGCACCGGCAGGCCCTGGACTTCGCAGGCGGCGTAAAGGTCGTCGAGGAACGGCTGCAGCTGCTCCAGTTCATAGACGCCATAGACCTGCGGCGCTTCCGGGCGGATTCCGTTCATCTGCACCGCCGGCTGCGGACGGCCATGGGCGTCGCGCTGCTTGTCCAGCAGGTAGAACTCCAGCTCCACCGCCATCACCGGGTGCAAACCGTCGGCCTTCAGCCGGTCGACCACGCGGGACAGCGCCTGGCGCGGGTCGGCCGGGGTGGCAGGCAGGCCTTGGGTCGGGTGCATGCTCACCTGCAACTGGCCGGTGGGGCTGGTGCGCCAGGGTTGCAGGGTCAGGCTGCCGGGCAGGGGGTAGGTCCAGCAGTCGGCGTCGGCCACTTCCCAGACCAGTCCGGTGCCTTCGACGTCTTCGCCCTGCACGGTCAGCGCGAGGATCGAGCTGGGCAGCGGGCGGCCGTTGTCGTAGATCGCCAGCAGCTCGTCGCGGTGCAGCAGCTTGCCGCGCGGGATGCCGTTGGAGTCGATGATGAAGAGTTCGATGCTGCGCACGTCCGGGTGGGCGGCGAGGAAGGCTTCGGCTTCCTGTCGATCGGCGAATTGCATGGTGGTCCTCGGTGGCGCTCGGCGCCGGATTGTTCTTTTGGCAGGAGCGAACCACGTCCGCTCCTGCAGGTGGCAGGCGATCAGGCCTCGCGCGCGCCGGGGATCGCCAGCAACTCGGTGATGCCGGCATCGAGGGTCTCGATCAGGCGATCCACGTCGGCGGCGGTGGTGTCCGGGCAGCACAGGGTCATGTTGTGGAACGGCGTGATCAGGATGCCGCGGTTGATCAGGTACAGGTGCAGGGCCATCTGCAGCTCGTCGTGGAAGGCCGCTTCGGCCTCGGCGCCGGTGCGCGGGGAGACGGGGCAGAACTGGAACTCGCTGCGTGCGCCCAGCTCGGTCACCGACCACTTCAGGCCGTGCTTGGCGATCAGTCGGCGGAAGCCATCGGCCAGGCGCTTGGCCAGCGGCAGCATGTGGTCATAGGCCGCCTGGGTCATCACCTGTTCCAGGTTGGCGCGCATGCAGTGCATGGCCAGGGCATTGGCCGAGAGCGTGGTGCCCATGCCGCTGTGGCCGTGGCCATGGCTGTCTTCCTGGGCACTCTTGCGCGACGCGGCCATGCGTTCGGCCATCTCCGCGCTGCAGCCGAAGATGCCGCAGGGGACGCCGCCGGCGATCGGCTTGCCGACCACGAAGAAGTCCGGGTCGAGGTTCCACAGCTTCGTGCAGCCACCGATGTTGGTGGAGATGGTGTGGGTTTCGTCGATGATCAGCAGCGCGCCGTACTGGCGGGTCAGCTCGCGGCACTTCTGCATGAAGCCCGGGTCGGGCAGGACCATGCCGATGTTGGTCATCGCCGGCTCGCACAGCAGGGCGCAGACGTCACCCTGGGCCAGCGCGGCTTCCAGCGCCTCGACGTCGTTGAAGGGGATGGAGCGGCTGTGCTGGGTCAGGTCGTAGGCCTGGCCGACCAGGCCGGAGCGGTGCACGGTCTCGCCGTCGCGGTAGCGCACCATCACATCGTCGACGGTGCCGTGGTAGCAGCCATCGAACACCAGCAGGGTCTTGCGCTTGGTCACCGCACGGGCCCAGCGCAGCACGTAGCGGTTGGAGTCGGTGGCGGTGGCGGTCACCTGCCAGTAGGGCAGGCCGAAGCGCGCGGCGAGCAGTTCGCCGCAGACCACGGCGTCCTCGCCGGGCAACATGGTGGTCAGGCCGCGTGCGCCTTGTTCGGCGAGGGCGCGGGCGATCGGCGCCGGCGAATGGCCGAACATGCTGCCGGTATCGCCCAGGCAGAAGTCCACGTAGTCATGGCCGTCCACATCGTAGAAGCGGGCGCCCTGGGCGCGTTCGACGAACAGCGGGCAGGGCGTGGACCAGTCCGCCATCCAGTGCATCGGCACACCGGCGTACAGCGACTTGTGCGCACGCTCGGCAAGGGCGACGGACTTGGGATTCTGTTCCAGGAAGCGCTGGCGCTCGCGGGCGGTGAAGAGATCCACGGCCTGTTGGGCGATTCCGCTGGCGGTCATGTTGCACACCTCGTTTGTTATTTCGCACATATTCCATTTGTGATCACAAAAATGTCAATACAGCGCGTCGGCTGCCTGATAATCTGCCCTGTAACGAATTCTGTGATCACAGATCAAGAAGATGCCCATGAAAGATGTCACGAATGAGTCCGCCTGGGCTGGCCAGGTCGCCCTGATCAGCGGTGCCGGCAGCGAGTCCGGCATCGGCTTCGCCAGTGCCCGCCGGCTGGCGCGCAACGGCGTGAAGCTGCTGCTCACAGCCAGCAGCGAGCGCGTTCTGCTGCGTGCGCAGGAGCTTTGCGCCGAGGGCTTCGAAGCCCGCGCGCTGCCCGCCGACCTGACCCGCGAAGGCGACGTCCGCGCCCTGGCCGAGTGGGCGCAGGGGCAATGGGGAAGCGTAGACGTGCTGGTGAACAACGCCGGCATGGCCATGCAGGGCAGCCCGGAACCCTTCGCCGAACTGGCGGCGATGGACCTGGCGACCTGGAACCTGTCGCTGGCGCGCAACCTGACCAGCGCCTTCCTGCTCACCCGCGCGCTGCTGCCGGGGATGCTGGAGCGCGGCTACGGGCGCATCGTCAATGTCAGCTCCACCACCGGCGTGCGTGCCAGCAATCCGGGCGAATCGGCCTACAGCGCGGCCAAGGCCGGGATGCTCGGCATGAGCATGGGGCTGGCGCTGGAAGTGGCGCGTCGCGGGGTGACGGTGAACAGCGTGGCGCCGGGCTGGATCGCCACCGGCTCCAGCAGCGAGGAAGAAATCCAGGCCGGACGGCGCACGCCGCTCGGCCGTTCCGGGCGACCGGAAGAGGTGGCGGCCGCCATCGCCTTCCTGGCCTCGCCCGAAGCCAGCTACATCACCGGCGAAGTGCTGGTGGTGGATGGCGGCAACTGTCTGATCGAGAACAAGGGATAAGCGAGATGAAGCACGACTGCAGCCTGACCTTCGCCCAACTGCCGGCGCCGCCGGCCGGCCGGGAGTGAATCACGATGGCCGACAACCTTCAGGAACAGCTGTACCAGAACCTGCGCCAGGCCTTGCTGAGCGGGCGCTTCCAACCCGGCGAGCGGCTCAAGATCCGCGACCTGGCCGATGAGTGGGGCACCAGCCCGATGCCGGTGCGCGCGGCCCTGCAACGGCTGGTGGCCGAGGGCGCTCTGGAGGGCGAGCCGCAGCGCTCGCTACGGGTGCCGGTGATGACCCGCGAGCGCTACCTGCAGATCCTGCAGGTGCGGCAATCCCTGGAGGGGCTGGCGGTGGAAGACGCGGCCAGGCACCTGAAGCCCGCCGACATGGCGGTACTGCGCGATTGCACCGAGCGCATGGAAATCGCGCTGAACGCCCGCGACGTCCACGGCTACCTGGAGGCCAACAGCCGGTTCCACCTGACGCTCTACCGTGCCTGCGGCAATCCCACGCTGCTGCGCATGATCGAGGCGCTGTGGCTGCAGGTCGGGCCCTTCTTCAACCGGTTGTTCACCGAGGCCGACCTGTCGCTGCGCCTGAACGACTTCCACGAAGACACCCTGCAGGCGCTGGAGCGTGGCGATGGCGCAGGCGCGCGCAAAGCCATCGAACAGGACCTGGGCTACTGCGGCCAGTACCTGCTCAACCTGCTTGAGCTGGAAAGCGGGGGAAGGCTCGGGGCGCGCTAGGGCGCCCTTCACGGGGTCTTGATGAAGCGGACGTTGTCCTTCTTGATCAGGATCGTCTCGCCGTTGAGCTGTTCGAATTCGTAGTAGTCATTGTATTTGTCGTAGTCGGAGTGATCCTTCACCAGGATTTCGCTGCCATCCTGCAGCGTCACCACGGCCTTGTCGGCGCATCCGGCGAGGCCGAGCAGCAACAGGCAGGTGAACAAGGCTTTCAACTTCATAGTTTCTCCACGGGGCATCGTACCCGCCCGGGCAGCAAGGGCTGGAGGTACGCTGGGTTGCCTGTGTGACCATGGAAGTTTCAGGAAATTCCGACACCGGGCTTCAAGTATCGAGCCATACGTCGCGTGCCCAGGTCCAGACGGAGTCCCAGGTTTCCTCGGTGAGCTCGCCGTCGGCCCAGAGGATCACCTCGCCGTCCTCGGCGACCGCGTAGTAGTCGTCACCATCGGCGCAGAGCGGAATCAGCTCGCGCGGCAGGCCGCTGGCCCAGGCTACGGCGGCCACTTCCGGCAGGTAGGTGTGGGACTGCGGATCGGCCACGGTGACCGGCTCCAGGCGCCCGTAGATCACATCGCTGACCAGCAGGAGGAACTCACGGAATTCCGACGGAATGCCGATCAGCAGGGCTTCTTCGATCTCCACGAGCAGTTCTTCGTCGGGCAGTTCCAGCGGTACCGGAACCGGCTCGTTCGCTTCACGCAGTTTCTCGATCACATCTTCCACAGGCGGGGCCTCTTTGAATTCGACGAATGGCGCGCTTTATACAGTAGTAGCCGGCCATTCGCGCAAGACCACTGTGCCGGTGCCGTCCGGACGAGCGGCGGGCCCGCGGGGAGTGCCGCGCCGGATTGCCGAGGCGGGCGACGGAAACGAAAAAGCCCGGCAATCGCCGGGCTTTTTCAGTGTTGCGCGCAGGATCAGTTCTGACGGATACCCGCCACCAGCCAGGGCTGGTTCTCGCCCTGCGGGCGCTCCATGCGCCAGCTTTCGCTGAAGGGCTCGCCCTGGTCGAAGCGCGAGGACTTCGACACGCCGCTGAAGGTCAGGGTGGCGATGGTCTTCTCGGCCTGGTCGTCCACGCCCTCGAGCTGCACGTCGAGGTTGTCGATGTAGGTGGACTGGTAGCCCTCGCCCAGGTCAGCACGCTCCTGCTTGAGGAACTGCAGCATCTGCGGGGTGACGAACTCGGCGATCTTGTCCATCTCGTTGGCGTCCCAGTGCTGCTGCAGGGACATGAAGTGCTCGCGGGCGGCGGCGACGAAACGGGTCTCGTCGAACCAGCTCGGCGCGTTGATCACCGGGCGGCTGTCCATCACCGGACGGGACGCACCACCGAAGATCGACGGCGGGGCGGCCGGCATTTCACGCTGCATCGGCGCATGTCCACCGGCCATGGCGGGCTGGTTGCCCTGCTGCTGGCGGCGACGGGAGGCGATGAAGCGGAAGGCGATGAAGGCGATCAGCGCGATGATCAGGATGTCGAGGAACTGCATGCCCTGGAAGCCGTCGCCCATGAACATGGAGGCGAGCAGGCCACCGGCGGCGAGGCCGGCCAGCGGGCCGAGCCAGCGCGAAGCGCCGCTCTTGGCGGCGGCGCCGGCAGCGCCTGCGGCAGCACCGGTTGCGGCAGGACCTGCGGCAGTCGGGGAATTCGGCGCGGCATTGGGTTGCGCCTGGCGGGTCTGGTGGCTTGGCGCCGAGCCCATGCTCTTGCCACCACCGAAACGCTTGGCGGCGTTGACGTCGAGGCTGAGCGTCACGGCGACACAGAAAGCCATGGCAAGGCTGAGAAAGCGCTTCATGGTTGTCATTCTCTTGGTTGGTATACGACGCACGTCATGTTGCCGGTGGGTGCCCTTGAGGGCCAGCCGGATTTTGTTTCGTGCTGTTGCCCTGCGTGGGCTCGCCCCCTGATATGGGGTCTGATGAATCCCTTTCCAAATCAGTCTGTTACTGATTCTTTCAGAGCCGCCTGTCGGAGGACTCGGATGGTAGGCTTCGCTGAGCGAGGCCGTCAGCCGCGCGATCCCCCTGACCAGCCCGCCGCGAGGACCGCCGACCATGCATGCCATCGACTTCATCCAGGACCTCGCGGTGATCATGCTGATCGCCGGTTTCGTCACCATTCTCTGCCACCGCTTCAAGCAGCCGGTGGTGCTGGGCTACATCATCGCCGGGGTGATCATCGGCCCGCACACCCCGCCGTTCGCCCTGGTGCACGATGAGGAAACGATCAAGACCCTCGCCGAGCTGGGGGTGATCTTCCTGATGTTCTGCCTGGGACTGGAGTTTTCCCTGCGCAAGCTGTTCCAGGTCGGCGCCACGGCGTTCATCGCCGCGTTCCTGGAAATCACCCTGATGATCTGGGCCGGCTTCGAGATCGGCCGCCTGTTCGACTGGAGCACCATGGATTCGCTGTTCCTCGGCGCGATCCTGGCGATGTCCTCCACCACCATCATCATCAAGGTCCTGGGCGACCTGAAGATGAAGAACGAGCGCTTCGCCCAGCTGATCTTCGGCGTGCTGATCATCGAGGACATCCTCGGCATCGGCATTATCGCGCTGTTCTCCGGCATCGCCGTAAGCGGCACGGTGGAGGCCGATCAGGTGTTTTCCACGGTCGGCAAGCTCAGCCTGTTCATGGTCGTCGCGCTGGTCGTCGGCATCCTGCTGGTGCCGCGTCTGCTGGCCTACGTGGCGAAGTTCGAAAGCAACGAGATGCTGCTGGTGACGGTGCTGGGCCTGTGCTTCGGCTTCTGCCTGCTGGTGGTGAAGCTGGAGTACAGCATGATCCTGGGCGCCTTCCTGATCGGCGCGATCATGGCCGAGTCGCGCCAGCTGATCCAGATCGAACGCCTGATGGAGCCGGTGCGCGACATGTTCAGCGCGATCTTCTTCGTCGCCATCGGCCTGACCATCGACCCCAAGGTACTGGTGGACTACGCCGCGCCGATCCTGGTGATCACCCTGGTGGTGGTTGCCGGCAAGCTGGTGTCCTGCGGTGCTGGCGCCTTCATCGCCGGCAACGACGGGCGCACCTCGATGCGCGTGGGCATGGGCCTTTCGCAGATCGGCGAGTTCTCCTTCATCATCGCCGCGCTGGGCATGAGCCTGGGCGTGACCAGCGACTTCCTCTATCCGGTGGTGGTCGGCGTGTCGGCCATCACCACGCTGCTGACGCCCTACCTGATCCGCTCGGCCGACCCGCTGGCGCTGTACCTGGGCCGCAGCCTGCCATCGCCCATGGTGCGCGTGTTCAGCCTGTACGGTGAATGGCTGCGCAGCATCAAGCCACGCGGCGACAAGGCGATCCTCGCCGGGATGATCCGCCGCATCCTGCTGCAGGTCGGGGTCAACCTGACCCTGGTGATCGCGATCTTCTTCGGCCTGGCGTTCTTCGCCGATCGCCTGTCGCAGTGGCTGGCTCAGTTCGTCGAGCACGAGGCGCTGCACAAGGCGCTGATCTGGGGTGCCGCGCTGCTGCTGTCACTGCCGTTCCTGATCGCCGCCTACCGCAAGCTCAAGGCGCTGGCGATGCTGCTGGCGGAGATGGGCGTGAAGGCGGAGAGCGCCGGGCGCCACACGGCCCGCGTGCGCCGGGTGATTTCCGAGCTGATCCCGCTGCTGTCGCTGGGCGGCATGATGCTGCTGCTGGCGGCGCTCAGTTCGAGCATCCTGCCGCCGGGCGAGCTGCTGGTGGTGGTGGCGCTGATCGCAGCCCTGGTGATCGCGGTGTTCTGGCGCTGGTTCATCCGCGTGCATTCGCGGATGCAGGTGGCGCTGATCGAGACGTTCGAGCAGAACGGCGGCGGGCATCACTGAGGCCTCGCCATTCCCTGCAGGAGCGGGCCATGCCCGCGATCGCGCCCATGGGGCGCCCCTACAGGTTGGCCGTGATCAGATCGCTTCCAGCTTCGCGTAACCCATCATCAGCCACTTGCTGCCCTCGCTGTCGAAGTTCACCTGCACCCGTGCCTGGGCGCCGGAGCCTTCGAAGTTGAGGATCACGCCGTCGCCGAACAGCGGGTGGCGCACGGACTGGCCCAGGCTGAAGGGGGTGTCCGGTACGCTGGCGCCGCTGAACAGGTTGCCGCTGCGCTGGTTGCCCGACAGCGGACGGCTCACCGAGTTGGACAGGCGCACTTCCTGGATCAGGCTCGGCGGGATTTCGCGCACGAAGCGCGAGACCTTGTTGTAGGTCTCGCTGCCGTACAGGCGGCGGGTTTCCGCGTAGGTCATGACCAGGCGGTGCATGGCGCGGGTGATGCCGACGTAGGCCAGGCGGCGCTCTTCTTCCAGGCGACCGGGCTCTTCCAGGCTCATCTTGTGCGGGAACAGGCCTTCTTCCACGCCGGCGAGGAACACCAGCGGGAATTCCAGGCCCTTGGCGCTGTGCAGCGTCATCAGCTGCACGCTGTCCTCGAAGGCATCGGCCTGGGTGTCGCCGGACTCCAGCGCGGTGTGGTCGAGGAAGGCCACCAGCGGCGGGGTGTCCTCGTCGTCCGGGGTCTCGAAGGCGCGGGCGGCGCTGACCAGTTCTTCCAGGTTTTCCACCCGGGCCTGGCCTTTCTCGCCCTTCTCTTCCTTGTGGTAGGTGATCAGGCCGGACTGCTCGATGACGATCTGGGTCATCTGGTGCAGCGGCAGGCCCTCGACCTTCACCGCCAGCAGGTCGACGGTTTCCAGGAACACATTGAGCGCACTGGCGGCGCGGCCGGCCACGGCCTTGGCGGCGATCACGTCGTTGATCGCACGCCACATCGAGGTGCCGTTGTGGCGTGCGGCGTTGCGGATCGCCTCGACGGTCTTCTCGCCGATGCCGCGTGGCGGCACGTTGATCACCCGCTCCAGCGCGGCGTCGTCGTCGCGCAGGCGGATCAGGCGCAGGTAGGCCAGGGCGTTCTTGATCTCGGCACGCTCGAAGAAGCGCTGGCCGCCGTAGATGCGGTAGGGAATCTTCTCGCGCAGCAGCGCCTCTTCCAGCACGCGGGACTGGGCGTTGGAGCGGTAGAGGATGGCGATGTCGCTGCGCTTGAGGCCGTCCTTGCGCAGGGCGTCCTCGATGGTCTCGACGATGTAGCGCGCCTCGTCGTGCTCGTTGAAGCCCGAGTACAGGGTGATCGGGTCGCCGTCGACGCCGTCGGTCCACAGCTCCTTGCCCAGGCGTCCGCTGTTGTTGGCGATCAGCGCGTTGGCGGCCTTGAGGATGGTGCCGGTGGAGCGGTAGTTCTGCTCCAGGCGGATGTCCTCGGTGCCGGCGAAGTCATCGCCGAACTGCTGGATGTTCTCGATCTTCGCGCCGCGCCAACCGTAGATCGACTGGTCGTCGTCGCCCACCACCATCAGGCTCTCGCCGCCCTTGCCGAGGAAGCGCAGCCAGGCGTACTGCACAGCGTTGGTGTCCTGGAACTCGTCCACCAGGATGTGGCGGAAGCGCCGCTGGTAGTGCTCCAGCAGACTCGGGCGGTCGCGCCAGAGGTCCAGCGAGCGCAGCAGCAGCTCGGCGAAGTCGACGACGCCGGCGCGGGCGCAGGCCTCTTCGTAGGCCTGGTAGACGCTGACCATGGTCGCCAGGTACAGGTCGCCGCCGGCCTGGATGTTCTGCGGGCGGTTGCCCTCGTCCTTCTGGCCGTTGATGAACCACTGCGCCTGGCGCGGCGGCCAGCGCTGCTCGTCGAGGCCCAGCTCGCGCACCACGCGCTTGACCAGACGCAGCTGGTCGTCGCTGTCGAGGATCTGGAAGTTCTCCGGCAACCCGGCTTCCTGCCAGTGCGCGCGCAGTAGGCGGTGCGCCAGGCCATGGAAGGTGCCGACCCACATGCCGGCCGGGTTGATCCCCAGCAGCTGCTCGATCCGCGCGCGCATCTCGGCGGCGGCCTTGTTGGTGAAGGTCACGGCCAGGATGCTGTGCGGCGAGGCGTTCTCGACCTGGATCAGCCAGGCGATACGGTGCACCAGCACGCGGGTCTTGCCGGACCCGGCGCCAGCGAGCACGCGCTGGCGCCCCAGCGGCGCGGCCACGGCCTGGCGCTGCGGGTCATTGAGGGAGTTGAGCAGGTAGGAGATGTCATCGTTCATGGGGCGGCATTCTACCGACGGGCGGTTTTCCCCGGCAAACCCGCCCGCCGTCCGGCGTCTTCCCGACGAAAGTTGGGCGGGCACGCAGCCAATTGCCATCATCCTGCTTGGGTGGGGCTACCTCCTCGGGTATGCTCCGCCGACGCCTAGGCCTGACACCTACAAGAAAAACGCCTATGACCGCTTATGTAGAGCCTTCGGCGATCCCGGTGAGCCATGCCGAGATCCGCCAGCAGTACGCTCACGAAATTGCCGTCGAACGCACGCGCCTGCTCTATCAGGGCTCGCGGGTGCCGACCCTGCTCATGCTGCTCAACGGCCTGGCCTGCGCTGGCTTGCTGTGGGATTACGTGAAGCCGGGCCTGCTCGCCGGCTGGCTGGTGTGGCTGGTGCTGCTGGCCGTGCTGCGCCTGATCCAGGTATCCGCCTTCAACGCCGCTTCCGCCGAGCGCCAAGCCAGCCCGCACTGGCAGCGCACCTTCCTGTTCGGCGCCGGTGCGTCGGGGCTGACCCTCGCCTTCGCCGCCATCGCCCTGGTGCCGCCGGACGCCTTCCTCCAGCAATCCCTGGTCTTCGGCCTGATCGCCGCGGCCATTCTCTCCGCCAGCGTCGCCTACGCGGTCAGCCTGCCGGCCTTCCTCACCTTTGCCTTGCCCTGCCTGTTCCCCTCCATTGCCTATTTATTGATCAGCGATAACCCGCTGCAGCAAGGCTGGGGCGTGCTCGGGGTGATCCTGCTGGCCGCGCTGCTGGTGGTGGCCTGGCAGATCCACCGGGTGGTGCATGTCGGCCTGCTGCGACGTTTCCAGGCCCAGGCGCTGGTGGCGCACCTGGAGCGCGCCAAGGCGCAGACCGAGGCGCTGAACCAGGACCTGGAGCGCGAAGTCGAGCAGCGTCGTCGCGCCGAACGTGAACTCTGCCGCGCCCGCGATGCCCTGCAGGAGCGGGTCGAGGCGGGCAGCGCCCAGCTCAGTCATACCGAGGCGCGCCTGGCTCTGGCACTGGAAGCCAGCGAGCTGGGCCTGTGGGACTGGAACCTGCTGACCGACGAAGTGCACCACTCGCACCTGGAAGAAATCTTCGGGCTGACCCAGGCGGCGGTGAAGAGCGTACGCAACGACCTGCGCCCGCGCCTGCACCCCGATGACCTGCCGCTGCTGCGCCGCGCGCTGGTCGAGCACCTCAAGGGCCGCACCGACGGCTACCGCATCGAATACCGCGTGCGCCACGCCGCGGGCCACTGGGTCTGGGTGGAAGACCGTGGTCGGGTGATGGAGCGCGACGGCCGCGGGCAGGTCACGCGGATGGTCGGCACCCGCGCCGACATCTCCACGCGCAAGCTGCGCGAGGAAGAACAACGCCTGGCCGCCACGGTGTTCGAGGCCGCCAGCGAAGGCATCATCATCCTCGACCCGGATTACCGGCTGATCGCCCTCAACGAAGCCTTCACCCGCCTCACCGGCTACCGCCGCGAAGAAGTGCTGGGGCACAACGTCGCGCGCCTGATGGGATCGTCGGAGGCGCTGCGGCGCTACCAGTCGATCCGTACCGAACTGGAGCGCCAGGGCACCTGGCAGGGCGAGCTGATCGAGACGCGCAAGAACGGCGAGCTGTACCCGCAGTGGCTGCAACTGAACGTGGTGCGCGACGGCCGCGGGCAGGTCGCCCATGTGGTCGGCTTCTTCGCCGACCTCACCGCCCGCCGCGACGCCGAGGAGCGCCTGCGCTACCTGTCGCACTACGACGAACTCACCGGGCTGGCCAACCGCACGCTGTTCAAGGAGCGCCTGCACGAGGCCAGCCAGCGCGCGCGCCAGGAAGGCCGCACGGCGGCGCTGCTGCTGATCGACCTGGACCGCTTCAAGTTGCTCAACGACAGCCTCGGCCACGAAGTCGCCGACCAGTTGCTGCGGCAGATGTCGCGGCGCATGACCCAGACCGTGCCCGAGGCCGACACCATCGCCCGGCTTTCCGGCGACGAGTTCGCCGTACTGATCGACTCCTACGCCAGCCTCGCCGCGCTGGCGCGGCTGTCCAGCCGCCTGCTGGCCAAGCTGCGCACGCCGATGACCGTGGGCGGCCACGAACTGGTGATCAGCGCCTCGGTGGGCATCAGCCTGCTGCCGGAAAACGCCTGGGAAATCTCCGCGCTGATGAGCCAGGCGAACATGGCCATGCAGCACGCCAAGCACCTGGGCGGGAACACCTTCCAGTTCTTCACCGACAACCTGCAGGCCTGCACCCTGGAGCGCCTGCAGCTGGAAACCCGCCTGCGCAAGGCCATCGACGAAGGCCAACTGGACGTTCACTACCAGCCCAAGCTGAACCTCGCCAACGAGCGCCTGGACAGCGCCGAGGCGCTGGTGCGCTGGCGCCACCCGGAGATGGGCATGGTACCGCCCAGCGATTTCATCGGTCTGGCCGAGGAAACCGGGCTGATCGGTGCCATCGGCGAGTTCGTCCTGCGCCGCGCCTGCCGGCAGGCGCGCGCCTGGCAGCTCCAGGGCCGCGAGTTGCGGGTGTCGGTCAACCTCTCGGTACACCAGTTGCGCACCGGCAACCTGGTCGACCTGGTGCGCACCGTGCTGGAGGATACCGGCCTGCCGTCCCACCTGCTGGAGCTGGAGCTCACCGAAAGCCAGCTGCTGGACAACGTCGAGAGCGTCACCACGACCTTCCAGCAACTGCGCGAGATGGGCGTGAAGCTGGCCATCGACGACTTCGGTACCGGTTACTCCTCGCTCAGCTACCTGAAACGCTTCCCGGTGGACTACGTGAAGATCGACCAGACCTTCATCCGCGACCTGTCCGAGCGCGGCGAAGACGCGGCCATCACCCGCGCGATCATCGCCATGGCGCACAGCCTGGAACTGAAGGTGGTGGCCGAAGGCGTCGAGCAGGCCGAGCAGCTGCGCTTCCTGCGCGCCCATGGTTGCGACGAGATTCAGGGCTACCTGATCAGCCAGCCGGTGCCGGCGGATGCCTGCCTGGCGCTGCTGGAGAGAAGCGACCGGCTGGGTCAGTGATGCTGGTGGTCGCCTGAAACACCCTGCAGCACGCTCTGGTCGATCTCGCTGAAACGCAGCACCCGACCACCCTCGGCATTGGCCATGCGTTCCGCGTCTGCGAGTTCGGAGAATGACGCGAGGGTGGCGCCCATGGCGCCGGGACGCTTCACCCCGACCACGTAGAAGGCGCTGGTGGCGTCGATCAGGTGGCGGTCGTCGGGATGGTTCCAGTCGCTGCGGGCCATGTCATGCACATACAGGCGCGCGCCGCTGTGTTGGTTTTCCGGCTGCAGCCACCAGCCCAGCAACTCGGCGGTGGAACAGAACTTGTGTACGGCTCCGGGGGCCACGGCTTCACCCTTGGGACCGGCGAAGTCGCTGATGACCATACCGCAGACGTGGCATTCCTCACCGTTCTGGAAGGGCACAGGGCCCAGGTTGGCACTTTGTTGGGCAGCATCGTCGCAGCCGCCGAGCAGCAAGCTGAAGAACCCGGCGGCGAGGCCGAGGCGAAGGGGACGGGACAGCAGCATGGGGGCTCCTTGAGTCAGATCGGGCGTCGGCGGAACAGCGCATAGGCCAGCGCGAGCGCGGCCAGGGTCCAGGCGCTCAGCGCCAGCCAGAGGCCGGCGACGGGAACGGCGAGGTCGCGGCCGAGGGTCAGTACGCCGCCCAGCTCGGAACCGAAGTCAGGCAGGTTGATCAGCCGGTACAGGTCGGTGGGGTTGAGCAACAGCAGCCAGGGCAGCAGGTTGGCGCTGAGCTGGCCCTTGCCTATCACCAGCAGGGCGAGCAGGGCCAGGTCGAACAGCAGTACGAAGAAGAACCACACACCCAGCGCCAGGCCGGCGGCGGTGGATTTTTCGCTGACCCGCGCGCTCAGCGCGTAGGCCATCGCCAGGAAGGTCCAGCCCAGCAGGCAGGACGACAGGATGAAGCGGGCGAACGAGCCCAGCAGTTGCCCCAGCGGGATACCCGGCACCAGCAGGCCAATGGCCAGGGCGGCAGCGGAGAAGCCCAGCAGCGTGGCGAGGCCGAGAATCAGGCCGTGGCCAAGAAACTTGCCGATCAGCAGCTGCCCGCGCCCCAGCGGGTAGGTCAGCAGGAGCAACAGGGTGCCGCCTTCCTCCTCGCCGACGATGGCGTCGTAGGCCAGCAACAGGGCAATCAGCGGCATCAGGAAGGTAGCGAGGCTGGTCAGGCTGGCCAGGGTTGCCGGTAGCGAGGTGAAGCCTACCTGGCCACTGGCGGCGGCACCGAGCCAGGCGATGCCGACCGCCAGCAGGGCGAACAGCAGGCTGATGGCGAGCAACCAGCGATTGCGCAGGCCGTCTGCCAGTTCCTTGCGCGCGATGTTCCAGATCGGGTTCATGCCGTGGCTCCCGCGTGCGCGCTCTGCATATGGTGGCGATAGAGGTCCTCCAGCGATGGAGGCAGCACTTCGAGCTCCTGCGCCTGCTCGGCGAGCAGCACGCTGAGCACTTCGTGCTGGCGCCCTTCATCGACCCGTAGCTCCAGGCGTCGGCCATCCAGGGCGGCGACTTCATGGCCGACGGTGCGCCAGTGTTGCGGCCAGTCGCTGTCGGGTTTACCTGCGTAGCGGATACGTACCGGCAGGCCGGCGTCCCGGCGCAGGTCGGCAAGACTGCCGGCGGTGAGCAGGCGGCCCTTGGCCAGGATCGCGGCGCGGTCGATATGCGATTCCACGCCGGGCAGTACGTGAGAGCAGAGGATGATCCCGGTGCCCTGTGCGCGCAGGCGGTCCAGCCATTGGTAGAGCTCGATGGTGGCCAACGGATCGAGGCCGACGGTGGGCTCGTCGAGCAACAGCAGTTGTGGCTCGCCGAGCAGCGCCTGGGCCAGCCCGAGGCGCTGGCGCATGCCCTTGGAGTAGGTTTTCACCCGGCGCTGCGCGGCGTGGCTGAGGCCGACCTGTTCGAGCAACTCGTCCACTTCGGCAGGCCGCGCGCCCTTGAGCCGGGCGAAGTGCTGCAGGGTTTCGCGGCCGGTCAGCTGTGGATAGAAGGTCACGTTTTCCGGCAGGAAGCCGATGCGCCGGCGCACCGCCGCATCGCCCGGCGACTGGCCGAAGACTCGCACCGAGCCTTGTGTCGGGCGCAGCAGGCCGAGGATCAGCTTGATCGTGGTGGTCTTGCCGGCGCCGTTATGTCCAAGCAGGCCGAGGACTTCCCCGGCCCCCAGTTGCAGATCGAGCCCATGCAGGGCAGTGAAGCCGCCGTAGTCCAGGGTTGCGTCACGGATTTCCACGGGGTTCATGGTTGCGGCTCCAGGTCAGCGGCTCGCATCAGCGGGAAGCTGTCGCGCACGCCGGGTGGACGGGTGACGGGAAAGGCGCGCTGGACCCAGCGCAGCAATTCGATGGCGGGGCTGGTCATCAGCAGTTGCACCTGTGGGTACAGCCAGAGCAACTGGTCGACCTTGTCGTTGGGCTCGTAGGCGACGTCGCCGATGCCGTCGGCGTTGCGGTCCCAGCCCAGGTAGTCGCTCCAGTAGTTGCCGCGCCCGTCGGCGGACCATTCCTGGGTCCGGCTGGCGACGTACTTGACCTGCTGGCGGTTGCCGATGAAGGCGTTGCCACTGATGCGGTTGTCTTCGGAGCCGGCGGTCAGGTGGATGCCCAGGGCGCTGCTTTCGAAGCGGTTGTCCTCGATGCGGTTGAACAGTGAGTTGTAGATGAACAGGGCCTTGCCCTCGGCGCCTGCAATCATCGCGTCGCCGCCGCCATCGCCGCTGCGCACGGCTTCGACGCGGTTGCCGGTGAGGGTGGAGTAGGTGATGTAGTTCATCAGGATGCCGTAGTTCTGGTCGTCCACCGAGCGGTTGCCGACCACGGTGAGCTTGCGGCTCTGCATCAGCGCATAGCCGGTGCGCGTGTGCCGGGTGGTGTTGCCGATGACGCGGCTGTTGTGGGTGAACATGTAGTGCACGCCGTAGCGCAGGTCCTCGAAGAGGTTGTCTTCGATGCTGCTGTCGTTGGAGGTGTCGATGTAGACGCCGTCGCGGGTCTGGCGCACCTGGTTGCCGCGCACCAGGGCGTTCTTCACCGCATAGAGGTGGATGCCGTTGCCGCGGTCCTGGGAGCGAACGCTGGGGTCGCCCTGGATGCGGTTGTCGAGCACCTGCACGTCAGCCGTCGCGTCGAGCCAGATGCCAAAGCTGGCGCCCTGCAGGTCATTGCCGCGCACCACGGTGCCGTGGGCGGCCTTGTCGATGAATATCGCCGCGTCCATGGCGGTCAGGTCGCGGCCCCAGTTGCGCAGCGCGCAGCCCTCGATGACGACGCCGGGCACCCGCACGTGCAACGTGCTGCCGGTCCCTTCTCCGTCGAACAGGGCGCCAGGCGCGCAGCGCAGGTGCAGCGGATGGTCGATGGTGAAGTTGCCGCTGTACGTACCGGCCGGCAGCGTGCGGATGTCGCCGTCGCCCTGCAGGGGCAACTGGTCGATGGCTTGCGGTTGTGCCTGGACGCTTGCCGCGAGCAGCAGCGACAGGGCAAGGTCGGGCCGGGTGAGTCCCATGCAACACCTTCTCGTCGATACCCCGCCGGCGCTTGCCGGCGGGGCCAGGGGCCTGCTCGTCAGGCTTTTTCCACCAGCATGCGGCCGACCATTTCCATGTGCAGCGCATGGCAGAACCAGCTGCAGTAGTACCAGTGCAGGCCGGGCTTGTCGGCGGTGAAGGTGATGGAGGAGGTCTGTTGCGGGCTGATCTCCATGCTCACGCCGTGGTTGACCACGACGAAGCCGTGGGTGACGTCCTCGATCTCGTCCAGGTTGGTGATGGTGACGGTGACTTCATCGCCCTGTTTCACGGTGAACTCGGTAAGACCGTAGGCGGGCGCGGAAGAGGTCATGTAGACGCGGACCTTCTTGCCGTCGCGGATGACCTTGTTGTCCTGCATCAGGTCGATGCCGTCGCGCTTGGCGATGGCCACGGTCTCGGCGAAGAACGGGTCCTTGCGGTCCCAGATCTTGCGGGTCTTGATCTGGTCGCGGCGGGCGAGGATGCAGTCATGCGGCTCGGCGAAGGTGGGGCCGTCGTGCACCAGCTTCATCTCGTCGCCGGAGATGTCGATCAGCTGGTCGTTCTCCGGGTGCAGCGGGCCGGTGGGCAGGAAGCGGTCCTTGGAGAACTTGCTGAGCACGATGATCCACTTGCCGTCGGCCTCCTTGGTCTCGGTCAGCGTCGCGTGGTTGTGGCCTGGCTGGTAGTGCACGTCGAGCTTCTGGCGGATGTAGTCGACCTTCTCGCCCTTGTAGGCGCGAATTGCGTCGGCGATGTTCCATTTCACCAGCTGGCTGTCGATGAACAGCGTGGTATAGGCGTTGCCGCGGCCGTCGAAGGTGGTGTGCAGCGGGCCCAGGCCCAGCTCCGGTTCGCCGACGATGACGTCGCGCGGGTCCTTGAGCTTGCCGGAGAACAGGTCGGGCAGCTTGTCGATGGCGATGATGCTGCAGGTGGGGGAGAGCTTGCCGTTGGCGATGAAGTACTTGCCGTCCGGCGAGGTATTGAGGCCGTGGGGGTTCTTCGGCACCGGGATGTAGCGGGTGACGACGCTGTCCTTGCCGTCCTTCTTGCGCCCGTCGACCACCGGCACCTTGCTGTCGCCCAGGGTGATGAAGCGTTTGGCCTTGATCTCCTTCTCGATCGCCGGGACGTCGAACACCACCACCCAGTCGCGCTCGTTGCGCATCATGCCGGCCAGATCGGTGGCCTTCTCCGAGTTGTAGCAGGTGGCGGCCGTGAAGCGGCCGGTGTAGTCCATGTCGCTGTTGTCGAGGTTGCCGTCGACGATGACCTGCCAGGCCACTTCCATGGTCTCGGCATCCAGCGCGTTGTACATGGTGAAGGCGTTGTCGCCGGTGATGTCGAAGCTCGTCCCGTCATTGGGGTGGGGGATGATGAACTCGGCGTTGCAGAACACGTACTGGGTGTGCGGCACCTTCTGCAGGCGCAGGCCGTGGATGGCCTGGACGTTGGGAATGGTGGTGATGCGGTCGCACTTCATGATGTCCAGGCGGATGCGCGCGACGCGGCTGTTGGCCTTGTCGTTGATGAACAGGTACTTGCCGTCGTACTTGCCGTCGGTCATCGAGATATGCGGGTGGTGGCAGTCGCCGTTCTGGAAATGCGCGCTGTCGCCGAGGACGCGTTTGCTCTCGTTGGTCAGGCCCCAGCCGGTGGCCGAGTCGACGTTGAACACCGGGATGCGCATCAGCTCGCGCATCGATGGGATGCCCATCACGCGAACCTCGCCCTGGTGGCCGCCGCTCCAGAAGCCGTAGTACTCGTCCAGCTCACCGGGGGCGATGTGGATCTTGTCCTGGGCCGACTTGACCGCGTCGGCCCAGGCCTCGCGAGAGGTGAACGCGCCCATCGAGCCCGCGGTCACCAGCGCCGCTGCGCCGGTGACCGCGGAGGCACCGAGGAAGCCCCGCCGGCTGAGCCCGGCGATCTCGTCGTGCTGCTGTTTCTTGTCAGTCATTTCCTGCTCCTTCCTGAAGGCAAATGGTCAGATCTGTTGCACTGCAATCAACTGGTCGTCGTCGCTGGCAGTTGCCCGCTTGCCGCGCTTCTTGCGCTTGTTCACCAGCGGCGGGCACTTGTTCTCGTTGTGGTAGGTCATCTGGCAGTCGAGGCAGTAGTGGCACTCGTTGGCGTTGATCCTTCCATCGGGGTGGATGGCCTGGATCTCGCATTCCTTGGCGCACAGCTGGCAGGGCTGGCCGCACTCCTTGCGCCGCTTTAGCCAGTCGAACAGGCGGGCCTTGCCGGGGATCGCCAGCGCCGCGCCGAGCGGGCAGACGTAGCGGCAATAGACCTTGCGGGTGAACAGGTTGAGGACCAGCAGCAACACCACGTAGGCGACGAACCACCACTGGCGGTCGAAGTGCAGGGTGATGGCGGTCTTGAAGGGCTCGACCTCGGCGAAGCGCTCGGCGGTGGAGAGCGACTCCAGGGATAGGCCGAACAGCACCAGCAGGACGATGTACTTGATCGCCCAGAGCCGCTCGTGGACGGCGAAGGGCAGCTCGTACTGCGGCACCTTGAGCTTGCGCGCGGCCTCGTTGAGCAGCTCCTGCAGGGCGCCGAAGGGGCACAGCCAGCCGCAGAACACGCCGCGGCCCCAGAGCAGGATGCTGGCGGCGGTGAAGGTCCAGAGGATGAACAGCACCGGGTCGATGAGGAACAGTTCCCAGCGGAAGCCTTCGAACAACGCGTGGACGAAGGTCAGCACGTTGACCACCGACAGCTGCCCCAGGCAGTACCAGCCAATGTAGGTCAGGGTGAACAACAGGTAACCCCGGCGCAGCCAGTGCAGCAGTTGCGGACGGCGGGTCAGGGTGTCCTGCAGGAACAGGATCACCGCGAGCAGCCCCAGGGCACTGAGCAGCACGCCGATCTGGAAGCTCTTCTGGTACCAGACGCGCAACCACATCGGCCGCTTGGCATCGGCCAGCGCCTCCAGTTCCGCAGCGGTCGGTTGTGGCCGGTCGAGGTAGCCTTCGGGCGTCTGGTAGCCCAGGTCGAAGGTGGTGAAGAGGCTGTCCACCGGGCCGGTCTGGCGCCGCACCAGCAGTTCCAGGTCCCACGGGGTGCCGGGGTCGAAACGCTGCGCGGCGCGGACGATGAAGATCGCCATCTCGACGAAGTGCGGCATGCCCTCGGCATAGGTATCCGACAGGCGCTGGTAGTCGAGGTCGCGGAAGCTGAGGATGTCGCCGAACTGGCGGATCTGCACCCGGTCGAAGATGCCGCCGCGCACATAACCCGAGCCCTTGAACGAGTACTCGCCGCTGCCCATTACCACCACGGCGTATTCGTTCGGCTTCAGGGAGTCCATCAGCTCGCGGTACTGCCTGTCGCCGAGCAGGTTTCGGCCGACATTGGGCGGGTTCAGCAGGGCGGTATAGAGGTCTATGAAAGTGTCTTCGCGCTGCTGCGCATCGCGGGCCTGGTCGACCTTCTCCGCGGCGGTGCCCTTGAAGGCATCATCGATCTGCCCGCGGGTCAGTTTCAGCTGGCGGATCGCGCCATTGCCCAGCAGCTCGCTCCAGCTCGCCGGCTGGTAGGCGTCGGCGCGGACGATGGCGGGCTTGGGCCGCACCTGTCCGTCGTCCTTGATCAGCTTGAGCGACACCGCCACGGTACGGGCGGCGCGCATGACGATCTCGTTGACCACCATGACCGTCACGGTGGCGCCGGCGACGGCATCCACGGTGACCGTCTGCGGATCGCCGGAGCGGCCCACGGCGACCCGCTGGTCGGCGCGCAGCCCGGAGTAGCCGGCGGTGAAGGCGTGAAGTTTCTCTTCGGGAATGCCGATCAGCAGGATCGGCTCATGGTGTTCGAGGACGTAGCTGTCGCGGATCACCGCCTGCGGATCGAGGATCACCTGGAGGTTGATCGGCTTGCCCGAATACGCGGGCATGCGGGTGACGCGGATGCTCTGGAAGGCATAGCCCAGCAACTTGTCGCCGTGGGACAGGCGCCGCACGCCGTACTCGCCTTCGGGTTCGCCGATATGATCGGCCTGGGGAAACACCTGCTGGATGCGCGTCCGCTCCAGATCACTGAGCTCCGCACCCTGGACCACCAGGCCGGCCATCAGCAACAGACAGCCGACCAGGAGCCTGAACCACTCGCGAACGCCCACCATGAGGCCTCCTTCCTCCATGCCCGAACGGGCAGAACTGCGTCAGAAGGCGGTGGGCGCCCATCTCACGCGGCAGGTCACTTCAGGGTGACGATCCACTCGGCCAGGGTCTTGGCTTCTTCCGGGCTCACGGCGTTGGCTGGCATCGGAATCGGGCCCCAGTTGCCCTTGCTGCCGGTCTTGATGCTGTTGGTGATGTGGGCGACACCATCGGCCTGCGGGCCGTACTTGGCGGCGACGTCATGGAAGGCGGGGCCGACGAGCTTCTTGTCGACCGAGTGGCAGGCCACGCAGGCCTTCGCCTTGAACAGCTCCTCGCCGGTGCTGGCCATCGCGGTTGTCTGGACCAGCAGGCCGCCGAACAGCAGGGCTACCAGGGCTTTGTTCATGAACGTCTCTCCTCACAGGCTTGGCGCTTCGAGGCGCCGATCGTTTTCGCCGGCTTCCCGCCCGGCGTCTGTGGCGATTCTAGGAGCGGCCCATGCGGCTTCCGCTTGATGCCAATCAAGAACTTCCGGCGACGTGCTTGAGGCAATCCGTCGCGCTGGATAGCTTGCTACCCGAAACTTCCTACTGAGATTCGCCCGTCATGAATGCCCCTGTGCAGAACGATCCGCCGCTCTTCTACCAGCCTTCAGGCAATGAGGTGGCGCTGTTCACCCACGCCTCCGCGCAGGGCATGCCGGTGCTGATCAAGGGCCCGACTGGCTGCGGCAAGACGCGCTTCGTCCAGCACATGGCGCAGCGCCTGAACCTGCCGCTGTACACCGTGGCCTGCCACGACGACCTGTCGGCGGCGGACCTGGTCGGCCGTCACCTGATCGGCAGCGACGGCACCTGGTGGCAGGACGGCCCGCTGACCCGCGCGGTGCGCGAGGGCGGCATCTGCTACCTGGACGAGGTGGTGGAAGCGCGGCAGGACACCGTGGTGGTGCTGCACCCGCTGGCGGACGATCGCCGCGAGCTGTTCATCGAACGCACCGGTGAATCCCTGGTGGCGCCGCCGGGCTTCATGCTGGTGGTGTCCTACAACCCCGGCTATCAGAACCTGCTGAAGGGCATGAAGCCCAGTACGCGCCAGCGCTTCGTCGCCCTGCGCTTCGATTACCCGACGCCGGAAGTGGAAGCCGGCATCATCGCCCGCGAGGCCGGGGCTTCTTCCGAGCTGGCGCAGCGCCTGGCACAACTGGGCGTGGCCCTGCGCCGCCTGGGCCGGCAGGAGCTGGAAGAGGTCTGCTCGACGCGCCTGCTGGTACTCACTGCGCGCCTGCTGCAGGCCGGCGTGGCGCCGCGTGATGCCTGTCGCGCCGGGCTGGCCGAGCCGCTGTCGGACGACGAGGCCACGGTCGCCGCGCTGATGGACCTGGTCGATGTCCACTTCGCCTGAGGCGACGCTCAGCGCCCGGCACCTGCCGGGCGACCTGGCGATGTGGTTCTTCATCCTCGCCGAGCTGACCGTCTTCGCCATCCTCATCATCGTCTTCGCCGTGACCCAGCACCTGGACGTCGAAGGCTTTCGCGCCGGGCGCGCGCAGCTGGACCTGTCCACCGCCCTGGCGCTGACCCTGACCCTGCTTACCGCCGGCTTCTGCGCGGCGCTGGCGGTGGAGCAGATACGCCACGGCCGCCAGCGCCGAGCGGCCGTGTTGCTGGGCATTGCCGTGCTGCTGGGACTGGCCCATGTGGTGCTCAAGTCCGGCGAATACCATCACCTCGCCGCACGCGGGCTGGACCTGGAGTACAGCACCTTCTTCACCCTGTTCTGGCTGATCACCGGCTTCCACTTCCTGCACGTGCTGCTGGGGTTGGTGATCCTCGGCTGGATGACCCTGCGTTGCCTGCGCGGCACCTACCGCAGCGACGCCCTGGGCGGGCTGGAGTCCGGCGCGTTGTATTGGCACATGGTCGACCTGGTCTGGGTGGTGCTGTTCCCGCTGGTCTACGTGCTGGCGCCTGGCTCATGAGGACGTTGCTGCTCGCCTGGCTGCTGATGCTGCCGATGTCCGTCGCCTCGGTCTGGCTCGGTCACCATGCACCCGACCTGCTGCTGCCGGTGGCGGCGATCCTGCTGCTGGGCCTGGGCAAGGCCTGGATCATCACGCTGCGCTTCATGGAGCTCAGCCACGGCCCGCGACTGTGGCAAGCGCTGCTGCTCGGCTGGCCGCTGGTGGTCACCGGCGTGATTCTGGCCCTGCACGCAACTCCCTGATTTTTCTTCGAAAAAATACCTGACTGGAAGCATTGGTCTTTCTTGATTGCCATCAAGCGAGAGGTCCTAGGTCGCTTCCTACAATGGCCCCGACCGTGACCTAGGAGGGCCCCATGTCAGAGACATTTACCAAAGGGATGGCGAGGAACATCTACCTGGGAGGAGGCGTTTTCTTCTTCCTGGTATTCCTCGCGCTGACCTATCACACCGAAACCACCTTCCCCAAGCGCACCAACCAGAGTGAGCTCACCGAATCGGTGGTGCGCGGCAAGCTGGTGTGGGAGCAGAACAACTGCGTGGGTTGCCACTCGATCCTCGGCGAAGGCGCCTACTTCGCGCCGGAGCTGGGCAACGTAGCGGTCCGCCGTGGCGGTGACGCGGCCTTTGGCAGCTTCCTCGCGGCCTGGATGAAGATGCAGCCGCTGGGCGTGCCCGGTCGCCGGCAGATGCCGCAGTTCCACCTGAGCGACCAGGAGGTCACTGACCTTGCGGCGTTCCTGCTGTGGACATCGAAGATCGACACCAACAAATGGCCGCCGAACAAGGAGGGTTGAACATGAACCCGGGCAATCCCTATCTGAAATTCGCCTCGCAGTCGGTGGCCAAGCCGTACTTCGTGTTCGCCCTGATGCTCTTCGTCGGGCAGATCGTCTTCGGACTGATCATGGGCATGCAGTATGTGGTCGGTGACTTCCTGTTCCCGGCGATCCCCTTCAACGTCGCGCGGATGGTGCACACCAACCTGCTGATCGTCTGGCTGCTGTTCGCCTTCATGGGCGCGGCCTACTACCTGATCCCCGAAGAGGCCGACCGCGAGCTGTACAGCCCGAAACTGGCCATCGTGCTGTTCTGGGTGTTCGCCATCGCCGGCGTGCTGACCATCCTGGGCTACCTGCTGGTGCCCTACGCGGGCCTGGCGAAGCTGACCCACAACGAGCTGCTGCCGACCATGGGCCGGGAGTTCCTCGAGCAGCCGACGATCACCAAGATGGGTATCGTGGTGGTGGCGCTGGGCTTCCTCTTCAACATCGGCATGACCATGCTCAAGGGCCGCAAGACTGCCGTCAGCGTGGTGATGATGACCGGCCTGGTAGGCCTGGCGGTGTTCTTCCTGTTCTCCTTCTACAACCCGGAAAACCTGTCCCGCGACAAGTACTACTGGTGGTGGGTCGTGCACCTGTGGGTGGAAGGCGTGTGGGAACTGATCATGGGCGCGATGCTGGCCTTCGTGCTGATCAAGATCACCGGCGTCGACCGCGAGGTCGTGGAGAAATGGCTCTACGTGATCATCGCCATGGCCCTGATCACCGGGATCATCGGCACCGGCCACCACTTCTTCTGGATCGGCGCGCCGCAGGTCTGGCTGTGGCTGGGTTCGATCTTCTCCGCGCTGGAGCCGCTGCCGTTCTTCGCCATGGTGCTGTTCGCCTTCAACATGGTGAACCGTCGTCGCCGCGAGCACCCGAACAAGGCCGCCGCGCTGTGGGCGCTGGGCACCACCGTGACCGCCTTCCTTGGCGCCGGCGTGTGGGGCTTCCTGCACACCCTGGCTCCGGTGAACTACTACACCCACGGCTCGCAGCTCACCGCCGCCCACGGCCACCTGGCCTTCTACGGCGCCTACGCGATGATCGTCATGACCATGATCAGCTATGCCATGCCGCGCCTGCGGGGCATCGGCGAAGCGCCTGACGCCCGTGCGCAGAGCCTGGAGATCTGGGGCTTCTGGCTGATGACCATCTCCATGCTGCTGATCACCCTGATGCTCACCGCCGCCGGCATCGTCCAGGTCTGGCTGCAGCGCATGCCCGCCGATGGCGCCGCCATGCCGTTCATGGCCACGGTCGACCAGCTGAAGATCTTCTTCTGGCTGCGCCTGTACTCCGGTGTCGGTTTCTTCATCGGGCTGATCTGCTACCTGCTGAGCTTCCGCCAGCGCGGCCGCGTGGCCGTTGCCTCGGGCGCGGCTCAGGTGAGCTGATCGATACCGTCCACCCGGGCCCGACCGCTTTGCGGCGGGCCCTTTTTTCGTTCTGCAGGGGGCGCCATGACCATCCACCTCGAAATCGAAGAAGGCTTCGGCCGCGTCTGGCACCGCTTCATCACGCGCCGCGCCAGCCCGGAGTTCGAAGAGGCGGCAGTCAGCCTGGAGGAAGTGCGGCGCAGCCTGCTGCTACTGTTCCGCGGCACCGGCGGCGAGGCCGGGGTCGGCGTGGAGGCGGCCAGCGCCCGCGAACTGCTGGTGCGCCGCAGCCTGCTGCAGCAGGTGGCCGGCACCTGCCAGCAATTGCCGGTGGCCTGGTTCGACGCTGATTCCCTGCGCCTGCCCGCGCAGTTGGCTGTATACCCCGACGCCGAACTGAACCGCGAGCTCTACCGCTGGCTGGCGCTGCTGGCCGCGCACAGCCAGCCGATGCGCCACTGGGCGCGCGACAACCAGACCTGGACCTGCGCCGTGCTGGAGCGCTACCCGCTGCTGCGCCCGCGCTACCGTCGACTGGTGGAAGCGCTGCTCGGTCTGCGTCCCGACCCCGCTGATCTGCCACCGGCGGAAGCAGAACTGGAGCTGGCGCTGCAACGGGCGCTGCGCGATCCGGGTAGCGTCGAGCGTCTGCCACGCAGTGAAAAGGCGCCGTGGCCGGTGCCGTTGTGGCTCTACCCGCCGCAACGACTGGCCGCGCCGCAGCACACCGACCTGATCGACGGCGACGAGCACGGCCGCTCCGCCCACAGCGAAGCCAAGGGCCTGGCACGCAAGCGCGCCGAGCGGGTCGAGCAGGACCCCGGTCGCGGCGGCCTGCTGCTGTTCCGCCTGGAAAACCTGTTCAGCTGGTCCGAGCACATCGAACTGGATCGCGCCGGCGACGACAGCGAGGACCTCGACGCGGCGAAGGTCGCCGACGACCTCGATCACCTGAGCATGTCCCGACAACGGCAGAAGAAGGGCGGCGGGCTGAAGCTCGACCTCGACCTGCCGGCCGCCGACTTCGACGACGTGCCGCTGGGCGAGGGCATTCGCCTGCCGGAATGGGATTACCGTCGCCAGCAACTGATCGACGACCACGTCTGTCTGCAGCCGATGCTGCCCCGCGATGCCGTTCCGGCGCCGCTGCCGGACTCCCTGGCGCCCATTGCGCGGCGCCTGCGCCGGCAGTTCGAGAGCCTGCGCCAGCAGCCCCAATGGCTGCGCCGGCAACCCCAGGGCGCGGAGCTGGACCTGGAAGCCTGGCTGGACTTCAGCGTCGAGCGGCGCCTCGGCGCCTGCAGCGAGCCCGGACTGTTCCTCGAGCGCCGGCAGACCCGCCGCGACCTTGCGTGCCTGCTGCTGGCGGACCTGTCGATGTCCACCGACGCGCACATCGACAACGACCACCGGGTGATCGACCTGATCAGCGACAGTCTGCTGCTGTTCGGCGAGGCGCTGCAGGCGGTGGGCGACCGGTTCGCCCTGTACGGGTTCTCCTCGCTGCGCCGCCAGCAGGTGCGCCTGACCCAGCTGAAGACCTTCGATGAGCGCCACAACGATGTGGTGCGCGGGCGCATCCGCGCGCTGCGACCGGGCTACTACACGCGCATGGGCGCGGCGATCCGTCGGGCGACGCAGTTGCTGCTCGAACGCAAGGAGCGCCAGCGGGTGCTGCTGATCCTCACCGACGGCAAGCCCAATGACCTGGACCTGTATGAGGGGCGCTACGGTGTCGAGGACACCCGCCAGGCCGTGCTGGAAGCCCGTCGCGCGGGGCTGGTGCCGTTCTGCATCACCATCGACCGCGAGGCGGCCGACTACCTGCCGCACCTGTTCGGCAGCCAGGGCTATCTGTTGATCAACGATCCGGCGCAGCTGCCGGTGCAGTTGCCGCAGCTCTACCGGCAGCTCACCCGCCGGCAGGGCTGACCATTGTGGGGGCGCGCCCTGCGCGCGATCGCGGGCATGGCCCGCTCCTACAGGGTGAAACCACGGGGTCGGATCGGGGACGTAGGGCGAATGAAGCGGGACGCTTCATCCGCCGCGGCGGATAACGCCTGGGGCGTTATGCGCCCTACAGGGTGTTCACAGGTAGCGGCGGAAAGCGGGAATCAGCGCGGCAACCACACCATCATCACCCCGCAGAACACCGCGAGAATGGCGCAGTACCAGGCGAAGCGCCGCAGCCTGCGTTGCTTCGCCAGTTCCTGGTCCACCGGCAGGGGCATCCCGCACTGCGGGCAGTCCGCAGCATCCTCGGGGCTCTCGTGCTGGCAGTACAGGCACTGGCGCATGGCTTACTCGAACTGTTCCAGCCGCGCCACATCGAGCACCTGCACGGTGCGGCCGTTGAGGTCGATGATCTTCTCGTCGATCAGTCGCCGCAGCACGCGGGAGAAGGTCTCCGGCTGGATCGACAGGTGCCCGGCCACCAGTTGCTTGGCCATCGGCAGTTCGAAGCGGCCGTCCTGGTTGCCATGGCGGTTGAGCTGGGTGATCAGGTAGCGCACCACGCGGTGGGTGGAGTTCTTCAGCGACAGCGTCTCGATCTCGTTGATCCGCCGGTGCAGGCGCACGCAGAGAGTGGCGAGCAGGGAGAAGGGCAGCTGCGGGTTGCTGTGCAGCAACTCCATGTAGGTGCGGTTGGCGAAGCGGTAGACCTGCGTGGGCTCCAGCGCCTGGGCCGAGGCCACGTAGTCGGAGGTGTCCATCAGCATCATGGCTTCGGCGAAGGTCTGCCGGCTGCCGACGACCTCCAGCACCTTTTCCTGTCCCTCCGGCGTCAGGCGGTAGATCTTCACCGCACCGGAAATCACGAAATAGAAGGAGTGGGCCGGCTCACCCTGGAGGAACAGCTTGTCGCCTTTCTCCAGGTTGAGCAGCGTGCTGGTGGCGAGCAGCTGCTCCAGCTGTTCTTCGTTGAGCACGTTGAACAGATGGTGGCCGCACAGAATCTGGTGGTGGACGCGATGCGCGAGCATGGCGGAGCGCTCCTGGGCGGGGACAATCCCGCCAGTATGCGCGATGCCGCTGGGCAGCGTGGTGAGACAAGCTGTCACTGGTCGCCCTCCTGGCTCCCGGTCCGGCACTCAGGCCGGGTGGTTGGCGCCCAGGAACAGCAGGTTGTTCTCCAGGTGGATGTGCTGCATCAGGTCGCGGCGCAGCTCTTCCAGGCCGCTGTAGAGCCGGCGCCAGCTGTTGCAGCCGTCCGCCGGCACGGTGAGGTCGTCGGTCAGGTCAGCCAGCGCGGCGAGGGATTGCGAGTGTTCGTCGTGCTCATGGCGCATCACGCCGATCGGGCCCTGCACGTGGGTCAGCGGGATGCCCTGGCGCAGCCAGGGGAACAGCACGCTTTCCTCCTTGCACATGTGCCATTCCAGTTCTTCCTGCATCTTCTTCAGGTGCGCGGTCAGCCCGGCCGGGCATTGCGGATGCGCGGCGTGGGTCTTCTCGACGCGCTCGGCCAGCGGAATCAGCGCCGGCAGCTGTTCGCGATGGACCTTGTGGTAGCGCTCGAGGATGTGGTCGATCAACTGGTCGTTGCTGGTCAGGCGCCAGTCGGTCTGGTCGTTGGCAGGCGGCAGCGACTGCAGTTCGGCGGCGATGCGCTGGGCGTCGAGGCCCTGTTCGCTGGCGGCTTCGCCCAGGCTGCGCTGGCCGGCGCAGCAGAAGTCGAGCTTGTAGTCGTGGAACAGCGCGGAGCTGCCCGGCAGGCTGAAGGCCAGGTCGCTCAGGGTGCGCTCGGTGAGGTTGTCGGTCATGGCGGGCCTCGGGTGGAGTGGGGCACGGCGGCCGCAGTCGTCGTGGCGGTGGTGGTGAGTCTAGGGAAAGCGGCGCGTCGGTCTCCTTGATTGCAGTCAAGCGCCCTCGTGCACCACTTCCCGCTCGTCGCCGCCGGCGACCCGCATCAATTGCTGCGGGTTGCACACCAGCAGCTTCTGCCGGCCGCCGACCACCAGGCCGCGGTCTTCCCAGGCGCTCAGGATGCGCGAGACGGTGTGCAGGGTGGTGCCGGTCATCTCGGCGATGTCCTGGCGGGTGACCGGGAAATCGATGCGGATGCCGTCGGCCTCCGGTCGACCTGACTGCTGCACCAGGCGCAACACGGTGTGGGCGACGCGCCGTTCGACCTCTTCGGTGGCCAGCTCGCAGAAGCGCACGTGGGCTTCCTGCAGGCGCTCGCCGATGGCCTGCACGGTGTTCAGGGCGAAGCCGGGGTGGCGGGCGAGCAGGGGTTCCCACTGGCCGGTGGGCCAGGCGAGGACCAGGCTGTCCTGGCTGGCCGTGGCGGTGGCGGGGTAGTCGCGCCGGCCGAGGGCGCGGACGAAGCCGAACAGATCACCCGGATTGACCACGCGCACCAGCACGCGCTGGCCGTCGCCGGTGAGCTGGGTGGCTTTGAGCCGGCCGTGCACCAGCAGGTAGAAGCTGGTCGCCGGCGAGCCTTGCTCGAACACGGCCACGCCGCTGTTCAGGCGCAGGATGCTGGCCTGGCGGAGGATGTCGTCCTGTTCCTCGCGGCTGCTGTTGGCGAATGGCGGCAAGCTGCCCAGCCAGGCGCGGTTCAGCGAGATATCAGCGGTCACGGCAGTGATTCCCGTCGGTTCGCCGCAGCATAACGGTTAAGCGCTGCGACGAAACTTGAGGGGAATCAAGGGATATCTCTGACCAGGCGGAAACCGAGGTTGTCCGGTGGCTGGCCGGCGCTGCAGCCGCCGCCGCGGGCATCGCGGACGAAGTCGTTGATCGCCGCGCGATGGCGCCCTTCGGCGATGCGGATCGAGCAGTACTCGGCGCGGTGGGTCTGGGTGCCCTGGGCGTCGAGGTTGACCCGCTGGTGGCAGCTCTGGGTCCACTCCCAGACGTTGCCGCCCAGGTCGGCCACGCCGTATTCGTTCAGCCCGTGGTTGCCGCGCGCCTGGGGCAGCGCCGAGGCGCTGGTACGGGTCTCCGCTTCCAGGCGGTAGCGAGCCAGCCAGCGTCGGGCAGGGTTGCTGCCATCATCGTCTTCGATGCGCAGGGCATCGTCGGCCCAGCGCGTGCCGGCGAAGAAGGCCCACTCGCGGTCGGTCGGCAGCCGCCATTGCTGGCCGGTGCGTTTGGACAGCCAGTCGGCGTAGAGCTGCGCGTCCAGCAGGCTGGCACCGGTCAGGGGCAGGTCGTCGCGGGGAGCGCTGTTGTCCAGTGCCAGGTTGTCCAGCGCCAGGCAATCGCCCTCGGCCACGCAGCGGGCGTATTCGCCCTGGCTGACCTGGAATTTCATGACTTCGAAGCGCGGGGACAGGTGTTCACGCTGCGACGGCGCATCCACCGCCTGCTTCTCCAGCCAGTAGTCGCCCGCCGGGCGGAAGTCGAAGTCGCGGGGCTCGAGCCGCACGGTTTGTGGCGCGAGCTCTGGTGCGTACTGTGGCCGCAGCAGGAGGAGGGCCCCGCCCAGCAGCAGTACGGCGGGTACGCCGATCAGGATGGTCTTGCGCATGGTCTGCCTGGTCGCCGGTATCGATTAGGGGGAAAGGGCCGGCCCGGATGGGCCGGCCTCGGGGCTTACTTGATCGCAGTCGGTGGCTGGATCTGGCTCATCAGGTCGTTGTTCCATTGGCCTTCGACCTGGATGTGCGCCGCAGCGCCCAGCAGCACAGCCTCGATGAGGTTGTGGTTGAGGTAGGTGTACAGGCCCGGCTGCAGGAAGGTGTACAGCGCCGCACCGGCCGCGCCGCCCGGGATGAACCAGGTTTCCAGGTCTTCCTCCGGCGGGTTGTGGAACTTGCCGGTGGCCCAGACGTGGTCGCCATGGCCGCCGATGAGGTGCGGGCGGGTATCGCGGTTGGCCTGGGAGTGGACGATCAGCACGGTCTCGCCGACGTTGGCCTTGAGCGCGTTCTTGCCGGTGAGGGCGCCGACCTTGCCGTTGAACACGATGTGGCTGGGGATCAGCCCCTTCATGACTTCCTGCATGTCGTTGTAGCTTTCCATCGGCGTGCCGTAGCGCTTGAACTTGCCGTCCTTGTCACGCGGGACGTAGTAGTCCTGCTCGCCGATGTAGACCACCTTGTCGTACTTCAGGGATTTACCTTCGCGGTCCTTCAGGCCGTCGCGCGGCAGCACCATGATCGCGCCGTTCATGCCCGAGACCACGTGCCATGGGATCATCGCGCCGCCCGGTGCGCAGTGGTAGACGAACACGCCGGGGCGGGTGGCCTTGAAGCGCAGCTTCACTTCCTCGCCGGGCTGGATGATGGTCAGCGCGCCGCCGCCCAGGGCGCCGGTGGAGGCATGGAAGTCGATGTTGTGGGTCAGGGTGTTGGTCGCCGGGTTGACCAGGGTGAGCTCCAGGTAGTCGTCCTGGTGTACCACCATCATCGGGCCGGGCACCGAGCCGTTGAAGGTCATGGCGTGGATCTCGGTGCCATCGTCGTCGATGACCAGCTTCTTCTCCTCGATCACCATGCGGAACTGCACGACCTTGGGCTTGCCCTTGGCGCGCTGTTCATGGGCATGGACGAAGGGCGGAGCGACCAGCTCGACCTGGACGTGCTCCAGCTTCGAGAGGTCCAGGGCCGGACCCATGTTCTTCGGCGCTGCCTCCCCGTCGGCCATGGCCTTGCCGCTGCCGAGCATGCTGCCGGTAACGCCCAGCACCACGGCGCCGGCCAGCAGGGTGCGGCGGGAAAGCGAAATCTCTTCCTGATCAAACATGGATAACTCTCCGTAATCGACGAACTGTCGTTGGCTACAGAAATACCCGGTCGGCAGATTCCTTCTTTGAGCCGGAACAAAGAAGGAATCAGCTGGACAACGTGTCGCAGGCTCTGTTGTGCGGTAGATCGCGTTTACAGTCTTGTACCCATGCAGGCGGGCAAGACCGGGCGCGGCGAGGTAAGATTCTTCCTGCTCTGAATTCCGGCCCGGCGTGCGGGCTGCAACGGACAAGGATCATTCATGCGTCTGTACGGACTGACCCTGCTGGCCCTGATCACCGGCTGCCTTGGCGTGCAGGAAGCGCGCGCGAGCAGCGACGACTCCTGCTACCCGAGCTGGAACCTCAAGCGCGACTCGCTGGACGTGTGCAACAGCTTGCCGTTCCTCAGCCCGGGCAACGACAGCCGGGTCAACCTGCAGCTGCTGCTGGCCGACGCCGGCCAGGCCAGCATTCCCAATCGCGCGCTGACCGACGATGAGCAGCAACTGGGCTACGGCCAGGTGCCGTTCCCGCTGGCGCGCTGGCTGGAAGGTGCCGCGCCAGGGGATTCGACCGACAGCGCCAGCGCTGCCAGCACCGCACCGCTGGCCGACCTCGCCGCGCGTATCGGCCTGCCGGCGGATGCCGTGCAATCCTCCGCGGACAGCTTCGCCAGCGGCGAAGGCAGTCGCTGCCGCAGCAACAACGCGGGCACCGCCCAGGATTTCCTCAGCCAGCTGTTGCTGGTCGACAGCCTTTCCGCCGCCGAACGCCAGGACCTGGCCCGCGCGCGCCTGACCCTGCTGGGCGCCTGCCAGTGGGACGAAACCCAGCTCAGCGTGCTGCTGCCGGGTGACCTGCAGAGTGCGCAGGCCTTGGCCTACCGCAGCTACCTCAAGGGCGCCGCGGACTTCTACAGCGGGCGTTTCGGCGACGCGCTGAAATCCTTCCGCGCCCTGCAGGACAGCGACCAGCCCTGGCTGAAGGAAACCTCGCGCTACATGGTCGCCCGTGCCCTGCTCAACCAGGCGCAGCAGAACGCCTTCGACGAGATGGGCTACCCGGACCTGCGCAAGGTCGACAAGAAAATCCTCGCCCAGGCCGACACCGCGCTGGGCGACTACCTCAAGGCTTATCCACAGGGCCGGTACAGCGCTTCGGCCAAGGGCCTGACGCGCCGCGTCTACTGGCTGATGAGCGATGAAAGCCGACTGGCTGGCGAGTACGCCGAACTGTTCGCCCGCGAGGATGCCGATGACCTCGCCCAACTGGTTCAGGAAGTCGACAACAAGCTGCTGGTCACCGCCCATCCTGCCGACGTGCGCGACGCGCGCCTGCTGGCGGTGCTCGACCTGATGCAGATGCGCCACCACGAACCCAACGAGCCCCGCGCCCTCGACGCCGCCGGGCTGGCCGCGCAGAAGGACCTGTTCGCCAAGTACCCCGGCCTGCACGACTACCTGACGGCGGCCTTCCTGCTGTACGTCGAGGAAAAGCCCGCCGAGGCACTGAAATCCCTGCCCGAAGAGCTGCCGGCCAAGCTCGATTACCTTGCCTTCAGCCAGCAGGCCCTGCGGGGCTTCGCCCTGGAAGCCGGCAATGACTGGATCGCCGCCGAGAAGCTCTGGCTACGCCTGCTGCCGCTCGCCGAGCAACCGCTGCAGCGCGAACAGCTGGAGCTGGCGCTGGCTTTCAACTACGAGCGCAGCGACCGTCTGGTGAAGGTCTTCGCCGAAGGCTCGCCGGTGCATACGCCGATCATCCGCGAGATTCTCCTGCGCCATGTCGCCGGCCCCGACCTGCTGCGCCAGCAGGCGAAATCCACCAGCATCTCGGTGGAGGAGCGCGATACCGCGCTGTTCGCGCTGCTCTACAAGGACCTGCTGCACGGTCAGTACCAGGCCTATATCGACGACCTCGCGCTGTTGCCCACCGACGGCAGCGGCAAGCCGCTGGGCGCGAGCATCGGCTACCTCTACGGCAGCATGCCGCTGTCGCTGTTCCAGTGGCCGGGCGGCAAGAACGACAGCGGCTACGAATGCCCGGCCATCGTCGACGTCGCCCGCGACCTGCTGCAGAGCCCGCAGCCGCCCAAGGCGCTGAACTGCCTCGGCGAGTTCATCCTGCGCAACGGCCTGGACGGCTTCCCGCTGGATACCCAGCCCAGCGAGCGCGAACTGGGCGGCGGCGAATCGCTGTTCCCCGGGACGGCCTACTCGCGCATGGACGGCTACCTCAAGGTCATCGCCGACAAGCAGGCCGTGGAAGAGGACCGCGCCTACGCGCTGTTCCGCGCCATCAATTGCTTCGCGCCCAGCGGCTATAACGGCTGCGGCAGCCAGGACATCGCCCCGTCGCAGCGCAAGCAGTGGTTCCGCACCCTCAAGGGCCAGTACTCCGCCACGCCCTGGGCGAAGTCCCTGAAGTACTACTGGTAAGCCCCGTGCGGCGCGTGCTGGCCCTGGCGCTGGCGTTGCTCGCGGGCAACACCCCGGCGGCCGGCGTGGACGCCGCGGACCACGACGCGTTCTGGCTCTGGAGCGGCGTCGCGCCCCAGCCCGTGCTGGCCCAGGCACGCACTCTCTACGTCCTGCAGGGGCAGGTCAGCGCGCCGCGCCATAGCGATGGTCGCGCCCGGCTGATCGCCCAGGGCATCGCCATCCCGCGCCTGAAACAGGGCGAGGTGTGGGTGGTCTACCGCGCCCACACCTTGCGCTGGAACGAAGACATCTACCGCACCCTGCTCTCGCAACTGCGGCGCTGGCGAGCCGCCGGCAATCCGGTGGTCGGCGTGCAGATCGACTTCGATGCGCGCACGCGCTACCTGAACGAGTACGTCGACTTCCTCCAGGACCTGCGCACGCGCCTGCCTGCGGGCTGCAAGCTGAGCATCACCGGGCTGATGGACTGGGGCAGCAACGCTGCGCCTGAGACCATCAACCGCCTGGCCGGCGTGGTGGACGAAGTGGTGGTACAGACCTACCAGGGGCGCCAGACCATCCCCAACTACCAGGCTTACCTGCCGCGCGTGGCGCGCCTGCAACTGCCCTTCCGCATCGGACTGGCGCAATACGGGGAATGGCAGGCACCGGCCTACCTGGCGAAGAGCCGGTGGTTCAGGGGGTATGTGGTGTTCCTGCAGAACCCTTAGCAGCGCAGGTCGGAATTGCGCAGGGCTCCCCTGCAGGGGCGCCCCACGGGCGCGATCACGGGCATGGCCCGCTCCTGCAGGGAAACTCCGGCGGTCAGTCAGTTCCCGCCACACCCGCACTTTCCGCAATCGCTCCCGCAACCGCCGGCTGCCGCCGGTTCCCGCGCATCGCGGGTCGAGCCGCCCTTCAGGTTGCGCATCAGCAGCGCGTATTGCAGGTCCAGCTCCTCGGGTAGTGGGAGGTAGACCACATGCCCGTCGCCGGGCGCGACGCCGATGGATTCGCCGCGGTTGTTCTCCAGCGCGTGCAGGCGGAAGGTGCGGTTGCCCGCCGGGGTCATCAGTTCGACGCTGTCGCCCATCTCGAAACGGTTCTTCACCCGCACCTCGGCCAGCCCATTTCGGCGCTCGCCGGTGAACTCGCCGACGAACTGCTGGCGCTCGGACAGCGAGTGGCCGTACTGGTAGTTCTGGTACTCGTCGTGCACATGGCGGCGCAGGAAGCCCTCGGTGTAGCCGCGGTGGGCGAGGGACTCCAGGGTGTCCATCAGGCCGAGGTCGAAGGCGCGCCCGGCGACGGCATCGTCGATGGCCTTGCGGTAGGCCTGGGCAGTGCGCGCGACGTAGTAGTGGGACTTGGTCCGACCTTCGATCTTCAGCGAATGCACACCCATCTGCGTCAAACGTTGCACGTGCTGGATGGCTCGCAGGTCCTTGGAGTTCATGATGTAGGTGCCGTGCTCGTCCTCGTACGCCTCCATCAGCTCGCCGGGGCGGTTGCCTTCTTCGAGCAGGACGATTTCCTTCGTCGGCGCGCCGATGCCCAGGGTCGGTTCGACGTTGCGCACCGCGTGGCCCAGCTCGTCCTCATGGGCGGCGTGGGTCTGGTATTCCCAGCGGCAGGCGTTGGTGCAGGTGCCCTGGTTGGGGTCGCGGCGGTTGATGTAGCCCGACAGCAGGCAGCGCCCGGAGTAGGCCATGCACAGCGCACCGTGGACGAAGACTTCCAGCTCCATGCCCGGCACGCGCTCACGGATTTCGCCGATTTCCTCCAGCGACAGCTCGCGGGACAGGATCACCCGCTTGAGCCCCTGCTGGCGCCAGAACTCCACGCTGGCCCAGTTCACCGCATTGGCCTGCACCGAGAGATGGATATCAACCTCGGGGAAATGCTGGCGAACCAGCATGATCAGGCCGGGATCGGACATGATCAGCGCATCCGGGCCAAGGGCGATCACCGACTCCACGTCCTGCAGGAAGGTCTTCAGCTTGGCGTTGTGCGGGGCGATGTTGACCACCACGTAGAGGCGCTTGCCCTGGGCGTGGGCCTCGTGGATGCCGGTGGCGAGGTTGGCGTGGTCGAACTCGTTGTTGCGCACCCGCAGGCTGTAGCGTGGCTGGCCGGCGTAGACGGCATCGGCGCCATAGGCGAAGGCGTGGCGCAGGCTCTTCAGCGAGCCGGCGGGGCAGAGCAGTTCGGGGGAAAACGGCGTGGGGGACATGGCGGCGCAGCGGGTAGTGGGAAAAAGGCCGCCACTCTAGGAAATCCGCGGGCTGCGCGTGCTGAGCGAGGTCAACGGATGCGCTATCCGCGCCGTCAGGCTCTTCGTAGGATGGTGTGGAGCGAAGCGATACCCATCAATACCTGGCGCCGGCAGCATGGGTATCGCTGCGCTCCACCCATCCTACGTCGTGTTCATCCGGTGAGATCGGCTCGGTGCATCACTCCAGCCAGCGCCGCCCCTGCAGCTCCAGCAGCGTCTGCGCCGGTTCCGGCCCGTTGCTGCCGGCGGGGTAGGGGCGCGGGCTCAGGTAGTGCTCGTGCCAGCCCTTGATGATCGGGTCGACCCAGCTCCAGGCCGCTTCCACCTCGTCGCGGCGCATGAACAGCGTCGAGTCGCCCTCGATCACGTCCAGCAGCAAGCGTTCGTAGGCGTCCCAGCGGCGCTTGTTGGTGCTGAAGGCCTGGGCAAGGTTGAGGTCCAGCTCCACCGGTTCCAGCTGCATGCCCTTGCCGGGGGTCTTGGCCATCAGCTGCACGCTGATGCGCTCCTCCGGCTGCAGTCTTATCCACAGGCGGTTGGCCGCGCCGGCACCGCTGCCGATCAGGCTGTTGGGCACCGGCTTGAACTGGATGACGATCTCCGAGCACTTCTTCGCCATGCGCTTGCCGGTGCGCAGGTAGAACGGCACGCCGCTCCAGCGCCAGTTGTCGATCTCTGCCTGAACGGCGACGAAGGTCTCCGTATCGCTGTCGTTGTCGACATTTTTCTCGAACCAGTAGGCCGGCACTTCCTGCCCGCCGATGTGCCCGGCGGTGTATTGGCCGCGCACGGTCTTGTCCTGCACGTCCTGCCCGGAAATCGGCCGGAGCGCCTGGAGAATCTTCACCTTCTCGTTGCGCACCGCTTCGGCGTCGAAGCGCACCGGCGCCTCCATGGTCACCAGGCAGAGCAGCTGCAGCAGATGGTTTTGCACCATGTCGCGCATGGCCCCAGCATGGTCGTAGTAGCTGCCGCGGTTCTCCACGCCCAGGGTTTCGCTGACCGTGATCTGAACGTGGTCGATGTGCCCGTTGCGCCACACCGGCTCGAACAGGGTGTTGGCGAAGCGCAGGGCCATCAGGTTCTGCACGGTTTCCTTGCCCAGGTAGTGATCGATGCGGAACACCCGCGACTCGTCGAATACTTCGCCGATGGCCTGGTTGATCGCCACCGCCGACTCCAGCGAATGCCCCAACGGCTTTTCGAGCACGATGCGCGCCAGCGGCCCGGCGAGACCGGCAATCTTCAGGTTCTGCGCAATCGGCGCGAACAGGCTCGGTGCGGTGGCCAGGTAGTGCACCAGCACCCGGCCATCCGTGCGCTTGAGGGCCTTGGCCACGCGGCCGAAGTCGGCGCTCTGGGAGGCGTCCATCGCCACGTATTCCAGGCGCTGGGCGAAACTGCGCCAGGCCTCGGCGGAAAAGTCGCTGCGCGCCACCTGGGCGCGGCAGTTGCGTTCGGCCAGGGCGAGGTAGGCGGCGTTGTCGCGCTGGCTGCGGGCGAGGGCGAAGATCCGCGTGTCGGCCGGCAGGCGATTCTCCCGGTGCAGGTGGTAGAGCGCCGGCAGCAGCTTGTGCAGCGCCAGGTCACCGCTGCCGCCGAACACCAGAATGTCGCAGGAGCTGGGAAGACTAAGGCTGGCGGGCGTATTCAAGACTTATTCCCTGGGCGTGGCGGTTAGTTTTGTAGTATAACTACAACAAGACTACATAAATTTCAGACAACTATCACCGAGCCTATCCCTGTGAACCTTTTGCAGCACATTGCCCAGTCGCGTCATCTGCTCCGCAAGTCGGAGCTCAAGGTTGCCGATCACGTGATGCAGGACCCTGCATCGGTCATGCACAGCTCCATGGCAGACCTCGCCCACAGCGTGGGCGTCAGCGAGCCGACCATCGTGCGCTTCTGCCGCGCCATCGGTTGCACCGGCTTCCAGGACCTCAAGCTCAAGCTGGCGCAGAGCCTGGCCGCCGGCGCCAGTTTCGGCCAGTTCTCGATCAACGAAAGCGACTCGGTGGCGGACTTCAGCCTGAAGATCTTCGACACCACCCTGCACTCGCTGATGGAAGTGCGCGAGAACCTCGACACCCACGCCCTGGAGCGCGCCATCGCGGCCATCGCCCATGCCCAGCGTGTCGAGTTCTACGGCTTCGGCGCCTCCGGCGCGGTGGCGGCGGACGCCCAGCACAAGTTCTTCCGCCTGCTGCTGTCGGCGGCGGCCTACTCGGACCCGCACATGCAGGCCATGTCGGCGGTAACCCTGAAGCCCTCGGACGTGGCGATCTGCATCTCCCAGTCCGGCCGCTCCAAGGACCTGCTGGTGACCGCCAACCTGGTGCGCGAAGCCGGTGCCACGCTGATCACCCTGTGCCCCAGCCAGACCCCGCTGGCGGACCTGGCCACGGTGAACCTGGCGGTGGATGTCCACGAAGACACCGATATCTACACCCCGCTGACCTCGCGTATCGCTCACCTGGTGGTGATCGACGTGCTGGCGATGGGCGTGGCCATGGCCCGCGGCCCGGACCTGGTGAATCACCTCAAGAGCGTGAAGCGCAGCCTGCGCAGCCTGCGCCTGTCGCCGAAGGTGGTGAAGAACCATGAGGAGCGCCCGGAAGAGGCGTCCTGATCCGTCCCTGACGGTGTCGCCGACCGCCCGTCGGCGTCACCGGGGCTTCACCACCACGTCGTCAAACGGTCATCCGTCGTCAGCATGCTGGCGTCTCCAGCCCTTAGGCCTTGGGAGATGCGAGATGCCCCGCCATATCGACGACACCCAGCTCCAAGTGGATAGCAAGACCCGCCGCAAGCTCGAAGACCAGCGCCGCATGCAGTTCCGTCGCGCCATCGAGGACCGCATGGAGGCCCAGCGCCTCGCCCTCGAAACCTCCGATTACCCCGACCTGATCGCGGCCGCCTACCTCACTTCGGCGAAGGCGGGCCGGCGAAGCGTTCGGCCAGCTGGCTGATCAGCGCCCGCTCTTCACGGATGAAGGCGACGAACGCCTGGGCCACCGGGCTCAGGCGCTTGCCGCGGGCGTGCACCAGACACCAGCTGCGGTAGAGCGGCAGTTCTTCCACCGGCAGCTCATGCAGCAGCCCGGATTGCAGCTCGCGGCTCACCGCGTGGCGCGGCAGCAGCGCCAGTCCCAGACCCGCCAGCACTCCTTCGCGTGAACCTTCCAGCGAGGCGAACTCCAGTGTCTGCGGGAAGTGCGCGCGCTTCTGCTGGAAATGTTCCTCGCAGGCCTTGCGCGTGCCCGAGCCGGGCTCGCGGATCAGCAGCGGGTAGGGCTCCAGGTCCTTCAGCGAAAGCTTCGCGGCGTTGCACAGCGGATGGTCCGGCGGCGCCACGGCCACAATGGGGTTGTTCAGGAAGGGCAGGAATTCCAGCGCCATGTCCTGCGGCACCAGGGACATGATCACCAGGTCGTCGCGGTTGTCCGACAGGCGTTTGATCACCTGGGCGCGGTTGACCACCGTGAGGTTCAGGCTGACGTCCGGGTGCTGCGCGTGGAAGGTGGCGAACAGGTGCGGGGTGATGTACTTGGCGCTCGATTCCACTGCCAGGCGCAGTTGGCCCTGCAGCGAGCCCTTGAGGTCGGAGAGGTTCATGTCCAGCACTTCCAGGCGCTGGAAGATGTCGGTGGTGGCGCGCAGCAGGGCGTCGGCGGCATCGGTCTGGTAGAGCTTCTTGCCGATGTACTCGAACAGCGGCTGGCCGACCAGTTCTTCCAGCTGGCGGATCTGCAGGCTGACCGCCGGCTGGGTCAGGGCCATTTCCTCCGCGGCGCGGCTGTAGGAACGGCTTTCGCACACCGCACGAAAAACCTGCAGCTGGCGAAGGGTCATACGCATCAATGACTTACGCATAGAACACGGCCTGATCGCGACATTTCCGCTCAACTATAAAGCATTCTTTATGGCTACCCCAATAATTATTGATTTTGGTTAATCCTCCCTCCCGCGCTAGGGTAAAAACACGCCGGAACCCGCTCCGGCCGAGAGAGCCAGCTGCCGCGACCGGAGCTGCCGATGGGTTTTTACGCCGGGGTCCAAAAGGCCCGGGCCGAGGGAAAGCCGCAGTGATCAAGAAAATCCTGATCGCCAACCGTGGGGAGATCGCTGTCCGGATCGTGCGCGCCTGCGCCGAGATGGGCATCCGTTCGGTGGCCGTCTATTCCGATGCCGACCGTCACGCCCTGCACGTCAAGCGCGCCGACGAAGCCCACAGCCTGGGCGCCGATCCGCTGGCGGGTTACCTGAACCCCCGCGCCCTGGTGAACCTGGCGGTGGAAACCGGCTGCGACGCCCTCCACCCGGGCTACGGCTTCCTCTCCGAGAACGCCGAGCTGGCCGATATCTGCGCCGAACGCGGGATCAAGTTCATCGGCCCGTCGGCGGAAGTCATCCGCCGCATGGGCGACAAGACCGAAGCGCGCCGCAGCATGATCGCCGCCGGCGTGCCCTGCACCCCCGGCACCGAAGGCAACGTCGCAGACCTGGCCGAAGCCCTCTCCGAAGCCGAGCGCATCGGCTACCCGGTGATGCTCAAGGCCACCTCCGGCGGTGGCGGCCGCGGCATCCGCCGCTGCAACAGCCGCGAAGAGCTGGAGCAGAACTTCCCCCGCGTGATCTCCGAGGCCACCAAGGCCTTCGGCAGCGCGGAAGTCTTCCTCGAGAAGTGCATCGTCAACCCGAAGCACATCGAGGCGCAGATTCTCGCCGACTCCTTCGGCAACACCGTGCACCTGTTCGAGCGCGACTGCTCGATCCAGCGCCGCAACCAGAAACTGATCGAGATCGCCCCCAGCCCGCAGCTCACCCCCGAGCAGCGTGCCTACATCGGTGACCTCTCCGTGCGCGCGGCGAAGGCCGTGGGCTACGAGAACGCCGGCACCGTGGAGTTCCTGCTCGCCGATGGCGAGGTGTACTTCATGGAGATGAATACCCGCGTGCAGGTGGAACACACCATCACCGAGGAAATCACCGGCATCGACATCGTCCGCGAGCAGATCCGCGTGGCCTCCGGCCTGCCGCTCTCGGTCAAGCAGGAAGACATCATCCACCGTGGCTTCGCGTTGCAGTTCCGGATCAACGCCGAAGACCCGAAGAACAACTTCCTGCCGTCCTTCGGCAAGATCACCCGCTACTACGCGCCCGGCGGCCCCGGCGTGCGCACCGACACGGCGATCTACACCGGCTACACCATCCCGCCGTACTACGACTCGATGTGCCTGAAGCTGGTGGTCTGGGCGCTGACCTGGGAAGAGGCGCTGGACCGTGGCCTGCGTGCGCTGGACGACATGCGCGTGCAGGGCGTGAAGACCACTGCGGCCTACTACCAGGAAATCCTCAAGAACCCGGAATTCCGTAATGGCCAGTTCAACACCAGCTTCGTCGAAAGCCACCCGGAACTGACCCAGTACTCCATCAAGCGCACCCCGTCGCACCTGGCCATCGCCATCGCTACCGCCATTGCCGCCCACGCTGGCCTGTGAGGAATTCGTACATGACCGTTTCCAAGAAAGTCACCGTCACCGATACCATCCTGCGCGACGCCCACCAGTCGCTGCTGGCGACCCGGATGCGCACCGAAGACATGCTGCCGATCTGCGACAAGCTCGACCAGGTCGGCTACTGGTCGCTGGAAGTCTGGGGCGGCGCCACCTTCGACGCCTGCGTGCGCTTCCTCAAGGAAGACCCGTGGGAGCGCCTGCGCAAGCTCAAGGCCGCGCTGCCCAATACCCGCCTGCAGATGCTCCTGCGCGGGCAGAACCTGCTCGGCTACCGCCACTACAGCGATGACGTGGTCCGTGCCTTCGTCGCCAAGGCGGCGGTCAACGGCATCGACGTGTTCCGCATCTTCGACGCGATGAACGACGTGCGTAACCTGCGCGTCTCCATCGAGGCCGTGAAGGCCGCCGGCAAGCACGCCCAGGGCACCATCGCCTACACCACCAGCCCGGTGCATACCATCGACGCCTTCGTTGCCCAGGGCAAAGCCATGGCCGACATGGGCGTGGACTCCATCGCCATCAAGGACATGGCCGGCCTGCTGACCCCCTACGCCACCGGCGAGCTGGTCAAGGCGCTGAAGGATGCGCTGCCGCTGGACGTGGTCGTGCACTCCCACGACACCGCCGGCGTCGCCAGCATGTGCCAGCTCAAGGCTGTGGAAAACGGCGCCGACCGCATCGACACCGCCATCTCCAGCATGGCCTGGGGCACCAGCCACCCGGGCACCGAGTCGATGGTTGCCGCCCTGCGCGACACCCCGTTCGACACCGGCCTGGACCTGGAGCTGATCCAGGAAATCGGCATGTACTTCCACGCCGTGCGCAAGAAGTACCACCAGTTCGAGAGCGAGTTCACCGGCGTGGATACCCGCGTGCAGGTCAACCAGGTTCCGGGCGGGATGATTTCCAACCTGGCCAACCAGCTCAAGGAACAGGGCGCGCTGAACCGCATGCCGGAAGTGCTCGCGGAAATCCCGCGGGTTCGCGAAGACCTCGGCTTCCCGCCCCTGGTCACCCCGACCTCGCAGATCGTCGGCACCCAGGCGTTCTTCAACGTCCTGGCCGGCGAGCGCTACAAGACCATCACCAACGAAGTGAAGCTCTACCTGCAGGGCCGCTACGGCAAGGCGCCGGGCAAGATCGACGAAACCCTGCGCCGCCAGGCCATCGGCAACGAAGAAGTCATCGACGTGCGCCCGGCCGACCTGCTCAAGCCGGAGCTGAACAAGCTGCGCGAAGAGATCGGCAGCCTGGCCAAGTCCGAGGAGGACGTGCTGACCTTCGCCATGTTCCCGGACATCGGCCGCAAGTTCCTCGAAGAGCGTGCCGCCGGCACCCTGAAGCCCGAAGAGCTGCTGCCGATCCCCAACGGCAAGGGCGTGGCCGCTGCTGGCGGTGAAGGCGTACCGACCGAGTTCGTGGTCGACGTGCACGGCGAAAGCTACCGCGTGGACATCACCGGCGTCGGCGTGAAGACCGACGGCAAGCGCCACTTCTACCTGTCGGTGGATGGCATGCCCGAAGAGGTGGTGTTCGAGCCGCTCAACGAGTTCATCGGCGGCGGCGGCAACAAGCGCAAGCAGGCCAGCGAGCCGGGCCACGTCAGCACCACCATGCCGGGCAACATCGTCGATGTGCTGGTCAAGGAAGGCGACAGCGTGAAGGCCGGCCAGGCCGTGCTGATCACCGAAGCAATGAAGATGGAGACCGAAGTGCAGGCGGGCATCGCCGGCACCGTGAAGGCCATCCACGTAGCCAAGGGCGACCGGGTCAACCCCGGTGAGATCCTGGTTGAAATTGAAGGCTGACCAAGGACAGACGGGTCTTTAAGGTTCAGTCCCACGGGGGAGCACGATGCTCCCCCTTTTTTTGCCCGGAGGATTTCCGGCGTCGCGCCATTGGTTGATCTGCGTCGGAAAATTCCTTCAGAAAGGCTCTATGTTCCACGCTGGGAAAATTGACTGACCAGGGTGCGGCGATGGGGAGAGTCGTTCTGTTGTGGGTGCTGCTGTGCGGGGCCACCCAGGCTTTGGCGCAGTCATCGGAGATGATGGATCGCCTTGCCGCCCTGGAGCAGGACCCGGCCAAGCGCGAGCAGGCCTATACCGCCGCGCAGGAGCGCATCCTGCTGTGCAGCAAGTGCCACGGCAAGGATGGCAACAGCAAGCGCGACTACATCCCCAACCTGGCCGGGCAGAACCCGCAGTACCTCTTCGACGCCTTCGAGAAGTACGTCGACGGCCAGCGCACCGACTTCGTGATGAACCAGGCGGCCAAGCTGCTGAGCATCAACGAGCGGGTCAACATCGCCTACTACTTCAGCCAGCAGAAGGTCCTGCCCCGCGCGGAGGCGGCGCCGGACAAGGCGCTGGTGGAACAGGGCGCCCGGCGCTTCGCCACCGTCTGCGTCACCTGCCACGGCGAGAAGGCCATGGGGCACGACGGCTTCCCGCGTATAGCCGGGCAGCCGCAGGTCTACCTGACCCATGCCCTGCAACGTTACCGCGACAAGGATCCGAGCCGTGCGGACTCGCCGATGCTGGCGGTGGCGGCACTGCTCAACGATGACGACATCACCTCACTGGCTGCCTATATCAGCCAGCTGCAGCCCTGAAAGCAGCCAGCCGCCCGGAGGCGGCTGGCTGTTGGACTGAACGGCGGAGGCTTACTGCTGCTTGTCGTCGGCCGGCTTGGCTGCTTCAGCGTCCGGCTGGACCGGGGCGGCGGCTTGTTCGGCAGGCGCCGTCGACTCTGCCGGCGCGGTCTGTTCAGCAGGGGCTGTCGGTTCTGCCGGCTTGGCTTCCGGTTGGATCGCAGGCTTGGTTTCCTGCTGGGCAGCTGCGGGGACGGCAGTCTTCGAGGCTTGTTCCTCTTGCTTGCCACAGGCGGCAAGAACGGCGCAGGCAGCGATCAGGATGCAAAGCTTTTTCATGGGAGTGCTCACTCATCGAGGTTGGGCGGATACCGGTCGGCTGACCGGGGCGGCAAGCTTTGCCGTCGGCGCTCGCTGAGGCTATGTGTCGGGATCCGAGACAGGCCGCGAAATTTCCGAATCTCTCGTCTTAACAGCGCCCAAGAAAAAGCCCGGCTTGCGCCGGGCTTTTTCGTCAGTGGATCGCGATCAGAACGCCATCTGCCACTGGGCGATCAGCGCGTGGTTCTGCGCGTTGCTGCCCATCTGCCCGCTGTAACCGATGCCGACGGTGTTGCGCGCCGAGACGCCGACATCGAAGCCGACGTCCAGCAGCAGGCTGTTGCGATCCAGCGCGGTGCCCTGGACGCTGAAGGCGTCGCCGCCGGCGAGGAAGGACTGGCGGGTTTCGCTGTCGATGTCGCCGAAGGTGTGACGCCAGCCCAGGCCCAGGCGCGGGGTGAAGCTCATGCCGTTGCTCAGGGTGTCGAGGCGGGCGATGCGCAGGCCGAGGGTGCTGCTCAGGTTGTCCTGGTCCTGGGAGTCGACGTGCAGCGCGGCGGCGCCGCCCTTCTCGTCGTACGAATCGCGCTCGTAGCGCTGGTAGTCCAGGCGTGCGTAGGGCTCGGCGCTCAGACGGCCGCTGCCCATGGCGTAGCCGGTCTCGGCGAACGCCTGCCAGCTGTCGGCGTCGTAGTCGCCCTTGGGACGATCACTGAAGCCGTCGAACTCCACCCGGCGTTTGCTCTCGCCGTCATGGCTGCTGTAGGCCGCACCCAGACGCACTGCCAGCGGGCCGCTCTGGTGCAGCGCGTAGGCGCCCAGGTGCCAGCTGTCGATGTCGCCGGAGACGCCGCCGCTGCCGTCCAGGTCGGTGTGCGAGTAGCCGCCGAGCACGCCCAGGCGCCAGTCCGGAGTCACCGCCCAGTCGGCACCGAGCAGGGTTCCGCCGGTGTTCTGTTGCAGGTCGCCGCTGTTGTCGTGTTCGTCGAGCTTGCCGTGGCTGCCGATACCCTGCACCCAGAGGCGACCGGCGGCGTTCGGGTCGTTCAGGTTGCGCGCTGCGCTGGGTACGCCGGTGGCGGCGAGCATCGGTGTGTCGCTGCGCTCGGTGGCCGCCAGCAGGCTGTTGCTGCCCAGCTGGCGCACGGCGTTGAGCATGGCGCTGCCGACCTGCTGGCTGCCGGCGATGGTCGCGGCGGCCAGGCTGGCGTTGCTGGCGCCGGCCAGTTGTTCCAGGGCGGAAGTGGCGTTGCTCGCGTCGCTGGTGATCAGCGCGTTGTACAGCGCGCCGCCGTTCTGGCTCTGCAGGGCGGAGCCGGCGTTGCGGCCGTTGCTGCTGCTGGCCAGGTCGCCGAACTGCACGTCGTTGCGGGTCAGTTGCAGGTCGACGCTGTTGGCGCTGTAGCTCAGGGTCGGGGTGAGGAAGGCGAAGTTGCTCTTCACGTCGGCGAACTGGCCGCTGACGCCGCCGGTGGAGCTGATCACCTGTACGCTGCTCTGCCACGGCCAGTTGCCGCTGCCGGCCTGCACGGCGAGGTGCGAGCCGTCGATGCGGGTGCTGCCGTCCACCAGCACGGTGGCGTGGGCGCCGCTGGGCTCCACGCCGAAGGCCAGGGTCGAGCCGCTCTGCAGGTTCAGGTTGCCGGTCACCTGGGCGGCACCGGTTGCCGGCGAGGCGACCAGGGTACCGGCGACGTTCAGCCCGCCGACGCTGCCGCTGCCCGAGTAGGTGGCGCCCTGGTCGATCTGCAGGGTGCCGAGGAGGCTGCCGGTGTTGTTCAGGCTGGCGCCGCTGAAGACTTCGCCGCCTTCGCTGAAGTCGTCGGTGCTGGAGAGCGTCCAGCTGCCCTGTTTCACGTCCAGCCATTCGAAGTTGGCGCTGTTGCCGAAGCTGCCGCCGGCGGCGTCATCGAAGGTCACGGTGTCGCGGCCGCTGCCGCCGTCCACCAGGCCTTCGAAGCGGCTGCCGGAGAGCAGCACCAGGCTGTCGTTGCCGCCACCCATTTCCAGGGCCACGCCATTGCCGCCGTGGATCAGACCATCGTTGATCACGGTGTCGTCGAGGTCGCCGGACAGGGTCACGCCGGAAAGCTTCTCGCCAGTGATGGTGCCGTGGTTCTCCAGGTAGGTGGAGCTGAAGCCGCTGTTGCCGTTGCCGTCGTCGACCAGGATGCCGCGGTCGACGCTGCGGATGATTGCGCCGGCGTAGTTGATGATGGTACCGCCGCCCATGGCGATGCCTTCGCTGCCATTCGGCGAGCCGTCCTTGGAGCCGGCGGCGCCGGTGCCTTCGATGATGCCGTGGTTCTCGATGTGGCCGGTGTAATCGATGTCCACACCGTCGCCGTCGCCATCCGGAACCAGCCCGTTGTAGGAGCCTGTGATGCGCCCGTAGTTGATCACGGTGCCGTCGCCGTCGGAGCCGAAGCCCGAGCCATTGCGGCCGATGATCACGCCGTCGGCGTAGTTGATCAGGGTGGCGCCGACATCGGTGGTGATGCCGTGGCGGCCGCCGCTGATCAGGCCGTGGTTTTCCACGTAGCCGCCCGCTGCGCCCTGGAAGTCGATGCCGTCGTTCTTGGTGTCGGCGGTGATCATGTCCGAGCTGCTGATCTCGCCGTAGTTGGTGATCGTCGCGTTGCCGCCGGGGCGGATGGCGTCGTTGCCATCGCTGTGGATGACGCCGCTGGCGCGGTTGATCAGGGTGACAGTGGCATTGCTCTGCAGCTTGTCGAAGTCCAGCGCCTGGCCGGTGGCGGAATAGATGCTGCCGGCGTTGTCGACCAGCACGTTGCCGGCGCTGAACGGGTTGTTCATGCGGATGGCGTCGTCGTAGCCGAGGATGCGCCCGCCTTCGCGGTTGATGATCTGGTAGAAGCGCGTGGTGCTGTCGCTGCCGGAGGTATCGACCACGCGGCCGGTGGTGGACTGCATCAGGCCGCTGTTGTCGATGACCACGCCGCTGCCGGTGGCCGCGCCCTTGAGGTCGACGCTCTTGCCGCTGGTGACCAGGCTGCCGGTGCTGGTGACGGTCAGGGTGTCCTGGTTGGCCAGGGTGCGGCTGCTGGTCTGCGCGTCGCTGATGATGGGCGATACCGGCACGGCGTGGGCGGTTTCGGCGGCCAGGCTCGCCAGTACCAAGGCGATGCTCAGCGCGAGCGGGGAGGGCTTGTGCAGCATGGTACGGGCGTCCTTTTTCTTATCGAAGTGGCCGCCTTTTATAGCGATGGATTCTTACGCTTTTGTAACGGTGCTGGCCCCTTGCCAACTTCGTCGCCGGGCAGGGACGGGAGAAACCTTATATACTCTGCGGTCTTTTTACCGTTTCCAGTGTGAGAATCGCCGTGAGCCAGCTGCCGCCCTGCCCCCAATGCAACTCCGAATACACCTACGAAGACGGCGCCCAGCTGGTCTGCCCCGAGTGCGCCCATGAGTGGTCCGCCGACGGCTCGGGCGAGGCCGAAGGCGATACCCGCGTGATCAAGGACGCGGTCGGCAACCTGCTGCAGGATGGCGACACCGTCAGCGTGATCAAGGACCTCAAGGTCAAGGGCTCGTCCCTGGTGGTGAAGGTCGGCACCAAGGTGAAGAACATCCGCCTGGTGGACGGCGACCACGACATCGACTGCAAGATCGACGGCATCGGTGCGATGAAGCTGAAGTCGGAGTTCGTGAAGAAGGTCTGAGCCTTCTCGCTGCCCATAAAAAAGCCCGGCCATGTGCCGGGCTTTTTTTGTTCGCCGTTTTCAGCCGTGGAGAGGGCTCAGGATGAGCGCAAAACTTGCGATACCCATCGCTCGCTGTTGCAGGAACTGATGGGTATCGCTTCGCTCCACGCCATCCTACGGGGTGAGCAGTGGCTCACTCCTTGTAGTAAACCACCTGGTTGCTGGTCGCCAGCAGTGCGCCGGACTGGCTCCACAGCTGGGCGCTCTGGTCGAAGAAGCCGTTGCGGAATTCCTGGGCGCGGGCGTCGCCGAGCAGGTAGCCGCTGCCGACCTCGGCCATCTGCGCGGCGTCGGTGTGGAAGTAGGTGGTGATCGACACGGTGCCGGCCGGCACCGGGGTGGCGCGGCGCAGCCAGATGCGCGGGTAGAAGATGTCACTCATCGCCGCCAGGGACAGGAAGTCCAGCGGGCGGTCCTGGGCATCGCGCAGCCAGAGCTGGCTGCGGCTGGTCTCGCCGCTGCCGTCCCATTGGGTGGGGAAGGCACCAGAGACCGGGCGCATCTCATATTGCTTGGGCCAGGCTACCCCCTTGGCGGCGGGGCTCATCGGCTCGAAGTCGCTGGGCGGGGCGAGGTCCGGCGCGGGGATGTCGGTCAGGCTCCAGGTCTCGCGGCGCAGCGCGGTGACCAGGGTGGCGGTGGTGGTGACCTGCTGCTCGCCGGCTTCATCAGCCTGGGTCAGTTGCAGCAGCCAGTGCTGGGTGCTGCGGTTGGTGCGCACCGGCACGGCTTCGACCTGGAAGGCGCCGGCCACGACTGCCGCAGCGTAGTTCACCGTCAGCGACACCGGGCTGCCGAGCAGTTGCGGGTGGCGCAGCGCGCCCTGCAGCAGGACCGCAGCGGTGACGCCGCCGAAGGGGCCGACCATGTTCCAGTAGTCCTGGCTGGTATGGCCCTCGTAGAGGTTGGGCTGGCCGGTCACGGGTTGCAGGGCCACGGCGCGGTCGAACGGGTGCTGGGCGGTATCGGTCATGACTCTCTCGGCGCTTTTTGTTCTGGGGAGAGGGTCTTGTAGGGGAAAGCGCCGAGTCGGGTCAAGGAGACCGAGTGGTCAGGGCGTGACCTCGAACCTGAGCGTACCGATCACCTGCCCGGCTTCCGTGAGCACCTGCACCTGCCAGTTGCCGCTGGGGTCGGTGGGGAAGTTCTGCTTGTGTGTCCAGGCGCGGTAGCCGGCCTCGCGGCCGCCCTTGATGTCGAGGGCGATGCGGTCCACTTCCTGGCCGTTCAGCCGCCAGGCATGGTAGATGCGCTCGTTCAGCCCGCGCGGGGCGTTGATCGCGGTGTAGGCGTAGAGGCCCTGACTCTTGATCTGCGCAACGCTGACCGTTTCCAGACTGTCGCCGGGGGTGCGCTGGGCGTTGTCGAAGCTCTCGGTCACCGCCATCTCGGTCATCCACAGGGTCGAGGGTGGCACCCAGGCGCGGGCGAACCATCCCACCGCGCCGATGGACAGGGTCAGGCCGACGAGGGCGAACCAGCGCCACCATTTGTGGATCTTCACCGTCACCGCCAGGCTCGGGAAGGACAGCAGCACGGCGATGCCGAGTGCCGCCTGGTAGCTCTGCGGGGTGCTCAGGTGGAGGATGATCGGCAGCGCGGTGAGCAGCACCGCGAACAGCGTCAGGGTGTGGTAGCCGAGGAAGGTCCAGCGCCGCACCGACAGCCACTTGTAGTAGACCGGGTCGGTGATCGCCGCGAGGCCAGCCAGCGTCAGCACGCCGGTGAACAGAGCCTGCCCGCTGTTCCAGGTGGTGGTGACGAAGAAGAACGGCAGGCAGAAGAACAGGCTTTCCTGGTGGATCAGCTGGGTCGCGTAGCGCAGCAGGCCCGGTGGCACTTCCCAGCCGAAACGGCGTTTGAAGCGGTCGGTAAGCAGGTTCTCCAGCATCAGCCAGATCCAGCTGACCAGCATGACGATGGCCATGGCGCGGGCGAAGCCGGCGCGGTGGCGGTCCACCATGATGAAGCTGAAGACGCCGGAGCAGAAACCGAACAGGGCGATGACGCGCGGATACTTCTGCAGCAGGCCGAGGACGAGAGTGATGAGGCGCTGCACGCGCTCTTTCCAGATGAGCATGGGGCGGGAAGGCATTGCGGATTGGGGGCGAGATTGTAACCCCGGATGTCGGCGCGGGGCACGGGGAGTGACGGGAGGGGGTTCGGGCGTGGCCCCTCACCCCAGCCCTCTCCCGGAGGGAGAGGGGGCCGTCCGCAGCGTTGGGGCATTTACGGAGTCAGTCGGCGAGCGTCGGTCCTTCAGCCTGTGGAGGACAGTTCCCTCTCCCTTCAGGGAGAGGGTTAGGGAGAGGGCAGCCGCCGCGCAGGAGGACGGGTTCGCGAGCAAGGACTAGGCGTCCCCCTCGGTCCTACGAAAAGCGAGATGTCAGGAGCGGGACTCAGTGCTTCCCGCTCAACTCCTCCCGCGCATAGTCGACGAACAGCTGCGCCGGCTTGGTCAGCTGGGCGCGCTTGAGCCAGGCGGCGACCAGGCCGGAGGTGCTGACCTCTTCGGCGACATCCACTGTCACCACCTTCTTGCCGTCGTAGGTGCACTCGGAATGCGGACGGGTGACCAGCAGGGAGAAGCCGAAGCCCTGGCCGACCATGCCGCGCACCATCTCGATCGAGGGCGAGCTGAAGGCGATGTGCGGGTTCAGCCCCAGTTCCTCGAAGATGCGCACGAAGTAGGTGCGGCTGGGCTGCACGTCCAGCAGGATCATCGGCTCCAGCACCAGATCGCGCAGGGAGACCTTGTCCTGCTTGGCGAAGCGGTGGTTCTCCGGCAGCAGCGCGTAGGGGCGCTGGGCGGGCATCAGCGGGTCGGTGGAGATGGTGGCGTCGAGGTCATGCTCGTAGAGCAGCGCCAGGTCGAAGCGGCCGGCGGTCAGGCCCTGCACCAGCTCCTGCTGCTCGCCATCGCTGATGCGGATTTCCACGCCGGGGTAGCGCTCGCGGAAACCCGAGATCAGGCGCGGCAGGTAGAGCGGGGCGACGGTTTCGAAGCAGCCGATGTCGATCTGCCCGGCCACCACGTCGTTGTCGGCGAGGGCGTTCTGCTCGAATTCGTGGGCCATGCGCAGCAGTTCCTGCGCCTTGCGGTAGAAGCGCGCGCCACTGGGGGTGAGCGACACGCCCTGGGCGTGGTGGCGGATGAACAACTGCACGCCGAAGCTCTCTTCCAGTCCCTTGATCGCCGTGGAAATGGACGGCTGCGCGATGTACAGCTTGCGCGACGCCTCGGCCACGCTGCCGCACTCCACGGTGGTCACGAAATACTTCAATTGCCGCAAGGTATAGGAAGCCACTGCACGCCTCGTTGATGCTTTTTTATACAAGATACCGCGTTGGGCCGGCCGGCGGGGGCGGCCCATGGCGAAGATTTTCCTCGCCGGGGACCACATTTTTCATGGCCTTGGCCGCCTGCTGCGACCCTCCGGGCGCGGGCATACTCCAGCGCAGTGCGTGAAAGCGCCCTGCAAATCCCGTACACGCAGCCTGGAGTAAAGCTCATGCGCATGGCCCTTTGGCAGACCTGCGGCCTCCCCGGCGATGTTGCCGGCAACCTCGACCAACTGGAGCGCCAGGCCGGCGCCGCCGCTGCTGCCGGCGCGCACTTGCTGCTCTGCCCCGAGCTGTGGCTGGGTGGCTACAACGTACCGCAGCGGATGAACGAGCTGGCCGAGGCGGCGGACGGCCCGTCTGCCCAGCGCATCGGCGAGCTGGCGCAGCGCTTCGGGCTGGCCATCGCCTACGGTTACGCCGAGCGCCATCCGCAGGGCGGCAAGCCGTACAACTCGGTGCAGGTGATCGGCCCGTCCGGCAGCGCGCTGGGCCACTACCGCAAGGCGCACCTGTTCGGTGCCATGGAGCGCGAGGTGTTCAGCGCCGGCGATGTGCTGGAAGCGCCGTTCGACTATGCCGGCTGGCGCATCGGCCTGCTGATCTGCTTCGACGTGGAGTACCCCGAAGCGGTGCGCACCCACGCACTGAACGGCGCTGGGCTGATCCTCATTCCCACCGCGCTGACGCCCGAATACGGCGCGGTGCCGGGGGTGATAGTTCCGGCGCGGGCGGTGGAGAACCAGCTGTTCGTCGCCTACTGCAACCACTGTGGCGTGGAGGACGGGCTGGCCTTCCTCGGTGGCTCCTGCATCGTCGCGCCGGATGGCGAGCGTCTGGCTGCCGCCGGGCCCGCGGAGAGCCTGCTGATCGTCGATCTGCACCCGCAGCAGCGCGCCCGCCAGGCCGGCACTTTCCCCTACCTGCCGTGCCGTCGCCCCGAGCTTTACGAGGCGCTGACCCGCTGAATACGGGCCCTGCAGCGGTGCGCAGGCGCGCACCGTGATGGTGCGCAACGCTCCGGGCCGGTGCGTGGCTGCCCAGCTTTTTCATATACCCCGAAGACAAATTTAATAATTTTCCTTGGCAAGGCCTTGGGCGACCATCCAATCCACATTCGAACAACAACGTCCCTCGAGGGCGAGCGAAGCAGGAGTGCCCTGGTGTACGAGCTCAACGATTGGCGGCAGCGTGCTGCCCGGCAGACTTTCATCGACAGCGCGCTGATCGGCGGCCGCCGCGTGACTGCACAGGATGGCGCGACCTTCGCCGCCATCGACCCGGCGACCAATCGCCTGCTGGCCAATGTCGCTGCCTGTGGCGCGGCCGAAGTCGACGCCGCCGTGCGCGTCGCCCGCAAGGCCTTCGAAACCGGCCCGTGGGCACGCATGGCGCCGCGTGAGCGCAAGGCCGTGCTGCAGAAGCTCGCCGAGCTGATGATGGCCCACCGCGACGAACTGGCCCTGCTCGACACCCTGAACATGGGCAAGCCGGTGATGGACGCCTGGAACATCGACGTCCCCGGCGCCGCTGGCGTGTTCTCCTGGTACGCCGAAAGCCTCGACAAGCTCTACGACCAGGTCGCGCCGACCGCGCAGAACGCCCTGGCCACCATCACCCGCGCGCCGCTGGGCGTGATCGGCGCCGTGGTGCCGTGGAACTTCCCCCTCGACATGGCCGCCTGGAAGCTGGCGCCCGCGCTGGCCGCCGGCAACTCCGTGGTGCTCAAGCCCGCCGAGCAATCGCCATTCTCCGCCCTGCGCCTGGCCGAGCTGGCGCTGGAAGCCGGCATCCCCGAAGGCGTGCTGAACGTCGTGCCGGGCCTGGGCGAAAGCGCCGGCAAGGCGCTGGGCCTGCACCCGGACGTGGACGCCCTGGTGTTCACCGGTTCGACCCAGGTCGGCAAATACTTCATGCAGTATTCCGCGCAGTCCAACCTCAAGCAGGTCTGGCTGGAGTGCGGCGGCAAGAGCCCGAACCTGGTGTTCGCCGACTGCCGCGACCTCGACCTGGCCGCCGAGAAGGCCGCCTTCGGCATCTTCTTCAACCAGGGCGAAGTCTGCTCGGCCAACTCGCGCCTGCTGGTGGAGCGCTCGATCCACGACGAGTTCGTCGAGCGCCTGATCGCCAAGGCCCGCGACTGGACTCCGGGCGACCCGCTGGACCCGGCCAGCCGCGCCGGTTCCATCGTCGACAACAAGCAGACCGCCGGCATCATGGCCTGCATCGATCGCGCCCAGAGCGACGGCGCGCAGCTCGCCTGCGGTGGCCGTCAGCTGAGCTTCAATGGCTCGGACAATTTCATCGAGCCGACCATCTTCACCGGCGTGCGCCCGGAGCAGTCCCTGGCCCGCGACGAAGTGTTCGGCCCGGTGCTTGCAGTCATCCCCTTCGACAGCGAAGAAGAAGCCGTGCGCCTGGCCAACGACAGCATCTACGGCCTCGCCGCTTCCCTGTGGAGCGACGACCTGCATCGCGCCCACCGCGTGGCGCGCAAGCTGAACGCCGGCACCGTGTCGGTGAACACCGTGGACGCGCTGGACCCGGCGATTCCGTTCGGTGGCGGCAAACAGTCGGGCTTCGGCCGCGACCTCTCGCTGCATTCCTTCGATAAATACACGCAGCTCAAGACCACCTGGTTCCAGCTGCGCGACTGAATGAAAGACAGGCCGCCGGGGTCGCGCCCGGCGCCTGAGCAACACCCGAATTCCTAACCGAACCGTTCGAGACGGCCGGTGAGACTGCCTAGGTAAGTCCGTCGCCCTCGATCCCCTGAAGACCCCTCAGGCCGGCTGCCGGAGCACCGCCGAGGGATAGAGGAGAAAGTCGATGACCGACCCGAAGAGAGCGCCACGTGATACCCGCGAATATCAGAAAGCGGACGCGGCCCACCACATCCATGCCTTCCTCGACCAGAAGGCGCTGAACGCCGAGGGCCCGCGCGTGATGGTGCGTGGCGAAGGCCTGCACCTCTGGGACAACGATGGCAACAAGTACATCGACGGCATGTCCGGCCTGTGGTGCACCAACCTGGGCTACGGCCGCAAGGACCTGACCGCCGCCGCCACCGCCCAGCTCGACGAGCTGCCGTACTACAACATGTTCTTCCACACCACCCACCCGGCGGTGATCGAACTCTCCGAGACCCTCTTCAGCCTGCTGCCCGACCACTACAGCCACGCGATCTACACCAACTCCGGCTCCGAGGCCAACGAGGTGCTGATCCGTACCGTGCGCCGCTTCTGGCAGATCGAAGGCAAGCCGCAGAAGAAGATCATGATCGGCCGCTGGAACGGCTACCACGGCTCCACCCTGGCAGCCACCGCGCTGGGCGGCATGAAGTTCATGCACGAGATGGGCGGCCTGATCCCGGACATCGCGCACATCGACGAACCCTACTTCTTCGCCGCCGGCGGTGACCTGACCCCGGCCGAATTCGGCCGTCGCTGCGCGCTGCAGCTGGAAGAGAAGATCCTCGAGCTGGGCGCCGACAACGTCGCCGGCTTCATCGCCGAACCCTTCCAGGGCGCCGGCGGCATGATCTTCCCGCCGGAAAGCTACTGGCCGGAAATCCAGCGCATCTGCCGTCAGTACGACGTGCTGCTGTGCGCCGACGAAGTGATCGGCGGCTTCGGCCGTACCGGCGAGTGGTTCGCCCACCAGCACTTCGGCTTCCAGCCCGACACCCTGTCCATCGCCAAGGGCCTGACCAGCGGCTACATCCCCATGGGCGGCCTGGTGCTGAGCAAGCGCATCGCCCAGGCGCTGGTGGAAGAGGGCGGCGTGTTCGCCCACGGCCTGACCTACTCCGGCCACCCGGTGGCGGCAGCGGTGGCGGTGGCCAACCTGCGTGCGCTGCGTGACGAGGGCTGGGTGAATGCGGTGAAGAACGACACCGGCCCGTACCTGCAGCAGTGCCTGCGTGAAGTCTTCGGCAACCACCCGCTGGTGGGCGACATCCAGGGCACCGGTTTTGTCGCTGCGCTGCAATTTGTCCAGGACAAGGCCACCCGCAAGCGCTTCGACAATGAAAACGACATCGCCTGGCGCTGCCGCACCATCGGCTTCGAGGAGGGCGTGATCATCCGCTCCACCCTTGGCCGCATGATCATGGCCCCGGCGCTGGTCGCCGGCCGTGCCGAGATCGACGAACTGGTCGACAAGACCCGCCGCGCGGTGGATCGCACGGCCCAGGAAATCGGCGTGCTGTAAGGCGCCGGAGCCGACTGTAGGGCGGATAACGCGCCAGCGTTATCCGCCCTGCGGCTCCATGAATACCTGATAACAACGCCGCGAGCGCAAAGACGCCCGCGCGATGGAACCCTTTTGTCCGGCTTCTGGCCGGGAGTACTGCCCAGCAACACAACAACGCCAATCCGGCTGTGGGAGTCGTTCCATGAAAGTGTCCTTGCTCACGCGCATCTCCATCACCTGTGCCCTTGCTGCCGCTGTCGGCAGCGTTAATGCACAGCCCCAAAGCATCACCGTCATCTCCTTCGGCGGCGCCACCAAGGCGGCCCAGGAGCAGGCCTACTTCAAGCCCTTCGAGGCCAGCGGCGCCGGCAAGATCGTCGCCGGCGAGTACAACGGCGAGATGGCCAAGGTGAAGGCCATGGTCGATGTCGGCAAGGTCACCTGGGACGTGGTCGAGGTGGAAAGCCCCGAGCTGCTGCGCGGCTGCGAGGAAGGCCTGTTCGAACGCATCGACCCGGCGGCCATCGGCGACGAGAAGAACTTCGTCCCCGGCACCCTCAGCGAGTGCGGCGTGGCCACCTACGTCTGGTCCATGGTCATGGCCTACAACGGCGCCAAGGTCGCCAAGGCCCCGCAATCCTGGGCCGACTTCTGGAACACCGCCGAATACCCGGGCAAGCGCGGCCTGCGCAAGGGCGCCAAGTACACCCTGGAGATCGCCCTGCTGGCCGACGGCGTGAAACAGGAAGATCTCTACAAGGTGCTCGGCACCAAGGAAGGTGTCGATCGCGCCTTCGCCAAGCTCGACCAGCTCAAGGGCAACATCCAGTGGTGGGAAGCCGGCGCGCAACCGCCGCAGTGGCTGGCCGCCGGTGACGTGGTGATGAGCGCCGCCTACAACGGCCGCATCGCCGCCGCGCAGAAGGAAGGCGTGAAGCTGGGCATCGTCTGGCCGGGCAGCCTCTATGACCCGGAATACTGGGCCGTGGTGAAGGGCACGCCGAACAAGGCGCTGGCCGAGAAGTTCATCGCCTTCGCCAGCCAGCCGCAAACCCAGAAGACCTTCTCCGAGAACATCCCCTACGGCCCGGTGCACAAGGGCACGCTGGACCTGCTGCCGGCGGACGTGCGCGACGCGCTGCCCACCGCGCCGGCCAACCTCGAAGGCGCCCGCTCGGTGGACGCGGCCTTCTGGGTCGACCACGGCGAAGAGCTCGAGCAGCGCTTCAACGCCTGGGCCGCCCGCTGATCCTTTCCTGATCCAAGCCCGGCGTCCGCGCCGGGCCTGCCTTGCCAACGACGCGTGAGAAACACAATGACAACGACGCAAAACCAGGCGACGACTCTGGAGCTGAGCACCATCCAGCCCATCGCCGCACACGAACGACACGGCCGCGCCCGCGACCTCTTCACCATCTGGTTCGGCAGCAACATCATGCTGTTGACCGTGGTCACCGGCGCCCTGGCGGTCACCGTGTTCAAGCTGCCGTTCTTCGCCGCCGTGCTGGCGCTGGTACTCGGCAACCTGGTGGGTGGCGTGTTCATGGCCCTGCACTCGGCCCAGGGTCCGCAGCTGGGCGTGCCGCAGATGGTGCAGACCCGCGGCCAGTTCGGCTCCTTCGGCTCCCTGCTGGTGGTCGCCCTGGTGGTGATCATGTACCTGGGCTTCTTCGCCTCGAACCTGGTGCTCGGCGGCCAGGCGCTGCACGCGCGCTTCGAGATGATCGGCACCAACACCGGCATCCTGCTGGTGGGCGCGATCAGCGTGATCGCCACGGTGTTCGGCTACCGCCTGATCCACGGCTACACCCGCGTGATGTCCTGGCTGTCCGGCGCTGTGCTGCTGGTCAGCTTCGTCTGGCTGGTGTTCGTCCACGGCCTGCCGGCGGACCTGCTTGAGCGCAACGAGAACAACATCCCCGGCTTCCTCGGCGCGCTGTCCATCGCCGCCCTGTGGCAATTGGCGTATGCGCCCTACGTGTCCGACTACTCGCGCTACATGCCGCAGGGCACCGGTTCGCGCACCGCGTTCTGGTCGAGCTACTGGGGCTGCTGCCTGGGTTCGATCCTGCCGATGCTGCTGGGCGTGCTGGTCGGCCTGTCGGTGGGCGAGGGCGACGTCATTGCCGGCCTGATCGAGATGACCGGCGGCTTCAGCGCCATCATGGTCGCGGTGTTCTCCATCGGCATCGCCGCCACCAACTCGATGAACCTGTACTGCGGCACCCTCTCGGCCATCACCGTCGGCCAGACGCTGATTCCCGCCTGGTCGGCCAAGGCCGGCTGGCGCGCGGTGATTGCCCTGGCGCTGTTCGGCGGTTCGCTGACCATCGCCCTGCTCGGCCAGGACAACTTCATGGCCAACTACACCAACTTCATCCTGCTGCTGCTCTACGTGCTGGTGCCCTGGAGTGCGATCAACCTGGTCGACTACTACCTGATCGCCCATGGCGAGTACGACGTGCTGTCGTTCTTCCGGCGTGACGGCGGCATCTACGGCACCTTCAACTGGACAGCGGTGAACTGCTACATCCTCGGCATCCTGGTGCAGGTTCCGTTCATGTCCACCGCGCTCTACACCGGCGCCGCCGCGCAGGCCATGAACGGTGCGGACATCTCCTGGGTGGTCGGCCTGGGCGTGGTCTCGCCGGTCTACTGGCTGTTCAGCCGCAAGCGCCAGCGTGCCCTGAAGGCGGCCCGCGCATGAGTCGTCGTACCGGGTTCTTCTTCGACGAGCGCTGCTTCTGGCACGCGACCGGGCTGCACGCGCTGATCCTTCCCGTCGGTGGCTGGTTGCAGCCGCCGGTGGGCGGCGGCCACGCCGAGTCGCCGGAGAGCAAGCGTCGGCTGAAAAGCCTGATGGATGTGTCCGGGCTGAGCAGCCAGCTGCACCTGTCCAGCGCGCCGCCGGCCAGCGAGGAAGATCTGCTGCGGGTGCACCCGGCCAGCTACCTGGAGCGCTTCAAGGCCTACAGCGAAGTCGGCCACGGCGACATGGGCGAGGAAACCATGGTCAGCCATGGCACCTACGACATCGCCCGGCAGTCCGCCGGCCTGACCATCGCCGCGGTGGATGCGGTGCTGCGCGGCGAGCTGGACAACGCCTACGCGCTGTCCCGTCCGCCGGGCCACCACTGCCTGCCGGATCGCGGCATGGGCTTCTGCTACCTGGCGAACATCGCCGTGGCGGTGGAGACGGCCAAGGCGCGCCACGGTATCAAGCGTGTGGCAGTGCTGGACTGGGACGTGCACCACGGCAACGGCACCGAGGCGATCTTCTACGGTCGCGACGACGTGCTGACCCTGTCGATCCACCAGGCCGACTGCTACCCCACCGGCACCGGTGCGGTGGGTGACATCGGCGAGGGTGCGGGCAAGGGCTACAACCTCAACGTGCCGCTCTATCCGGGCAGCGGTGACGACGCCTACCGCGTGGCGATGGAGACCATCATCGTGCCGGCGCTGGAACGCTTCCAGCCGGAGCTGATCGTGGTTGCCAGCGGCTTCGACGCCAACGGCGTGGACCCGCTGGCGCGCATGCTCGCCCACAGCGAGACCTTCCGCTTCATGACCGCCGCCGTGCGCGACGCCGCCGAACGCCTGTGCGAAGGGCGTCTGGTGGTGGTGCACGAAGGCGGCTACGCGGAAGCCTACGTGCCGTTCTGCGGCCACGCGGTGATCGAGGAAATGGCCGGCGTGCGCACCGAGGTGGTCGATCCCTTCCTGCCGATGCTCGAAGGCCAGCAGCCCGACGCGGACTTCCGCGCCTTCCAGCGCCAGGCGCTGGAGCGGATGGCGGCGAAGCTGCTCGGCTGATGTTGCTAGCATGGCGCCTGGCGACGTAACGGCGGATAACCGCAAGCGGTTATTCGCCCTACGTTTCTACCGGGCCTGAGCGCGTGCGTAGGGCGCATAACGGCCCAAGCGTTATCCGCCGCTTGGCCGGATCATGACCGAAGCGGCTAGAGTGGGGGTTCCATCCAAAACAACGGATCGCGTCTTATGAAGTCCCTGTCCTTCCTCTTGCTCCTGCCTGCCAGCCAGCTGGTGTTCTTCGCGGCCGCCCAGGCCGCCGACGACTGTGCCGACGCCCAGACTCAGGGCGAGATCAATGCCTGCACCGGCGCTGCCTACAAGGCCAGCGACAAGCGTCTCAACGACCTCTTCGGGCAGTATCGCCAGCGCCTGGATGCTGGGCAGAAGAAGGCCCTGACCGCTGCGCAGAAGGCCTGGCTGAATTACCGGGACCTCAGCTGCCAGTTCGAGACGGCCGGCGCCAAGGGCGGCTCGGGCTACCCGATGGCCTACAACAATTGCCTGAAAGTCATGACCGACAACCGCATCAAGGAACTGCAGGTGCTGTCCGACTGCCAGGAAGGCGACTTCAACTGCCCTGCGCCCAAGCCCTGATACTTGCAGGAGCAACGGTTCTTCCCCGGGTAGCTTCGTGTTTGCGCGTCCCCCTCACCCCAGCCCTCTCCCTCAGGGAGAGGGAGCAGACCGTGCCGGCTGAAGCTGCGGTTTCATCCTCCACCGCACGGTCCCCTCTCCCTTTGGGAGAGGGTTAGGGTGAGGGTCGACCTGAGCGGAGGAATATCTGGCAGGAACGGGCTCTAACCTGCGGGCAGAAAAAAAGGGAGCCTTGCGGCTCCCCTGGAGAGACGGCCGCGGAAGTGGAGTCGCGGCCGGGGGTTAAGCTGCGCTGTCAGGCTGCGCTGAACAGGCTGTGCGGGTCGATGACGAATTTCTTCGGCACGCCGGCATCGAACTCGCCATAGCCCTTGGGCGCCTGGTCGAGGGTGATGACTTCCACCCCGACGACGTCGGCGATCTTGATGCGGTCCCACATGATCGCCTGCATCAGCTGACGGTTGTACTTCATCACCGGGGTCTGGCCGGTGTGGAAGCTGTGCGACTTGGCCCAGCCCAGACCGAAGCGGATGCTCAGCGAGCCCTGCTTGGCGGCCGCGTCCACCGCGCCCGGGTCCTCGGTGACGTAGAGGCCCGGAATGCCGATCTTGCCGGCGACCCGCACCACACCCATCAGCGAGTTCAGCACGGTGGCCGGAGCCTCGTGCTGCGAGCCCGAATGCCCATGGCCACGGGCCTCGAAGCCCACCGCATCGACCGCGCAGTCCACTTCCGGCTCGCCCAGCAGATCGGCGATCTGCTCGTGCAGCGGAGTGTCCTTGGACAGGTCGGCGATCTCGAAGCCCTGGGCCTTGGCGTGGGCCAGGCGGGTCGGGTTGACGTCACCGACGATCACCACGGCCGCGCCCAGCAGGCGGGCCGAAGCGGCGGCGGCGAGACCGACCGGACCGGCGCCGGCGATGTACACGGTGCTGCCCGGACCGACGCCGGCCGTCACCGCACCGTGGTAGCCGGTGGGGAGGATGTCGGAGAGGCAGGTCAGGTCGCGGATCTTCTCCATCGCCGCGTCGCGGTTGGGCAGGCGCAGCAGGTTGAAGTCAGCGTAGGGAACCATCACGTACTCGGCCTGGCCACCGACCCAGCCGCCCATGTCGACGTAGCCATAGGCGCCGCCGGCGCGGGACGGGTTGACCGTCAGGCAGACGCCGGTGTGCTGCTCCTTGCAGGTGCGGCAGTGGCCGCAGGCGACGTTGAACGGCACCGAGACCAGGTCGCCGATCTTCATGGTTTCCACGCCACGGCCGATCTCCACCACCTCGCCGGTGATTTCGTGGCCCAGCACCAGGCCTTCGGGCGCTGTGGTACGGCCACGGACCATGTGCTGGTCGGAGCCGCAGATGTTGGTGGAAACGACGCGCAGGATCACTCCGTGGTCGATCTGCTTGCCCTGCGGGTCCTGCATCTTCGGATAGGGGATGTTCTGAACTTCGACCTTGCCCGGGCCGAGATAAACCACACCACGATTGCCAGACATACGCATTCCTCATTGTGTTTGTGGGTACAAAGGCGGGCCTCGCGGCTCGCGGTTCTGCACTGGGATGTCGTGTGTTGCGCGACAGGGCCGGGGATTGGCAGCCGGTGGTCTGTCGGTGTTGCTCGTGCAGGGGAGCCAGGCTTCAAGAGCCCCTCTCCCTAACCCTCTCCCGCAAGCGGGAGAGGGGATATCCGTGTGTGGGGCGGACACCGTGCAAGCCGGTGGCGCCGAACTGCTCCCTCTCCCTTCAGGGAGAGGATTGGGGAGAGGGCGCTTTACCGCGAGCGCCACAGTCCAGGTCGGAACGTAGGGCGGATGAGCTCCATCCATCCGCCGTTCGGGCGTCACGGCGGATAACGCCTGCGGCGTTATCCGCCCTACCTGCTTGTTGCCTGCAGCCTTTCGCCTGCAGCCTGCCGCCGCTCTAGAGCACCACCGTCCGGTTGGCGTTCAGGAAGACGCGTTTCTCGATGTGGTAGCCCACGGCTTTCGCCAGGGTCAGGCACTCCACGTCGCGGCCCTTGGCGATCAGGTCCTCGGGGTAGTGGGAGTGGTCCACAGGCTCGACGCCCTGGGCGATGATCGGGCCCTCGTCGAGGTCGTTGTTGATGTAGTGGGCGGTGGCGCCGACCAGCTTCACACCCTTCTGGTAGGCCTGGTGGTAGGGCTTGGCGCCCTTGAAACCGGGCAGCAGCGAGTGGTGGATGTTGATCGCCCAGCCGTCCAGGCGGCGGCACAGCTCGGGGGACAGCACCTGCATGTAGCGGGCGAGGATCACCAGTTCGGCGCCGGTTTCCTCGATCACCTGCCAGACCTTCTCCTCCTGCGCGCCCTTGTCGTTGGGGTCGAGGGCGAAGTGGTGGTAGGGGATGCCGTGCCAGCGCGCCAGCGGTTCCAGGTCCGGGTGGTTGGAGACCACCGCTACCACGTCCATCGGCAACTGGCCGATGCGCTGGCGGTAGAGCAGGTCGTTCAGGCAGTGGTCGGCCTTGGAGACCATGATCACCACCTTGCTGCGGTAGCCCGGCGGGGTCAGTTCGACGTTCATCTGGAAGGGCGAGACGCGGTCGGCGAGGCCGGCGCGGAAGGCCGCTTCGTCGAAGCCGTCGCCGGCGCGGAACTCGATGCGGATGAAGAAGCGCTGCGCCAGGCGGTCGTCGAAGGAGTGGTGCTCGGTGACGTAGCAGCTCTGTTCGAACAGGTAGCGCGTGACCACGTCCACCGTGCCCAGCAAGCTCGGGCTGTCGGCGGTAAGGATCCAGGTTTCGGGGGTGCGGCTCATGGTCTGACTCCGAAGGATTTCCCCCCGCCGGTGCGGCAGGGGGAATCGACGCCTGTTACGCCGCTACCTGCAGGCCGTACTCGGCGCAGGCGTCCTGCAGCCACAGCCAGAAGTAGTCGGAGAAGCTGCGGCGCACCACCAGCTCCCAGGTGTGCTCGCCGGTATGGCGGATCACCAGCTGGGACTTGGCGAAGTTCGTGCCGATAGCCTTGCCCACCGGGAAGTTGCTCGGGTGCACGTCGTAGCCGGTGGACTTCATCAGCACTTCGCGGACCTTGGCGCCTTCGAGCTCCAGCAGGGTCTGGCCGCCGCTGACGTTGATCACCGAGTAGTGCAGTTCTTCGCCCAGCGCCTCGCGCAGGCGCTGTTCGACGGCGAACTCCTCGCCGCCGGGGACGATCAGCAGCCACTCGTCCGGGCCGAGCCACTGCAGCGAGGTTTCGCCCTTGGCCACCAGGCCCAGGGCCACCGGCAGCTCCAGGCCCAGGGCCTTGTGCACGCCGCCGGCGAAGGCCGGGTCGTGGGCATCGCCACGCAGGGTCAGGTGGCCGAGGAACTTCTTCTCGCGCAGGGTCACGCCGGCGTTGGCCACCTTGCGCGCGGCGAGCTTGTCCAGCTCGGCGTGGTGCAGGGGCGACTCGGCCTGGATGCCGTCTTCGGGGCGTTGCTGGTAGAGGTTGGCTTTGCTCATGTTCTGTTCACCTTGGGGCGCGTTGCGCCTGGAAATCGGTCAGCCCGCTCCGTGTGGGGAGCGGGCGCGAGGGATCAATCCACGTTCTGCCGTTCGCCTTTCGGGTCGTAGAACACCGAGCTGCAGATTTCCGCCTCGATCACCCGGCCGTCCGCCAGCGGGGCATAGACCTTCTCGCCCAGGCGCTTGATGCCGCCCTTCACCACCGCCAGGGCAAAGCTGTAGCCCAGGCTGCTGCTCATGTAGCTGGAGGTGACGTGGCCGACCATGGTCGCGGGGATGCTGTGCTGCGGGGTGAACAGCAGTTGCGCGCCCTCGGGCAGCAGGTCCATCGGGTTGGTGGGCTTGAGGCCAACCAGCTGCTTGCGGTCTTCGCGCTGGCAGTCGGCGCGGTTCATGCCGCGCCAGCCGATCCAGGAGAACGGCTTGGTGCGACCCACCGCCCAACCCATGTTCAGGTCGTCCGGGGTCACTGAGGCATCGGTGTCCTGGCCGACGATGATGAAGCCCTTCTCGGCGCGCAGGACGTGCATGGTCTCGGTGCCGTATGGCGTCAGGTTGTACTTGGCGCCGGCGGCGACGATGGCCTCCAGCACACCCATGGCGTAGTTGGCCTGGATGTTCACCTCGTACGACAGTTCGCCGGTGAAGGAGATGCGGAACACCCGCGCCGGAACGCCGGCGACCTTGCCTTCCTTCCAGGTCATGAAGGGGAAGGCGTCCTTGTCCAGGTCGATGTCGGTGACTTCGGCCAGCAGCTTGCGGCTGTTGGGGCCGGACAGGGTGAGGGTGGCCCAGTGGTCGGTGACCGAGGTGAAGTACACCTTCAGCTCCGGCCATTCGGTCTGGTGGTACAGCTCCAGCCACTCCATGACGCGCGCCGCGCCGCCGGTGGTGGTGGTCATGACGAAGTGGTTGTCCGCCAGGCACGCGGTGACGCCATCGTCGAAGACCATGCCGTCTTCCTTGCACATCAGGCCGTAGCGGGCCTTGCCCACATCCAGCTTGGTCCAGGCGTTGGTGTAGACGCGGTTGAGGAACTCGCGGGCGTCCGGGCCCTGGATGTCGATCTTGCCCAGGGTCGAGGCGTCCAGCAGGCCGACCGAATCGCGCACGGCGCGGCACTCGCGGGCCACGGCGGCGTGCATGTCTTCGCCGCGCTTGGGGAAGTACCACGGGCGCTTCCACTGGCCGACGTCCTCGAACTCGGCGCCGTTCTTCACGTGCCAGGCGTGCAGGGCGGTGAAGCGCACCGGTTCGAACAGGTGGCCGCAGTGACGGCCGGCGACCGCGCCAAAGGTCACCGGGGTGTAGTTCGGGCGGAACATGGTGGTGCCGGTGTCGGCGATGCTCTTGCCCTGGGCGCGGGCGGCGATGGCCAGGCCGTTGATGTTGCCCAGCTTGCCCTGGTCGGTGCCGAAGCCCAGCGCGGTGTAGCGCTTGACGTGCTCGATGGACTCGAAGCCCTCGCGGCAGGCCAGTTCGATGGCGGCGGCGGTGACGTCGTTCTGGGTGTCGACGAACTGCTTTGGCGCCCGCGCCGTGGTTTTCTCGTGGGGCACCTGGAACAGCGCGAGGGTGGCGTCCTCGGCGCGCTCGGCAACCACCGGCAGCTCGCCTTCGACGGACTTGAAGCCGCCGTCGACAGCGGCCTGGCTGCCGGCCTGGTAGCCGTCGGCCAGGGCGTCGGCGAGGCGGAATACGCCGTTCACCGCGCCGGCGCAGAGGCGCTTCTGGAAGGCCAGGCCGGGAACGAAGGCGAGGATGTCCTCGCGCCATTCCGGCTTGCCGCCCAGGTGCGAAGCCAGGTGCACCACCGGGCTGTAGCCGCCGGAGCTGGCGATGAGGTCGCAGTCCAGCCACTCACCGGGCGCATTGACCTTGTGGCGGAAGGTGTCGATGGAGGCGACCTTCGCACCGGTCACGCGTTTGCTGCCGCGTGCCTCGATCACTGCGCTGCCGGTGATGACCCGCATGCCGCGCTTGCGCGCTTCCTCGACCCATTCGCCGCGCGGATTGGGGCGGGCGTCGGCGATGGCGACCACCTGCAGACCGGCTTCCTGCCAGTCCAGGGCGACGCGGTAGGCGTAGTCGTTGTTGGTGGACAGCACCAGTTTCTTGCCCGGTGCCACGCCATAGCGGCGGACATAGGTGGAGACAGCGCCGGCGAGCATGTTGCCCGGCACGTCGTTGTTGCCATACACCAGCGGGCGCTCGTGGGCGCCGGCGGCGAGCACCACGCGGTTGGCGCGGACCCGGTGTACGCGCATGCGTACCTGGCCCAGCGGAGCGGTCTCGCCGATATGGTCAGTGCGGCGCTCGTGGATGGTGAGGAAGTTGTGGTCGTGGTAGCCGTTGACCGTGGCGCGCGGCAGCAGGATCACGTCCGGGTTGCCTTGCAGCTCGGCGATGGCCTTGGCCACCCACTCCTCGGCCGGCTTGCCGTCGAGGGTCTCGCGGGTGTCGAGCAGGCTGCCGCCGAACTCTTCCTGTTCATCGGCGAGGATCACCCGCGCACCGCTGCGCGAGGCGGCCAGCGCGGCGGTGAGGCCGGCGGGGCCGGCGCCGACGATCAGCACGTCGGCGTGGTGGTTCATCCAGTCGTAGCTGTCCGGGTCCACTTCGGTGGGCGCACGGCCCAGGCCTGCGGCCTTGCGGATGTACTTCTCGTAGGTCAGCCACATGGACTGCGGGTACATGAAGGTCTTGTAGTAGAAGCCGGGCGGCATCAGCTTGCCGCCGACCTTGCCGAAGATCCCCATGAGGTCGTTCTGCACGTTCGGCCAGCCGTTGGTGGCGGTCGCCACCAGGCCGCTGTACAGGGCCTGCTGGGTGGCGCGCACGTTGGGCACCTGGGTGGATTCGCGCGAGCCGATCTGCAGGATGGCGTTGGGCTCTTCGGCGCCGGCGGCGACGATGCCGCGCGGGCGCGAGTACTTGAAGCTGCGGCCGAGGATGTCGACGCCGTTGGCCAGCAGGGCGGCGGCCAGGGTGTCACCGGCGAAGCCCTGGTAGCTCTGGCCGTTGAAGCTGAAGGTGAGCGGCTTGTTGCGGTCGATGCGACCGCCACGGGACAGGCGATTGATCTGGCTCATTAGGCCTTCTCCACGGCGGGCTGGACGGCGGATTTCTTCTCGGATTCGGCGCTGATGCTTGGTTTTTCGCCGATCTTGTAGGTTTCCAGGATTTCGTAGGTCACGGTGTGGCGGGTGACGTTGAAGTACTGGCGGCAGCCGGCGGCGTGCACCCACAGCTCGTGGTGGATGCCGCGCGGGTTATCGCGGAAGAACATGTACTCGCCCCACTCGGCGTCGGTGCAGGCAGCCGGGTCGAGCGGGCGCGGGATGTGCGCCTGGCCCTTGGCGTGGAATTCCTCTTCGGAACGCAGCTCGCCGCAATGAGGGCAGAAGATATTCAGCATGGTTTTTGCCCTCTTAGTGCGCGACGGCGGCAGCGCCGTGTTCGTCGATCAGCGCGCCGGTGTGGAAGCGTTCGATGGAGAAGGGCGCGGCCAGCGGATGCGGCTCGCCCTTGGCGAGGGTGGCGGCGAAGACATTGCCCGAGCCGGGGGTGGCCTTGAAGCCGCCGGTGCCCCAGCCGCAGTTGAAGAACAGGTTCTTCACCGGGGCCTTGCCGATGATCGGGCAGGCGTCCGGGGTGGTGTCGACGATGCCGCCCCACTGGCGGTTCATGCGCACGCGCGAGAGCACCGGGAACATCTCGACGATGGCCTGCAGGGTGTGCTCGATGACCGGGTAGGAGCCGCGCTGGCCGTAGCCGTTGTAGCCGTCGATGCCGGCACCGATGACCAGGTCGCCCTTGTCCGACTGGCTGATGTAGCCATGCACGGCGTTGGACATGATCACGCTGTCGATGATGGGTTTCAGCGGCTCGGAAACCAGTGCCTGTAGCGGGTGCGATTCGATCGGCAGGCGGAAGCCGGCGAGCTTGGCCATGTGCCCGGAGTTGCCGGCGGTGACCACGCCGACGCGCTTGGCGCCGATGAAGCCGCGGTTGGTCTCGACGCCGATGACGGCGCCGTCCTGCTTGCGGAAGCCGATCACTTCGGTCTGCTGGATCAAGTCCACACCGAGGGCATCGGCGGCGCGGGCGAAGCCCCAGGCCACGGCATCGTGGCGGGCCACGCCGCCGCGACGCTGCACGGTGGAACCCATGACCGGGTAGCGGGCGCTTTTGGTGCAGTTCAGGTAGGGAATCTCTTCGGCCACCTGCTGGGCATTGAGCAGCTCGCCGTCGACGCCGTTGAGGCGGTTGGCGCTCACGCGGCGTTCGCCGTCACGCATGTCCTGCAGGGTGTGGCAGAGGTTGTAGACCCCGCGCTGGGAGAACATGACGTTGTAGTTGAGGTCCTGGGACAGGCCTTCCCACAGCTTCATGGCGTGTTCGTAGAGCAGCGCCGACTCGTCCCACAGGTAGTTGGAACGCACGATGGTGGTGTTGCGCGCGGTGTTGCCGCCACCCAGCCAGCCCTTCTCGACCACCGCGACGTTGGTGATGCCGTGCTCCTTGGCCAGGTAATAGGCCGTGGCCAGGCCGTGCCCGCCGCCGCCGACGATGACCACGTCGTAGACCTGCTTGGGCGTGGGCGTGCGCCACATGCGCTGCCAGTTCTCGTGGTGGCTCAGGGAATGCTTGAACAGGCCGAAGCCGGAGTAGCGTTGCATGGGGTGCTCCTGATTGTTCTTGTCGCCGTGGCTGCTCTTTGTAGGAGCGAGCTTGCTCGCGAATGAGTTGTCGGGATCGCGAGCAAGCTCGCTCCTACAGACGGCTGAAATTTCTCAACGGTAGACCGGGAAGTCCGCACACAGGCCCGCGACCTGGGTGGCCACCTTGGCCTCCACGTCGGCGTCGCCCAGGTGGTCCAGCACGTCGCTGATCCAGCCGGCCAGCTCGCGGCACTGTTCTTCCTTCAGGCCACGGGTAGTCACCGCCGGGGTGCCGATGCGGATGCCGGAGGTGACGAACGGGCTCTGCGGATCGTTCGGCACGGCGTTCTTGTTCACCGTGATGCCGACACGGCCCAGGGCGGCGTCCGCTTCCTTGCCGGTCAGGCCCTGCTTCACCAGGCTGATCAGCATCAGGTGGTTGTCGGTGCCACCGGAGACCACGTCGTAGCCGCGCTCGATGAACACCGAAGCCATGGCCTGGGCGTTCCTGATCACCTGGGCCTGGTAGTCCTTGAAGCCGGGCTCCAGCGCTTCCTTGAAGCACACCGCCTTGGCGGCGATCACGTGCATCAGCGGGCCGCCCTGGGCGCCGGGGAAGACGGCGGAGTTGAGCTTCTTCTCGATCTCTTCGTTGGACTTCGCCAGGATCAGGCCGCCGCGCGGGCCGCGCAGGGTCTTGTGGGTGGTGGTGGTAACCACGTCGGCGTAGGGCAGCGGGTTCGGGTACAGACCGGCGGCAACCAGGCCGGCGACGTGGGCCATGTCGACGAACAGCAGCGCCCCGACCTTGTCGGCGATGGCGCGGAAGCGCGGGAAGTCGAGGGTCTTGGAGTAGGCGGAGAAGCCGGCGACGATCATCTTCGGCTTGTGCTCCACGGCCAGGCGCTCGACTTCGTCGTAGTCGATCAGCCCGGTGTCGGTGTTCAGGCCGTACTGCACGGCGTTGTAGAGCTTGCCCGAGGACGACACCTTGGCACCGTGGGTCAGGTGGCCGCCGTGGGCCAGGCTCATGCCCAGGATGGTGTCGCCGGCATTGATCAGCGCCAGGTACACGGCGGAGTTGGCCGAGGAGCCCGAGTGCGGCTGGACGTTGGCGTAGTCGGCGCCGAACAGCTGCTTGGCGCGATCGATGGCCAGCTGCTCGACTTTATCCACATGCTCGCAGCCACCGTAGTAACGCTTGCCCGGATAACCTTCGGCGTACTTGTTGGTCAGCCCGCTGCCCTGAGCCTGCATGACGCGCTTGCTGGTGTAGTTCTCCGAAGCGATCAGCTCGAGGTGGTCCTCCTGGCGCGCTTCCTCGGCATCCATCGCCGCGAGCAGTTCGTCGTCATAACCCTGGATCTGGTCTTGCTTGCTGAACATCGCTGGTCTCCCTGCGGCGCGGTGGGGCGCCATGGCTGGTGCGGGGCGCGAGCTGGCCCCCTTGGAAGCGATGGTATGACTGGCCCCGTCAGCCCAGATGCCTGCGCACGTCGCGGGTAGGTGCGTTTGCGACATGCCGCGAAGGGCGCAAAAGCGACCGCGTGCGTGGAATTGCACGCGACGGCTGGTCAGAATGCGACATGCCCGCGCCAGGACGGCGCGGCCCGCGGAGCCCTGCCCGATGAAGCGCTTCTTCTTATGTGGTTCGCTGTGCCTTGCGCTGCTGGCGCCGGCGTTGTCGGCCTGGGGCATGTCGCGCCTGTTTGACGGCGACGCGCGGGTCTGGGTGCAGGGCCGGACGCTGTGCTTCGGCGGCGCGGCATTCAAGTCGCCCGGCCTGTTCTTCAACCGCACGCGGCAGGTGGATGAACGGCAAGTGGCCGTATATTCCATCGAAGTCGCCCGCCAGCCTTACGAGCCGTTCTGGTCGTCGGCCAGCATCGAACCGACCCAGGGTGTACCGCTGCGCAGCGAGACCTGCTTCGCCTATGGCCAGGCCATCACCGGCTTCCGCGAGAAAGTCCCGGCACGGGCCCTGGAGCCTGGCCTGTACAACGTCACCCTCGGCGGGCGCGACAGTGCCGGGGACGGCCAGCGGGCGACCTTCATGAAGACCTTCTGCCTGGAAGCACGCGGCGCCGGGGTGGCGGTGATCGATGCCGGCTATGACGAGAAGCAGGGGCGCTGGGTCTGCAACCCCCCGCAATGAAGCTGCCGATAGGAACCGCTGGGCCAAGGGACTAAACTGCGCCCCTCACGAAATGCGAGGACGCCATGAACCGTTCCCTGACTCTGCTTTCCGCCCTGCTGCTCACCGCGACACTGCAGGGCTGTGGTGACGACAGCAAACCCGCCAAGGCCGACGCGCCCGAAGCTGCCGGCACCGCCGCCGCGGCCACCCCGGCGGGCGACAGCTGCACCGGCCATGTACTGGAGAAGGCGCTGCCGCCGACCAAGGCCGTCTACGGCTATCCCTACCTGTCCCGCGAGTGCGGCTACGATGACGCCACCATCGTCTACGGCAAGGCCGATGGCAGCCAGCATCTGGTCGTGACCCTGACTGACACCGGCCTGCCGGCGCCGGGCGCCGACCAGCAGGGCGAGGCCGCCAGGCAGTACCTGGCCGCCCAGGCCAAGCTGCGCGACACCACCGCCAAGAACGTCTCGCTGCTCAACCAGGCCCGCCAGGCCGCGCTGCAGAATGGCACCGCCGCACAGTTCGGCGGCGAGCAGTACCTGCCGGTGATCGACAGCACCCGCATGGGCGACCCGCTGGCCATCAGCGTGCCGGGCCCGGACGACAAGGCCGGCGAATCCAGCCTGACCGGCCTGATCAAGGGCCGCTACGTGCTCAACATGACCTCGCCGGACAAGCCCAACGGCGGCACCGCCCAGTCCCTGCGCGAGCTGTTCGTGCCGATCTCCGAGCAGATGGCGCTGACCAAGTTGCCCTGATCGATCAAGAGAGTTCTGACAGGGGGTCGTCCCACTTTCTGATCCTCCACCGTGCCTAGTTCTTAGGAAAATTCCCGGCGTCGTTAATTACCCCCAACGCCGGGAAGAGGTGGATGACCATGAATTTCAAGACGAGAGGCCTGCCTGTATTCCTGGCGGCCCTGCTGTCGCTTTCCGTGCAGGCGACGCAGATGCCGGCGCCGGTCCATGAAATCAAAGCCTACAGCGGCGCCGACGGCGTCAAGGTATGGGTGGAGCAGATCGGGCCTCGCCGGGCCAACATGTTTCTGGTGCGTATTGGCGGCGTCGATCATGCCTGGAACATGCGCATCCACCGGATGGATGGGCTGAGCCTGCTGGATGAGTCGCTGTTCAAGCTCCATTCCCGGCGGGAGGAGCCTGTTGCCCTGGTGCTGCGTGGCGAGTGTGGCGAAGTGATGCTCCCCGGCGAGCGCAGCGGTCGCAAGGTCTGCTACGACCAGGGACTCTCCGAGACCCAGGATGCCCAGCAGTTCGTGACGTCCTACGTGAACCAGCGCATGTAAGACCGGCGGGTGCACGAGAGGCGGGGATTTCGCTACGCTGCTGACTGACTTTCCGTGCAGTTCCGAGGCAGCGCCATGACCGACAACACCCAACAGTTCGCCAGTGACAACTACTCCGGCATCTGCCCCGAAGCCTGGGCGGCCATGGCCGAAGCCAACCGCGGTCACGAACGCGCCTACGGCGACGACCAGTGGACCGCCCGCGCCTCTGATTATTTCCGCGAACTGTTCGAGACCGACTGCGAAGTCTTCTTCGCCTTCAACGGCACCGCGGCCAACTCCCTGGCCCTGGCGGCGCTGTGCCAGAGCTACCACAGCGTGATTTGCGCCGAGACTGCCCACGTCGAGACCGACGAGTGCGGCGCGCCGGAGTTTTTCTCCAACGGCTCCAAGCTGCTGCTGGCGCGCACCGACGCCCAGGGCAAGCTGACCCCGGAGGCGATCCGTGAGATCGCCCTCAAGCGCCAGGACATCCACTACCCGAAGGCGCGGGTGGTCACCATCACCCAGGCCACCGAGGTCGGCACCGTCTACCGCCCGGACGAGTTGCAGGCGCTCAGTGCTACCTGCCGCGAGCTGGGCCTGCACCTGCACATGGATGGCGCGCGTTTCTCCAACGCCTGCGCTTTCCTTGGCGCGACCCCGGCCGAGCTGACCTGGAAAGCCGGCGTCGAAGTGCTCTGCTTCGGCGGCACCAAGAACGGCATGGCGGTGGGCGAGGCCATCCTGTTCTTCAACCGCGAACTGGCCGAAGGCTTCGACTACCGCTGCAAGCAGGCCGGCCAGCTGGCCTCGAAGATGCGCTTCCTCGCCGCGCCCTGGGTCGGCGTGCTGCAGGATGACGCCTGGATGCACTACGCCAGCCACGCCAACCGCTGTGCACAACTGCTGGCCGAGCGCGTCGCCGACGTGCCGGGTGTGCAGCTTATGTTCCCGGTGGAAGCCAACGGCGTGTTCCTGCAGATGTCCGAGCCCGCCCTGGAAGCCCTGCGCCAGCTGGGCTGGCGCTTCTACACCTTCATCGGCGCCGGCGGCGCGCGCTTCATGTGCTCGTGGGATACCGAGATCGCCCGGGTCGAAGAGCTGGCGGCTGACATTCGTAGGGTGATGGGCGCCTGAGCCTGAGTTGTCCCCAGGCGCTGGGGACGGTTGCTCGCGCAACCTGTCCCCAACCTGTGGATGAATGCCTGCAGGCCACGGTCGGCATGGCCTGCATCATCCTGCTCAAGATTTGACCAATGCCTGTAGGAGCGGGCCATGCCCGCGATCGCGCGCGTGGCGCGCTCCTACAGGTACCCTCGACGTCAGATACGCACCGCCGTACCGCTCACGCTGACCATCAGCATGCTGCCGTTCTGCCCCACGACCTCGTAATCCAGGTCGATGCCGACCACGGCATTGGCGCCCAGCTCCTGCGCGCGCTCCTGCAGCTCCTCGAAGGCGATCTCCCGCGCCCTGCCCAGTTCCTTCTCGTACGCCCCGGAGCGGCCGCCAATGATGTCGCGCAGGCCGGCGAACAGATCGCGGAACACGTTCGCGCCGAGGATCGCCTCGCCGACCACGATGCCGCGGTATTCCTGGATGGTCTTGCCCTCGATGGTGGGCGTGGTGGTCAGGATCATGGGCTGACTCCTCTGCTGGGGGAAATCCAGCATAGCCCCGCACCCCACCGAAGGCCGCGCCGGCTGTGTTTCAGCATTTGGCGGAAATCCGGGGGAAACCTTGTGATAAAGCTGTGGATAAAGGGGTGGAAAATGACAGCGGCATGGCACTTTCATGAACGACCGAAAATCGTCGCAGAATTTCAGAGAAGCGCCGTCATTCGTGGCTTTCAGAGGTTTCTGGGTGAGGTGTGGAGATCTCCACAGCCGCTGTGGAGGCAAGCTTGCCCAACCTGTGGAAAAACTGTTGGGCAGTGGCTGCGGAGCCGATGGTACGGGGTTTCCCTGAAGCTGGCTATTTTCTGAGCAGTCGCGTGTTTTCAATCACTTGCGGGCCTGTGTATCGATTGCGACGAAATTCCTGTGCACGATCCTTCCACCGCTATCCCCGGTTTGTGTTGACCCACTTGTGTGCCTCCTGTGGAAAACATCGTCGGCGCCACGGGCAGCGGGGCTTCCAAAGGGTTGTTCAAAGATTGATCAGCGAAGGATGCAAGCGACTGATCCACGGCGACTTTTCCCCAGTGATGCGGGCTGCGTGAAACTTTCCACAGTGCCTGTGGGGCGAATCTCGCAGAAGGTGTGGACAACCTGTACCCAGATCGCTGCAGGCCACGCGCGGCGCGGCCCAGTCTGCTTAGTACGTTTTTTGATCAATTGGCGAAAGTCGCGCCGTTACTGGCTTTCAGCGAATTTTCCGGCGGGTTTTCCACATTGGCTGTGCAGCGTTCTGCCGGGAACTTGTGGGCGGGTTGTGGATGAATCGCTGGAAAGCCCGTTGTGTCTGGTTTGCGCTGGGCTGATCAATATTTGTCCAGGGGCGCAGGGCCCGCTGCCTATACTTCACTCACCCTGGGGGCGGGAGATTCAGCATGTCCAGTTACTCGGTGGAACAGATCCGCACCGTGGCCCTGGTCGGCCACGGCGACAGCGGCAAGACCCTGCTTGCCGAAGCGCTGCTGCAGCACAGCGGCGCCATTCCCAGCATGGGCTCGCTGGAGCGCGGCGACACGCTGTGCGACTCCGACCCGCTGGAACGCGAATACCACCACTCGCTGGCCGCTGCCCTGGTGCACTTCGAGCACGAGGGCGCGCAGGTCCGCCTGATCGATACGCCTGGTTATCCCGACTTCATCGGCCATGCACTGCCGGCTCTGGCGGCGGTGGAAACCGCGCTGGTGGTGGTCAATGCGCAGAACGGCATCGAACTGAGCACCCGCCGCATGATGGATTGGGCCGGCGAGCGCGGGCTGTGTCGGATGCTGGTGGTGAACAAGATCGACGCCGAGCGCATCGACCTGCCGGGCCTGCTGGCGGGTTTGCGCGAGTCGTTCGGCAAGGAGGTATTGCCCATCAACCTGCCTGCCGAGGGCGGAGCACGGGTTGTGGATTGTTTCTTCAATCCCGACGGCGAGGCGGATTTCTCCTCGGTGGCCGAGGCGCACCAGGCGCTGGTGGACCAGGTGGTGGAGGTCGACGAGGCGTTGATGGCGCATTACCTGGAGGAGGGCGAGGTAGCGCCCGAGGCGCTGCACGAACCCTTCGAGCGCGCCCTGCGTGAAGGCCACCTGATTCCGCTGTGCTTTGTCTCCGCCCGCACCGGCGCCGGCGTGCCGGAGCTGGCGAACATCCTCGCGCGCCTCGCGCCGAACCCTACCGAGGGCAACCCGCCGCTGTTCCTGCGCACCGATGACAAGGGCACCGAGCACCCGGTTAAGGCCAGCCCCGACCCGGCCGCCCACGTGCTGGCCCATGTGTTCAAGGTGGTGATCGACCCCTTCGTCGGCCGCCTCGCGGTGTTCCGCGTGCACCAGGGCACGATCCGCCGGGAGATGCAGTTGTTCGCCGGCGATGGACGCAAGCCGTTCAAGGTCGGCCATCTGTTGCGCCTGCAGGGAAAGAAGCACGAAGAGGCGCCGTGGCTGATCCCCGGTGACTTCGGCGCGCTGAGCAAGGTCGACGAACTGGAGTACGACGTGGTGCTGCACGATTCCCACGACGAGGACCACATCCACCTCAAGCCCCTGGATTTCCCCACACCCATGCAGGGCCTGGCCATCGAGGCGAGCCGCCGCGGCGACGAACAGCGCCTGGCGGAAATCCTCCAGCGCCTGCAAGCCGAAGACCCCTGCGTGCGCCTGGATTACAACGCCTCCACCCAGGAAACCGTGCTGCGCGGCATGGGCGAGCTGCACCTGCGCTATCTGCTCGAGCGCATGGCCGGGCAGTACAAGCTGGAAGTGCAGACTCGCGCGCCCAGCGTGCCTTACCGCGAAACGGCGACCCGCAGCGCCGAAGGCCACAGCCGGCACAAGAAGCAGACTGGCGGGGCGGGGCAGTTCGGCGAGGTCTACCTGCGCATTGAGCCAATGCCGCGCGGCGAAGGCTTCGCCTTCGTCGACGCGATCAAGGGCGGGGTGATTCCCGGCAACTTCATTCCCTCGGTGGAGAAGGGCGTGCGCTCGGCGCTGGCGGCCGGGCCGCTGGCTGGTTTCCCGGTGGAGGACGTGAAGGTCACGGTGTTCGACGGCAAGAGCCACTCGGTGGATTCCAAGGACATCGCCTTCCAGGCCGCCGGGCGCAAGGCCATGCTCGATGCGCTGCGCAATGCCGGCGGCATCGTGCTGGAGCCGGTGATGCAGATCGAGGTGACCACGCCGGATACCCACCTGGGCGACATCACCGCCGACCTCACCGGCCGCCGGGGCCAGGTACTGGGCACCGAGTCGCTGTCGGCGAGCGTCGCGCTGGTGCGCGGGCAGGTGCCGCTGGCGGAGCTGGACGGCTACGCCAACCGGTTGAAATCCATCACCGCCGGCCAGGGGCTCTACAGCCTTTCTTCCAGCCATTACAGCGCCGTCCCACAGGACGTGCAGCAGCGCCTGTCGAGTGGCTACAAGGCCGTCCCGGAAGAAGACTGAGCGAATGTGGATAGTTGTCGCAGCCGCTGCCCGAAAAGGCCCGTGGCTGGGCCTCCGCACGCGGTGGCCCGGCGTGTTCACGGAAAAGGTGAAAGCCACGTGGCATAAGGGTTGCAGACGGGATCGAGGCGGCCAGCCGGTTCGGCCAGAGGTGTCTCCGAGCTTGCCTCGGGACACCTTCAGCCTGTGGATAACTCAGTGGGTAACGTGTGGGACAGGTGGGGGCAGGCTGTGATCAGTACTCGATCACCACGTCACCCTTGGGCACGCTGCAGCAGGACAGGATGTAGCCTTCGGCGACGTCTTCGTCGGTGATCCCGCCGTTGTGCTCCATCTCCACTTCGCCCGAGCGCTTCATGACCTTGCAGGTGCCGCAGATGCCCATGCCACAGGCCTTGGGAATGTGCAGGCCGAGCTGCGCGGCGGCGGCATGGACGGTCTCGCCCGGTGCCACGCGGATGCTCTTGCCGGTCTCGCAGAACTCCACCAGGTTCTGATCGGCCAGGGGCACGGCCGGCGCCTCGGCGGCTTCGGCGGCCAGTTCCTTCACGTCGGCGCGGACTTCCGGCGGGGTCGGGCCGAAGGCCTCCTCGTGGTAGCGCGACATGTCGTAGCCCTCGGCTTCGAGCAGGCGCCTGACCGCGTGCATGTAGGGCGTCGGGCCGCAGCAGAAGACCTCGCGCTCGAGGAAGTCCGGCGCCATCAGCTGCAGCATCGCCTTGTTCAGGAAGCCCCGGTAGCCGGCCCAGGACTCACCCATCTCGTACTTCTCGCAGACCAGGTACAGCTTGAAGTTGTTGATCCGCGAGTTCATGTGCTCCAGCTCGCGGTGGTAGATGATGTCCTTGGGCGTGCGCGCGCTGTGCACGAAGACCATGTCGACGTTGCCGTTGGTGTCGAAGAACCAGCGCGACATGGACATCACCGGGGTGATGCCGACGCCGCCGGAAAGGAACAGCACCTTCTCGGCGGGGAAGTCGATGGCGTTGAAGTTGCCCACCGGCCCGTGCACCGGGATCTGGTCGCCTTCCTTGAGGTTGTCGTGCAGCCAGTTCGACACCTTGCCGCCGGGCACGCGCTTGATGGTGATGGAGAAGCTGTAGGGCACCGAGGGCGAACTGGAGATGGTGTAGGAGCGCATGATCGGCTGGCCGTCGATCTCCAGCTCCAGGGTGACGAACTGCCCCGGCTTGAAGAAGAACATGATCGGCGCGTCGGCCATGAAGCAGAAGGTGCGTACATCCCAGGTTTCCTGGATGGCCTTCACGCAGCGCACCAGGTGGCGCCCGTTGGCCCAGGTCTGGGTATTCACCGGATTGAGGAAGTTGTTCGTCGACATGCTGTCTCTCCGCGCACGCGGGCCGTGCTGGGCCTGATGGGGCAGCGCCGGGGCCCGTTTGCCTACGTCGCTTGAGCGTAGAAAGCACGGGGCCTTTCGGCATGCCTGATGGGGCGGATTGTGTGCACGAGGATGGCCGCTGCATTTACCTGCCAGCGACATTTGCATGCTTATCGCGACCTGCCGCCTGGGACGTGCCGTTGCGCGTCGGGAAATGATGTGGCCGTGTCGCCCATGGATAAGGGTAATCCCGGGGTGCGGCCCCACACTCAGCTCCATGCCGAGCAACTCCCAAGGTTGAGCGAGACGGCGGGAAACGGCGCACTCGGCGCGCCTGGCACCTGCCGCAAACAAGCCCTGCGTGGCAAACCGTATCAGCCACTTATTTCCGCCGGCAGCCCGACCGGGCTGCGGCATGAGGACCGAGCAATGGACGTCACCACTACCCTGAGTCTGGGCGACCCGCTGGAACCGGCCCGCAAGGCCACCGCCGAGATGCTGCGCAGCCGCGACCACAGCTTCTCGCTGCCGCAGCCCTTCTACAACGACGAGCGCCTGTTCCAGCTGGACATGCAGGAGATCTTCCACAAGGAGTGGCTGATCGCTGGCATGACCTGCGAGATCCCCGCCAAGGGCAACTTCCTCACCCTGCAGATCGGCGACAACCCGGTGATCGTCCTGCGCGGTGCGGAAGGCAAGATCCACGCCTTCCACAACGTCTGCCGCCACCGTGGCTCGCGCCTGTGCGTCAGCGACAAGGGCAAGGTCGCCAAGCTGGTCTGCCCCTACCACCAGTGGACCTACGAGCTGGACGGCCGCCTGCTGTTCGCCGGCACCGAGATGGGCGCCGACTTCGACATGAAGAACTACAGCCTCAAGCCGGTGAACGTGAAGACCGCCGGCGGCTACATCTTCATCTCGCTGTCGGAGAACCCGCCGGCCATCGATGACTTCCTGCGTACGCTCGAGCACTACATGGAGCCGTACGACATGGAGAACACCAAGGTCGCGGTGCAGACCACGCTGATGGAAAAGGCCAACTGGAAGCTGGTGCTGGAGAACAACCGCGAGTGCTACCACTGCAACGGCTCGCACCCGGAGCTGCTGAACACCCTGCTGGAGTGGGACGACGTCACCGACCCGCGTGCCAGCCAGGCGTTCAAGGACCAGGTCGCCGCCTGCACCACCGCCTGGGAAGCCGAGAAGATTCCCTATGCCCATGAAAGCTTCGGCCTGCGCAACCGCATTGTGCGCATGCCGCTGCTGCAGGGCACCGTGTCCATGACCATGGACGGCAAGCAGGGCAGCAAGAAGCTCATGGGCCGCATCCAGAACCCGGACCTGGGCTCGATGCGCATCCTGCACCTGCCGCATTCGTGGAACCACTGCATGGGCGACCACCTGATCGTCTTCACCGTGTGGCCGATCAGCGCGCAGGAAACCATGGTCACCACCAAGTGGCTGGTGCACAAGGATGCGGTGGAAGGCGTCGACTACGACGTCGCCCGCCTGCGCGAAGTCTGGGATGCCACCAACGACCAGGACCGTCGCCTGGCCGAGGAGAACCAGCGCGGCATCAACTCCACCGCCTACCAGCCGGGGCCGTACTCCAAGACCTACGAGTTCGGCGTGATCAACTTCCTCGACTGGTACAGCGAGCGGCTGCTGAACAACCTGGGCGAGGAATCCGCCCACGCCCGCCTGGTCGCCGAGAAGTAAGCCCCAGCCATCCAGCGCCCCCTCTACGGGGGCGTTGTCGTTCAGGAGGAAGCCACGTGGACGCCATGCTCTTCTACAGCAGCTCCGCTTTCGTCACCGGCCTGGTGGCGTGGAACCTCTTTGCCTGCTGGCGCAAGCGCTGATCCCTGTCGCTGTGCTCTTTGTAGGATGGGTGGAGCGAAGCGATACCCATCGGCGAAGCGCGGTCGTGAATTGATGGGTATCGCTGCGCTCCACACCATCCTGCGTCTCGGTTCTGCATCTCCCCTCACTTGGTAATCCGCGGCTTCCGAGCCTTTGCGCGGCACGCATTCCCCTGTGCGACGCAAACGCTGTCGCCCATGTCGTGAGGTTGACGCTTTCGGCACGACCCTGGTCGTTTTCGAACCGGGTCGCCTCGGGGTGCAGGGATATCCTGCCTGCAAAGCGTCGGGGGAAAACCCGCCGCGCCAAGCCTGACAAGCCTTGCCTGACCAGCCGGCCCTGATAAGAGAGACGCCAAGATGAGCCCAGCCGAACTTCACGCCGACAGCATCGTCATCGATGGCCTGATCATCGCCAAATGGAACCGCGAGCTGTTCGAGGACATGCGCAAGGGCGGCCTGACCGCCGCCAACTGCACCGTGTCGGTGTGGGAAGGATTCCAGGCGACGGTGAACAACATCGTCTCCAGCAGCAAGCTGATCCGCGACAACAGCGACCTGGTGCTGCAGGTGCGCACCACCGCCGACATCCGTAAGGCCAAGGAGCAGGGCAAGACCGGCATCCTCTTCGGCTTCCAGAACGCCCACGCGTTCGAGGACCAGTTGGGCTACGTCGAGGTGTTCAAGCAGCTGGGCGTGGGCATCGTGCAGATGTGCTACAACACCCAGAACCTGGTCGGCACCGGCTGCTACGAGCGCGACGGCGGCCTCTCCGGCTTCGGCCGCGAGATCGTCGCGGAGATGAACCGCGTCGGCATCATGTGCGACCTGTCCCACGTCGGCTCCAAGACCTCCGAGGAAGTCATCCTCGAGTCGAAGAAGCCCGTCACCTACTCCCACTGCCTGCCGTCGGGCCTCAAAGAGCACCCGCGCAACAAGTCCGACGCCGAGCTGAAGTTCATCGCCGACCACGGCGGCTTCGTCGGCGTGACCATGTTCGCGCCGTTCCTCGCCAAGGGCATCGACTCGACCATCGACGACTACGCCGAAGCCATCGAGTACGTGATGAACATCGTCGGCGAGGACGCCATCGGCATCGGCACTGACTTCACCCAGGGCCACGGCCAGGACTTCTTCGAGTGGCTGACCCACGACAAGGGTTACGCCCGCCGCCTCACCAACTTCGGGAAGATCGTCAACCCGCTGGGCATCCGCACCGTGGGCGAATTCCCCAACCTCACCGAAACCCTGCTCAAGCGCGGCATGCCCGAGCGCGTGGTGCGCAAGGTCATGGGCGAGAACTGGGTGCGCATCCTCGGCGAAGTCTGGGGCGAGTAATCCCTTTTCCCCCTCTCCCTCAGGAGCGGGGCGCGCAGCTAGGGCCGGGGTGAGGGCTGCCGCGCTCACCCGTAGAACCCCTCACCCCAACCCTCTCCCCAAGGGAGAGGGAGCCAAAAGAATTGGAGCGAAACCTCATGGCCAAACACGCCCCCGAACTGCCCATCGAAGTCGACAGCGAAACCGGCGTCTGGACCTCCGACGCCCTGCCGATGCTCTACGTACCGCGGCACTTCTTCGTCAACAACCACATGGGCATCGAGGAAGAGCTGGGCGCCGAGCGCTATGCCGAAATCCTCTACAAGGCCGGCTACAAGTCCGCCTGGCACTGGTGCGAGAAGGAAGCCGAGTGCCACGGTCTGGTCGGCGTGGAAGTCTTCGAGCACTACATGAAGCGCCTGTCCCAGCGCGGCTGGGGCCTGTTCCAGATCGAGCAGATCGACCTCGACAAGGGCACTGCCCAGGTACGCCTGAAGCATTCGGCCTTCGTGTACGTCTACGGCAAGGTCAACCGCAAGGTCGACTACATGTTCACCGGCTGGTTCGCCGGCGCCATGGACCAGATTCTCCAGGCGCGCGGCAGCGCGTTGCGCACCGTGGCCGAGCAGGTCTACAGCGGCGCCGAGGAAGGCCACGACGACGGCCTGTTCGTCGTCAAACCTCTCTGATCCACGACTTCGGCACCGGCGGCCCGCGGGCCGCCACCACAACAAGAAACCTCTGATCCCGTGAGGATGCCGCAATGGCTTTCGAGGCAATGTTCCAGCCGATCCAGATCGGCAAGCTGACCATCCGCAACCGCGTGCTCTCCACCGCCCACGCCGAGGTCTACGCCACCGACGGCGGCATGACCACCGAGCGCTACGTGAAGTACTACGAGGAGAAGGCCAAGGGCGGTATCGGCCTGGCCATCTGCGGCGGTTCCTCCGTGGTCGCCATCGACAGCCCGCAGGAATGGTGGAGCTCGGTGAACCTCTCCACCGACCGCATCATCCCGCACTTCCAGAACCTGGCCGACGCCATGCACAAGCATGGGGCCAAGATCATGATCCAGATTACCCACATGGGCCGCCGCTCGCGCTGGGACGGCTTCAACTGGCCGACCCTGATGTCGCCCTCGGGCATCCGCGAACCGGTGCACCGCGCCACCTGCAAGACCATCGAGCCGGAAGAGATCTGGCGGGTGATCGGCAACTACGCCCAGGCGGCACGCCGGGCGAAGGAAGGCGGCCTGGACGGCGTCGAGCTGTCCGCCGTGCACCAGCACATGATCGACCAGTTCTGGAGCCCGCGCGTCAACAAGCGGACCGACGAGTGGGGCGGCACCTTCGAGGGCCGCATGAAGTTCGGCCTGGAAGTGCTCAAGGCCGTGCGCCGGGAAGTCGGTGACGACTTCTGCGTCGGCATGCGCATCTGCGGTGACGAGTTCCACCCGGACGGCCTCACCCACGACGACATGAAGCAGATCGCCAAGTACTACAGCGACACCGGCATGATCGACTTCATCGGCGTGGTCGGCTCGGGCTGCGACACCCACAACACCCTGGCCAACGTCATCCCGAACATGACCTATCCGCCGGAGCCTTTCCTGCACCTGGCTGCCGGCATCAAGGAAGTGGTCAATGTGCCGGTGCTGCACGCGCAGAACATCAAGGACCCGAACCAGGCCACGCGCATCCTTGAGGGCGGCTACGTGGACATGGTCGGCATGACCCGCGCGCACATCGCCGACCCGCACCTGATCGCCAAGATCAAGATGGGCCAGATCGACCAGATCAAGCAGTGCGTCGGCGCCAACTACTGCATCGACCGCCAGTACCAGGGCCTGGACGTGCTGTGCATCCAGAACGCCGCCACCTCCCGCGAATACATGGGCGTGCCGCACATCATCGAGAAGACCACCGGCGTGAAGCGCAAGGTAGTGGTCGTCGGTGGCGGCCCGGCCGGCATGGAAGCGGCGCGCGTCGCCGCCGAGCGTGGTCACGACGTCACCCTGTTCGAGAAGAAGGACCAACTGGGCGGGCAGATCACCACGGCCTCGAAAGCCCCGCAGCGTGACCAGATCGCTGGCATCACCCGCTGGTACCAGCTGGAACTGGCGCGCCTGAATGTCGACCTGCGCCTGGGCACCGGCGCGGACGCCGACACCATCATGGACCTGCGTCCCGACGTGGTGGTGCTGGCCAACGGCGGCCACCCGTTCCTCGAGCAGAACGAACACTGGGGCGCCGCCGACGGGCTGGTGGTCAGCAGCTGGGACGTGCTCGACGGCAAGGTGGCGCCGGGCAAGAACGTGCTGGTCTACGACACCATCTGCGAATTCAGCGGCATGTCGGTGGCGGACTTCCTCGCCGACAAGGGCGCCCAGGTCGAGATCGTCACCGACGACATCAAGCCGGGCGTGGCCATCGGCGGCACCACCTTCCCGACCTACTACCGCAGCATGTACCCCAAGGAAGTGATCATGACCGGGGACCTGATGCTGGAGAAGGTCTACCGCGAGGGCGACAAGCTGGTGGCGGTGCTGGAGAACGAATACACCGGCGCCAAAGAGGAGCGGGTGGTCGACCAGATCGTCGTGGAGAACGGCGTGCGCCCGGACGAGACCCTGTACTACGCGCTCAAGCAGGGTTCGCGCAACAAGGGCCAGATCGACGTCGAGGCGCTGTTCGCGATCAAGCCGCAGCCGTGTCTCAGCGAGCCCGGCGACGGTTACCTGCTGTTCCGCATCGGCGACTGCGTGGCCCAGCGCAACACCCACGCCGCGATCTATGACGCGCTGCGTCTGTGCAAGGACTTCTGATACAGGCCCGGTAAGGATCTCCGGCTGGCTCGGATAGCGCCCTCTCCCGCTTGCGGGAGAGGGCGGGGGGAGAGGGTGTTTCAGGCCATGCGCAGTGCCGGCTCGAACACCCTCTCCCTAACCCTCTCCCTGAAGGGAGAGGGGACTGGTCCGGAGTCCCCATTTCGGTCCCTGCGAGGAGACCCATGACAATGCTCAACATCATCCTCCCCATCCTGCTCTTCAGCGCCCTCGGCCTCGCCGTGCTGGGCGCCGTGAAGCGCTTTACGATGTGGCGCCGCGGCCGGCCCGCCCAGGTCGACTGGATCGGCGGCCTGCTGAAGATGCCGCGCCGCTACCTGGTGGACCTGCACCACGTGGTCGAGCGCGACAAGTACATGTCCAAGACCCACGTGGCCACCGCTGGCGGCTTCGTCGTCGCCGCGCTGCTGGCTATTCTCGTGCACGGTTTCGGCCTGCACAGCCGCATCCTCGGCTTCGCCCTGCTGGCCGCCACAGCGCTGATGTTCTGCGGCGCGCTGTTCGTTGCCAAGCGCCGCCTCGACCCGCCGTCGCGGCTGTCGAAAGGCCCGTGGATGCGCCTGCCGAAAAGCCTGCTGATGTTCTCGGCGAGCTTCTTCATCGCCACCCTGCCGGTGGCCGGCATCCTGCCGGAAGGTTTCGGCGGCTGGTTCCTCGCTGCCATCCTCGCCGTCGGTGTGGCCTGGGGCGTGTCCGAGCTGTTCTTCGGCATGACCTGGGGCGGGCCGATGAAGCACGCCTTCGCCGGCGCCCTGCACCTGGCCTGGCACCGCCGTTCCGAACGCTTCGGTGGTGGTCGTTCCACCGGCCTGAAACCGCTGGACCTGGAAGACCCCATGGCGCCGCTGGGCGTCGAGAAGCCCACCGACTTCACCTGGAACCAGCTGCTCGGCTTCGACGCCTGCGTGCAGTGCGGCAAGTGCGAAGCCATGTGCCCGGCGTTCGCTGCCGGCCAGCCGCTGAACCCGAAGAAGCTCATCCAGGACATGGTCATCGGCCTGGCTGGCGGCAGCGACGCCAACTTTGCCGGCAGCCCCTATCCCGGTAAGCCGCTGGGCGAACACAGCGGCGGCCCGCACCAGCCGATCGTCGCGCTGGACGGCAAGGCGCTGGTGGATGCCGAGACCCTCTGGTCCTGCACCACCTGCCGCGCCTGCGTCGAGGAATGCCCGATGATGATCGAGCACGTCGACGCCATCGTCGACATGCGCCGCCACCTCACCCTGGAAAAGGGTGCGACCCCGAACAAGGGCGCCGAGGTGCTGGAAAACCTCATCGCCACCGACAACCCCGGCGGCTTCGCCCCTGGTGGCCGGCTGAACTGGGCGGCGGACCTGAACCTGCCGCTGCTGGCCGACAAGCAGCAGGCCGACGTGCTGTTCTGGGTCGGCGACGGTGCCTTCGACATGCGCAACCAGCGCACCCTGCGGTCCTTCGTGAAGATCCTCAAGGCCGCCAATGTCGACTTCGCCGTACTCGGCCTGGAAGAGCGCGACAGCGGCGACGTGGCCCGCCGCCTGGGTGACGAAGCCACCTTCCAGACCCTGGCCAGGCGCAACATCGCCACCCTGGCCAAGTACCGCTTCAAGCGCATCGTCAGCTGCGACCCGCACAGCTTCCACGTGCTGAAGAACGAATACGGCGCACTGGGCGGCAACTACCAGGTGCTGCACCACACCACCTTCATCGACGAGCTGGTACAGAAGGGCGCGCTGAACCTCGGCCAGAGCAAGGCCGCCAGCGTGACCTACCACGACCCGTGCTACCTCGGCCGCTACAACGGCGAGTGCGAGGCGCCACGCGCTGTGCTCAAGGCCATCGGCATCGAGGTCAAGGAAATGCAACGCTCCGGCTTCCGCTCGCGCTGCTGCGGTGGTGGTGGCGGCGCGCCGATCACCGACATCCCCGGCAAGCAGCGGATTCCCGACATGCGCATGGCCGACATCAAGGAAACCGGCGCTGAGCTGGTGGCCGTGGGCTGCCCGCAATGCACCGCGATGCTCGAGGGCGTGGTCGCGCCACGCCCGGAGATCAAGGACATCGCCGAGCTGGTTGCCGAGGTCCTCATCGAGGCCACCGAGGTGCCGGCAAAAAAGCCCTCGCTGGCGCGCCGTGAAGAAACGGCGGAGGTGCACTGATGAACGCGCCGGACGCCTTCGTAGGGCGCATAAAGCCAACGGCTTTATCCGCCGTCTCGACGTCATCGGCGGATAACGCTGCGCGTTATTCGCCCTACACCTGCCAGGAGCATCGAGCATGAGCGACATCTTCCGCCGCGACCCACGCGCCGAGTGGATCGCCCGCAACCGCCTGCATCCGCTGCACGCGGCCATGCAATCAGCCCAGGGTGGCGAGAGCCGCTGGATGGGCCCCAACGGCGTGGTGCGCAAGAACCCCCATGCGGTCGGCTTCATCGGCCCCAATGGCGTCAAACGCATCGACCGCTCCGGTGGCCAGCAGGGCACCGGCGGCAAGCGCAGCAGCGCTCCGGAAGTGGTGCAGCTGCCGCTGGTGATTCTCGAACAACCGGCGTTCCTGATTGCCGTGGTGCCGGACATGGTCGGCGGTCGTCTGTCCAGTCACGACCGCGATCTGCTGGGCCTGGCCCGCATGCTCGCCGGCAGCGACGGCGCGGTGCTCGCTGTGGTGTTCGGCGAGCACAAGGAAAGTGCCTTCGATACCGCCGGCGTCGACCGCCTGCTGATGATCGAAGGCAACGAGTACGACGGCTACGCCCCGGAACAACGGGTGCTGGCGCTGCGCTCAGCCAACAGCCAGTTCGCTCCGCGCCACTGGTTGCTGCCCGACAGCCGCAGCGGTGGCGGCGAACTGGGCCGCCGCTTGGCCGCGAGCCTGGGCGAGCGCCCGGCGACCCGCGTCTGGCAGGCCGAAGGCGAGCGCTGCGTCGGCCGTGCCGGTGCCGGTCAGCAGGACCTGCACCGCGAGCTGCCGCGCCTGATCCTGGCCGCTGCCGAGTGCGCCGAACCGGTCAGCGAGACCCGCCACGAAGCCCGTGCCGTGGAGCTGGACTCCAGCGTCGCGCGCAACATCCCGCGTATCGAGGACCTCGGCCCGGTGGCCGTGGACCCGGCGCAGATTCCCATGGCCGAGGCGGAGTTCATCCTCTCCGGCGGCAATGGCGTGAAGGACTGGGACCTGTTCCACCGCGCCGCTGTCGCTCTCGGCGCCACCGAAGGGGCTTCCCGCGTGGCGGTGGACGACGGCCACATGCCGCGCGCGCGCCAGGTCGGCGCTACCGGCACCTGGGTCACTGCGCGGGTCTATCTCGCCGTCGGCATTTCCGGGGCGATCCAGCACCTGCAGGGCATCGGCTCCTGCGACAAGGTGGTGGCGATCAACATGGACCCGGGCTGCGACATGATCAAACGCGCCGACCTCTCGGTAATCGGCGATTCCACGGCGATCCTCAAGGCGCTGATGGCCCTGGCCGAAGCCCATCGCAATGGAGCGGCGCGCGATGCGGCCTGAGGCGTTTTCTCCGACTGTAGGGCGCATAAAGCCGAAGGCTTTATCCGCCGCCGTAGCCACATCGGCGGATAACGCTGCGCGTTATTCGCCCTACGCCAGCTTGCAAGCCCGAGGTGGCTTATGAACGACCTGAACATCGTCGCCCTGGTTTCCATCGGCGCCCACCCGGCCTCCGGTCGTGCGCGTCGTGCCGACCAGGATGCCCGCGCGGTGGAGCTGGGCATGAGCCTCGCTGGCAAGCGCCTGCGCGTGGTACACGCCGGCGACGCCGGGGAGGAAGCGCTGCGCGGCTACCTCGGCATGGGCCTGGACGAACTGGCGGTGCTGGAACAACCCGCAGGCGCCGACGCCCTGCCGGCGCTGGCGGCCTACCTCGGCGACAGCGATGCGCAACTGGTACTCACCGGCACCCAGGCGGAAACCGGCGAAGGCTCGGGCATGCTGCCCTTCCTGCTGGCTGAGCGGCTGGGCTGGCCGCTGGTGGTCGGCCTGGCGGAAGTGGAGAAGGTGGAAGGCGGCAGCGCCCAGGTGCTGCAGGCCTTGCCCCGAGGCCAGCGGCGCCGGCTGAAGGTGCGCCTGCCCTTCGTCGCCAGTGTCGACAATGCCGCGCCGGTGGCTCGCCAGAGCGCGTTCGGCCCGGCTCGTCGCGGCTATCTGGAAGCCCATGAAGTGGAGGTGGTGGACGACCCGCTGCTCGCCGAAGGCAACCTGCAACCGGCGCGCCCGCGTCCCAAGCGGCTGAAGGTGATCAAGGCGAAGACCGGCGCCGAGCGCATGAAGGCCGCCACCGCCAAGGCCTCCGGCGGCACCGGGCAGGTGCTCAAGGACGTCACGGCCGAAGCGGGTGCCGAGGCGATCTTCAAGCTGCTGCGTGAAGAAGGCGTGATTCGCGTCTGACACCGCGCTCCCTGTAGGAGCGCTCGATGGGCGCGATCGCGGGCATGGCCCGCTCCTACAGATGTCCGCGCCAGCGAACCTTGCGGGCGATTTTCCGGTCGAAATCATGCTGGTGGCCGGAAATCATTGAAATGACACGAGAATTATCTCGTAAGCTATTGAATTGACAGCATACGGCTTGTCAGAAGATTCCCGTTTCTGCTGGCCCCGCCGCGCCCCTTTCTTTATCCTCCGCACCCTTTGAAAGGCTTTGCGGAGGCTCCCATGCTTGATTCCACCCTCGAACAACTTGAACAGCTGGTCGCCGAACTGCTGCAGCAGAACGAAGTGCTGGTGCAGGACAACGTCGCTGTGCGTGAAGAGCTGCTCAAGGCCCGTGAGGAAAACGACAGCCTGCAGCTGTCCCTGATGGAGCAGGAAGAGAAGCACAACGCCACGGCCACCCGCCTGCAGGCGCTGATCCGCCGCGTCAGCGACAGCCGCGCCCACGCATGAGTGGCGACGGCGTCCGCGTCCTGCGCATCCTCGGGCGCGAATACAGCGTCCGGGCGCCGGCCGGTGAAGAGCGCCGGCTGCAGGACGCGGCCGCGCTGTTGCAGGCGGAGATCACCGCCAGCAAGAAGAAATTTCCCTACGTCACCAGCAATGAGCTGATGGTGCTTTCCGCGCTCAACCTCTGTGCCCGCCAGCTCGGCGCGCAGGATGGGGAGTGCGACGAGGCGGACGCCGTGGAGCGTATCGCTGCCCTCAACCGCCGGATTCTCGATCACCTGCAACGGCAGGACTGATCCCGCGCGTCTCTTTTGTACATGCAGGGCATCGCGGACAACGTTCGCGGTGCACTTTGTCGTACCCGAATCGCAGGCAAAAAAAGGGGACACCGGGGTAAGCGGTGTCCCTTCTAAAGGAGAGTGGGCCAGGAGGCCCCTCAACCGGTGAGACGTGGCGCTTCGGACAAGTCCGCCGCGCCGGGCATAAAAGAAGGGAGTGGGGGTAACCAATCCCTGAAAGGTGAGGAAGGAGTACTCCCCCTCAACCGGTGAGACGTGCCCGGCTCGCGCCGGGCGGGTGATCAGGCGCGCAGCGGAATCAGGCGCGGGGCGATCATGTTTTCCGGCAGCAGGATGTCGGCCAGGGTGGCTTCGTCCAGCAGCTGTTCCTCGCGAACCAGTTCCAGTACGCCGCGGCCGGTTTCCAGCGCGATCTTGGCGATGCGGGTGGAGTTCTCGTAGCCGATGTACGGGTTCAGCGCGGTGACCAGGCCGATGCTGTGCTCCACCAGCTGGTGGCAGCGCTCGACGTTGGCGGTGATGCCGGTGATGCAATGCTCGCGCAGCATGTCCATGGCGCGCTGGAGCAGGCGGATCGAGTCGAAGATCTTGTAGGCGATCAGCGGCTCCATCACGTTCAGCTGCAGCTGGCCGCCTTCGGCAGCGATGGTCAGCGCCAGGTCGTTGCCCATGATTTCGAAGGCGCACATGTTCACGGCCTCCGGGATCACCGGGTTGACCTTGCCCGGCATGATCGAGCTGCCCGGCTGACGCGGCGGCAGGTTGATCTCGTTGATGCCGGTGCGCGGGCCGCTGGATAGCAGGCGCAGGTCGTTGCAGATCTTCGACAGCTTGACCGCGGTGCGCTTGAGCATGCCGGAGAACAGCACGAAGGCGCCCATGTCGGAGGTGGCTTCGATCAGGTCGGCAGCCGGGACGACCGGCTGACCGCTGATTTCAGCCAGGCGCTCGACAGCCAGCTTCTGGTAGCCGGGGTCTGCGTTGATGCCGGTGCCGATCGCGGTGCCGCCGAGGTTCACTTCGGTCAGCAGTTCCGGCGCCAGGCGACGCAGGCGGTCGAGGTCTTCGCCCAGGGTGGTGGCGAAGGCGTGGAATTCCTGGCCGAGGGTCATCGGCACGGCGTCCTGCAGCTGGGTGCGGCCCATCTTCAGTACGCCGGCGAACTCGACGCCCTTGGCGGCGAAGGCCTGGATCAGGCTGTCGAGGCTGGCCAGCAGGGTGTCGTGGCCGAGCAGCAGGCCCAGGCGGATGGCGGTCGGGTACGCGTCGTTGGTCGACTGCGCCATGTTCACGTCGTTGTTCGGGTGCAGGTGCTTGTACTCACCCTTGGTGTGGCCCATGGCTTCGAGTGCGATGTTCGCGATGACTTCGTTCGCGTTCATGTTGGTCGAGGTGCCGGCGCCACCCTGGATCATGTCCACCACGAACTGGTCGTGGAAATCGCCACGGATCAGACGGGCACAGGCTTCGCTGATGGCGGCGTGCTTGTCTGCCGGCAGGTGGCCGAGCTTGTGGTTGGCATCGGCTGCCGCCTGCTTGACCATCGCCAGGGCGACGACCAGTTTCGGGTAGTGCGACAGCGGCACGCCCGAGAGACGGAAGTTGTTCACAGCGCGCAGGGTCTGAATGCCGTAGTAGGCGTCAGAAGGTACTTCGAGGGTGCCGAGGAGGTCTTTCTCGATGCGGAACGATGCAACAGGGGACATGACAGGGATTGTCTCAAAGGAACACGGCCAGTGCCGCGATGCCCGGTAGACTAGGGATTTCGCCTTTCGTCGGCCAATGCTGTTAAAGGCTGCCTCATGCACGAACGGCATAATGTACCCTGTGACGAATTGATGACGGCGAGCGTATGACTGTGTTACGCGCGCCCGGATCCTGACCAATCGATCAGCGTGTGACAGCGTTGGAGTTGACGTGAACCTCGAGACCAAATGGCTGGAAGACTTCAGCACCCTGGCCACCACCCGCAGTTTTTCCCAGGCCGCTGAAAAGCGCTTTGTCACCCAGCCCGCGTTCAGTCGGCGCATCCGCAGCCTGGAAGACGCCCTCGGCCTGACCCTGGTGAACCGCCAGCGCACGCCCATCGAGCTGACCGAGGCCGGTCAGCTGTTCCTGGTCACCGCCCGCGCGGTAGTCGAGCAGCTCGGCCAGGTGGTGCGTCACCTGCACCACCTGGAAGGCGGGCAGGGCGAGGTGCTGCAGTTCGCCGCCGCGCACTCCCTGGCGCTGGGCTTCTTCCCGGCGTGGATCTCGCGCCTGCGCTCCGAGGGCCTGAACATCGCCAGCCGTCTGGTGGCGACCAACGTCGGCGAGGCGGTGCATCTGCTGCGTGAAGGCGGCTGCGACCTGATGATGGCCTTCTACGATCCGGACGCCGCGCTGCAGATGGACCCGGAAGTCTTCCCCTCGCTGCACCTGGGCCGTACCGAGATGCTGCCGGTGTGCGCGGTGAACTCCGCCGGCGTGCCGCTCTACGACCTGGACAGCGGTCAGAGCGTGCCGCTGCTGGCCTACAGTGCCGGTGCCTTCCTCGGTCGCGGGGTGAACCTGCTGCTGCGCCAGCGCAACCTGCGCTACACCACTGTCTATGAAACGGCGATGGCCGACAGCCTGAAGAGCATGGCGCTGCAGGGCATGGGCGTGGCCTGGGTGCCGCGCCTGAGCATGGAGTCGGAGCTGGCGCGCGGCGAGCTGGCGTTGTGCGGCGGCCCGCACTGGATCGTCCCGCAGGAAATCCGCCTGTACCGCTGCGCCCTGGTGCGCAAGGCGCAGATTCGCCTGCTCTGGCGCAAGCTGGAAGGCGGCCTGGGGCTGGACGAGACGCCCTGATCCGCCGCGCGGAGGCGGACGACCGGGGCTGTTCCGTTTATTTGATAAGCATTATCATTTGCGGCTTTCCAGGGTCTTCCCCTCGTGCCGGCTTCGGTGCGGACCGCTGGCGAGCCTCCGTCCCCGATGCCCCATTCCGACCGCCCGGCCGACTCCCGTGCCGCGGACGCCCCGGCGCCCGCCGAGGCACTGCCGCGCGAGGACTTCCTGCAGGTGTTCCTGACCCAGCGCCCGCGCATGGAGGCACTGGTGCGGCGTCGCGTCGGCTGCCGCGCCACCGCAGCGGACCTGGTGCAGGACCTGTTCCTGCGCTTCTGGAAGCGCCCGCAGGCACCGGTGGAAGAACTCGGCAGCTACCTGCTGCGCAGTGCGCGCAACCTCGCCATCGACCATCTGCGTGGCGAGGACTCGCGCGGCCGCACCTTGAGCGCGCTGCTGCCCGATGACGACGATGCCCAGCCTTCGCCGGAACAGGCCGTGCAGGCCGGCGCCGACCTGGCCCTCATAGAAGACGCCCTGCGCCAGTTGCCCGAGCGCACTCGCCACATCTTTCTGCTCAGCCGCGTGCACGGCCGCACCTACGGCGAGATCGCCACGGCCGTGGGGCTTTCCCAGAGCGCGGTGGAAAAACATATGATGCGCGCCCTCGATGCCTGCAAGGCGAGCCTGATGCCCGCCGCGCCGGGCCACTCGCCGTGGAGCCGCTGACCGATGAAGCCTGAAATCGCCACCTCGCCCGAGGACGCCCAGCGTCAGGCGCGCCAGTGGCTGCTGCGTCTGCAGGATCGTGGCGGCGAAGCCTGGCTGGATGCTTTCCAGGCGTGGCTGGCGGCTGATCCCCGGCACGCCAGCGCCTATGCCGAAGTCGATGCGCTGTGGCAGGCCAGTGCCGCGCCGGCGCAACGGCTGGCGGCGGAGGAGGACGCTGTCCTGAACGACTATCTGGTGCAGATGGATCGTCCCGCCATCCGCCGTGCGCAAGGTAATAACCGACGCTGGGGCTATCCGCTGGCCAGCGCCGCCTGCCTGCTGCTGATGCTCTGGGCCGGTGGCTGGTGGTCGCCGGGCAACTGGGTCACCGATCTGTCCGCCGACTACGTCAGTGCGCCGGGTGAAGTGCGCGAGATCACCCTGAACGATGGCTCGCGCCTGACCCTGGATGCCGACAGCGCCGTTGCGGTTTCCCTGGATGGCGAGCAACGCCGTGTCGACCTGCTGCGTGGTGCCGCGTCCTTTGCCGTGAAGCACCTGCCCAAGCCCTTCGTGGTGCGCGCCGGTGAAGGCGAAGCGCGGGTGCTGGGCACCGAATTCGAAGTCCGTCGCCTGGGCGAGCAGACCCGCGTCACCGTCGCCGAAGGCCGCGTCTCGGTGCGTGGCAGCCGCGCGGTTGGCGTGCCGGAAGTGGTGCTCGGCGCGGGCGAACGCATCGGTATCGACGGCACCAAGCTGGGCGACGCGCAGCCCGCCGACGCCCAGGCCGCGCTGGCCTGGCGTCAGGGCTGGTTGACCTTCTACCGCGCGCCGCTGAGCGAGGTGCTGGAGCGCCTGGGTACCTACTATCCGGGGCGCATCGTGCTGCTCGATAACGAACTGGCGCAGCGTCGGGTCAGCGGCAGTTTCCGCAGCGCCGACCCACAGGCTGCGCTGGATTCGCTGCAGGCGGTGGTGGGCTTCCGCCAGCAGCCGCTGCTCGGGCGTTTCGTGCTGATTCGCTGAGCGCGAAAAATAATTCCGAAAAGGCGTGAGGTACTGCCTCGGCTGCTCCGTGTAATGGTCATGAATGCGATTTATTCGCATGTGGTATCGACCTTTCGAGCAAGTGAGCCCCCGATGATTCCGCTGCGCCGCGCTGTTCCCGAACTGTCCCTGAAACCGCTCGCCGCCTTCGTGCTCGGCACCGCCCTGGTCGCCGCGCAGGCGCCGGCCGCGTTGGCGGATGAAGTCGCCGCCAGCTCCGCGCTACTGGCGAAACATGGGTTCGCCATCACCGCCCAGCCGCTGCCCCAGGCGCTCAGCGAGTTCAGCCGGGTGACCGGCCTGAGCGTGGTCTACACCGATGAAACGCCGTACGACCTCAAGGCCCCGGCAGTCTCTGGCCGGCTCAGCGCCAACGACGCGCTGAACCGCCTGCTCGCCGGTTCCGGCTACCGCTTCCGCGCCCTCGACGGTCATACCCTGACCCTGGAGCGCCTGCCCGCCGATCCCCTGAGCCTGACCGACACCACCGTCACCGGCCAGGCCGCCGCCACCAGCTACCAGCCGGCGCCGGTGGCCTCCATCGGCCGCACCGATACGCCGGTGCTGGAGACCCCGCAGAGCATCGTCACCGTCCCGGCGCAGGCGCTGCGCGACCAGAAGCCGCGCAACCTCGACGACGCGCTGGGCAACATCAGCGGCGTGACCCAGGCCAATACCCTCGGCGGCACCCAGGATGCGGTGATGAAGCGCGGCTTCGGCGACAACCGCGACGGCTCGATCATGCGTGACGGACTGCCCTCGGTGCTGGGCCGCAACCTCACCGCCACCGCCGATCACGTCGAGGTGCTCAAGGGCCCGGCCTCCGTGCTCTACGGCATCCAGGACCCGGGCGGCGTGGTCAACGTGGTGAGCAAGAAGCCGCAGCTGCAGCAGTACAACGCCGTCACCCTGCGCGGCTCGACCTTCGCCCATGGCAAGCAGGGCAGCGGCGCGCAGATCGACAGCACTGGCGCGCTGGGTGAAGGCAACCTGGCCTACCGGTTGATCGTCGATCACCAGGACGAGAACTACTGGCGCAATTTCGGCCAGCAGCGCGAGACCCTCGTCGCGCCGTCGCTGGCCTGGTTCGGCGAGGACACCACGGTCAACCTCAGCTACGAGCATCGCGAGTTCAAGACGCCGTTCGACCGTGGCACCGCCATCGACCCGCGCACCAACAGGCCGCTGGATATCCCGCGCACACGCCGGCTGGACGAGCCGTTCAACATCACCGAAGGCCGCTCCGACCTGAGCCGCCTGGATATCGAACACCGTCTCGACGATGCCTGGAAGGCGCACTTCGCCTACGGCTGGACCCGCGAGACCTACGACGACAACCAGGCGCGGGTGACCAAGGTGAACAGCAACGGCACCGTGACCCGCCGCGTCGACGGCACCCACGGCGCGGTGAGCAGCGACAGTTTCGCCACCGCCAGCCTGAACGGCGACCTGCAACTGGGTGGCTTTCGCCACGAGCTGGTGGTCGGCATCGACAGCGAGAAGCGCAAGATCTACCGCGCCGACCTGATCCGCGACACCAAGAACACCACCCTGAACTACCTCGACCCGGTCTACGGGCAGATTTCCCCGGCCACCAGCGTCAGCGCCAGCGACAGCGACCAGACCGACAAGCTGCGCAGCGACTCGCTGTTCCTGCAGGATTCCTGGCACCTGGACGACCACTGGATTCTGGTCGCCGGCGGGCGCTACCAGATGTACGACCAGTACGCCGGGCGCGGCCGGCCGTTCAAGGCCAACACCGACATCAGCGGGCAGAAGTGGGTGCCGCGCGCGGGTGTGGTCTACAAGGTCAACGACGAGGTCTCGCTGTACGGCAGCTACACCCAGTCGTTCAAGCCCAACTCCACCATTGCGCCGCTCTCCACCGGCGAGGTGATCGACTCGGCGATCCAGCCTGAGGAGGCTTCGTCCTGGGAAATCGGCGGCAAGCTCGACATCCCCGGCCGCGTCACCGCCAACCTGGCGCTCTTCGACATCCGCAAGCGCAACGTGATGGTCACCCAGCTCGACGCCAACGGCGACAGCCGTGTCAGCACCGCCGGCAAGGTGCGCTCCTATGGCGCCGAACTGGACGTCACCGGCCAACTGAGCGAAAGCTGGAGCCTGCTCGGCAGCTACGCCTGGCTGGACGCCGAAGTGACCGATGACCCGGAGCTGGAAGGCAACCGCCTGCAGAACGTGGCGAAGGAGACCGCCTCGCTGACGGCGGTGTACGACGCCGGCTCGCTGCTCGGCGGCGACGATCTGCGTCTTGGAGGCGGCGCGCGTTATGTGGGCAAGCGCGCGGGCGATCCGTCCAACTCCTTCGAGCTGCCGTCCTACACCGTGGCCGATGCCTTCGCCAGCTACGACACCAAGCTGGGCGGGCACAACGTCGGCTTCCAGTTCAACGTGAAGAACCTGTTTGACCGCACCTACTACCCGTCGGCGGCGAACAACCTCTACGTGGCTATCGGCGAGCCGCGGCAGTTCGAGTTCTCGACCACGGTGGAGTTCTGATCCGGAAGACGCGTTCGTGTTGTAGGGCGCATAACGCCCTCGGCGTTATCCGCCGTTCTGGCGGATAACCCGTTCCGGGTTACTCGCCCTACAGGTTTTACCGGGAACTCCCTGTAGGAGCGCGCCATGGGCGCAATGGCCTGGCTACGCGCCTTGCTCCGAAGGGAGAGGAGCAGGTCGTGCCGACTGACGCCATTGTTTCATCCTGCACCGAACGGTCCCCTCTCCCGCTTGCGGGAGAGGGTTAGGGTGAGGGGCTCTTGCTCTGTGCGGGACAAGCCTTACATCTCGACGACGATCCGCCCTTCGATCTGCCCGGCGCGCATGCGGTCGAGGATGGCGTTGATGTCGTCCAGCTTGCCGGAGGCGACGGTGGCCTTCACCAGGCCTTCGCCGGCGAAGTCCAGGGCTTCCTGCAGGTCGGCGCGGGTGCCGACGATGGAGCCGGTGATGTGCAGGCCCTTGAGCACCACGTCGAAGATCGGCGTGGGGAAGTCGCCCGGCGGCAGGCCGACCAGCGACACGGTGCCGCCGCGACGGGCCATGCCGATGCCCTGGCCGAAGGCGCTGTTGGACACCGCCGTGACCAGTACGCCGTGGGCGCCGCCGATATCGCGCTGCACCACCTCGACCGGGTCTTCCTTCTTCGCGTTGACGGTCAGGCTGGCGCCCAGGCGCCTGGCGAGCTCCAGCTTGGCGTCATCCACGTCCACCGCCACCACGTGCAGGCCCATGGCCTTGGCGTACTGCACAGCCACATGGCCGAGGCCGCCGATACCGGAGATCGCCACCCACTGGCCGGGGCGCGCGCCGGTTTCCTTCAGGCCCTTGTAGACGGTGACGCCCGCGCAGAGGATCGGCGCGATTTCCAGGAAGCTGACGTCCTTGGGCAGGATGCCGACGTAGTTCGGGTCCGCCAGCACGTATTCGGCGTAGCCACCGTTCACCGAATAGCCGGTGTTCTGCTGGCTCTCGCAGAGGGTTTCCCAGCCGGTCAGGCAGTGTTCGCAGCAGCCGCAGGCGGTGTACAGCCAGGGCACGCCGACGCGGTCGCCCTCCTTCACGCGGGTGACGCCGGAGCCGACTGCAGCGACAAAACCGACGCCTTCATGGCCGGGAATGAACGGCAGGCTCGGCTTCACCGGCCAGTCGCCTTCGGCGGCATGCAGGTCGGTGTGGCAGACGCCGGACGCCTCGATCTTCACCAGGATCTGCCCGGGGCCGGGCAGCGGGACTTTGACTTCCTCGATCCGCAGTGGCTCGCCAAAGGCGTGGACGACAGCGGCTTTCATGGTCGTGGGCAGGGTCGTGGACATTGCGCTCGCTCCTTGAAGGGTGAGGGACCTGCCCCATCCGGGCAGGTTCGTGTCAGACGAGTCTGAGCCTCTGAGCCTAGGCCATCTTGAGCTGCGGCAAGCTTTTCCGCGGTCGTCGCAGGCCTTGTCGATGGTGGAATGACGAAATCGGGACCAACGGTCATGCCCAGTGCACTGCCGCACAGTCTTTGCGGTATACTGCGCCGCCTTCAAGCCGGCACTGCCCGCCGGTTTGGCCACGTACAAGCCACGCCCTCACGGAGTCGTGGCTTGTTGGTTTCTGACGCGCCCAAGAGCGCACTTGAGAGAGGCACGACGATGAGCGCACTGGTTGGCGTGATCATGGGTTCCAAATCCGACTGGAGCACCCTGAGCCACACCGCAGACATGCTGGACAAGCTCGGCATTCCGTATGAAGTGAAGGTGGTTTCCGCCCACCGTACTCCGGACCTGCTCTTCCAGTACGCCGAAGAGGCCGATGGCCGTGGCATCGAAGTGATCATCGCCGGTGCCGGCGGTGCCGCCCACCTGCCGGGCATGTGCGCCGCCAAGACCCACCTGCCGGTCCTCGGCGTGCCGGTACAGTCCTCCATGCTCTCGGGCGTCGATTCGCTGCTGTCCATCGTGCAGATGCCCGCCGGCGTCCCGGTCGCCACCCTGGCCATCGGCAAGGCCGGCGCGACCAACGCAGCCCTGCTTTCCGCCAGCATCCTGGGCGCCAAGTACCCCCAATACCACGAGGCGCTGAAGCAGTTCCGCGCCACCCAGACCGAGACGGTGCTGGACAATCCCGATCCGCGCGAGGCCTGAGTACGACCATGAAGATCGGTGTCATCGGTGGCGGCCAGCTGGGCCGCATGCTGTCCCTGGCGGGTACCCCGCTGGGCATGAACTTCGCCTTCCTCGACCCGGCGCCGGACGCCTGCGCGCAAGCCCTGGGCGAGCACATCCGCGCTGACTACAGCGACCAGGACCACCTGCGCCAGCTGGCCGATGAAGTCGACGTGGTGACCTTCGAGTTCGAGAGCGTGCCGGCCGAGACCGTGGCTTTCCTCTCGCAGTTCGTGCCGGTCTATCCGAACGCCGAGTCGCTGCGCATCGCCCGCGACCGCTGGTTCGAGAAGTCCATGTTCAAGGACCTGGGCATCCCGACCCCGGCTTTCGCCGACGTGCAGTCCCAGACCGACCTCGACGCCGCGGTAGCCAGCATCGGCCTGCCGGCGGTGATGAAGACCCGCACCCTGGGCTACGACGGCAAGGGCCAGAAGGTCCTGCGCAAGGCCGAGGACGTCACCGGCGCCTTCGCCGAATTGGGCAGCGTGCCGTGCATCCTCGAAGGTTTCGTGCCCTTCACCGGCGAAGTCTCGCTGGTGGCGGTACGCGCCCGCGACGGCGAAACCCGCTTCTACCCGCTGGTGCACAACACCCACGAGAACGGCATCCTGCGCCTCTCCGTGGCGAGTACCGGGCACCCGCTGCAGGCGCTGGCCGAAGACTACGTCGGCCGCGTGCTGGACAAGTTGCAGTACGTTGGCGTGATGGCTTTCGAGTTCTTCGAAGTCGACGGCGGCCTGAAGGCCAACGAGATCGCCCCGCGCGTGCACAACTCCGGCCACTGGACCATCGAAGGTTCCGAGTGCAGCCAGTTCGAGAACCACGTGCGCGCCATCGCCGGCTTGCCGCTGGGCTCGACCGCGAAAGTGGGCGAGAGCGCCATGCTCAACTTCATCGGCGAAGTGCCGCCGGTGGCCGAGGTGCTGAACATCGCCGACTGCCACCTGCACCACTACGGCAAGGCTTTCAAGGCCGGGCGCAAGGTTGGCCACGCCACCCTGCGCAGCGCCGACCTGCCGACCCTGAAAGCGCGCATCGCCGAAGTCGAGGCGCTGATCGCCAAGGTCTGACGGCCCGCCGATCCAGGTGACAGGAGAAAGCCGCGTCAATCGCTGACGCGGCTTTTTTCATGGGCGATCGGCGGAGTGCTGTAAGGCCCACGAAACACTGCGGGTCGCTCTGGCGCGCGGGAATACACGGAACGCGAGGCTTTCCTACACTGTCCCATGACACGCGCGAATACGCCGCGCACATCCCACAAGGAGGGACTGTCATGGGCTTCATCGGAACCATCGTCATCGGCCTGATCGTCGGACTCATCGCACGCTTTCTGAAGCCGGGCGACGACAGCATGGGCTGGATCATGACCATCCTGATCGGCATCGGCGGCTCGCTGCTGGCGACCTACGGCGGCCAGGCGCTCGGCATCTACGCGGCCGGTCAGGCGGCAGGTTTCATCGGCGCGGTGATCGGCGCCATCGTGCTGCTGGTCATTTACGGCCTGATCAAGAAGAATTGACGGTGATTTCCGCCCCTCTCCCGCCCAGGGGGAGGGCGCAGGAAGCCCCTGCCGCCTGTGCCCGACCGGGCCCTTCGAGTCCACGATGCGCCGACCACTGCTCGCCTGCTGTCTGATCCTGCTGACTTCCCTGGCGTCCGCCGCCGAACTTCCCGAAACCGACTGGCTGTCCCTGATGCCGCCGAGCGACCGCAAGGCGCTGGAGGACATGCCGGAAATCACCCACAACGGCCCCGAGGCCAACGGCACCTTCACCAGCAAGGGCGGGCTGAAGCAGTCCGACAAGAAGCTGCCGCAGGTGATGTATTCGACGAAAACCGTGGCCGCGCTGAACGGCAAAGCGTTGCGCCTGGGCGGCTACCCGGTGCCGCTGGAGAACGACGCCAAGGGCCGTGTCACCGAGTTCTTCCTGGTGCCTTACCCGGGCGCCTGCATCCACGTGCCGCCGCCGCCGCCGAACCAGATCGTGCTGGTGCGCTACCCCAAGGGCATCCAGATCGACGATATCTACAACCCGATCTGGGTCAGCGGCACGCTGAAGGTGGAGAAGGTCAGCAATGACCTGGCCGACGCGGCCTACGCCATCGACGACGCCAAGGTGCGGCCGGTGGAAGAGAGCGACCTTTAAGGTCTGTCGGCGTACAACCTTATGCCGATTTTCCGAGGGCGAACGTAGGGCGGATAACCTGGAACAGGTTATCCGCCGGCCCGCCTGCGGCGGATAACGCTGGCGCGTTATGCGCCCTACTCAGAGGTCACGCCTAGCCGGGCAGCGGCTCGCCCCAGATTTCCACGCTCATGGTCTCGCTGCGCCCCGGCGCCACGCTCATGGCGTCGTCCATCACCCGCGCGGTCTCGATGCAGAGCATGCCGGTCCAGGCATCGTCGAGCATCTGCGACAGGCGCGCGGCCTTGTCGATCCAGGGGTTCCACACCACCGCCGAGCGCGAGCTGCCGGCCTTGACGTGGATGCCGCGCTCCCACAGCGGGTCCTGGATTACCAGGGCCTTCTCCACGTCCAGGTAGACGCGGTCGGTCTCGCCGGTGAAGCGGATCAGGCCGTGCTGCTGGCGCTCCTCCCAGTTCTCCATGGCGTCCAGGTAGCGGTTGCCCTGCAGGCCTTCGATGCTCACCTGGCGGCAGTCGCTGACGGCGAAATAGGTGTGCAGCGCCTGGGTCAGCGGCAGCGGTTTGTCGCCGAGGTTGTGGGTGGTCATTTCCAGGGTCAGGCGTTCGCCGAAGCGCATCACCAGCTCCAGTCGCGCCGAGTGCGCCCAGCCGGGCAGGCCATGGCTGGCGTCGTAGCTGAAGTGCACCGACAGCTGGCCCTGCTCGTCGGCGATGTCGTCCAGCTGCCAGTCGAGGGCGCGCACCAGGCCGTGGGCTGGCGGCTTGTCGCCCTGGTAGGCGGTGCGGATGTCCACCGGGTTGCGGTCCAGATTGCCGAACCAGGGCCAGCACACCGGCACGCCGCCGCGCACGGATTGGCCGTGGCGGTACTCGGCGGTCTCGCTCAGCCACACCAGCGGTGGCTGTTCGTGGGGCTGGTAGCTGAGCAGTTGCGCACCCTGCTGGGCGATCAGGGCTTCACCATGGGCGGTGTGGATGCGCCAGCAGGACAGTTGATCGATCTGTACCTGCTCGACGCGGGGAGTCTGGATGTCGCTGCTCATGGGGGTCTCCGGGACTGCGCTGCGAAAGTTTCAGTATCACCGATCCTTCGCGCAGCGGGCAGTTCCCGGAGAATGAAAAGATCAGCTCTGGCGCAAGGCTTCGAGCCGTTCGCGCTGCTGGCCGTCGGCATCGAGGTTGGCGGCGTCCAGCCAGCCTTCGAAGGCCCGCTGGCAGCGCGGCCATTCGCTGTCGATGATGGAGAACCACGCGGTGTCGCGGTTGCGGTCCTTCACCACCGTGGCCTGGCGGAAGGTGCCCTCGAAGACGAAGCCCAGGCGCACGGCGGCACGCATGGAACGGGCGTTGAGCGCGTTGCACTTCCATTCCAGGCGGCGGTAGCCCATCTCGAAGGCCCCGCGCGCCAGCAGGTAGACCGCTTCGGTGGAGGCCGGCGAGCGCTGCATCACGCGGCCGTAGGCGATGTGGCCGATCTCGATGCTGCCGTCCTTCGGGAAGATCCGCAGGTAGCTGAGCAGGCCGACGGCGCGGCCGCTGGTGCGGTCGATCACGGCGAAGAACAGCGGGTCGTTGCTCGCTGCGTTGCCCGCCAGCCAGCCGTCGAAAGGCGCGCGCTCGGGGAAGGGGCCGTAGGGCAGGTAGTCCCACAGCAGCGGGTCGGAATCCGGACCTTGCAGTGCCTGCCACAGGTCGTCGCCATGCAGGGCGACGTCCAGCGCTACGAGGTTGACGTAGCGGCCGGTCAGGGTACGGCGTTCCGGGCTGGCGGCGGGGCGCCAGTTCAGCAGGGGTTGTTCGTTCATGGGCGCTCCGGCTCAGAGGATCTTGCGGTACTGGACGAACCCGGAGCGGTCGGCAATCCGGTCATAAAGGAACATGGCGTCGGTGTTGCTCTCGTGGGTCAGCCAGTGCACCCGCGAGGCGCCATTGGCGCGGGCGTCGGCGTAGACGTGCTCGATCAGCTGCGCGCCGATGCCGCCGCCGCGCTTGCCTTCGGCAACGAACAGGTCCTGCAGGTAGACGTAGTCGCCCTGGGTCCAGCAGGAACGGTGGTAGATGAAGTGCACCATGCCGATGGCCACGCCATCGCGCCAGGCGAGGGCCGCGTGCATCGGTTCGGCCGCATCGAGGAAGCGCTGCCAGGTGACGGCTGTGGTGGCCTCGTCGATGGTGGTCTTGTAGAAGCGCTGGTAGCCCTGCCAGAGCGGCAGCCAGGCGGTGTGATCAGCGGCGCTGATCGGGCGGATCTCGACGGCGGAAGACATGCTGACAACCTTGTGTGCGTTGGAATGCTTCCAGACTAGGTCGGGAATTGGTTCTGCTAAAGAGCCATTCATGGTGAAATCAAGGGAACCATTGCCGTCGTCCTGGTAGCCTCCTCCATGAGCGTCCCGTTGCCTTTCAACCCTTCCGGTATCCGTCTCGATCCGGCCCGCCCGCTGGGCGTGCAGCTGTTTCAGGCGTTGCGCGAGCGCATCCTCGATGGTCGTCTCGCGGCGCGCTCGCGGCTGCCGGCCAGCCGCGATCTGGCTTCATCGCTGGGGGTTTCCCGCAATACCGTGGTGCGCGCCTACGAGCAGCTCTACGCCGAGGGTTACATCGAAGGCCGCACGGGCGATGGCACCTACGTGGCGGAGCGGGTTCAGCCCTCGGTCGACGCGGTTCGCAGCGAAGCCCGCAGCCCGGATGCGCCCTCGCTGGAGCGCCTCGCGCGGCACCATCTGCCGCTGCCGCCCACCGGCGCGCCACGGGCGTTTCGGGTCGGCGTGCCGGCCTTCGACCTCTTCCCCTTCGATACCTGGGCGCGGCTGCAGGCGCGCTTCTGGCGCGATCCGCCGCTGGATTGCCTGGGTTACGGCGACCCGGCCGGCGAGCAGCGCCTGCGCGAACTGGTCGCCGCCTACCTGCGCACCACCCGTGGTCTGCATTGCGACGCCGGGCAGATCATCATCACCAGCGGCGCCCAGCAGGGCATCGCGCTGTGCGCCCAGGTGCTGCTCGCCGAAGGTGACGGCGCGGCCATCGAGAACCCCGGTTACCGCGCCGCCGGCCATGCATTCGCCACGGCGGGTGCGCGCCTGCACGGTGTGCCGGTGGATGCCGATGGCCTGTGCACGGCGCAGCTGGAACAGCTGCCGGACTGCCGGCTGGTCTACGTCACGCCGTCGCACCAGTACCCCACCGGCGTGACCCTGTCGCTGGCGCGGCGCCTGGAGCTGCTGGAGTGGGCCGAGCGCAGCGGTGGCTGGATAGTCGAGGACGACTACGACGGCGAGTACCGTTACAGCGGCACGCCGCTGATGCCGCTGGCGGCGCTGGATCGCCATGACCGCGTGCTCTATGTCGGCACCTTCTGCAAGATCGCCTTCCCGGCGCTGCGCCTGGGCTACCTGGTCGTGCCGCCGGCACTGGCGCAGGCCTTCGCCCGCCGCCGTGCGCTGGATGTGCGGCATTCCGAAGTCGGCACCCAGCGGGTGATGGCGGACTTCATCGCCGAAGGACACTTCCAGCGCCATGTGCGGCGCATGCGCCGCGCCGCCCGCAGCCGTCGCGACGCGCTGCTGCGCGGCTGGCCGGAGGTGGCTGGGTGCGCGCCGATGCCAGCTGTCGAGGCGGGATTGCACCTGTGCGTGCGCGTCGACAGCCGCGAACGCGAGCTGGAACTGGTGCAGCGCGCGGCGGCGGTTGGCGTAGAGGTTAACGCCCTGAGCGATTACTGGTTGCCGGAGTCCGTCGAGCCGGCGGATCAACGTGCCGGACTGGTGCTGGGCTTTGCCGCAGTACCGGAGGCGCGGATCGCCGAGGCACTCACGGCACTGCGCAAGGCCTGGGCTCGAACGTAGGGCGGATAACCGTTTACGGTTATCCGCCATCCGGGCTTCGCGGCAATCGAGGCGGCGGATAACGCTTGGGGCGTTATGCGCCCTACGGTCGGCTGGGGTTTTCCGGAGGCTTGTAACTTCCGGCTATTTCCTTAGCTGCCTTACGAAGTTGGCGGGAGGCACTAGGCTCCCTAGAATATCGCCCCTCTCGAAAATGCCCCGGAGTCGCCATGAGCCTAGCCCTGTCCACCGTTCCCGAGCGCAAGTCAACGGCGCCCTGGGTCGCCTTCCTCCTGCTGCTGGCGGGCGCGCTGTTCCTCGCCCAGGTGGTGAGCGGCCGGCAGGCATTGCTGTTCCTGGTCGGCGGCGCGCTGGGGCTGACGCTCTACCACGCCGCCTTCGGCTTCACTTCCGCCTGGCGCGTGTTCATCCGTGAACGCCGTGGCGCCGGATTGCGTGCGCAGATGGTGATGCTGGCGCTGGCCGTGCTGCTGTTCTTCCCGGCCCTGGCCGCCGGCACGCTGTTCGGCGAACCGGTGAAGGGGCTGGTGTCGCCGGCCGGTACGTCGGTCGTCGTCGGCGCCTTCATCTTCGGCATCGGTATGCAGCTGGGCGGCGGTTGCGCCTCCGGCACATTGTTCACTGTCGGTGGCGGCAACTCGCGGATGCTGGTGACGCTGCTGTTCTTCATCGTCGGCTCGGTGGTCGCCACCCACCATATCGGCTGGTGGTTCGCCCTGCCGTCGCTGCCGCCGACCTCCATCGTGCAGTCGCTGGGCCTGTTCCCGGCGCTGGCGCTGAGCCTCGCGCTGTTCGCCGCCATCGCCGCCGTCAGCGTGGTGCTGGAGCGACGCCGACATGGCGTGCTGGAGCTGATCGCCAGCAATGGCGAGAAGGGCATCGGCCGGTTCTTCCGTGGCCCCTGGCCGCTGGTGTGGGGCGCGGTGGCGCTGGCGCTGCTGAACTTTGCCACCCTGGCGCTGGCCGGGCGTCCGTGGGGCGTCACCTCGGCGTTTGCCCTGTGGGGCGCGAAGGCGTTCGAGAGCCTGGGCATCGCCGTCGACCAGTGGGCCTTCTGGCAGGTCGAAGCCAATGCCAAGGCGCTCGCCGCGCCGGTCTGGCAGGACGTCACCAGCGTGATGGACTTCGGCATCATGATCGGCGCGCTGCTGGCTGCCGGTCTCGCCGGCCGTTTCGCCCCGAGTCTGAAGATCCCGGCGCGCTCGCTGATCGCAGCCGTCATCGGCGGCCTGTTGCTGGGCTACGGCGCGCGCCTGGCCTACGGCTGCAACATCGGTGCGTACTTCAGCGGCATCGCTTCCGGCAGCCTGCACGGCTGGCTGTGGCTGGTGGCGGCGTTCTTCGGCAACGCGGTGGGCGTGCGTCTGCGCCCGATCTTCTTCCCCGCCGAGCGCGTGGAAGCGCGCCTGACCGGCTGCTGAGTCAGGCCGGGCGGGGCGTCTCGCGCTCCGCCCAGTAGGTCTGTCGGTGGCCGCGGGCCTGGTAGTCCTGCGCCAGGGCTTCGGCCTCGGCACGGCTCAGCTGGCGGCGCATGACGAAGCGGTTGCCGTTGTCGTCCAGGCGCAGCAGGCACCAGTCCCGCTCCTCAGGCATTGAAGGTCGACGTCTTGCGCAGGCGCAGCGCGAGCATGATGAGCAGGGCGCCGAAGAACACCGAGTAGGCGCCGATCACCCAGGCCACGGCGATCGCCCCGGCTCCCGGATTGCCGATCATCAGCACGCCGAACAGCACCGATACCGCGCCGGAAAGCCCCAGCCACCATTCGTTCTGCAGCGCCTTGCGCAGGCGGATTGCGGCGATGATCTGCAGCACGCCCATCACCAGCGCCCAGCCGGCGATCAGCATCAGCAGGCCCAGCGCGGTCAGCTGCGGCCAGAGGAAGGCGATCAGCCCGGCGGCAATACCCAGCAAGCCCACCAGTACCAGCGGCCACAGCGGCCGGCCGGATTCGCGCATCTGTGCGGCGGCGATCAGCGTGAACAGGCCGTCGACGAACGCATAGGCGCCGAAGAACAGCACCATCACGGTCAGCACGATGCCCGGCCAGACCATGGCCAGGATGCCGAACAGCAAGGCAGCGACGCCGCGCAGGGCGATCCATTTCCAGTGGCGGCCCAGGGCTTGCCAGAGCGGGTGTTGCGACATGGCGGCGATCCTCGCGAGGGGTATGGCTGAAACCATAGTCGCTGGCGCGCGGCGCAGGCCCTGACATGGGGCAAAAGAAAGCCCGGCATGGCCGGGCTGTGAAAGGCCCGTCGCAACGGGCAGGTGCCGTCAGGCGACGTCACCGGGGAGAGCGGCTGCGACACATCCGGCGCGGATTCTGCGATCCTTGCCGGTGGCGTAGCGATGAACGGTACGGGCCCCGCCATGCGGGCGCCTCGGAGCTGTTGATGCAACGCAGCATATTCTTAGTTGATTGAGCGTTCAATAAAAAACGAATAGACTGGCCCACATTATCGCCGGACGGCACAGGTACGCCCGGCGAAGAGGAGATTGAAAAATGCCCAAGGTCGGTATGCAGCCGATTCGCCGCTCCCAGCTGATCCACGCGACCCTCGAGGCGGTGGACCAGGTGGGCATGAGCGACGCCAGCATCGCCCTGATCGCCCGCCTGGCGGGGGTCTCCAACGGCATCATCAGCCACTACTTCCAGGACAAGAACGGGCTGCTGGAAGCGACGATGCGACATTTGATGTCGGCATTGAGCAAGGCTGTCGCCGAGCGCCGCGCTACCTTGCGCAACGACGAACCGCGCTCGCACCTGCGGGCCATCATCGCCGGCAACTTCGATAGCTCCCAGGTCAACGGCCCGGCCATGAAAACCTGGCTCGCGTTCTGGGCGACCAGCATGCACCAGCCGGCGCTGCGCCGACTGCAGCGGATCAACGACCACCGGCTGTATTCGAACCTGTGCAGCCAGTTCCGCCGCGAACTGCCGCTGGCTCAGGCCCGCAGCGCCGCTCGCGGCCTGGCCGCGCTGATCGACGGCCTCTGGCTGCGGGGCGCGCTCTCGGGCGATGCCTTCGACACCGAGCAGGCGTTGGCGATTGCCTACGACTACCTCGACCAACAACTGGCCAAGCGCCCCGGATAGCGGGCGCAGCCTTGCGCTGACACCGACAAGAGAGGACCACCGCACCATGGCTCGATTCGAAGTACAGAAGCTCTACATTGGCGGTCGCTACGTGGAAGCGACCAGCGGCGCCACCTTCGAGACCATCAATCCGGCCAACGGTGAAGTCCTCGCCCAGGTACAACGCGCCTCGAAGGAAGACGTCGAGCGCGCCGTGCAGGCGGCGGTGGAAGGGCAGAAAGTCTGGGCGGCGATGACCGCCATGCAGCGCTCGCGCATCCTGCGTCGCGCCGTGGACATCCTCCGCGAGCGCAATGACGAGCTCGCCGAGCTGGAAACCCTCGACACCGGCAAGCCGCTGGCCGAGACCCGCTTCGTCGACATCGTCACCGGCGCCGACGTGCTGGAGTACTACGCCGGCCTGGTACCCGCCATCGAGGGCGAGCAGATCCCGCTGCGCGACACCAGCTTCGTCTATACCCGCCGCGAGCCGCTGGGCGTGGTCGCCGGCATCGGTGCCTGGAACTACCCGATCCAGATCGCCCTGTGGAAATCCGCCCCGGCCCTGGCCGCGGGCAACGCGATGATCTTCAAGCCCAGCGAAGTCACCCCGCTGACCGCGCTGAAGCTGGCCGAGGTCTACACCCAGGCCGGCCTGCCCGATGGCGTGTTCAACGTGCTCACCGGCAGCGGCCGCGAAGTCGGCCAGTGGCTGACCGAACACCCGCTGATCGAGAAGATTTCCTTCACCGGTGGCACCTCCACCGGCAAGAAGGTCATGGCCAGCGCTTCTAGTTCCTCGCTCAAGGAAGTGACCATGGAGTTGGGCGGCAAGTCGCCGCTGATCATCTTCGAGGACGCCAACCTCGACCGTGCCGCCGATATCGCCGTCATGGCCAACTTCTTCAGCTCCGGCCAGGTCTGCACCAACGGCACCCGCGTGTTCATCCCGCGTAACCTGCAGGCGCGCTTCGAAGCCAAGGTGCTGGAGCGTGTCAAGCGCATCCGCCTGGGCAACCCGCAGGACGAAAACACCAACTTCGGCCCGCTGGTGAGCTTCCCGCACATGGAGAGCGTTCTCTCCTACATCGAGTCCGGCAAGGAACAGAGGGCCCGCCTGCTGTGCGGTGGCGAGCGCGTCACCCAGGGCGAGTTCGGCAAGGGCGCGTATGTCGCGCCGACCGTGTTCACCGACTGCCGTGACGACATGACCATCGTCCGCGAGGAAATCTTCGGGCCGGTCATGAGCATCCTCGTCTACGACACCGAGGACGAGGCCATCCGCCGCGCCAACGACACCGAGTACGGCCTCGCCGCTGGCGTCGTGACCCAGGACCTGGCCCGCGCGCACCGGGCGATCCACCGCCTGGAAGCAGGCATCTGCTGGATCAACACCTGGGGCGAGTCGCCGGCCGAGATGCCGGTTGGCGGATACAAGCAATCGGGTGTCGGTCGTGAGAACGGCCTGACCACCCTGGCTCACTACACTCGCATCAAATCCGTACAGGTAGAGCTGGGCGACTACACCTCGGTGTTCTGATCGCCGCGATCGAGCCATGAAAGGCCGGTCGCAGGCATGACTCCCTGACCACCGGCCATTCCCAACACGCAGACACCGGCGCGCACGCGTCGCGGGCGGTGTCGTGCCTGAAAAAGAGGAAGGCCTGCATGTCCCAGGAATACGACTACATCATCATCGGCGCGGGTTCCGCCGGTAACGTACTGGCTACCCGCCTGACCGAGGACGCCGACGTCAGCGTGCTGCTGCTCGAAGCCGGCGGCCCGGACTACCGCGCCGACTTCCGCACACAGATGCCGGCGGCGCTGGCCTACCCGCTGCAGGGCCGTCGCTACAACTGGGCGTACCTGACCGACCCGGAGCCGCACATGAACAACCGCCGCATGGAGTGCGGACGCGGCAAGGGCCTGGGCGGCTCCTCGCTGATCAACGGCATGTGCTACATCCGCGGTAACGCCATGGACTTCGATGGCTGGGCGAAGGAGAAGGGCCTGGAAGACTGGACCTACCTCGACTGCCTGCCGTACTTCCGCAAGGCCGAGACCCGCGACATCGGCCCCAACGACTACCACGGCGGCAATGGTCCAGTGAGCGTCACCACGCCCAAGGCTGGCAACAACCCGCTGTTCCACGCCATGGTCGAGGCCGGCGTGCAGGCCGGTTACCCGCGTACCGAGGACCTCAACGGCTACCAGCAGGAAGGCTTCGGTCCGATGGACCGCACCGTCACCCCGCAAGGACGGCGCGCCAGTACTGCCCGCGGCTACCTGGACCAGGCCCGCGAGCGGCCGAACCTGACCATCGTCACCCATGCGCTGACCGACCGCATCCTGTTCAGCGGCAAGCGCGCCATCGGCGCGACCTATCTGCATGGCGATGACAACGCGCTGAAGGAAGTCCGCGCACGCCGTGAAGTGCTGGTGTGCTCGGGCGCCATCGCTTCTCCGCAACTGCTGCAGCGCTCCGGCGTCGGCCCGTCCGCGCTGCTGCGTGACCTGGGCATCGAGGTCGTGCATGACCTGCCCGGCGTCGGCCAGAACCTCCAGGACCACCTCGAGATGTACCTGCAGTACGCCTGCAAGCAGCCGGTGTCGCTGTACCCGGCGCTGCAATGGTGGAACCAGCCGCAGATCGGCGCCCAGTGGATGTTCCTCGGTACGGGGCTGGGCGCGAGCAACCAGTTCGAGGCCGGCGGTTTCATCCGCAGTCGCCCGGAATTCGAGTGGCCGAACATCCAGTACCACTTCCTGCCGGTGGCAATTAACTACAACGGCAGCAATGCGGTGAGCGAGCACGGCTTCCAGGCCCACGTCGGCTCCATGCGCTCTCCCAGCCGCGGGCGGATCAACGTGACCTCCCGCGATCCGCGCAAGCACCCGAGCATCCTGTTCAACTACATGTCCTGCGAGCAGGACTGGCAGGAATTCCGCGACGCCATCCGCATCACCCGCGAGATCATGAACCAGCCGGCACTCGATCCCTATCGTGGTCGCGAGATCAGTCCGGGCCTGGACAAGCAGAGCGATGCCGACCTCGATGCCTTCGTCCGCGAACACGCAGAAACGGCTTTCCACCCGTCCTGCTCCTGCAAGATGGGCGACGACGACATGGCGGTGGTCGATGGCGAAGGCCGCGTGCACGGCATGCAAGGGCTTCGGGTGATCGACGCGTCGATCATGCCGCTGATCATCACCGGCAACCTCAACGCCACCACCATCATGATGGCCGAGAAGCTCGCCGATAAGGTGCGCGGTCGCCCGTCGCTGCCGCGCAGCACCGCCGACTACTTCAAGGCCGAAGGTGCACCGGTACGCGGGAAACCGCAGCGCTGATTCTGAAAGATAGAAACGAAAACGCCGGCGAGAATGCCGGCGTTTTCAGTTTTCAGCCACGACGCGGAGGAACCGGTCGGGTGCGCCCGCTACCGTCGATGGCAACGAAGACGAACACTGCCTCGGTGACCTTGCGCCATTCGCTGGACAGCGGGTCATCGCTCCATACCTCGACCAGCATGCGGATCGAGCTGCGGCCCACTTCCAGGGTCTGGGTATAGAAGGAGAGCTGCGCGCCGACAGCGACCGGGACCAGGAAGGCCATGCGGTCGATGGCTACCGTGGCCACGCGGCCTCCGGCAATGCGGCTGGACATGGCGGTTCCGGCGAGATCCATCTGCGCCACCAGCCAGCCACCGAAGATGTCGCCAAAGCCGTTGGTCTCGCGCGGCAGGGCGGTGATCTGCAAGGCCAGGTCGCCTTGCGGGATAGGATCTTCTTGTTCGAGCTCGATCATAGGTAAGGGCCTCTTGCCCCCGGCGTACTCATGGTGAGGGTATGGAAAAACTCTCCCAAGACACCTGCCGGCGCAAGGCCTTGGGACAGCTTTTGATCGGCCTGCCCGCATTATATAGAGGGAGGACCGGCGCGACGACCGCAGGATGGGATGAAATTCCCGCGGGCGCGGCCGCTGTGTCGCCTCCGCGCAATTTGCTATGGTGCGGCACCTGCGGCTGCCGGCCGCAGCCTCCTTGCCTGCAGAGATAACAAGCACCATGCCTTCTGTGAACGCTCCTGCCGCGCCCGCGTCACGTCCGTTGACCCGCAGCGACTACAAGACTCTTTCGCTGTCCGCCCTGGGCGGCGCCCTCGAGTTCTACGACTTCATCATCTTCGTGTTCTTCGCCACCGTGGTCGGCAAGCTGTTCTTCCCCGCCGACATGCCCGACTGGCTGCGCCAGCTGCAGACTTTTGGCCTGTTCGCCGCCGGCTACCTGGCCCGTCCGCTGGGTGGGGTGGTGATGGCCCACTTCGGCGACCTGCTGGGCCGCAAGAAGATGTTCACCCTGAGCATCTTCCTGATGGCCGTTCCCACGCTGATCATGGGCTTGCTGCCCACCTACGCACAGATCGGAATCTGGGCGCCGCTGGCGCTCCTGCTGCTGCGCGTCATCCAGGGCGCAGCCATCGGTGGTGAGGTCCCGGGTGCCTGGGTGTTCGTAGCCGAGCACGTCCCCCATCGTCATGTGGGCTATGCCTGCGGCACGCTCACGTCGGGTCTGACCGCGGGCATCCTCATCGGTTCGCTGGTGGCGACCCTGATCAACAGCGTCTACAGCGCCGAGGAAGTGCAGGGCTATGCCTGGCGTATTCCGTTCCTGCTGGGCGGCATCTTCGGTCTGTTCTCCGTCTACCTGCGCCGCTGGCTGCACGAGACGCCGGTATTCGCCGAGCTGCAGCTGCGCAAGCAACTGGCCGATGAGGTGCCGCTGGGTGTGGTGGTGCGTGAGCATCGCCCGGCCATCGTGCTGTCCATGCTACTGACCTGGGTGCTGTCCGCCGGCATCGTGGTGGTGATCCTGATGACCCCGTCGGTGCTGCAGACCGTCTATGGCTTCGACGCGGCTACGTCGCTGAAGGCCAACAGCGTGGCTATCGTCTGCCTGAGCGTCGGCTGCATCCTGTCCGGGCGTCTCGCCGACCGTTTCGGCGCGGGCCGCACCTTTATATATGGAAGCATCCTGCTGGGCGTCGTCTCCTGGACCTTCTACACCAGCCTCAAGGCGCATCCGGACTGGCTGTTCCCGCTGTATGCGGTCACCGGCCTGTGCGTCGGCGTCATCGGTGCGGTGCCTTACGTGATGGTCAACGCCTTCCCGGCGGTGGTGCGCTTCACCGGCCTGTCCTTCTCCTACAACCTGGCCTACGCCATCTTCGGAGGCCTGACACCCATGGTGGTTGCCCTCCTCATGAAGGAAGACCCGCTGGGCCCGGCTTATTATGTAGTGGCGCTGTGCGTGGTTGGCCTGCTGGTGGGTGCCTACCTGTTGCGCCAGGAGCGCAGGTTGGTAGGGCAGGGAATGGCCATAAACTGATCGACCGGGCAGTTTTTTGCAGAAAGTTTAAATTAGTCGTTGACGGCCGATTTAAACTCCCTATAATGCGCACCACTCCCAGCGACGAAGCGCTGAAAGAACTTGAAAATCAAGTACTTACAGAGATTCGAAGTTGAGAGTGGTGGTCAGGCAGGTGATTCACTTGCCGCTCTTCATTAGCTGCTCCGGCAGCGAGCTGAAAAGAAGATCGCCGAGGTGGTTGACAGCGAGTTTGATCGCTGTAGAATGCGCCTCCCGCTGATGAGAAGGCTTCCTTCGCTGAAGCACAAGCGATTGAGTAGAAAAGAAATTTTCGAAAAATAAAGCTTGACGGAAGATGAGGTTAGCGTAGAATGCGCGCCTCGGTTGAGACGAAAGCCTTAACCAACTGCTCTTTAACAAGTTGAATCAAGCAATTCGTGTGGGTGCTTGTGATGTAAGACTGATGATCGACTGATTATCAGCAACGCAAGTAACACTCGTGAATTCGAGAGTTTTA
>NZ_JACVAR010000040.1:0-424 GCF_014851965.1 Pseudomonas sp. PDM22
TAAGGGCTAATCCCCGTTCGCTCGCCACTACTAAGGGAATCTCGGTTGATTTCTTTTCCTCAGGGTACTTAGATGTTTCAGTTCCCCTGGTTCGCCTCTTACACCTATGTATTCAGTGCAAGATACCTAACTTATGCTAGGTGGGTTTCCCCATTCAGAGATCTCCGGATCAAAGTCTGTTTGCCGACTCCCCGAAGCTTATCGCAGGCTACCACGTCTTTCATCGCCTCTGACTGCCAAGGCATCCACCGTATGCGCTTCTTCACTTGACCATATAACCCCAAGCAATCTGGTTATTGTCTCGAACGTGAAGACGACATTCGCCGAAAATTCGCGCTTGAACTCGCAAATTTTACCTTGACTTGAATAATCACCAGTGAAAGAGATTATTCAGTCTACTTCTATCACATACCCAAATTTTTAA
>NZ_JACVAR010000041.1:0-380 GCF_014851965.1 Pseudomonas sp. PDM22
CCGTCTGCAGCCACTTTGGCGCTGTAGTCGGTGCCGTTGAGCTTGAAGCTCACCACGTCGCCAGCCTGGAACTCACCCGAGGCCTTGCCGCTGATGGTCTGCTGGGCCTTGGCTTCTTCGGCGTTGACCACGTCATCACCGGCCACCACGTCGATGGCCAGGGTCGCTACCGGTGCAACGACATCAACGGTGTAGCCGTGGTCAGCCGCAACATTGCTGATGTTGCCGGCGGCATCGTGGGCCACCAGGGTGGCGTGGATGTTGGTTTCCGCTGCGAGGTCCGCACCGGCCACCTTCACGCTCCAGCTGCCGTCTGCCGCGACCTTGGCGCTGTAGTCGGTGCCGTTGAGCTTGAAGCTCACCACGTCACCAGCCGTGAA
>NZ_JACVAR010000042.1:0-376 GCF_014851965.1 Pseudomonas sp. PDM22
CTTGACGACCATAGAGCGTTGGAACCACCTGATCCCATCCCGAACTCAGTAGTGAAACGACGCATCGCCGATGGTAGTGTGGAGTTTCTCCATGTGAGAGTAGGTCATCGTCAAGCTCCTATCCCAAAGCCCCGGTCAGCTTCGCTGTCCGGGGCTTTGCCTATTAGTGTAAGCACACAGTTTGTGCTTGCTGCTGACGAGAGCTTAGGCTCCCCGAAGCCAGGCGATTGAGTAGAAAAGAAATTTTCGAAAATAAAGCTTGACGGAAGATGAGGTTAGCGTAGAATGCGCGCCTCGGTTGAGACGAAAGCCTTAACCAACTGCTCTTTAACAAGTTGAATCAAGCAATTCGTGTGGGTGCTTGTGATGTAAGACT
>NZ_JACVAR010000043.1:0-352 GCF_014851965.1 Pseudomonas sp. PDM22
TCGACCTGGTCGCGCCGGTAGCGACCCTGACCATCAACGTGGTCGCCGGCGACGACATCGTCAACGCCGCCGAAGCCATGACCAACCAGACCATCAGCGGCAAGGCCGCCGGTGAGTTCCAGGCTGGTGACGTGGTCAGCTTCAAGCTCAACGGCACCGACTACAGCGCCAAGGTAGCGGCTGATGGCAGCTGGAGCGTGCAGGTATCGGGTACCGACCTGGCCAAGGGCAGCAGCATCGATGCCACCCTGGTGGCTCACGATGCCGCTGGCAACAGTGCCGACGTGAAGGCCAGCCATGCGTACACCGTGGACCTGACCGCACCGGTAGCGACCCTGACCATCGACACCGT
>NZ_JACVAR010000044.1:0-332 GCF_014851965.1 Pseudomonas sp. PDM22
CGGCGACGACGTTGGCGCTGTTGCCAGCGGCATCGTGAGCGACCAGTGTCGCGTGAATGTTGCTGTCTGCAGCCAGATCAGAACCGGCCACCATGACGCTCCAGCTACCGTCTGCGGCGACCTTGGCACTGTAGTCGGTACCATTGAGCGCGAAGCTGACGACATCGCCCGCCTGGTACTCGCCGGTCACCTTGCCGCTGATAGCCTGGTCGCTCTGCGACTCGATGTAGTTGAGGACGTCGTCCTCGGTCACAGGGTCGATGGTGAGGTGCGCTACCGGTGCGGTGGTGTCGACGCTGTAGCCATGGTCGGCCACCACGTCGGCGACGTTG
>NZ_JACVAR010000045.1:0-330 GCF_014851965.1 Pseudomonas sp. PDM22
TGCCTTGTATCAAAGGCAGGTGCAGGCCGTACGTTTCGCCGCCGTAGGGGCGGGCCAGGCGCAGCCACATTGACTCGCGCCCTGCGGGCCAAGTGTCGCGGTCGAAGACGAAATGGCACTTGTAGCGACCTTCCTTATCGATGTGGCCGTACAGGTCATTCGGCTCGGGGCTGGTAATGCGGGCCGGGATGGTGCCGGCGATCACCGGTTTGGCCGGCACGTCGGGACGGAAGCAGACCTGCTCGTCGTAGGGGATGGCTTCGAATTGCACTTCGAAGCTGCGGTCGCGGGCGGCGCTGCTGTGCAGGCGGACGATCACCGCGCCCGGTG
>NZ_JACVAR010000046.1:0-323 GCF_014851965.1 Pseudomonas sp. PDM22
TCTGGATGTCCTGGCCTTCAGCGGCGATGAAGCCCTCAGCCAACCCTTCACCTACCGCATCGAATTCACCAGCACCCACCGCGATCTCCCGGCCGACGCCTTCCTCTGCAAGGACGCCAGCTTCAGCCTGCGCGCGCCGCCCGAGCAGTTGGGCATTCCCGGCTACACGCCGCCAATCGCTCCACCCCTGCGCACGCTGTACGGCACGATCAGCCGCTTTTCCCTGCTGGCCATGTCACGGGACGAATCCCGCTACGAGGTGGTTTTTGTGCCCCGCTTTGCGTTGCTGGGCCTCGCCCGCCAGTACCGCCTCTACCAGAACC
>NZ_JACVAR010000047.1:0-288 GCF_014851965.1 Pseudomonas sp. PDM22
CCAACGACACCACCCCGGTGATTTCCGGCGACGGTGCCGAGAAGGGCGACATCATCCACGTCTTCGACGGCGGCAAGGAGCTGGGCTCCACCACCGCCAAGGATGACGGCACCTGGTCGTTCGAAGTCCCGGCTGACAAGGCCCTGGCCGAAGGCGAGCACGACTTCACCGTCAAGGCCGAAGACCCGGCTGGCAACATCAGCGATGCGTCGCAGCCGTACCCGATCGTCATCGACACCACTGCGCCGACCGCACCGGTCATCAAGGACGTGGTGGACAACGATGATC
>NZ_JACVAR010000048.1:0-286 GCF_014851965.1 Pseudomonas sp. PDM22
ATCATCGAAGTGGTCAGCGCCGACACCTTCAAGCGTCCGATCTATGCCGGTAACGCCATCGCTACCGTGCAATCCTCGGCCGCCGTCAAGGTCATCACCGTGCGTGGCACCGGCTTCGACGCCGTTGCTGCCGAAGGTGGCTCCGCCGCTGTTGAAACCGTTTCCGGCCCGGCCGATGCCGGCAAGTCCGCCTTCGTGGGCGAAGAACTGGCCAAGTCCGACCGTCCGGAACTGACCGCTGCCAAGATCGTCGTTTCCGGCGGCCGTGGCATGGGCAATGGCGACA
>NZ_JACVAR010000049.1:0-281 GCF_014851965.1 Pseudomonas sp. PDM22
GGCCATGGCGCGGACCTGTTCCAGGGCTTGCTCCAGCTCGCGCACGGCGGCCTGCATGTCCAGCGTTTTGCCCTGTGCGCCGGGCTGGGCGTCGGCGCTGATGAACAGGCCCTTGCCGGCGCGCACCACGCCCCAACCGTCGGTGCGCAGTTCGAAGCCTTCGCCGCGTTGCTGCCGTTGCGCATCCACCAGATGGCCGAGATTCAGCTGGCTCTTGCCGCTGTATTCGGTGCTGAGCTTGATGTGCTCTTTTCCGCGCGAGTCATCCAGGCGTAGCTTGT
>NZ_JACVAR010000004.1:0-679219 GCF_014851965.1 Pseudomonas sp. PDM22
CTCTGGTGTTCCGGTTGTCACGCCAGTGGCATTGCCGGGTAGCTATGTTCGGAATAGATAACCGCTGAAAGCATCTAAGCGGGAAACTAGCCTCAAGATGAGATCTCACTGGGAACTTGATTCCCCTGAAGGGCCGTCGAAGACTACGACGTTGATAGGTCGGGTGTGTAAGCGCTGTGAGGCGTTGAGCTAACCGATACTAATTGCCCGTGAGGCTTGACCATATAACACCCAAACAATTTGCGTGTTGTACGGTGAAGACGTAACGAACCGAAAGTTCGTGTGAACCGCAAATACCTGTCACATACCCGAATCTGGATGAGCGTGTGCACTTGCCACGAGCGTCCATAAAGAATTGCTTGACGACCATAGAGCGTTGGAACCACCTGATCCCATCCCGAACTCAGTAGTGAAACGACGCATCGCCGATGGTAGTGTGGAGTTTCTCCATGTGAGAGTAGGTCATCGTCAAGCTCCTATCCCAAGACCCCTGGTCAGCATCGCTGGCCGGGGGTTTTGCTTTTTTGGCGCGAAAAAGGACGCCGTTCGACATGGAAACGTTGATTTCTACCTTCATCCTGCTGGGTGTTCTGAGCCTGAGCGTCGGTCAGCTGCTCGCCTTCTGCCTGCTCGTGGCGCGGGCAGGGCCAGCTGCGATTCTCGCCCTGATCATCCCGGGTTTCGGCTTCTTTCTAGGGCGCCGGCACGGTATCTATAAATGGCTTCTGCTGCCTTACCTGGTGTGCATGGGCTGCTTCCTAGTCGCCATGATCATGGCCGGATGAGCGCCTGCAAATACTTGCCGCCTTAGCTGAGGGCAGGGCTCATAGCCCTCTAGAACAGCCATTTCAGCGTTATTCTCCCTTTCCTGCGGGTAGCGGTGTTCCTGTTACAAAGCCTCTGCTGCCACACTGATGGCATTTCATCCAACTGTCACATTCCAGTCATAGAGTCTTCATGCGGCCTGCCGATACTGGCCCCCGTTCCATCCAACCCCATTCTCCTTAAGGAGCAAGGCATGAAACTCAAGCGTTTGATGGCGGCCCTGACTTTTGTCGCTGCAGGCGTAGGCACCGCCAGTGCGGTAGCCGCGATCGATCCGGCCCTGCCGGACTACCAGAAAGCCAGCGGTGTGTCGGGCAACCTGTCGAGCGTCGGTTCCGACACTCTGGCCAACCTGATGACCATGTGGGCGGAAGAGTACAAGCGCCTGTACCCGAACGTTAACGTGCAGATCCAGGCCGCCGGTTCCTCCACCGCGCCGCCGGCTCTGACCGAAGGCACCGCCAACTTAGGTCCCATGAGCCGCAAGATGAAGGACGTCGAGCTGCAGGCCTTCGAACAGAAGTACGGCTACAAGCCGACCGCTGTTCCGGTTGCCGTGGATGCCCTGGCGATCTTCGTGCACAAGGACAACCCCATCAAGGGTCTGACCATGCAACAGGTCGACGCCATCTTCTCCTCCACCCGCCTGTGCGGCGGCAAGTCGGAAGTGAAGACCTGGGGTGACCTGGGCCTGACCGGCGACTGGGCCAACAAGCCCGTCCAGCTGTTCGGTCGCAACTCCGTCTCCGGCACCTACGGCTACTTCAAGGAAGAAGCCCTGTGCAAAGGCGACTACAAGCCGAACGTGAACGAGCAGCCGGGTTCGGCTTCCGTGGTTCAGTCGGTCAGCCAGTCCCTGAACGGCGTTGGCTACTCCGGTATCGGTTACAAGACCGCTAGCGTGAAGACCGTTGCCCTGGCCAAGAAGGAAGGCGGCGAGTTCATCGAAGACAACGAGGCGAATGCCCTGAACGGCACCTACCCGCTGTCGCGTTTCCTCTACGTCTACGTCAACAAGGCGCCAAACAAGCCGCTGAACCCGCTGGAAGCCCAGTTCCTGAAGATGGTGCTCTCCAAGACCGGCCAGCAGGTTGTCGTGAAAGACGGCTACATCCCGCTGCCGTCCAAAGTCGCCGAAAAAGCGATCAAGGACCTGGGTCTGTAATCAGCCCTTCAACCGGGCGGAGATCTCCGCCCGGCATGGGCTGACGCTTACTCGACCGAGCCCGCCAGCATGGCTCTGCTGGCGGGCTTTGTCGCGTCACCTCCATGTCATCTTTCTGTCATATAGGGCCGCTAGGGTGTCACTCCATGAACGACATGGCCAACTCCCCGATGACTTCTTCTCTCCCCGAGCGGATCGATTTCAATACGCCTGCCCTGCAGCGCAAGCGCCGTATCCGGGCGCTCAAGGATCGACTGACCCGTTGGTACGTCCTGGTCGGCGGGCTCGCCGTGCTGGCTGCCATTACCCTGATCTTCTTCTACCTCGCCTACGTCGTGCTGCCGCTGTTCCGCGGCGCCGAACTGGAGGCGCGTGACCCCCTCGCTCCGACCTGGCTGAAAACGGCCCAGGCGCCGCTGCTGCTGAGCATCGAAGAGCAGAACATGGTGGGCATGCGCGTCGCCGCCAACGGCGAAGTGGTGTTCTTCGACGCCAAGAAAGGCGACGAGATGGACCGCGTTTCGCTGAAGCTGCCCGCCGGCACCAGCGTCACCTCCATCGCCGAGGACCAGCCGGGTCATCCGACCGTCGCGCTGGGCCTGTCCAACGGCCAGGTGCTGGTGTTCAAGCACAACTACAAGGTCACCTACCCGGACAACAAGAAGACCATCACCCCGCACATCGACTATCCCTACGGCGAAGCGCCGATGAACCTGGATCCCCAGGGCCGTCCGCTGGAGCACGTGGCGATCGTCTCGGGTGACGACAGCCTGTTGCTGGCCGCGTCCACCGGCAGCGAGATGCTCCTGCTCGGCCTGACTCAGCAGGAAAACATGCTGACCGGCGAGAGCACCCTGCAGGAAGAACGCATCAACCTGCCGCAGATCGCCGATCCGGTGAAGGCCATCTACATGGACCCGCGCAAGCAGTGGCTCTATGTGCTCAATGGCCGCGCCCAGGCCGACGTGTTCGACCTGAACTCCCACCAGCTCAACGGCCGCTACAAGCTGCTGGATGACGCGTCCGCCGAAGTGACTGCCAGCAGCCAGCTGCTGGGTGGCATCTCGCTGATGGTCGGCGACTCCAAGGGCGGCATCAGCCAGTGGTTCATGGCCCGTGGCGAAGACGGCGAACCGCGCCTGTCCCACGTGCGTGATTTCAAGCTGGGCGACCAGCCGATCTCCAGCATCGCGCCGGAGCAGCGCCGCAAGGGCTTCCTGGCCATCGACAAGCAGGGCAACCTGGGCATTTTCCACAGCACCGCGCACCGTACGCTGCTGGTGGAGAACGTCGCGCCCTCCGCCGGCCCGATGGCCCTGTCGCCGCGCGCCAACCGACTGATCCTCGAGCAGGGCGGTGAGCTGCGTCGCTTCAGCCTGAGCAACCCGCACCCGGAAGTGTCATTCAGCGCGCTGTGGGGCAAGGTCTGGTACGAGAGCTACGACAAGCCGTCCTACGTTTGGCAGTCCACCGCCGCGACCACCGACTTCGAGCCCAAGCTGAGCCTGTCGCCGCTGACCTTCGGTACCCTGAAGGCCGCGTTCTACGCGATGATCCTCGCTGCGCCCCTGGCCATCGCCGCCGCCGTCTACACCGCCTACTTCATGGCTCCGGGCATGCGCCGCAAGGTGAAGCCGGTGATCGAGCTGATGGAAGCGCTGCCGACCGTGATCCTCGGCTTCTTCGCCGGCCTGTTCCTGGCGCCGTACGTCGAAGGCCACCTGCCGGGCATCTTCAGCCTGCTACTGCTTACCCCGCTGGGTATCCTCGCTGCCGGCCTGATCTGGAGCCGTCTGCCCGAGCGCATCCGCCTGAGTCTGCCGGCCGGGTGGGAGGCAGCGATCCTGATCCCCGTGGTCCTCGCCACCGGCGCCTTCGCCCTGTGGATGAGCCCGCACCTGGAGACCATGTTCTTCGGCGGCGACATGCGCCTGTGGATCAGCCATGACCTGGGCATCACCTACGACCAGCGCAATGCTCTGGTAGTGGGCCTGGCCATGGGCTTCGCGGTGATTCCGAACATCTTCTCCATCGCCGAAGACGCCATCTTCAGCGTGCCGCGCAGCCTGACCTACGGCTCCCTGGCCCTGGGCGCCACGCCCTGGCAGACGCTGACCCGCGTGGTGATCCTGACCGCCAGCCCGGGCATCTTCTCCGCGCTGATGATCGGCATGGGCCGCGCCGTGGGCGAGACCATGATCGTGCTGATGGCCACCGGCAACACCCCGGTCATGGACGTGAACATCTTCCAGGGCATGCGCACCCTCGCGGCGAACGTCGCGGTGGAAATGCCCGAGTCGGAGGTGGGTGGCACTCACTACCGCGTGCTGTTCCTCTCGGCACTGGTGCTGCTGTCCTTCACCTTCGTGATGAACACCCTGGCAGAGCTGATCCGTCAGCGCCTGCGCAAGAAATACGCGTCGCTCTAAGCGACGCCCGACGAGGCTACGTTCCGTGAAACAGAAACAGGAATCCGTCAAAGCGTGGTTTGCCAGCGGTTCTCCCTGGGTGTGGATGAACGCGGGTGCGGTGTCCATCGCCGTGATCATGACCATCGGCCTGCTCGCCGTGATCGCCGTGCGCGGTCTCGGCCACTTCTGGCCGGCGGACGTGATCGAAGCGACCTACACCGTCCCCGGTGAAGCGCCCAAGACCCTGATCGGCGAAGAAGTCCAGATCGAGCAGGTGCCGCGCGAACGTCTGCGCGGCGCCGGTCTGCCGGTGCCGGACAATGGTCCGGAGTTCATGACCCGCGAACTGCTCAAGCTGGGCAACCGCGACCTCTACGGCAGCGACTTCTCCTGGGTGATCGGCGAATGGCTGACCGACCGTCGTCACCCGGCAGACCTGGTCACCCTGGAGCGCCGCGAGTGGGGCAACTTCTATGGCTACCTGCTGAGCGTGAAGGAAAACGGCAAGGTGGTTGCCGAAGGTCCGAGCGCCATGGCCGAGCTGCAGACCCGTCTCAAGCGCGTCGATGAGCTCTACAGCAAGCTGTACCGGCTGGAGAAGAAGGACATTGGCGGCATCAACCATGGTCTGGAGCGCCTGCGCCTCAAGGAACGTGGCCTGCAGCTGAACAACAAGCTGGATGCCACCGCCGAGGCCGACATCGCCGCCGGCCGCGCCGAGCTGAACGCCCAGTACAAGGTGCTGGAAGAGCAGCTCAACGGCCTGCACCAGGAGTTCAACCGCGACAGTATCGTCATGCGCGACGCCACCGGCCAGCAGACCGAAATCAGCGTCGGCAAGCTGGTGCATGCCTACCAGCCGAACCAAATGGGCGTGGCCACCAAACTGAGCTTCTACTTCAAGAAGCTGTGGGAATTCCTCAGCGATGACCCGCGTGAAGCCAACACCGAGGGCGGTATCTTCCCGGCCATCTTCGGCACCGTGATGATGACCCTGGTGATGGCCGTGATCGTCACACCGTTCGGTGTGATCGCTGCCGTCTACCTGCGCGAGTACGCCCGTCAGGGCCTGCTGACCCGCATCATCCGCATCGCGGTGAACAACCTCGCGGGTGTTCCGGCGATCGTCTACGGCGTGTTCGGCCTGGGCTTCTTCGTCTACGTGCTGGGCGGCTCGCTCGACCGGATGTTCTTCCCCGAAGCCCTGCCGGCGCCGACCTTCGGCACGCCGGGGCTGTTCTGGGCCTCGCTGACCCTCGCCATCCTCGCGGTGCCGGTGGTGATCGTGGCCACCGAAGAAGGCCTGGCGCGCATCCCGCGGGCCACCCGTGAAGGCTCCCTCGCCCTGGGCGCGACCAAGGCCGAGACCCTGTGGAAAGTGGTCCTGCCGATGGCCAGCCCGGCGATGATGACCGGCCTGATCCTCGCCGTGGCCCGTGCCGCCGGTGAAGTGGCGCCGCTGATGCTGGTGGGCGTGGTGAAGCTGGCTCCGGCGCTGCCGGTGGACGGCAACTACCCGTACGTGCACCTGGACCAGAAGATCATGCACCTGGGCTTCCACATCTATGACGTCGGCTTCCAGAGCCCGAACGTCGAGGCCGCGCGCCCGCTGGTGTACGCCACCGCGCTGCTGCTGGTGATGGTGATCGCCCTGCTGAACTTCTCGGCCATCGCCATTCGTAACCGCCTGCGCGAAAAGTACAAGGCGCTGGAAAACTGATTCTGCAGGCGGCGGGCCGTGCCCGCCGCCTGGCCTCCCAAGGAGACTGAACATGCAACATGACACCGCATCCCACGGCATCGATATCGGCGCGCTCGGCCGCGGCGACCGCCATGGCATGAACCTGGAAAGCGAGACCGTCGCCCTCGAAGTGCCCGGCCTGAGCCTGTTCTACGGCGAAAAGCAGGCGCTGTTCGACGTCAGCATGAACATTCCCAAGCAGCGCGTGACCGCCTTCATCGGCCCGTCCGGCTGCGGCAAGTCGACCCTGCTGCGTTGCTTCAACCGCATGAACGACCTGGTCGATGGCTGCAACGTGAAGGGCGAGATCCTCCTGGACAGCCACAACATCTTCGCCAAGAACGTCGACGTCGCCGAACTGCGTCGCCGCGTCGGCATGGTGTTCCAGAAGCCCAACCCGTTCCCCAAGAGCATCTACGAGAACGTGGTGTACGGCCTGCGCATCCAGGGCATCAACAAGAAGCGCGTTCTCGACGAAGCCGTCGAGTGGGCGCTCAAGGGCGCTGCCCTGTGGGATGAAGTGAAGGATCGCCTGCACGAATCCGCCCTCGGCCTCTCCGGTGGCCAGCAGCAGCGTCTGGTCATTGCCCGCACCATCGCCGTGGAGCCGGAAGTCCTGCTGCTCGATGAGCCCTGCTCGGCACTGGACCCGATCTCCACCCTGAAGATCGAAGAGCTGATCTACGAGCTGAAATCCAAGTTCACCATCGTCATCGTGACCCACAACATGCAGCAGGCCGCACGTGTCTCCGACTACACGGCGTTCATGTACATGGGCAAGCTGATCGAGTTCGGCGATACCGATACCCTGTTCACCAACCCGGCCAAGAAGCAGACCGAAGACTACATCACCGGTCGCTACGGCTAGTCTCGCGGTATTGCGTGCGCGGTAGAACTTCCCGGAGAACATCACAAGCCAGCGGCCCGGCGCCTGCGGCTTTCGCGGAGCGAACATGATCAACAAAGAAAGCCTCACCCACCACATCTCGCAGCAGTTCAACGCCGAACTGGAAGATGTGCGCAGCCACCTGCTGGCCATGGGCGGCCTGGTGGAGAAGCAGGTCAACGACGCGGTCAACGCGCTGATCGACGCCGACTCGGGCCTGGCCCAGCAGGTGCGCGAGATCGACGACCAGATCAACCAGATGGAGCGCAACATCGACGAGGAATGCCTGCGCATCCTCGCCCGCCGCCAGCCGGCTGCCTCCGACCTGCGCCTGATCATCAGCATCTCCAAGTCGGTGATCGACCTCGAGCGCATCGGCGACGAAGCCTCGAAGATCGCCCGCCGCGCCATCCAGCTGTGCGAGGAAGGTGAGTCGCCGCGCGGCTACGTCGAGGTGCGCCACATCGGCAACCAGGTGCGCAAGATGGTGCAGGAGGCGCTGGACGCCTTCGCCCGTTTCGACGCCGACCTCGCACTGTCGGTTGCGCAGTACGACAAGACCGTCGACCGCGAATACAAGACCGCCCTGCGCGAGCTGGTCACCTACATGATGGAAGACCCGCGTGCCATCTCCCGCGTGCTCAACGTCATCTGGGCGCTGCGTTCGCTGGAGCGCATCGGCGACCACGCGCGCAACATCGCCGAACTGGTGATCTACCTGGTGCGCGGCACCGACGTCCGCCACATCGGCCTGACCCGCATGAAGGAAGAGGTGCAGGGCACCGCTGGCAAGGCCGACAAGGCCGAATAAGCCAGACGCCCGTACCAGAACGGACCCGGCCATCGCGCCGGGTTCGTCATTTTATGGCCGAGCGGTCCCTCACCAATGGCATGTAGCCACCCGGCAAGGCTATCCTTCGCCCTATCGTTTTCGGGAGATGCCGATGGGCAAGGTCAGTGTGCTGGTCGTGGATGACGCTCCGTTCATCCGTGACCTGGTGAAGAAGGGACTGCGGGACCATTTCCCTGGTCTGCAGATCGAAGAAGCGGTCAACGGCCGCAAGGCGCAGCAGTTCCTCGCGCGCCAGGCCGTGGACCTGATCCTCTGCGACTGGGAAATGCCCGAGCTGTCGGGTATCGAGCTGCTTACCTGGTGCCGCGAGCAGGATCACCTGAAGACCACGCCCTTCATCATGGTCACCAGCCGCGGCGACAAGGACAACGTGGTGCAGGCCATCCAGGCCGGCGTCTCCGACTTCATCGGCAAGCCGTTCTCCAACGACCAGCTGGTGAGCAAGGTGAAGAAGGCGCTGTCGCGAGCCGGCAAGCTGGAAGCCCTTGCGGCCCAGGCGCCGCAGCGCAGCCTGGTCGGCTCCATGCCCAATGACTCCCTGGCTGCTCTCACCGGTGGCAAGGCCGAGGTAGTACGCCCGGCGGCCGCGCCCGCTGCGCCGCGCCCGGCGGCTCCGGCACCGGCTGCCGCGGCTCCGGCCGCCCGCAGTGGCGCCAAGGGTCAGCAAGGCCAGCTGCGCCTGCCCTCGGCGAGCCTGCCCTGTGTGATCAAGGCGCTCAGCCTCAAGGAAGCGCTGCTGGTGGTGAAGCGCGGTACGCCGCTGCCCCAGGTGCTGGAAAGCGCCGTGCTGGACCTGGAAGAAGACAGCGACGTCGCCCGCCTCAACGGCTACCTGCATGCCGTGGCAGCGCTGGAGCCCAAGCCGGACAGCGAGTGGCTGCAACTGACCTTCCGCTTCGTCGACCGCGACCCGCAGAAGCTCGACTACCTGTCCCGCCTGATCGCCCGCGGCAGCTCGCAGAAGCACTACGTGCCCGGCGCCTGATCCGGTTACAAATCCGCCCGCCGGCAACCGGGACTGTTTCACAGGCCGACCGGCGGCAGGTCGCGACGCACGGGCGACGCTGCTAGTCTTGCCAGCGTCGCCATACCTATAACCAGAGTCGACATGCTAGGGCGCAGTATCCTCCTGTGCGGTCTTCTGGCCGCATCCGGGACGGCTTCGGCCGTGACCATCTACAAGTACACCGACGCCAATGGCGTGGTCACCTACACGGACAAGGCCGTGGCGGGTGCGGCTGTCTTCGTTTTCCGCGATCGCATGGTCGAGCACCTGGAAGAACAGGTGAAGCTGGAGACGAAGAAGCACGCCGGCGGCGAGACCCTGCAGGTGCGCAACGACCTGTACGCACCGGTGGAAGTCGAGCTGAGCGTGACCGGTGTGCAGAACGCCGTGGGCGCGCCGGAGCGGCCGATCCGCTGGGTGCTGCCGCCGCGCAGCTCGATTCGCCTCGCCACCCTGGCGCCGCTCGATCCCGCCAGGCCGCTGCGCTACAAGCCCAAGCTGCGCTATGCGCTGGGCGATCCGCGACTGACGCCGTTGTCCTACCAGTACGCGCTGCCATGGACCGGCGGGCCGTTCCGCCTGACCCAGGGCGCCAATGGCCGCTACAGCCACTTCACGCCCAAGGGCCGCTACGCCATGGATATCGCCATGCCGGTAGGCACGCCGATCATCGCGGCGCGCGGCGGTACCGTGGTGAAGGTCGAGAACGGCCAGAGCGGGCGCGGCAAGAACCCCTCCGGCAACTTCGTGCGGATACTGCATGACGACGGCACCATGGGTGTGTACCTGCACCTGATGCGCGGCTCGGTGCTGGTGCGCGAGGGCCAGCGCGTCGGTACCGGCACGCCGCTGGCGCAGTCGGGCAACACCGGTAACAGCAGCGGCCCGCACCTGCACTTCGTGGTGCAGCGCAACGTCGGTCTGGCGCTGGAGTCGATTCCCTACGACTTCTCCCAGCCGGTGGATACGCTGCCGAATTTCGCGGTGGTGAAGGGCAACTGATTCGCTTCTTTCGCGTCCGCGTGGGCACGCCTTATTGCATGCCCATGACGCATGGCGCAGACCTGTAGGAGCGGGCCATGCCCGCGATCGCGCGCATGGCGCGCTCCTGCAGTCGAGCATTTGCCAACGAAAAAGGCTGCCCGGGGGCAGCCTTTTTCATTCAGGGCAAAAGACTCAGTCGAGCTTCACCACCTTGGCGAGGACAATCTTCGGGCCTTTCATCTTCTTCACGATGATGCGCAGGCCTTCGGTATCCAGCACTTCCTCTTCTTCCGGCACGCGCTTGAGGGTGTCGTAGACCAGGCCGGCGAGGGTGTCCGCCTCGACGTGGTCCAGGTCCAGGCCCAGCAGGCGTTCCAGCTTGAACAGTGGCGTGTCGCCGCGCACCAGCAGCTTGCCGGGTTGGTAGGCGACGATGCCGCGCTCGGCCTTGCGGTGTTCGTCCTGGATGTCACCGACCAGCACTTCCAGCACGTCTTCCATGGTCAGGTAGCCGACGACCTTGTGGTCGGCTTCCTCCACCAGCGCGAAGTGCGAGCCGCCCTGGCGGAACTGCTCCAGCAGGCGGGCCAGCGGCAGGTGCTTGGTGACCATTTCCAGCGGGTGGGTCAGCTCGTCGAGGTCGAAGGACTCCGGCAGGCTGTCCAGCGTGGCCAGGGCCAGCAGCAGGTCCTTGATGTGCAGCAGGCCGATGAACTCGCCCTTCTCGCTGTCGTACACCGGGTAGCGGCTGTACTTGTGGCGGCGGATGGTGGCGAGGATGTCGTCCAGCGGGGCGCTGCGCTCCAGGAAGACCAGGTCCTCGCGGGAGTTGGCCCAGTCCACCACTTCCAGCTCGCCCAGCTCCACTGCCGAGGCCAGCACGCGCATGCCCTGGTCGCTGGGGTCGTGGGCGCGGCTGGAGTGCAGGATCAGCTTGAGCTCGTCACGGCTGTAGTGGTGCTCGTGGTGAGGGCCCGGCTCGCCTTGCCCGGCAATCTTCAGGATGGTGTTGGCGCTGGCGTTGAGCAGCCAGATCGCCGGGTACATCGCCCAGTAGAACAGGTACAGCGGCACCGCCGTCCACAGCGACAGCAGCTCCGGCTTGCGGATTGCCCAGGACTTGGGCGCCAGCTCGCCGACCACGATGTGCAGGTAGGAGATGATGAAGAACGCAGTGAAGAACGACACGCCGCGGATGACTTCCTCGGAGTGCACGCCGACCGCGGCCAGCAAGGGCTCCAGCAGCTCGGCGAAGGCCGGCTCGCCGACCCAGCCCAGGCCCAGTGAGGCGAGGGTGATGCCCAGCTGGCAGGCGGAGAGGTAGGCGTCGAGCTGGTTGTGCACCTTGCGCAGGATGGTGCCGCGCCAGCCGTGCTGGTTGGCGATGGTCTCCACGCGGGTCGAGCGCAGCTTGACCATGGCGAACTCGGCGGCGACGAAGAAACCGTTGAGCACGACGAGGAACAGGGCGAACAGGATCAGGCCGAAATCGGCGAAATAGGTGAGGAAGTTGCTACTAGGGGAAGGGTCCATGGTTCTGTTGGTTCAAGAATGGACGGACAAGAATGCGGTTCGCGGGGCCTGGCTGGCAAGCCCGTCTATACCAGAGTCGAAGTCGGACACCGTTATGCGCGGCTCTCGATCTGCTGCGGCGGGAAGTGGCAGGTGAAGCTGCTGCCCTTGCCCGGCACGCTGCTGATGTCCAGGGTGCCGCGGTGGCGCAGCAGCACGTGCTTGACGATGGCCAGGCCCAGGCCGGTGCCACCGGTGCTGGCATTGCGGCTGGAATCGACGCGATAGAAACGCTCGGTCAGGCGTGGCAGGTGCTTGGGATCGATGCCGATACCGCTGTCCTGCACGGCGAGGTGCGCGCCTTGCTCGTCGGCCCACCAGCGAATGCGGATTTCGCCTTCCTCGGGGGTGTACTTCACGGCGTTGAACACCAGGTTGGAGAAGGCGCTGCGCAGTTCGGCCTCGCTGCCCTTGAGCTTGACCTTCGAATCCGCCTCCAGGCTGATGCGATGGCTGCGCGCGCCGGACAGCGCCTGGGCGTCGTTGCGGATCGACAGCAGCATCAGGTCCACCGCCACCGGCTTGTTGTCCGCCGGGTAGTCGGTGGCTTCCAGCTTGGCCAGCAGGAGCAGGTCGTTGAGCAGGTTCTGCATGCGCCCGGCCTGCTGCTGCATCTGCTGCAGCGCGCGCGTCCAGCGCGGGTTCACGTCCTCGACGTTATCCAGCAGCGTCTCCAGGTAGCCGGCGATCACCGTCAATGGCGTGCGCAGTTCGTGGGAGACGTTGGCGACGAAGTCCTTGCGCATCTGCTCCAGCTGATGGACGCGGGTCACGTCGCGCACCAGCATCAGGTGCTCGCCGGCGCCATAGAGGGTGATGTGGAACTGCAGGCGCAGGTTGTCGTTGATCGGCGAGGAGAGCTCCAGCGGCTCGCGGTAGTCCTCGCCCTCGAAGTACTCCTTGAAGCGCGGATGGCGCACCAGGTTGGTCACCGGCTGGCCGCCGTCCTGAGGGCTCTTCAGGCCCAGCAGGCGTTCGGCGGACTGGTTCCACCACTCGAGGTTGCCGTCGCGGTCGAGCAGGATCATGCCGTCGCGCAGCGCCGCGGTGGACTCCTGCATGCGGTCGATCACTGCCTGCAGACGCCCGCGGGCGCGCTGGTTGCGCCGCTGCAGGTGGTAGATGCTGTCGAACACCTCGCCCCACAGGCCGTAGCCATCGGGCGGGGCTTCATCGGGCTGGTGGTTCTTCAGCCACTTGTGCAGGCGCAGCAGCTGCCAGGTCGACCAGCCGAGATAGCCCGCCAGCGCCACGGCGATGGCCCAGCCGTACTGGCCGGTGATCAGGCCGAGCAGCGCGCCGGCGGCTACGACTAGCAGCAGGTGGCGTATCAACACGCCACTCCAGTTCTGGGTCACGAAATTCCGTTCCTTGTGCCCGCCAGATGAGAAGCCGGGTCAGCTTTTGGTCGAGAAACGATACCCGGTGCCGCGCACGGTCTGAACCAGATTTTCGTATACCTCGCCCAGGGCCTTGCGCAGACGGCGGATGTGCACGTCGACGGTGCGCTCCTCGACGTAGACGTTGCCGCCCCAGACCTGGTCCAGCAGTTGGCCACGGGTGTAGGCGCGCTCCTGGTGGGTCATGAAGAACTGCAGCAGACGGTATTCGGTGGGGCCCATCTCGGCGGGCTTGCCGTCGATGGTCACGCGGTGGCTGATCGGGTCGAGCATCAGGCCACCGACTTCGATCGGCGTCTCGCTGTCGCCGGCACCAGTGCGGCGCAGCACGGCCTTCAGGCGGGCAACCAGTTCGCGCGGGGAGAAGGGCTTGGTGATGTAGTCATCCGCGCCGACTTCCAGACCCTGGATCTTGTTGTCCTCTTCGCCCTTGGCGGTGAGCATGATGATCGGGATGGCCGAGGTCAGCTCGTCGCGCTTGAGGCGGCGGGCCAGTTCGATGCCGGAGGTGCCCGGGAGCATCCAGTCGAGCAGGATCAGGTCCGGCTTGCGATCGACGATCACCGCGTGAGCCGTCTGGGCGCTGTCGGCCTCCAGACATTCGTAGCCGGCCATCTCCAGGGCCACGGCGATCATTTCCCGGATCGGAGCTTCGTCATCGACGATGAGGATTGTCTTGCCAACCATGCTGAGGCCTCAGAATTTCTGTAATGCGCCGCATTAGATAACGGAAATATTTCATGAATGTGACACCGCGATGGTAGCTGAGCCTCGTGCCAGAGCGCTCGTCTATGCTCATGGGGTCGCCGCGCGCTTACCACGCGGCACAAGCGGAACCCACCGGCCCGGTCGGCGGTGTGCCCGGCAGAGAGCCTGCCGGAGTCTTGCGATGACGGTAGTGAGTGCGTTGTCGACGTCCCCTGGCCGGCCCTGCCTGCATTTCCGCCCGCCTTTGCGCCGGTGCTCGCGCCGTTTCCACCTCACCAGAGGAGAAGTGTTTATGAAACTGCTATTCCCGGCCCTGGCACTGGGCCTGATGCTGCCGGCGATGTCCGCCCTGGCCGCGGCGCCCGGCATGGAGAAGAACGGCATGCTGGTCGATGCCAAGGGCATGACGCTCTACACCTTCGACAAGGACAGTGGCGGCAAGTCGATGTGCAATGGCGGCTGCGCGCAGAACTGGCCGCCCCTGATGGCCTCGGCTGACGCCAAGGCGATGGGCGACTGGACCATGATCAAGCGCGATGACGGCACCGTGCAGTGGGCCTACAAGGGCAAGCCGCTGTACACCTTCGTGCAGGACAAGAAGGCCGGCGACATGGCCGGCGAGGGCAAGATGGGCGTCTGGCACATGGCCAAGCCCTGATGTGATCCGCATTTCCCTGCAGGAGCGGGCCACGCCCGCGATCGCGCGCATGGTGCGCTCCTGCAGGGGCCCCGATCAGCGCAGGGCGAAGTCCAGCACGGTGCCGAGGAAGATCGCCAGCCCCGCCCAGTGGTTGTGCAGGAAGGCCTTGAAGCACTTCATCGGCTCGCGGTCGCGGGTCGAGTGGAACTGCCAGGCGAAGCAGCCCGCCGCCACGGCCAGGCCCAGGTAGTAAGTCAGGTGCATCGCCAGCTTGTTGCCGGCCAGGATCAGCAGCAGGAGCATCAGGCCCTGCAGGCTCAGGTTGATCACCCGGTCGGCGTCGCCGAAGAGGATCGCCGTGGACTTCATGCCCATCTTCAGGTCGTCCTCGCGGTCGGTCATCGCGTAGTAGGTGTCGTACGCGACTGTCCACAGCACGTTGGCGAAGAACAGCAGCCAGGCCACCGCCGGCAGCGTGCCGCTGGCCGCGGTGAAGGCCATCGGGATACCCCAGGAGAACGCCGCGCCCAGCACCACCTGCGGGTAGTAGGTGTAGCGCTTCATGAAGGGGTAGAGCGCCGCCACCGCCGCGCCGCCGAAGGACAGCCAGATGGTCTGCTCATTGGTGCACAGCACCAGCAGGAAACTCAGCCCCAGCAGCGTGAAGAAGGCAATCCAGGCCTCGCGCACGGTGATCTTGCCGGTCGCCAACGGGCGCGCCTTGGTGCGTTCGACGTGGCCGTCGAGCTTGCGGTCGGCGAAGTCGTTGATCACGCAGCCAGCCATGCGCATCAACACGGTGCCGAGGATGAAGATCACCAGGTTCTTCACGCTCGGCACGCCGCCGCTGGCCATCCACAGCGCCCACAGCGTCGGCCAGAGCAGCAGGTAGATGCCGATCGGCTTGTCCATGCGCGTCAGCTGGATGAAGTCCCAGGCGCGGGGATGCAGGCGGGCGAGGGGTTTGATCAGGGCGACGAACATGGCGGCCTCCGGAAAACGATCCGGGAATTATACGGGCTGTTGTTCCACGCGGTGCCACAGCGATGGCAGGAAAACCTCGGCGACCAGCACGCCCAGGCCGTCGCGGCTGAAGCAGGAGCGACGGCCCCACAGGCGCTCGGCGCGCACCTCCGCCGGCAGGCTCGCCGCTGGGTAGCGGCAGACCTCGATGGGGCCGCGCTGGAAGGCGCGGTCGCTGAACAGCAACTCACCCAGGGAGCGCGTGCCGAGCAGGCGCAGGTCGAAGCCCGAGCCTTCCAGCGCCGAGCGCGCGGCGACGCTGCGGGCGAATACCCAGGGTGTGCCGTGGCCTTTCAGGTAGACCTCGCGCACCCAGCCCTGGCTGCCGTCCGGCACACCCAGCGCGGCGCACTCGTCGGTACGCAGGCGATGCCAGCCCTCGGCCAGCGGCTGCACGGCGAAGTTATCGGCGGAGAGAGCCGTCAGCCGGCGCGTCAGCGAGCCTTCGTCGAACAGCCAGTCCACGACCTGGGCGGCGGGAGCGGGATGCAACTGGGCGGAAGTGAGCCAGCGGGGCGGATGGATCAGGGCGGCTTCGGGCACGGCTTGGACTGCGGTTGGCCAGGGACGCGGCAGCTTAACATGGCGCCTTTGCGCGGCCGATTGCGTTGTCCGCAAGAGTGCATTACGCCAGACCCCACCAAAGGTTTGGCCAGCCGCCCGGCGTTTTCCATGGGGCTTGCGCCGCAAGCCCATCGCCAGTACAAAGCCGGACATTGGATGCACCGACGTCCAAGCGACAAGAACATGAGGGTGATAGCTGATGAAGAAGTGGCAGTGCGTGGTTTGTGGCCTGATCTATGACGAGACCAAGGGCTGGCCGGAAGAGGGCATCGCCGCCGGTACCCGCTGGGAAGACGTGCCGGAAGACTGGCTGTGCCCCGATTGCGGCGTCGGCAAGCTGGATTTCGAGATGATCGAGATCGGCTGATCCCGCCCGGATCGATTCCCGCGACGGCGGCCTTCGGGCCGCCGTCTGCGTTTGCGCACCCCGCAAGCCCGCGCCTGACGCGGTAGACTGGAGGCGCGCCGGGTTGACCCTGCTGACGGAGCCCGGCGTCGCGCCCGCCGTTGGCCGGTGCGCGCCGATACGTTAGCTTCACCGGGCAATCGCAGGAGGGCTTGGCTGATGCGCAAATGGCAATGCGTGGTCTGTGGCTTCATCTACGACGAGGCACTGGGCCTGCCGGACGAGGGCATCGCCCCCGGCACGCGCTGGGAGGACATCCCGGCGGACTGGGTGTGCCCGGATTGCGGCGTGGGCAAGATCGATTTCGAGATGATAGAAATCTCCTGAGCCCCTGCCCGAACGAATTCATGCGGCGACTCCACGGTCGCCGCGCCGTCTTTACGAAATGGCGTGTTTTGAGGTGAGAGAGCAATGAGCGACAACGCACCGCTGGTGATCATCGGAACCGGCCTCGCCGGCTACAACCTCGCCCGCGAGTGGCGCAAGCTGGACAGCGAGACGCCGCTGCTGCTGATCACCGCCGACGACGGACGCTCCTACTCCAAGCCGATGCTCTCCACCGGCTTCTCCAAGGACAAGGACGCCGACGGCCTGGCCATGGCCGAGGCGGGCGCCATGGCCGACCAGCTCAAGGCGCGCATCCTCACCCATACCCGTGTCACCGGCATCGATCCGGGCCACCGGCGCATCTGGATCGGCGAGGAAGAGATCCACTACCGCGACCTCGTGCTGGCCTGGGGCGCCGAAACCATTCGAGTGCCGGTCGAGGGCGACGCCCAGGACCTGATCTTCCCGATCAACGACCTGGAAGACTACGCGCGCTTCCGCAGTGCCGCCGCCGGCAAGCGCTGCGTGCTGCTGCTGGGCGCCGGCCTGATCGGCTGCGAGTTCGCCAACGACCTCTCCAGCGGCGGCTACCAGCTCGACGTGGTGGCGCCCTGCGAGCAGGTCATGCCCGGCCTGCTCCATCCGGCCGCCGCCCAGGCGGTGCAGCAGGGGCTGGAAGGCCTCGGCGTGCGCTTCCACCTCGGCCCGGTGCTGAACAGCCTGGTGCGCGCTGGCGACGCCCTGGAAGCGCACCTCTCCGATGGCCAGGTGATCCCCTGCGACCTGGTCGTCTCCGCGGTCGGCCTGCGCCCGCGCATCGACCTGGCCGCCGCCGCCGGCCTGGATATCAATCGCGGCGTGATGGTGAACCGCGAACTGCGCACCTCCCACGCCAACATCTATGCCCTGGGCGACTGCGCCGAGGTCGACGGCCTCAACCTGCTCTATGTGATGCCGCTGATGTCCTGTGCCCGCGCGCTCGCGCAGACCCTGGCCGGCAAACCGACGCCGGTGGCCTACGGCGCCATGCCGGTGACCGTGAAGACGCCGGTGTGCCCGCTGGTGGTATCGCCGCCGCCGCGTGGCAGCGAGGGCGAATGGCGGGTGGAAGGCTCTGGCCCGGACCTCAAGGTGCTTTGCCGGGATACCGCCGGTCGATTGCTCGGCTATGCCCTGACCGGGGCCGCCGTGAGCGAAAAACTCTCCCTGAACAAGGAGTTGCCGGCACTACTGGCGTGACAGGCGTCGCCAATGGCGTTTTTGCCTTGGGAAAGTGCCCGCAAATTGTCAGACGATACTGGCGTACCAGCTTTCGGCGTGCCATTCTCCCCCCGTCTGCCGCAGCCTAGAGCCTGTACGGCAAGCCTGCGGTGCCTTGGGCGCTGTTGGGAAGACAGCACGGACACAACAACAACAAACCGTCAAAGAGGCATTTATGCGTAAACCAGAACTCGCCGCCGCGATCGCCGAGAAGGCCGACCTCACCAAAGAACAAGCCAACAAGGTGCTGAACGCGCTGCTGGATGAAATCACTGGCGCGCTCAACCGCAAGGACAGCGTTACCCTTGTCGGTTTCGGTACCTTCGTTCAGCGCCACCGTGGCGCCCGTACCGGCAAGAACCCGCAAACCGGCCAGCCGGTCAAGATCAAAGCCAGCAATACCGTTGCCTTCAAACCGGGCAAGGCGCTGAAAGACGCCGTCAACTGATCGCGTCTGACCCGGAGCCAGAGCGGCTCCGGGTTGCCTCCTCCAGTTACATAATCCCTCCAAAAGACCGGATGTAGTCCGTTTTCAAACTGGCTACAATGCGCAGACTATTGTCTCGAACGTCGAGGTTTGTGCATGAAATTCCGTCTACTCCTGTGGATGCTCGGTCGCCTGATGGCCAAGGCCAGCCGCGAAAACCCGGCGTTCCAGAAGCAGCTCGAAGGCAAGGACCTGGTGTTCCAGCTCCACACGCTCGACGGCAAGGTCGCTCGCCACTACATCGTCAAGGACCTCAAGGTCAGCGCCCGTCGCGGCACCCATCCGCAGCCGGCCTTCGCGCTGGGCTTCAAGGACGGCGCCTACGGCTTCGCCACCATGACCTCGAAGAACCCGCAGCTGGCCTTCATGCAGGGTATCCAGAACAAGGACATCCAGATCCAGGGCAACCCCGGCCTGGTGATCTGGTTCCAGGGCCTGGTGAAGTACCTCAAGCCGAAGAAGAAAGCCGCGCCGGGCAGCGACAAGAAAGCCGCCTGAGGCGCTTTCGACGAACAGAAAAAAGGCCCTTCGAGGGGCCTTTTTCATGTCTGCATCGCGACGGCTTCAGCGTTGGTACATTCAATGCGCGGGATTGAACTGGCTGGCCAGCTCGCGCAGCACCGCTTCGGCGTCGAGCACCTTGCGCACGGCGTCTTCGGCCTTCTCGCGGGGGATGTCCAGGCGATCCAGCAGGTCCTGTGGAATGTCGGTCTCCGGGCCGCTACCGATGCCGTGGTTGCGCAGCAGGCGGGTCGCCAGACAGACCAGGTTGGCGTAGGCCGAGCAGTCGCCGGCGTAGGACGGGTCGTGCTGGAAGCGCAGCGCGGTGTAGATCTCTTCCGGCATGTCCCAGGTGCGCATCAGCCAGGCGCCGATCTGCTCACGGGTGATGCCCAGCAGGTGCTGCTCGACGAGGTTGTGCTCGACGTGCGGGTTCACCTCCAGATGCCGGCAGATCAGCGAGAAATGCGGCGGGAAGATGTGTGCCAGGACCAGGTAGCCGATGCTGTGCAGCAGGCCGCCGAGGTAGGTCAGGCCGGCTTCCGGGCGCTCGGCGCGCGGTACGGCACGAGTCAGGCCCTCGATCACCGCGGCGGTGTAGATCGCCTGGTGCCAGTAGGGCGTGGCGTGCTGCGGCTGGTCCTTGGGCAGGCTCAGGGTCTTGCCCAGGGCCAGGCCCAGGGCGAGGTTGATCACCAGGTCGAAGCCCAGTACTCGGACGATGGCGTCCTCCACCGAGCGGATCTTGCCGGGCGCGGCGTAGTAGGGCGAGGCCGCCCAGCTGACGACCTGCGCGGCCAGCGCCGGGTCGGTCTCCACCACGCCGGTGATGTCGTCCACGGTGGCGTTGGGGTCGACGCGCAGCTTGATGATCTTTTGTGCGGTTTCCGGCAGCGGCGGAATCTCGATGGTTTCCTCGAGGCGCTGCTGGATGCGGCGGGCGGTGAACGCCTGCACGGCCTGGGTGATTTCCTTGCGGTCGTCGTCCGGGCGGTCGAGGTTCGGCCGGATCGATTCCAGCGTCACGCCGAAGCGCGCCGCGCTGGCTTTCTCCAGCAGGCTGCGGAAGGACGCGGTGGGAATCTCCAGCAACGTGCCGGCTGCGCCGGACTCGATCAGCAGCTGGGGTTCCTGCAGCAGGCGCTCGTCATACAGGCACGGCGAGCTGGTCAGCGGCGGCAGCGCCGGCAGGCGGCCGAGCTGGTGCTTGCCGAGCATGCGCTCCAGGCGATCGGGCTTGACCGCCACCAGCTTGCGGCCGGTGAGTTCGGCCAGGCGGTTCAGGTCCAGCAGCTGGCTTTGCGGGAACAGCACCAGCAGGGTGCCGACGGCATCTTCCAGCAGGCTGGCCTGTACCCGGCGCGAGGCCGCAAGCGTAGTGACATCGCAGACTTCGCGAGACGGTATGCCCAGCTTGGCGAGCAGCTGCAGGATGACCTCGGGGGCCTGCGAGGAGTCGGATGGGGCGCGTGCGGCGTCGCTCATGAATGTGATCCGGTTATCAACGGCTGGGTCGGAGTATAACCACGCAGTCAGCGTGACCGAGCAGTCAACTGACCGATGAAAGTGAAATAGATCACACTTGTCCGTATTGCTGCCCGTGTCTCAGCCAGCGTGCCAGCAACGGGCTGACCGATTGCGGCCAGTGTGCCAGCAGGGCCTGGGCGGCATCGCGCACCGCCGGCAGCAGGTCGGCGTCGCGCATCAGGTCGGCCACCTTGAATTGCAGCAGGCCCGTCTGGCGGGTGCCGAGCATTTCGCCGGGGCCGCGCAGCTCCAGGTCCTTTTCGGCGATGACGAAGCCGTCGCAGGTCTCGCGCATGATCCCCAGGCGCTCGCGGCCGATCTGCGACAGCGGCGGGTGGTAGAGCAGCACGCAGTGGCTCGCCGCGCTGCCCCGGCCGACGCGGCCGCGCAACTGGTGCAACTGAGCCAGGCCCAGGCGCTCGGGGTTCTCGATGATCATCAGGCTGGAGTTGGGCACGTCCACGCCGACCTCGATCACCGTGGTGGCGACCAGCAACTGCAGCATGCCTTCCTTGAAGGCTTCCATGACCACGGCCTTGTCCGCCGGCTTCATGCGCCCGTGGATCAGGCCGACGCGCAGTTCGCCCAGCGCCGAGGAGAGTTCTTCGTAAGTGGTTTCCGCAGCCTGGCAGGTGAGTTCTTCGGATTCCTCGATCAGCGTGCACACCCAATACGCCTGACGGCCTTCGGCGCAGGCGGCGCGCACCCGCTCGATCACTTCGATTCGGCGGCTGTCGGCCACCAGCACGGTGTTTACCGGGGTGCGGCCGGGCGGCAGCTCGTCGAGGATCGAAGTATCGAGGTCGGCGTAGGCGCTCATTGCCAGGGTCCGCGGAATGGGCGTGGCGGTCATGATCAGCTGGTGCGGGCAGAGCCGGCCATCGACGCCTTTCTGGCGCAGGGCGAGGCGCTGCTGCACGCCGAAGCGGTGCTGTTCGTCGATGATCACCAGGGCCAGGCGCTTGAACTTCACTTCGTCCTGGAACAGCGCGTGGGTGCCGACGATCATTGGCGCGCCGCCGGCGATCTGTTCCAGTGCGCTGGCGCGGGCCTTGCCCTTGAGCTTGCCGGCCAGCCAGGCGACTTCGATGCCCAGCGGTTGCAGCCACTTGGTGAAGTTGAGGAAGTGCTGCTCGGCGAGAATCTCGGTCGGCGCCATCAGCGCCACCTGATAGCCGGCTTCCAGCGCCTGCAGGGCGGCGAGGGCGGCGACCACGGTCTTGCCGGCGCCGACGTCGCCCTGCACCAGGCGCAGCATGGGTTCGGGCTGGGCGAGGTCGTAGGCGATCTCCGCGCCGACGCGCTGCTGCGCGCCAGTGGGCTTGAAGCCGAGGTTCTTCAGGTACAGCGCCGGCAGGCGCTTGGCCGGCGGCAGCTGCGGCGCGGCCTGGGAACGCACGCTCTCGCGCAGGCGTTGCAGCGACAGCTGGTGAGTCAGCAGTTCCTCGAAGGCGAGACGGTGCTGGGCCCAGTGGCGGCCTTCGGCGAGTTCTTCCAGGTCGGCGTCCGGCGGTGGCCGGTGCAGGTAGCGGATGGCTTCGTCCAGCGGGCCCAGGCGGTAGTCGCGGGCCAGTTCCGCCGGCAGCCAGTCCGGCAGGCTCGACGGGCCCAGGCGCGCCAGAGTCTGCTCGCTGAGCTGGCGCAGGCGCTGCTGGGTGAGGCCTTCGGTGGTCGGGTAGATCGGCGTCAGCGTCTGCTCCACCGGCGCCGCGGCGGCGTCGGTGAGCGAGCGGTATTCGGGGTGGTAGATCTCCAGCCCCGAAGCGCCGGGGCGAGCCTCACCGTAGCAACGCAGGTGCGTGCCGCGCTTGAGGTTCTCCTTCTGCGCCTGGCTGAAGTGGTAGAAGCGCAGGCTCAGGGTGCCGGTACCGTCCTGCAGGCGCACCAGCAGGCTGCGCCGCTTGCCCATCACCACGTCGGAGCCGGAGACCACGCCTTCGACCACGGCATCCTGCCCCGGACGCAGGGCGCCGATAGGGGTGATGCGGGTGCGGTCCTGGTAGCGCAGCGGCAGGTGGAAGAGGATGTCCTGGAGATTCTCCAGGCCGACCTTCGCCAGCTTCTCTTCCAGCGCGGCGCCCACGCCCTTGAGCGCGGTGACCGGGACGTTCGACAGATCGGTCATGCCGGTTCGGCTTCACCCTTGACGGTCGGCTTGGCGACCGAGCACAGGCGGATCGAGTCGGCCAGCACCTCGATGGCGCGCGGGCGCGGGAAGCTCGCGCGCCAGGCGATGGCGACTGTGCGGAAGGGCACTGGCGCGCTGAACGGGCGCACTTCCAGCACGCCCGGCGCGTAGTGGTGGCTGTCCACGGCGGAGAACGGCAGCACCGACACGCCAAGGCCGGAGGCTACCATGTGGCGGATGGTTTCCAGCGAGCTGGATTCCACCGTGGTGTGCCTGTTTTCGCCGCCCTTGTGGGTGGTCGGGCAGGCTTCGAGCACCTGGTCGCGGAAGCAGTGGCCTTCGCCGAGCAGCAGCAGGCTCTTGTCGTTGAGCAGCTCCGGGTCGATGGTCTTCTTCGCGGTCCATTGGTGGTCCGCCGGCATCAGCACGTAGAAGGGCTCGTCGAACAGCTGCAGGGTCAGCACGTCGGCTTCCTGGAACGGCAGCGCGATGATGATCGCGTCCAGCTCGCCGGTGCGCAGCTTGTCGCGCAGGATGTGGGTGAAGTTTTCCTCGATGTACAGCGGCATCTGCGGGGCGACCCGGTGCAGCTGCGGGATCAGGTGCGGGAACAGGTACGGGCCGATGGTGTAGATCGCACCGACCTTGAGCGGCGAGGTCAGCTGGTTCTTGCCGGCCTGGGCCAGTTCACGGATGCCCTGGGCCTGCTCGAGGACCTTCTGCGCCTGCGCCACGATGCCTTCGCCGACCGGGGTCAGGCGCACTGCACTCTTGCTGCGCTCGAAGATCAGTACGCCGAGCTCGTCTTCCAGCTTCTTCACGCCCACCGACAGGGTCGGCTGGCTGACGTGGCAGCGCTCCGCGGCGCGGCCGAAGTGTTGCTCCTGGGCAAGCGTGACGATGTAGCGCAGTTCGGTAAGGGTCATGGCGACTAAGTCCGTTGAGGTGGCCCAAGCATAGCGGCTGCACCGTCGCGAACCAACCGCGCTAAACTGCCGAGCTTTGATTCGCGGAGCCAAGCATGAGCAAGAGCACCTTCCCCAGCCTGATGATCGTCGGTTGCGGCGATGTCGGCAGCCGCCTGGGACGCCAACTGGCCGCCCGCGACTGGCGCGTCCACGGCCTGCGCCGCAACGTGGCCGCGCTGCCGCTGGAAGTGCTGCCGGTGGCCGGCGACCTGGGCCAGCTCCAATGCCCGGACACCTGGCCGGTGGGCAAGCTGGACTACCTGGTGTTCTGCGCCGCCGCGACCCAGCACGATGAAGCCGGCTATCGCGCCGCCTACGTCGAAGGCCTGCGCAACACCCTGGGCTGGTTGCAGCAGCGTGGACAGCTGCCCAAGCGCCTGCTGTTCGTCTCCAGCAGCGGCGTCTATGCCCAGCGCGATGGCGAATGGATCGACGAGACCTCGCCCGCCGAAGCCCAGAGTTATTCGGGCAGCGTGATGCTCGAGGCCGAGCAGGTGGCGCTGCAGAGCGGCATACCCGCCAGTGTCGTGCGTCTCACCGGTATCTACGGCCCCGGCCGCGAGTGGCTGCTCAAGCAGGTGCGCGAGGGCTACCGCGTCGCCAGCGAGCCGCCGCTGTATGCCAACCGTATCCACGCCGAGGACGCCGCCGGCCTGCTCGCCGCGCTGCTGGAAGCCGACCGCAGCGGTGTCGCGCTGGAAAACTGCTACATCGGCGTCGACAACGACCCGGCGGCGCTGCACGACGTAGTCGGCTGGCTGCGCGCGCATCTGGGCGTCACCCACTGGGCCGACGAGCAGACCGTGCGCCGCGCCGGCAGCAAGCGCTGCAGCAACGCCCGCGCCCGCGCGCTGGGCTGGGAGCCGCGCTACCCGAGCTTCCGCGAAGGCTACGCGGCGATCCTCGCCGGCAAGCAGGACTAAAAGGGGCTGATGGACGCCAATCGACTGCTGGCGCGCCCCTGGTTACCGGGGGTGGAGTTGTTCCATGCGGACTTCTCCGGCCAGCCGTTCGGGCGGCACAGTCACGATGCCTTTGCCATCGGCGCCATCCTGCACGGCGCTGGTGGTTATCAGTGCCGCGGCGCGCACCACGTGCTGCCGGCCGGCACCCTGTCGCTGATGAACCCGGAGGAGCCGCACACTGGCAATGCCGAGTCCGAGCGGCTGGTCTATCGCATGCTCTACATCGAAGAATCGCGCCTGCTCCCGCTGCTGGGCCGCAAGCAGTTGCCGCGTGGCTTCCAGGCGCTCAATCCGCACGATGACGGGCAGGTGGCGGAGGCGCTGCGGCGCGTCGCCACGGAGTTCGAGCGCAACGACGCGCTGGCGCTGGAGAGCGAACTGCTGGCGCTGCTGGAGTTGGTGTTCGTTCGCCACGGCGGCATGCGCCCGACTGCCTCGGCGTCGCGTGACGGCAGCGTCACTACCAAGCTGCGCGACTACCTGGAAGCGCATTACCGCGAGGCGGTCAGCCTCGAAGCGCTGGCTGAGCTGCTGCAGCGCCATCCGCGCCACCTGATCGAAGCCTTCCGCAACGCTTACGGCGTGCCGCCGCACACCTACCTGCTACAGCGGCGCATCCGCGAGGCCAAGCGCCTGCTGGTGGCCGGCGAGAAGCCGCTGGAGGTCGCGCTGACCCTGGGGTTCTACGACCAGGCGCACTTCTCTGGCACCTTCCGCCGCTTCACCGGCGTTACGCCCGGTCGCTTCCTGCGCGCCACGCGCACCTGACTTTCTTCCAAGACCGGCAAACCCCGGCGCTTCCAGACTGCGCGACGCCGCTATCCGGGAGATCACCATGTTCGCCGCCTTCGCGCTGGTCGCCAGCACCCACTTCGCCGCCCTGCTGTCACCGGGGCCGGACTTCTTCCTGCTGATCCGCGCCGCGCTGCTGCGCGGTCGTCGCCATGCCGATGGCTGCGCGGCGGGCATCGCCCTGGCCAATCTGGCGAGCATGCTGCTGGTGCTGTTCGTTCTCGGTCTGTTGCCGGAAGTGGCCAGCCACGGGCTGCGGGTGGTGCAGTTGCTGGGTGGCGTCTACTTCGTCTGGCTCGGCGCGCAGGCGTTGAGGGCGCGGCGCGAGCTGGAGATTCCCACTGATCTGGGGCTGCAGCGCAGCGGAGGATTCCTGCGCGGGATGCGCGAGGGCCTGCTTGCCAGCAGCCTGAACCCCAAGCTGCCGATCTTCTACACCGGGCTGTTCGGCGTGCTCGGGCAGTTCCACCTGCCGGGCTGGGCACTGGGAGTCTGCGTGCTGTGGATGGGCGCGGTGGTGCTGCTATGGGACATGGCGCTGGTGCGCCTGCTGGATCGCCCGCGCTGGCGCGGCTGGCTGAAGCGCCGGGTCACGGCGCTGGACCGCCTTTGCGGCGGCCTGTTGCTGGCGCTGGGTGGCTGGCTGCTATGGAGCGGGCTGCGCTGACGGCTGTCATTCGCGCCCGCCCGCTCGTGCGGATCAGTCGCGCTCCAGGGTCCAGACCTTGTTGCCGGGCGCGTACTGCGGCATCTCGTCGGACTGGGCGCGGTTCACCGCTTCGAACAGCTCCAGCTTGTCGCCGTCGCGCTCGAAGAGGAATTCGCGGCCCTGCTGGCCCTGTTGCAGCCAGATGCTGTCGTTGTCGCCGCTCATGGCCGCGCAGTCGCCGGCCAGGCACAGCGCGTAGCGATCGAAGCCGGGCATGCCTTCGAGGCTGCCATTGGCGGCGAACTTGACCTTGCTGCCCTTGCCTTCGCCTTCCTCGATGATCCAGGTGCCGTTCAGGTAGGCGGCGTAGAGGGCGTTCTCGAAGGTGCTGCCGGCGGGGCTCTGCGCGGCGGGCTGCTCCTTGGGACGCAGGAAGCGCTGCTCGGGCCAGTTGTCGCTGCCCACCTGCACCAGCTCCTTGCCGTCCAGCTCCAGGGATTCCTGGTTGCTGCCGTAGAAGTCGACGCGGTAGTGCTTGGGATCTTCGGCGCTCAGCTGGCCTTCGCCGAGCTCGAAGCCGTTGCTGAAGGTCGCCTGGCTGGCCTTGGTGTCCAGCTTCCATTCCAGGTTCGGGCCGTAGGCCAGCAGCGCCTCGCGCAGCTTGCCACCCTTGCCGGCGGCATCGATGGCGGCCTGGTTGACCCAGACGCCGGAAGGGTCGGACGGGGTGCCGGCGCAGCCGGTGAGCAGGCCGATCAGGGCGCTCAGGATCAGGGCGCGACGCATGTTTGCTCCTTGCAGACAAAGGAACGGGGCCGCTGGGGCCCCGTAGGTGTTTCGCAGTGCTTATTCCAGGACGACGATGGCGTCCATCTCGACCTGGGCGCCCTTGGGCAGGGCGGCAACGCCGATGGCGGCGCGGGCCGGGTAGGGCTGGACGAAGTACTTGCCCATGATCTCGTTGACCTTGGCGAAGTGCGACAGGTCGGTGAGGAAGATGTTCAGCTTGGCGACGTCGTGCAGGTAGCCACCGGAAGCTTCGATGACGGCTTTCAGGTTCTCGAACACCTGGACGGTCTGCTCTTCGAAGCCCTCGACCAGTTCCATGGTTTTCGGGTCCAGCGGGATCTGGCCGGAGACATAGACGGTGTTGCCAGCCTTGATCGCCTGGGAGTAGGTGCCGATGGCGGCCGGGGCTTTGTCGGTGTGGATAACGGTCTTGGTCATGTCGACTCCTAACGGGGTGGGATCAGCTGCGCATGCGGGTGATGCGGATCACGCCCTTGAGCGCGCGCAGCTTCTTGATGACGCGGGCCAGGTGCACACGGTCATGCACGCTGACGACGAGCTGGACCACGCTGATGCGACCGTCGCGCTCGTCCATGCTGATCTTCTCGATGTTGCCGTCGGCGGCGTTGACGCTGGTCGCCAGCAGGGCGATCAGGCCGCGCTGGTGTTCCAGCTCGACGCGCAGTTCGACGTTGAATTCGCCGGTGACATCCTTGGCCCAGCTGAGCTGGATGCACTTTTCCGGATTGTGGCGGATTTCGCTGATGTTCCGGCAGTTCTCCAGGTGCACGACCATGCCCTTGCCGGCCGACAGGTGGCCGACGATCGGGTCGCCGGGGATCGGCGTGCAGCACTTGGCGTAGCTGAGCACCAGGCCTTCGGTACCGCGGATCGCCAGCGGCCCTTCGGCGCTGGGAGCCTGCTCGCCTTCGCTGGACAGCAGGCGGCGCGCGACCACGTAGGCCATGCGGTTGCCCAGGCCGATCTCTTCGAGCAGGTCCTCGAAGACTTCCATGCGGTATTCGTTGAGCACGCCCTGGATGCGTTCCTGAGGGATCTTCTCCAGGTGGCTGTCGAAGCCGGCCAGCGTCTTGTTCAGCAGGCGCTCGCCGAGGTTGATCGACTCGGAGCGGCGCTGCAGCTTGAGCGCGTGGCGGATGTGCGTGCGCGCCTTGCCGGTGACCACGAAGTTGAGCCAGGCCGGGTTCGGCCGGGTACCCGGTGCGGTGACGATTTCCACCGTCGCGCCGCTCTGCAGCGGTTCGGACAGCGGCGCCAGGCGGCGGTTGATGCGGCAGGCGATGCAGCTGTTGCCGACGTCGGTGTGCACCGCGTAGGCGAAGTCGACGGCCGTGGAGCCCTTGGGCAGCTCCATGATGCGGCCCTTGGGCGTGAAGACGTAGACCTCGTCCGGGAACAGGTCGATCTTCACGTTCTCGATGAATTCCAGCGAGTTGCCGGCGCGCTGCTGCAGTTCGAGGATGCCCTTCACCCACTGGCGGGCGCGGGCATGGGTGCCTTTCTGCGCTTCCTCTTCGCTGGACTTGTACAGCCAGTGCGCGGCGATGCCGTGGTTGGCCATCTCTTCCATCTCACGGGTGCGGATCTGGATCTCGATGGGCACGCCGTGCATGCCGAACAGCGTGGTGTGCAACGACTGGTAGCCGTTGGCCTTGGGAATCGCGATGTAGTCCTTGAAGCGACCGGGGAACGGCTTGTACAGGTTGTGCACGGCGCCGAGCACGCGGTAGCAGGTGTCGACCTTGTCGACCACGATGCGGAAGGCGTAGACGTCCATGATCTCGTTGAACGCCTTGCGCTTGCCGCGCATCTTCTTGTAGATGCTGAACAGGTGCTTCTCGCGGCCCAGGACCTGGCCTTCCATGCTTTCGCGGGCGAGGCAGTTGACCAGCGATTCCTGGATCTTGCCGACGATCTCGCGGCGGTTGCCACGGGCCTTCTTCACCGCCTGGCGGATGCGCTCGGAGCGCATCGGGTGCATGGCCTTGAAGCCCAGGTCCTCGAATTCCACGCGCATGCTGTGCATGCCCAGCCGGTTGGCGATGGGGGCGTAGATTTCCAGGGTTTCCTTGGCGATGCGCCGGCGCTTCTCGCCGGACAGCACTTCCAGGGTGCGCATGTTGTGCAGGCGGTCGGCCAGCTTCACCAGGATCACGCGGATGTCGCGCGCCATGGCCATGGCCATCTTCTGGAAGTTCTCGGCCTGCGCCTCGGCCTTGGACTCGAAGTTCATCTGGGTCAGCTTGCTGACCCCGTCCACGAGTTCCGAGACGGTTTCGCCGAACTGCGCGGTGAGCGCTTCCTTGGCGATGCCGGTGTCCTCGATCACGTCGTGCAGCATGGCCGCCATCAGGCTCTGATGGTCCATGTGCATGTCGGCGAGGATATTGGCGACGGCGAGCGGATGGGTGACGTAAGCCTCGCCGCTGCGGCGGCGCTGCCCGTCGTGGGCCTGCTCGGCGTAGTAGTAGGCGCGGCGGACCAGGTTGACCTGGTCCGGGCCCAGATAGCTCGACAGACGATCGGCGAAGGCATCTATGCTCGGCATGGGTTCACCCCCTGCCGAGCGGTACGTCGCAGTGCACCGATTCGTCGGCCGGACATAGACTTACAGGGCCTCGTTGTTGGCCTCGTCTTCGAAGGCAGCGAACAGCGGTTCTTCTTCAACCACGTCCTCCAGCAGAACGATTTCGTTGTCGATCAGGCCGGAAGCGATTTCGCGCAGGGCGACGACGGTGGGCTTGTCGTTTTCCCACGGTACCTTCGGCTCTTTGCCGCCGGTGGCCAGCTGACGCGAACGCTTGGTGGCGAGCATGACCAGCTCGAAACGGTTATCGACGTTGTCCAGGCAGTCTTCAACGGTGACGCGGGCCATGGTGTTCCTCGTACTGAAATGTAGGCCCGGAAAATGCCGGGCGGACTGGATAGTCTAAAAAATCGCCAATCTTTATGGAAGTGCCTTCTCTCGGCGACTTCAGGCCAACAGGCGTTGCAGCAGCTCGGTGTGACGCTGCTGCTGGGCATCCTGACGGAGCTGGCGGGCGCGGAAGATCGCCTTGAGGTCTTCCAGCGCGTGGGCGAAATCGTCGTTGATCACCAGGTGATCGTATTCCACATAGTGGCTCATTTCGCTGACGGCTTCCTGCATGCGCCGCTCGATCACCTCGTCGCTGTCCTGGCCGCGGTTGGTCAGGCGCTGGCGCAGGGCTTCCTGGGTCGGCGGCAGGATGAAGATCGACTGCGCCTGGGGCATCAGCCGGCGTACCTGCTGCGCGCCCTGCCAGTCGATCTCCAGGATCAGGTCGTTGCCTTCGGCGAGGGTCTTCTCGACCCAGCGCTGAGAGGTGCCGTAGAGGTTGTCGAAGACCTGCGCGTGCTCGAGGAATTCGTTGCGCTCGAGCATGGCGCGGAAGGTGTCGTGGCCGACGAAGTGGTAGTTCACCCCGTCCACTTCGCCCGGGCGCATGCCGCGGGTGGTGTGGGAGACGGAGACGCGCACGCTGGGCATGGCGTCGAGCAGGGCCTTGACCAGGCTGGTCTTGCCGGCGCCGGACGGGGCGGAAACGATGTAGAGGGTGCCGGACATGGCGCTTTCCTGGAGTTGCGGTTGACTGTGGTTGAAGCCGGATGCGTCCGGCTTACTCGATATTCTGGACCTGTTCGCGCATCTGCTCGATCAGGACCTTGAGGTTGACCGCGGCCTGGGTGGAGCGCGGGTCGAATGCCTTCGAGCCCAGCGTGTTGGCCTCGCGGTTGAGTTCCTGCATCAGGAAGTCCAGGCGCCGGCCGGCGGCGCCGCCCGCCTTGAGCACGCGGCGTACTTCGGTGACGTGGGTGGTGAGGCGATCCAGCTCCTCGGCAACGTCGCTCTTCTGCGCCAGCAGGACCATTTCCTGTTCCAGGCGCTGCGGGTCGAGCTCGGCTTTCATCTCGGTGAAGCGGTCGAGCACCTTCTGGCGCTGGTTGGCGAGCATTTCCGGGACCAGCTGGCGCAGGTTGGCCACGTCTTCCTGCATGGCTGTCAGGCGCTCGTCGATAATCTTCGAAAGCTCGGCACCTTCGCGGGCGCGGCCGGCCTTGAGTTCATCCAGGGCCTGGGTGAAAGCGGCCAGCGCGCTGGCGTTGAGCGCCTGCGGATCGGCGGCATCGCCCACCAGCACGCCGGGCCAGGCCAGCACGGCCAGCGGATCGAGCGGGGCGGGGTTCTTGATCAGGTCGGCGACGGTCTCGGCGGCGGCGACCAGTTGCGCGGCGCGCTCGCGGTCGACCTGCAGCGCCTTGCCGGCGTTTTCCTCGTTGAAGCGCAGGGTGCATTCCACCTTGCCGCGCGACAGGCCCTGGCGCAGCGCCTCGCGCACCGCGCCTTCGAGGTCGCGGAAGGCTTCGGGCAGGCGCAGGTTGGGCTCGAGGTAGCGGTGGTTGACCGAGCGCAGCTCCCAGCTCAGGGTTCCATGGGTGCTGGCGCGCTCGACGCGGGCGAAGGCGGTCATGCTGTGGACCATGGAGTCACCTCTCTGAATGGGCTGGGAAAACGGCCGACAGGTCGTCGGAAACCGGTAATTGTACCCCAGCGTAGCGCGCCGCAGCACGCCGGCGGTGGTTGCGCCCGTCCGCTGGCCTCTATAATGGCGGACATTCCCCCGCCAGTAATCTGTACAGGATGCCTCCATGAACCGTCCCAGTGGCCGCGCCGCCGACCAACTGCGCCCGATCCGTATCACCCGCCATTACACCAAGCACGCCGAGGGCTCCGTGCTGGTCGAGTTCGGCGACACCAAGGTGATCTGCACCGTCAGCGCCGAATCCGGTGTGCCGCGCTTCCTCAAGGGCCAGGGCCAGGGCTGGCTGACCGCCGAATACGGCATGCTGCCGCGTTCCACCGGCGAGCGTAACCAGCGTGAGGCCGCGCGCGGCAAGCAGGGTGGTCGCACCCTGGAAATCCAGCGCCTGATCGGCCGCTCCCTGCGTGCCGCGCTGGACCTGTCCAAGCTCGGCGAGAACACCCTGTACATCGACTGCGATGTGATCCAGGCCGACGGCGGCACCCGCACCGCTTCGATCACCGGCGCCACCGTGGCGCTGATCGACGCCCTGGCCGTGCTGAAGAAGCGTGGCGCACTCAAGGGCAACCCGCTCAAGCAGATGGTCGCCGCGGTTTCCGTGGGCATGTACCAGGGCGAGCCGGTGCTGGACCTGGACTACCTGGAAGACTCCGCCGCCGAGACCGACCTGAACGTGGTCATGACCGATGCCGGTGGCTTCATCGAAGTCCAGGGCACCGCCGAGGGCGCCCCCTTCCAGCCGGCCGAGCTCAATGCCATGCTGGAACTGGCGCAGCAGGGCCTGCGCGAGCTGTTCGAACTGCAGCGCGCCGCGCTGGCAGACTGACCCGGCGGGCGGCCAGCCCGCCCGATCTTCAAGTGCAAGGAGCGAAAGGATGAGCGACGAAGTACCGGTACAGCAGGTTCAGCCGAGCCAGGAAGCCCGTCAGTGGGCGATGTTCTGCCACTTTGCCGCCTTCCTTGGCTTCATTTTCCCCTTCGGCAACCTGCTCGGGCCGCTGATCGTCTGGCAGATCAAGCGTGAATCGGACCCGTTCGTGGACCGTCAGGGCAAGGAAGCGCTGAACTTCCAGATCACCGTGAGCCTCGCGGTGGTGGTCAGCTGCCTGCTGATGCTGGTGGTGATCGGCTTCTTCCTGCTGGGCCTGGTGAGCATCGGCGCACTGGTGCTGACCATCATTGCCGGGATCAAGGCCAATGAAGGGCTGGATTACCGCTATCCCTTCACCTGGCGTCCGCTCAAGTAAGCGCGCTCCAGACGCGAAAAAGCCGGCGCGAAGCCGGCTTTTTTCTGTCCGCCTCGCGGCGGTGCGACAGGACTCAGATGCTCAGGGTCCAGTCGTAATCGACGATCAGCGGCGCATGCTGGGAGAAGCGCGGCTGGCGCGGCAGCTTCGCGCTGCGCACGAAGCGGCGCAGACCCGGCGTGAGGATCTGATAGTCGAAGCGCCAGCCCAGGTTGAGCAGATCGGCCTGTTCGCTGTCCGGCCACCAGCTGTACTGGTCGCCTTCGCGATTGACCTCGCGCAGGGCGTCGACGTAGCCCATGGTGCCGAAGATCTCATCCATCCAGCCACGCTCCGGCGCCATGAAGCCCGGCGATTGCTGGCATTCGCGCCAGTTCTTCACGTCCAGCTTCTGGTGCGCGACGTACAGCGAGCCGCAATAGATGTATTCGCGGCGCTTGCGGCGCTGCTTGTTCATGTACTGGGCGAAATCGTCCATGAACTTGAACTTGTGGTTCAGGTTCTCATCCCCTTCCTGCCCGGTAGGCAGCAGGAGAGTGGCGATACTCACCTTATCGAAATCGGCTTGCAGGTAGCGCCCGTAACGATCGGCCATCTCGAAACCCAGGCCGCTTATGACAGCCTTGGGTTGCAGACGACTATAGATTGCGACGCCGCCCTGACTGGGCACTTCGGCATCGCAGGCGTACAGGAAGTAGCCATCCAGTTGGTAGGACGGGTCATCCAGATCGAAAGCGGAGGCGCGGGTATCCTGCAAGCAGATCACGTCGGCATTCTGGGCTTGCAGCCAACTGAGCAAACCACGCTCGGCTGCAGCCTGAATACCATTCACGTTCACACTGATGATCCGCATAAATGGCCCCCAAAATCACGTGTGTGTATGATACCCGAGCTCAAACGGTTTAGCTAAATTCATACCGGCCGGTTCTTACCCATGCAGCCATATCAGCGCGATTTCATCCGCTTCGCCATCGAGCGCGGCGTTCTTCGTTTCGGCGAATTCACCCTTAAGTCCGGGCGCACCAGTCCGTACTTCTTCAATGCGGGCCTGTTCAACTCAGGCGTTGCGCTGTCCCAGCTGGGTCGTTTCTACGCCAGCGCGGTGGTCGACAGCGGCATACCTTTCGACGTGTTGTTCGGCCCGGCCTATAAAGGAATTCCGCTGGCGGCCGCTACAGCCATTGCGCTGGCGGAACAGCACGGCCTCGACCTGCCCTGGTGCTTCAACCGCAAGGAAGCCAAGGACCACGGCGAAGGTGGCACGCTGGTCGGCGCACCGCTGGCCGGTCGCGCGCTGATCATCGATGACGTGATCACCGCCGGCACCGCGATCCGCGAAGTCATGCAGATCATCGACGCGCAGGGGGCCCAGGCCGCCGGCGTACTGATCGCGCTGAACCGCCAGGAGCGCGGCAAGGGTGAGCTGTCAGCGATCCAGGAAGTTGAACGGGACTTCTCGATCCCGGTCGTAAGCATTGTCTCGCTGGAGCAGGTGCTGGAGTATCTGGCCGGTGACGGGCAGCTCAAGCAGCATCTCGCGGCCGTCGAGGCCTATCGGGCGCAGTACGGTATCTAACCGGAACAAGGGTGTCGGGCATGGCCAAGCAGGGTGCTTACCGCTACAGGGTGTTGATGGGGCTTCTGGGGGCCATGCTCGCAGGCCAGGCGGCAGCTGCCGGCCAACCGACCAGCCAGGTCGAGCTGTACCGCTACGTCAATGACAAGGGCATCACCGTCATCGACCGCCTGGGCGTCCCGCCGGAGTACATCGGCAAGGGCTACCAGGTGCTTAACGACCAGGGCCGGGTGATCCGTGAGGTGCCGCCGGCACCGACCGCCGCCGAGATCGAGCAGCGCAAGGCGGACGCCGCGCGTGCCAGTTCCGACCAGCAACTGATGCGCATGTACACCAGCGTGGAGGACGTCGACCGTGCCCGCGACCGCAAGCTGGCTGAGCTCGACGGGCTGGCCAGCGTGGCCAAGGGCAACCTGCAGTCACTGAAAACGCAGCAGGCCAACCTGCAGGCCCGCGCTGCCGATCAGGAACGCGCCGGGCGCCCAGTGCCGGATGACCTGGTCGCGCAACTGAGTAACCTGCGCAGCGATGAGCAACGCCTGCAGCAGGACATCGCCCGCTATCAGCAGCTGCGCACCCAGGCGCAGAGCAGCTTCGCCTCCGACCGGGCGCGATTCGCCCAGATTTCCGGCGGTAACTGAGGCAGACGCTCGCCGCGCTTACTGTTGCGGCGAGACGCGCTCGAATTCGTTGATCTTCCCGCGCAGCCAGTCCGGCAAGGGCTGGCTTGTCCGGTCTTCGCCGGCATAGGCGTAGATCAGCTCCCCCAGCGTCAGCAGGGTTTCATCACACCAGATCGACACCTGGAAGGTCAGGCTGCTGCGGCCCAGCCGACTGACGCGCACGCCCATTTCCAGCCAGTCGTCGAAGCGCGCGGGCGCCAGGTATTCCAGGGTGGTCTTCACCGCGAACAGATCGCCGCCGCCGCGCAGCAGGTCAGCCGGGTAGCTTACGCCCAGGTGGCGGTAGTACTCGGTGGTGGCGACATCGGCATAGGTCAGGTAGTTGCCGTTGAAGACGATTCCCTGCGGGTCCACCTCCGACCAGCGCACGCGCAGGTCGTGGAAGAAGCTGAAGTCGTTGCGGGATACGGGGGATGCGGTCATTCCAGACTCCAGACGGAAAGACACCCGCGTGGATCGCTCCAGGCGGGTGTCATTTTCGATCAGCGCTGCTTGCGATTGGTGATCAGGGTGCCGACACCGCTGTCGGTGAAGATCTCCAGCAGCACGGCGTTGGGCACGCGGCCATCGATGATGTGCGCGCTGGTCACGCCGCCCTGCACCGCTTCGAGGGCGCAGCGGATCTTCGGCAGCATGCCGCCGTAGATGGTGCCGTCGGCGATCAGCTCGTTGACCTGCTCGGTGGTCAGGCCGGTGAGGACCTGGCCCTGCTTGTCCATCAGGCCGGCGATGTTGGTGAGCAGCATCAGCTTCTCGGCCTTCAGCGCCTCGGCCACCTTGCCGGCCACGAGGTCGGCGTTGATGTTGTAGGACTCGCCGTTGGCGCCCACCCCGATCGGTGCGATGACCGGGATGAAGTCACCCTGCACCAGCATGTTCAGCAGGTCGACGTTGACCCCGGTGACTTCGCCCACGTGACCGATGTCGATGATTTCCGGCTTGGTCATCTCCGGCGTCTGGCGGGTGACGGTGAGCTTCTTCGCGCGGATCAGCTCGGCGTCCTTCCCGGTCAGGCCGATGGCGCTGCCGCCATGACGGTTGATCAGGTTGACGATGTCCTTGTTGACCTGGCCGCCGAGGACCATCTCCACCACGTCCATGGTCTGCGCGTCGGTGACGCGCATGCCATCGATGAAGTGGCTCTCGATCGACAGACGGCTGAGCAGGTCGCCGATCTGCGGACCACCACCATGGACCACCACCGGGTTGATGCCGACGGCCTTCATCAGCACCACGTCGCGGGCGAAGCTGTTCTTCAGCTCGTCCGTTTCCATGGCGTTGCCGCCGTACTTGATCACCAGCGTCTTGCCGACGAAACGGCGGATGTAGGGCAGGGCTTCGGCAAGGACGCGGGCAACCTGGGCGGCGTCATCGCGGCTCTGGGTCATGGTGGGCTCCGGCATAGAGGTCAAAAGGGCAGGCTGAGGGCGGGATCGACCGCTTTCAGCTGGGTGCGGAACACTTCCTTGATGCGTTCCAGTTCTTCCTGGGAATCCGCCTCGAAGCGCAGGACCAGCACCGGAGTGGTGTTGGACGCGCGAACCAGGCCCCAGCCTTTGGGGTAATCCACACGCACGCCGTCGAGGGTGGTGAGGTTGGCTTCACCCCACTGGCCACGGGCCTGCAGCGCCTCGATCAGGGCGAACTTGCCCTCGTCGGTGACGGTGATGTTGATTTCCGGGGTGGAGATGTCCATCGGGAACGCGGAGAACACGCGTTCGGCATCGCGCTTGTCCAGGCTGATGATTTCCAGCAGGCGCGCGGCGCTGTAGATGCCGTCGTCGAAGCCGTACCAGCGTTCCTTGAAGAAGATGTGGCCGCTCATCTCGCCGGCGAGCAGGGCGCCGGTTTCCTTCATCTTCTTCTTGATCAGCGAGTGGCCGGTCTTCCACATCACCGGGCGACCGCCGTAGCCGCTGATCAGCGAGATCAGGCGACGGGTGCATTTGACGTCGAAGATGATGTCGGCGCCCGGGTTGCGCGATACCACGTCCTTGGCGAACAGCATCAGCAGGCGGTCGGGGTAGATGATGGTGCCTTCGTTGGTCACCACGCCCACGCGGTCGCCGTCGCCGTCGAAGGCCAGGCCCAGGTCGGCGCCGGTCTCTTTCACCTTGGCGATCAGGTCTTCCAGGTTCTCGGGCTTGCCCGGGTCCGGGTGGTGGTTGGGGAAGGTGCCGTCGACATCGCAATACAGCGGAATCACGGTGCAGCCCAGGGCTTCGATCAACTGCGGGGCGATTACGCCGGCCACGCCGTTGCCACAGTCCACCACCACTTTCAGCGGCTTGGCCAGGGCGATGTCGTCGCGGATCTGCTGGAAGTAACGCGGCAGGATGTCGACCTGCTGCACGCTGCCCACGCCGGAGGCGAGGTCGCCATTCTGGATGCGTTCGCGCAGGGCCTGGATCTGCTCGTTGGCCAGGGTCTCGCCGGCGACGACGATCTTGAAGCCGTTGTAGTCCGGCGGGTTGTGGCTGCCAGTGAGCATCACGCCCGACTTGCCTTCCAGGACGTTGGCCGCGTAGTACAGGACCGGAGTCGGCACCATGCCGACGTCGGTGACCTGGCAGCCGCAGTCGAGCAGACCCTGGATGAGGTGCTGGACCAGTTCGGGGCCGGACAGGCGGCCGTCACGGCCCACGGAGACGCACGGCTCGCCGCGCGCAAGGCTTTCGGAACCGATCGCACGGCCGACCCAGTAGGCGGTCTCGGTGGTCAGGGTGTCGCCGACCACGCCACGGATGTCGTAGGCGCGGAAGATGCTGGCGGGCAGCTGCGGGGCTTTAGGCGTGCTCATAGCGGGTGTTTGCTCCAATCCCAGGAGATCCTGGTCTTCATCAAGAATGTCGATGTCCAGAATGTCGGTGTTCTGGAACAGCGGATCGACCAATGGCGTTTCAGTGGCAGCGGCCGGGGCGCTGGCAGCGGCGACAGCCGGAACCGGCTGGGCGGCGGCTGCAGGCGCGGCGGGAGCGCTGGCACTGGGTGTTTCGGTCTTGCGACGCGGCTGGCGGGCCAGCGCCTGAGCCAGCGCCTGCAGGCTCGGCAGGCTCAGCTCAGGAGCTTTGGCAGTGCGTTGGCCGGCGAGTTCCTGAATGAACTGCCCCAGGCCCTGGGCATCTTTGCTGACCCGGCGCTGCATCGCACTTTGCGCAAGATAGAGGCCGAGCAGGCCGCCCACCAGCGCGAGCAGCGCAGCGATGCCCAGCAGGGTCGGAGAGTACAGCGGATTGGTGAGGGTCGGGCCGGGGGTGAAGCTCAGCTTCCAGTTCGGGTTGCCGCTGGCGATGCTGAGCGGCGCAACTTCACTGGCTTGGCCGCGCTGCAGCAGTACCTGCGCCGGCGAGTTGCCGAACTGCTGGGAAAGCTGCAACTGGCCGATATCGGCGGACATCGGCGGCAGGCTGCCGAGCAGGCGCTGCAGGTCGACGACCAGCAGCAGCGAACCCTGGATCGAGTTGTCCGCACCGCGCAGCGCGGTGGGGCTGTAGACCAGCCAGCGGGTGCCGACCTTGTAGGCTTCCGGTGCCACGGCCTGGCCGCTCTCGACGCGGTGCAGCATGTCCAGCGCGGCATAGTTGAGCGGGCCGGGGCGGGAGGTGTCCTGCACGGCCTGCCCGCTGGCGTTCAGGTGGACATCCACCAGTCCATCAAGATGCCCCTGGGTGAGTGCCTTTTCCAGCGCGGCGATGCGCGCCGGGTCATTGCTCTGCAGGGTCGGCAGCAACTGCGAGTCGCTCGCCATGGCGCGGCTGTCCGCGGCCAGCAGGCTGAGTGACTGGCGCAGCGCGCCGGCCTGGCTTTCCGACCAGGCGCTGCTGACCTGCGCGACGTGGGCCTTGTCCGCCTGGCCGAACAGGCTGAACCAGAGCAACGCGCCGGCCGCCGCTACACCGCCGACGGTAAGGGCCAGGGAGGGCAGCAGCGGTTTGAGGTCGACCTTGGCCGCCGGCCCCTTGACTGGCTTCTCCGCCGGCACGAGTTCCGGCAGTTCGGCGCTGTCCTTGGCAGTGCGTTGGAAAAGTTTCATGCAACGTCTCCTCGGCGATTCATCCTGAAAGGGAAAGGGGTCAATGGCTGCCGGAGTGACCGAAGCCGCCGGCGCCGCGCTGGCTCTCGTCGAAGGACTCGACCAGCTCGAAGTGCGCCTGCACCACCGGCACCAGCACCAGCTGGGCGATGCGTTCGCCAATGGCGATCTTGAAAGCCGTCTGGCCGCGGTTCCAGCAGGAGACCATCAGCTCGCCCTGGTAATCCGAGTCGATCAGGCCGACCAGGTTGCCCAGCACGATGCCGTGCTTGTGGCCCAGGCCCGAGCGCGGAAGGATCAGCGCAGCCAGGCCCGGATCGGCGACGTAAATGGACAGGCCGGTGGGGATCAGTACGGTCTGGCCCGGTTCGAGGACGCAGTCCTCCTTGAGCATGGCGCGCAGGTCGAGGCCGGCGGAACCGGGAGTTGCGTACTGCGGCAGCGGGAAGTCGCTGCCCAGGCGGGGATCGAGGATCTTGGCTTGCAGGGAATGCATTGAGTTCTCAGTGTTGATTGATGCGTTCGGCGATGAAGGCGATCAGCTGGCGGGCGATCTTGCCCTTGCTGGTCTGGGCGAACGCAGTCTTGTGCAATTCGCGGTCGATGACCGTGATGGCGTTCTCTTCACTATTGAAGCCGATGGACGGATTTGCGACGTCATTGGCGACGATCAGGTCGAGATTCTTGTCCTTGAGCTTGCGCGAGGCGTACTCGAGCAGGTTCTCGGTCTCCGCGGCGAAACCGACGCTGAAGGGCCGGTCCTCGCGCAGCGAGAGGGTGGCGAGAATGTCGGGATTGCGCACCAGCTGCAAGAGCAGGCCGTCACCGGTGGTGGGGTCTTTCTTGAGTTTCTGCGTGGCGACCAGTTCCGGGCGGTAGTCGGCCACGGCGGCGGAGGCGATCAGGATGTCCGCCGGCATCGCGGCTTCGCAGGCGGCGAGCATGTCGCGGGCGCTGACCACGTCGACGCGGCTCACGCGGTCCGGGGTCGGCAGGTGCACCGGGCCGGTCACCAGGGTCACGCGGGCGCCGGCTTCGGCGGCCGCTTCGGCCAGGGCGAAGCCCATCTTCCCGGAGCTGTGGTTGGTGATGTAACGCACCGGGTCGATGTTTTCCTGGGTCGGCCCTGCGGTGATCAGGATGTGCTGGCCGGTCAGGGCCTTGAACTCGAAGCAGTCGGCGGCCAGTTGCGCCAGCTCTTCGGCCTCGAGCATGCGTCCCGGACCGACGTCGCCGCAGGCCTGGCTGCCGGCGGCGGGGCCGAAGAAGTGCAGGCCGCGCGAGCGCAGCAGCTCGGCATTCACCTGGGTGGCCGGGTCGCGCCACATGGCCTGGTTCATCGCCGGCGCCAGTGCGACCTGCGCGTCGGTGGCGAGCACCAGGGTGGTCAGCAGGTCGTTGGCCACGCCCTGGGCCAGACGCGCCATGAGGTCGGCGGTGGCGGGGGCGATCAGCACCAGATCGGCCCAGCGGGCCAGCTCGATATGCCCCATGGCTGCTTCGGCGGCGGGGTCGAGCAGGTCCAGGTGCACCGGGTGCCCGGACAGGGCCTGGAGGGTGAGCGGGGTGATGAACTCGCGGCCGCCCTGGGTCATCACGACACGCACCTCGGCGCCCTGGTCGCGCAACCGGCGGACCAGTTCGGCGCTCTTGTAGGCGGCGATACCGCCACCGACGCCCAGAACGATGCGTTTACGATAGAGCCGCTGCATAGGCCAGCCTTAAATACGGAAATGGATGACGCGCGCTGAAGCCGATGACGCCTCCCCAGGCCTCCGGCTGCGCGCAGCGAGGGGGCTAAGATAGCACAGCGCCTGCGCCGGAACAGCGGGCGGACCAGACCTGGGAGGTTGCGTGAGAATTCTCGATTGGCCTGTGTCGGAGCGGCCCCGTGAACGCTTGCTGGAACAGGGGGCGGCGAGCCTCAGCGATGCCGAATTGCTGGCCATCTTCCTGCGCACCGGTGTCACCGGTTGCAGTGCCGTGGACCTCGCGCGCCGGCTGCTGGTCGAGTTCGGCAGCCTGCGCGCGCTGCTGGAAGCCGATCTCGAGGCGTTCTGCAGCCATCGCGGGCTGGGGCCGGCCAAGTTCACCCAGCTCCAGGCGGTGCTGGAGATGAGCCGCCGGCACCTGGCCGAGGACATGGATCGTGGCCCCGCCCTGGAAAGCCCGCAGGCGGTGCGCGACTTCCTCAAGGCACGCCTGCGCCACGAACCCCACGAGGTGTTCGCCTGCCTGTTCATGGACAACCGCCACCGCATGCTGGACTTCGAGGTGCTGTTCCGCGGCTCCATCGACAGCGCCAGCGTCTACCCCCGGCAGATCGTCAAGCGCGCCCTGGCGCACAACGCTGCCGCGCTGATCCTGGCGCACAACCACCCCTCCGGGATCGCCGAACCGAGCCAGTCCGACGACCTGCTGACCCGTCGCATCGTCCAGGCGCTGGCGCTGATCGATGTGCGGGTGCTCGATCACTTCATCGTCGGTGACGGCGAGCCGCAATCCATGGCCGAGCTGGGGATGCTCTAGCTCCGCTGCGCTACAGCTGCACCTTCGAATAGTCCTGGCGACCGAAGGGGTTCACTACGTAGCCCTTCACGTTCTGGCGGGTCAGCGCCGAGGCAGTCGGGTGCGCCAGCGGCAGCCACAGCGCCTGGTCGTGGATGATCTGCTGCGCCTGGTGATACAGCTCGCTGCGCTTGGCCTGGTCGGCCACCGCCTTGCCCTGGCTGATCAGGCCGTCGAGCTTCTCGTCGCAGTAGCGCGCGAAATTCAGCCCGGATTTCACGCTGGCGCAGGAGAATTGCGGGGTGAGGAAGTTGTCCGGGTCGCCGTTGTCGCCGGCCCAGCCCATGAACAGCAGGTCATGCTCGCCGGCCTTGGCGCGGCGGATCAGCTCGCCCCATTCGATCACGCGGATTTCGGCCTGGATGCCGATCTGCGCCAGGTCCGCCTGCAGCAGCTGTGCGCCGACGCTGGGGTTGGGATTGAGCAGGCTGCCGGAGGGGCGGGTCCAGATGGTGGTCTTGAAGCCTTCCTTGTGCCCGGCCTCGGCCAGCAGCGCGCGGGCCTTGTCCAGGTCGCGCGGGTAGCCGGGGATGTCCTTGGCATAGCTCCAGGTGTTGGGCGGGTAGACGCCGTCGGCGGCGGTGGCGCTGCCGGCGAACACGCTCTTCAGGTAGCTGCCCTTGTCGAAAGCGAGGTTGATCGCCTGGCGCACCTTGGGATTGTCCAGCGGCGGGTGCTGGCTGTTGATGCCGACGAAGGCGGTCATGAAGGCCGGGGTCTGTTCGACCTTGAGTTCGGCGCTCTTCTGCGCCGCCTCGACGTCCAGCGGCTTGGGCGACAGGGCGATCTGGCATTCGCCGCGCTTGAGCTTCTGCAGGCGCACGCTGGCGTCCGGGGTGATGGCGAACACCAGGTTATCCACAGCCGGCTTGCCGCCGAAGTACTCGGCGTTGGCGACATAGCGCACCACGGCGTCTTTCTGGAAGCGCTTGAAGACGAAGGGACCGGTGCCGATCGGCTGGGCGTTGAGCTTCTCCGGGGTACCGGCCTTCATCAGATGGTCGGCGTACTCGGCGGAGTAGATGGAGGCGAAGCCCATGCTGAGCATCGCCAGGAAGGTGGCGTCCGGGTGGTTGAGGCTGAAACGCACGTGGTGCTCATCGACCTTCTCCACGGCCTTGACCAGGCTTGGCAGCTGCATCGACTGGGCGTGGGGGAAGCCGCTCTGCGCGACCTTGTGCCAGGGTTGGGCCGGGTCGAGCATGCGCTGGAAGCTGAACACCACGTCGTCGGCGCCCAGTGCGCGGCTCGGCTTGAAGTAGTCGGTGTGGTGGAAGGCCACGCCGTCGCGCAGCTGGAAGTCGTAGGTCAGGCCATCGTCGGAGACTTTCCAGCTTTCGGCCAGGCTCGGCACCACTTCGCCGCGGGCGGCGTCGAAGTCCACCAGGCGGTTCATCAGCACGTCGGCCGAGGCGTTGGTGGTGGTCAGCGAGTTGTACTGGACCACGTCGAAGCCTTCGGGGCTGGCTTCGGTGCACACGCTCAGCGAGGCGGCGCTGGCGAGGGCAGGGGAAAGAAGGAGGGCAAGAAGGGCAAGACGCATGACGAACTCCGTGTGAGCTGGCAAGATGCCCATCCGCGAGGCTGGGCGGGGTCATGCAAGGCTGTTGGCAGCCTCGAAGGAGCTACCCTAGACCAAGCCGCCGCCCGTCACAACGATGACAGGCGACGAACGGCACCAGTGCCGCGGCCCGCGGGGGCTGGCATCGGCTTTTTCGAGTCATGCTTTCCCTTGCAGCTGGAAGTGTCTTTCTGATATAAAGCTGCGCTCTTTTCTGGGGCCCTGCTCTGATCCTGCGACTCGATCGCGGCGAAGCGGCAGTTAAGACCCCGGTGAAACTGAGAATCCTATTGAGTTAAGCAGCCAACCCATGCCGGGTTTGGCATGTGGTTTACAGAGGGCTGAGCCATGTCGAGAGTTTGCCAAGTGACCGGTAAGGGTCCGGTTACCGGGAACAACATTTCCCACGCACACAACAAAACCCGCCGCCGTTTCCTGCCGAACCTGCAGCACCACCGTTTCTGGGTTGAATCCGAGAAGCGCTTCGTGCGTCTGCGCGTTTCCGCCAAAGGCATGCGTATCATCGACAAGCGTGGCATCGAGGCCGTTCTGAACGACCTGCGCGCCCGCGGCGAAAAATTCTAAGGAGCTGCAGTCATGCGCGAACTGATCCGTTTGGTGTCCAGCGCCGGTACCGGCCACTTCTACACCACCGACAAGAACAAGCGTACCAAGCCTGAGAAAATCGAGATCAAGAAGTACGATCCGGTTGTTCGCAAGCACGTGATCTACAAGGAAGCCAAGATCAAGTAATTGATCTTCGCCCTTGTGAAGAAACCCGCCCCTCGTGGCGGGTTTTTTCTTGCCTGCGATTTTCCCTGGCGAAGATTGCGGGCGAAAAAAAGCCCGCCGATCGGCGGGCTTTTTCGTGTTCGGCGGGTCAGGCCTTCTGTTCGAAGATCACGTAGACCTTGCGGCAGGGCTCCAGCACTTCCCAGGTGCCGCTGAAGCCGGCCGGAATGACGAAGCGGTCGCCGACGCGCACGGTCTTGGCGCCGCCATTGGCGTCGCGGATCACCGACACGCCCTGGAGAATCTCGCAGTACTCGTGCTCGGTGTAGCTGACATTCCAGTGGCCCGGCTCGCCTTCCCAGATGCCCACGTTGAACTGGCCACACTCGCTGGCGTAGTGGTTGCGCACGTTCTGCGCCGGGTCGCCCTTGATGATGCGGTCCGGGGCGGGGCGGTAGTGTTCGGGGGCGGTGGTGGCCTGGGCGAAATCGACGATCTGCTCGACGTTCATGGCGGTCTCGGTTCTTTAGAGTTGTTGGCGAGAGTGCGTGCGGGCACGCGCAGCGCTGTTGGATATTTACTCCGAAGCGGCTGTCGGAAAACCATCAGCCGACGAATCAGGGCAGTCTATGTTTAATAAAACGAACGTGACAAGGCCATTTGGCCGCTTAGTGTAAAAAATATTGAAAATTGGCGGCCTCCGGTTTAGGGTTGCCAACAGCATGCGTTTGCTCCGCCTTGCGGAATTTTTGACAGCGCGCCCGCCGGGCGCCTGCACCTGATAAGTACATTAATAAGAGGACACGTTGTCATGGGTACCCTCACTCGCGCCGATTGGGAAGCTCGCGCCAAGGACCTGAAGATCGAAGGCCGCGCCTTCGTCAACGGTGAATATGTCGACGCCGCATCCGGCGCCACCTTCGATTGCATCAGCCCCGTGGATGGCCGCTTCCTGGCCAAGGTCGCCAGCTGCGACCTGGCCGATGCCGAAAGTGCCGTGCAGGTCGCCCGTGCCGCCTTCGATTCCGGCTCCTGGTCGCGCCTGGCCCCGGCCAAGCGCAAGAAGGTCATGATCCGCTTCTCCGAGCTGCTGCTGGAGAACGCCGAGGAACTGGCCCTGCTGGAAACCCTCGACATGGGCAAGCCGATCAGCGACTCGCTGAGCATCGACGTGTCCAGCGCCGCCAACAGCCTGCGCTGGAGCGGTGAAGCGATCGACAAGATCTACGACGAAGTGGCCGCCACCGCCCACAACGAACTGGGCCTGGTTACCCGCGAGCCGGTCGGCGTTGTCGCTGCCATCGTGCCGTGGAACTTCCCGCTGCTGATGACCTGCTGGAAACTCGGCCCGGCGCTGTCCACCGGTAACTCGGTGATCCTCAAGCCTTCCGAGAAGTCCCCGCTGACCGGCATCCGTATCGCCCAGCTGGCCATCGAGGCCGGCATCCCGAAAGGCGTATTCAACGTCCTGCCGGGCTTCGGCCACACCGTCGGCAAGGCCCTGGCCCTGCACATGGACGTCGACACCCTGGTGTTCACCGGTTCGACCAAGATCGCCAAGCAGCTGATGGTCTACGCCGGCGAATCCAACATGAAGCGCGTCTGGCTGGAAGCCGGGGGCAAGAGCCCGAACATCGTCTTCGCCGATGCTCCGGACCTGAAAGCCGCTGCTGAAGCTGCCGCCAGCGCCATCGCCTTCAACCAGGGCGAAGTCTGCACCGCCGGCTCGCGCCTGCTGGTGGAGAAGTCGATCAAGGCCGAGTTCGTGCCGATGGTCGTCGAAGCCATCAAGGCCTGGAAGCCGGGCAACCCGCTGGACCCGGAAACCAACGTCGGTGCGCTGGTCGACACCACCCAGATGAACAACGTGCTGAGCTACATCCAGGCTGGCCACGACGACGGCGCCAAGCTGGTGGCCGGCGGCAAGCGCACTCTGGAAGAGACTGGCGGCACCTATGTCGAGCCGACCATCTTCGACGGCGTGACCAACGCCATGCGCATCGCCCGTGAAGAGATCTTCGGCCCGGTGCTGTCGGTGATCGAGTTCACCGATGCCGAAGAAGCCGTACGTATCGCCAACGACACCCCGTACGGCCTGGCAGCCGCGGTGTGGACCAGCGATCTGTCCAAGGCTCACCTGACCGCCAAGGCACTGCGTGCCGGCAGCGTGTGGGTGAACCAGTACGACGGCGGCGACATGTCCGCTCCGTTCGGTGGCTTCAAGCAGTCCGGCAACGGCCGCGACAAGTCGCTGCACGCGTTCGACAAGTACACCGAGCTAAAAGCCACCTGGATCAAACTCTAAGGTCGGTTCGGAGGGGCTGCGCGTCGGCCATGCTGCGTTGAGAACGAATTTTGGCTGCTCATTTACGGACGTTGTTCATACGAGCGTAGGTGGCGCACCAAAATTCGTTCTCGCCTTGCCTGGCTCTAGCTCGCGCCCTCCGTGGCGAACTTAGCGATTCAGGCTGGTACAGGTCGGCCCCGAGTCAGGGGCCGGCTCTGACAAAGAGCCACACCCGCGGCCGGGTTTCCCTCAGGGAAGCCCGGCCGCTGTGCATTGCGCATCGGGCACCCCTCGCGCCTGGCGTGCGCTCCGGATGGAACGGGAGAAAGACAATGCGTTGGGGACCGTATTTTGCTGTGTGTGCTGCCGTCATCAGCATCGGTCTGGCCCTGGGCCTGACCATGCCGCTGGTCTCGTTGCGCCTGGAAGGCTGGGGCTATGGCAACTTCGCCATCGGCGTCATGGCGTCCACCCCGGCCGTGGGCGTGCTGCTGGGCGCGATGATTGCCGGGCGCCTCGCTGCGCGGGTCGGCACGCCACGGCTGATGCGCCTGTGCCTGCTTTCCGGAGCCTTCTCGGTCGGCCTGCTGGCGCTGTTGCAGAGCTACCCGATCTGGTTGTTCCTGCGCCTGCTGATCGGCGTGCAACTGACTGTCGTGTTCATCCTCGGAGAAAGCTGGATCAACCAGCTGGCCATCGAGAAATGGCGCGGCCGCCTGGTCGCTCTGTATGGCACCGGCTATGCACTGAGCCAGCTGTCCGGCCCGGTGCTGCTGACGTTCATAGGCACCGCCGACAACCTCGGCTTCTGGTTCAGCGTCTGCCTGCTGGTGGGCGGCTCCCTGCTGCTGCTCGGCCGTGCCGGCGCGCCCAGGGTCGACCCGCACAGCGCCAACGGGCGCGGGCTGTTCGCCTTCTGCGGCCAGCTCCCGGCGATCGCCTGGGCGGTGGTGCTGTTCGCCGGCTTCGAGGCGATGATCCTCACCCTGCTGCCGGTCTACGGCATCCAGCAGGGCTTCACCCAGGCGGTAGCGCTGGCGATGGTCAGCACGGTGGTGGTCGGCGATGCGCTGCTGCAGCTGCCCATCGGCTGGCTGGCCGATCGCATCTCGCGGCAGACGCTGTTCAAGGGCTGCGGCATCGTACTGTGCGCGAGCAGCCTGGCCATGCCGCCACTGCTCCACCACATCGCCATCTGGCCGGTGCTGGTGCTGTTCGGCGCCAGTGCGGGCGGGCTGTTCACCCTATCGTTGATCCTTATTGGCGAGCGCTATCGCGACGATGCGCTGGTGCGCGCCAACTCACACATCGCCCAGCTCTGGGGCATCGGTTGCCTGATCGGGCCGCTGGCCACCGGAGCGGCCAGCCAGTGGATCAGCGGCCACGCGCTGCCGCTGGTGATGGCGCTGGGGGCGGTCGGCTTCGTGATCCTGGTGAGCCTGCGCGGATTGCCGCCGGTGATGCGTTCGACCGACGCGGAGCTGCAGCAGGAGCGCTCCTAGAGCATCTTCTCCAGCCCGATGGCGCCGGCGATCCATGCGTTGAGCCGACGCCAGGCGTTGCCCGGTTCGCGGTCCAGCGCCACCAGCTTGCCGCCGCGCTCCTCGATCCAGACCAGCTTTGGCGGGTCACTGTTGGGGGCAACCTTCACCTGGTAGCTGACGCTCGGCGACATGCTCGCCAGCGCCAGGCGGCGTACCTGGTCGGCCAGTTCCGGGCTGTCGACGATGATGCCGACCTCGGTGTTCCACAGCACCGAGCGCGGGTCGAAGTTCAGCGAGCCGACGAACACCTTCCGCTGGTCGAACACCGCTGCCTTGCTGTGCAGGCTGGCGCTGCTAGACCCGCGCACCATCCAAGGTGCGCCGGACAGGCGCTGGTCCGGATCGGCGCGCAGCTCGTAGAGCTTCACCCCGTGCTCCAGCAGCTCCAATCGATAGGGCGCATAGCCGGCGTGCACGGCCGGCACATCAGTCGCCTCCAGTGAGTTGGTCAGCAGGCGCACGCTGACGCCGCTGTCGGCGCGCTGGGTCAGGTAGTCGACACCGGCGCTGGTCGGTACGAAGTAGGCCGAGACCAGGATCAGCTCCTTCGACACTCCGTCGAACAGCGGCTGCAGCTGGGTGCTGAGCAGGTACTCGCCCTTCGGATCGCCGTGGTCGAGGACTTTCAGCGGGGTGTCCCAGACTGCCTTGCCCGGCGCCCAGACCAGTTCGTCCAGCCAGTTCTGCAGGTGCGGGCGGTCGCTGTTGCGGTTGAGCCGGGCGATGTAGCTGGAACTCTTCACCCGCTCCTTCGCCAGGTAGTGGTCCAGCTTGCGGCGCATGCGGTTGAGCTCGTCGAGGTCCGGGTCACCCCACAGGTAGTCCTCGATGGGCCGGCTGATGCGGCTGTTCCAGTACTGGTCGAAGCTCTGCCCCAGCGACTGCGCCACCGGGCCGACGCCCATCAGGTCGAGGTCGCTGAAGTTCATCTCGGCCTTGGCGTCGAAGTACTCGTCGCCCAGGTTGCGGCCGCCGACGATGGCCACGCTGTTGTCCGCCAGCAGCAGCTTGTTGTGCATCCGCCGGTGCTGTTCGGAGAGGTTGAACAGCCGCCCGAGGTTGCGCGTGACGCCGGTGCTGCGGCCCAGGTGCAGCGGGTTGAACAGGCGCACCTGGATGTTCGGGTGGGCGGCGAGCGTGCCCAGCTCGTAGTCCCAGCCGTCGCTGCTGGTGTCGTCGATCAGGATGCGCACGCGCACGCCGCGGTCCGCCGCGTGCAGCAGCTCGCGGATCAGCGCGCGGGTGGTGAGGCCGTCGTGGACGATGTAGTACTGCACGTCGAGGCTGCGCTGCGCCTTGCGGATCAGCTCGGCGCGGGCGAGGAAGGCGTCGACGCTGGAGGCCAGCAGGTGGAAGCCGGATTGCCCGGGATGGGCGGCGGCCTGTTCGCTGATCTGGTTGTCCAGCCGGGTGCCCTGCACCGGCAGCACGTGCGAAGGCTCGGGCGGCGGCGCGCTGGCGCAGCCACCCAGGGCCAGCAGGATCAGCAGGAACAGGCGTGGAAGCAAGGATGAGTCTCCGACAAGCCCGCCGGTGACGGGCTGCGGAAGATTCTAGCCGGTGGATCGCGCAGGCGGTCAGCCGCCGAAGGTTTCCTTGAAGCGGTACCAGGCCATCCCCAAGGCCAGCAGTGGCGAGCGCAGCAGCTTGCCGCCGGGGAAGGTGATGTGCGGCACCTTGGCGAACAGCTCGAAGCCGCTGCCCTGCTGGGCGGTGATGGCTTCGGCGAGCAGCTTGCCGGCCAGGTGCGTGGCGTTCACCCCGTGGCCGGCGTAGGCCTGGGCGAAATACACATTGGGCTGGTCGGGCAGGCGGCCGATCTGCGGCAGGCGGTTGGCGCCGATGCCGATCATGCCGCCCCACTGGTAGTCGATGCGCACGTTTTCCAGGTGCGGGAATACCTTGAGCATCTTCGGTCGCATGTAGGCGGCGATGTCCGCCGGGTCGCGCCCGGAGTAGTGGCAGGCACCGCCGAACAGCAGGCGGTTGTCGGCGGAGAGCCGGTAGTAGTCCAGCGCCACGCGCTGGTCGCACACGGCCATGTTCTGCGGCAGCAGGGCGCGGGCCTGTTCCGCGGACAGCGGTTGGGTGGCGATCACGTAGCTGCCGGCGGGCAGAACCTTGCCGTCGAGGTAGGGGTTCAGGCCGTTCTGGTAGGCATTGCAGGCGATCACCAGGGACTTGGCGCGCACGCTGCCCTGGGCGGTGCGCACGCGTACTTCGCTGCCGTAGTCGATGCCGGTGACGGCGGAGTTCTCGAACAGCCTCACGCCCAGGCTCTGCGCCGCGGCAGCTTCGCCCAGGGCCAGGTTGAGCGGGTGCAGGTGGCCCGAGCCCATGTCCACCATGCCGCCGACGTACTGGTCGGAGCCGACGATGGAGCGCATCTGATCCTGCGGGATCATGCGCAGTTCGTGGCGATAGCCGAGGCTTTTCAGCTCGTCGAAATCTTCCTGGAAGCCTTCGACGTCCGAGGGCTTGTTGGCCAGGTCGCAGTAGCCCCAGGTCAGGTCGCAGTCGATGGCGTATTTTTCGACACGCTGGCGGACGATCTCCACCGCTTCCAGGCCCATCAGCTTCATGGCGTGCACGCCAGCGGCGCCCACTGCCGGCTCGAACTGCTCCAGGCCGTGGCCGACACCGCGGATCAACTGGCCGCCGTTGCGACCGCTGGCGCCCCAGCCGATCTGGTGCGCTTCCAGTAGGATCACCGAGAGCCCGCGCTCGGCCAGTTCGATGGCCGTGTTCAGCCCGGAGAAACCACCGCCGATGATGCACACGTCGGCCTTTTCCTCGCCCGCCAGGGGCGGTACTTCGAGGCGGCGATTGACGCTCGCGGCGTAGTAGGACGGGGCGTGGCGGTCGGTGTGCACCGGCTGGTGAACGCGGGCGTTCATGTGCGATATCCTGATTTTTGTGTTGTTAAAATTTTACGCAGGATAAACGCCGACTTCCCGCGCAGCCAATAGCCGCACGGGAAAAAACGCCGGGAGGTCGTAAATAAATCTGTTGAGCTTGCCGCGAACGGCGGGGAATCTGCCGGCTATTCAGTCAGGAATGGGCAGGGTGAGGCTTTCCTTCACCTCTTCCATCACGATGTAGCTCTTGGATTCGCGCACGTGGGGCAGCTTGAGCAGGATGTCGCCCAGCAGCTTGCGGTAGGAGGCCATCTCGGAGATGCGCGCCTTCACCAGGTAGTCGAAGTGGCCCGACACCAGGTGGCACTCCAGCACATGGGGCAGCTTGAGCACCGAGCGGCGGAAGTCCTCGAAGGTGTCGCCGGACTTGTAGTCCAGGCTGATCTCGACGAACACCAGCAGGCTGGCCTTGAGGTACTGCGGATTCAGCCGGGCGTTGTAGCCCATGATGATTCCCTCGCGCTCCAGCCGGCGCACGCGCTCGGTGCACGGCGTGGTGGAGAGGCCGACGCGCTCGCCCAGTTCGGTGAAGGAGATGCGGCCTTCCTCCTGCAGGATGCGCAGGATGTTGCGGTCGATCTTGTCCAGTTCGCGGCGGCTTTGATGCTGGGTTCTCATGGGTATGACTCTGAAGTCGAGCGATGAGCTTTGGGGGAATGTCGGCAATATAGTCGGTTGTGCAGGGAATATCACTGGCAACCCTTGAACTTCCCGCGTTGGACGGCCAGCCTGTAGGCCAACGCTTCGGTCTTTTGGGACGAAGTCGGTCATTTTTTGCAGAGGCTTTCGCATGTCGCTTCCCCGCCTGCGCACCGTTCTCCTGCTGCTGTTGCTGCTCCTGGCAATGGCGGTCGGCGCGGCGTGGCTGGCGGTTCCGCGCCTGCTGGCGAATGCCGGGGTCAGCGTCGAGCAGTGGCAGGGGCTGGGCATTTCCCGCGAGGGTCTGACGCTGCAGCGCCTGGCCCTTCAGCGGCAGACACCGGATGGCGCGCGCCTGGCGATCCAGTTGCAGGACCTGCGCGTCGGCTGGCCCGAGCATGAAGACGGGCGCTGGCGCCTGAAGGAGCTGGCTGCCCGCAGCATCGACATCCGCCAGTGGCCGGGGCAGGGCGCGCCGGAAGCAGATGCCGGGCTGCCGGATATCACCCAGCTCAACCGCTGGCTGGCTCTGCTGCCCGGACGGCTGGCGCTGGAGCGCGTCGCCGTCGAATTGCCCTGCGCCCGCGAGCAACGCTGCACGCTCAATGGCAGCGCGCACTGGCAGCAGATCCAGGGCGGCGCCGCCGCACTGGGCGGCGAGCTGCGCCAGGGCGGACAGCAACTGGCATTCAACGGCCTGCTGCAACCGGGTGATGGTCAGTGGCGCCTGCACCTGGACAGCTACCTGGACAACGAGCCGCTGCTTTCCCTGGATTCCAGCTGGGCGCCGACCAGCCGCCAGCTCAGCGGCAACATTGCCAGCCCCGCCGTGCCACCGGTGCAGGCGGTGCGCAACTGGCTGGGCATGTGGTTGCCGACACCGAACCTGCCGTTGCCGATCCCCGAGGCCGGGCGCCTGCGCCTGAGCTGGGACACCCAGCTGGCCGGCGACGCCGCCTGGCCGGACTGGCCGGGCCTGCGCGATGGACGCGGCAGCATCGATCTCTCCCTGCAGCTACCGCAGCTCTGGCCGCTGCCGGGTGCGGGCAACCTGCAGGGTGATCTGCGGCTGATCGCCAGTGCGACCGATATCGGCTGGCGGCCCTCGGTGGTCAGCGGCGACCTGCGCCTTTCCGATCTCTACGGCGACTGGCTGCAGGCGCTGCCGGTCGGCCTGCGCCCGGCGCGCCTGACCCTGCACCTGGAGCCCGGTGTAGAAGAGGAAGTCGGCAGCGTGCGCGCCGATCTGCGTGCGGTGGGGGCCGCCGACCTGCGCCTGCGCTCCCGCGTGGCCTTGCTGGAGGCGACCCCGCTGGCGCTGCAACTGAGTGATGCGCGGCTGGAAGGGAAGATCCCGCACCTGGAGCTGGCCGGCCTGCGCGGCGACAACAGTCGCATCGACCTGAGCTTCGACGGCCGGATCGATCAGCAGTCGGCGAGTTTCAATCTGGCCGATGGCGCACAGTTGCAGGTCGGCACGCTGACCGGACCGCAGTCGCTGAAGGCCAGCAAGCTTGCCGCCACGCTGGGTAAAGGCGCGCTGAACCTGGGGTACGCCAGTGACCTGCGGGCCACCCTGCAACTCGATGCCCCGCTGAAACTGGCCGTGGGCGAGTTGCGCCAGTCCCACGTCAAACCGCTGTCCTGGAATGCCATGGGCACACTGGCGGCGAGCCTCGACGCCCAGCAGTTCAAGGGCCGGCTGCTCAACAGCGGTGGTCTGAATGCCGAGGTCGACCTGGGTAACTCGGCGAAACAAGGCGTTGCCCTGGTCGCTCGGCAGCCGGAGTTCTTCCTGCGCACCGGCAACCCGCTGGAGAAGTCCCTGGGCGACTGGCCGGGGCTGCTCAGCCTGAACAATGGCAAGGCGAGCTTCGACCTGAACTGGCGCCTGCCACCGGGCGCCGCCGCGCAGAGCCTCGACCTGAACCTGCGCGGCAGCGGGCTGGAGGGCGTCTACGATCGCAGCGAGGTGCATGGCCTCGACCTGCAGGCGAAGTTCGCCCTGAAGGGCTCGCAGATGCAGCTGCAGCTGCCGCAGGTAAGAGTCGCCACGCTGAACCCCGGCGTCACCCTCGGCCCGCTGTCCCTGCAGGGTAATTACAAGGCCTCGCTGGCGGCGCCCCTGGCGGGCCGGATCGACTGGCAGCAGGCGGAGCTGGGACTGTTCAAGGGCCGCGCCTGGCTGCCGGCCGGGGCCGTGGATCTTTCTGCGCTGGGGCAGGGTCTTACCCTGAAGCTGGAGGGGCTGGCCCTGGAGGCGATCCTCGCGGCCTATCCGGCGGAGGGCCTTTCCGGCAACGGCATCATCGACGGCAACCTGCCGCTGGGCCTGCACGAGGGCAAGCTGGTGATCCGCAATGGCGAAGTGGCCGCGCGGCAACCTGGCGTGCTGCAGTTCCGTTCGCCGAAGATCCAGTCGCTGGGCCAGAGCAACCCGGCCATGCAACTGGTGGCCACCGCCATCGACGATTTCCGCTACGACAAGCTGAGCAGCCGCGTGGATTATGATGAATCCGGCAAGCTGCTCCTCGCCCTGAGCCTGAGCGGGCGCAATCCCGAACTGGAGCAGGGCCGGCCGATCAACCTCAACGTCAACCTGGAGGAGAACGTGCCCAAGCTGCTCACCAGCCTGCAACTGAGCGACCGGGTCAGCGACACCATCCGCAAGCGCGTGCAGGAACGCCTGCGCAACGACCCGGCCGCCGCGCCATGACCGCAAGGAGAACCTGAAATGCGCCTCCGCGCCCTATTCGCCCTACTGCTCCTGGCCGGCCTTGCCCAGGGCTGCACGCCCACCGTGCAGCTGGCAGCGCCCAAGGAGCCGATCAACATCAACCTCAACGTGAAGATCGAGCACGAGATCTATATCAAGGTCGACAAGGCGCTCGACGGCATCATCAACGAGAACAGTGGCCTGTTCTGAGAAGGAGCCTTTGCATGAGATTGCACCGCAAACTGGGCGTCGCGCTGGTCGCCCTCTGCCTGAGCCTGCCGGTCATGGCCATGAGCCTGGAGCAGGCGATGTCCGCGCTGGGCAGCGCCAAGTCCCAGGGGCTGGTCGGCGAGCAGGCCGACGGATACCTCGGCGTCGTGAAGAACGGCGGTGATGCCGCCGATGTCGCCGCGCAGATCAACGCCGCGCGCCGCGCCGAGTACCAGAAGGTCGCCAGCCAGAGTGGCGCCACCCTCAAGGACGTGGAATCCCTGGCCGGCAAGAAGGCCATCGAGCGTACGCCGTCGGGGCAGTACGTACAGGTCAATGGTCAGTGGGTGCGCAAGTAAGCCTGCCAAGGGGATTTCCCTGCCTGTCGCCGCTTGTCGGGGCAGGCGGGGACGGTCCGCCCGATAGCAGGTAAATCCCGTCCGCCATGAGGCCGGCGCGAGAAGTTCTGGCCGATCCCCTTCCGTTCGCTATTTCCTCTGGATCTGGTGAAATTTTCGCCAGATACTCGACCATCCGGTCTCGGGTAAAAAAGCGCTATTACTGGTGGATGTCCCTCCGTGAAAGCGACTTTTGCCAGGAATTTTCGTCAAAACACGCATCGCAATCAGTGAATATCGCTGAGCCTGACTTCCTATACTGCGCGCATCTACGTTCAGAATAAGAAACGTCCGCGCCCCCGGCGCGACGTAGGAGGCAAAGATGCGCGTTCTGGTGCTTGGCAGCGGTGTGATCGGTACCGCCAGTGCTTACTATCTCGCCCGTGCCGGCTTCGAAGTGGTCGTCGTCGACCGCCAGCCCGGCCCGGCCCTTGAAACCAGCTTCGCCAACGCCGGCCAGGTGTCCCCTGGCTACGCCTCGCCCTGGGCTGCCCCGGGCATCCCGCTCAAGGCCATGAAATGGCTGATGCAGACCCACGCCCCGCTGGCCATCAAGCTGACCGGCGACCCCAGCCAGTACACCTGGATGTGGCAGATGCTGCGCAACTGCAACGCCAAGAGCTACGCGGTGAACAAGGAGCGCATGGTCCGCCTGTCCGAGTACAGCCGCGACTGCCTCGACGAACTGCGTGCCGAGACCGGCATCACCTACGAAGGCCGCTCCCTGGGCACCACCCAGCTGTTCCGCACCCAGGCCCAGCTGGACTCCGCTGCCAAGGACATCGCCGTCCTGGAAAGCACCGGCGTGCCCTATGAAGTGCTGGATCGCGCCGGCATCGCCCGCGTCGAGCCGGCCCTGGCCAAGGTGGCCGACAAGCTGGTCGGCGCCCTGCGCCTGCCCAACGACCAGACCGGCGACTGCCAGATGTTCACCACCAAGCTGGCCGAGATGGCCAAGGCCCTGGGCGTGGAGTTCCGCTTCGGCCAGGATATCCAGCGCCTGGACTTCGCCGGCGACCGCATCAACGGCGTCTGGGTCGATGGCCAACTGGTCACCGCCGACCGCTACGTGCTGGCGCTGGGCAGCTACTCGCCGCAGATGCTCAAGCCGCTGGGTATCGACGCCCCGGTCTACCCGCTCAAGGGTTACTCGCTGACCGTGCCGATCACCAATCCGGACATGGCGCCGACCTCGACCATCCTCGACGAGACCTACAAGGTCGCGATCACCCGCTTCGACCAGCGCATCCGCGTCGGCGGCATGGCGGAAATCGCCGGCTTCGACCTGTCGCTGAACCCGCGTCGCCGCGCCACCCTGGAAATGATCACCACCGACCTCTACCCGGAAGGCGGCGACGTCAGCCAGGCGGAGTTCTGGACCGGCCTGCGCCCGGCCACCCCGGACGGCACCCCGATCGTCGGCGCCACCCGCTATCGCAACCTGTTCCTCAACACCGGCCACGGCACCCTGGGCTGGACCATGGCTTGCGGCTCGGGCCGCTACCTCGCCGACCTGATGGCCAAGAAGCGCCCGCAGATCAGCACCGAAGGCCTGGACATCTCCCGCTACGGCTCTGCCTCGGAGGTCCACGATGGCCATCCTGCGCCTGCACACTAACCAGCGGATGAGCCAGGTCGTCGTCCACAATGGCACGGTGTACCTCGCCGGCCAGGTGGCGGACGACCTCTCCGCCGGTGTCGAGCAACAGACCCGCGAAGTCCTCGCCAGCGTCGAGCGCCTGCTCGAAGAAGCCGGCACCGACAAGTCGCGGGTGCTCTCGGCAACCATCTACCTGAAAGACGTCGCCGCCGACTTCGCCGGCATGAACGGCGTCTGGGACCAGTGGGTCCCGCAGGGCTGCGCCCCGGCGCGCGCCACCGTCCAGGCGGCGCTGTGCTACCCGGAGATCCTCGTCGAGGTCTCCATCGTCGCCGCACTGCCCTGATCGTTTTGCGTGGCCCGGCCGGAGCGCCGGGTTTTTTTCGTCCGTCGCTTCTGCTCCACACACCATAAGAGAGCCTCGCCATGCGTCCCGCCCGTGCCCTGATCGACCTCGCCGCCCTGCGCCACAACTACCGCCTGGCCCGTGAAGTGACCGGCGCTCGAGCGCTGGCAGTGGTCAAGGCCGATGCCTATGGCCATGGCGCGGTGGTCTGTGCGCGTGCGCTGGAGGCTGAAGCCGATGGCTTCGCCGTGGCCTGCATCGAGGAAGCGCTGGAACTGCGCGAAGCCGGCATCCGCGCGCCGATCCTGCTGCTCGAAGGCTTCTTCGAAGCCAGCGAGCTGGAACTGATCGACGCCCATGACTTCTGGTGCGTAGTGCACTCGGCCTGGCAGCTGGAAGCCATTGAGCGCGCCCGTCCGAGCAAGCCGCTGACCGTCTGGCTGAAGATGGACTCGGGCATGCACCGCGTCGGCTTCTTCCCGCAGGACTACGCCGCCGCGCTGGCACGCCTGAAGGCGCTGCAGCACGTGGCCAAGGTCGTGCTGATGAGCCACTTCTCCCAGGCCGACGAGCTGGACTGCGCGCGCACCGAGGAGCAGGTCGCCGCCTTCCAGGCCGTGCGCGAAGCCGCAGGCCAGGGCCACGAGATCAGCCTGCGCAACTCTCCCGGCATCCTCGGTTGGTCCGATGTGCCCAGCGACTGGGTGCGCCCCGGCATCATGCTCTACGGCGCTACCCCCTTCGAACAGGCGCACCCGCTGGCTGACCAGCTGCGTCCGGTAATGACCCTGGAATCCCAGGTCATCAGCATCCGCGAACTGCCAGCCGGTGAGCCGGTGGGCTATGGCGCGCGCTTCATCGCCGACCGCCCGGTACGCGTCGGGGTGGTCGCCATGGGTTACGCCGACGGCTATCCGCGCCATGCGCCGGACGGCACGCCGGTGTTCATCGACGGCAAGCCCAGCCGCATCATCGGTCGCGTGTCCATGGACATGCTCACCGTGGACCTGACCGACCTGCCCAGCGCAGGCCTGGGCAGCCGCGTGGAACTCTGGGGCCCGAACGTGCCCGCCAGCCAGCTCGCTGCCCTGTGCGGCAGCATCCCCTATCAGCTGTTCTGCAACCTCAAGCGCGTCCCGCGGGTCTACGCAGGCGAGTGACGGATACCGCCCGTAAAGTTTGCGCAGGATCGGCGGGCGATCTGTTGTAAATACTGAACGGTGTTGCCATGATACGTGGCACTTGGAACCCGCTCGGCTCAAGCCGTTGCGGGTTCTGCCTTTCAGAGCCTGCCTGATCACAAGAATAAGGAGGACCCCACCCTTGGACGTCGGTGCTCGTCTGCAAGCCATCCGTAAGCTCAAAGGTTTGTCCCAGCGCGAACTCGCCAAACGGGCGGGTGTTACCAACAGCACAATCTCGATGATCGAGAAGAACAGCGTCAGCCCCTCCATCAGCTCGCTGAAGAAAGTGCTGGGTGGTATTCCGATGTCCCTCGTGGAGTTCTTCTCCCTGGACCTGGAACAGAGCAGCAACACTCCTGTGGTCTACAAGGCAGACGAACTCAGCGACCTGTCCAGCGGCTCGATCATCATGAAGCTGATCGGCAAGGACTACCCCAGCCGCGCCATCACCCTGCTCGACGAGACCTACCCGCCAGGCTCTGACACCGGTGACGACATGTACGCCCACGAAGGCGAAGAGACCGGCGTACTGGTCGAAGGTCGCCTGGAGCTGACCGTCGGCGACGAGACCTTCGTCCTCGAATGCGGTGACAGCTACTATTTCGACAGCACCAAGCCGCACCGCTTCCGCAATCCGTTCGAAGCCCCGGCGCGGCTGATCAGCGCGACCACACCGGCAAATTTTTGAACAGCCGGTAGGACCGGCCAGATCAGCTGCGACCTAATGCCGCAAACGCCGGCTAGGTGGCGCAATTGTTTCGAGCTTCCCGGCTTTGCCGTTATACTTGCGCCCGCTCGCGCGGCCCGAGACTGTGACTGCACCGCGACCGGGCGTGATAAGCCACGATGAGGGTGAAAGGGTGAACCTGATTAGAAAAATCCTGGCAGCCCAAGCTGCCGTACTGGCCCTGTGGGCAGTGAGCGTTCAGGCCGCGACCAACGATGACGCCATTGCCAAGCGTCTCGAACCTGTCGGCAAAGTCTGCGTCCAGGGCAAGGAATGCGAAGGCGTTGGCGCCGTAGCTTCTGCCGGTGGTGGCGGTGCTCCGCGTTCGGGTGAAGAGATTGTCGGCAAGGTCTGCACCAACTGCCACGGCAGCGGCCTGCTGGGCGCGCCGAAAGTCGGCGACAAGGCTGACTGGGGCAAGCGTGCGAAAGAGCAGGGCGGCCTCGACGGCCTGCTGGCCAAGGCCATCTCGGGTGTCAACGCCATGCCGCCCAAGGGCACTTGCGCTGATTGCTCCGATGACGAGCTGAAAGCTGCGATTCACCACATGTCCGGCCTGTAATAGCCGACCTGTGCGAAAAGCCGCCCAAGGGCGGCTTTTTCATGCCCGCGATTTGTCACCTGGTGCGTCGCGGGAGCAACTTCTGCGCAAAGCCGGTCCAAACTCCTGTCGTTGAAACGAACCAGGAGGGATGCCCGGTGCAATCCTGCTCGATCGAAACTGCCGTCGAAGAACTGCTGCAACGCCTGGACGAGCACATCCGCCTCGGCCTGCCGCTCGGGCTGGGCAAGCCCAACCAGCTGGCCAACGCGCTGTACCGGCACATCCGCGAGAACCCGCGCCGACAGCTGACGCTCTATACTGCGCTGTCACTCGGCCGTCCGCAGGCCGGCGGCGAGCTGCAGCGGCGCTTCCTCGAACCTTTCGTCGAGCGCATCTACGGCGACTACCCCGAACTCGACTACCTGCACGACCTGCGCAGCGGCAGCCTGCCGGAGAACATCCGCGTCGAGGAGTTCTACCTGCAGCCCGGCAGCCTGCTGGACAGCGCCCCGGCGCAGCAGAACTACATCAGCTGCAACTACAGCCACGTGGCGCGCGATATCAACGCCAAGGGCGTCAACGCCGTTGCCCAACTGGTGGCCCGCGACCCGGCGCGACCGGGCAAGCTCAGCCTGGCCTGCAACCCGGACATCACCCTCGACCTGCTGCCGATGCTGCAGCGTCGCCGCGCGGCCGGCGAAACCATCGTCACCATCGGCGTGGTCCACGACCAGTTGCCCTACATGCCCGGCGACGCCGAGGTGGACGAGGACTTCTTCGACCTGCTGGTGGATGCGCCGGGCGACAGCAGCACGCTGTTCTCCACGCCCAACCTGCCGGTTGGCCTGCAGGACCATTGCATCGGCCTGCACGCCAGTGCTCTGGTGCGCGATGGCGGCACGTTGCAGATCGGCATCGGCTCCATGGGCGACGCCCTGGCCTCGGCGCTGCTCACCCGCCAGCGCGACAACGACGGTTACCGCGCGCTGCTCGACGGCCTCGACTCTACCGCCCGGCACGCCGGGTTGATCGAGCGCGACGGCGGCCTCGGCGAGTTCGAACAGGGCCTGTATGGCTGCAGCGAAATGTTCGTTCCCGGCCTGCTGGCGCTGGCCGAGGCAGGCGTGCTCAACCGGCGGGTCGCGGCACGGCCGGGCTCGTCGCCCAGCGAACCGGGCGTCTGGCTGCATGGCGGCTTCTTCCTCGGCCCGCAGGCCTTCTACCGACGCCTGCGCGAAATGCCTCGCGAGGAACTGGCCGGAATCGGCATGACCGGCATCGGCTTCGTCAACAACCTCTACCGCGACGAGGAGCTCAAGCGCGAGCAGCGCCGCGACGCGCGTTTCATCAACAGCGCCTTCACCGTCACCCTGCTGGGCGCCGGCGTGGCCGACCAACTGGAGGACGGCCGCGTGCTCAGCGGCGTCGGCGGGCAGTACAACTTCGTCGCCCAGGCCCATGAGCTGGAGGGCGGGCGCTCGATCCTGATGCTGCGCAGCTGGCGCGAATCCGAAGGCGAGCTGAGCTCCAACATTGTCTGGAGCTACGGCCACACCACCATCCCCCGGCACCTGCGCGACATGGTGGTGACCGAGTACGGCGTGGCCGACCTGCGCGGCAGGAACGACGCCGAAGTGATCGCCGCGCTGCTGGCCATCGCCGACTCGCGCTTCCAGGACGAGCTGATCACCCAGGCCCAGGAAGCCGGCAAGCTGCCGAAGGATTTCGAACTGGACGAGCGCTACCGCAACAACACCCCGGAGCGCCTGCGCGAAGCGACCCGGGGGTTGCGCCAGTTATTGCCGGAGTTCCCGCTGGGCTGCGACTTCACCGAGCACGAGCGCGACCTGCTGCGAGCGCTGGGCTGGCTGAAGAGCAAACTGCGCCTGAGCGAGATTCTCGAACTGGGCAAGGCGACCCTGGACGCGCCGGAGCCGGAGGCTTTCCCGGAGCATCTGGAGCGCATGGGGTTGGCGAAGCCGGCGGGTTTGCGCGAGGAGTTGTACCAGCGCCTGGTGCTGGCTGGCCTGAAAGCCAGCGCCGAGCAGTCGTCGTAGGGGCGGACCTTGTCCGCGAATCCATCCCGACGTACAGCCGCCTGCCGGAGGATCGCGGATAAGATCCGCTCCTGCGTGGAAGTCCTGCGCAAGGGGCCGTTTCGTAGGGCGAATAACGCGCCAGCGTTATCCGCCGCGAAGGCACTGGCGGATAACCTGTTCCAGGTTATGCGCCCTACGTCTGGGGCCCAGCGCCAGGGCGACCTTGGAGGGACCCTCCTGCCAGGTATGAAAAAAGGCGGGCCCTGTTCGGCGCCCGCCTTTTTCGTGAATCGCGGTGGATCAGTCCTCGAGGAACTCGACCTGACCATTGGCCAGGGACTTCACGCGAGCCAGGGATTCCACGCGGTAGCCTTCGCTTTCCAGCAGGGCGCGGCCTTCCTGGAACGACTTCTCGATGACGATGCCCAGACCGGCGACGCTGGCGCCCGCCTGCTGGATCAGGTCGATCAGCGCCTTGGCGGCATGGCCGTTGGCGAGGAAGTCGTCCACCACCAGCACGTGGTCGGCGGCGGTCAGGTGCTTGGCGGAAATGGCGATGGTGCTTTCGGTCTGCTTGGTGAAGGAGAAGACCTTGGAGATCAGCAGGTCGTTCTTCAGCGTCAGCGACTGGAACTTGCGGGCGAAGATCACCGGGATGCCCAGCTCGAGGCCGGCCATGACCGCCGGGGCGATGCCCGAGGCTTCGATGGTGACGATCTTGGTGATGCCCTGGTTCTTGAAGCGTTCGGCGAACTCGTGGCCGATCAACTTCATCAGCGCCGGGTCGATCTGGTGGTTGAGGAAGGCGTCTACCTTGAGGACCTGTTCGGAAAGAACGATGCCTTCGCTGCGAATTTTGTCTTTGAGAGTGTTCACGGGGGTTGCTTCCGAAAGCGGCTGTCGCTGATGAAGCGCGTAATTCTACAACGCCATAGCCCCTCTGCGCGACGTTCCGACCAATGCAATTACTGATCGAACGGACAGTTTTTCGATGGGCGGGAGTATGGGTGGTTGCCTGTAGAGGAATCCGTGCCGAGGCTTTTCCCTCACCCCAGCCCTCTCCCGGAGGGAGAGGGAGCCGTCCGAATCGGCTGACGCTCTGGTGTCATCCTGCACCGAACAGTCCCCTCTCCCGCTTGCGGGAGAGGGTTAGGGTGAGGGGCTCTTGCAAGTGAAACAGTCAGCGCTTGAGCATCGCCCGGATATCCGCCAGTGCCGAGTTGCCCTTGGCCACCTTGACCTCCTGCGGCGCGTCTTCCAGGCCTTCCCAGACCAGGTCCTCGGGCGGCAGCTCGTCGAGGAAGCGGCTGGGCGAGCAGTCGATGATCTCGCCGTACTGCTTGCGCTTGGCGGCGAAGGTCATCGCCAGGTTCTTTTTCGCCCGGGTGATGCCCACGTAGGCCAGGCGCCGCTCTTCCTCGATGGTGTCGGCCTCGATGCTGGAGCGGTGCGGGAGGATTTCCTCTTCCACGCCGAGAATGAACACGTAGGGGAATTCCAGGCCCTTGGAGGCGTGCAGGGTCATCATCTGCACGCCGTCGGCGCCTTCTTCCTCTTCCTGCTGGCGCTCGAGCATGTCGCGCAGCACCAGCTTGGCGATGGCCTGCTCGATGGTCATGTCGCCTTCTTCGTCGCGTTCCAGGGTGTTCTTCAGCGCTTCGATGAGGAACCAGACGTTGCCCATGCGGAAGTCGGCGATCTTGTCGCTGGAGGCGTTCTGCCGCAGCCAGTTCTCGTAGTCGATGTCCATCACCATGCTGCGCAGCGCACCGATCGGGTCGCTGCCGGCGCACTGCTCTCGGACCTTGTCGATGAAGCGCTTGAAGCGCTGCAGGCGCTCGATGTAGCGGGCGTCCAGATGCTCGGACAGGCCCAGCTCGCCGGAGGCGTTGAACATCGAGCAGCCGCGCTCGGTGGCGTAGTTGCCGAGCTTCTCCAGGGTGGTGGAGCCGATCTCCCGGCGCGGCACGTTGATTACCCGGAGGAAGGCGTTGTCATCGTCCGGGTTCACCAGCAGGCGGAAATAGGACATCAGATCCTTCACTTCCTGGCGTCCGAAGAAGCTGGTGCCGCCTGACAGGTGATAGGGAATCTGGTGGTGCTGAAGTTTCAGCTCGATCAGCTTCGCCTGATAGTTACCCCGGTAGAGGATGGCGAATTCGCTGTAGGGCCGCTGCGTCTTCAGGTGGATGGTGAGGATTTCCATCGCCACCCGCTCGGCTTCGGACTCCTCGTTGCGGCAACGGATCACCCGGATCGGGTCGCCTTCGCCCATCTCGCTCCACAGCTGCTTCTCGAACACGTGGGGGTTGTTGGCGATGAGGATGTTCGCGCATTTGAGGATGCGGCTGGTGGAGCGGTAGTTCTGCTCCAGCATCACCACCTTCAGCGAGGGGAAGTCTTCCTTGAGCTGCATCAGGTTTTCCGGGCGCGCGCCGCGCCAGGCGTAGATCGACTGGTCGTCGTCGCCCACCACCGTGAAGTGCGCGCGCTGCTGCACCAGCATCTTCACCAGCAGGTACTGGCTGGCGTTGGTGTCCTGGTATTCGTCCACCAGCATGTAGCGCACGCGGTTGCGCCACTTGTCGAGGATATCCGGGTGCTCCTGGAACAGCTTCACCGGCTGCAGGATGAGGTCGTCGAAGTCCACCGCGTTGTACGCCTTGAGCGTGCGCTGGTAGTGCAGGTAGACCATCGCAGCGGTCTGTTCCTTGGGGTTGCGCGCCTTTTCCAGCGCCTCTTGCGGAAGGATCAGGTCGTTCTTCCAGCTGCCGATCAGGCCCTTGATCTCGTCCAGACCGTCATCGCCGGAATATTCCTTCTGCATGATGTCGGTCATTAGCGCCTTCACATCGCTCTCGTCGAAGATCGAGAAGCCGGGCTTGTAGCCCAGGGCCGCATGTTCCTTGCGGATGATGTTCAGGCCCAGGTTGTGGAAGGTGGAGACGGTCAGGCCTTTGCCCTCGCCGGGGCGCAGCAGGGTGCTGACGCGCTCCTTCATCTCGCGGGCGGCCTTGTTGGTGAAGGTCACGGCGACGATGTACTGGGCGCGGATGCCGCACTGCTGGACCAGGTAGGCGATCTTGCGGGTGATCACGCTGGTCTTGCCGGAGCCGGCGCCGGCCAGCACCAGGAGCGGGCCGCCGACGTAGTTCACGGCCTCTTGCTGCCGGGGATTGAGTCGGGACATGAAAGGCGGGGGTCTGTAGTGGAGCGGGCGCGTATTCTAGCAGGCCGTGCCGGGCGTCGGGGTGCCGCTCGGAATAGCGGCGATCTGTGACACGATCGTACTTATGTGTTTTGGATAAATCTGTACATGTATTAGGCTTGTGACAGCATTACTTGAAGAAAACTCTTAAGAGTTTCTCTGAAGTTTCGTCTACATCCGTGGGATGTCCGGATGGCGTCGCTTCAAAACCGGGAGAAGTGGGCGCAGGGATGGTGCCTGGAGTTTCTCCCCTTTTTAGAGATACATGGGGGTCGCTTGGCAGCGTCGGTCGAACCAACGCGCCTGCTCCTGCTGGCGGAAGCGCCGCAGTGGGCCCAGCTACTGCGCGGGCATCTGGCCGCGTTGGGGCAGGGCTATTCGCTGATCACGGCCCCGTCCTGGCAGGCCGCCAGCAGCCTGTTCGATGAAGATCAGGTCGGCCTGGTGCTCGCCACGCCCGGCAAATTGCCGTCCGCCCACCAATGCCACCTGCCGCTGGTCCTGCTGCTGGAGCGCGAGCCCGCGCAAGAGCCGGTCGGCGTCGCCGATTACCTGGTGGCCGAATCCCTCAGCGTCGAAGTCCTGCGCCGCACCCTGCGTTACGTGCGTGAGCGCACCTCGCTGCAGAACACCCTGCAGAGCCTGGCCGAACAGGACCCGCTGACCGGCATCGCCAACCGCCAGGGCTTCCAGACCCTGCTCGCCGCCCGTCTCAGCGAGAGCGAAGGTCGCGGCCTGGCGCTGGGCCACCTGGACCTGGACAACTTCCGCCACGTCAACGACGCCCTCGGCCACCAGGCCGGCGACCGCCTGATCCTGCAGGTGGTGGCGCGCCTGAAGGCGCACCTGGACAACGGCGACGACATTGCCCGCCTGGGTAGCGACGAGTTCGCCCTGCTGCTGGACACCCGCCGCGACCCGGCGCGGGTGGAGAAGATTGCCGAGCTGATCGTCGAATCCCTGGGCGAACCCTACTGGGTCGAGGGCGAAAGCCTGTTGCTGGGCTGCAGCCTGGGTGTGGCCCATGCCCGCGCCGGCGAAGCTGCCGACCCGCTGTTGTGGCACGCGCACATTGCCATGCAGCAGGCCAAGTCGCGCCAGGGCTGCACCTTCCACGTCTTCGACGAACGCATCAACCGCGGTGCCCGCAGCCTGGCCGACCTGGAAAGCGAACTGCGCCGGGCGTTGCGCCGCGACGAACTGGAACTGCACTACCAGCCGCGCCTGGACCTGCACAGCGGGCAGATCGTCGGCCTCGAAGCGCTGGTGCGCTGGCGCCACCCCGAGCGCGGCCTGCTGACGCCGGGCGACTTCGTGCCGCTGGCCGAGGAAAGCGGGCTGATCGTGCCGCTGGGCTACTGGGTCATCTCCCGTGCCCTGCGCGACATGCAATGGCTGCGCGGGCGTGGCCTGCCGCCGCTGCACATGGCGGTGAACCTGTCGTTCCGCCAGTTCCAGGACAGCCAGTTGCTGCCGACCCTGGAGCGCCTGATCCGCGAGCGCGGCGTCGACGCCCAGTGGCTGGAGTTCGAACTCACCGAAACCGCCGTGATGCGCCGCAGCGACCAGGTCCAGCAGACCATGCAGGCCCTCGGCCGCCTGGGCGTGCGCTTCTCGCTGGACGATTTCGGCACCGGCTTCTCGTCCTTCGTGCACCTGAGCAGCCTGCCCATCACCCTGCTGAAGATCGACAAGAGCTTCGTCGGCGACATGCACGAGCGCCCGGAAAACCTGCAACTGGTGAAGGCCATGATCAACCTGGCGCACAACCTGAACCTGGAAGTGGTCGCCGAGGGCGTCGAGACCATCACCCAGCAGGACGAGCTGCGTCAGTTCGGCTGCGACCAGGTGCAGGGCTACTGGATCAGCCGCCCATTGCCGCTCGCGGAGCTGGCGCGGTTCCTGGTGTTCGGCGCCAACCGCGCGCTGCGCCTGCAGGACTCGGTCAGCTAGCGGTCAGCCAGCACAGCCAGGCCCGCGCCGGCCGTGTGCGGGCGCAGCAGGCGCGAGGTCTTAGCCTCGAACGCCAGCGTCAGCCCGATGGCCGCGCAGGCCAGCCCGGAGGCCAACCCCCACCACACGCCACTCGGCCCCCAGCCCAGCGGGAAGGCCAGCAGCAGCGCCATCGGCACGCCCACCAGCCAGTAGCCCGCCAGCCCGACGAGGAAGGTGGTGCGCGCATCCTTCAGGCCACGGATCGCGCCCATGGCGATGCACTGGGTGCCGTCGAACAGCTCGAACCACGCGGCGATGGCCAGCAGGCTGACGGCCAGCTGCACCACCTCGCGGTTGGCCGGGTCGTGGTGGTCGATGAACAGGCCGATGACCAGCTCCGGCGCGAGCCAGAACAGCGCGGCGAAGGCGAACATGCAGCTGGCGCCGAAGCCGATGCCCAGCCGGCCGGCGCGGCGCGCCTCGAGCAGCCGGCCGGCGCCGTAGTGCTGGCCGATGCGGAAGGTCACCGCGTAGGAAATCCCCATGGGCACCATGAAGGCCACGTACACCGACTGGATGGCGATCTGGTGCGCCGCCAGCGCGGTGCTGCCGATCACGCCCATGCACAGGGTCGCCACGGTGAACATGCCCGACTCCACCGCGTAGGTGCCGCCGATGGAAATGCCCAGGCGCAGGGATTCGCCGATCACCGTGAAGTCCGGCTTCGACAGCCCGGTCAGCAGCGGGTAGGGCGCATACCCCCGGTGCCAGCGCAGGTACAGGGCGAAGATCACCGGCAGCGCGTTCATCACCACCGCAGTGACCATGCCGATGCCCGCCAGCCCCAGGCGCGGCAGGCCGAACAGGCCTTCGATGAAGGCGTAGTTGAGGGCGAAGTTGGCCAGCGCGCCGACCAGGCTGATGGCCATGACCGGGCCCGGCCGTTCGATGGCGCTGGTGAAGCCGCGCAGCACCATGAAAGCCATGTAGCCGGGCAGGGCGAAGACGATGCTGTGCAGAAAACTCATGGTGCCCGCGACCGTTTCCGGCGCCTGGCCGAAGGCGATCAGGATCGGCCCGAGGTTCCACAGCAGCAGGCCCGCCAGCAGCGCCAGCGCGCCACCGATCCACAGGCCGGCCTGGGTCGCTTCCACCACGCCGCGCGCGTCCTTCGCGCCATGCCGGATCGCCACCAGGTTGCCGGTGGCCGCCACCACGCCGACGCAGAAGGTCGACACCAGCGCATAGGTCGACGCGCCCAGCCCGCCAGCGGCCAGCGCCTCGCGGCCGAGCTTGCCCATCATCACGGTGTCGGTGAACACCATGGCCACGTAGGCCAGTTGCGCGGCGATCAGCGGGCCGGCGAGGCGAAGGATGGCGGCAAGTTCGTCACGGTACAGGCGTTTCATGAGTCAGGCTCAGCAAGCGGCAGCTGCCGCATTGATAGGGAGCCTTCCATTCTCTGGCTGCTGTGGGGCCGGGCACAAAAGGATAAATGCGATGCCATACATGAGTCATACTCATGCATGCCGCCTTTTGGAGCCCACCATGAACCGCCAGTTGCCGCCCCTTTACGCCCTGCGCGCCTTCGAGGCGGCCGCCCGGCATGCGTCCTTCACCCGCGCCGCCGAGGAACTGGCGATCACCCAGAGCGCGGTGAGCCGGCACATCAAGACCCTGGAAGAACACTTCGCCTGCCGCCTGTTCCAGCGCCGCGGCCGCCAGCTGGAGCTGACCGAAACGGCGCGGATGCTGCTGCCCGGACTGCGCGATGGCTTCGATGCACTGGAGCGCGCCTGCGCCAGCCTGCGCGCTGAAGAAGGTGTGCTGCGCCTGAAGGCGCCCTCGACCCTGACCATGCGCTGGCTGCTGGCGCGGCTGAGCCGGTTCCGCATGCAGCACAGCGATATCGAGGTGCAACTGACCAGTGCCTGGATGGACGTGGACCGCGTGGATTTCGTCCATGAGCCCTTCGATTGCGCGGTGCTGCTCAGTTCCGGGCACTTCCCGCCGGACTGGGAGGCCACCCTGCTGTTCCCCGAATGGCTGATTCCCGTCGGTGCGCCTGCGCTGCTGGCGGACGGCCCCTGGGACGCCGGGCGGCTGGCCGCCGCCGAGCTGCTGCACCCTACGCCCGACCGCCGTGACTGGCGGCGCTGGCTGCAACGCATGGGTCTGGGGGAGAAGGTGTCACTCAAGGGCGGGCAGGTGTTCGACACGCTGGAGCTGGGTATCGTCGCCGCGACCCGCGGCTACGGGGTTTCCATCGGCGACCTGGTGATGGTCGCCGAGGATGCCAACCAGGGCCGCCTGGCGCTGCCCTGGCCCGCCGCGGTGGCCAGCGGCGAGAGTTACTACCTGGTCTGGCCCCGCGCGCGTCGGCATCAGGAGCGGCTGCGCCGGTTGCGCGACTTCCTGCAGGCCGAGGTGCAGGCCATGCAGTTGCCGCCGGTGGACCTGCTCGACTGAGTCCGGCGGCGCGACGGATCAGTCGCCGCTGCAGCCATTGGCCCACACCTGGTAGTGCAACTCGTGCTGCTGGGCCTGGGCGTCTTCGTAGACCATGGTCACCGGCACGATGCCGCATTCCTGCTGGGTATCGGTGATGGAAATGACCCGGTGCACGTCGGGCCTGTCGTGGGCCGGCACGGTACCGCAGGCGGCGACGAACAGGGTGGTGAGGATCAGGGCGATCAGCGCTTTCATGGCATGTTTCCTTCAGAAGAGTTGAATCAGGCGCGTTCGTGCAGCAGCGAGCGGGCGGAGTCGGCCATCACCAGCAGGCCGCCGGCGAGCATCAGGGTGTCCTTGAGCACCAGCCGGCCCGCGCCGGACAGGTAGGGGAAGCCGTGCTGCGCATCACCCAGCGCCGACACCCAGGCCTCGGGCGTGGTGATCAGGAAGCTCAGCGTCACCAGCGGCGTGCCGAACGACAGGAAGCCGCCGAGCAGGCCCAGGCGCCGTGACAGCGGGTTGAGCAGCACCAGCAGGGCGATGCTCAGCTCCACCACGCCCAGCCCCTTGGAGAATCCGTAGGTGTTGTTGGCGGTCTGCCAGGCGCGCTTCTGCACATCCAGCTCGCCCTCGTGGGTGAGGTGCGCGCGGTAGTCCTCGGGGTGCTCGTAGAAGAACGACATGAACGGGCTGTTGGCGACGAAGGGCGTGATGCTGTCGGCTTCGTAGGGCACGAATTTCAGCGCACCGATCCAGATGAACACCACGGCGATGGCGACGCGCATCAGGTTGGCGCCGACGTGGTCGAGGCGGCTGAGTGCCTGCAGGCCCTGGGTGATGGGAGAGGTCATGGGGAACTCCTTGAGAGTCGGTTGAAATCAGGAGTGCCCATTGTCGGAATCGCGCCGCTGCGCTTCTTTCGCGTTGTGCTCGGGTTTTTGTCGGTGGGTCTCGGATGCGTTTTCACCGGCCCCTGGCCCCGCACCAAGGGAGTACGCAAGCGAGAAAGAAGGGGGTAGTCGCGTTTACTTGGCTGATCCCGCGCGTAATCTGTAGGCCCTTTCCTGCGTGTGGAACGCCATGAACTCCATCGACCGCCTGATCCAGCTCGCCGGCCTGCGCGGCAGCCTCGACCTGCGCTGCCAACTCCAGGGCGACTGGGCGCTCGACCATGAACAGGCACCGGGCGGCGTGGCGCAGTACCACATCCTGTTGTCCGGGCGTTGCCAGGCAGAAATGCCTGACGGCCAGGTCCTTCAGCTGAAAGCCGGCGACATCCTGGTCTTCCCCCGCGGTGGCGCGCACCTGCTGCGCAGCCAGGGGCCGAAGGTCAGCCCGGTGCCCGCCCAGGTCAGCCAGGACGGCCTGCTGCCGGTACACCGCATCGGCAGCGAAGGCGAGGCACTGGATATCCTCTGCGGCAGCTTCCACTACCAGCGCGACTCGCTGCTGATCGGCGCGCTGCCGGCGTTCCTCAACATCTCCAGCCAGGAGCTGGGCCTGAGCGAGCAACTGGCCGCGCTGGTCGGCCTGCTGCGCGGCGAGGCGGACGGCAACCAGGCGGGCGCGCGCTTCCTGGTCGACGCGCTGTCTTCGGCCCTCTTCACCCTGATCCTGCGCGTCTACCTGCAGGAGTACGTCCCCACCAGCGGCACCCTGGCGCTGCTCGCCGACAAGCGCCTGAGCCGCGCCTGGCAGGCAATGCTCGACGACCCCGCCCACGAGTGGACCATCGAGGCGCTGGCCGAGCGCGCCAGCATGTCCCGCGCCACCTTCATGCGCCTGTTCACCCAGGTGGCCGGGCTGTCGCCCTGGGCGCTGCTGACGAAAGTGCGCATGGAACTGGCCTACCGCCTGTTGAGCAGCTCGCAGCTGAGCCTCAGCGACATCGCCGCCCAGGTCGGCTACCAGTCCCAGGCGTCCTTCACCAAGAAGTTCAAGGAAACCTACGGCGACGCCCCCGGTCGCCTGCGTCGCGCGGTGAACTAGACCAGCTGTCGTCGCTAGCCAAGCCGCATGGCGCGTATGGACATGTCCTGGCGCCTTCGCGACGGTTCACGTCGCTGCCGTCGCAGAGCTGAAACAGCGCTTTGCTAGGGTCATTGCTGGACTAGTCCAGTGAAGGCCCGCCATGGGCCTTCCCCATACCCACAAGACCACTCGGGGGAATTCCATGAAGCCCATGCGCACCTTGCTCGCCGGCCTGATCCTGGCCGGCCTCGCCAGCACCTCTTTCGCCGCCACCGAACTGAAACACTGGCCGGCGCCGGCCGCCAAGCAGCTCGATGCCCTGATCGCCGCCAACGCCAACAAGGGCGCCTTCGCGGTCTTCGACATGGACAACACCAGCTACCGCTACGACCTCGAGGAATCGCTGCTGCCCTTCCTCGAAATGAAAGGCGTGCTGACCCGCGAGAAGCTCGACCCCTCGCTCAAGCTGATCCCCTTCAAGGACGTCAACGGCCACAAGGAAAGCCTCAACAGCTACTACTACCGCCTTTGCGAAGTCGATGACCTGGTCTGCTACCCCTGGGTCGCCCAGGTGTTCTCCGGCTTCACCCTCAAGGAGCTCAAGGGCTACGTCGACGAACTGATGGCCTACGGCAAGCCGGTGCCCAGCACCTACTACGAAGGCGACGTGGTCAAGACCATCGAGATCAACCCGCCCAAGGTCTTCACTGGCCAGACCGAGCTGTACAACAAGCTGATGGAGAACGGCATCGAGGTCTACGTGATGACCGCCGCCCACGAGGAACTGGTGCGCATGGTCGCCAGCGATCCCAAGTACGGCTACAACGTGAAGCCCGAGAACGTCATCGGCGTCACCACCTTGCTCAAGGACCGCCAGAGCGGCGCCCTGACCACCGCACGCAAGCAGATCAGCGAAGGCAAGTACGATCCCAAGGCCAACCTGGACCTGGAGATCACCCCCTACCTGTGGACCCCGGCGACCTGGATGGCCGGCAAGCAGGCGGCGATCCTCACCTACATCGACCAGTGGAAGAAGCCCATCCTGGTCGGCGGCGATACCCCCAGCAGCGATGGCTACATGCTGTTCAACGGCACCGCCGAGAACGGCGTGCACCTGTGGATCAACCGCAAGGCCAAGTACATGGACCAGCTCAACGGCATGATCAAGAAGAATGCCGAAGCCCAGGCCAAGCTCGGCCAGCCGGTCACCGCCGACAAGAACTGGGTGATCGTCACCCCGGAAGAGATCCAGTAGGCGCGTAGCGCTTGCGCAGGAGCGCGGGCGTTCTGGTAGGGCGCTTAACGCGCCAGCGTTATCCGCCGTGGTGCTATCGGCGGATAACCCGTTCCGGGTTATGCGCCCTACGGTTCTGCGGACCGGCTCCGGACTCACACTGTAGGAGCGGGCCATGCCCGCGATCGCGAGCATGGCTCGCTCCTACAGGGGAAGTCTGGCGCAGGGGCTTTCGCGTGGAAATGCCCGATGGCCTCGCAGTTCCTGAAGGCCAACGCGCCAATCCGGTAAATCCTCTGCGGGATGCTGGGGAAGGTCCCTACACTTTTCCGGCGTTGCGGTCCTACGAGTCCACTGCTTAGCGTTCCGCCCTGCCACAGTGTCATTGTGGCCGGGCGTGGAAACCCGTGCAGTGTTGTTGTCGCTATATACAGGAGCAATCCGGCACCCCTTCGGTGCCGGGTTCGCTTTGCTGTCCATGGCGGGCCGTGTGAGGCGGACTTCTGTCCGGCCGGCTTTGTGACAACATTGCGCTGGTTTCCACCCTTGCACGGTCCGCCTCCCTCCTTCGGCAGTTTCGGGCGGCGGCTTCTTGAATGAGCAAGGAGCTACAGCATGAACCTTTCGATTTCCCCGGCCGACGACGGCCTGATCCCGACCCTGTTCGTCCGCTACAACCGGCAACTGCGCGCCCTGCTGATCGAGCAGCAGGCGTGGTTCGCGGTGCGCGACCTGAGCAAGCTGATCAACCGCCCCGTCGACGCCCATCTCATCGGCCGGCTCGACCACGACCAGTCCCGCCGCGAACGCCTTGCCGGCAATGCAGAACCGGAACTGCTGGTCAGCGAGAGCGGCCTCTACGCCCTGCTGCTGATCTACTGCCACCACCCGGAAAACCGCAGCCTGCGCCAATGGCTGACCAACGAGGTTGTGCCCGCCTTGCGTGACCAGTTCAACCACGACTCCCGCCTGCCGCGCCGGCGCATGCAGCTCCTGCTCGGCGAATCGCTGCCGGTGATGGACTGGCAGGGCAGCCTGTGGCTGCGCTGGCGCGACGCCGTCGGCCTGATGGAAAACCACCTGCGCGTGTAAGGATACGCTTTCGTAGGATGGGTGGAGCGCAGCGATACCCATGCTGTCGGTGCACGGAGATCGATGGGTATCGCTGCGCTCCACGCCATCCTGCGTCGTGCCTCCGGTCACTCCTGTAGGGCGCATAACGCGCCAGCGTTATCCGCCGTGGGGCTTGCGGCGGATAACCCGTTCCGGGTTATGCGCCCTACGGCCCTGCACTCCACACCATCCTGCGGACTGACTCCGGATTCACACTGCAGGAACGCCGTTGCCCGGACTGGAACCCCCGCCCCAAGCCAAATCCGGGTGAATGACTCAAGTATTGTCACGCGCCGCCGATAGCCTGTGCAGACCGGCGAACCACGCCGGCACTCCCCTCGAACCGAAGCAGGCCGCTCCTCGAACAACGGGCGACGGCCCGCCGTTGCGTGCAGAAGCAGAAAAATGAACCAGCCCCGATCCCGCATCGCCCTGCAGTTGGCGATGGCCCTGGCCGTGCTCCTGATCCTGTTGATCAGCGGCAGCACGCTGTTTGCCTTGCGCTCGCTAGACAGCGCTACCCTGACTACCCGCGAAGAGCACCTCGCCAGCGAAGCGCGCCTGCTGGCGGACCAGCTGGAAACCTTCCACGGCACCCTGCGCGAGAGCACCCAGCGCCTCGCCGGCCTGTTCGAGAAGCGCTTCGCTGCCGGCCTGCAAGCGCACACCGATGAGCGCGTGCCGGTCGCCGCACTGCAAGCCCCGGCGCTGTACCTGGGCGATACCCGCCTGAATGGCGACTTCACCCTGGTCGACGAATTCCGCCAGCTCACCGCCGGCGTCGCCACCGTGTTCGTGCGTGATGGCGACGACTTCGTGCGCATCACCACCTCGCTGATGAAGCAGGACGGCAGCCGCGCCATGGGCACCGTGCTGGACCACAACAGCCCGGCCTACCCGCTGCTGATGCGTGGCGAGAGCTACGTCGGCCGCGCGCTGCTGTTCGACCGTTTCTACATGACCCAGTACACCCCGGTGCGCGACGGCAGCGGGCGGGTGATCGCCGTGCTGTTCGTCGGCTTCGACTACACCGACGCGCAGAAACGCCAGTTCGACAACCTCGGCCGCTTCCGCCTCGGTCAGGGGGGCTCGCTGGCGCTGCTGGACGAACAACACCACTGGCTGGTGCAGCCGGCCGGCGCGCGCAATCCCGAGCGCGCCGCCGACAGCCTTGCCAGCCTGCTGGACAACCCCGGCCGTGGCCGCTTCTGGAGCGACGGCCAGGATGACTTCTACAGCGTGGCGCAGCCCTTCGCCGGCGGCCCCTGGACCGTCGTCGCGAGCATGCCCAAGGACGAGATCCGCGCGGTGACCTGGCGCGTCGGTGGCCAACTGGCCATGGGCAGCCTGATCGCCATGCTGCTGGCGGTGATCGCCACCACCTGGCTGCTGCAGCGCCGCCTGCGTCCGCTGGGCGACCTGGTGCGCCAGGCCCATGCGCTGGGCGCCGGCGACCTGGGCGCGCGCCTGTCGGTCGCCAGCCGTGACGAGATCGGCGACCTGGCGCGCAGCTTCAACCAGATGGGCGAGGCACTCTCCAGCATGGTCTCGCGGGTGCGCGGCGCGGCGGAGGAAGTGGGGCATTGCTCGCGTTCGCTGTCGGGTCTTTCCAGCGGCGCCTATGCCGGCATGGAGCAGCAGTCCGGCGAGATCAATAGCATGGCCGGCGCGGTGGAAGAGTTCAGCGCCACCTCGATGGACATTGCCGACAACATGCGCAGCACCGAACGCATGGCCAGCGAAAACACCAGGCAGACGCGCATCGGCCTGCATTCCATGGACGATGCCTCCGCCTCGCTAGCGCAGATTGCCGGCGCGCTGCAGCAGACCGTGGAGCGGGTCAACCGCCTCGGCGCGCGCTCCCAGGAGATCGGCAGCATCGTCGGGGTGATCACTTCGATTGCCGAGCAGACCAACCTGCTGGCGCTCAACGCCGCCATCGAGGCCGCCCGTGCCGGCGAGCAGGGCCGCGGCTTCGCCGTGGTCGCCGATGAAGTGCGCAGCCTGGCGGCGCGCACCCAGGCCGCCACCACGGAAATCTCGCAGATGATCGGCGCCATCCAGCAGGACACCGGCAGCGCCACGGAGACCATCGAGCAGGGCAGCCAGCTGATGCAGCACGGGCTGGCATTGAACGAGAAGGTCGCCGCGGCACTGGCGGAAATCTCCCAGCAGAGCAGCGCGGCCGGCGAGCAGTTCGCCGCCATCACCACCGCGACCCAGGAGCAGAGCCGCACCGCGACGCTGCTCAGCAGCAACCTGCAGGGCATCGCCCAGGCCAACAGCGAACAGCGTCAGGTGGTGGCCGATCTGGCGCAGACCGTGCGCGAGCTGGACAGCCTGGCCGCCGGCCTGCGCGACGAGGTCGGGCGCTTCCGCTGAAGCGCCGGGCGGGTCAGTCCTTGAGCTGGCCCAGCCCGTACTCCAGGCTGGCGGCGGATAGTTCGCCCATCTGGCTGTGCTTCAGGCGCCCCTGGGCGTCGTAGAACAGCGTGGTGGGCATGCCGTAGGAGCCGGTGGCCTGGCCGAGGCGGTTGCCGCTGTCGAGCAGCACCGCCGCTTCGCTCAGGCCCTGGTCGCGCAGGAAGCGCTGCACGGCTTCGGCATTCTCGCCCTGGTTGACCAGCAGGAAGCGCACATCGCTGCGCTGCTGCTGGGCGGCCTCCAGCACCGGCATCTCGCGTCGGCACGGCGGGCACCAGGTTGCCCAGAGGTTCACCACCATGGGCCGGCCATCCAGCGCGCGCAGGTCCACGGCGGTACCGCGCAGGTCCATCACCGTGAGTTCGGGAATCTGCTGGCTGCGGTCCAGCGCCGAGGTCACGGCCTTGCCGCCACCCCACAGGCACACACCGACCACGGCCGCGACGGCCAGCGGGCGGCGCAGCTCTGTCCGCTTCCAGGCCAGCAGCGCGCCGATCAGTGCGGCGGCGATCACTCCCGGCAGGGCGAGAAAGCCGCCATCGCGGATGTCGACGATGCTCAGCGGCGTCGCCGCGTACTGCTCGAAGTAGCGCGCGACAAAGGCCAGCCGCGCCATCAGCAGGCCACCGAGGAACATGGCAAACAGTGCGCCTTCGGGGTTGGCGCCGCGCTTGCGCCCGGCCAGCCAGCCGGCCAGCAGGGCGCCGAAGAAGCCGAGGTAGAGCAGCACGTGGGGCAGGGGAAGGGCCAGCGGGCCGAGGGTGAGACTGGTCAAAGCGGGTGCCTGGCAAAAGGAAACCAAGGTACAGCAGGGCGCCGCCACGGGGCAGCGCCGGGCTGTGGATAAATGTTTCGTCTCAGGCGGGCAGTGGCTCGGCCTGTTGCTCGCGCAGCTCGGCGGTCAACCGCTTGGCGCAGGCGCCGACCTTGCGCACGGCATCCTCGATCACCGCCAGGTCGCGGTTCGAGTAGTTCATGCGGATGCAGTTGCGGTACTTGCCCGAGGCGGAAAAGATGTTGCCCGCCGCCACCTGCACGTTGTCGCGGCGCAGCTCCTGGTTCAGCCGCACGCTGTCGAACAGCGGGTCGAACTCGACCCAGAGCATGAAACCGCCGCGCGGCCGGGTGACCCGCGCGCCCTCGGGGAAGTAGCGGCCGACCCATTCGGTCATCAGGTCGCGGTGGCGCTGGTACTGCGCGCGCATGCGGCGGATGTGCGGCTCGTAGTGGCCGCCGCCGACGAACTCGGCCAGCGCCATCTGCGGTTGCGGCGCGCAGGTGCCGCTGGCGATGTACTTGAAGTGGAGGATGCGGTCCAGGTAGCGCCCCGGCACCACCCAGCCGGTGCGCAGGCCGGGCGCCACGGTCTTGGAGAAGGAACTGGCCAGCAATACGCGGTCGTCGGTGTCGAAGGACTTGATGCTGCGGGGGCGCGGATAGGCGTAGGCCAGCTCGCCGTAGACATCGTCCTCGAGGATTGGCACGTCATAGCGTGCCGCGAGCGTAAGCAAAGCGCGCTTGCGCGCGTCGGGCATGATGTAGCCCAGCGGGTTGTTGCAGTTGGGGGTGAGCAGGATGAGCTTCACCGGCCACTGTTCCATGGCCAGTTCCAGCGCCTCCAGGCTGATGCCGTTGGTGGGGTCGGTGGGGATTTCCAGCGCCTTCAGGCCATAGGCCTTGAGCGCCTGCATGGCGCCGTGGAAGCTGGGTGAATCGATGGCGATGATGTCGCCCGGCTCGCAGATGGCGCGCAGGGTGATGGCCAGCGCCTCCTGGCAGCCGGTGGTGATGACGATCTCGCTGGGCGGCACCTGGCAGCCGGAATCCAGCATCAGCCGGGCGATCTGCTCGCGCAGCGGCAGCGAGCCCTGGATGCCTTCGTAGCCGAGGCTCTGCAGGTCGGTGCGGCGTGCGGCGTGCACCATCGCCCGCTGCAGCGGCTTGAGCGAGGGGCTGGCAATGTCCGGCGTGCCGCGCCCGAGCTGAACGAAATCGCCGCCGGGCGCGCGGCGCACCTGTTCCAGCACCTGGTCCCACTGCGACACGTCTACCGGCCGTTGCGCCGGGCGGGTCATGGCCGGCATCGGTGGCAACTCGCGGCGCTCGGGTACGAAGTAGCCGGACTTCGGCCTGGGCTCGACCAGCCCGGAGTCCTCCAGCACACGGTAGGCCTGCTGCACGGTGCTGATGCTGACACCGTGCTCCTCGCTCAGCGCGCGCACCGAGGGCAGGCGGTCGCCGGGACGGTACAGGCCCTGCTCGATGCGCTCGCCGAGGGTGGCGGCCAGCTGCGCGTAGCGTTTCATGACAGATCTCCCGTGCCGGACAGACTCGGCGGAATGCAGTACAGATCGGGAAAAAATACGCCATTCAGAAGGATTTCGCTCGAGTCTGTATGGAAAAAACTTAACCGCGTTGAATCTGTAATGATTTCCGCCGATTCGTCACGCTAGTCCCACGTTCGAAAGAGCTCGACTGGAGGAGTGACGACATGAGCGGCCTGAGCGATGTGCGGCTGACCCTTTACCAACAGGAACTGCTGGAGATCCCCGGCGTGCGTGAAGCTCCGCGCGCCCCGCAGGAAAGCCGCTGGCAGCAGTTCTGGCGCCGCGTGCGTACCCGCAAGCAGCTGCTGGAGCTGTCCGATGCGCAGCTGAAGGATATCGGCGTCACCCGCGAGCAGGCGGTGATCGAAGCGATGCGGCCGTTCTGGCGCTGCTGACCGGAAACTGACCCATCAGGGAGTGTTTATGAGCGAGACGCGCGCTGCTGCGTTTGAAAGGATCGCCGCCGAACTCGGCTACGACTTCAGCGGTGAAATGAAGATCGGCGGCAACTACGTGCCTTTCCTCATCGAAGGAAACCAGGTGCACGTCAGTGGGCAGATTCCGCGGGTGGGTGATGAAATCGTCGTCATCGGCCGGGCGGGCAGTGAAGTTTCAATGGCCGATGCCCAACTGGCTGCCAAGGTCTGCGTGATGCGCGCGCTGGCCTTGCTGCGGCAGGCGCTGGGTGATCTCGACCGGGTGCGCAGAGTGTTGCAGCTCAACGTGTTCGTACAGTCGGCAGAGCACTTTACCCAACTGAGCGAGGTGGCCGACGGCGCATCGGCGGTGCTGTACGAGGTGCTGGGGGCGGCCGGTGTGCACACGCGCACTTCGGTTGGCGTCTATCAGTTGCCGAAGAACGCCACGGTCGAGCTGAATCTGCTCGCCGTCGCGCACGACCTGCCGGGCTAGTGCCCCGCGCGGTACTGCAGCGCCTCGGCGAGGTGCGGGCGGGCAATGTCGTCTGCCTGCTGCAGGTCGGCGAGGGTGCGGGCGACCTTGAGAATCCGGTGCAGGGCGCGCAGTGACAGGTTCAGGCGCTCGCCGGCCTTCTCCAGCCAGGCCTGGTCTTCCGGGCTCAATGCACAATATTGGTGCATCTTCTTCAGGGTCAGAAAGGCGTTGGCGCAACCCTGCCGGGTAAGCTGGCGCTGGCGCGCGGCGGCGACCTGCACAGCCAGCTCGGCGCTGCTGGTGCTCGGCCCGCTGGGTGCGAGGCTGGTGCTTTCCCGGCTGACGGTGAGGTGCAGGTCGATGCGGTCCAGCAGCGGCCCGGAGAGCTTGGCCCGGTAGCGCTGGATCTGTTCCGGCGAGCAACGGCAACGGCCGCTGGGGTCGCCCAGATAGCCACAGGGGCAGGGGTTCATCGCCGCCACCAGCTGGAAGCGCGCCGGGAAGCGCACGCGGCCATTGGCGCGGGCAATGACGATCTCGCCGCCTTCCAGCGGCTCGCGCAGCACTTCCAGGACCTTGCGATCGAATTCCGGCAGCTCGTCGAGGAACAGCACGCCTTCGTGGGCCAGGGTGATTTCCCCCGGCTGCGGACGACTGCCACCGCCGACCAGTGCTGGCGCTGAGGCGGTGTGGTGCGGCTGGCGGAAAGGCCGCTGCGGCCAGTGGGTCAGCGGCCCGCGCCCGGCCACGGAATGGATCGCCGCCACCTGTAGCGCCTCGTCTTCATCCAGCGGCGGCATCAGGCCGGGCAGGCGGCTGGCGAGCAGCGTCTTGCCGGTGCCGGGCGGCCCGCTGAACAGCAGGTTGTGGGCGCCGGCGGCGGCCACCAGCAGCGCACGCTTGGCGGCGGCCTGGCCCTGCACTTCCGAGAGGTCGGGGTAAGGCGGCGTTACTCGCATCAGGCCGTTGGCCTCAAAGGGGCGCAGGCGTTCCTGGCCGCTGAAGTGCGCGGCCAGCTCCAGCAGGTGGCCGACGGCGTAGACGGTCAGGCCGCTGGCGAGGCTGGCCTCCTCGGCGTTCTCCTTCGGCACCACCAGCGCGCGTCCGGCAGCACGGGCTGCCAGCGCGGCGGGCAGTACACCGGGGACCGGCCGCAGCGTACCGGAGAGCGCCAGTTCGCCCAGGCATTCGAGCCCATCCAGCCCGGCGGCATCGGCCAGCTGGCCGCTGGCGGCGAGGATGCCCAGGGCGATGGCCAGGTCGAAGCGCCCGCCGTCCTTGGGCAGGTCGGCCGGGGCGAGATTCAGGGTGATGCGGCGGTTGGGGAAGTCGAAGCCGGAGTTGAGCAGGGCGCTGCGCACGCGGTCCTTGCTCTCCTTCACGGCGCCTTCGGGCAGGCCGACCAGGGTCAGTGACGGCAGGCCGTTGGCGAGGTGCGCCTCGACGGTGACGCCGGGCGCTTCCACGCCGACCTGGGCGCGGCTATGGACGATGGCGAGGGACATGGATCACTCCTGGATTCCATGCCGCCCGCCAGGCGGGGCTTACTCTTCGGCGGCGGGGGCAGGTGCGGCGGTGTCGGCGGGCGAGAGTCTGGCTTCCATCTCCGCGACCTTCGCTTCCAGCGCCTCGAGGCGTGCGCGGGTGCGCGCGAGGACGACCATCTGGCTGTCGAATTCGTCGCGGCTGACCAGGTCGAGCTTGCTGAAGGCGCTCTGCATCAGAACCTTGAACTGGGCTTCCAGCTCGGCCTTCGGCAGGGGCGATTCGCCACCGAACAGACGTCCGGCTTGTTGGCTGATGGCATCGAGGAAGGCTTTGGGCGGCAGCATGGTTCATGGGTTCCGGATTGAATCAGAGCGCAGTCTATCACGCAGCCGGCGCTGGCTGCGGCGCGCCGGGTTGCACGCTTTTTGAGCAGTGTGCCCGCTCTGCGTGCGCGCTTTCGGTGCGCCAGGGCAGCGCTGGCGATTCGCCAGGAAGCCCTGTTTCAGGCCAAGTGCCTGATGCCACGGGCATTTTCACGAACTGGCAAGCTTCATGCTTTGGGGCAGATATGGCGTGCACCGATGCAGTTCCGGTGCGGCAGGCGAGGCGGTGGATTGCTTCGATCAAGGCAGTCGGAGTGCTGAGGTAGGGCGGCCGGCGCATTACAAAAGCCAGACACTGCGCTTAGACTTGTCTCCGGGTTCGTTCTTCCTGGGGCGGGTCCACCAAAACACGGGAGAGAGTTACATGAAGCTAGTCACAGCCATCATCAAGCCGTTCAAGCTGGACGACGTTCGTGAGTCGCTGTCCGAGATCGGCGTGCAGGGCATCACTGTGACCGAAGTCAAAGGCTTCGGCCGGCAGAAGGGTCACACCGAGCTGTACCGTGGCGCGGAATACGTTGTCGATTTCCTGCCGAAGGTGAAGATCGACGTCGCCATCGCCGATGACCAGCTGGATCGTGTTATCGAAGCCATCACCAAGGCCGCCAACACCGGGAAGATCGGTGACGGCAAGATCTTTGTCGTAAATCTGGAACAGGCCATTCGTATCCGTACCGGCGAAACCGGCACCGACGCGATCTAAGCCAAGCCCACACCGAACCCCCACGCCCCAGGAGAAACAACAATGACTCTGCGCAAATACGCAGGGCTAGGCGCCCTATTGCCCCTCGCAATGCCCGGTCTGGCCTTGGCCGACGAGGCTGCGGCCCCCGTCCTGAACAGCGGCGACACCGCCTGGATGCTGATTTCCAGCGCCCTGGTGCTGCTGATGACCATCCCTGGCCTGGCGCTGTTCTACGGCGGCATGGTGCGCGCCAAGAACGTCCTGTCGATCATGATGCAGTGCTTCGCGATCACCGCGCTGATCAGCATCCTCTGGGTCGTCTACGGCTACAGCCTGGCCTTCGATACCGTCGGTATGGAAAAGGGCGTGGTCAACTTCGCTTCCTTCGTCGGCGGACTGGACAAGGCCTTCCTCAGCGGCCTGACCACCAGCGGACTGACTTCCGCCGCCGCGCTGTTCCCTGAGAGCGTCTTCGTGATGTTCCAGATGACCTTCGCGATCATCACGCCGGCCCTGATCGTCGGCGCCTTCGCCGAGCGCATGAAGTTCTCGGCCATGCTGATCTTCACCGCGCTGTGGTTCACCCTGGTCTACGCACCGATCGCCCACATGGTCTGGAGCGGTGACGGCGGCCTGATGTGGGACTGGGGCGTGCTGGACTTCGCCGGCGGCACCGTGGTGCACATCAACGCCGGTATCGCTGGCCTGGTGGCGTGCATCGTCCTCGGCAAGCGCAAGGGCTACCCGACCGCTGCCATGGCCCCGCACAACCTGGGCTACACCCTGATCGGCGCCGCCCTGCTGTGGATCGGCTGGTTCGGCTTCAACGCCGGTTCCGCCGCTGCCGCCAACGGCACCGCCGGCATGGCCATGCTGGTCACCCAGATCGCCACCGCCGCCGCCGCCCTGGGCTGGATGTTCGCCGAGTGGATCACCCACGGTAAGCCGAGCGCCCTGGGCATCGCTTCGGGCGTGGTTGCCGGCCTGGTCGCCATCACCCCGGCTGCCGGTACCTGTGGCCCGATGGGCGCCATCGTCATCGGTCTGTCCGCTGGCGTGATCTGCTTCTTCGCTGCCACCAGCCTCAAGCGCGCCGTCGGCTACGACGATTCCCTGGACGCCTTCGGCGTGCACGCTGTCGGCGGTATCGTCGGCGCCCTGCTCACCGGCGTGTTCGCAGCCCCGGCACTGGGCGGCTTCGGCACCGTGACCGACATCGGCGCGCAGCTGTTCACCCAGTTCAAGGGCGTGGCCTTCACCATCGTCTACACCGGTATCGTCAGCTTCGTGATCCTCAAGGTCCTGGACCTGGTCATGGGCCTGCGCGTCTCCGAGGAAGAGGAAACCGTGGGTCTGGACCTCTCCCTGCACAACGAGCGCGGTTACAACCTGTAAGGGTTCGCGCAAGTTCGACGAAGGGCGCCCTCGGGCGCCCTTTGTTTTTTCGATCAGCACGCTAGAATGCGCGCGCATCACCGTTAGCGACGCAAGGATTGCCCGCCATGTGGCAGCAGAAGACCATCACCCTGCGCCCTCGACCGCGAGGTTTCCATCTGGTCACCGACGAGATCCTGGCCGCGCTGCCGGAGTTGTCGAAGTGCCGGGTCGGCCTGCTGCACCTGCTGTTGCAGCACACCTCCGCTTCGCTGACGGTCAATGAGAATGCCGACCCCTCGGTGCGCCGCGATTTCGAGCGATTCTTCAATCGCCTGGTGCCCCAGGGCGAGAGCGGCTATGAACATGACTACGAAGGTCCGGACGACCTTCCGGCGCATTTCAAGTCGAGCCTGCTGGGCTGTCAGCTGACGCTGCCGATACAGGAGGGAGGCTTGGCAATGGGCACCTGGCAAGGTATCTATCTGGGCGAGCACCGCGACCACGGCGGGCCGCGAAAGATCGTGGCGACCTGGCAGGGCGAGCTTGTATGAATTTTTTCCGGCGGCGTTCGTCAAAGCGCGCAGCTGGGCTATAACTAACGTGCTTTGCAGCACCACAGAGGTTGAACAATGAGCGACGAAGAACTGGAACAGGACGAGCTGGACGGCGCTGACGAGGACGATGGCGAGGAACTCGCCGCAGCGGACGACAGCGACGCCGAAGCAGACAGCGGCGATGGGGATGAAGCCCCTTCTCCCAAGGGCGGTGGCAAGAAAGCCAAGGCCGCTGCGGAAGAAGAGGAACTGCCCTCGGTCGAAGCCAAGCAGAAGGATCGTGATGCACTGGCTCGCGCGATGGAGGAATTCCTCACTCGCGGTGGCAAGGTGCAGGAGATCGAGCCGAACGTCGTGGCCGACCCGCCCAAGAAGCCGGATAGCAAATACGGCAGCCGCCCTATCTGATATCTGACTCGACATGAAAAGCCCCGCCGTTCCGTGAGGAGCGGCGGGGCTTTTTCATGTCCGCGTATGTCTGGCGGCCGCTCCTACAAATCGTAGGGCGCATAACGCGCCAGCGTTATCCGCCTACGGCCTGGTCCGCACCTACAGATTTGCTAGAACGCCGGGCAGCTCGGAGAGGTTGTGGATGATCGCGCTGGGCGCCTCTTCGCCGTCCCATGCCTTGCGCGCCGGGTTGAACCAGATCGCCTTCATGCCCGCGCGACGCGCGCCGGCGATGTCATCGCTGGGGTGGTCGCCGATGTGCACGGCGTGTTCCGCCGCCACGCCGCCGCGCTTGAGTGCTTCCTGGAACGGGTGTGGATCAGGTTTGCCGACGCCGAGTTCTTCCGCGCACAGGGCGAACTGGAAGTAATCGGCCAGGCCCAGGCGGCGCACGTCGGCGTTGCCATTGGTGAGCACGCCGAGGATGAAGCGGTTGGCCAGTTGCTCCAGGGTCGGGTGCACCTCGGGGAACAGCGCCACCTGGTGTCGCGCGTGGAGGAAGGTCTGGAACCCGGCTTCGGCCAGGTCGCTGGCCTCGGCTTGTGGATAACCCGCGTCGAGCAGGGCGTGGAACAGGATGCGCCGGCGCAGTTCGCTCAGGCGGTGCCGGAGCATCGGGTCCTGCTCCATCAGCCGCGAGCGAATCGCCCACAGGTGTTCGATGGGCACCGGGCCCAACTGCGTGGCATTCACTGCCAGCCAGTCGCGCAGGGTGGCTTCCGCGCTGTTCATCACCGGGGCGACGTCCCACAGCGTGTCATCGAGGTCGAAGGTGACCAGACGGATACTCATTCTTCTGCTCCGGGTTTACGGCGTGCCCGTGGGTGCGCCTGGTCATAGACCGTGGCGAGGTGCTGGAAGTCCAGGTGGGTGTAGATCTGCGTGGTGGCGATGTCGGCGTGGCCGAGCAGCTCCTGCACTGCGCGCAGGTCCTGGGAGGACTCCAGCATATGACTGGCGAAGGAGTGCCTCAGCATGTGCGGATGCAGGTGCTGGCCCAGCTCGCGCACACCGGCTTCGCGCACGCGCAGCTGGATCGCGCGGGGCGTCAGGCGCTTGCCGCTGCGGCCGATGAACACGGCGTTGTCCTGTGGCGAGGCGAGGGCGCGCAGCGGCAGCCAGTTTTCGATGGCCTGCCGCGCGGCGCGGCCGACCGGCAGTTCGCGCACCTTGTTGCCCTTGCCGTGCACGCGCACCAGGCCGTCCTTGAGGTCCAGCCACTCCAAGTCGAGGCCGACCAGTTCGGAGAGGCGCAGGCCCGAGGAATAGAACAGCTCCAGCAGCGCCTGGTCGCGGCGGGCGATGAAATCGTCCTCGACACCACCGTCGAGCAGTTGCGCGGTGCGGTCGGTGTCCAGGGTGCGCGGCAGCTTGCGTGCGCCCTTGGGCGCGGCGAGGCCATCGGCGGGGTTGTGCCGGCAGCGGCCTTCGCGGATCAGGTACTGGTACAGTCCGCGCGTGGCCGACAGCAGGCGCGCCAGGCTGCGGCTGGCGAGGCCCTGCTGGTGCAGGCGGGCGACGAACATGCGCAGGTCGCGCACCTGCAGCTCGGGCCACTCGTTCAGCGAGGACTTTTCGCAGAGCGCGGCGAGGCGCAGCAGGTCGCGGCGATAGCCGTCGAGGGTATGGACGGACACCTGGCGTTCGCTGCGCAGGTGTTCCAGATAAGCGTCGATGCCAGCTTCAAGTGTCAACGAAAGGCTCCAGGCTGCAGGTCGCAGGCTTCAGGCAAAAGCACTCGGCCCGCTGCATTCGGCCTGTCGCCTAAAGCCTGCAGCTTGCCGCCGCTTTCAGCGCACCGAGCGCAGTGGCGTGGAGAAGCGCGGCAGGGTCCGCGCGAGGACTTCGGCGACGTAGCCCAGGAACAGGGTGCCCAGCGAGCTCTTGTAGTGCTGCGGGTCGGGGCTGCCGATCGCCAGCACACCGTGCAGGCCCTGGAAGGTCAGCGGTACCACGGCGGCGGAGCCGACCTGCTCGCGTTCGCTTTCGCAGAACAGGAAGGCCAGCTCGTGGGGGCGCAGCACGCCGCAGACGGTCTTGCCGCCCGACAGCAGGCCGCCGATCGCCTGGTGCGCCTCGGCGCTGCTCACCGAACGGCCCACCGGCAGGTTGTTGTCGCTGAACAGGATCAGGCTGACGTAAGGCACGAGGAATTCGTGGCGCAGACTGTCTTCCGTCGTGCTGACGATTTCCTCGAGGCTGGTGGCGTCGAGCAGGTCGAGCACCAGGCGGCGGGTCTTGTCGAACAGCCGGTCGTTGTCGCGGGCCACGTCCATCAGCTGCGACAGCCGATGGCGCATCTCGATGTTGCGCTCGCGCAGCAGGCGTACCTGGCGCTCCACCAGCGACACGGCGTCGCCCGGCTGGTGCGGAATGCGCATCTCCGGGATCAGCTCGTCATGATCGACGAAGAATTCAGGGTGCCGGCGAAGATAGTCGGCGACCTGTTCGGCTTCGAGCGTAACGGTGGGGTCCTGCGGAGTATCGGTCATAAGCGTCCCGGTTATAGACGTACCTGGCCTTCGAACACCCGCACGGCGGGCCCGGTCATCATAACGGGCTGACCCGGTCCTGCCCACTCGATGGACAACCGTCCGCCGGGAAGGTCGATCTGTACCGGCGATTGCAGCCAGCCCTGGCGGATGCCGGCGACCGCGGCGGCGCAGGCGCCGGTGCCGCAGGCCAGCGTCTCGCCGGCGCCGCGTTCCCAGACGCGCAGGCGCGCCTGGTGCGGATTGACGATCTGCAGGAAGCCGATGTTGGCCTTCTGCGGGAAGCTTTCGTGGATTTCCAGCTTCGGCCCCAGGGTGCGCACCGGAGCGCTGTCCACGTCATCCACGCGCAGCACGCCGTGCGGGTTGCCCATGGAGATGGCCGCCAGCTGGTACTGCTGGCCGTCCACTTCAAGGGGGTAGCTCAGCGCTTCGGCACCGGCCTGGAACGGCACCTGCTCGGGTTGCAGGCGCGGCGGGCCCATGTCGACGGTGACCTGGCCATCGTTGGCGATGGTCAGCTCGATCATGCCGCCCTTGGTTTCCACGCGGATGGTCTTCTTCGCGGTCAGGCGCTTGTCGACCACGAAGCGGGCGAAGCAGCGCGCGCCGTTGCCGCACTGTTCGACCTCGGTGCCGTCGCAGTTGAAGATGCGGTAGCGGAAGTCGGCGTCCGGCGTGCTTGGCGGCTCGACGATCAGCAACTGATCGAAGCCGACCCCGAAGTTGCGGTCGCCCCACTGTTTGACGTGGCGTGGTTGCACATGGGCGTGCTGGCTGACCAGGTCCAGGACCATGAAGTCATTGCCCAGCCCATGCATCTTGGTAAAACGCAGAAGCATCGTCGTCTCGGCCTCAGTCCGGCAGCAGGCTTTCGCCGGCGAACAGCTCTGGTCGTGTTCCGTGGCGACGCACCCAGTGCGCGGCCGAGCTATCCACCAGCACCTCGGCGGCGCGGCCCCGGGTGTTGTAGTTGGAATTCATGACGAAACCATAGGCGCCGGCCGAACGCACGGCCAGCAGGCCGCCTTCTTCGCGGACGGGGTTGCGGAGTCGGGCGAGGAGCTCGCCGTTACCGCTTTGCGGCATGCCGAAGCGCCCGGCGATTGCCGGCGACGGCAGGTCTGCCGCGAACAGTTGCCCGTCGCGGACGTCGAAGGCGTCCATGGGAACGCCCTCAGAGACCGTAGCGGTCCTTGCTGTGCTCGCTCTTGGCCTTCTGGTCGTCCGGCAGGTACAGCGGGCCTTTCTGGCCACAGCCGGCCAGCGCGGCGGTGAAGACGGCGAGCGCGACGAAGGGAAGCAGCAGTCGCTTCATGGCGGAATCCTTGTAATAAAGCGTCAATGGGTCCGGAGTATACCGACCCCCCGCCGGCTTGCCTATTCAAGCGGACTCCCGCCCGGCGGGGCTTGCGGCTCGCACCGAAAGGGCCGGTGGCCCTATGATGGCGGGCAAAAAATGGAATGCCTGATGGACTATCGCGATCCCCTGCCCAGTTCGGTGTCGGTGGCCTACCTGCAGGGCCTCGTGGAGCATCTGCAGCGCCAGGGCGTGGACCCGGCGCAATTGCTGGCGACGGTGCACCTGGAGCCCTCGATCCTCGCCCAGCGCGACCAGCGCATCGCCGCCAGCGCCTACCTGGAGCTGGTGGGCGCCGGCGTGCGCCTGAGCGGCGACGACAACCTCGGCCTGCACCTGGGCGAGGCGGTGCGCCCCGGCTACTACGGCGTGCTCGGCTACCTGATCATGAGTTGCGCGACGCTCTCCGACGCCCTGCACCGCCAGGCGCGCTATGCCTCGCTGGTGGGCAACCTGGGCCGCGTCGAGCTGGCCGACGAGCCGCCGCGCGCCGGTTGTGAGGCGCTGGTGAAGCACAGCTGGGAGCCGCTGCTGCCGCAACAGCAACGACAGATGAGCGAAGAGACGCTGGCCGGCTGGGTCAGTTTCGGCCACTGGGTCAGCGGCGTGGACGAGGTGCCGTTCGAGGTGCGTTTCAGCCACAGCGCCCCGGCGGATGTCAGCGAGCACGAGCGCATCTTCCGCTGCCCGGTGCTGTTCGATCAGCCGGACAACGCCCTGGTCTTCCCCAGGCGCCTGCTTTCGCTACCGCTCGGCCAGGCCGACGCCCAGGTGCAGCGCACCCTGGATGCCTACGCCGAACGCCTGCTGGTGGAAATCAACAAGGGCGACACCGTGCTCGACCGCGCGCGCCTGGAGCTGGCGCGCCAGCTGCCGGAGCAGGGCGCCGACCTGGAACGCCTGTCGCAGACCCTGGCGCTGAGCCCGCGCACCCTGCAGCGGCGGCTGCGCGACACCGGCCTGTCGTTCAGCCAGCTGGTGGACGAAACCCGCCAGCAACTGGTGCTGCACTACCTGCGCGACCCGGCGCTGGACACCGCCGACATCGCCTACCTCCTGGGCTTCAGCGAAGCCGGCTCGCTCGCCCGCGCATTCCGGCGCTGGACGGGGCAGAGTCTGGGCGAATACCGGCGTAAACTGGTGCCTTTGACTGATCCCGAGGACGATGCATGAGCACTTTGAGCGAAGCCCGCTTCCATGACCTGGTGGACGCTGTACAGGTAACGGTGGAGGACGCCTTCGACGACAGCGACCTGGACCTGGACCTGGAGAACTCCAGTGGCGTGCTGACCGTGCGCTTCGAGAACGGCACCCAGCTGATCCTCAGCCGCCAGCCGGCGCTGCGCCAGCTGTGGGTGGCGGCGCGCTCCGGCGGCTTCCATTTCGACTACGACGAATCCGGCTCGCTGTGGATCTGCGATAGCACCCGCGAACCGCTGGGCGCGCTGCTCAATCGCGCGACCCTGGAGCAGGCAGGTGAGGATGTCGACTTCCCCGGCATCTGAGCCGCGGGCCAGCGTCGCCTCGCCCTGCTGCCGGCGCTGTTGCCTGGACGACGCGGACATCTGCGTCGGCTGCGGGCGCACCCTGGGCGAGATCCTGGAGTGGAACGAGGCCGACGGCGAGCGGCGCCTGGCGATTCTGGCGGACTGCGAAAAGCGCCGAAACAACCATCGGCCGAAGTGGTGACTGGTCGGTGTTGCTTATTTTCTGTGCTGTGTTAGTGTCCGGGAAAACCCCGCCTTGGGCGGGGTTTTTCTTTTTTCGGATTTCATTACGTTCGATCCCCGAACGTCTTTACTGCCAGAACACCCAGGGCCCCGAACGCGCGAGCGTCCGGGGCTCTCCTGTAAGGAGACTGCCAACCATCATGACCACGACTCCCATCACCGTGACTCGACTCGACCTGCAACGTCTGGAGCGCATGCTCGACAGCCTGGATGAGTACGGCCCCGCGGCCGAGGCGCTGGAGGCCGAACTGGCCCGCGCCACGGTGGTCGGCCACGACGAGATACCGCCGGGCGTGGTCACGATGAACTCCACCGTGCGCTGCCGCGAAGAGGGCAGTGGCAAGGAATACCACCTGACCCTGGTCTACCCGGCTGGCGTCGGCGGTGAAGGCAAGGTCTCGATTCTTGCTCCGGTCGGCACTGCGCTTCTCGGCCTGACCACCGGCCAGAGCATCGACTGGCCGGTACCCAGCGGCAAGACGCTGAAGCTGACCCTGCTGGAAGTGGAATACCAGCCGGAAGCGGCCGGCGACTTCGATCGCTGAGTTCCCCTTCGGGAACCTCCCTCCCCGGGCGTCCGGCTGGTCTTCAGGCCTCGGCCAGCGCCCGGTTCAGCGCCTGCTCCAGGCTCTGCTTGTAACGCAGGAAGTGCACCGTCTGCAGTTCCCCGCCCTCACGCATGGCCGACAGGTCCAGGTCGGTGATGTAGCAGGGGTAGCGCTCCTGCCCGCGTCGGCGGTCGAGGATGTGCCGGGCGGCGGCCTGGAACAGCTCGTTGCCGAACTCCAGTTCCGAGAATTCGCGGTGGTTGCAGAACAGCGTGGTGCGCGCGCGCTGGCCTTCGCCCGGTTCGACGATCGCCTGCACGTTGTAGAACGGCAGGGCTTCCAGCGGTTGTGGCGCGTTGCGTCGCTCGATGCGTTGGGCGCGCTGGTGGCCGTTGGTCACCACTTCGTAGAAGAGGATGTCGGCGCCCACCGGGCCCTGCGCTTCCAGTAGCGAAATCACTGCGTTGCGGCGGTACTGCACCGATTGCAGGAAGCGCTGCAGCGGTAGCAGCAGGCCTTCCTCGGTGTCGTATTCCTGGCGGCGCCGCCAGAGGGCGTTGCGCTCGTCGAGGATGGTGATTTCCGCGCTGCCTTCATCCAGGCGGTAGAACACCTGAACGGTATTGGCCCGGCCCAGTGGCAGGATCATGGCGAGGTCGTCGCCCTCCAGCGCGTGCCGGTCCAGTTGCAGGAAGCCGCTGTCGTCCTGGGTGTCGCCCAGGTGCTCGACCAGCGCTGGCAACCCGTCGATCACCCGATGGCTGACGCTGCCCGGCACCAGGTGCAGCAGGTGGAAGTGCTGGCGCACCTGCAACAGGTAGCGCCCGCCCTTGCCGCTGGCGAGTTGGGCATGGGCGTCGCGGAACAGGTCTTCCACACGCTGGGCGATGGCCGTGGCGCGGTTGCGGCAGAAGCAGCGCACCAGCAGGCGCGGCGGCGGGGCGTCGGAGGGCACGCTGTTGAGGAATTCGCGCAGGCAGTCGAGCAGCGCGTGCGGGCCTGCGTAGCGGCTGACCAGCAGTTCGTTCCAGCTGTTCAGGGTGATCTGGTCGAGGGTCAGCACCAGGTTGTCGCGCACGCCGGAATAGCCGAGCGAGTCGGTGCGCTCGGTGGTCATGTGCACGTTCATCTGGCTGTGCTGGCGCAGCGGGTCGACACCGACGTTCACCAGCAGCAACACCTGCGAAGGCACCGCGCTGCGCAGCAGGGCGCTTTCCGGCACCTCGTCGAGCGGCAGCGGAACGGCCTGCTGCAGGCAGCCCAGCAGGTTCTGCAGCTCGAACTCGGTCAGGTCGCTGCTGCCCGGTTGCAGGGACAGCCGCGTGGTGGCATCGATCACCCCGTTGCGGTGGCTCCAGGTGAGCAGTTCCATGAGGTCGCGGGCGCGGCGCAGCGGGGCGAAGTCGGCCATTTCCTGCAGCGACAGGTTGCCGCCGAACAGCGCCCAGTACGGTGGCTTGCCCGCCTCGCCGCCGGGCAGCTGGGCGAGGGTGAGGATGTCTTCGGCCATGTCCGGGGCGATGCCCGGGTTGATGAATTCGACCTTGCCGGCCTTGCGCTCGAAGGCGGCATACAGACGCCGGCCGAGGATGCCCATGTCCCGCGGGTTGATGCCGCTGGCTGCGTGTTGCAGGCGGGCGAACTGCGAGAGGAAGCGGTAGCTGTGGGTCAGTTCGTTGACCAGCGCGCGGCGCTCCAGCAGTACCTGGCGGACCTTCCACTGGCTGCGGCTGTCGAGCTGGGCGAAGGCGCGGCTGTCCCACTTCCAGGGCGCCGAGACGCGCTCCATCACCTTGCGCTGCCAGCTCTTGTGACCCTGGCGCGGCGGGCGGCTGAGCTTCTTGCCGACCTTCAGGTAGAGGCAGCGGCGGATCAGCTCCAGGCGCTCGGTTTCGCCGCGCTCCTTGAGGTATTCCTCCAGGCGGCGGTAGAGCATGACGTAGGGGTCCAGCTCCTCCACATCCAGGCGCCCGGCGTAGATCGCCTGTTTGTAGCGCAGGCTCAGGCAGGACACCTGCGGGTGTTCGCTGGCGTAGACCTCGGTGAGCAGCAGCTTGAGCACCGACTTGTAGGGCGACTCGATGCCCTTGAACAGCTGCCACATGCCGGCGCCGATGAATTCGCCCGGCGGGATGCGCGCCAGGTGGCCGAGGTCGAGGACGTCATCGGCGCGGATGAAGCGCTTGTTCAGCAGCGTCTGGCAGTACTCGGCGTAGCGGTTCTCTTCGTAGACCGGCACCAGCCACCACAGCGGGGTGCGGCCGCCGAGCCAGATGGCGGTGCGGTAGAACTCGTCCAGCAGCAGGTAGTGCTGGCTGGTGCCGCAGTCGTCGGAGGTCAGCCGGGCCTCGCGGGCGCCCTGGGTGTAGTGCTGCGGGTCGACGAGGAAGCAGTGCACCTCGGCGCCCTGGGTGGCGGCCCATTGTTCGAGCAGCTCGCACTTGCGGCGCAGCTCCGCCAGCTCCCGCTCGGTGAGGTCGGAGGCGTGGCAGACCCAGAGGTCCAGGTCGCTCTGCTCGGCCTGGGCGACGGTGCCCAGGCTGCCCATCAGGAACAGCCCGTGGATCGGCAGCGGCGGGTTGCCGCGTCGGGTCTTGTAGCTGAAGGAACGGGTCAGGCGCTGGGCTTCGGCGAGGATGTCGTCGTCCGGGACGAAGTTCGACAGCCCGGCGGGCGTGCTGGCCGACACGTAGCCGGGCAGCAGCGGATGGTTCACGTCCAGCAGCAGTGGCAACAGCTTCAGGACAAGCTGCTGGCGCGTGGAAAGCGCTTCGCTGGCCCGATGCAGCCGCGCGGCGTTGACCTTGAGGAAGCGTTGACGCAGCTGCGTCAGCACCTTTCGGTCGATGCCGTCGTCGATGTCCGGGCGGATCTCGGGGGTGAGCGTCATGGCGTACTGCTGTCTGGCCAGCGGCGCCGCATCAGGGAATGCGGCGCTCGGAAGTGTGCCAGTTTATCGCCCGCTCACGGGGGAACTTGAGGTCAGCTGCGCAGGATGCCGAGCAGGACCTGGGCGTGCTCGGCGGCGTCAAGCCCCAGACCGGTGAGATAGCCGCCGTCCTGCTTGTCGATCAGGCCCTTGGCGTGAAGCCGGCCGGCAGCCGCCACGGCTTCGGCGGAAGCATCGTGGTGGACTTTCAATCCCGCCTGGCTGTTCTCCAGGTCAAAGAGCGCCAGCAGGTCCAGTTCCTCAACCATTTCTTTCGTGAAAGCCATTCGCCTAACTCCCGATGGTCAATGAGGCTTCAGTGTAGTCTCAAGTCAGACCGGTTCGGCAAGCGCTGTTATGCCGCTGTCTCATTCGGCAACAGTGCCATCGGGCAGGGTCGGCAGCGCGCGCAGGGCCTGTTCGTACCACTCGCCGTTGAACGGGCGGTCCTCGGCCAGCATCGCCTCGATCTCGTGGGCGAGCACCAGGGCCATCAGGTGCAGGGCGTCCTCGCGTTCGTAGCCGACCAGGGTCAGCTTGTTGAACACCGCGCGGGCGGCCGCCGGGCTCTCGCTCTCGATCTGGTTCTCGATGGCCTGGATCAGGGTGTCTTCGGCGAAGGACTCTTCGCCATCGTCTGGGTCTGTCATCACATTGCTCTCCGGCGGACTTGTGAAGCCGCCCGAAGTTGGCCAACCTGCGGGGCAACTTCAGGTGCGTAAAAGGATCGTCGGGCGACATGATCACCTATTACACCCTTGTCGGCGACCGCCTGGTGCGCCACAACGGCAGCGAGTGCCACGGCATGCCCAAGGACACGCTGTGGATCGATCTGTTCCAGCCCACGGCGCAAGAGGAGCAGTTGCTGGAGTCGATCATCGCGGTGGATGTGCCGACCCGCGAGGAGATGGCCGAGATCGAAGATTCCTCGCGCTTCTACGAGAGCAACGGTGCGCTGTACATGACCACCAGCGTGGTCGGTGGCATCCGCGAGCACAATCCCACTGTCTCGGAAGTCACCTGCGTGCTGACCCCGCACTGGCTGGTGACGGTGCGCTATACCGACCTGCTGGCCTTCCGTACCTTCGAGACGCGCACCCAGCGCGGCGGCTGCGAGGGTCGCAGCGACCAGCTGTTCGTGACCCTGATGGACAGCGTGGTGGACCGCATCGCCGACGTGCTGGAGATCGTCCAGAAGCAGCTCGACAGCCTGGGCACCAGCATCTTCCGCGAGGGCCCGGCCAGCGAGAAGGCCGACCTGCAGGAAGTGGTCAAGCAACTGGGGCGCAAGAACTCGCTGCTGTCCAAGCTCAACGAGAGCCTGCTGAGCATCAGCCGGCCGCTGTCGTACTTCCGTCAGGGCAGCAACGGCTGGATCAGCGACGAGGTGAAGCTGGGCATGAAGTCGGTGGAGCGCGATGTACGCTCGCTCAGCGAGTACCAGACGAAGATGGCCGGGGAAATCACCTTCCTGCTGGACGCCACCCTGGGTTTGATCAACATCGAGCAGAACAGCATCATCAAGGTGTTCTCCATCGCTGCCGTGCTGTTCCTGCCGCCGACCCTGGTGGGCACGGTGTACGGCATGAACTTCGCGCACATGCCGGAGCTGCAATGGCTGGCCGGCTACCCCATGGCGCTGGTGGCGATGGTCATCTCGGCGATCATTCCCTACTACTGGTTCAAGTACAAAGGCTGGCTCTAGGCGGGTTGATGCGGGTCAAGAAAGGCTTGCGGCACGGGTAGCACAGTGGAGGGCCGTCCCCACGTCTCACAGGAGGAGACCATGGCCCAGCAGCCCAAGCCCCGGCAGCCCATTTCCCAGGAGAGCCTGCCGCCACCCGAAGCCAGCAAGCCCGCCGCCGCGGCGCTGCCCGAAGCGACCACCGAGGGCGGTGCGCAGATCCAGGCACAGAGCCAGGGCCCGGTCGCGCTGACCGTCGCCATGGCCCCGCGCGGCAGCAACGAGGACTCCGGCTCCGCCCAGTTGCCCGCCAGCTATCCCTACCGCAAGCGCCTGCAGCGCAGGGAGTACGAGAAGGCCAAGGCCGAACTGCAGATCGAGCTGCTGAAGGTGCAGAACTGGGTGAAGGAGACCGGCCAGCGCATCGTCCTGCTCTTCGAGGGCCGCGACGCCGCCGGCAAGGGCGGCACCATCAAGCGTTTCACCGAACACCTCAACCCGCGCGGCGCCCGCGTGGTGGCGCTGGAGAAGCCCAGCGACGCCGAGCGCGGCCAGTGGTATTTCCAGCGCTACATCCAGCACCTGCCCACGGCCGGTGAAATCGTCTTCTTCGACCGCTCCTGGTACAACCGCGCCGGGGTCGAACGGGTGATGGGCTTCTGCTCGCCGCGCCAGTACCTGGAGTTCATGCAGCAGACGCCGGAGCTCGAGCGCATGCTGGTGCGCAATGGCATCCACCTGTTCAAGTTCTGGTTTTCGGTGAGCCGCGAGGAGCAGCTGCGCCGCTTCGTCTCGCGCCGCGACGATCCGCTCAAGCACTGGAAGCTGTCGCCGATCGACATCCAGTCGCTGGACCGCTGGGACGACTACACCCAGGCCAAGGAGGCGATGTTCTTCCACACCGACACCGCCGACGCGCCCTGGGTGGTGGTCAAGTCCGACGACAAGAAGCGCGCGCGGCTCAATTGCCTGCGGCACTTCCTGCACAGCCTGGATTACCCGGACAAGAACCCGAAGATCGCCCGTGCCCCGGATGCGCTGCTGACGGGCCGTGCCGCGCTGATGGACCGCGATGAGCTGGAGCGCCCGGCGCAGGCAATGGTCCCGGTGCAGATACCAGAGCCGGAAGCCATCCCGGCCTGAGGCGCTACTGCTGGCTGATCAGCATGAGCTGGCCGGAGACCGCGCGGGCGTTGCGATCGACGATGATCGGCGCCCAGGGCCGGCCGGAAGCGCTGACGCCGCTGTTGCTCTTGCTGTTCATGTCCAGAAGCGCCTTGCTCAGGTACTCCCAGCGGGTGCGCAGTTTCTTGGTCGCGTCGCTGTCGGGCAGCTGGTCGATGCGCTGGGTCAGCAGCGGCACCAGTACGCCCTCGTCCTGGCCGAGGTATTCCTGCGGCTGCTCGCGGGCCAGCTCCAGGCCGCTGATATAGGCGCGCCCCAGGTACTGGGTGGCGAGGTACTCCACGCGCACCGGCAGCTCCCACAGCGGAATCTGGCTGGCGTCGGCGGTAGCGGGGACGAAACGTTCGATCTGGGTGAGCAGATCGCGCAGGGAGCGGCTCAGGTCCTGGTTGTAGCGCCAGGGCATATCTTCTTCCTTGGGGCCGTAGGAAACGCCGTTGCGAATCTGGGTAACGAACTCCGCATGGGCCTTGCGCAGGGCATCGTCAGCCTTGGGGTAGGCCTTGACGGCATTGTCCAGCGTGGCCAGGTCCTTCTCCAACTGGGCGGCGTGACCTTCCTGGAAGCCTTCGCCGCGCAGCAGCAACAGGCTGTTGATCGAGCGGCAGGTATAGACCTGCAGGGTCTGCAGCTGCAGTTCCTCGCTGGGGAGGTTGGCCTGGGCGGCGAGGGCGAAGAGTCCGAAACAGCACAGCATGAACCCACGAACGATATCGAACATGGCGGAGGCGTCCTTATTGTTATTGTGAGCCGCGCGATTCGCCGGATGTGTGTCTTTTTGGCGCCAGAAACGCAGCTATCCCTAGGCTAGCCGCGAACGAAGCCGCTGCAACCGACCGAAAGAGTGATTTGTGCAGGTGATGCCTGGTGCGGACGACGCCGGGGTGCGGGGGATTCTTTGTACGGGGGGCTCTGTACGGGTGAAGGTGCCGGCGGAAGGTCAGGAGGGGGGGAGGACTGCTCTGGGGAGAGAGCCGGACCTTCCACCGGGCTTGAGGGGCAGGCTGGTGTCAGAAGCGCCAGTAGGCGGAAAGGGTGGTCTGGTCGAGGTCGATGTCGCCGACGTCCAGGTATTCCTGCTCCAGGCGCACGCCCAGGCCGCCAATCACGTCCAGTTCGCCGCCGAAGCCGTAGAGTGGGTCCACGTCGTCGGACTTGCCGGCGGCGTCGTCATCGGCGTGCCAGGCATGCACGCCGGCAATGCCGTACAGGCGGATGCGCTGGCCGATGGGGAAGCCCAGGTGCACGTTTGCTTGCAGTGATTCGCCGTCGAAGTGCTTTTTGCCGTCGCTCATGTCGCCGAAGTCGACCACCGCGCCTTCCAGGGACAGGTAGTTGTTCAGGCGGTAGCCGGCGTACAGCTTGTAGCTGTCGTCCTGGTCATCGAAGGAGCGGTCGTCGATCTCGAGGCGGGTGACGCCGCCACCGACGTAGAGGCCGCTGTCGTCGGCCATCGCCAGGGCCGGGGCGGTCAGGGCGAGGGCGCAGAGGAGTTTCGAAAGGCGCATAGGATTCCCTTGCGGCCGACGTGGAGAGCCGGCCGCCTTGCTGTCTTGCGGAGGGTTGGGTGCCGCTCTGGTGCGGGCCTTTCGGCGGCTGCGCGGCGGCGGGGGCATTAGAGCGGGGCGGCAGCCTGCGCGACCATCGAAGCTTGTCGAGAGTCGTCTGGCTTTTGTTCTAGAGGCTGCCGTTCTGGAGGCTGTCGGCGAGCGTCAGGCGTGGGCGGCCTGGCGCAGGCGTTCGCGGTCCAGTATCTCGATGCCGCCATAGCTCAAGCGCACGATGCCCTGGGCTTCCAGCTCCTTGAGGATCTGGTTAGTGGTCTGCCGCGACAGCGACAGCATGGCCGCCAGTTGCTCCTGCGGCAGGTGCAGTTCGCGCTTGGCGGTGGCCGACTCGCCGTAGCCCTCGGCGATCATCAGTAGGCGCCGGGCCAGGCGCGGCGCCGCCGGCAGCAGCGACAGCTCCTCCAGCACGGCGAAGGTGATGCGCAGTTTGTGGCTCATCAGCAGGGCGAAGTCGCGCCAGTACTCCGGGTGCTGCGCCAGCAGCGCCTGTAGCGGCGCCAGGGGCACCTGCAGCAATACGGTGGCGCCCTCGGCGTAGGCGTCGTGGGTGCGCGGCTGGCCGTCGAACAGGCAGATCTCGCCGAACCAGTTGGGCGCTTCGACCAGGGCCAGCAGCGCTTCCTTGCCGGTCTCGCCGACCACGCTGACGCGCATCGCACCTTCCACCACGCAGTACAGGCCGCAGGGCGCATCGCCGCGGGCGAACAGACGCTGGCCGGCGGGCAGGCGGCGCACCACGGCGGCGTCGCACAGGGCCTGGCGCAGCCCCTCGGGGAGGGTCTGGAACCAGCGGCCATCTTGCAGGCAGGCGAGGTAGGGCTTGGCGTCGGTCATGGGCAATGTCGGCTAGCTGACAGAGTGGCAAGGCACAGATCGCCATCATGCCAGTACCTTGCGGGAGAACAACAATGAAAACTCTGGTCGATCACCTTGCCCAATATGCCGCCTACCACCGTGACCGGCGGAACATCGTCAGCCATTTCATCGGGATTCCGATGATCGTGCTGGCCATCGCCACCCTGCTGTCGCGCCCCGGTTTCGAGTTGGCCGGCCTGCTGGTCTCGCCCGCCACGTTGCTGGCGCTGGCCTCGGTGGTCTTCTACCTGCGCCTGGACCTGCGTTTCGGCCTGCTGATGACCGCGCTGCTGGCGCTGTCGCTGTGGCTGGGCGCCGGCTTTGCCGCCGGCAGCACCGCCTACTGGCTCACCTGGGGTATCGGCCTGTTCGTCGTGGGCTGGATCATCCAGTTCGTCGGCCACTGGTACGAAGGGCGCAAGCCGGCGTTCGTCGATGACCTCACCGGGCTGATCGTCGGCCCGCTGTTCGTCGCCGCCGAAGCGGCCTTCCTGCTGGGCCTGCGCGATGAAGTGCGCCACGCCGTGGAAGAGCGCGCCGGCCCCACCTGCATCCGCGAGAAGAAGGCGACCGCCTGATCCGCCTTATTCCGTACCGCTGAGCTGGCGCAGGATGCGCGCGCTGTCGGGGTCGGCCGGGAAGAAGGTTTCCAGGGCCAGCTCCGACAGTGTCACGTCCACCGGTGTGCCGAACACCGTGATGGTGCCGATCAGGCTGCACACGCCCAGCTCTGTCTGCAGTTGCACCGGGATCAGCACCATGTCGCCGCTGGCTGCCTCGTCGTAGGGCGGTGCCGGGTAGCCTGCCACTTCGTCGCGCAACGCCGCCAGCGCGGGGTCGCCGCTGGCTTCGAAGTCGCGCTGCAGGCGCTCCACCACATGCGCCTTCCACGGCCCGAGATTGAGAATGCGCGGTGCCAGGCCCTTGGGGTGCAGGCTCATGCGCAGCACGTTGATCGGCGGCTGCAGCAGTTCCGGGTCGACGCCGATCAGGAAAATGTCCACCGTGCGGTTGGACGCCAGCAGGTTCCAGTGGCGGTCTACCACCATCGCCGGGTTTGGCTCGTGGGCCTTGAGCAACTGGTCGATGGCCTGCCGGGCTACCGTCAATGCCGGGTCGTCCAGGCCCTTCTCCGAGTACACCGGGGCGTAGCCGGCGGCGCTGAGCAGGCGGTTGCGTTCGCGCAGGGGGATGTCCAGCTGTTCGGCCAGGTGCAGGAGCATCTCGCGGCTGGGCAGGGCGCGGCCGGTTTCGACGAAGCTCAGGTGGCGCGTGGAAATCTCCGCGTCGCAGGCGAGGTCGAGCTGGCTGAGCCGGCGGCGCTGGCGCCATTGGCGGAGCAGGGCGCCGACTGGTTGGGCCGGGTTTTCGTGGGCTGATCTGTTCATGGCTTCGAACGATAGACCTGCTGCCCGGTAACGGCCATTACCTGGCAGGTAATCGACGCCCCTACGTCCCGGGCGGATTCTTCAGCCACACGCCGCCAACCGGTGGCGACCCCTGAAGGAGCTTCGCCATGACTCTGCTGCAATCCTCACCGCTGCTTCGCCTGACCCTGAAAGTCGATGCCATCGCCGGTGGCGCCATGGGCCTGCTGATGGCCCTCGCCGCGCAACCGCTGGGCGAACTGCTGGGCCTGCCCTTCGTGCTGTTGCTGGTGGCCGGCATCGTGCTCCTGCCGCTGGCGCTGGTGCTCTACTGGATGAGCAATCAGAGCGTTCTGTCGCGCACCGGCGTCTGGGCGGTCATCGCCCTGAACGCGCTGTGGGTGGTGGAGAGCGTCGCCCTGCTGGTGACCGGCTACGTGCAGCCGACCGCCCTGGGCTACGCCTTCGTCGTAGGCCAGGCGCTGGTGGTCCTGCTGCTGGCCGAACTGGAGTTCTTCGGTCTGCGCCGGTCGGCTGTCCTGGCCTTGTGAATGCAACAACAGGAGGGCGCATAACGCGCCAGCGATATCCGCCGGACAGGAGCCGGCGGATAACCTGTTCCAGGTTATGCGCCCTACGGTGCTGCGGGATGCGCAACGCCTTATGCCAAGGCTTCGCGGACGAAATCGAGGCGATCCTGGCCGAAGAACATCTCGTCACCGACGAACATGGTCGGTGCACCGAACATCCCGCGCTTGATCGCCGCCTCGGTGTTGGCCTTCAGCGCATCCTTCACTTCCTGCTCGGCGGTCAGCGCCAGCAGCGCCTGCGGGTCGAAGCCCGCCTCAGCCAGCAGCGGGCCGAGCACCGCCGGGTCGCCCAGGTTCAGCGCGTCCACCCACATGCCCTTGAACACGCAGGCCAGCAGCGCTTCGAAGCGTTCCGGCTGGCGCAGCTGCACGCCGGTGGCGGCGCGCATCAGGGTGAGGGTGTTGATCGGGAAATGCGGGTTCATCTTCAGCGGCACGCCGTAGCGGCGGGCGAAGCGCAGCATGTCGATCATCGTGTAGCGGCCCTTGGCCGGGATGGCGATGGGCGAGGCATTGCCGGTGGCCTGGAACACGCCGCCCAGCAGCACCGGGCGATAGACCAGCCCGGCTCCTGCCTCGGCGCAGATCGCTGGCAGCTGGGTATACGCCAGGTAGGAAGTCGGGCTGCCGAAATCGAAGTAGAACTCGACGGTCTTGCTCATGAGTGGCTCTCTCTTTTTTGTAGGTTCGCAAAATCGACAGACGACCTTGCGAGCTAGAGCCAGGCTAGGCGGAGTCCAGCAGGGGCGCGGAGTTTACGTTTGTAAATGAGCAGACCCTGCTGGATTCCAACGACGCCTGGCCGACGCGCAGCTAGTCGTCTTTCGATTTTTTACCAGCGCTCGATCCAGGGGCGCAGGTCCAGTTCGAAGGTCCAGGCATCGCGCGGCTGGGAGTGCAGGTACCAGTAGCTGTCGGCGATATGCTCGGGATCGAGAATGCCGTCCTGGTCCTTCAGCGCGTAGCGCTCGGGGAAGGTCTCACGGATGAATTCGGTATCGATGGCGCCATCGACGACAACGTGGGCGATGTGCAGGCCCATCGGTCCCAGCTCGCGGGCCATGCTCTGGGCCAGTGCGCGGATGCCGTGCTTGGCTCCGGCGAAGGCGGCGAAGCCCGAGGCGCCGCGCAGGCCGGCGGTGGCGCCGGTGAACAGGAGAGTACCGCGCTGGCGCTTGACCATGCGCTTGGCCACTTCGCGGCCGGTGAGGAAGCCGGAGAAGCAGGCCATTTCCCAGATCTTGAAGTACTTGCGCGCGGTCTCTTCGAGGATGCTGCAGGGCACGTTGGCGCCGATGTTGAAGACGAAGGCCTCGATGGGGCCGATGTCGCGCTCGATGGTTTCCACCAGCTCGATCACCGCCTCTTCCTTGCGCGCGTCGGAGGCGAAACCGTGGGCCTCGCCGCCTTCGGCGCGGATCTGCTCCACCAGCGGCTGCAGCTTGTCGGCCGAGCGCCGGGTGACGCAGGCGACGTAGCCCTCGCGGGCGAAGCGGCGGGCGATGGCGCCGCCGGTGGCATCGCCGGCGCCGATGACCAGGACGACTTTCTTGTTCGACATGCTCGTTTCCTCTGCGGGGTGCGCGAAAGTTGGTAAACGGTCGTTAGGTAAACGAACGTTATGTTAATCTGCGAGACATCGTCAACCGCTTCGCCGGAGTCGCCCCGATGCGCTACTCAGCCACCCACAAGGAAGAAACCCGCCAGCGCCTGCTCGACAGCAGCGGCGCGCTCGCCAAGCAGGGTGGCTTCGCCACCTCCGGCGTGGACGGGCTGATGAAGGCGGTGGGCTTGTCCGGCGGGGCGTTCTACAACCACTTCGGGTCGAAGGACGAACTGTTCGCCGCCATCGTCGAGCGCGAGTTGCAGCAGAGCGTCGAGCGCCTCGCGGCCAAGGGCAAGGTGCTCGATCGTGCGCGCCTGGAGCGCGGCCTGAAGCGCTACCTGAGCGTTACCCACGTGCAGGACGCTGGCGCCGGTTGTGCGATTCCGGCGCTGGGCGCGGAGATCGCTCGCGCCGATGAGTCCGTGCGGCAGAGCGCCGAGGATGCGCTGCTGGAGTTGCAGCAGGCCTGGGGCGAGGCGCTGGGTTCGCCGGAAGACGCCTGGGCGTTGCTGGCGCAATGCGTCGGCGCGCTGGTGGTGGCGCGGATGGTTGCCAGCGAGAAGACGCAGAAGGCGATCATCGAGTCGAGCCGGGAGTTTTTGCTGCGTCATCTCGACGAGCAGTGAGGTGCTATCCCGTAGGGCGCATAACCCGGCACGGGTTATCCGCCGGGATGGCGGATAACGCCGTAGGCGTTATGCGCCCTACGCAAGCCAATCAGCGCGGGTCAGAGACCGCGGATGGCAAGGTCGGCGCCGAGCAGGAGCAGTCCGCCGAAGAAACAGCGGCGGAACGCCAGCGGGCTGATCCGCGAGCGCAGCCAGGTGCCCAGGTACATGCCCGCCAGTGCCGGCAGCAGCGCCATCAGCGACAGGCCGAGCACATCCGCCTGCAGCAGCGAGCCGTGCTGGCTGAGGGTGATCGCCAGGGCCAGGGTCGAGACGGTGAAGGACAATCCCAGTGCCTGCACCAGGTCGTCCTTCTCCAGCCCGAGAGCCTGCAGGAACGGCACGGCGGGAATCACGAAGACGCCGGTCACGGCGGTGACACCGCCGGTGATCACGCCGATCAGCGGCGACAGCCAGCGCTCGTGTTTCGGTGCCACGCTGAAGCGCTTGTTCGACAGCCCCAGCAGCGCGTAAAGAATCAGTGCCACACCCAGCAGCGGTGTCGCCGCCGGCCAGTTGCGTCCTGCCAGCAGCCAGCCCACCAGCAGGGTGCCGATGACTATGCCGACCAGCATGCCCCACATCCGCTTGAGCAGCCCGAGGAAGCGCGGCCCGGCGGCGAGCTGCCAGATGTTGGTGACGGTAGAGGGTACGACGAGAATCGCGGCTGCCTGCATCGGCGGCATCACCAGCCCGAGCAGCCCGACGGCGACCGTGGGCAGGCCGAGGCCCACCACCCCCTTCACCAGGCCGGCGAGGAGGAAGGTGAGGATGATCAGTTCGAGGTGCTGGGGGAGGGCGTCGAACATGGCCGGGCCTTGCGTGAAAAGGACCGGGGCAGGATACGGAAGATCGAGGGTCGACGCGAACCTGCAGGAGCGGGCCATGCCCGCGATCACGTCCATGGGACGCTCCTGCAGGTCTACGGATGCATCAGATATTCGCCACCGGCTGGTAGGCCTTCGGCTTGAAGTACAGCGTCTCGCCACGGGCCAGCCCGGTCAGGCTGTCGTGGTCCTTGACCACTTCGGCCTCGATCAGCTCGTCCTGGCCGTCGACCTTGAGGGTCACGCGGGTGATCGCGCCCAGCGGGCGGATGTCGCGGACTTCGGCGGCGCGGTGCTCGGCCACTTCGGAGCGCGACAGCGAGATTTCGTGCGGGCGGAACAGCACGTGCTCGTCACCGCCGATGTGCAGGCGGTTGGAGTCGCCGAGGAAGTGGTAGACGAAGTCGCTGGCCGGGTTCTCGTAGACCTCGCCAGGGGAGCCGATCTGCTCGATCACGCCCTTGTTCATCACCACGATGCGGTCGGCGACTTCCATCGCTTCTTCCTGGTCGTGGGTGACGAACACGGAGGTCAGGTTGATCTCCTCGTGCAGGCGTGCAAGCCAGCGGCGCAGCTCTTTACGCACCTTGGCGTCGAGGGCGCCGAAGGGTTCGTCGAGCAGCAGGATCTTAGGCTCCACCGCCAGTGCACGGGCCAGCGCGATACGCTGACGCTGGCCGCCGGAGAGCTGCTCCGGGTAGCGGTCGGAGAGCCAGTCCAGCTGCACCATGTTGAGCAGTTCGTGGACTTTCTCGGCGATGCGCGCTTCGCTCGGGCGCTCCTTCTTGGGCTTCATGCGCAGGCCGAAGGCTACGTTGTCGAACACCGTCATGTGGCGGAACAGTGCGTAGTGCTGGAACACGAAGCCGACATTGCGATCACGCACGTCGTGCTGCGAGACGTCCTCGCCGTGGAACACGATGTTGCCCACGTCCGGGGTTTCCAGGCCGGCGATGATGCGCAGCAGGGTGGTCTTGCCGCAGCCGGACGGGCCGAGCAGGGCGACCAGCTCGCCGCTGTGGATGTCGAGGTTGATGTCGTTCAGCGCCTTGAAGGCGTTGAAGTTCTTGCTGACGTTACGGATCTCGATGCTCATGGCGTGGCTCTCACTTATTCATCGTCAGCTTTGACTTTGGTGCGGGACAGGCGCGACTCGCTCCACTGCTTGAGCAGCAGGATGACCAGGGCCATCAGCAGCAGCAGGGTGGCGACGCTGAAAGCGGCGACGTGGTTGTATTCGTTGTAGAGGATTTCGACGTGCAGCGGCAGGGTGTTGGTGACGCCGCGGATGTGCCCGGAGACCACCGACACCGCGCCGAACTCGCCCATGGCCCGCGCGGTGCACAGCACCACGCCGTAGATCAGGCCCCATTTGATGTTCGGCAGGGTCACGTGCCAGAACATCTGCCAGCCATTGGCGCCGAGCAGGCGCGCGGCCTCTTCCTCCTGGGTGCCCTGTTCCTGCATCAGCGGGATCAGTTCGCGGGCGACGAAGGGGAAGGTGACGAAGAGGGTGGCCAGGACGATGCCGGGCACGGCGAAGACGATCTGGATGTCGTGGTCCGACAGCCACTCGCCGAAGTAGCCCTGGGCGCCGAACAGCAGCACGTAGATCAGGCCGGCGATCACCGGGGAGACCGAGAACGGCAGGTCGATCAGGGTCACCAGGATGCTCTTGCCGGGGAACTCGAACTTGGTCACGCACCAGGCGGCGGCGATGCCGAACACCAGGTTCAGCGGCACCGAGATGCCCACGGCGATCAGTGTCAGCTTCAGCGCGGCGAGCGCGTCGGGTTCCAGGATGGCTTCGAAGAAGGTGCCGAAGCCCTGCTTCAGCGCTTCACTCAGAACGACGAACAGCGGCAGCAGCAGGAACAGGGCGAAGGCCAGCCAGGCCAGCGCGATCAGGGCGCGGCGGCCCCAGACATTACCCCGGCGAGCAGCGTTGGCAGCGGCCGCGGCGGAAAGGCTTGCGGTACTCATGGCGCGCTCCTCAGGGTGTTTCGATGCGGCGTTGCAGCAGGTTGATCAGCAGCAGCAGGACGAAGGCGACGACCAGCATCAGCACGCCGATGGCGGTGGCGCCGGTGTAGTCGTACTGGTCCAGCTTGACCATGATCAGCAGCGGCAGGATCTCGGTCTTCATCGGCATGTTGCCGGCGATGAAGATCACCGAGCCGTACTCGCCGACGCCGCGGGCGAAGGCCAGGGCGAAGCCGGTCAGCCAGGCCGGCAGCAGCGCCGGCAGCAGCACATGGCGGAACACCTGCAGCGGCTTGGCGCCCAGGCAGGCGGCGGCTTCTTCCACTTCACGCGGGATATCGGCCAGTACCGGCTGCACGGTGCGCACCACGAACGGCAGCACCACGAAGGTCAGCGCCAGGGTGATGCCCAGTGGGGTGTAGGCGATCTTCAGGCCGATCTCGGTGGCGAAGCGGCCGACCAGGCCGTTGGGCGCGTACAGCGCGGTGAGCGCGATGCCGGCCACGGCGGTGGGCAGGGCGAAGGGCAGGTCGATCATCGCGTCGATGATCTTGCGTCCCGGGAAGCGGTAGCGCACCAGCACCCAGGCCAGCAGGGTGCCGATCACGCCGTTGATCAGGGCGGCGATCAGCGCGGTGCCGAAGCTCAGCTTGAGCGCGGCGATGACCCGCGGCGCGGTGATGATGGTCCAGAACTGATCCCAGGAGAGCTGGGTCGTCTTGAGGAACATGGCCCCCAGCGGAATCAGCACCAACAGGCTGAGATACACCAGGGTGTAGCCCAGAGTCAGCCCGAAGCCGGGTATGACCGGGGAGATGCGTCGCGACATTGTCTGTCCTTTCTCATGAACGCGTTGAGCCCCCGCCATGGGGCGGGGGTTTTCCTTTTCGCCCAGGCTGTGCACCGGCCTGCGCGGATCGGGACGCCCGGCGCAGGGCCGGGCGGGTGGCGCACTACTGCGCCTGGTAGATCTTGTCGAAGATGCCGCCGTCGTTGAAGAACTTGGGCTGCGCGACTTTCCAGCCGCCGAAGTCCTTGTCGATGGTCACCAGGTTGAGTTTCGGGAACTGGTTGGCGAACTCGGCAGCGACCTTGGCATCACGCGGGCGGTAGAAGTTCTGCGCGGCGATGCGCTGGCCTTCTTCGCTGTACAGGTACTTCAGGTATTCCTCGGCGACCTTGCGGGTGCCTTTCTTGTCGACGGTCTTGTCGACCACGGCCACCGGCGGCTCTGCCAGGATGGACACGGACGGAACGACGATCTCGAAGTTCTCGCCGCCCTGTTCCTTCTTGGCCAGGAAGGCTTCGTTTTCCCAGGCCAGCAGCACGTCGCCAATGTTGTTGTTGACGAAGGTGATGGTCGAGCCGCGGGCGCCAGTGTCCAGAACCGGCACGTGCTTGTACAGGTTCTGCACGTATTCCTGGGCTTTCTCGTCGCTACCGTATTCCTTCTTCGCCCAGGCCCAGGCGGCCAGGAAGTTCCAGCGGGCGCCGCCGGAGGTCTTCGGGTTCGGGGTGATGACTTCCACGCCCTGCTTGGTCAGGTCGGCCCAGTCCTTGATGCCCTTGGGGTTGCCCTTGCGCACCAGGAACACGATGGTCGAGGTGTAGGGGGTGCTGTTGTCGGGCAGGCGGGCCTGCCAGTCGGCGGGCAGCAGCTTGCCCAGCTTGTTCAGTTCGTCGATGTCGCCGGCCAGGGCCAGGGTCACCACGTCGGCCTTCAGGCCGTCGATCACGGCGCGGGCCTGTTTGCCCGAGCCACCGTGGGATTGCTGCACGGTCAGGTCGTCACCGCCTTGGGCCTTCCAGTGCTTGATGAAGGCGGCGTTGTAGGCCTGGTACAGCTCGCGGGTCGGGTCGTAGGAAACGTTGAGCAGTTGGGTCGCGGCGGAGACGGGGCCTGCGACCACAGTGGATATCAGTGCGCTGGCCAGTGCGGCCAGGGCGAAACGGCGGATGGACATGTGCAGCTCCTGAAAAAAATGCAGTTCTTTATGTTTGTTTGGCAGGGTCTTTCGGGGGCGATCTCAGCCACGCATTCGTGGCTGGCTGCTGCAGTACCGGTGGGGCAGGGCGGTCATGGCGACGCTCCGGTGGTCCAGTCATGCCCCTTGATAAAGGGGCGCGTCGGCTCAGGCAGGCTTGCCGGGGCTCTGCTGCAGGCGGAATTTTTCCTTGCGCTCGATCTGCACGACCTGGCCGTTGTGCACGGTGATCTCGACGGCGCCGAAACGCAGGCCACGCAGGGCGCTCTGCACTTCGCGCAGGATGTTGGCTTCGTCCTGGCCGTCCAGGCTACGGAGGGTTGCGCTCATGGGTATCTGCTCCTAGTGGGTTTACCACCGGCCGTTTCATCGACGGCGCGTGCGGTGTGAGCGCATCTTAGGCAGGAGCTGGATATTCTTAAAAATACTGTTTAAGAATTTTTATATATCCGAAAGTTTTTAGCGCGATTTCATGCGGGGTCGCGCGGCAATTGCGCGAGCAGGACGTCGGCCGGCTGCGGGGCGCCGTACCAGTAACCCTGGCCGAAATCGCAGGCGTGGGTGAGGAGGAAGGCGGCCTGGTCGGGCCGCTCGATGCCCTCGGCGACCACCTGCAGGCCCATGCTCTGGCCCAGGGCGATCACCGCGCAGGCGATGGCGGCGTCCTCGGATTCGTCCGGCAGGCCGGCGACGAAGCCCTGGTCGATCTTCAGCTTGTGCACCGGCATGCGCTTGAGGCGCATCAGCGAGGAGTAACCGGTGCCGAAGTCGTCGATGGCCAGGTGCACGCCCAGCAGGCGCAGTTGGCAGAGCAGCTCCAGGGCCTGGTCGAAGTTCTCCATCACCGCGCTTTCGGTGACTTCCAGCTCCAGGTGATGCGGCTCCAGGCCGCTCTGCTCCAGCGCCAGGGCCACACGCTCTTCCAGGCCGCCACGACCGAACAGCCGGCTGGAGACGTTGACCGCGATGAAGTCCAGGTCGGCGCCGGCGTCCAGCCACTGGCGCATCTGCCGGCAGGCCTGGTCGAGTACCCAGGCGTCGATGGCGGTGATCAGGCCGCTTTCCTCGGCCACTGGGATGAACTCGCTGGGCGGAATCAGTCCCTGGCTCGGGTGCTGCCAGCGCACCAGCGACTCGACACCGACCATGCGGCCGGTGGCCAGGTCGTGCACCGGCTGGAAGTACAGGCGCAGTTCGTCGTGGTCCAGCGCGTGGCGCAGCGCCGATTCCACCTGCACGTGGGAGCGCGCGCGGGCGGTCAGCTCGGGGGTATAGAAGGCGTAGAGGTTGCGCCCGCTGGCCTTGGCCTGGAACAGCGCGGCGTCGGCGTGCTGCAGCAGGTGGTCGACGTTGCGCGCGTCCTCGGGGAACAGGCTGACGCCCAGGCTCACCGACATGTAGATGATCTGTTCATTGACCTCGAAGGGCGCGCTCATCGCTTCCAGCAGGCGCTGGGCGAGGCTGCTGGCGTGGTGCGGCTGCTGGCTTTCGAGAACCACGGCGAACTCGTCGCCGCCCAGTCGCGCCAGGGAGCAGCGTTCGTCCAGGCAGTCTTCCAGGCGCTTGGCCACCGCGCGGATGAGCAGGTCGCCGATGGTGTGGCCGAGGCTGTCGTTGATGTGCTTGAAGTGGTCGAGGTCGATGCTCAGCAGTGCGCCACCGTTCTGTTCGCGCTCGGCACGGGCCAGCGCCTGCTCGATGCGCTCGCGCAGCAGCAGGCGGTTGGGCAGGCCGGTCAGCGGGTCGTGGTGGGCGAGGAAATCCAGTTCGTGCTGCGAGCGCTTGAGGCTGCTGAGGTCGGAGAACACCGCGACGTAGTGGGTCAGTTCGCCCTCGTCATTACGCACGGCGCGGATGTGCTGCCATTGCGGGTACACCTCGCCGCTCTTGCGGCGGTTCCAGATTTCGCCGCTCCACACGCCGTTCTCGTGCAGGGCGGCCCACATGCGCTGGTAGAAGGCGTCGTCCTGGCGGCCGGACTTGAGCAGCGAAGGCTCGCCGCCGAGCACGTCCTCGGCGCTGTAGCCGGTAATGCGCGAGAAGGACGGATTGGTGTGCACGATCACGCCGCGCGCGTCGGTCACCAGCAGGCCTTCCTGGGTCGCCTCGAACACGGCGGCGGCCTGGCGCAGGTGGTCTTCGTTGCTGCGCTGATGGGTGATGTCGCGATTGACGCCGGTCAGGCGCAGCGGGCGGCCGTCCTCACCGCGGGTCAGGCGGCCACTGCTGCGAACCCAGCGGTAGGTGTCGTCGCTGTGGCGGATGCGGTAGACGCACTCCAGACGCGTGCTCAGGCCCTGGAGGCAATCCTGGTGAAGGGCCAGGACGCGCGCGCGGTCCTCCGGATGCAGGCGATTTTCCCACAGCAGCAGGTCATCGCTCAGGTGCTCCAGGGGCAGGCCGAGCAGGTTGGCGTAGCCGGAGGAATAATGGACGCGCTGGGTTTCCAGGTCCCAGTCCCAGATGCCGTCCTCGACCACCGCGAAGGCGCGGCTCAGGCGTTGCTCCTTGTCGGCCAGCGCGGCGAAGGCGGCGTGCTGCCGGCGAAAGTGCCGCCAGAGCAGGAAGAACAGCACGAGCGAGGTGATAGCCAGGAACAGGTACTTCTTCACCTCCATCCAGTGCATCAGCGAAGCGGGATCGATGAGCAGCTTTTGTAACCATTGGTCACTGAGCAGCACCCAGAGGGAGCCCAGGGCCAGGTACAACAGACTGATGCGCAAGGCGCTGAGGCGAGGATTCATGCGGTAGTGGGTTGGATTTATTGGCTGTGCAGTATAAATGATGGCCACGTGGCCACATTCGTATCTAAAAGACCGGATGGTAATCCGGACCTGCTTGGTGATAATGCGGCTGTCTTTTCCCGGTACAGCGCGCCCAGCAGGGCGTAGTTCTACCCCCTTCCGAGGTACAGTATCGCCTATGTGGTACAACGGTTTCCTTGACCTGTCGCCCTGGCAACTGGTGGCAGTCACCCTGGTCCTGACGCATATCACCATCGTCAGCGTCACCGTCTATCTGCACCGCTACTCGGCGCACCGCGCGCTTGAGCTGCATCCGGCGCTGCAGCATTTCTTCCGTTTCTGGCTGTGGATGACCACGGCCATGAACACCCGCGAGTGGACCGCCATCCACCGCAAGCACCACGCCAAGTGCGAAACCGCCGAAGACCCGCACAGCCCGGTGTACAAGGGCCTGGGCACCGTGCTGCGCACCGGCGCCGAGCTGTATCGCAAGGAGGCGGAGAACCCCGACACCCTGCGTATCTACGGCAAGAATTGCCCGGAAGACTGGATCGAGCGCAACGTCTACTCGCGCTACCCGATCGGCGGCATCGTGCTGATGGCGATCATCGATCTCGCGCTGTTCGGCGTGCTCGGCATGACCGTCTGGGCCGTGCAGATGATGTGGATCCCCGTGTGGGCCGCTGGCGTCATCAACGGCCTGGGCCACGCCGTGGGCTACCGCAACTTCGAATGCCGCGACGCCGCCACCAACCTCGTGCCCTGGGGCATCCTGATCGGCGGTGAGGAACTGCACAACAACCACCACACCTACCCGAACTCGGCGAAGCTGTCGGTGAAGAAGTGGGAGTTCGACCTGGGCTGGGCCTGGATCAAGGTGTTCAGCTTCCTGCGCCTGGCCAAGGTTGCCCGCGTGGCACCCATCGCGCACCGCGTGGAAGGCAAGGGCAACCTGGACATGGATACCGCCATGGCCATCCTCAACAACCGCTTCCAGATCATGGCCCAGTATCGCAAGCTGGTGATCGGCCCGCTGGTGAAGCAGGAACTGGCCAAGGCCGACGAGTCGGTACGCCACCTGTTCCGCCGCGCCAAGCGCCTGCTCTCGCGTGAAACCAGCCTGCTGGAAGAGCGCCACCATGCGCGCATCCAGGACCTGCTCGCGCAGAGCCAGTCCCTGCAGGTGATCTACGAGAAGCGTCTGGCCCTGCAGCAGATCTGGGTGAAAACCAGCGCCAACGGCCACGACATGCTCGCCGCGATCAAGCAGTGGGTGCACGAGGCGGAAGCCAGCGGTATCCAGTCCCTGCGCGAGTTTGCCGAGCAGCTGAAGACCTACTCCCTGCGTCCGGCCGTCTGAATGGCGGAAACGTCCTAGGACGTTGAGAGATGCGTCTCAGAAAAGCCCGCCGTTCGGCGGGCTTTTCGTTTAATTTGCAGCAGCCTGGCGTAGTTTGCGGTCATAGCCCCGGTCAATGAGCGGGAGGATGCTGATACATGGATGAGAATAAATTGCCGGCCGATCAGGAAGAGGCCCTGCTGGCACTGCTGCACAGCCGCGCCGAGGTGACGCGCCTGAAGGAGCGCGAACAGCTCTTCAGCGCGCTGCTGGCGAGCGTGAACTCGGTACTCTGGGCCTTCGACTGGCAGGCCCAGCGCATGGTCTATGTCAGCCCGGCGTACGAGCGCATCTTCGGCCGCTCCGCCGCACTGCTGCTGGCGGACTACAACGAGTGGCGCAACTGCATCTATCCCGATGACCTGGACTACGCCCAGAGCACCCTGCAGGAAGTGCTGCAGCGCGGCGCCATCGAGCAGCGCGAATACCGCATCCTGCGCGCCGACGGCGAAGTGCGCTGGCTCAGCGACAAATGTTTCGTCAGCCAGCACAGCGACGCGGGCCTGCCGCTGATGATCGTCGGCATCGCCGAGGACATCACCGACAAGAAGCACCTGGAGACCGAGCTGCACCGCCTGGCCACCACCGACGTGCTGACCCAGAGCAGCAACCGCCGCTACTTCTTCGACAGTGCCGAGCAGGCCTTCCGCGACTGCAAGGCGACCTCCACGCCGCTGGCGTTCCTGCTGCTGGACGTGGACGACTTCAAGAAGATCAACGACGTCTACGGCCACCAGGTCGGTGACGTGGTCCTGCAGCGCATCGCCCAGAGCGGGGCGGGCGCGCTGCGTCGCGGCGACCTGTTCGGCCGAATCGGCGGCGAGGAATTCGCCGTGCTGCTGCCGGGGTGCGACGAGAGCATGGCGCGGCAGATCGGCGAGCGCCTGCAACGGGAAGTGCAGCGCCTGCGCTTCAACGAGGCCGAGCATTTCTTCAGCGTCACCATCAGCCAGGGGCTGACCCTGTTACAGCCCGATGACCAGAATCTTTCCGCGCTCTACAGCCGCTCCGACGCGGCACTGTATCAGGCAAAACGCACCGGCAAGGACCGCATAGTTCAGGGATGAAACACTCCAGCCTGTCCGCGGTGGAAACATTAATACTTTCTGACTAATCCCTTTCTCGCAGATTCGGGACTGTATGTTTCTGCTGTCAAAATGCCTGTGTCGGCTTTATGGCGCGTTATAAATCAATGACTTGCGAGTCGTGATTTGCCTTCTGTCGGAATCCCGGCGTAGGATTGCTTCCTACGTTGACATGCCTTCATCCCCCCCACTATTACTATCCACATAGCAATATCGTGTGGTGTCCGGATGAGACACCTCAGGGAGCAGTCGCACGAGCAGTAAGGTCATGGAAGATTCTGCCACCTCTTCTTCCTGTTATTTTCCTATCGCTGCCTGACAACTTTCGCCAGCATCTCGCTGCGGAAGCGCGATAGATTTTTGCTTTTTGTTTTTCCAGATTTTCGGAACTTGGCCGAGGGGCGGTAGCTTTGCCCAGCGAAAAGTAACGGCCACTCCAGGGACGAACAGTTGATTGTCGTTAATCGAATCGGGTCATTCGAACTCGGGCGGTAGCCTTGTCTTCGAATTTTCAATTTGGCCCGGCGTAGAGCACCTCCTGGACTGGAGTGAGTGACGATGGCCGCTGAAACAATGGAAAACGACGGCACTTATCGCGCCGTTGAAACAGGCAGAAAGAGCGACGCTTCCCGGGCGGGAAGTGTTTCGCTGATGAAACTGCGGGAGTTTGACGCCAATCCCCGAGGCGTTAATGAAAAGTTTAGTCGAGCTGATTCCGTTAGTTCGAAATTTTGTTATGCCGGCTCCTTGTTGTGTAACAAACATGAACTTTCCCCTGAAATTAAGCCGCGCCAGACAGTGTTCGTTTCATTTCTGAAACAGCAACTTCTGCGCCGTGCCGAAGTTCTTCTGCAGGCGTTCGCCATCCATTCCGAACTGACTCCCGCGACCTTCCCGAAGAAGGTCCGCGCGACGGCGGCTGCGCCGCGAGTGACGGAATTCCGGCGCGAACGCTGCCACCCTGCCGGCCGACAGCGCCGGCCTCACGAGAGCCGCGCGCCCCGCCGCGCTGGGAGTCAAGGCTGATGGCCGAGCAATCGCTTCGTTCCAACTATGCCTGTGTGGTCGGCGGCGCCGGCCCGGCAGGCATGGGCTTCCTGTTCAACGCCTACAAGACCGGCGCGCTGGCGACCCTCGCCCGCGACGGCCTGCTGGTCGTGGACGCAGCGCTGGCGGTCGGCCGTGGCCGACTGGGGGATTACCACATCACGGCCAACTCGGTCGGCGACGTGTTCCTCGACTGTCTGCGCGATCCGGCGTTGTTGCCGATTTTTGCGCCGCTGGCGCATTCGCGGGCATTCCGCGCCCTGCAGGACGATCCCCATGGCGCGCCGATGCTCACGCAAGTGGGCGAGTTGCTGGCGCACGCCTCGACGCTGTTCATGCGCTATGTCACCGAGCACCTGGGGGTCGAAGTGGCGCTGGGTACGCGTATCGAAAAGATCACCGCACTGGACGACGGCAGCTTCCAGCTGGCGCTGCGCAGCGGCTCCCATACCGCGCAGATCGACGCCGGCGCGCTGGTGATGAACCTGGGCGGCCGGCAGAACCGCGAGTACCTGAACTGGAGCCTGGCCGAGCAGGACCTGCACCTGTCCCACGACGGCCCCACGGTCTACTCCTCCGACGCGCTGCTGAGCCTGAACGCCGCCGAGCTGGTGGAGCTGTTCGGCGACCGCGTGACCCCGGGTACCCGCTTCACCGTGGTCGGTGGCTCGCACAGCGCCTTCTCGATCCTCGACAACCTTGCCTGCGCCCTGGATTGCCTGGGCCTGGAGCAGATCACCCTGCTGCACCGCGCGCCGATCCGCCTGTTCTTCGAGAGCGTCGAGGAAGCTCGCGCGGCTGGCTATGGGGTGGACGAGGGCATGGATGTCTGCCCGGTGTCCGGTCGGGTCAACCGCTCCGGCGGCCTGCGCTACCGCGCCCACCAGGTCGGCACCGACGTGCTCTCCAACGGCGTGGTCAGCGGCACCCGGGTGAAGGTCGAACTGCTGTGCCTGGAAGATCGCTCACCTGCCGCGCGCGAACGCCTGGAGCAGTGCTGCAGCGACGACGGCGTGTTTGTCCAGGCCATCGGCTACCAGCCGTGCCTGCCGGCCCTGCGCCGCGCCAACGGCGAGCCGCTGCAGGTGCGCGAGAGCAAGGGCGGGCTGGATTCCGACGCCGCCGGCTGCCTGCGTGACCACACCGGCCGGCCGATTCCCGGCCTCTACAGCTTCGGTCTCGGATCGGGCCTTGCGGCCAACCCGATGCTGGGCAGCGAGCGCTCCTTCGACAGCCGTATCTACGGCGTCTGGCAGTTCCACAACGACGCCAGCGGCCGGGTCATCGAGGCCCTGCAGGAGCACCTGGCCAACCGCGCAACGCAAGCCGAGCAGGTTTCTCAAGACCACAGCCACACCGGCATCGACGACGCGCCCTTTGCGCTGTCGGCACTGGGTTGAGCGGCGCACGCCGGCTCGACAGCTAACGGACTTTCCATCCAAGAGAGGGATGCGACCGTGATCAATGTGACCAAGACCTACCTGGGCAACCCGGAGAAGTTCAAGGCCTACGTGGACCAGATCTATGCCTCCGGCTGGATCACCAACCACGGCCCCTTCGTCACGGAACTGGAAGAGCGCCTGCAGGACTACTTCGGCGTTCGCCATGTGATTCTGACCAACAACGGCACCATCGCCCTGCAAGTGGCCTACCGGGCCCTGGGCGTGACCGGCAGTGCCGTGACCACCCCCTTCAGCTTCGTTGCCACCAGCAGCACGCTGCAGTGGGAGAGCATCCGCCCGCGCTTCGCCGACATCGATCCGCGGACCTGGAACCTCGACCCTGCGCGCATCGAAGCCAGCCTTGCGCCGGATACCACCGCCATCGTCGCCACCCACGTGTTCGGTAATCCCTGTGCGGTGGAGGAGATTCAGGCGGTGGCCCAGCGCAACCAGTTGAAAGTGATCTACGACGGCGCCCACGCCTTCGGCTCGCGCTACCGCGACCGGTCGGTGCTGGCCTGGGGGGACGCCACCACCCTGAGCTTCCATGCCACCAAGCTGTTCCACACCATCGAGGGCGGCGCCATCGTCACCTCCGACGACGAGCTGGCGAAGCAGATCCGCCTGATGTGCAACTTCGGTATCGCCGGCGTCGACCAGATCGTCGGCCTGGGGATCAACGCCAAGCTCAACGAGTTCTCCGCCGCCATGGGCCTGTGCGTGCTCGACGAGATCGACAGCATCCTCGCCCAGCGCGAGGAGATCGCCGCCCGCTACACCGCAGCCCTCAGCGGCTACTACGACCTGCAGGCCAGCGAGAGCTACGCGCGGCTGAACAACAGCTACTACCCCATCGGCCTGCGCGACGAAGCCCAGGTGCTGCGCGTGCGCACCGCGCTGAACGAGATCGGGGTCAACCCGCGGCGTTACTTCTACCCGTCGCTGGACACCCTCGACTACCTCGCCCCGCAGGTGCCGCAAGTGCTGTCCCGCGAGCTGAGCCAGCGCATCCTCTGCCTGCCGCTGTACCCGGGCCTGCCGCAGGAGATCCAGCGCGCGGTGATCGAAGTGCTGCTGCTGGAAAGCGGCCGCGTCGCCGTCGCGGTGTAAGGGGACGATCATGCGCACCGCACGCTCGCTGTCGATGGTCCGCAACACCCTGATCAATTACGCAGGGCAGGCGTACGCCATCGTCATCGGCATCCTGATCCAGCCGTTCTACCTCGGCCATCTCGGGGCCGAGGCCTACGGCCTGATCGGCTTCTTCGCGGTGTTGCAGAGCTGGCTGCTGTTGCTCGACATGGGCCTGTCGCCGGCGCTGGTGCGCCAGGTGGCCCACGGCCGTGGGCTCAGCGGCGAGGGCCAGGAGCAGGCCCGCCTGCTGCGCTCCTTCGAGCTGATCCTGCTGCCGCTGACCGTGCTCAGCAGCCTGGCGGTCTGGGGCGGCAGCCACTGGGTCGCCGGGCAGTGGCTCAAGGTGCAGCAACTCTCGCCCGAGCTGGTGGCGCAGTGCATCAGCCTGATGGGCCTGCTGGTGGCCCTGCGGCTGTACGCCACCCTGTACCGCAGCGCGCTGCAGGGGCAGGAGCTGCACGGCTACATCAATGCGGTGAACGTGTTCATCACCACCCTGCGCTACTTCGGCGGCCTGTTGCTGGTGGCGCAGGTCAGCCAGGACCCGCTGGTGTTCTTTCAGTTCCAGGTCGCGGTGTCGCTGATCGAGGCGCTACTGCTGGGCAGCAAGGCCTACCTGTGGATGGACGTGCGCCTGCTGACCCGCTTCTGCTGGGACACGGTGCGCCCGGTGCTGCCCTTTGCCCTGGGCATGTCCTTCACCTCCTGCCTGTGGATCGTGCTCACCCAGCTGGACAAGGTCCTGCTGTCGAACCTGCTGCCGCTTGAGCAGTACGGTTACTTCTCCCTGGTGGCGCTGATTTCCGGCGGCGTTCTCACACTGGTCAATCCGCTGGCGCAGTCGCTGCTGCCGCGCATGACCGTGCTGGTCGCCGAACAACGCCACGAAGACATGCAGCAGCTCTATCTGAAGGCGAACCGCTTCGTCTGTGTGCTGCTGTTCCCGATGGTCGCGGTGATCGCCGCTCATGGTCATGACCTGGTTCTGGCCTGGAGCGGCGATGCCGTGGCCGCCAGTTGGTGCCGGCCGATCCTGGCCTGGTACGTACTCGGCTCAGGCCTGCTGGCGGTGGCCAGCTTCCAGTTCTACCTGCAGTACGCCCATGGCCTGCTGCGCATGCACGTCTGGTACACGGTCATCTCCACCCTGGTGACCGTGCCGCTGGTGATCGCCAGCGCCTACCTCTACGGCGTGCTCGGCGTGGCGCTGTGCTGGTTCGGCCTGCGCCTGGTGTCGTTCCTGATCTGGCCGGCGATCGTCCACCAGGCCTTCGCTCCCGGCCTGCATGGCCCGTGGCTGCGCGACACCCTGCAGATCGCCGCGCTCAGCGCCGCCGGCCTTTTGCTCAGCGAGCCCTTCTACGCGCTGCTGGCCCGCTCCGGCGAGCGCCTGTGGCTGCTGGCGGCACTGGCCGTGTGCGGCCTGATCACCCTGTTCCTCGTGGGCGCGGGCTCTGCCCCGGCTTTGCTGCGCCTGTTCAAACCGTCCCACAAGCCGAGTGTCTAGACATGGATATCCGCTCCGAGCTGCAGATCCTCTCCAACTGGCCGGAAGACCCCAAGCCTCTTCTGAGCATCGTCTGCCTGGCCTACAACCAGGTGAACTACATCGGCCGCACGCTGGACAGCTTCCTCGAGCAGGTCACCGACTTCCGTTTTGAAGTGCTGGTCAATGACGACGCTTCCAACGACGGCACCAGCGAGCTGATCGCCGACTATGCCGCGCGCTACCCGCACATCATCAAGCCGATCTTCCACAAGGAAAACCAGTACTCCAAGGGCGTCTCCCATGGCCTGCCGGTGTTCCGCAAATGCCGGGGCCGCTACATCGCCTACTGCGAGGGCGACGACTTCTGGACCGACCCGCGCAAGCTGCAGATCCAAGTCGACTTCCTGGAGAAGAACCCGGACTACGTGATCACCTACCACGATGCTTACACCTACAACGAGGAAGGCGTGATCAAGCCCCGGCAGCTCACCGGCAAGTACCGCCGCGACGCCAGCCGCCTGGACCTGCAGAAGGCCCGGCCGATCTCCACCCTCACCACCTGCTTCCGCAATGTCCTCACCGAGATGCCCGAGGAGCTGCGCACCACGCGCATGGTCGACCTGTGCTGGTGGTCGCTGCTGGGCGCCTTCGGCAAGGGCCGTTTCATCGAGGAAATCCGCCCGGCGGCCTACCGGGTGCACCAGGGCGGGATCTTCTCCATGCAGGCCGATCGCGTGCAGCAGCAGATGACCCTGCACACCTACTACTGCCTGTCGCGCTACTACCAGCGCCTGGGCAATCAGGAGCTCAACGAGTACTTCCTGATGCAGGTCTGCCGGATGTCCATGGCCGCCGTCTCGCCCATGCGCAAGGTGCAGGCCTTCCTGCTGCTGATCGGCAACCACGGCGCCAACCTGCTCAAGCGGCTGAACCCGATTTCGGCGCGCTGAGCCGCGCCACCTCAATGGAGGATGGAAGTCCATGAGTGTCATGCCCCGCTCGTCCCTGGAAACGCTCCAGGACACCCGCATCGATGTCGCCGGCCTGCTGCGCCTGCTGTTCGATCACAAGAAGATGATCCTCGCCGTCACCGGCCTGTTCGCCGTGCTCGGGCTCTTCTATGCGGTGATTGCCACGCCGATCTATGTCTCCGGCGCGATGATCCAGATCGAGCAGAAGAAGAACGGCCTGAACGGCACGCCGGAGGTGATCAACCGCCCCGACTCCGTGTCCATCGCCGCCACCGAGATCGAGTTGCTGAAGTCCCGCGCGGTGCTCGGCAAGGCGGTCGAGCTGCTCAAGCTGGACATCATCGCCAAGCCCAAGCACCTGCCACTGATCGGTGACTACCTGGCGCGGCGCTACCAGCCCGAAGCCGGTGAGGCCCTGTCGGCGCCCTGGCTGGGCATGGGCTCCTATGGCTGGGGTGGCGAGCAGATCAAGGTGTTCTCCCTCGATGTGCCGGAGGAGTACCTGGGCGAGCCGCTGACCCTGGTGGCCGATGGCGGCGACGCCTACCACCTGCTCAATGCCGACGACCAGCTGATCCTGCGCGGCGAGCTGAAGAAGCCCGTGCTGGAGAAGGGCTTCAGCATCGAGGTGGACGAACTGGTGGCGCGCCCCGGCACCGAATTCATCGTGGCGAAGAACCGCCTGCTGACCACCACCCTGAACTACCAGAAGCTGCTCAAGGTGGTCGAGGCCGGCAAGGACTCGGGGATCATCTACATGACCCTGGAAGATCCGAGCCCGCTGCAGGCTGACCGCATCCTCGACAAGATCAGCCACCTCTACGTGCTACAGAACGTCGAACGCAGCTCCGCCGAAGCTTCCCAGCGCCTGCAGTTCCTGCGCTCGCAGCTGCCGGTGGTGCGCCTGGACCTGGAGCGCGCCGAAAACGCCTACAACGCCTACCAGACCACCGCCAAGTCCGCCGACATCAGCGTCGAGACCCGCGGAGTGCTGGACCAGGTGGTGGGCATCGACAACCAGCTCTCCGAACTCCGCCTCAAGCGCGCCGAATACGACCGCCTCTATACCCCGACGCACCCGCTGTACCAGGCGCTGAACAAGCAGATGGGCAGCCTGGAAGACCGCAAGGCGCAACTGCAGAAGCGCATCCAGACCCTGCCGGCCACCCAGCAGGAACTGCTGCGCCTGTCCCGTGACATGCAGGTCACCCGGCAGACCTACACCAGCCTGCTGAACAAGGCCCAGGAGCAGGACATCATCCGCGCCGGCACCATCGGCAACGTGCGCGTGATCGACACCGCCCAGGCCAACGTCGAGCAACCGGCCAAGCCCATGCGCAAGGTCATCGTGCTGCTCGCGACCTTGCTCGGCTTCTGCGTCGCCCTGGGCATCCTGTTCCTGCGCCAGGCCTTCTACCGTGGCGTGGAGAATCCCGAGGCGATCGAACAGCTGGGCCTCTCCGTGCTCGCCGCGGTTCCGTACTCGCGGCAGCAGGAACGCCTGGAGAAAGAGCGCAAGAGCGACATCCTCGGCCACACGCCCAAGCTGCTTGCCGCATCCGCCCCCGGCGACCTGGCCAACGAGGCGATCCGCAGCCTGCGCACCAACCTGCACTTCGCCCTGCTCGAAGCGCGCAACAACGTGGTGATGCTCACCAGCCCGGCGCCGGGCGCCGGCAAGTCGTTCGTCTCCAGCAACCTGGCGGCCATCGTTGCGCAATCGGGCCTGCGCACCCTGCTGATCGATGCCGACATGCGCAAGGGCTACCTGCACCGGGTGTTCGGCCTGACCCCGCGCCACGGCCTGTCCGACGCGCTGAGTTCGCACCGTCCGCTGAGCGAAGTGATCCTCCCCACCGAGGTGCCGGAGCTGGACTTCATCTCCTGTGGATTTGCCGCACCCAACCCGTCCGAACTGCTGATGCACGACAACTTCGCCCAGCTGCTGCGCGATGCCTCGTCGATGTACGACCTGGTGATAGTCGACACCCCGCCGGTGCTGGCGGTGACCGACGCCGCGCTGGTCGGCCGGCTGTGTGGCATCTGCCTGCTGGTGACGCGTTTCGGCCAGAGCCCGGCGAGCGAGATCGACACGGCGCGGCGGCGTCTGGGGCAGAGCGGCATCCACCTGCAGGGCGCCATCCTCAACGGTGTGAAACGCAAGGCCTCGACGGCGGCGTACGACTACGGCGCCTACGCCTACCGCTACGACGCCAAGGACTGAAAAGGGAAACTAGGGAAAGGATGCAGCCATGGTCCATATCGTCAGCCTCATGCAGCCGTACTTGTTCCCCTACCTGGGGTACTTCCAGCTGATCGCCGCGAGCGGCCTGTTCATTCTCGGCGACAGCCTGCAGTACACCCGGCGTGGGTGGATCAACCGCAATCGCCTGCTGGTCGGCGGGAAGATCTGGCAGTTCAGCTTTCCCCTGGAGCAGGGCTCGCAGACCCAGGCGATCAACGAGCGCAGGCTGAGCGAGCAGATGCAGCTGAGCAACCGGCGGCTGCTGCACACCATTCGCCATGCCTATCACCGCGCGCCGTGCTACGAGCAGGTGATGCCGCTGCTGGAGGAAATCCTCGAGCACCCCGAACGCAACCTGTCGCACTTCGCCGAGCACTCGATCCGCCGCATCTGCCATTACATCGGCATCGACACACCAATGGTGCGGGCCTCGGAGCTGGAGCTGGCCGAGGACATCGGCCGTGACCAGCGCCTGATCGAGGCGGTGAAGCAGAGCGGCGGCGACATCTACCTGAACCCGGAGGGCGGCCGCCACCTGTACTCGCCCGACGTGTTCCAGGCCCATGGCCTGGAGCTGCAGTTCCTGCGCATGGACGAGCTGAGCTACCCCCAGTTCAGCCCGGATTTCGTCCCCAGCCTGTCGATCATCGACGTGCTGATGTTCAACCCGCCGGACGAGATGCAGCGGTTGCTAGGCCGCTACACCCTGGAGCGACCCGCTCCCTCGTCGGACCTTCTTGGGGAGTACGAATCATGAATTCCGCAGTCAGCCTTGGCCTGCAAGCCGCGCAGTATCGCTGGTACCTGATCCAGACCAAACCGCACCAGGAATTGCGCGCCGAAGAGAACCTCGGCCGCCAGGGCTTCTCCTGCTATCGCCCGCTGGTGAAGCAGGGCAGCCGGCCGCAGCCGCTGTTCCCCGGCTACCTGTTCATCCGCCTCGATCAGCAGCACGACAACTGGTTCCCGATCCGCTCCACCCGTGGCGTGGCGCGCATCGTCAGCTTCGGCGCACAGCCGCTGGCGGTGGCAGACGATCTGGTGGAAGGCATCCGCGAGCGCCTGGCGGCGATGCCCGAGCGGCCCTCCAGTGGCTTCCACGAAGGCCAGGTAGTGCGCCTGAAGTGCTCCGGCGACTGCGAAGTGGAGGCCATCTTCCTCTGTGACGACGGCACCGAACGCGCGCTGATCCTGCTCAACCTGCTGCAACGCGAACAACGCATCCGGGTCCCGCTCAGCCAGCTCTCGGCGCTGAGCGGCAACGACGGCTGGCGCGCCTGAGGCGCACACCCCAGACAAGGCCAGGTACAAGGAGGAGTGGCGAGATGAATGGATCGACCGTGCTGGTGACGCTGACCTATGGCGATCGCCTGGACTACCTGCAGGAACTGCTGGCGCGCGCCTTCCGCGAAAAGGACATCACCCGCGCCATCGTCGTGAGCAATGCCTCGGTGGCGGAGCTGGACCAGCTGTTCATGCTCTGGCCCAATCGCGTGCAGGTGATCGAACTGGACAGCAACACCGGCTCGGCCAACGGCTATGCCGTGGGCATCGAGGCCGCGCTGAAGACCGGCTGCGATTTCATCTGGCTGATGGATGACGACAACGCGCCGACGCCGGGCTCTTTCCCCTTGCTCAAGCAGCGCCTGATCGACTGCGCGCTGCGCCATGGCACCGACAACACCGCCGTGCTGGGCTTCCGTCCGACCCACCAGGCTGACGTCGCCTCCGGCGTGCCGACCCGTTTCATCGCGCCGCCGCGCTCCAGCTACTTCGGCTTCCACGTCCGCCAGCTGCCCTACAAGCTGTGGCGACGCACGCCCTGGGGCAAGCCGAAACCGCGCCCGGCGCAGCCGCTGCTGGAGCTGCCGTTCGCCTACTACGGCGGCCTGCTCGGGCATGCCGACCTGTTCCGCCGCATCGGCCTGCCGCGCCGCGACCTGGTGCTCTACGCCGACGACACCGAGTACACCTTCCGCATCGGCGCACTGGGCGGCCACCTCTACCTGGTGCCCGAGGCCGGCCTGGATGACCTGGAGCATTCCTGGAACATCAAGCAGCGCACCGCCAATATCTACGAGACCTACCTGCTCGGCAGCTCCGACCTGCGCGCCTACTACGCCGCGCGCAACCAGGCCTGGTTCGACAAGAACCTGTGGGTCACCTCGCCGCTGATGTACCGCTTCAACCGCTGGGTGTTCATCCGCCTGCTGCACTTCTTTGCCCGCCGCCACGGCCGCGCCAGCCGCCTGGCCCTGCTGCTGCAGGCGATCCGCGACGGCGAGGCCGGCAGCCTCGGCATGAACCGGGCCTACCCGCTATGAGAGTGCTGCTGCTCAACACCCTCTACGCCCCGCACATCGGTGGCGGGGCGGAAGTCATGCTGCAGCACATGGCCGAGGGCCTGCGCGGCCGTGGCCACGACGTGCAGGTGCTTTGCACCGGGCCGGACGCGGGCCTGCAGCGCGAGACGCTGAACGGTGTAACGGTGCTGCGCGCCGGCCTGCGCAATCTCTACTGGCCGTTCGACGGGAACAGCTACGGCCCGTTGAAGCGCCTCGCCTGGCACGGGCTGGACCGCTACAACCGCGGCATGCGCGGTGTGCTGGCGAAGATGCTGGAAGAGATCGAGCCGGACGCGGTGGTCTGCCACAACCTGTCGGGCTGGTCGATCTCCGCCTGGGATGCGATCCGCGACGCCGGCCTGCCGCTCGTACAGGTCCTTCACGACCAGTACCTGACCTGCCCGCGCGGCGTGCGCTTCCACAAGGGCCGCCACTGCGAGCGGCAGTGCGCATCCTGTGCGCTGCTGCGGCGCTCCCACGCATCGGCTTCCAGCGGCGTCGATGCGGTGGTCGGCGTCAGTCGCTACCAGCTCAATGCGCTGCTCGATGCCGGGTATTTCGCCGGCAGCCAGAGCCATGTGGTCTACAACGGCTCGCCGATGGCGGAGGTGCCCGTCGCACCGCCGGCAAGCGGGCGTCGCCCGCTGCGCTTCGGTTTCATCGGCGCGCTGACCCCGAACAAGGGCGTGGAGTGGCTGATCGAGCAGTTCCAGGCACGCGCTGACGATGCCTCGCTGCTGATCGCAGGACGGGGCGACGGCGCCTACGTGAACCAACTGAAGTCCCTCGCCGATCCCCAGCGCGTGCACTTCGTCGGCTACCGCAAGGCGGCCGAGTTCTTCAGCGAGATCGATGTCGCCGTGGTGCCCAGCCTGTCCCCGGAATCCTTCGGCCTGGTGGCGCTGGAAGCCTGCGCCCATCACCTGCCGGTGATCGCCTCGCGGATGGGCGGCCTGACGGAAATCGTCCTGGACGAAATCAACGGCCTGCTTTGCTCGCCCGACCACAGCGATTCGCTGGGCGACGCCATCGAGCGCCTGCTGCGTGACCCGGCGCTGCGCCAGCGCCTGGCCTCGCGCGCCCGTGAAGTCGTGGCACCGATGCTCAGCGTGGAACGGATGCTCGACGAATACGAAGCCATCCTGCGCCACACCCTGCTTACCCGCGGAGTCCAGCATGGAACTGCAATCCCCGTATCCACGCTTTGAGGTCGACCGCCGCGTGACCTTCGACCGCTCCTTGCTGGCGCTCGGGGTACTGGTGGCCTTGCTGCTGGTGGAGACCTTCAACGGCGCACTGCGCTTCTACACCGACCAGGCCGGCCTGTCGGCCATCGTCTACCTGCCCAAGGTGGCCTGCATCGTCGCGGTGGGCTGGGAACTGTTCACCCGTCCGCAACAGCGCGGGCTGTGGCTGCTGCTGATCCTCGCGGCGGCTTCGCTGCTGCTCGGCCGGCTGCACGGCGCCGAGTTCCAGAGCGGCTTCTTCTCCGTCTTCATCTACGCGCCGCTGCTGTTCGGCCTGCTCTGTGGCCAGTACCTGGAGATGCACCGCAAGGCCGTTGGCTGGATCATCTTCTTCTGCCTGATCGCTTCTCTGCTGGGCATCGCCCTGGACCTCGCCATCAACGTGCCGTGGAAGGGTTACACCTACTCCATGGGCGGCGTCGAGATCAGCGGCAACCGATCCTGGAGCGCCTATGGCCTGGATCGCATCGCCGGCTTCTCGCGGATGTCCTCGAGCCTGGCGATGATGCTGGCGGTGTTCAGCCTGTACCTGGGCTCTTTCCGCCTGACGCTGCCGGTGCGTGGACTGATCTACCTGATAGCGCTGGTCGGTATCGTGCTGACCACCAACAAGTCCTCCGCCGGTGCCTTCTTCTTCGCCCTGCTGGTGATGAGCATCAGCCGCCAGCGCCTGCTGTTCCTGCTGGCCACGCTGCTGGTGGTGCTCGGCGCGCTGGCGCTGCCGCTGTACGGTCTGTACGGCCATGTCGACCCCTACCTGGCCACCGCCACCGGCGACAACCTGATGGGCTCGATGGTCGATCGTCTGGTCAACACCTGGCCGAACCTGATCAAGGTGATGGACTACAACGGCTGGATCTATACCGGCGCCGGGCTGGGCATGACCGGTAGCGCCTATGCGGCCTTCCCGATCTTCGGCGTCGAGCAACTGGCGGTGGCGGACAATTCGCTGCTCTACCTCTGGTGCCTGTTCGGCGTGGCCGGCGTCGCCCTGTACCTGCTGGCGGTGCCGATGCTGATGCGCCTGCAACGCCAGCCCGGCCGCGAAGCCCGCGCGCTGCTTGGCATCGCCTACTGCATCCTGCTCATCGCCTGGACCAGCGACGTGCTCGAGTCGCCGATCCCCAGCCTGTTCCTCGGCCTGGCCATCGGCCGCGCCCTGCGCCTGCCGGGCGAGACCGCACCACAACCGACGCCGCGCACCCTGCGCCTGCAGGGCGGCATGCTCAGCCTGCTGGCCTGCGCGCTGCTGATCGGCGGCCTGCTGCAATCGCCCAGCAGCCTGGCCAAGGAAGCGCCCGTGGAAAACCTCGGCGCGGCGGAATTCATCGTCGGCGCCAGCACCCACCAGAACATCCGCGCGGGCAATCGCGACGGCATCAATCGCCTGGCCCGCGAGGCCGGCATCCTGTCGTTCCGCGACGATGCCTACTGGTCCAGTGTCGAGCGCGAGCGCGGCGTGCTGTCCATCGACGCCGCCTGGCGCGCACAGCTGCGCAGCACCCGTAGCTTAGGGATAGACACGCTGCTGATCCTGGGCAACGAGAACCAGTTCTACGGCAACGCCAAGCCGCGCGACGACGCCTCCCGCGAGGGCTACCTGCGTTACGTGCGCTACGTGGTGCGCGCGTTCAAGGGGCAGGTCGCCTTCTACGAAGTGTGGAACGAGTGGGACTCGGAAAACGCCACCGACAAGGACTTCAGCGACGACTACCTGACCCTGGTGCGCGCGGCCGCCAAGGTGATCCGCGAGGAAGACCCGCAAGCCAAGGTGCTCGCCGGAGCCGTCACCCTCAAGGGCATCCGCCAGGGCTTCGCCGAGCGCATCGCCGGTGGCGGCGTACTGGATGTCGTCGACGGTATCTCGCTGCATCCCTCGGTGTACTGCGAGCGCGAGATGTCCACTCCCGAGGCCTGGCTGAACTGGTTCCAGGGCGTCAACCAGAAGCTGGAAAACGCCGCCGGCAAACCAGTCCCACTGTACTTCACCGAGTTCAGCTGGCCGGCCCACGAAGGCGATTGCGGCATCAGCCGCGAGCGCCAGGCCGCCTACCTGGCCCGCGCCTACGTGCTGGTGCGCAGCCTGCCGAACGTGAAAGGCGCCTGGTGGTACGACCTGGTGGACGACGGCATCGATCGCACGGACATGGAGCACAACTTCGGCCTGCTCACCGCCGGCGGGCAGCCCAAGCCGGCGTACCACGCGATGGCCAGCATTGCCGACATCATCGGTCGCTACCGCTTCGTCGGCCGCGTGCCGAATGAGGACCCGAACGTCTACCTGCTGCGCTTCGCCAAGGCCAGCGAGGAAATCCTGGTGGCCTGGACCCTGGGCCATGAGCAGACCCTGAACATCACCAGCAAGCCCGGCAGCAGCGACACCCTCTGGCGCCTGGACGCCGTCGAAGGGATCGCCCGCCGCGAGGGCCGGCCGGTGCCCTGGCAGTGCCCCGCTGGGGGCGGCGACTGCCAGGCCAGCATCCGCATCGACGCCTCGCCCACCCTGGTGCGCAGCGCGTCGGCCCCGCAACTGTCGTTGCGCTGACTCCATCGCGGAGAACCTTCATGATCGTGATCAACGCGCGCTTCCTCACCCAGCAGGTCAGTGGTGTGCAGCGCTTCGCCGAACAGATTTCGCTGTCGCTGGCGCGGCTGCGCAGCGACCTCCATTTCGTCGCGCCGCCCGGCGAAATCCTCCGCCGGGAAATCGCCAGCCAGCTGAATGTCGAGCAGATCGGCCGTCGCGACGGGCACCTCTGGGAACAGATCGACCTGCCGCTGTGGCTGTCCCGTCACGGCCGGCCGCTGCTGGTTTCGCTGTGCAGCACGGCGCCGCTGGCCTATTCGAAGCAGGTCGTCACGCACCACGACATCACCTACGTGCGCCACCCGGAAAGCTTCTCCTGGAAGTTCCGCGCGCTGTACCGCCTGATGATCCCGCTGATGCTGCGTCGCTCGCTGGCGCAGGTCACGGTCAGCGAGTTCTCCCGCCAGGAGATCGCCTCGCACTATGGCCTCGATCCCAAGGGCATCCATGTGATCGCCAATGCGGTGTCCGCCGAGTTCTGCACCGGCCTCGAGCCGACCCTGCTCGAACGCCCCTATGTCCTGGCGGTGTCCTCGCCGGCGTCGCACAAGAACTTCTCCCGGCTGATCGAAGCATTCCGCCTGCTCGGCGAGCTGGACGTGGAACTGCGCATCGTGGGCGCCGCCAACCGCAGCTTCGTCGATGCGCAACTGCAGCAGAGCGGGCAGGGCGACCGGGTGCGCTGGCTGGGCCGGCTGGATGACGATCAGCTGATCGAGCAATACCGCAACGCCGCCGTCTTTGCCTTCCCGTCGCTGTACGAAGGTTTCGGCATTCCGCCGCTGGAGGCGCAGGCCTGCGGCTGCCCGGTGGTGGCGGCCAGCAGTGCCTCGATCCCTGAAGTGCTGGGCAACTCGGTGCTGTACTTCGACCCCCTCGATCCGCCTGGCATTGCCGCCGCCCTGCGCCGCGTGCTGCTCGACCACAAGCTGCGTGCCGACCTGCGCCGCCTGGGGCAGGAGAACGTCCTGCGCTACTCCTGGGACATTTCCGCGCTGCGGCTTTCCAGCCTGATCGACTCCTTTCTGACCGAGCGCTCGGACTACCCGGCGCGCTTCGACGCCAAACAGATCGCCAAGCAAGGAGGCAGATCATGAAGGGCATCATCCTCGCCGGTGGCTCCGGCACCCGCCTGCACCCCATTACCCTGGGTGTGTCCAAGCAATTGCTGCCGATCTACGACAAGCCGATGGTGTACTACCCGCTATCGGTGCTGATGCTCGCCGGCATCGACGACATCCTGTTGATCTGCACGCCCACCGACCTGCCGAACTTCCGCGCCCTGCTGGGTGACGGCGAGCAATTCGGCGTGCGCCTGCAGTACGCCGTGCAGCCCTCGCCGGACGGGCTGGCGCAGGCCTTCCTGATCGGTGCGTCATTCATCGGCGATGACTCGGTGTGCCTGGTGTTGGGCGACAACATCTTCTACGGCCAGGGCTTCACCGAAACCCTGCGCGAGGCAGCCGCGCGTACTCGGGGCGCCACCGTGTTCGGCTACCAGGTGGCGGACCCGGCACGCTTCGGCGTGGTCGAGTTCGACGCCGCGGGCCGCGTGCTTTCCATCGAGGAAAAGCCCCGCATGCCGCGCTCTAACTACGCCGTCACCGGCCTGTATTTCTACGACAACCGGGTGGTGGAGATGGCTCGCCAGATACGCCCTTCGGCCCGTGGCGAGCTGGAAATCACCGACATCAACAACCTCTACCTGGAGCTGGGTGAACTGCACGTCAGCCTGCTGGGTCGCGGGTTCGCCTGGCTGGACACCGGCACCCACGAATCGCTGATGGAGGCAGGTCATTTCGTGCAGACCATCGAGGAACGCCAGGGATTGAAGGTCGCCTGCCTGGAGGAAATCGCCTTCCAGCAGGGCTGGCTCAGTGAGAGCCGGCTGGCCCTGCAGGCCGAGCGCCTGAGCAAGACCGGCTATGGCCGCTACCTGCAGCAACTGCTGCTGGACAAGCGACAGTGAACCCGCACCCGGCGAGCCCGTGGAGGGCTCGCCGGCACTGCGCCCGATAACGGACTGCGATGCAGCGGCGCCAGGAGCGACGCCGGCAGTCGTGAGGTCATCATGCCCAACAAGACGAAAGGAATTCTGCGTGCGCACCAGTCACTCATCTCGCTGGCGCACCGCCTGAGCGACATCCTGGTGATCGTGCTCACCGGGGTCGTGCTGCTCGGTGCTGGCAATGGCGTGCTGGATGCACAGATCTGGGTCTCGGTGCTGCTCTGCGTGATGCTGTTCCATTGGCTCGGCGAGCTGAACCAGCTCTACGGCTCCTGGCGTGGCGAGTCGCTGCTGCGGGAGTCGCTGAGCGTCACCCTGTACTGGTCGCTGGCGTTCTTCGCCGTGCTGCTGCTGGACATCTCGCTGCGCCACGTGGAGCTGGAAGAACCCCGGCGCCTGGGCTGGTTCGCCGCGGCGCTGCTGATCATGGGCGGCTACCGGCTGGCGATCCGCATGCTGCTGCGCGTCGCCCGCCGCCACGGCTTCAACAGTCGCAACGTGGCCATCTACGGCACTGGCGAAGTCGGCGCGCGACTGGCCGAGACCATCCTCGCCGCGCCCTGGATGGGCCTGCGCCTGGTCGGCTTCTACGACGACCGCCCGCAGCAGATGGAGCTGGGCGAACGGGTACCGGTAAAAGGCGATCGCCTGGCGCTGATCGAGGCCGCCCGCTCGGGGCAGATCGACAAGGTCTACCTGACCCTGCCGCTGTCGCGCGAGCCGCTGCTCAACGAGCTGATCCGCGAGCTCTCCGACACCACGGTGTCGGTCTACCTGATCCCCGACCTGTTCATGTTCGACCTGCTGCACGCGCGCAGCGAGAGCATCAACGGGCTGGCCACCATCAGCATCTTCGACACGCCCATGGACGGCCCCAACGCCGTGCTCAAGCGCATCGAGGACGTGGTGCTGGCCTCGCTGATCCTGCTGCTGATCGCCGTGCCCATGCTGTTCATCGCGGTGGCCGTGAAGCTCACTTCGCGCGGCCCGGTGCTGTTCCGCCAGACCCGCTACGGCATGGACGGTCGGCCCATCCGCGTCTGGAAGTTCCGCAGCATGACGGTCATGGAGGACGGCGCCGCCGTCACCCAGGCCTCGCGCAACGATTGCCGCATCACCCCGCTGGGCGCCTTCCTGCGGCGCACCTCGCTGGATGAATTGCCACAGTTCTTCAACGTCTTGCTCGGCGACATGTCCGTGGTCGGCCCACGCCCCCACGCCGTGGCGCACAACGAGCAATACCGGCGTCAGGTCAGCCGTTACATGCTGCGTCACAAGGTCAAGCCAGGCATTACCGGCTGGGCCCAGGTGAACGGCTGGCGTGGCGAAACAGACACCCTGGAGAAGATGCAGAAGCGCATCGAGTTCGATCTGGACTACATCGAGAACTGGTCCGTCTGGTGGGACCTGAAGATCGTCTTGCTGACCCTGTTCAAGGGTTTCGTACACCGCAATGCCTATTGAGTTTCCACACAAGCTTCAAGGAAGGATTGCCATGAAAAACCTGCTCGCTTTCAGCTTTGTAGTCGGCAGTCTGGCGCTACAAGGCTGCGTGTTCTCCCCCGGTCAGCACATGACGGATTCCGATATCCAACGCGAGGCACAGAAAGAGGGGATGAACATCACCCTCGTGCCCATCACGCCCCAGGTGCTGCAACGCCAGGAGGCCGCGTTCGCCGCAAAACCCGGTGTGCCCGCAGAATTGCTGAACTACCGCCCGCCGCAGGAGGACTACGTGATCGGCGGCGGCGATGTGCTGCTGGTCACCGTCTGGGACCACCCGGAGCTGACCAGCCCCGGCTCCACCCAGCAGATGGAAGCCAACGGTCGCGTGGTCGGCGCCGACGGCAACATCTTCTTCCCCTATGCCGGCGTGGTGCGCGCGCAAGGGCAGACCCCGGCGCAGTTGCGCACGAGCCTGGCCCGGCGGCTGGCGAACAAGGGCATCGTCGACCCGCAGGTGGACGTCACCGTGTTGCGCTATGCCAGCCAGCACGTGGTGCTTTCCGGGGCCTTCCAGAACGGCGGGCAGGTCGAGCTGAACAACACGCCGACCACCCTGGTGCAGGCAGTCAGCAAGGCGGGGGTGGTCACCGGTGAAGCGGACTTGTCCGGCCTGGTCCTCAAGCGTGATGGCCGCGAGTACGTGCTCGACGTCGACGCCTTGAACCGTTCCGGTTCGACCCTGACCGGCATCTACCTGAAGAACGGCGACCAGATCCACCTGCCCTACAACGACCGCAAGAAAGTCTACGTGGTCGGTGAAGTGGAACGTCCGCAGGTGGTCACCTATCGCACCACCGGTCTGTCCCTGCTGGAAGTGCTCGGCAACGCCGGCGGCCTGGCCCCGGAAACCTCCGACGGCGACTCGGTCTACGTGATCCGTGGCAACCCGGAACCGGTCGCCGGCACCGCGCCGGGGACCTTCCAGGCGCAGGTCTTCCACCTGGAAGCCAAGCGCCCGACCGCCTACGCCCTGGCCAAGGAATTCGCCATGCAGCCGCAGGACGTGGTGTTCATCGGCCCGGCCAACATCACCCGCTGGAACCGCTTCATCAGCCAACTGCTGCCATCGGCCAACTTCATCGGCACCAGCGCCGCCGTCGGCGGCAACTGATCGCGACCGCACTCTCCGGCAATGCCCGCGGCGTTGGGAAATTTCCTACCGCTGCGGGCGGATCGCTGGAATCGACTCCGCACCGTGTGGTGGCCATCATCGCCGCCATCGTGTGCAGGGACGCACCACTCCTAGGCGGGCTCCACTCCGCCGCTCTCCTTTGGGACCTTCCCCTAGCACAGGGTCCCGAACCCGCCCGCGTTGCAGCGCCGGCGGGTTTTTTTTTGCCTGGCCTTCAGCAACTCGGGCCTGATCCTTACGCCGCTTCCTATTGATCAGCCATTTCACACGAACTGGGTACCTCCTCAGGGAGGCGGCGACGGCCAGTCGGCGTGCTACCATATATTCCCAAAAGAAATTACATAGTAATAATTAATTCTTTTTTGATTTATAGAGCTTCTTTTATCGTGGCCCCCAGCGTTGCCGTGACAGCGAAAGGGGAATGGCGGTTATCCGCCAGGATGAAGGGGGCTCGTGGCGGTTTTCCGCTGATTTTTCTGAAGGAATTTGCTTGCAGATCGTTCCGAGTGTCGGAAATGGCGGGCGTGTCAGGCAGGTAAGGCCGGTTGGCCTGGGGATTGCCTAGCCACTGACGCATGCCCCGCGCATTGCCACAACAACAAGACACGAGATCCGATCCATGCCATTCCATTCTTCTGCTGCCCTCCCGCCTGCTTGCCTGCGCTCGATCCCCGCATAGGGGAGCGCCGAACACCGCCGAATTACCGCATGCCGAGCGTGCCTGACACGCCATGGCCGCTGCTTGCCGTTCGGTCGGGCTCCGCTGAAGCCAGTGGTCGCCTTGAATGGCCTGCTTTCCAAGATCAATAAAATGGGGAAATTCCAATGAAACGCCGCACTCTCACGCAATCGAGCCTCGCGCTCGCCATCGCTGCCGCAGGCCTCGCCCAATCCGCCGTCGCCGGTGGGTTCATCGAAGACAGCAAGGCCAACCTGACCCTGCGCAACTTCTACATCAACACCGACAACCGCAACGGCACCGCCGAGCCGAGCAAGCAGGAAGAGTGGGGCCAGGGCTTCCTGCTCAACTACACCTCCGGCTTCACCGAAGGCACCGTGGGCTTCGGCGTCGACGCCCTGGGCCTGCTGGGCGTGCGCCTGGACAGCGGCAAGGGCACACATTACAACCCGACCAGCTCGAGTTTTTCCGGTACTGTCTTCCCCACCGATGGTGACGGTCGCGCGGTCGACGATTTCTCCCACCTGGGCGCCACCGGCAAGGTGAAGGTTTCCAGCACCGTGCTGCAGTACGGCACCCTGCTGCCCAAGCTGCCGGTCGTGACCTACAACGACGGTCGCCTGCTGCCGCAGACCTTCGAGGGTGGCCAGGTCACCTCGAACGAGTTCAAGGACCTGACCCTGCTCGGCGGTCAGCTGGAGCACATGAAGGGCCGCAGCTCCAGCAACAACGAGGGGCTGTCCATCGCCGGCGCCAACAACGCGCGCACCGGCGAGTTCGTCAACAAGTTCTACTACGGCGGCGCCGACTACAAGCTGACCAAGGACCTGACGCTGCAGTACTACTACGGCAACCTGCAGGACTTCTACAAACAGCACTTCCTCGGCCTGCAGCACAACTGGGCAATCGGCCCGGGCGTGCTCAAGAGCGACCTGCGCTACTTCCACAGCAGCGATGACGGCAAGAACGGCCACGACAAGAACTTCTACACCAGCGGTTACTACGGCAACGGCGTGACCAAGGGTGAAGTCGACAACCGCGCCTGGAGCGGCTTGTTCACCTACACCGTCAGCGGCCACAGCTTCGGCGCCGGCTACCAGCAGCTCAGCGGCGACAGCGACTTCCCGTTCATCAACAACGGCGACGGCGCCACTGCCTACCTGATCACCGACGTGCAGATCGGCAAGTTCCTGCGCGCCGGCGAGCGCACCTGGCAGGTCCGTTACGGCTACGACTTCGCCCAGGCCGGCCTGCCGGGCCTGACCTTCCAGACCCTGTACCTGCACGGCGACAACATCGACACCAAGTACGGCGACAAGAGCGAGTGGGAGCGTGATATCTCCCTGGCCTACGTGATCCCGGATGGCACCTTCAAGGGCCTGGGCTTCACCTGGAAGAACGCTGCGCTGCGCAGCGGCCTGCCGGCCGGTACTACCGCAGGCTCGCCTGCCCAGCGTGACCAGGACGAGAACCGCCTGATCGTCAGCTACACCATCCCGCTGCTGTAACCTTCCGCGGGCTGAACAAGAGCCGCCGTCCTCGTCAGAGGCGGCGGCTTTTTCGTGGGTGGCCGGCGCGGCCTGCGGCCGGTGAAAAAACCTTGCCCCAATCGGTGTTCGGCGACCCGGCTTCGGATGTTTCTCCTTCATTTCAATCGCGACGTATGAGCCGCTGATTTTTCCGACGTGAGCCTGGTCAAGGATCGTGCAACAGGTGCCGCCCCTGGCGGCTATTTCCTTCGTGCCGACGGACCTTCTCTTATCGTGGCGACGGTCGCGCGGACCCGGGGAAAGGCGTTGAGCACGCCCTCCGGTGATGGGGCGACGCAGCGGATGCTGCCCGGCGCGTGCTTCGATGATGCAGTGCGGTGGGCCATCAGCGGAGCGGCAAGGCGGCGCAGACCGCCTATCCGGACTCCCGGGCTGGCGTCGTTTTCCGTCCTCTCCCCACCGTCGTGATCAGGACTGCCGTCATCGCGCCGGGCACTGCGCCCGTTGCCGATGGCGCGCTCACGAAGATGTGATGGGGAACCGTAATGCATTACCGCACACTCAAGCTTTCGACTCTGGCCGCGGCGATTGCCGCCACGGGTATCGCCCAGGCCGCTTTGGCCGATGGCTTCATCGAAGACAGCAAGGCCAGCCTCGGCCTGCGCAACTTCTACATCAATCAGGACAACCGCAACGGCTCCGCCGCGCCGAGCAAGCAGGAGGAGTGGGGGCAGGGCTTCCTGCTCAACTACGCCTCAGGCTTCACCCAGGGCACGGTGGGTTTCGGTGTCGATGCGCTCGGTCTGCTGGGCGTGAAGCTCGATAGCGGCAAGGGCAAGCAGTACAACCCGGACAGCAGCAACCTGGGCGGCATCGTCTTCCCCACCGACAGCGATGGTCGTGCGGTGGATGACTTCGCCAGCCTGGGGCTGACCGCCAAGGCCAAGGTTTCGCAGACCGAACTGCGCTATGGCACCCTGCAGCCCAAGCTGCCGGTGGTGACCTACAACGACGGTCGCCTGTTGCCCCAGACCTTCAGCGGTGGGCAGGTTACATCCAGCGAGTTCAAGGACCTGACCTTCGTTGCCGGCCAGCTGGAGCACATGAAAGGTCGTAACTCGAGCAACTCCGACCAGGGGCTGTCGATTGCCGGGGCGAACGCCGGTGGCAAGTCGCAATTCGCCCAGTACAGCAACAAGTTCTACTACGGCGGCGCGGACTACCGGATCAACGAAGACACCACCGTCCAGTACTACTACGGCAACCTGAAGGATTTCTACAAGCAGCACTTCCTCGGCCTGCAGCACAACTGGGATGTCGGTGTCGGCACACTGAAGAGCGACCTGCGCTACTTCCACAGCAGCAGCGACGGCAAGAACGGCAGCCATGATCCGTTTTATTCCACCACCGGCTACTACGGTAGCGGTGTGACCCGTGGCGAGGTGGACAACCAGGCCTTCAGCGGCCTGTTCACCTACAACCTGCAGGGCCACAGCTTCGGTATCGGGCACCAGAGCCTCTCCGGCGACAGCGACTTCCCGTTCATCAACGACGGCGATGGTGCTTCGTCCTACCTCATCACCGATTCGCAGATCGGCAAGTTCCAGCATGCCGGCGAGCGGACCTGGCTGGCGCGCTACGGCTATGATTTCGCCGCCCTGGGTGTACCCGGCCTGAACTTCCAGACCGTCTACCTGCGTGGCGACAGTATCGACACCGCTTACGGCAAGCAGACCGAGTGGGAGCGCGATATCAGTCTGGGCTACACCATCCAGGACGGCCCGCTGAAGAACCTGGGCGTGGCCTGGAAGAACGCTTCGCTGCGCAGCGGCTTGCCGGCGGCCAGCACGCCGGGCTCCGCCAGCCAGCGTGACCAGGATGAGAACCGCCTGATCGTCAGCTACAGCATTCCGCTGCTGTAACGCTGCGACTTCTGTAGGAGCGGGCCACGCCCGCGATCCGTGAGCAGGGCCCACGGGCCGCAGGTATCAGGGAGGCGCGGACTTTGTCCGCGGTCACGGGCGCGGCCCGTTCCTGCAGGTTTCGGGCAATGAAAAAGGCCGTCGTTCCGGTGGGAGCGACGGCCTTTCTGTCTGCAGCGGATCAGCGCTTCTGCGGCGCCGGTTGCTGCTGGGTGATGCAGTGGATATTGCCGCCGCCCAGGAGGATCTCGCGGCCCGGCACCATGACGATCTCGTGCTCGGGGAAGATGCGCTTCAGGGTGGCCTCGGCCTCGGCGTCCGCCGGGTCGTCGAAGCGCGGGGCGATGATGCCGCCGTTGACGATCAGGAAGTTGACGTAGGAGCCGGCCAGGCGGATCGACGGATCGCGTGGCTGGGTGCCGATTACCAGGTCGATACCTTCGCACTCGGCTTCGGTCGCGTGGATCGGGCCGGGGATGATGATCTTGTGCACGGTCAGTTGGCGGCCCTTGGCGTCACGGGCAGATTCCAGCACGCGCATGGCGGCCTGGCAGCGCTCGTAGTTCGGGTCGTTCTGGTCTTCGGTCCAGGCCAGCAGCACTTCGCCGGGGCGCACGTAGCAGCAGAAGTTGTCGACGTGGCCGTCGGTCTCGTCGTTGAACAGGCCGTCCGGCAGCCAGATCACGGTATCGATGGCCAGGTGCTCGCGCAGCACGGCCTCGATCTCTTCGCGGCTCATGTGCGAGTTGCGGTTGTGGTTGAGCAGGCATTCCTCGGTGGTGATCAGGGTGCCTTCGCCGTCCACGTGGATCGAGCCGCCCTCCAGCACGAAGCCTTCGGTGCGGTAGCCGTCGCAGCGCTCGATGCCGAGGATCTTGCTCGCCACCTGGTCGTCGCGGTGCCAGGGGAAGTACAGGCCGCCTTCCAGGCCGCCCCAGGCGTTGAAGGTCCAGTCCACGCCGCGTACGTCGCCCTGGTCGTTGGTGACGAAGGTCGGGCCGGTGTCGCGTACCCAGGCGTCGTCGTTGCTGATTTCCACCACGCGGATGTTGGCCGCGTCGGCCAGCTGGGCGCGGGCGTTCTCGTACTGGCCGGCGGAGACGCCGATGGTCACCGGCTCGAAGCGGGCGATGGCGCGGGCTACGGCGCTGAACGCGGCCTGCGCGGGCTTGCCGCCCAGGCGCCAGTTGTCCGGACGCTCGGGCCAGACCATCCAGGTCTGGGTCTGGGGTTCCCATTCCGCCGGCATGCGGAAGCCATCGGCGCGGGGAGTGCTGGTCAGCGTGGTCATGGGGCGGTCCTTGGTCAGTGCTTCGTGGAAGGGGCGAGCCGATAGCCATCGAGGGGTATCGCTGCGCTCCGCCCATCCTGCGGAGGGGGTTGTGTCATTCGGGAGATTGTCGCCGGTAGCGCCGCAAGAGCGGTCCAGTATAGGCCGCCAGTCACTGCCTCGCGTCAGGACTCTCCCAGGGTGGGAGAATTTATATCCGATAAAAATCGGTTTATGAAGAGCTGTTAAGGAATATTTCGGCCGTTTGTCCAGATTTTTATCGGATAAAAATCGATTATTTCAGCGGCGAGGGCCGCTTCGGCAGGCAGGGTGGCAGGTACAGCGACAGGTAGGCATCGATCACCCGCATGCCTTCTTCGGCCAGGCGCCCGGTGATCTGCCCGTGGCGCTGCACGGAGAGGGCGTAGACGCGGTCGCCCAGCTCGATGGCCAGGCTGAAGACCTCGATGTCCTGCGGTAGCGGCGGCAGCTCGAAGTGGCGTTCGAACAGTTCGCGCATGGCCTGGCCGAGTTGCACGTCGTGCTGGCTGTCGGCCTGGGTGACTTCGGCGAGGCCGTGGCTGGCGAGGATCAGCTGGCGCGCAGCGGCGTCTTCGGCGTAAACGGCCAGGGTGCGCTGCTCGACCAGTCGTGCGAGGTCGCGCCAGTCGCGCAGGGCGGCGTGGTCGACGGGCTGTTCCAGGCAGGCTCGGAAGGCGGCGTGGACGTCGCTGGTCAGCCCTTGCAGCAGGGCCGGCACGCTGGGGAAGAAGTGGTAGACGGAGGAGGGCGGGATGTCCGCGCGCTCGGCTACCGCGTAGATCGACAGCCCCGCCGCGCCACTCTCGGCCAGCAGGGCGCGGGCAGCCTCGAGGATCACGGCGATGCGTGCCTGGCTGCTGGCGCGGGGCTTGCGAGTGGGAGAGGGTGCGGGCATGACGACCTCCGGAGCTGGGCGGCTATTGGACGCCAGCTCCGGGGTGCTCGGCAAGTCAGCTGCCGCCGTCGCGCAGCTTGGCCCAGACGTCGGTGATCACCGGGGCAGTCTTCTCCGGCGCGGTTTCCAGGGCGAACAGGCGACGCTTGGTCTCCTGGTCCGGGTACAGACCCGGCTGGTCGCGCAGGGCGGCGTCGAGGAACTGCGCGGAGTCCTTGTTGCCGTTGGGGTAGAGGGTGGCGGCAGTGATCTGTGCGGCGACCTTGGGCTGCATCAGGTAGTCGATGAACTTGAGCGCCAGGTCCGGGTGCTCGGATGCGCTGGGGATCACCAGGTTGTCGATGAACAGCACCGAGCCTTCCTGCGGCACCACGAAGCGCACCGGCTGGCCGGCGTTGGCCGCGCCCAGGGCGTCGCCGACCCAGGCCATGGCGACGCACAGCTTGCCGGCGTTGAGGTCCTGGATGTAGCGCTCGCTGTCGATGTAGCGCAGGTTCGGGCGCAGCTGCGCGAGTACCTCGCCGGCACGGCGAATCTGTGACGGCGCACTGCGGGCAAAGTTGCGGCCCTGGTAGTTCATCAGCACCGAGAAGGCTTCATCCGGCGCGTCCAGCAGGCTCATGCCGCAGGCCTTCAGGCGCTGGCTCTGCTGCGGGTCGAACAGGATGCTCCAGCTGTCGGGCAGCTTGCCGCCGTAGGCCTTCTCCGCTTCGGGTTCGTTGATCGCCAGGCCCACGGCGCCCCACAGGTAGGGCACGGCGTGCTGGTTGTTGGGGTCGACGGCGGCCAGCTTGCTCAGCAGCTGGGTGTCGAGGTGGCTGCGGTTGGGCAGCTTGCTGAAGTCCAGCGCCTGGATGCGCTTGTCGCGGATCAGCGCCGGCAGGTCGTTGTGCGAGGGCACCGCGACGTCGAATTTCTCGCCGCTCTCCAGGGCCTTCTTGACCTCTTCGGCGGTGCTGTAGGTCGTGTACTCGACCCGGATGCCGGTGTCCTTCTCGAAGTCCTTGAGCACTTCGGGGGCGATGTAGTCGTTCCAGTTGTAGACGCGGATGACCTGGTCGGCCCAGGCGGACAGCGGGCACAACAGCATCAGAATCAAGGCGTACAGGCGTGGCATTGGCGATCTCCCTGAATGAACCACGTAATCAGCGGATGCGGCATTCATTCGCCGCTCGATAGCGCGACAGCAAAGACACGACAGACGCGATGCACGCCCGGACAGGCGGATGGAGACATCGCGGGCAGGAAGGAACGACGGATGTGACTCGCTGCGGCGCCCCTCCTCGCCGTTGCGATGTCGCAGTTCCCCGGGTGTGCCAGAGGCACAAGGAAACGCCGGCACGAGGGCCGGCGTTTCGTTTACCACTTATACGGTGTGCAAGTACCAGTTGTACTCGAGGTCGGAGATCGAATACTCGAACTCCTGCATCTCATGCTCCTTGCACGCGACGAAGATGTCGATGTACTCGGGGCTGATGTACTTGTTCATCACGTCGCTGTCGTCCAGCTCGCGCAGGGCATCGCGCAGGTTGTTCGGCAGGCTCTGTTCCAGCTGCTCGTAGGCGTTGCCTTCGATCGGCGCGCCCGGCTCGACCTTGTTGGTCAGGCCGTGGTGGACGCCGGCCAGTACCGCCGAGAGCAGCAGGTACGGGTTGGCGTCGGCACCGGCGACGCGGTGCTCCAGGCGCACCGCTTCCGGCGCTCCGGTCGGCACGCGCAGGGCGACGGTACGGTTGTCCAGGCCCCAGCTCGGCGCGTTCGGCACGAAGAAGGCCGAACCGAAACGGCGGTACGAGTTGACGTTCGGGCAAAGGAACGCCATCGACGCCGGCAGGGTCTCGAGCACACCGCCGATCGCGTGGCGCAACGCGGCGTTCTGCTCGGGATCCTCGCTGGTGAAGATGTTCTTGCCGTCCTTGTCGAGCAGCGAGACGTGGACGTGCAGACCGTTGCCTGCCTGACCCGGGTAGGGCTTGGCCATGAAGGTCGAGTCCATCTCGTGGTCGTAGGCGACGTTCTTGATCAGGCGCTTGAGCAGGACTGCGTAGTCGCAGGCCTTCAGGGCGTCGTCAACGTGGTGCATGTTGACTTCGAACTGGGCCGGGGCGCTTTCCTTGACGATGGCGTCGGCCGGAATGCCCTGGGCGCGGGCGCCGTCGATGATGTCCTGCAGGCAGTCGGCGTACTCGTCGAGGTCGTCGATGGAGTAGACCTGGACCGATTGCGGACGCTTGCCGGAGATCGGCGAGCGCGGCGGCTGCGGACGGCCGTTCACGTTCTCCTGGTCGATCAGGTAGAACTCGAGCTCGAAGGCCGCGACGATGGTCAGGCCGATGTCGGTGAACTTCTGTACGACCTGACGCAGCACTTCACGCGGGTCGGCGAAGAACGGCGTGCGTTCTTCCATCTCGTGCATGGTCATCAGCAGTTGCGCGGTCGGGCGCTTCTGCCAGGGTTCCATGGAAAGGGTGTTGGGGATTGGGAAACAGACGCGATCCGCGTCGCCAATGTCCAGGCCGAGGCCGGTGCTTTCTACGGTGGAGCCGGTAATGTCGAGAGCGAAGAGAGAGGCGGGGAGGTTGATGCCCTTCTCATAGACTTTGGGCAGGTTGGTGCGTTCGATGCGCTTGCCGCGGACCACACCATTCATGTCTGCAATAAGGAGGTCGACGAATTGGACCTCGGGGTGTTCCTTCAGGAACTCACTCGCTTCTTCGAGCGACACGGCACTCTGGGGTACCGACATGATGTAACACCTTTATTGTTAAAAATTTCAATCATTCGAAAGCTGAGGTGTGAGTCAATCCGAATTGGCAAGGGTTGTCAATGTCGCACCAAAGTGGGGCACACCTGTCGTGATGGGCCGTTTTTGGGGCGTTTCAAGCCGCTTTTGATGAGCGGAGAGCCTTTGGTGGCGGGCTGTTCAGTGGGGCGTGTTTGATTTTTTACATGGCTATTGTGTAAAAAAATGAACAAGGCTAAGCTCGGCCTCAAGCCCATAACACTTACAAACACGGGTGTCCCATGTCTCGCCTGCCGTTAATCGGCGTGTCCGCCTGCATCAAGCAGATCGCATCCAAACCCTACCATGTTGCTGGCGACAAATACCTCAGAGCGCTGATCTCCGGGGCCTCGGGCATTCCTTTGATCATTCCCTCCCTGGGCGATGCCATCGACCAGGAAGACATGTTGGCCGCGTTCGACGGCCTGCTCTTCACAGGCTCGGCGTCGAACGTCGAACCCCATCATTATAGTGGCTCCGCCAGCATTGCAGGCACCCCTCATGATCCCGAGCGCGACAGTACGACGCTGCCGCTGATTCGCCGCGCCGTCGCGGCCGGGATTCCGGTGCTGGGCATCTGCCGCGGCTTCCAGGAAATGAACGTCGCCTTTGGCGGTTCGCTGCACCAGAAAGTGCACGAAGTCGAAGGCTTGATGGACCACCGCGAACCCGCGGGTGAGCCGATCGAAATCCAATATGGTCTGCGGCACGTCGTCGACGTGCAGCCGGGCGGCGTTTTCGCCGGTATCGGGCTACCCTCGCAGTTCCAGGTCAACTCTATTCACGGCCAGGGCGTTGATCGTCTGGCGCCCGGCCTTCGTGTAGAAGCTCTGGCGCCTGACGGGTTGGTTGAAGCCTTCTCCGTCGAAGGTGCGGCCTTTGCCGTCGGGGTGCAGTGGCACCCGGAGTGGCAGGTCGAAACGAACCCCAACTATCTCGCTATCTTCCAGGCATTCGGCAAAGCCTGCAGCAAGAGGGCGGGGAACCGCTGAGTCCGGCGTTGGGGCCGGGCTCTCAAACCCTGAGGTCTTTATGACTAGCAAGTTAGACCAGCTCAGTGGCTGGTTGAAAGAACGCAAGATCACCGAAGTGGAATGCATGATCGCCGACCTGACCGGGATTGCCCGGGGCAAGATCGCGCCGACCGCGAAATTCCTCAACGAGAAGGGCATGCGCCTGCCGGAGAGCGTTCTCCTGCAGACCGTGACCGGTGATTACGTCGAAGACGACATCTATTACGACCTGCTGGACCCGGCCGACATCGATATGGTCTGCCGCCCGGACGAGAATGCCGTGTTCCTCGTCCCCTGGGCTATCGAGCCGACTGCGATGGTCATCCACGATACCTACGACAAGCTGGGCAACCCCATCGAGCTGTCGCCGCGCAACGTGCTCAAGCGCGTTCTCCAGCTGTACGCCGACAAGGGCTGGAAACCGATCGTGGCGCCGGAGATGGAGTTCTACCTGACCAAGCGCAGCGACGACCCCGACTACCCGCTGCAGGCTCCGATCGGCCGTTCCGGTCGCCAGGAGACCGGTCGCCAGTCCTTCTCCATCGACGCGGCGAACGAATTCGACCCGCTGTTCGAGGACATGTACGACTGGTGCGAACTGCAGGGCCTGGATCTGGACACCCTGATCCATGAAGAAGGCACCGCGCAGATGGAGATCAACTTCCGTCACGGCGATGCCCTGGACCTGGCCGACCAGATCGTGGTGTTCAAGCGCACCATGCGCGAGGCCGCCCTCAAGCACAACGTCGCCGCCACCTTCATGGCCAAGCCGATGACCGGCGAGCCGGGCAGTGCCATGCACCTGCACCAGAGCATCGTCGACCTCAAGACCGGCAAGAACATCTTCTCCAACGCCGACGGCAGCATGAGCGAGCTGTTCCTGCACCACATCGGCGGTCTGCAGAAGCTGATCCCCGAGGCGTTGCCGCTGTTCGCGCCGAACGTCAACTCGTTCCGCCGCTTCCTGCCCGATACCTCGGCGCCAGTGAACGTGGAGTGGGGCGAGGAGAACCGTACCGTGGGCCTGCGCGTACCGGATTCCACCCCGGACAACCGCCGCGTGGAGAACCGCCTGGCCGGCGCCGACGCCAACCCTTACCTGGCCCTGGCGGCCAGCCTGCTGTGCGGCTACATCGGCATGGTCGAAGGCCTCAAACCCAGTGCCCAGGTCAAAGGCCGTGGCTACGAACGGCGTAACCTGCGCCTGCCGCTGACCATCGAAGCCGCCCTGGAGTGCATGGAAGGCAGCAAGACCCTGGAGAAATACCTGGGTGACAAGTTCATTCGGGGCTACGTCGCGGTGAAGCGCGCCGAGCACGAGAACTTCAAGCGAGTAATCAGTTCCTGGGAGCGTGAGTTCCTTCTGCTTTCTGTCTGATCGGCGTGGGGTCCGGCGCGTGGCCGGGCCCCGTGTTTCTTAGAGAAGAGGTTTTATCAAGATGACTAACCAGACCAGCGCCAACACCCAACACTGGCAGGCGCTCAGCCGCGATCACCACCTGGCTCCGTTCACCGACTACAAGCAGCTGAACGAGAAGGGTGCGCGCATCATCACCAAGGCCGAAGGCGTATACCTGTGGGACAGCGAGGGCAACAAGATCCTCGACGGCATGGCTGGCCTGTGGTGCGTGAACGTCGGCTACGGTCGCAAGGAACTTGCTGAAGTCGCCTACAAGCAGATGCAGGAACTGCCCTACTACAACCTGTTCTTCCAGACCGCCCACCCGCCGGTGCTGGAGCTGTCCAAGGCCATCGCCGACATCGCCCCCGAAGGCATGAACCACGTGTTCTTCACCGGCTCGGGCTCGGAGTCCAACGACACCGTGCTGCGCATGGTTCGCCACTACTGGACCATCAAGGGTCAGCCGCAGAAGAAAGTGGTCATCGGCCGCTGGAACGGCTACCACGGCTCCACCGTCGCCGGCGTCAGCCTGGGCGGCATGAAGGCGCTGCACGAGCAGGGTGACCTGCCGATCCCCGGCATCGAGCACATTGCCCAGCCGTACTGGTTCGGCGAAGGCGGCGATATGGACCCGGAAGAGTTCGGCGTCTGGGCGGCCGAGCAACTGGAGAAGAAGATTCTCGAAGTCGGCGAAGACAAGGTCGCCGCCTTCATCGCCGAGCCCCTGCAGGGCGCGGGCGGCGTGATCATTCCGCCGAAAACCTACTGGCCGAAGATCCGCGAGATCCTCGCCAAGTACGACATCCTGTTCATCGCCGACGAAGTCATCTGCGGCTTCGGCCGTACCGGCGAATGGTTCGGCAGCCAGTACTTCGGCAACGCCCCGGACCTGATGCCGATCGCCAAGGGCCTGACCTCCGGCTACATCCCCATGGGCGGCGTGATCGTTCGCGACGAGATCGTCCATACCCTGAATGAGGGTGGGGAGTTCTACCACGGCTTCACTTACTCTGGTCACCCGGTAGCCGCTGCGGTGGCGCTGGAGAACATCCGCATCCTGCGGGAAGAGAAGATCGTCGAGCGTGTGAAGAACGAAACGGCACCGTATTTGCAACAGCGCTGGCAAGAGCTGGCCGACCATCCCCTGGTAGGCGAAGCCCGCGGGGTAGGCCTGGTGGCAGCACTGGAGCTGGTGAAGAACAAGAAGACCCGCGAGCGCTTCGAAGGCAAGGGTGTCGGGATGCTGTGCCGCGAGCACTGCTTCCGCAACGGTCTGATCATGCGCGCGGTGGGAGACACTATGATTATCTCGCCGCCGCTGGTGATCGAGAAATCGCAGATCGATGACCTGATCACCCTGGCGCGCAAGTGCCTCGATCAAACCGCCGCAGCCGTTCTGTCTTGAGTCTTTCACCGGACCTTTGACAGACTGCGCCTGTGCGTTGGCCAGGCTCACCGGGTGGTGACGGAAGGAGATGTCCACGCCACCCGGAACATCAAAAAAACAAACGGAGCTACCCGCATGTTCAAGACCTTCGGCAAATCCCTGCTCGCTGTAACGCTGGCAGGCGCTGTGGCTGGTATGGCGCAGGCAGATGACAAGGTGCTGCACGTCTACAACTGGTCGGACTACATCGCGCCGGACACGGTCGACAAGTTCACCAAGGAAACCGGAATCAAGGTCGTCTACGACGTCTACGACAGCAACGAAGTGCTGGAAGCCAAGCTGCTGGCCGGCAAGTCGGGCTACGACATCGTGGTGCCGTCCAACTCCTTCCTGGCCAAGCAGATCAAGGCCGGCGTGTACACGCCGCTGGACAAGTCCAAGCTGCCGAACTGGAAGAACCTGAACCCGGACATCATGAAGACGCTGGAAATCAGCGACCCGGGCAACCAGTACGCGATCCCCTACATGTGGGGCACCATCGGCATCGGCTACAACCCGGACAAGGTCAAGGCCGCGCTGGGCGACAACGCCCCGGTGGACTCCTGGGACCTGGTGTTCAAGCCGGAAAACATCCAGAAGCTGAAGGCCTGCGGCGTGAGCTTCCTCGATTCGCCGACCGAAATGCTGCCGGCTGCCCTGCACTACCTGGGCTACAAGCCCGATAGCCAGGACCCGAAAGAACTCAAGGAAGCCGAAGCGCTGTTCCTGAAGATTCGCCCGTACGTCTCCTACTTCCACTCCTCCAAGTACATCTCCGATATCGCCAACGGCAACATCTGCGTGGCTATCGGTTACTCGGGTGACGTGTACCAGGCCAAGTCCCGCGCTGAAGAAGCCAAGAACAAGGTCACTGTGAAGTACAACATTCCGAAGGAAGGTGCTGGCGCGTTCTTCGACACCGTCGCCATTCCGAAGGATGCCGAGAACCAGGAAGCCGCGCTGAAGTGGATCAACTTCCTGCTCGAGCCGGCGGTCATGTCCGAGATCACCAACGTCGTGCAGTTCCCGAACGGCAACGCCGCAGCCACCCCGATGGTGAGCGAGGCGATCCGCAACGACCCGGGCGTGTATCCGACTCCGGAAACCATGAAGAAGCTGTACGCCTTCCCGGACCTGCCGGCGAAGACCCAGCGTCTGATGACCCGCAGCTGGACCACCATCAAGTCCGGCAAGTAATCGGGTAATCGCTGTCGCCTGGCGCGCCAGCGGATGGTCCGGACAGCGGCGGGGGAGTGCGCTCCCTCGCCCGCTACCGGTAGCAACAAACAGCTTCCATCGGTGGAATGGCTGCGCAAGCCCCGGCGCTCTCGTGCTGTAAAGGGTTCGGCGCTATCCACGGACCGGCCGTCGAAACCCCGGCAGCAACCGACTGAAGTAGTCAAAAACAACGAGAGGACTCACGTGTGCGCATTCCCTTCCGCAGAACCCTGATCGCTGCAGTCTCCGTCTTCGGCCTGACTTCGCTGGCCCAGGCGGAACAGACCGTCCACATCTACAACTGGTCGGACTACATCGGTGAAACCACCCTCGCCGATTTCGAGAAGGAAACCGGTATCAAGCCGGTGTACGACGTCTTCGACTCCAACGAAACCCTGGAAGGCAAGCTGCTGGCCGGTCGTACCGGCTACGACGTGGTCGTGCCGTCCAACCACTTCCTCGGTCGCCAGATCAAGGCCGGCGCGTTCCAGAAGCTGGACAAGAGCCAGCTGCCGAATTGGTCGAACCTCGATCCGCACCTGATGAAGCAGCTCGAGGCCAACGACCCGGGCAACCTGTACGGCGTGCCGTACCTGTGGGGCACCAACGGCATCGGCTACAACGTCGAGAAGGTCAAGGCCGTGCTGGGTGTCGACACCATCGATTCGTGGGCCGTCCTCTTCGAGCCCGAGAACATGAAGAAGCTCAGCCAGTGCGGCGTCGCCTTCCTTGATTCGGGCGACGAGATGATGCCGGCTGTGCTCAAGTACATGGGGCTGGACCCCAACAGCACCAACCCGGATGACTACAAGAAGGTGGAGGACAAGCTGATGAAGGTGCGTCCGTACGTCACCTACTTCCACTCCTCCAAGTACATCTCCGACCTGGCCAACGGCAACATCTGCGTTGCGGCCGGTTTCTCCGGTGACGTGTTCCAGGCCGCCAACCGCGCCAAGGAAGCCGGCAAGGGCGTGAACATCGCCTACGCCATTCCCAAGGAAGGCGCCAACCTCTGGTTCGACATCCTCGCCGTGCCGAAGGATGCCTCCAACCCGAAGGCGGCCCACGCGTTCATCAACTACCTGCTCAAGCCCGAAGTGATCGCCAAGGTCAGCGATTACGTCGGTTACGCCAACCCGAACCCCAAGGCTGGCGAATTCATGGATGAGTCCGTGCGCAACAATCCTGAGGTGTACCCATCCCAGGAGGTTCTCGACAAACTCTTCGTGCAGCATGAGCTGCCGCCGAAGATCCTGCGCCTCATGACCCGTTCCTGGACCAAGATCAAGTCGGGCAAGTAAGACGGTTTTCCCCAAATCCGTCCGCGCGGGCACGGAGCGTCGCAGGGCCCCTCGAAAGGCCCGGCGGCGCACGTAAACTGCGCCAGCCCTGTAATACCAAGCATGCCCGGCCGCGGGGGCCGGGCCTCTATGATTTGGGAGTTGTGGTAATGGCAATAGCCTCCGGTGCCTACAAGAAAGCCTTGAGTGGCGACCAGAAGCCTAAAGAGGTTCTGGTAAAAATCGACCGGGTCAGCAAGCAGTTCGACGAAACGCTGGCTGTGGACAGCGTGTCCCTGGACATCAAGAAAGGCGAAATCTTCGCCCTGCTGGGTGGTTCGGGTTCGGGCAAGTCGACCCTGCTTCGCATGCTGGCTGGTTTCGAGCGTCCCACTGAAGGTCGCATCTTCCTCGATGGCCAGGACATTACCGACCTGCCGCCCTATGAGCGGCCGATCAACATGATGTTCCAGTCGTACGCCCTGTTCCCCCACATGAGCGTGGCGCAGAACATCGCCTTCGGCCTGAAGCAGGACGGTCTGCCCAAGGCGGAGATCGACAAGATCGTCGACGAGATGCTCAAGCTCGTGCAGATGACCCAGTACGCCAAGCGCAAGCCGCACCAGCTTTCTGGCGGCCAGCGTCAGCGCGTGGCCCTGGCCCGCTCCCTGGCCAAGCGTCCGAAGCTGCTGCTGCTCGACGAACCCATGGGCGCGCTGGACAAGAAACTGCGTTCGCAGATGCAACTGGAACTGGTGGAGATCATCGAGCGCGTGGGCGTGACCTGCGTGATGGTGACCCACGACCAGGAAGAGGCCATGACCATGGCCCAGCGCATCGCCATCATGCACCTGGGTTGCATCGAGCAGATCGGCAGCCCGATGGACATCTACGAGACGCCGGCCAGCCGCCTGATCTGCGAGTTCATCGGCAACGTCAACCTGTTCGACGGCGAGATCGTCGAGGACCTGCAGGACCACGCGGTCATCGCCTGCCCGCAGCTGGAAAACCCGATCTACATCGGCCACGGCATCAGCACCCGTGCCGAGAACAAGCGCATGACCTACGCACTGCGTCCTGAAAAGGTCATGGTCACTGCGCAGAAACCGGAAAACCTCGAGCACGAAGGCTTCAACGTCGCCCAGGGCACCGTCCACGACATCGCCTACCTGGGCGGTCACTCGGTGTACTACATCAAGCTGGCCTCCGGCTTCATCGTCCAGGCCTTCATGGCCAACGCCGAGCGCCACGTCGCGCGCCCGACCTGGGACCAGCCGGTTTACATCAGCTGGTACGACGACAGCGGTGTGGTACTGCAATCATGAACATCAGCAAATCGCTCATGAAACGCCTGCCGAACGGCCGGCATGCCGTGATCGGTGTGCCGTTCTTCTGGCTCTTCCTGTTCTTCCTGCTGCCCTTCGCCATCGTGCTGAAGATCAGTCTGGCGGCAGCGGACGTGGCCATTCCGCCGTACACCGAAGTCTTCCAGTACGCCGACCAGACGCTCCAGGTCGTGATGAACCTGGGCAACTACCTGATGCTGACGGACGACCCGCTCTACATCGACGCCTACCTGGGCTCGCTGAAGATGGCGGCGATCAGCACCTTCCTGTGCCTGCTCATCGGATACCCGATGGCCTATGCCATCGCCCGCGCCAGCAAGGAAATGCAGACCGTCCTGCTGCTGCTGATCATGATGCCGACCTGGACGGCGATCCTGATCCGCGTGTACGCCTGGATGGGCATCCTGTCCAACAACGGCCTGCTCAACAGCTTCCTGATGTGGCTGGGCATCATCAACGAGCCGCTGACGATCCTGAACACCAACTTCGCGGTGTACATCGGTATCGTCTACTCGTACCTGCCCTTCATGGTCATGCCGCTCTACGCCAACCTGGTGAAGCACGACATGAGCCTGCTGGAAGCCGCCTCCGACCTCGGCGCGCGCAGCTTCACCAGCTTCTGGAAGATCACCGTCCCGCTGTCCAAGAACGGCATCATCGCCGGCTGCATGCTGGTGTTCATCCCGGCAGTGGGCGAGTTCGTGATCCCGGAACTGCTTGGCGGTCCCGAGACGCTGATGATCGGTAAAGTGCTGTGGCAGGAATTCTTCAACAACCGTGACTGGCCGGTGGCTTCCGCCCTTGCCGTCGTGATGCTGGCGATCCTGATCGTGCCCATCATCTTCTTCAACAAGAACCAAGCTAAAGAGTTGGAGGGCAAGGTATGAACAAGCGTTGGTCGTTCTCCAACATCATGCTGGTGTTGGGCCTGCTCTTCATCTACGTGCCGATGCTCATCCTGGTCATCTACTCGTTCAACGGCTCCAAGTTGGTGACCGTGTGGGGTGGCTGGTCGGTGAAGTGGTACGTCGGCCTGCTGGACAACCAGCAGCTGGTCGGTTCGGTGTTCCGCTCGCTGGAGATCGCCTGCTACACCGCGATCTCCTCGGTGGCGCTGGGCACCCTGGCGGCCTTCGTGCTGACCCGCATCCCGCGCTTCCGTGGCCGTACGCTGTTCGGCGGCATGGTCACCGCGCCGCTGGTCATGCCCGAGGTGATCACCGGTCTGTCGCTGCTGCTGTTGTTCGTTGCGATGGCTCAGTTGATCGGCTGGCCGCAGGAGCGCGGCATCGTGACCATCTGGATCGCCCACACCAGCTTCTGCTCGTCCTACGTGGCGGTGGTGGTGTCGGCGCGCCTGCGCGAGCTGGACCTGTCCATCGAGGAAGCGGCCATGGACTTGGGCGCCAAGCCCTGGAAAGTGTTCATGCTGATTACCATCCCGATGATCGCCCCGTCGCTGGCGGCGGGCGGCATGATGTCCTTCGCGCTGTCGCTGGATGACCTGGTACTGGCCAGCTTCGTGTCCGGTCCTGGTTCCACCACCCTGCCGATGGAAGTGTTCTCCGCCGTGCGCCTGGGCGTGAAGCCGGAGATCAACGCCGTAGCCAGCCTGATCCTGCTGACCGTATCGCTGTTCACCTTCTTTGCCTGGTACTTCACCCGCCAGGCCGAAGAGCGTCGCAAGCGTGCGATCCAGGAAGCCATGGAGTCCAACGCGACCGATTGGCAGAAGGGTTCGACAGCCACCGCCTGACGCCGTCTTGTCGGCCGGTAGTATCCGGCGATTGTCGAACCACGGGCCACCTTCGGGTGGCCCGTGTTTTTTTGCTCACACGTTATTCCGAAGTGCTTGGAAACTCGGGATTTATCGGAAAAATCCGTGTGTCGCAAAGGCTCGCCCCTGGCCGATTGCCAACTACGCTTGAAGTGTTCGGATGCGCAGTCCGGCCACCCCCCGAACCAGGGCCGGGCCGCGTAGCCGGCAAACTTCCAGTGACGCCTTATGGCACTCCGTGCGGGAGACGGCGCCCAATACAACACCCCGATCGTTATCCCTTGGGGAAATAACGCGCCAGGGAGCTTCGGCATCTCCCGCAACACTCTGTACAACGCACCAATGAAAAACCCCGCAGAGGCGGGGTTTTTCATTTCCGGGTGGCTCTTGTCGAGGGCGCTTCAGCGACGGACGGGAATCAACCGCAGGATGCCATGGGTGTTGGCTTTCACCTCGTTGTCGTCGTAGTGCTGCGGCAGGTACTGGCCTTCGATGTAGGCCTCGGCCTGGTCGTCGTAGTGCTTGTCGAAAGGTACGCCGCTCTGGCCTACCGGGTTTATGCCCAGGCTGTGGGCCGGGTCGGCGAAGTCGATCAGGCGACGGGTGGACGGGCCGTAAATCACCTGCCAGGGCGCAGGTCCGACGCGGGCGGAGAGGTTGTTCGGCACCTCGTGGCCGCCAGGAGCGGCGAACGGGCCGACGTTGAACAGGCGGTCCAGCGGCTTCTGCTGGCCCAGCGGGTGGCCGTGGGTGAGGGTGTGCGCCTTGCCCCACTGCCACTGCTGCGAGTCCTGGCCGAGGGTGGCGCGCAGGTGCGCCAGGCTGTCCTTCCAGGCGGCCTTGACGATATCGGCGCGGGTTTCCTTCTGCGGCGTCTTGCGGTTGTCCCACCAGGGCGAGTTCTCGTCGGCGGCCAGGCGAGGCAGGGCCACGTCGAGCACGCGGGTGGACAGCAGGTTGTCGAAGAAGGCGTCGCCCATCTCGTCGCGCATGGCGCCGTCGGCGACCTGGTAGAGCAACTGGTTGAACACCGTCGCAGTGACAGAGTCCAGCGGATGGTCGCCCTGCCAGTTGGCCAGGTTCTCCAACAGCGCCTTCTCTTCGTCGGTCGCGGCGGCTTCGCGCAGGATCGGCAGCAGCGGCTTGAGGAAGCGCGGGCCATAGCCGGTGGCGGTGTCCAGTTGCAGCGCCTGGCTGTTCTGCAGGTCCCACTTCACGGAAGTGTCGGACAGGCGCTTGTTCAGCTGCTGGCCGCGATCAGGCAGGTTGTAGTAGCCCGGCACCGGGCGACCGTTGGCCGGCACCGGCTGGAAGTTGGCGGAGACGATGTAGCCGCGCGCCGGGTTCTCTTCCTGCGGGTTCTCGCTGAAGGGGTAGAAGCCGCTCTTGTCGGCCTGGCCACTGGCGCCGTCGAGCAGGAAGTTCGGATTGACCCCGTCCGGACGCACCGGCAGTTGCGCCGAGGCCCACCAGCCGATGTCGCCACGAGCGTTGGCCCAGACCACGTTGAGGCCTGGCGACTGGATCTTCGCGGCTGCCGCGCGCGCCTTGGGCAGGGTGTCGGCGCGGTTCAGTTCGTAGAAGGCGTCGAGGATCGGGTTCTGGGTTTCCAGGAAGGCCCACCACATGGAGACCGGCGTCTTGCCCGCGGCGGTGCCCAGCGCGTCGTTGACCAGCGGGCCGTGGGGCGAGCTGCGCAGGGTGATCTTCACCGGTGCCTCGCCCTTCACCGCGATGCTCTGCTCCTCGCTTTTCAGGTCCGTCCACTGGCCGTGGTACCAGACCTGGTTGGGGTTGTCCGGGTTGACCTTCTCGGCGACCAGATCGACGTCGTCGTTCTGGAACATGGTCAGGCTCCAGCCGAACTGCAGGTTGTGGCCGAGCGAGGCGAAGGGGTTGAGCGCCTGGTAGTGGCCGTACAGCTCGAAGCCCGGCGCGCTGGCCTGCATCTCGTACCACACTGCCGGCACGGCGAAGCGGATGTGCGGGTCGCCCGCCAGCAGCGGCTTGCCGCTCTTCGTGCGGCTGCCGGAGACGGCCCAGGCGTTGCTGCCCTCGAATTGCGGCAGGCCGGCCTTTTCCAGCGCGGCGTGGCTCAGGCGGGCGATGGCACTCAGGTCCTGCCAGTCGGCGGCGGCCAGCGCCTTGGGCGTCATCACGCCTTCGGGATGCCAGTCGAGGTCGAAGACCTTCAGGTAGTCCGCGCCCAGTTCGTCGCGCACGTAGGTCAGCACCGGTTCGGTGCGGAAGGCGGCGGCGAAGCTGTAGGCCATGTAGCCGGCGACGCTGACGGTGTCTTCGGGGGTGAAGGCGCGCTTGGGAATGCCGAGGATGTCGAATTCCACCGGGCGCGGGTGGCTGTCCTGGAACTGGTTGACGCCATCGAGGTAGGCGACCAGCGCCTTCCAGGCCGGGGAGTTCTTGTCCTGCCTGGCCACGTACTCGGCGGCGTGGTCGCGGATGCGCAGGCTGCGGAACATGCGGTCGGTGTCCACCAGCTTGGGCCCGAGCACCTCGGCCAGCTCGCCACGGGACAGGCGACGGAGGATTTCCATCTGGAACAGGCGGTCCTGGGCGTGGACGTAACCGATCGCCCGGTACATGTCTTCCTCGCTGCCGGCCTTGATGTGCGGCACGCCGCGCTCGTCGTAGCGAACCGTGACTTCGCTGGCCAGGCCCGCCAGGGGCAGTTGTCCGTCGCGTACCGGCTGCTTGCCATGCAGGTACCAGCCGGCACCGGCCGTTGCAGCGGCGATGACGACAGCGAGGACAGTCAAAGTGCGTTTCATGCAGCAACTCCTTGTTGTTATGCGGCGATTCTGCAGTGGATAGCGCACGTCGCTCATTGACCAAACGTCTCGCTACTGGAATTCTCCGGTCAATCCCAGGAGTGACCATGGCCGCCCCCGAGCTGAACTTCCCCGCCACCCCGGCGCTGACCCAGTCCGCCACCCTGCGCCGCCAGTTGTACGAGGCGCTCTCGGTGCTGGGCTTCGACCCCACCGATATCTACCGCCAGGCCCTGCAGAAGGTGCGCCTGCCGCCGCCGGCGCAGAGTGGTCGCCTGGTGCACGACGACGCCCCATTGTTCTGGACGACCCTTGACGAAATTACCGGCGATGCCGATATCGGCCTGCACCTGGGGGAGGCGATGAAGCCGCGCCTGCTGGACGTGGTCGGCTACCTGCTGATGGCCAGCAGCGACCTGCGCGAGGCGCTGCACAGCTTCCTGCGCTTCCAGCACATCCTCTCCGGTGGCTTCGCGGCGCAGATGCGCGAGGAGGGCGAGCAGGTGCGGCTGATCCTCGACCTCAACTACCTGGGTACCAGCAACCTGCGCCAGCAGATGGAGTGCCTGATGCTGCTGTTCCTCAAGCTGCTGGCGCTGATTACCGACGATGAGTTCCGCGTGCAGGCCATCGAGTTCCGCCATCCGCAGCCGCGCCGCTTGAGCGAGCACCGGCGGCTGTTCGGCCTGACGCCGAGCTTCGGCAAGGCCAATGACGCCTTGTTGTTCGATCGCGCGCAGATGGCCCGGCCATCGCGCACCGGCAACCCGGTGCTGCACCGGTTGCTTACCGAGCATGCGCGGGAACAGTTGGGAACGCTGGACGAGAACGACCTGCTCAATCGCCTGCGCTACCTGATCGCCATGCGGTTGGGGGAGGAGGAGTGCACCCTGCAAAGCTGCGCCCGTGAGCTGGGCGTGCGGCCGGGGCTGCTGCAGCGCAATCTGGCGAGCCGGGCACAGACGTTCAGGGAAGTGCGGGAGGAGGTGCGCCGGCAGCGTGCCGCGCAATTACTGGAGCAGGGCGAGGCAATTCGCGAGGTGGCGCGGGCCTGTGGTTTTGCCGAGCTGTCGCCGTTCTATCGGGCTTTCAAGCGCTGGTATTCGGTGCCGCCCGAGCGCTATCGCCAGCGCCTGCAGGGCGGCACCGAAGGCTGAGGATTACTCGGCCAGCGGGATTTCGCGGCTGACTTCCAGCAGCGCCATGGCGTCGAGCTGGTCTTCGACCTGCAGGAAGCGCAGTGCGCGCTGCGGCGAGACTTCCTTGGCGATGCGCTTGAGGTACTTCTCCTTGAGCTCCTGGCGATCGTCCTGCAGCTCCAGCACCTGCTTCTGCAGCTTCGCCGCGTCGTCGTTGCTCACCGAGCCGGTGTTATAGCTGTTGGCGTAGTCGATGATGATCGCCAGAGTCTGCTTGCTCAGCTTGTCCGCCTCGGTGCGGTAGCTGTTGTAGATCGGCCAGAACTTCTCGGTTTCCTGCGGGGTGAGCTTCATGTTGGCTTCGACGATGCGCTTGCGCTTGTAGTCGATGTCGGCGATGCGGTTGTTGATGGCCTGCTTGTGTTGCTCCATCACCTGTTGGCTGTTGGGGGCATCCTCGGCGTGGGCGGCCAGGGGCAGCACCAGCCCGGTGGAGAGAACGGCGCAGAAGGCGAGGGCGGAAGGAAGACGCATGCGAAAAGCTCCTTGGTGGCGATCGGCCCTTCATGGGCCGGCGATCCAAGTGTAGTCACGGATTGGCCATCGGCTTCGTTGATGCGGCTCAGTGCTTTGCGCCATCCCAGGGGCAATAGCAGCCCACCGCCAGGGTGTGGGTCGCGTTGACCGGGCGGCCGCCCACCAGGGCGTCGAGGATCGGCTCGATGAAGCTGTTGCCCGACGTGCAGACCGCTCCTTCGCTGTAGGGGCCGAAGTAGGCCAGCTTGCCCTGGGCGTCCCAGATCGCCACGGCGGGGCTGGCGGGCAGTTGCTCGGCACCGGGCACCGAGTCCAGCGCGCGCATGGCGCTCAGCGTATCGGGCAGGTGCCCGCGGCTGCCGGGCTTCTGCACGGCGAAGAACTCCACGCCCTGCGGGCCGAAACGCTGGATCAGCTCGGCGAGGTGCTGCTGGTTGCCGACGTTGCAGGGGCAGGCCGGGTCCCAGAAGTGCACCAGGCGGATCTTGCCGGGGCCGGCCAATTGTGCGGGCAGCATCAGGTGGTCGCCGGAAAACAGCTGCGGCTGGTGGCTGAACGGGCGGATGAAGCGGTTCTCGTACCACCAGTAGGTGGCGAGCAGCGCGCCCAGGCAGAGCGCGGCGATCAGCCAGGTGAGCAGCGATTTTCGGCGTGAGGACATGGCGGCGACCAGTGACAGAGTCGGTAAGATAGCCGACAAGCTTGCCACGGGGGCGAGCGCGGCAGAATATCCCGCTGCTGCACGCGCTCCCTTCGTCACCCGCCTGCCAGAAGCGAAACGCCCATGCCTGAAGCCTTCCAGCCCGATCTGCTGCGCACCCTGCTGCGACCTCTGACCGCAGAGGCGAACGAGGTCGGCATCGCGCTGTACCAGCATTTCTACGGCCTGGACCTGCACGCCCGGCACCCCGGCCTGCAGAGCCGGCTGGGCACTTTCGAGGCCGGCGGCTACCAGATTGCCGCGCAGTACTGGCGCCCCGTGCTGGCGCGGGGAACCGTCGTCCTGCTGCACGGCTACTACGACCATATGGGCCTGTACCGCCATGTGATCGACTGGGCGCTGGGCATGGGCTTCGCGGTGCTGGCCTGCGACCTGCCGGGCCACGGCCTGTCGGGTGGCGCCGCCGCCAGCATCGGCGACTTCGCCGAATACCAGGTGGTGCTGGGCGCGCTGTTGGGCCAGGCGCAGGCGTTGGACCTGCCGCAACCCTGGCATCTCTGCGGGCAGAGCACCGGCGGGGCAATCCTGCTGGACTACCTGCTCACCGGCGCGCCGCGCCCGGAGCTGGGCCGTACCATCCTGCTGGCGCCGCTGGTACGGCCACGGGCCTGGGGCTGGTCGAAGTTCAGCTACCAGATGCTGCGACCGTTCGTGGATTCGATTCCGCGACGTTTCAGCGAGAACTCCAACGACGCCGAATTCCTTTCCTTCCTGCGCGACCGCGATCCGCTGCAGCCGAAGATCCTGCCCACGGCCTGGGTCGGCGCGCTGGCGCGCTGGATTCCGCGCATCGAGGCGGCCGGCCACGGCGCGCAGAGCCTGCTGGTGGTGCAGGGCGATGCCGACGAGACGGTGGACTGGCGCTACAACCTGAAGGTGCTGGAGGACAAGTTCGAGAAGATCGAGTGCCTGCTGCTCACCGGCGCGCGGCACCACCTGGCGAACGAGAGCGAGACGTTGCGCCGGCGTTACTTCGACTTTCTCAGTGAGCGGATGGCCTAGCGGGGATGATGCGGGGAAGGGAGCCGCTGTGGTCGAGGGTGTGTCCCTACACTCCTTGCGCCATGCTCCTCAGGCGCCACCCTCTGTACAGCGGGTGCCATTCTAGGAGGAGCGTTCCTCGGAGTGGTCCTCAAGCGTGGTCGGTATTTTCCGATCACTACTCGCCCGATGGTGCGGCCAAGCCAGCCTTGAGGGCAGCCAGGGCGGCGCGGTAGTAAGTGCGGCCGGCCGGCGACTCGCTGAAGTCGGCGAACTGGCCCAGTTCGGCATCGCTCAGGCCGCGATAGACGTACAGCAGGGTGTTGTCGAGATCGGCGCCGATCTGGCTCATCAGCTTCTGCCGCTGGCCTTCGAGCATGCCTTGGGCGCTGCCGCCACCGAGCAGGCCGGGGAGCATCTGGCTGAGGCTGTCGGCAGCCACGCTGGCGAGAGCCAGACTGACTTCGGCGCCGGCCTCGCGGGCCGGCAGAATCTGGCTCAGGCGATGGACGATCTGCTTGCGTGCATCACTGGCCTGCTGGCGCGGCAGGCCGTTGGCGTATTTCTGCAGCTGGTCGCTGCGGGTAGCCAGGGTCTCGGCGCCGGCGACCTTGCGGCCCAGCGGGGATTCGAAGAAGTTCACCGCTGCGGCGCTGTCCGGCAGGTTCTGGCGCAGGCCATTGAGGGCGCGCTGGTCGATGTCGGCAGGGGCGAAGCGCTGGTTGCTGTTGTCCACCAGCGTCTGGTACAGCGCCGGTGGCAGGTTGCCCTGGTAGCGCTTCTGCGCGGCGTGCAGGGCGTCATTGAAGTGCGCTCGCTGTTCCGGCCAGCCGGCGGCCTGGTACAGGCGCTGGTAGTTGTCGGCCAGGGCAGGCATGCCCAGTACAAGAAGGGTGAGGGCCAGCAGTACGCGCATTGCAACTCCTTTTGGGCGGCAGGGTTCGCTCGCCGGGGGCTATTGTCGGCAAGGCTTGCCCCGCTTGTCGAGACACTGGCGCCGGACGTTACAATGCGCGATGTATTTCGACGCCGATTCTCCCGTCCTGCACCGCATCGTGGATGACCTCGCCGACAAGGGCTGGTCGCAGCAGGACGCCTTCCTTCCCGATGCCCTGATCGCCCAACTGGCGACGGAATGCCGTGCCCGCGACGCGGCCGGCAAGCTGGCCGCTGCCGCCATCGGCCGGGGTGAGGGACAGGCGGTGCGCGAAGGCATCCGCGGTGACCGCATCCAGTGGATCGAGCCCGGGCAGTCCGCGGCCTGCGACCTCTACCTGGGTGCGCTGGACGCGCTGCGCCTGCAGATCAATCGCGCACTCTTCCTGGGCCTGGAGGACTTCGAAGGGCACTTCGCGCTCTATCCGCCGGGAGCGTTCTACCAGAAGCACCTGGACCGCTTCCGTGACGATGATCGGCGCGCCATCTCCGCGGTCTTGTACCTCAACCACGACTGGCCGGTGACGCAGGGCGGTGAACTGCGGATGTACTTCGCCGACGAGCGGACGCTGGACCTGTCGCCGCTGGCCAGCCGACTGGTGGTGTTCCTCTCCGGCGAGTTCCCCCACGAGGTGCTGCCGGCCAGTCATGACCGTCTGTCGCTCACCGGCTGGTTCCGTCGCCGCGGTGACGCGCTGCTCTGAGTGGCGCGGGATCAGTGGCCCCAGATCTTCAGGGTGCCGCTGATGTCCTGGATGTCGCGCACTTCGATGCTCCCCAGCTTGCCGCCGCCCACGTAGAGATCGCCGGCCACGCGCAGGCGGATGGTCTGCGACGGCAGACCGCTGGCATTGAGCTGCTGGTTGATGGTGGTCAGGTCAGGCAGGGTCAGCGCCAGTTGCTGCTGGCCGCCAGCGCCCTGAATCACGTCCACCTGCAGGGTCGGCTGCTCGATGCCGAAGATCGGCAGGCTAAGGCCCAGCTGCGCGGGCCCGTAGGGCAGGCTGCCGCCACGTCCGTCGGGGCAATCGCCGGCACTCACGCATCCATTGTCGATGAACACGTTGCGCAGCGAGACGCTGCCGCCGTCGTCTTTCCACGCCACGCTGTCCATGTGCGCGAGCACGTCGGCGCGGATGCTGATGCCATCCTGGCCGGTCACGGCGCCCAGGCGCTCGTTGTCCAGCGCCTGGAGTTCGGCGAAGGCCAGCGGCAGGTAGGACAGCGCGGCGAAGGTGGCGGTGCAGAGCAAAAGGCGAGGCATGACGGAGGCTCCATGGCGATTGGCCGATGCGCGAGTCTGGGTGGCGGCCTGCCTGGCAGCCAGTGCCGGACGGCTGTTCCCGTCGAAGGTTGTGCTCGGGCGGGCGCCGACGACCGGCGTGCCGCTCAAGGACCCGACTTTCGGCGGGCCGGAAACCTGTTGCGACAGACGCGCCGATGAAAGTTGCGTTACCCGGCGTGACCGGCAAACGGCGAGCGGCTAGTCTGTCCCCTTCCAAAAGGGAGTGATTCGCCCATGCAGAAGGTTCTCGTCAGCCGCTGCCTGCTCGGTCATCGCGTCCGCTACGACGGCGGCGCGCACGGGCCGTTCGACCTGCTGTCGCGCTGGCTGGACCAGGGGCGGGTGGTCGCGCTGTGCCCGGAAGTCGCCGGCGGCCTGCCGACGCCCCGAGCCCCGGCGGAAATCCCTGGCGGCCAGGGCATGGCGGTACTGGAGCGCGCCCGCCCGGTGATGACGGTGGAGGGCGAGGACGTCAGCGACGCCTTCCTGCTCGGCGCCGAGGAAGCCATGGCGCTGGTGCGTCGCCACGACATCCGCCTGGCGGTTCTCAAGGCGCGCAGCCCCTCCTGCGGCAACCGCGAGAACTACGACGGCAGTTTCAGCGGCCAGAAGGTCGCTGGTGAAGGCGTCACTGCCGCCGCCCTCAAACGTATGGGCGTGCTGGTGTTCAGCGAGGAAGAGCTGGATGCCGCTGCCGTCTGTCTGGCCGGGCTGGAAGCCGGAGGCTAGAGCGGCTGCCGACACTCGAAGACGCACTATTTTCCTTGAGCCCGGCGCCCTGGCGCCTATGCTTGTGCGTTCCATGCGCAAGGGCGCGGGCCGGCCTGAGCGGGTCCTTCGCCTTTGCGATTGTCATGCAGAAGGAGAAGAACATGAGAACCATGCTGCCTTGCCTCGGCCTTGCCGCGCTGCTTGCCGGTACTTCCGCCATCGCCGCGGAAATCCCGCGCACCCCGGCCCCGGAAGGCGCCAAGGTGTACTTCATCGAGCCGGCCGACGGCGCCACGGTGGACAAGACCTTCACCGTCAAATTCGGCCTCAAGGGCATGGGTGTTGCGCCGGCGGGCGTGGATTCGCCGGCCACCGGCCACCACCACCTGCTGATCGACCTCAAGGAGCAGCCCGCGATGAACATGCCGCTGCCGATGACCGACCAGATCAAGCACTTCGGCAAGGGCCAGACCGAGACTCAGGTGACCCTGCCGCCGGGCAAGCACACCCTGCAGCTGCTGGTGGGCGACAAGAACCACGTGCCGTTCGACCCGCCGGTGGAGTCGCAGCAGATCACTGTCAACGTGAAGTGATCTTTCCCCAGGCATGAAAAAAGGAGGCCGAGGCCTCCTTTTTTCTTGTCACCGGGCAGCGCTTAGAACAGGACGCGGCTGCGGATGGTGCCATTCACGTGCTGCAGCTTCTCCAGCGCCAGGTCCGAGTACTCGGCGTCGACGTCGATCACCACGTAGCCGACCTTGTCGTTGGTCTGCAGGTACTGGCCGGAGATGTTGATGCCGTTGTCGGCGAACACCTTGTTGATCTCGCTCATCACACCCGGAATGTTCTCGTGGATGTGCAGCAGGCGGTGCTTGCCCGGGTGCGACGGCAGGGCCACTTCCGGGAAGTTGACGGAAGAAACCGAGGTGCCGTTGTCGCTGTACTTGACCAGCTTCTCGGCCACTTCCAGGCCGATGTTGGCCTGGGCTTCGGCGGTGGAACCGCCGATGTGCGGGGTCAGGATCACGCGATCCAGGCCGCGCAGCGGGCTTTCGAACTCGTCGTCGTTGGACTTGGGCTCGACCGGGAACACGTCGATGGCGGCGCCGATCAGGTGCTCGTCCTTGATCGCGGCGGCCAGGTGGTCCAGTTCGACCACGGTGCCACGGGCGGCATTGATCAGGATGCCGCCTTTCTTGATGGCGCGGATTTCCTTCTCGCCGATCATCCACTGGGTGGACGGCAGTTCCGGCACGTGCAGCGAGACGATGTCGGACATGCCGAGCAGCTCGTGCAGGTTGCCGACCTGCTGGGCATTACCCAGCGGCAGCTTGGTCACGGTGTCGTAGAAGAACACCTGCATGCCCAGTGCTTCGGCCAGGACCGAGAGCTGGGTGCCGATCGAGCCGTAGCCGACGATGCCCAGCTTCTTGCCGCGGATCTCGAAGGAGTTGGCAGCGGACTTGATCCAGCCGCCGCGGTGGCAGGAGGCGTTCTTCTCCGGAATGCCGCGCAGCAGCAGGATGGCCTCGGCCAGCACCAGTTCGGCGACCGAACGGGTATTGGAGTAGGGCGCGTTGAACACGGCGATGCCGCGCTCGCGGGCCGCGTTCAGGTTGACCTGGTTGGTGCCGATGCAGAAGCAGCCGACGGCGATCAGCTTCTTGGCAGCGTCGAAGACTTCTTCGGTCAGCTGGGTGCGGGAGCGGATACCGATGAAGTGTGCATCGGCAATCTTTTCCTTCAGCTCGTCACCGGACAGTGCGGTCTTGAGGTACTCGATGTTGGAGTAGCCGGCCGCCTTGAGGGTGTCGACGGCGTTCTGGTGCACGCCTTCAAGGAGAAGGAATTTGATCTTGCTCTTGTCGAGAGAAGTCTTGCTCATCTGCTTTGAACCTGTAGTCCCGGGATGTGGCGAGAAATTGAACAGCTCAGGCCGGACCGGCCGGTGCCAAGCTTGGCGCCAGGTGGCGATCTGCGTGGGGTGCGTATGCTAGCATGTTCTCCCTTTTCCTTGCCCGGTTGCGACCTGAGCTGTTCTCAGGACGACCATGAACCATTTGAGAGTTCCTCCAATGACCCGCGACGCCCTGATCGAATCGCTCAAGCCCCTGCTGGATGCCGGGAAGCTGCTGACAGACGCCGATTCCCTCGAGACCTATGGCAAGGACTGGACCAAGCATTTCGCCCCGGCGCCCCTGGCGATCGCCTTCCCCAAGAGCACCGAGCAGGTCCAGGCCATCGTCCGCTGGGCCAATGAACACAAGGTCGCGCTGGTTCCCTCGGGTGGCCGTACCGGTCTCTCCGCCGCCGCTGTCGCCGCCAATGGCGAAGTGGTCGTGGCCTTCGACTACATGAACAAGGTGCTGGAATTCAACGAATTCGACCGCACCGTGGTCTGCCAGCCGGGCGTGATCACCAAGCAGCTGCAGACCTTCGCCGAAGAGCACGGCCTGTATTACCCGGTGGACTTCGCGTCGTCGGGTTCCAGCCAGATTGGCGGCAACATCGGCACCAATGCCGGCGGTATCAAGGTCATTCGCTACGGTATGACCCGCAACTGGGTGGCCGGCATGAAGGTCGTCACCGGCAAGGGCGACCTGCTCGAACTGAACAAGGACCTGATCAAGAACGCCACCGGCTATGACCTGCGCCAGCTGTTCATCGGCGCCGAAGGCACCCTGGGCTTCGTGGTCGAGGCCACCATGCGCCTGGAGCGCCAGCCGAAGAACCTCACCGCGATGGTCCTCGGCACCCCGGACTTCGACTCGATCATGCCGGTGCTGCACGCCTTCCAGAACAAGCTGGACCTGACCGCCTTCGAGTTCTTCTCCGACAAGGCCCTGGCCAAGATCATGGCCCGTGGCGACGTGCCGCCGGCCTTCGAGACCGACTGCCCGTTCTATGCGCTGCTGGAATTCGAGGCGAGCACCGAGGAAGTGGCCAACGAGGCGCTGGCCACTTTTGAACATTGTGTAGAGCAGGGCTGGGTCCTCGACGGCGTGATGAGCCAGAGCGAACAGCAGCTGCAGAACCTGTGGAAGCTGCGCGAGTACATCTCCGAGACCATCTCCCACTGGACGCCCTACAAGAACGACATCTCCGTCACCGTCGGCAAGGTCCCGGCCTTCCTCAAGGACATCGACGATATCGTCGCGGCCAACTACCCCGACTTCGAAGTCGTCTGGTTCGGCCACATCGGCGACGGCAACCTGCACCTGAATATCCTCAAGCCCGAGAACCTGACCAAGGACGAGTTCTTCGCCAAGTGCGCGACCGTCAACAAGTGGGTCTTCGAGACCGTGCAGAAGTACAACGGCTCCATCTCGGCCGAGCACGGCGTGGGCATGACCAAGCGCGATTACCTGGGTTACTCTCGCTCCGAGGCTGAAATCGGCTACATGAAGGCGGTCAAGGCGGTGTTCGACCCGAACGGGATCATGAACCCCGGCAAGATCTTCGTCGAATAAGCTGCTGTATCCAGAAGGGCCGGTTCTTTGGATAGAGGGGCCGGCCCTTCGCACGTCAGCGTCACGGGAAGTGGCGCGTACGCCGGCAGGACGCGGGCAACCGTGCGGGATCACGAGCCCCGCGCGGATCATCTCTTCCATGCGTTGTCAGGAGTCGGTCATGAGTTACCAGCACCAGTACGTCGATGGCACCCCGATCCATTTCACCCTGGGCAAGGTGGTCTGCGTCGGTCGCAACTACGCGGAGCACGCCAAGGAGCTGAACAACCCGGTACCGACCGAGCCGCTGCTGTTCATCAAGCCCGGCTCCTGCACCGTGTCGCAGGCCGGCGGCTTTGCCATCCCGGAGGATCGTGGCTCGGTGCACTACGAGGCGGAAATCGCCGTGCTGATCGGCAAGCCGCTGTCGCGCAAGCCGAGCACCGAGGAAGTGCTGGATGCCATCTCCGGCTACGCCCCGGCGCTGGACCTGACCCTGCGTGACGTACAGGCCAAGCTGAAGGAAAAGGGCCTGCCCTGGGAGCTGGCCAAGTCCTTCGACGGCGCCTTCGTGCTGGCGCCCTTCGTCAGCGCCGACCACTTCCCGGACCCGACCGACATCGGCATCCGCCTGGTGATCGACGGCGAGGTCCGCCAGGACGGCAACAGCCGCGACATGCTCAACCCCATCGTGCCGCTGATCCAGCACATCTGCGGGCACTTCTCGCTGCAGCCGGGCGACGTGGTCTCCACCGGCACCCCGGTCGGCGTCGGCCCGCTCACGAGCGGCAGTGAGGTGGTGCTGGAACTTCCCGGTGCCAGCCGATTCGAAAGCCGCGTGCTTTAACCCCGTTGTCCCGCCGAAGGCCGCCGTTTGTGCGGCCTTCGCTTGTTGCGGGGCACCTTGCCGTGCTGACCAACAAGAGTCGTCATGACCATGTCCATCCTTCGTCCCCGCTGGCTGCTGCTGGCCCTGCTGTTCCTCCTCGTGGTGCTCGGCTACCTGACCTCCCGCTTCCACTGGGATGACCGCGCGCGCCTCTGGCTGCGTGAACAGGACACCAGCGCCCAGGCGCGCTCGGAAAGCGTCTGGTTGCCCGGTTACCGGGCGGTGATCCAGGCCAAGCCGCTCAAGGGTGGCCTCGAGGGGCAGGAGACCTCCGACCTGGCCTACAACCCGGTGACCCGCACCCTGTTCACCGTTACCGGCAAGAAGCCGCTGCTGGCCGAGCTGTCGCTTACCGGTGATGTGCTGCGGGTGATCCCGCTGCTGGGCATGTCGAACCCCGAGGGCGTTGCGGTACTGGAGAACGGCAATGTTGCCGTGACCGACGAACGCCAGAACTCCCTGACCATCTTCCATGTCGACCCGCAGACCCGCGAACTGAGCACCGCGAAGCTGTCCAGCTTCGACCTCGGTCCGCGCGGCAAGAAGAACAAGGGTATCGAGGGAATCGCCTGGGACCCTCGCCAGCATCGACTGGTGCTGGGCCAGGAGCGTGATCCGCTGGCGCTGTTCAGCCTGCCCAGCGACGGTGGGGCCAGCCTGAGCGGTGCGCTGCAGCCCCTGCCCAGCGACCTGCTGATGACCAACGTGTCGGCGCTGAGCATTGACCCGCGCACCGGCCATACCCTGGTGCTGTCGGCGGAGTCGCACCTGCTGCTGGAACTGGACGAGAAGGGCGAGCCGATCAGCTTCATCAGTCTGCTCGGCGGCCTCAACGGCCTGGACGACCGCATCCCGCGCGCCGAGGGCGTGGCCATCGACGAGCAGGGCACCATTTACATGGTGAGCGAGCCGGACCTGTTCTACGTGTTCAAGCGCGAGGCGACCGTCAAAACAGATTGATCCAGAGCGGGGGAGTGCGGGTCGGATGGCTTTAAGGTTGGGTTAAGTCCGGATTCAGGCTGGTTTCAGCCACCGGTTCTAAGCTGAACCCATCGAAAACGCCCCAGGAGGCTCATCCATGAAACTGACTCATCTCCCCCTGATCGCTGCCGTTGGCCTGTTCTCCACCATCACCCTGGCCGCCGGCTACACCGGCCCGGGCAGCGATGCCAAGCCCGCTGCCGCCGCCGCGCAGATCACCACGGTCAAGCAGGCACAGTCCGCCGCCGACGACACCCCGGTGGTGCTGGAAGGCGTGATCACCAAGCGCATCAGCGGTGAGCACTACGAGTTCAAGGACGCCACCGGCAGCATCCAGGTCGAGATCGACCACGACGACTGGCCCGCCGGTGCCTCGGTCTCCGAGAACACCAAGGTGCGCCTGACCGGTGAGGTCGATCACCACAAGCAGAAGGCCACCGATATCGACGTGGACCGCGTGGAAATCCTTCAGTAATCCAACGCCACAAAAAAAGCCGCGCCGGGGACCCCGGTGCGGCTTTCTTGTTTTCAGCGTTCTGCAGGAGCGGCGTCAACCGATGCTTTCGAAGCCCTGCAGCACGTTGATCGCGTTGATGCCGATCTCTTCCACCGCGTAGCCGCCTTCCATCACGAACAGGGTCGGCAGACCGAGCTTGCCGATGGCTTCGCCCATGCGCAGGTAGTCCGGGCTGTCCAGCTTGAACTGGGAGATCGGGTCTTCCTTGTAGGTATCCACGCCCAGCGACACGATCAATACGTCCGGCTTGTACGCCGAGATATGCCGGATCGCCGCCTGCAGCGCCAGGCTCCACACCGACCAGTCGCTGCCCGAGGCCAGTGGATAGTTGAAGTTGAAGCCTTCGCCCACGCCCTGGCCCTTCTCGTCGGCGTAGCCGAGGAAGTAGGGGTACTCGAAGCGCGGGTCGCCGTGGATCGAGGTGAACAGCACGTCGGCGCGGTCGTAGAAGATGTCCTGGGTACCGTTGCCGTGGTGGTAGTCGACGTCGAGGATGGCCACGCGGTTGGCGCCCTGGTCGAGGATCGACTGGGCGGCGATGGCCGCATTGTTGAAGAAGCAGTAGCCGCCCATGAAGTCCGCCGAGGCGTGGTGACCCGGCGGGCGGCACAGCGAGAACACCGAGCGCGCGCCCTTGGCCAGTTCGGCCTGGCCGGTCATCGCCACGTTCACCGAGCTGAGCACCGCCTGCCAGGTGCCGGCGGTGATCGGCGCGCCGGCGTCCAGGCTGTAGTAACCCAGCCGGCCGTCGATGCTGTCCGGTTCCTTCTGCCGCAGGCGGCGGGTAGGCCAGCAGATCGGCAGCATGTCGTGGGTCCGGCCGGTGGCCAGCCAGTCACGCCAGGCGTGCTGCAAGAACCGCACGAAGCCTTCGCTGTGCACCCTCAGGATGGGTTCCAGGCCGAAGTCACGCGGGGCCTGGATGTCGCCCAGTTTCACCGCCTTGGCCCGGTCCAGCACCATGTCGGCGCGGCTGGGCTTTTCGAAGCAGGGGGTGAACTGGCCGCCGATCAGCTCGTGCTGACCGTGGTGCAAGCGATGGTCGTCGGTATAGATCGTCAACATCACGCGCTCCTGAGGGCGCCTCCGGGCGCCCGTTGGGTTCTAGTAGCTCTGCCGTCAGGCGTTTTCCTCGAAATTCACACTCGGTGCCTTGCGACGGAAGCCGCCGGTATGCACCGCCAGGTAAGCGAAGCCGACTGCGAACCAGCTCAGGCCGACGACCAGCGTCAGCTGCGAGAGGCTGGTCCACAGCCACAGGGTCAGGCACAGGCCGATGAACGGAATCGCTCCGTACAGCAGGACGTTCTTCGCGCCGCGGCGGCGCTCGACGCCCAGGTAGGTGCGGATCACCGCCAGGTTGACCACGGAGAAGGCCACCAGCGCGCCGAAGCTGATCATCGAGGCGAGGGTGGTCAGGTCCAGCACGACCGCCAGCAGGGACACGGCGGAGACCACCAGGATCGCCACGACCGGGGTCTGGAAGCGCGCGTGCAGGACACCGAACAGGCTGCGCGGCAGGATGCCGTCACGGCCCATGGTGAAGATGATGCGCGACACCGAAGCCTGGGATGCCAGCGCCGAGCCGATGCAGCCGGCGATGTAGGCGGAGGTGAAGAAGTTGCCGAGGAACTGGCCACCGGCCTTAAGCATCACTTCGTTGGCCGCCGAGTCGGCGTTCTGGAACACGCTGCCGGGGAATACCAGCTGGCTGATGATTGCCAGCAGGGTGAACATCAGGCCGGCGATGACGGTGGTGATGATGATCGCGCGGGGGATGTCGCGGCGCGCGTCGCGGGTTTCCTCGGCCATCGTCGAGACCGCGTCGAAGCCCAGGAACGACAGGCATAGCACGGCGGCGCCGGCCATCAGCGGGGCGAAGCCGGGCTGGGTGCCGTCACCGACGAAGGGCAGGGAGAAGTCGATCGCGGCGCCGCCGGCCAGGCTCTTGATCGACATGACCACGAACACCACGATGAACACCAGCTGCGCGCCGACGATGACGTTGCTCATGCCGGCGACCTGGCTGATGCCGACCACGTTGAGCACGGTGACCAGGGCGATGGAGGCGACCACGAACATCCACGCCGGGATTTCCGGGAAGGCGATGTTCATGAACAGGCCGATGAGCAGGTAGTTGATCATCGGCAGGAACAGGTAGTCGAGCAGCAGCGACCAGCCGGACAGGAAGCCGACCACCGGGCCGAAGCTCAGGCTGGTGTAAGAGTACGCGGAGCCGGAAATCGGGTACTTGCGCACCATGAAGCTGTAGGACGCTGCGGTGAACAGCATCGCCAGCAGGGTGATCAGGTAGGCGGTGGCGGTACGGCCGCCTGTCATTTCGGTGACCACGCCGTAGGTGGTGAACATGGTCAGCGGGACCATGTAGACCAGGCCGAAGAAGACCAGGGCGGGCAGGCCCAGGACGCGTTTCAGGCGGGCGTCGGCGTTGGCCGGGGTGCCCTGTTGGGTGCTCTGTGGAGTGCGTGTGGTGCTGGCGCTGTGTTGGCTGGCCATGGGGATTCCTCGCGATTTTTATGTGATCTTGCGGGCGGGCGGCGTTCGGTGGCCGTCCTGATGTCGTCGACTACGGCTCAGCCGCAGCGCTGACGACGCGCGAGGAATGAGGGTGTTTGCTGCAGGGTGACGCAAAAGCTGGTCATGGGCGTTCTCGGGGCATTTGTTCTTGTGGATAACGCGCTCGCGTTCCCTCGGGAAATCCTTGCGCCATCTGTGATGGGGCAAGGGCTGGCCGCCTTTCCAGCCGCTCCCTGCGCGAGCCGCCCGACTCTAGCAACCGAGGGTGCCGGGCAGAACCCTGCAAAGGGTCAAAAAGGGATCGAAATGGCCAAATTGGCTGTCAGAGCCACCCGGCGCGCACCGCCGCGCCGGGTGACCTGCGGGTCATTTCTTCAGCTTGGTCCAGACCTTGGAGCGCAGTTGCAGTGCCTTGGGCGAGCACAGCTTGAAGGGCTTCAGGCGATCCAGCTTGTCCGCCGGGGTGTTGATCGCCGGGTCGTCGAACAGCTCCTTGTCCATGTACTTGTCCGAGCCTTCGATCGCGTTGTTGTACTTGGCGAAGTTGGAGGCCAGGGCGATGTTCTCAGGCTGCATCATCCAGTTCAGGAAGGCGTGGGCCTCCTTGATGTTGGTGGCGTCCTTGGGAATGGTCAGGTTGTCGATGAACAGGCGCACGCCTTCCTTGGGATAGACGTAGACCAGGCTGGCGCGCTGGGCGTGGGCGCGGTGGAAGGCGCCGTTCCATTGCTGGTGCATGGAGACTTCGCCGGCGGCCATGCGCTCGATGGTGCCGTCGCTGTTGTACATGGCCAGCATCGGTTTCTGCTTGAGCAGCAGGTCCTGGATCTTCGCCGCCTCTTTCGGGTCCTCGGTGCACTCGTCGATGCCCAGGTAGTAGGACGCCGGGGCGTACAGTTCTTCGATGGAGTTGAGCGCCACCACCTTGCCTTTCAGCTCGGCCGGCGGCTCGAAGAACGGCTTCCAGCTCTCGTCCAGCTTGCCGCCGGGAACCTTGGCGCTGTCGTAGCTGTAGCCGGTGGTGCCCCACAGGTAGGGCACGGAGTAGTCGTGGCCCGGGTCGTAGGTCAGGGTCTTGAACTTGTCCTTCAGGTTCGCCAGGTTCGGCAGCTGCGACTTGTCGAGCTTCTGCAGGAGGCCTTCCTTGACGAAGATCTCGATGAAGCTGTCCGACGGCACGACCACGTCGTAGGCGCCGCCGCCGGCCTTGAGCTTGGCCAGCAGGGTTTCGTTGCTGTCGTAGGAGTCCAGGGTGGCGTGGATGCCGGTGTCCTTCTCGAACTTCTTCAGCAGTTCCGGCGGGAAGTAGTCGGACCAGTTGGCGAAGTGCAGGGTGCCGTCGGCATGGGCGCTGCCGGCCAGCAACAGGCTGGCGGCGACGAGCGCGCGGGCGATGGGGGTACGGCGGAATTTCATCGGTGAAGCTCCTTGCAATGTTGTTTTGTTTGGCGGCAGGAGGTCAGCGGCGACGCTGGCCGACGTAGTACGACAACGCAACGAACGCGATGGAAATCAACAGTATTATTGAAGATATGGCGTTGATCTTCGGGGAAATCCCCATTCGGATGGAACTGAAGATGTACACCGGCAGGGTGGTGGCCCCGGCACCGGCGACGAAGTAGGTGATGACGAAGTCGTCCATCGAGATGATGAACGCCAGCATCGCCCCCGACACGATCCCCGGCGTCAGCAGGGGGAAGGTCACCTTCCAGAAGGTCTTCCACGGCGAGGCATAGAGGTCCGCCGCCGCTTCCGCCAGCCGCGGGTCCATGCCTTCGAGACGGGCACGGATCGGCAGGTAGGCGAAGGGAATGCAGAACACGATGTGCGCCAGCAGGATGGTGAACAGCGACAGCTTCAGGCCGATGAACGCGAAGAACATCAGGGTCGCCACTGCGGTGACGATCTCCGGCACCAGCAGCGGCAGGCCCAGCACGCCACTCATCAGCGTCTGCCCACGGAACGAGCGGCCGCGCATGCCCAGCGCAGCCAGCGTGGCCAGGGTAGTGGCGACGACGGTGGCCAGGGTCGCGACGATCAGCGAGTTCTTCGCTGCGCGAAGGATCTCCGGGTCGTCCGCCACCACCGAGTACCACTTCAGGCTGAAGCTTTCCCACAGCGTCGCCGACTGGCCGCTGTTGAAGCTCAGCACCACCAGCACGAAGATCGGGATGTAGAGGAAGGCGAAGAACAGCCAGGCGGCGGGCCGGACCCCGGTGAACCGCCAGAGCGGGTTGGCCGACTTCATGGATGACCTCCCGACGCGCCCTGTTTGAATCGCATGCTGTAGATCATCATCGCCAGCAGCACGAAGGCCAGCAGGGCGAAGGACAGCGCCGCGCCGAACGGCCAGTTGTGCGCCGTGCCGAACTGCAGCTGGATCAGGTTGCCGATCATCAGCGACTTACCGCCCCCGAGCAGCTCGGGGATGATGTAGCTGCCCAGCGAAGGGATGAACACCAGGATGCAGCCGGCGACGATGCCGGGCATGGCCAGCGGGATGATGATCCGCTTGAGGGCCTTCCAGCGGTTGGCGCCCAGGTCGAAGGCCGCCTCCACCAGGCGCCAGTCCATCTTCTCAAGGCTGGTGTAGATGGGCAGGACCATGAACGGCAGGTAGGTGTAGAGCAGGCCGATGATCACCGCGTTATCGGTGTAGAGGATGCCCAGGGAGGCGTCCGAGAAGCCCAGCCCGTGCAGGCCCTCGTCGATCAGCCCGCCGTTGCGCAGCAGCAGCATCCAGGCGTAGACGCGCACCAGCAGGTTGGTCCAGAACGGCACCGTGACCAGGAACAGCAGCAGGTTGCGCCGGCGTTCGTCCTGCAGCGCCAGGTACAGCGCGGTGGGGAAGCCGATCAGCACGCAGCCCAGGGTGGTCAGGATCGACAGCCAGAACGAGCGCTGGAAGATGCCCAGGTAGTCGGCGTTGAAGGCCAGGCTGTCGTCCAGGTCGCGTTCCCAGAGGAAGTTGATGTAGGCCTCGACGGTGTGCTGGCCCCATTTCACGCCGCCGTAGTCCCCCGGTGCCTGGATCGACACGGCGAACATGATGCCCAGCGGCAGGACGAGGAACACCACCAGCATGATCATCGCCGGGCTGGTCAGGGCCAGGCGATTGAACAGCGACTTTCGTTCCGCCAGTGCGCGCAGTGTACTCATTCGGCCAGCACCCGGATGGCGGTGGCGGGAATGCGGACCCGCACCCGCGCGCCGGGCGCGTGGGTGGAAAGGGCGCCGTCGCGGTTCTGCTGACGGACCCGGAAGCCGCCCTGACCGGCGACATTGAGGTGGTACACGGTGTCGGTGCCGACGTAGACGATGTTCTCGACCACGCCTTCGAGCTGGCCATCCTGCGCAAGCTCGGTGCGCTCCGGGCGGATCGCCAGGGTTACCTTGCCGGGCAGGGTGGTGGCGGCCGGCAGCAGCTGGCCGTCCGCCAGGCGCACGCTGTCGCCGCTGGATTCACCCTCGAGGAAGTTGGTCTCGCCGATGAAGTCGGCCACCAGGCGGTTGACCGGCGCCTCGTAGATCTCGGTGGGCGTGCCGATCTGCATGACCTTGCCGCGACTCATCACCGCGATGCGGTCGGACATGGTCAGCGCTTCTTCCTGGTCATGGGTGACGAAGATGAAGGTGATGCCGGTTTCGTGCTGCAGGCGCTTGAGCTCGATCTGCATTTCCTTGCGCAGCTTGAGGTCCAGCGCGGAAAGCGATTCGTCGAGCAGCAGTACCTTGGGGCGGCTGGCCAGGGCGCGGGCGAGGGCGATGCGCTGTTGCTGGCCGCCGGAGAGCTGGTCGGCGCGGCGCTTGCCGACGTCGGGCAGGCGGACCAGGTCGAGCATCTTCTGCACGGTGGCGTCGATGTCGCTGCGCTGCTTGCCCTGCATTTCCAGGCCGAAGGCGATGTTCTCCGCCACCGTCATGTGGGGGAACAGGGCGTAGCTCTGGAAGACGGTATTGACCGGGCGGCGGAAGGGCGGGAGGCCTTCCATCGCGTCGCCGTAAAGGCGAATGCTGCCGGAGGAGGGTTGTTCGAAGCCGGCGATCAGTCGCAGCAAGGTGGTCTTGCCGCAGCCCGATGGGCCGAGGAGGGTGAAGAACTCGTTGGCGCGGATTTCCAGTGACACGTCGTCCAGGGCCTTGAGGCCTTGTCCGGGTGTACCGAACTCCATGCATATCCGCTCGATGGTGATCGCGCTGGTCATGCTCGTACCATGCAGTTAAGCAGTTGTTATTGTTGAGGTTTTACGGTTTCTAGGACCGTTTCACCTAGCTGCGGATTGATAATGACCAAGCGCCGGGATGCGCAGAACGATAGATCAGGCCAATAAGGGATAAATCAGGCCAAGTTGAAAATGCGCTTTGCCATGCTGGATTTCGGGCGTCAGCGGATTGTTGTTCTGAAGATTTTTAGGGGCTTGGTGCTACGCGGAAAAGTCGACTCTGGCGGTGAGTAGGATGGGCGTGCTGAGATGATGGTTATCGCTGCGCTCCACGCCATCCTACGAATAGAGCTCCCGGCTCAGCCCCGATACAAACTCGGACTCGCCCCGCTCCAGCGCTGGAAGGCATGCCGGAAACTGGCCGTCTCGCTGTAGCCCAGCTGTTCGGCGATCAGGTAGATCGGCAGGTCGGTGTCCTTGAGCAACTGCCGCGCGCGGTCGAAGCGCACCTCGTCGAGCACCTGTTGATAGCTGGTGTTCTGCTGCTGCAGGTGCCTCCGCAGGGTGCGGGTGGAGCGGTGCAGGTGGCGCGCCACGGTGTCCAGGCTGGCGGTGTCCTGCAGGTGGCTCGCCAGGTGCTGGCGCAACTGGTCGAGCACATCGCCACGGGCGCTGAGCACCCCGCTCATGCGCAAGCACTGCTGCACGCCGTTGTGGCAACTGACCGGGTCGGCCAGCGGCAGCGGCCGGTCCAGCAGCGCCGGGCTGAAGCACAGCGCGCTGGTGGGCGCGCCGAAATCCACCGGGCAGCCCAGGCGCTCGGTGTAGGTCTCCGCGTGCAGTGGCGGCCGATACGCCAGCAGCAGCCGACGAGGCCGCACCGACTCGCCGAGCAGGTCGCGGATCACCGTCAGCAGCGAAGTCAGGCACAGCTCGGTGTTGAAGACCGTCAGCTCCGGCGCGTAGCGGTAGCCGTCGGCGGTCAGGTGGACCTCGTCGCCCTGCGGCGTCAGCGCCAGGCGGAAGTAGGTGCCGAGCAGCTCGGGGAAGGACAGCGCCAGTTGCAGCGCATCGCGCAGGGTGCGGCTGGCGAGCATGCTGTAACCGAGGATGCCGTAAGCCGAGACATGCATGCGCAGGCCGAGGTAGAGGCCCAGCGCCGGATCGTGGTGGCAGTTCAGGGCGTTGGCGAAGACCCGCAGCTCCTGCGCGTGGGTGATCAGCTTTTCCGGCGTCAGCAGGTCCGCCTCGCCGATGCCGCTGCCCTCCAGCAGCTTCGGGCGCGGTACGCCGGCGTGGTGCAGCACCTCGGTCGCCAGCACCACCGTGTGCAGGGTCGCCTGCTGGCGTTGTTCGGGAAGCAGGTGCTGGGCCATCGATACGCCTCTTGCAGTCGTTTGCAAAAGAAACACGGGACAGTCTTGCGCTAACCTGACTCTAGCCTGCCCGCAGCGGATGATGGCCTTTAAGTTTGGCTTCAGGCGCTGCTGTCACTCTGCCACGCCATCCCCACCCCGAGTCCCCCATGCGCCGTTTGCTCAAACCCCGTCGCCTGTTCCTGCTGCTGGCGTTGCTCACCCTGGCCGCGCTGCTCGCGCTGGGCCAGAGCTTTCGGGTCTACGAGCGCATCTGGTTCAAGTTCAACGAGTGGCGCCACGCTGCGCAGTGGCAGGAACAGTCCCTCTGGCTGCCCGACTACCGCGTGGTGCTGGAGGCGCAACCCATCGAGGGGCTCAAAGACAACGTCTCGGCGCTGACCTACGACCCGGATCGACAGACCCTGTTCACCGTCACCAACAAGCAGAACGAGTTGGTCGAGCTGTCGCTGGAAGGCAAGGTGCTGCGCAGGATCGCGTTGCACGGCTTCGGCGACACCGAGGCCATCGAGTACATCAGCCGCAACGTCTATGTGATCACTGACGAAACCCACCAGCGGCTGATCCGCGTCGAGCTGCGCGACGATACCAAGGAGCTGCACATCGAAGACGCCCAGCAGCTCGCTCTGGCCCTGGGGCGCGGCGGCAACAGTGGCTTCGAGGGGCTGGCTTATGATTCGGTGGGCAAGCGCCTGTTCGTCGCCAAGGAGCGCCATCCCGTGCATATCTACGAGGTGCGTGGCTTTCCCTACGAGCAGTCGGAGCAACCCATCGCGGTGCATGTGGTGGAAGACCTCGAGCACAACCGCAACCTGTTCGTCCGCGATCTTTCCAGCCTGCAGTACGACGAGCGCAGCGGCCATCTGCTGGCGCTGTCAGACGAGTCCCGGCTGGTGCTGGAGCTGAGCGCCAATGGCGAGCCGATCAGCTCGCTGTCGCTGCTGCGCGGCATGCAGGGCCTGCGGCGCAGCGTGCCGCAGGCCGAGGGCATCGCCATGGACGACCAGGGCACGCTGTACCTGGTCAGCGAGCCCAATCTCTTCTACGTGTTCAAGAAGCGCGAGGCGCACTGAAGGCGCCTCGCACTCAGGCGATCAGAACTGCCACTGCACGCCGAGGGAATAGGACGCCTGGCTGCCTTCGCTGTGGGCGAAGCGCGAGTTGGCCTCGGCGAACACGCCCAATTGCTCGGTGACTGCCAGCAGGGCACCGACCTGGGCGCGGCCGAAGTCCTTGTCCACATCGCCCAGATCGGCGACGCGGGTGCGACCATCGCCCAGGGCGGTCAGCGCGATGTCTTCCAGGCGCCCGTCGGCCAGCTCCTTCACCCAGCGCACGCTGGCGTAGGGCTGCACAGCCATGCGGTTGCCCAACGGCAGCTCGCCGCGCAGGCCCCAGCCGAGGCTGGCTTCCACCGAGTCGTAGTCCTGCTTCTCGTAGCCCAGCGCAGTACGCAGGTCGTCGTCCTCATTGAAGTCGTCGATGCGGTAGTGCACGAAGTCCAGCCCGCCCTGCGGCCCGGTCTTGATACCAGCGACGTCGAAGTCGTAACCGCCGTCGACCCGCGCGCCCCAGAACCAGGCGTTGGTGTCGCCGTCGATGCGCTGGTCGAGCAGCACCGGGCCGTTGTTCGCCTTCAGGTATACCGAGCGCTTGCTGTCGAAGTCGGCGTAGCCGGCGCTCAGCTCGCCGCCCAGCCAGGCAGGACCGCCATCGTTGAGCAGGCCGTAGAGCCCCAGTTGCCAGGTTTCCGCTTCCAGGCGGGCGCTGTGGTCGAGGTTGTCGCGGCTGCGCTGGAAGCTCAGGCTGCCGCCGACGGTCACTGCCTCGCTGGCGCGGTAGTCGCCCAGCAGGTTGACGCCGGCACGGTGGGAGCGCGGGTCGCCGGGCATGTCGAAGCCGCTTTCGGGCGTGGTCTCACCTTCCACGCCGACGGCGCCGTCGAAGCTGCCGACCGGGCGCGAGCTGCCCAGCAGCGTCAGCCAGCGGCGGTCGTGCAGGCGGGTCAGGGCCAGGTGCTGGCGTTGCAGCTGGTCTTCCATCTGCCGTGCCATGGCGCCGCCGGAGGCGGTGGAGGCAAGCAGGTCGGCATTGGTCAGCTCCAGCACCAGGCGCGTGAGCAGGCGCGAAAAGTCGCGCAGGCGCTGGTCGATGCGCTCCTGGCCGAAGGCGCCAGTGAGCACCTGCTCGTTGTCCAGCGCCGGGTTGTGCCAGGTGGCGCCACCGGGGATGGCGGGGTTGTCGGTCTGCTCGTAGCCGTCGAGATCGCCCAGCTCCCAGTTGGTGGCCTCGATGAACAGCACCGGGACATTCAGGCCCTCGAAACTTTCGCCGTCACTGCAGCAACCGGTGCCGGCGGGGTATTCCTCGTTCAGGCCGGGGTTGGTGAACAGCGGGATCTTCAGTTCCTGGGCGATGCGCAGGAGCTGGTCGCGGTAGGCGCCCAGCGCGGGGTTGTCGACGCTGTTGAGGCCGGCGTGGGCGTACATCTTGTCGCCGGTGATCAGGCTGTCGAGGTTGATCATGCCCAGCAGGTTGCTGCGCTGTTCGTCACTGAGGGCGGCAACGTAGGCGCGCGAACCGCGCAGGCCTTCCTCCTCGGCGCCGAAGCCGACCACTTCCAGGCCGTTCTCCAGGGCGACGCCGCCCAGGTTGCGGGCGATCTCGGTCAGCACGGCGGCGCCCGAGCCGTTGTCATCCAGGCCCTGCAGGGTGGGACGGCCGTAGTAGGTGTCGTAGTGGGCGCCCAGCACCACGTACTGGCCGCTGCTGCCCGGGGCGCTGGCGATGACGTTCTGCGAGCTGCGGTTGCCGGCCCAGGTGAAGTCCTGGACCTGCGTCTGGTAGCCGAAGCCCAGGCGCGACTGCATCAGCGCGGTGGCGCCGGCGAAGCTGGCGGTGCCGCGGTAGCGGCCGGGGTAATCGTTGATCAGGGTGTCGAGGGTGTCCCCGGCATACTCCCCGTATTCGTAGGCGTTGGCGTCGGTTGCCAGCGCAGCACAGCCCAGGCTGACCGCAACGGCTAAGGGTCTGAACACGGCACTTTCCTCTGTGTCGATTGGGATCGCATCGGTCTTCGATGCGTGCGCCGGAGGAAAGCAGGATGTGGACCGGTTCGCCGGAGATGGGCGGAATTTGACGCGTCAGTGACCGAGGGTGTCGCGCCACTGTAACAATGGTGATACACGGCCGGCGGCAAGGCCGGCCGTGCTGAGCGGGCGTGAGGGAGTGCTCACCGAAATGGTGCGCTGTCAGGTGTCGTCGCTGATCGGAGCTTCCGGCGCGTAACGCTTGACCGCCCCCACGCCGGCATCGGCGGTGGCCTTGCTGGCGTACATCTGGCTCTGCCCGACGACCTGGCCGTTGGTGGCCTTGAGCACGAAGTAGTGCTTGCCGTTGGTGGCGACCTTGACCTCGAAGGCGCCTTCGCGCTGGGAGTTCTTGCGCACCGACTCGATGCCGTCGATGGCCGAGGTCTTGGCCTTGTACAGCTCGCTGGTCAGGACGATCTCGCCGTTGCTGGCGTGCAGGTTGAAGTGGAACTGGCCATCACTGGCCTTCTTCAGATGGTACTTGGCGGCCATGCTGCATCTCCTTCCGGGAGGGTTGGGTCATCCCAGCGTAGACGGCAGCAGGCGCTCTGGAAGGCGCCATCCGGCGGATGGCGCTTGAGGGCATCAGACCTTGAGGGTCTTCACACCTTCGGCGGTGCCCAGCAGCAGCAGGTCAGCCGGGCGCGCGGCGAACAGGCCATTGGTGACCACGCCGACGATATTGTTGATCGCCTCTTCCAGCTGTACCGGGCTGTCGATGCGCAGGTTGTGCACGTCGAGGATGATGTTGCCGTTGTCGGTCAGCACGCCTTCGCGGTACACCGGGTCGCCGCCCAGCTTCACCAACTGGCGCGCCACGTGGCTGCGGGCCATGGGGATGACTTCCACCGGCAGCGGGAAGCCGCCGAGCATCGGCACCAGCTTGCTGGCGTCGGCGATGCAGATGAATTCCCTGGCGACCGCGGCGACGATCTTTTCGCGGGTCAGCGCGGCGCCGCCGCCCTTGATCAGTTCCAGGCGCTCGTTGGTCTCGTCGGCGCCGTCCACGTAGAACTCCAGCTCGCTGACGGTGTTCAGGTCATAGACCGGAATGCCGTGGCCCTTCAGGCGCTGGGCAGTGGCTTCGGAGCTGGCCACGGCGCCGTCGAACTCGGCCTTGTGCTTGGCCAGCAGGTCGATGAAGAAGTTGGCGGTGGAGCCGGTGCCCACGCCGACGATGCTCTTGCTGTCGAGGTGCGGAAGGATGTGGTCGACGGCGGCCTGGGCCACAGCCTGCTTGAGCTGATCCTGGTTCATGGCGAGGGTCTTCTTACCTGGGTGGGCGCAACGGCGCCGGAGAATGGTCGAAAGGGCGGATTATAGCGGTCGACGGCGCGCCGGTGTTGCGCCGCCGGGCAACTGTTATGGTCATCTGCGCGCGGATTGTTCGGTGGCCCGCGCCGCGCCGGCTGGAGTAGACTCGCGGTTCCTCGAAAAGCCGCCGATATAGCCCTTCCGATGCTCGAACAATACGTCAAGAAGATCCTCACCTCGCGTGTCTACGACGTTGCCGTGGAAACGCCCCTGCAGCCCGCCCGCCAGCTCTCCGAGCGCCTGGGCAACCAGATTCTGCTGAAACGCGAAGACCTGCAGCCGGTGTTCTCCTTCAAGATTCGCGGCGCCTACAACAAGCTGGCGCAACTGAGCCCGGAAGAACTCGCCCGCGGCGTCGTCACCGCCTCCGCCGGCAACCATGCCCAGGGCGTGGCGCTGGCCGCCCGCGAGCTGGGCATCAAGGCCACCATCGTGATGCCGCGCACCACGCCGGAGCTGAAGGTCCAGGGCGTACGCGCCCGTGGCGGTAAGGCCGTGCTGCACGGTGACGCCTTCCCCGACGCGCTGGCGCACTCGCTGAAGCTGGTGGAAGAAAAGGGCTACGTCTACATCCACCCCTACGACGATCCGGACGTGATCGCTGGCCAGGGCACCGTGGCCATGGAAATCCTCCGCCAGAACCCCGGCCGCATCGACGCGATCTTCGTGCCCGTTGGCGGTGGCGGCCTGATCGCCGGCATTGCCGCGTACGTGAAGTACCTGCGCCCGGAGATCAAGGTCATCGGCGTCGAGCCGGACGACTCCAACTGCCTGCAGGCCGCCATGGCCGCCGGCGAGCGCGTGGTACTCGGCCAGGTCGGGCTGTTCGCTGACGGCGTGGCCGTGGCGCAGATCGGCAAGCACAACTTCGAGCTGTGCAAGGACCATGTCGATGAAGTGATTACCGTCAGCACCGACGAAATCTGCGCGGCGATCAAGGACATCTACGACGACACCCGCTCGATCACCGAGCCGGCCGGCGCGTTGGCAGTGGCCGGGATCAAGAAGTACGTCGAGCGCGAAGGCGTGAAGGGTGAGACCCTGGTCGCCATCGATTCGGGCGCCAACATCAACTTCGACCGCCTGCGCCACGTGGCCGAGCGTGCGGAGCTGGGCGAGAAGCGCGAAGCGATCATCGCGGTGACCATCCCCGAGCGTCCGGGCAGCTTCAAGGCCTTCTGCGAGGCCATCGGCAAGCGCCAGATCACCGAGTTCAACTACCGCTACAACACCGACAGCGAAGCGCACATCTTCGTCGGCGTGCAGACGCACCCGGAGAACGACCCGCGCGCGGCACTGGTGCAGCAGTTGCAGGAACAGGGCTTCCCGGTACTGGACCTGACCGACAACGAACTGGCCAAGCTGCACATCCGCCACATGGTCGGCGGCCATTCGCCGCGCGTCTCCGGCGAGCAGGTGTTCCGCTTCGAGTTCCCCGAGCGCCCCGGCGCGCTGTTCAACTTCCTCAACCGCCTGGGCGGGCGCTGGAACATCACCCTGTTCCACTACCGCAACCACGGCGCGGCCGATGGTCGCGTGGTCGCGGGCCTGCAGGTGCCGGAAGACGAGCGTCACCTGGTGGCGGCCGCGCTGGAAGAGATCGGCTACCCCTACTGGGACGAGACGGACAACCCGGCCTACCGCCTGTTCCTCGGCTGAGGATCGGGCAGGGGCGGCGCGACTGCTGCTAGGCTTGTCGGAACGCCGCCTTCTTCACAGGGAATTGAAATGGAAAGCCTGCAGACCTTCCGCATCCTCCACGGCATCGCCGCGGTGCTGCCGTTCCTGGCCATCATCGGCCTGGCCTGGTACGGCTGGCGCAGCTGGCGTGGCGGCGACGCCGGGGTGATCGCCAAGGCGCTGCAGCGCATCGGCCTGATCGGCTGGGTACTGGTGGCCGGCAGCGTCGCCAGCCTGCCAGTCACCGGCTACCGCATGGTGCAGACCGTCGGCTGGCCGCTGGGGCAAACCTGGCTGTTGGGCAGCGCCTGCCTGCTGATCGTCGCGACTATCTTCTGGCTGCTGTTCACCACCCGCCTGTGGCGCATCCGCGACCTGGCACTGGTGGCGCAGAGCAGCGGCGAGCCGATTGCATCGGGCGCCGCGCGGCAGTGGAAGTTCGGCCTGGCCTTCTTCGCGCTGGCGCTGCTTTGTGTGATCGCAATCCTGGTGCTGATGATCAGCAAGCCGGTGTGATGCCCACCGCGTGAACCTCTACCTGCTGCTCAAGACCTTTCATATCCTGTCTTCCACGCTGCTGTTCGGCACCGGGCTGGGCTCGGCCTACTACAGCTGGCGGGCCTGGCGCAGCGGCAACCTGGAAGCCATCCGCATCACCTTCCGCCATCTGGTCACCGCCGACTGGCTGTTCATCGCCACCACGGCGGTGTTCCAGCCGCTGAGCGGCATCGCCATGGCGCACATGGCTGGCTGGCCGCTGGATTCGGGCTGGCTGCTGTGGAGCCTGGCGCTCTATGTGTTCGCCGGTGTCTGCTGGCTGCCGGTGGTGTGGCTGCAGATCCGCGTGCGTGACATGGCCGAGGCGGCGCACCGCGATGGTGCAGCGTTGCCGCCCAGGGCCTTCCTCTATATGCGCTGGTGGTTCGCCCTGGGCTGGCCGGCGTTCCTGGCCTTCCTGGCGATCTTCTACCTGATGGTCAACAAGGGCTTCTGAACCCTCAGCGCAGATAGAGGAGCCCTCAGCGCAGGTTGACGGGCGCTCAGTCGCGCAGGCTGATCACCGGCCAGCCGCGCTCGGTGGCGGTGGCGCGCAGGGTGTCGTCGGGGTCGACGGCTACCGGATTGGCCACCAGCTCCAGCAGCGGCAGGTCGTTGCGCGAGTCGCTGTAGAAATAGGCGTCGTCCAGCTTCAGGCCGGTCTCTTCGAGCCAGCGGTTGAGGCGGGTCACCTTGCCGCCCTGGAAGCAGGGCACGTCGAAGGTGCGGCCGGTGTAGAGGCCATCGAGCATTTCGCACTCGGTGGCGATCAGGGTTTCCACGCCCAGGCGCGCGGCAATCGGGCCGGTGACGAAGCGGTTGGTGGCGGTGATGATCACCAGCTTGTCGCCCGCAGCGCGGTGCTCGGCCAGCAGGGCCTCGCCCTTGGCCAGGACGATGGGCTCGATCACCTCCTGCATGAACTGGCGGTGCCAGGTGTCCAGCTGGTCCAGGCTGTTGCGGCCCAGGATCGCCTGGGTGAAGGCCTGGTAGGCGAACACGTCGAGGGTGCCGGCCATGTAGTCGGCATAGAAGGCATCGTTGCGTGCCTGGTACTCGCCGGCGTCTACCAGAGCGCGCTGGCACAGCCATTCGCCCCAGCTGTGGTCGCTGTCGCCGGCCAGAAGGGTGTTGTCGAGATCGAAGAGAGCCAGTCGCACGATGGATTACCGCCAGTTGCCAATACGGAAAAGTCGCCTAGAGTAACGGCTTTTGCCCACCCGGCACAGGACGCCGCAGCCCGCGTTGCCGCTGTCACAAGCTTTGTGGAACAATGCGGGCACACGCGATTTCGAGGATGTACCGCCGTGATCGATCCCGATGGTTTTCGCCCCAATGTCGGCATCATCCTTTGCAACGATGTCGGACAGGTACTGTGGGCACGGCGCATCAACCAGGAAGCCTGGCAATTTCCCCAGGGCGGCATCAACGCCCGAGAAACCCCTGAGGAAGCGCTGTACCGCGAACTGAACGAAGAAGTCGGCCTGGAAGAGCAGGACGTCAAGATCCTCGCCTGTACCCGGGGCTGGCTGCGTTACCGCCTGCCGCAACGCCTGGTGCGTACCAACAGCCAGCCGCTGTGCATCGGGCAGAAACAGAAGTGGTTCCTTCTGCGCCTGACCGGCGAGGAAAGCCGGGTGCGCATGGATGTCACCGGCAAACCCGAATTCGACGGCTGGAAATGGGTGAGCTACTGGTACCCGCTGGGCCAGGTCGTGACCTTCAAGCGCGAGGTCTACCGCCGGGCTCTGAAGGAATTGGCACCGCGCCTGCTGGCGCGCGACTAGCACGAAGTTCAAGGAGTTAGACCCCCACGCCATGCTCAACACGCTGCGTAAGATCGTCCAGGAAGTGAACTCCGCCAAGGACCTCAAGGCGGCGCTGGGCATCATCGTGCTGCGGGTCAAGGAGGCCATGGGCAGCCAGGTGTGCTCGGTCTACCTGCTCGACCCGGAGAGCAACCGCTTCGTGCTGATGGCCACCGAGGGCCTGAACAAGCGCTCCATCGGCAAGGTCAGCATGGCGCCCAACGAGGGCCTGGTCGGCCTGGTCGGCACCCGCGAAGAGCCGCTGAACCTCGAGAACGCCTCCGAACACCCCCGTTACCGCTACTTCGCCGAGACCGGCGAGGAACGCTACGCCTCCTTCCTTGGCGCGCCGATCATCCACCACCGTCGGGTGATGGGTGTTCTGGTTGTGCAGCAGAAGGAAAAGCGCCAGTTCGACGAAGGCGAGGAAGCCTTCCTCGTCACCATGAGCGCGCAACTCGCCGGCGTAATCGCCCACGCCGAGGCCACCGGCTCGATCCGCGGCCTGGGCAAGATGGGCAAGGGCATCAGCGAAGCCAAGTTCGTCGGCGTCCCCGGCGCCCCCGGCGTGGCCGTGGGCAAGGCCGTGGTGGTGCTGCCGCCGGCTGATCTCGAAGTCGTCCCGGACAAACCCATCGATGACGTCGAGGCCGAGGTCGAGCGCTTCAAGCAGGCGCTGGAATCGGTTCGCGAGGACATGCGCAACCTCTCCAGCAAGCTGGCTACCCAGCTGCGCAAGGAAGAGCGGGCGCTGTTCGACGTCTACCTGATGATGCTCGATGACGCCTCCATCGGCCTTGAGGTCAAGCGCATCATCCGCACCGGCCAGTGGGCACAGGGCGCCCTGCGCCAGGTGGTCATGGAGCACGTGCAGCGCTTCGAGCTGATGGACGACGCCTACCTGCGCGAGCGTGCATCGGACGTCAAGGACATCGGCCGGCGCATCCTGGCGTACCTCCAGGAAGAGCGTAAGCAGTCGCTGACCTACCCCGACCAGACCATCATCGTCAGCGAGGAGCTGTCGCCGGCCATGCTCGGCGAAGTGCCCGAAGGCAAGCTGGTGGGCCTGATCTCGGTGCTCGGCTCGGGCAACTCCCACGTCGCCATCCTCGCCCGCGCCATGGGCATCCCGACCGTCATGGGCGCGGTCGACCTGCCGTATTCCAAGGTCGACGGCATCGACCTGATCGTCGACGGCTACCACGGCGAGATCTACACCAACCCGTCGCCGCAGCTGGTCAAGCAGTACGGCGAAGTGGTCGCCGAAGAGAAGGAGCTGAGCAAGGGCCTGGCCGCGCTGCGCGAGCTGCCCTGCGAGACGCTGGACGGCCATCGCATGCCGCTGTGGGTCAACACCGGCCTGCTGGCGGACGTCGCGCGCGCCCAGGAGCGCGGTGCCGAAGGGGTCGGCCTGTACCGCACCGAAGTGCCGTTCATGATCAACGACCGCTTCCCCAGCGAGAAGGAGCAGCTCGCCATCTACCGCGAGCAGCTCTCCGCCTTCCACCCGCTGCCGGTGACCATGCGCACCCTGGACATCGGCGGCGACAAGGCGCTGTCCTACTTCCCGATCAAGGAAGACAACCCCTTCCTCGGCTGGCGCGGCATCCGCGTCACCCTCGACCACCCGGAAATCTTCCTGGTGCAGACCCGCGCCATGCTCAAGGCCAGTGAAGGCCTGGACAACCTGCGCATCCTGCTGCCGATGATCTCCGGCACCCACGAGCTGGAAGAGGCGCTGCACCTGATCCACCGCGCCTGGGGTGAAGTGCGCGACGAAGGCGTCGACATCCCCATGCCGCCGATCGGCATGATGGTGGAGATCCCCGCCGCCGTGTACCAGACCCGCGAACTGGCGCGCCAGGTGGACTTCCTCTCGGTCGGCTCCAACGACCTGACCCAGTACCTGCTGGCCGTGGACCGCAACAACCCGCGTGTCGCCGACCTCTACGACTACCTGCACCCGGCCGTGCTGCAGGCGCTGAAGAAGGTGGTCGATGACTCCCACGCCGAAGGCAAGCCGGTGAGCATCTGCGGCGAGATGGCCGGTGACCCGGCCGCTGCCGTGCTGCTGATGGCCATGGGCTTCGACTCCCTGTCGATGAACGCCACGAACTTGCCCAAGGTTAAATGGCTGTTGCGCCAGATGACCCTGTCCAGGGCTCGCGAACTGCTCAGCCAGCTGATGACCTTCGACAACCCGCAGGTTATCCACAGCTCGCTGCACCTGGCCCTGCGCAACCTGGGGCTGGGCCGTGTGATCAACCCGGCCGCGACCATCCAGGCCTGACGCGGCGACAGTTCTTTACGAAAGCCACCTGCGGATCCGTGCATGACCACAGGGCAGATGAAGTAACAGGGCCGGATCACCGGCCAGGACGCAGCTTATGGAAGAGCTCGACCAGCCGCCTTGCACGGACACCGGCGCCAGCGCCCGCACCCTGCGCTATGCCCTGAGCATTGTCAGCGATGGCATCTGGGACTGGGACATCCGCAGCAACCATGTCACTCGCAGTCCGGGCTGGTACGCCATGCTCGGCTATGACCCCGACAGCCTCCCGGAAAACGTCGCCACCTGGCACGAGATCATCCATCCCGAGGACTTCTCCCGCGTGATGTTCGCGTTCGATGCCTATGTGCAGGGGCGCAGCGGCGTCTACCGCGAGGAGTACCGCTGCCGCTGCCTGGACGGAAATTACCTGTGGGTCAGCGATCACGGGCGCTTCTTCGAGTTCGACGAGGCGGGCAAGCCGACGCGGATGATTGGCGCGCACCGCAACATCCACGAGCGCAAGCTCGCGGAGCTGGAGCTGCAGGAGAAGAACCACGAACTGCACCAGCTCAACCTGAGCCTGGAATACCTGGTGCTGCAGCGCACCGAAGCCTTGCGCCAGGCCAACCAGGCGCTCGCCGAACAGGCCGCCGTCGCCCTGCGCCTTTCCGAGATCGACCCGCTGACACAGATCGCCAACCGCCGGCGTTTCGAGCAGCAGTTGCACGCCGAATGGCAGCGTCTGCAGCGCCACGGCCACGGCTGCTCGCTGATGATGTTCGACCTCGACCACTTCAAGCGCATCAACGACAGCCTTGGTCACCCGGCCGGCGACCGCGTGCTGGTGGCGGTGGCCGAAGTGGTGCGGCGGCGTCTGCGCGAGGAGGACTGCTTCGCCCGCTGGGGCGGCGAGGAATTCATCGTGCTGCTGCCGGAAACCACCTGCGAAGCGGCGCGCGAACTGGCCGAGCGGCTGCGCATGAGCCTGCGCCGGGCCGATATCTCGCTGCCGACCCAGCTCACCGCCAGCTTCTCGGTGACGGCGATGCAGCCCGGCGAGGACCTGTCGGTGATGCTGCGTCGCCTGGACGAAGGGCTCTACCGCGCCAAGGCCCAACGCGACTGCATCGTCACCTGCTAGAGGGACAGGGCCACTTCGCCCAGACGCGCGCCACTGGGGCCGAAGCTGTGTTCCAGAAGCTCGCGGCGGCCGTCCGCATGGACGATCAGCGCGGTGCTGGCGCGGGTGCCGTAGGTCGGGCTGGCGATGAAAACGCTCGACAACAGGCGCTCCGTGGCCAGGCCGACGCCGGTATCCGGCAGCTCGGCTTCGCTGGGCTGGCGGTTGTCGGCCAGCAGCGCCACCAGTGAGCTGGTGTCTGGCCTCTGCAGCGCGGCCTCCAGCCCGTTGCGGGCATTCAGCAGCTTGGGCCAGGGCGTGTTCAGCGCGGCGTTGGAGAGCCCGTGTACACCCGGCGCCACCGCCACCGGCGGGCCGACGCGGGGGTTGAAGTAGCAGAGCTGCGCACTGTCGCCCACCAGCAGGTTGAAGCCGCTGTAATCCGTGGCGCGGCGGGCGACCTGCTGCAGGTACTCCAGCGGTGCCTGCCGGCCCTGCAGGAAGGCCGCCACCAGCTCGCCGCGGGAGCGCGGGCCCAGCGGCTGGCCAGGGTCGCGCACGTTGGTCAGGGCGGCGAAGCGGCCGTCGGGCGCCACGCCCAGCCAGGTACCGCCGGCCTCCAGGTCGCGGCCGGCATAGACGCCGGGGTATTCCTCCCAGGCCGCCAGCGGCAGGGTCGGTCGGGCGTAGAACTCATCGCGGTTGGCCGCGACGATCAGGGGCGTGGCGTGGCCGGGACGCCAGGCGAAGACGATCAGGCACATGGGTCGAACTCCGTGGTGTCCCGGCAGTCTATCAACATCCGCCGATGTCCCGGAGTGGCTGGAGCGCCCGGGAGCCTTCGGCTACCATGCCCGCTTTGTTGCCCGAGGTTGCCCATGGAGTTCGTGCTCTACCTGGTGCTTGGCGCCTGCGCTGGCGTGCTCGCCGGCCTGTTCGGCGTCGGCGGCGGGTTGATCATCGTCCCGGCCCTGGTGTTCAGCTTCGGTGCCCACGGTTTCTCGCCCGACGTGCTGACCCAGATGGCGGTCGGCACTTCTCTGGCGACCATCGTCTTCACCTCGATCAACTCGATCATCGAACACCATCGCCGTGGCGCGGTGCGCTGGCCGGTGTTCGGCTGGATGACGGTCGGCATCCTGGTCGGCAGCGCGCTGGGGGCGATCACCGCGTCGAAGATCCAGGGCCCGGTGCTGCAGAAGATCATCGGTACCTTCGCCATCCTGGTGTCGATCCAGATGGCACTGGGCCTGCAGCCCAAGGGCGCGCGCGACCTGCCGGGGCGCTTCGGCCTGGGCGTGGCCGGCGGCGTGGTGGGCTGGGCTTCGGCGATTTTCGGCATCGGCGGCGGCTCGCTGACCGTGCCTTTCCTGACCTGGCGTGGCGTCTCCATGCAACAGGCGGTTGCGACTTCCTCGGCGTGCGGCCTGCCGATCGCCATCGCCGGCGCGATATCCTTCATCGCTGTCGGCTGGCACAACGACAAGCTGCCGGAGATGAGCCTGGGCTTCGTCTACCTCCCGGCGCTGGTGGGTATTGCCCTCACCAGCATGTTCTTCGCCCGCATCGGGGCTCGGCTGGCGCATCGCCTGCCACCCCTGGTGCTCAAGCGTTTGTTCGCCCTGCTGCTGTTCAGCGTGGGCATGAGTTTCCTGATCTGAGTTCCAGAGGGTCTGCTGACGTTTTGTCGCGGCCGCGACGGAGCCAGATTTTGCGCAGGTATGGCGCGAGGAGAGAGTTATGTTTGTTTCAAATGGGCGCCAAGTCATGCGGCGCTGCGCAAAATGTGGCCCGTCCCTTCGGGTTGCGCGTCAAACCACGCCATGCGTCGTTGCGGGACTAGGCAAGGGAGTGGCCATTGCCGGCGTCCCGCGTCTAGCCTGGCGTGGTTTGACGCGGCAACGCGGCGCGCGAAAAAACGTCAACAGACCCTAGGAGTAGCGGATGCTGCCTTATCCACAGATCGACCCGGTTGCCGTAGCGCTCGGGCCGCTGAAAATCCACTGGTACGGCCTGATGTACCTGATCGGCATCGGCGGCGCCTGGCTGCTGGCGTCGCGCAAGCTGAAGGATTTCGATCCGACCTGGACCAAGGAGAAACTCTCCGACCTGGTCTTCTGGGTCGCGTGCGGCGTGGTCCTGGGCGGTCGCCTGGGCTACGTGCTGTTCTACAACCTGGACGAGTACATCGCCAACCCGACGCTGATCTTCGAGGTGTGGAAGGGCGGCATGTCGTTCCACGGCGGGTTGATCGGCGTGATGCTGGCCACCTGGTGGTTCGGCAAGCGCAACAACAAGAGCTTCTTCCAGCTGATGGACCTGATCGCGCCGCTGGTGCCGATCGGCCTGGGCGCCGGGCGTATCGGCAACTTCATCAACGGCGAGCTGTGGGGCAAGGTGACCGACGTGCCCTGGGCGATGATCTTCCCCACCGGCGGCCCGGAACCGCGCCACCCGTCGCAGCTGTACCAGTTCGCGCTGGAAGGCGTGGCGCTGTTCGTCGTGCTCTGGCTGTTCACCCGCAAGCCACGCCCGACCGCCTCGGTGTCCGGCCTGTTCGTGCTGTGCTACGGCATCTTCCGCTTCATCGTCGAGTTCGTCCGTGTGCCGGATGCCCAACTGGGCTACCTGGCGTGGGGCTGGCTGACCATGGGCCAGGTGCTGTGCGTGCCGATGGTCCTGGGCGGCATCGCGCTGATGGTCTGGGCCTACCGCCGCGCCCCGGCGCAGCCGGCCGCGAGCTGAGTTTCGCCTGAATGAAAAAGCCCGCCGATTGGCGGGCTTTTTCGTTGAGGTCAGCTTGGGAGGGCTGTTCCCGCTATGTAGGATGGCGTGGAGCGAAGCGATACCCATCAATGTGCTTACCGGCTCTGCCGATAGCTATCACAAGCCCCCCCATCCTGCATTCGTGCACGCGAACCGAGCTCCGCAGCGGGGGCGGGTTCGCGAGCAAGCTCGCTCCTGCAGATACCGGTTTGATCGGTGCTCAGATCGGCTCGACGAGCAGCAGCACACCGTCCTGCCCGGTCACGCGCACCTGCGCGCCAGCGGGCAGGTCAGGCCCGCTGACCAGCCAGACGCTGTCACCGACGCGGATCTTGCCGCGCCCGCCGACGATGGCGTCATGCAGGGCGAACTGCCGGCCGACCAGCTCGCTGCCGCGACGGTTGAGGCTGGAGGGCACGGCCTGGCGCTTGTTGAGGCGCTGGTGGTTCCACCAGTACAGCGCGGTGAGGATCGCCAGCACGCCGAAGGCCAGGCACTGCCAGACCCAGTCCAGCCCCGGCAGCAGGAACGACAGCACGCCGGTCAGCGCCGCGGCGATGCCGATCCACAGCAGGTAGCCGCCGGCACCGAAGATTTCCAGGATCAGCAGGACGATGCCCAGGCCCAGCCAGTCCCAGAAACCGAGGTTCTGGAGAAAGGCAGCCATCAGCTACGGCCCTTGGTTTCGCCGAAGGTGGCCTTGACGATCTCGCCGATGCCGCCGACCGCACCGATCACCTGGCTGGCTTCCAGCGGCATCAGCACGATCTTGCTGTTGTTGGAGCTGGCCAGCTGGCCAAGGGCGTCGACGTACTTCTGTGCGACGAAGTAGTTGATCGCCTGCACGTTGCCGCTGGCGATGGCTTCGGAGACCACCTGGGTCGCCTTGGCCTCGGCCTCGGCCTGGCGCTCGCGCGCTTCGGACTCGAGGAAGGCCGACTGGCGCAGGCCCTCGGCCTCGAGGATCTGTGCCTGCTTCTTGCCCTCGGCGGTGAGGATTTCCGCGGCGCGGCGGCCTTCGGCTTCGAGGATCTGCGCGCGCTTCAAGCGCTCGGCCTTCATCTGGCTGGCCATGGCTTCCACCAGGTCGGCCGGCGGGCTGATGTCCTTGATCTCGATACGGGTGACCTTCAGGCCCCAGGGTGCGGTGGCCTCGTCGACGGTGCGCAGCAGGCGCTCGTTGATCGCGTCGCGCTGGCTGAGCATGTGGTCCAGCTCCATGGAGCCGAGCACGGTGCGGATGTTGGTCATCACCAGGTTGCGCACGGCGTTTTCCAGCCCGCTGACTTCATACGCCGCCTGCGCCGCGTCGACCACCTGGAAGAAGCACACGGCGTCGATCTGCACGATGGCGTTGTCGGCGCTGATGGCCTCCTGCGGCGGCACGTCGAGCACGCGCTCCATCATGTTGATCTTCTGGCCGACGCGGTCCACCACCGGAATGATGATGCTCAGGCCCGGCTTCAGGGTGACGGTGTAGCGGCCGAAGCGCTCGATGGTCCATTCGAAGCCCTGGGGCACGACCTTGAACCCCATGAGGACGATGACGATGGCGAGGATGACGAACAGCAGGGCGACACTGCCGATTTCCATGCAAAGGACTCCTTGTCTGGCTTGGATGAAGAGGGTCGAGTGTAACCGAACCGGTGTACCGGGCAGGCATGCAGGAAATTCCAGCAGGCGCCTGCGGAGTTTTCCTCAGGCGCCTGACCGGCGGCCTACTTCTGCTCGCTTTGCGGTGTGACCCGCATGACTTCCTCGATGGTCGTCAGGCCGGCGGCCACCTTCTGCGCACCGGACAGCCGCAGGCTGCGCATGCCTTCCTTGAAGGCCTGGCGGCGCAGCGGGATGAGGTCGGTGTCGGCGGTGATCAGCTCTTTCAGCGATTCGCTCAGCAGCATGATCTCGTACACGCCGGCGCGCCCGCGGTAGCCGGTATCGCGGCACTCCAGGCAGCCGACGGCCTGGTGCGCGCCGGTGGGCAGCGGGGCGTTCCACGGGCGGGTGACTTCCTGCCAGTCCTCCTCGTGCAGCTCCATCGGCGCCTTGCAGTGCGGGCAGAGGGTACGCACCAGGCGCTGGGCCATGACGCCGAGCACGGTGGCGCGGATCAGGTAGTAGGGCACGCCCAGTTCGAGCAGGCGGGTGATGGCGGTGGGTGAGTCGTTGGTGTGCAGGGTGGAGAGCACCAGGTGGCCGGTGAGCGCCGCCTGGATCGCCATTTCGGCGGTCTCCAGGTCGCGGATTTCGCCGACCATGATGATGTCCGGGTCCTGACGCAGCAGGGCGCGCACGCCGCTGGCGAAGGTCAGGTCGATGTTGTGCTGCACCTGCATCTGGTTGAACGAGGGCTCGATCATCTCGATCGGGTCCTCGATGGTGCAGAGGTTCACTTCATCCGTGGCAAGCTGCTTGAGCGTGGTGTAGAGCGTGGTGGTCTTGCCCGAACCGGTGGGGCCGGTGACCAGGATGATGCCGTTGGGCTGGCTGGTCATGCTCTCCCAGCGGCGCAGGTCGTCGGGGGAGAAGCCGAGCTGGTCGAAGGACTTGAGCAGTACCTCGGGGTCGAAGATCCGCATCACCATCTTCTCGCCGAAGGCCGTGGGCAGGGTCGACAGGCGCAGCTCCACTTCGGCGCCATCCGGGGTCTTGGTCTTCACCCGGCCGTCCTGTGGCTTGCGCTTCTCGGCAACGTTCATCCGGCCCAGGGACTTCAGGCGGCTGACCACCGCCATGCTGACCTGTGGCGGGAACTGGTAGACGTTGTGCAGCACGCCGTCGATGCGGAAGCGCACGGTGCCCTGCTCGCGGCGCGGCTCGATGTGGATATCGCTGGCGCGCTGCTGGAAGGCGTACTGGAACAGCCAGTCGACGATGGTGACGATGTGCGCATCGTTGGCATCGGGCTCCTGGTCGTTGGCGCCCAGGTTGAGCAGTTGCTCGAAGTTGCCGATGCCGCTGATCTTCTGGTCCTGCGAGCTGGCGCCGGTCACCGATTTGGCGAGGCGGTAGAACTCCACGGTGAAGCGCTGGATATCCACCGGGTTGGCGACCACGCGCCTGATCGGGCGCTTGAGCACGTGGGTGAGGTTGCTCTCCCAGGCGTGCACGAACGGCTGCGCACTGGCGATGGTGACTTCATCCGGCGCCACCGCGACCGCGAGGATCTGGTGGCGCTGGGCGAAGGCGTAGGACATCAGCGGGGTGACGGCGGCGACGTCGATCTTCAGCGGGTCGATGCGCAGGTAGGGCTGCCCGGAAAAGTCCGCCAGCCACCTCACCAAGGTGTCCAGGTCCAGCTTGTGCCCGGGCCGCTGGCGGTCCGCGACCTGCTGCGCGGCGAGGAACTCCAGCGGGTGCTGCTGGTTCTTCACGGCGCTGCGGCGGATCGCCAGGCACTGCTCGGCGTCATCCTGGGCGACGCGGCCCTGGGTGACCAGCTCGCGCAGGATATCGCCCAGGTCGAGCGGACGGTCCTGGGCGGATGGGGCAAAGACGGACATGCGGACTCCCTACTTCCAGTGGCGGGTCACAGGCCCGCAGCAATGCCGGGCCAGCTTATTTCAAAAGCGCCTTCCACGGCTTGAGGGTCAGCACAGTATGGGCCTGGGCCGCGAGGGCATCCAGGCGCCCCTCGGCGTCGGGAGTGACGAGCAGCTCCTGCAGCTTGGCCAGTTCGCCGTACAGGCGGTCGGTTTCCGGCAGCTCCAGCACGCTGCGCGCCAGGCGCAGCCAGACCAGCATGCGCTGCAGGCGCGGCAGTTGGTCGGCGAGCACTTCGGGCAGTTGCTGAGCGCGTTGCAGCGGCATGGCCTGGGCCTCTTCGGCCAGGGTGCGCTGCAGCCACTTGCCGACGGCGGAACCGCCCAGGCGGTTGGCGCGTTCGTTGCGCTCGGTGGCCCAGCCCTTGCCCAGCAGCCAGCGCGAGGTGCTCAGGGAGAACTGACCCCAGCGCAGGTTGGCCAGTTCCTCGCGGAAGGCGGCCGGCATCTGCTGGCGCACGGCGTCGTCGTGGCGACCCTGTTCGATGCGCGGCTGCCAGTCGGCGATCAGCGCGTCGAGGGCAGCACGCAGCTCGCGGGTGCTGGCGCGCGGCACGGCCTGGCCGAGGCTGCCGAGCAGGGCGCGCAGGTCGACCAGTTGCTGCAGCCAGCTTTCCAGCAGGCTCCAGTGGCCGTTGAAGCGGTATTGCTCGGCGAGGCGCTGGCTGCTGCCCAGCAGCGACCAGGACAGCGCGGCGAAGGCGCCGTCCAGCGGGGTTTCATGCAGCAGCTTCTGGGTGTCGGGCTGGATGCTGTAGCTGGCCGGGTCGAACAGTCGGTAGCCGCGCTCGGCCTTGCTGATGTCGCAGGGCATCAGCGCCAGGTCCGCGGCCAGTTCGATGGCCAGTTCCAGCAGCGCCTCGGGCTCGCCCTGGCGCAGTTCCAGTTCCAGCTCGCAGATTTCCTCTTCCTGCTTGCCGGCGATGACCTTGCCCAGGTCCAGCGCGGCCTCGATCACCACCTTGGCCTTGCCGCGGCCCCAGGCGATCTCGGCGCGCTGGCGGGTGAAGTCGGTGCTGAAGATCGGCTTCAGGCTTTTCTTGTCCAGGTCGGCGAGGGCGGCCGGCCAGCACTGGTCGTCGAGTTTCTTCAGGTCGAGCTTGTTCTTCTCCAGGTACCAGTCCCATTCGTTGCGCTCGGACAAGCCGGCCACACTCTGGCCGCGGGTCTTCAGGGTCTGGATGAACTGCTCGCCATCCTTGCGCATGCGCAGCGCCACGCGGGCGCGGGCCAGGTCGCGGCCGGGGGTGTCGTAATACTGGTTGAACAGCTCGCGGGGCTCCCAGCCGGATTTGTTGCGCTTCTTCAGCGCCGGGTGATCGCGCAGGGCTTCGAGGGTCTCGCGGCTGACGCGCAATTTGATTTCGGTTTCTTTCTGCATGGCGGGGGTCCGGTTCAGAGCGGACGCGCCCGGATTCCCGGCCTCTTGTAGCAAGGACGGAACGACGGGCGCGAAAAAGGCTTCAAAGTCATGCAGTTTACAGGACTTCAGCGTTCCTGCCGGGCGCCGCGAGGTTTTACCGCACCGCCGCATGGTCCATAGTGGAGTCCATCTTCTGGAGAAAGCCATGCCGTTGCCGCCGCTCAAACAACGCTTCGCCGAGCTGATCTCAATCCCCTCGGTCAGCTGCACCCAGCCCGCACTGGACCAGTCCAACCGCCCGGTGGTCGAGTTGCTGGGCAACTGGCTGGTGGACCTGGGCTTCGCCTGCGAGCTGCAGCCGGTGTCGCCGGGCAAGTTCAACCTGGTCGCTACCCTGGGCAGTGGCCCCGGCGGCCTGGTGCTGGCCGGACACACCGATACCGTGCCCTACGACGAGGCCCTGTGGAAAAGCGACCCGCTGGGCCTGGACGAACGCGACGGGCGTTGGTTCGGCCTCGGCTCCTGCGACATGAAGGGCTTCTTCGCCCTGGCCATCGAAGCGCTGCTGCCATTGCTCGATCAGCCGTTCAAACAGCCACTGATCATCCTTGCCACCTGCGACGAGGAAAGCTCCATGGCCGGCGCCCGTGTGCTGGCCGAGGCCGGGCGGCCGCTGGGCCGTGCGGCGGTGATCGGCGAGCCGACCAACCTCAAGCCGATCCGCCTGCACAAGGGCGTGATGATGGAGCGCATCGACATCCTCGGGCAGAGCGGCCACTCCTCCGACCCGAGCCTGGGGCGCAGTGCGCTGGAGGCGATGCAGGCGGTGATGGGCGAATTGCAGGGCCTGCGCAACCAGTGGCAGCAGGAGTTCAGCAACCCGCAGTTCAGCGTGCCGCAGCCGACCCTCAACCTGGGCTGCATCCACGGCGGCGACAACCCCAACCGCATCTGCGGCCAGTGTGCGCTGGAGTTCGATCTGCGCCCGCTGCCCGGCATGCAGCCCGAAGCCCTGCGCCAGGCCATCCGTGAGCGGCTCAAGCCGGTCGCCGAGCGCCATGCGGTGAAGATCGACTACGCTCCGCTGTTCCCCGCCGTGCCACCCTTCGAGGAGCCGGCACAGAGCGAGCTGGTGCGGCTGGCCGAAAGTCTGACCGGGCACACGGCACAAGCGGTAGCCTTTGGCACCGAAGCACCGTATCTTCAGCAGCTCGGCTGCCAGACCCTGGTGCTGGGCCCCGGCGACATCGCCTGCGCCCACCAGCCGGACGAACACCTCGAGCTCGACCGCATCGAGCCCTGCGTGGAACTGCTGCGCGGCCTGATCCGTCACTACTGTTTATGAAAGGCAGTCGCTGAAGAGCAGTCCGCAACAACTGTCGATGAAGAGTTGCCTGTAGCGCGCCCCGGTAACGGGCCCAACCTATCCAAGAGGAGAAACCTGTCGATGTGCATGCGACGACGATAACCGCGCCGCCCTGGCCGAACTCCGGCCGCATCCGACAGATTTCCGCCCACTCGAACGACAGGCTTTTCAAGCAATGCACGACTACGTCAACTGGCTGCGCCACGCCTCGCCCTATATCAATTCGCACCGGGATTGCACCTTTGTGGTGATGCTCCCCGGCGAGGGCGTCGAAGACCCCAATTTCGGCAATATCGTCCACGACCTGGTGCTGCTGCACAGCCTCGGCGTGCGCCTGGTGCTGGTGCATGGCTCGCGCCCGCAGATCGAGGCGCGCCTGGCTTCCCACGGGCTGGCGCCGCGCTTCCACCGTGGCCTGCGGGTCACCGATGCGCCGACCCTGGACTGCGTGATCGACGCCGTCGGCAGCCTGCGCATCTCCATCGAAGCGCGACTGTCCATGGACATGGCCGCCTCGCCGATGCAGGGCTCGCGCCTGCGCGTGACCGCCGGCAACTTCGTCACCGCGCGGCCGATCGGCGTGGTCGACGGTATCGACTATCACCACACCGGCGAAGTGCGGCGGATCGACCGCAAGGGCATCAACCGCCAGCTCGACGAGCGCAGCATCGTGCTGCTCTCGCCGCTGGGCTATTCGCCCACCGGGGAAATCTTCAACCTCGCCTGCGAGGACGTGGCCATGCGCGCGGCCATCGACCTGGGCGCAGACAAGCTGATCCTCTATGGAGCCGAGCGCGGCCTGATGGACGATGCCGGCAAGCTGGTGCGCGAGCTGCGCCCGCAGCAGGTGCCGGCGCACCTGGAGCGCCTCGGCGCGAGCTACCAGGGCGAGCTGCTGGATGCTGCTGCCCAGGCCTGTCGCGCGGGCGTGCGCCGCAGCCATATCGTCAGCTACACCGAAGACGGTTCGCTGCTCAGCGAGCTCTTCACCCGCACCGGCAACGGCACCCTGGTCGCCCAGGAGCAGTTCGAACAACTGCGCGAAGCGGGCATCGAGGACGTTGGCGGACTGCTGGAGCTGATTCGTCCGCTGGAAGAGCAGGGCATCCTGGTGCGCCGTTCCCGCGAGGTGCTGGAACGCGAGATCGAGCAGTTCAGCATCGTCGAACGCGAAGGACTGATCATCGCCTGCGCGGCGCTCTATCCCATCGCCGATTCGGATTCCGGCGAGCTGGCCTGCCTGGCGGTGAACCCGGAGTACCGCCACGGCGGGCGCGGTGACGATCTGCTGGAACGCATCGAACAGCGCGCGCGCAACCTCGGCCTGAAGACCCTCTACGTCCTCACCACGCGCACCGCCCACTGGTTCCGCGAGCGCGGCTTCCAGCCCAGCAGCGTGGAGCGCCTGCCGGCGGCGCGGGCATCGCTGTACAACTACCAGCGCAACTCGCAGGTGTTCGAGAAGACCCTCTGATCAGGTTTTCGCCTGTTGCCTCAGCGAATACCTGATCTGCACCTTCAGCGGTAGCGCCTTGCACGGCGCTGCCTGGGGTCGGAGCTGGCGCAGGCGCTCGCTGCCATCGAGCCAGCCGGCTTCCCAGCTGGCGGCCAGGACATCATGGTCAGGCCGACGGGGCCGGCGTTCGAGCAGTGCTTCCAGATAGCCTTGCTGGTAGGCGGTCTCCAGCTGGTGGAGGGTCCAGAGGGATGAAGGGGAACTCATGGAGCGCTTTCCTGAGAAGGCTTGCGCGGATCGCGCCGGTCGTGCCGGTCGCGATCCGCAGGGAGGGGAATTTTCTCCCCGCCCTCTCAGGATGCCGATCAGAACTCTATGAGCTGTGTGTCAGCGATTTCCTGCTCTATCAGACGCTGATCAGACCCAGGATGCTCGCCTGGTAGGCGGCGACGAAGGTGTCGAAATCGCCTTCGGGCTGTTTCTCCAGCTCCGCCTGTTCGGCCAGGGATTGGCTGGCCATGCCTTCGAAGCGCGCCTGCTCTTGCGTCGGCAGGGGTTCGCTCTGCAGCGTTTCGGCGTGCTGGCGGCTGTAGCGCAGGGCGAAGGCTTCGAAGCTCTCGCCACGTTCATGCATCTCCGCCAGGACCTTCGCCGATGGCGTCAGGTCGGCGTCGGCGACCTTGGCGCGCTGCTCGGCCAGGCTCTGCGCGTGCAGGCTGCTGCCGTTGGCACGGTCGAGCAGATCGATGATCGGCGCGATGGCGTCGAGCAGGGCGCCCGCCCACTCCTTCATTTCCACCGGCTGGCCGCCGCGCTCCAGCTTCAGGCCCGGGCGACGACCTTCCTTGACCACCTTGAGGAAATTGCTGGTGGCCGAGCCGCACTCGCAACCGCCCAGCGGCGGGCTGTCGGACAGCGCGCAGTAGAGCAGGAAGGCGTCGAGGAAGCGGGCTTCGGTGACGTCGATGCCCAGCGGCAGGAAGGGGTTGATGTCCAGGCAGCGCGCCTCGACGTACTGCACGCCACGGGCCATCAGCGCCTGGATCGGGCGCTCGCCGGTGTAGGTGACGCGTTTCGGGCGGATGCTCGAGTAGTACTCGTTCTCGATCTGCAGGATGTTGGTGTTCAGCTGAACCCATTCGCCATCGACCTTGGTGCCGACCTTCTCGTACGGCGCATACGGCGTGCTGACTGCGCGGCGCAGGCTGTCGATGTAGCTGTCCAGGTCGTTGTAGCAGGGCGTCAGGCCGGCCTGGGCGTTGTTCTGGTAACCCAGGTCGCTCATGCGCAGGCTGGTGGCGTAGGGCAGGTAGAGGGTGTGCTCGTCGAAGGCTTCCAGGCCGTGCGGACGGCCACGCAGGAAACCGGCGTCCAGGGCTGGCGAGGCGCCGAACAGGTACATCAGCAGCCAGCTGTAGCGGCGGAAGTTGCGGATCATCGCGATGTAGCGGTGCGACTGGAAGTCCCGCGCGCTCTTCTCGCTGCCTTCTTCCTCGCGCAGCAGCTCCCAGATGCCCTCGGGCAGGGAGAAGTTGTAGTGGATGCCGGCGATGCACTGCATGGTCTTGCCGTAGCGCAGGGCCAGGCCCTTGCGGTAGACGTATTTCAGGCGGCCGATGTGCGAGCTGCCATAGCGGGCGATCGGGATGGTCTCTTCATCCGGCAGCTCGCAGGGCATGGACGGGCTCCACAGGTATTCGCCGTCGAGCTTGCCGCTGGCGAAGCGGTGGATGTCACCCAGCTCGTCCAGGGTCTTCTCGACGCTGGTGGACGTCGAGGTGATGAACTCCAGCAGCGACTCGGAGTAGTCCGTGGTGATCTGCGGGTTGGTCAGCGCCGAGCCCAGGGCACGCGGGTGCGGGGTCAGGGCGAGCTTGCCGCGTTCATCGACGCGCAGGCATTCGCGCTCGATACCGTGCAGGCACTGGGTGAGCAGGGACAGATTGGCGGCATCGCCAAGCAGGGCCAGGCGGCGGGAGAGTTGGTCGCTCAAGTTGGAAGTCCTTCACACGGCAATCGCCCCACTATGGGGGTGGACTGGGCGGTCTACAAGGGGAGAACACAACCGGCGTGGTCGCCTGGCTTGGGGAGACGCCGCGCCGACGCCCGCCTTTCGCGGGCTCCGGACTACAGCATAGGTCAGTTGCGCCGAGGCTATTTACAGCTGCGCGAAGGTGCCTTGTCCCTTGGCGACCAGCTTGTCGCCCTGGTGGATGTCGGCCTCGACCACCAGCGAACGACGCCCGGCGTGCAGGACTTTCGCCACACAGCGCACTTCGCCTTCGGCGACCGCGCGGATGTAGTTGATCTTGCACTCCAGGGTGACGCTCTGCCGGTCGAAACCGTGGGCGCTGGAGCAGGCCAGGCCCATGGTCATGTCCATCAGCGTGAAGAGCGCGCCGCCGTGCATGACGTTGCCGCGGTTGCGCAGGTGCTCGGCCATCGGCAGGAGCACCTCGGCTTCGCCGTCAGCGATACGGATCGGCTGCACGCCGATGGTTTCGCTGAAGCGGCTGATCATCAGCTCGCGGGCGGGCATCTCGCTCATGGATCTTCCTTACTTCTTCTTCAGTTGCTTGGCGTTGGCGAACAGCGAGGCCATGGCGTTGTTCGCCGGGGCCTTCTCCTGCTGGCGCGGGGCTGCGCTGCGCTCGCCACGCGGCGCACTGTTGCCGGGACGGCCGCCGCCGCGCGGGCCGTCAACCTTCTCGCCGGGGGTGTCGCTCATGCGCATGGACAGGCCGACGCGATTGCGCGGGATGTCCACCTCCATGACCTTCACCTTGACGATGTCACCGGCCTTGACCACTTCGTACGGGTCCTTGACGAACTTCTCCGACAGCGCGGAGATGTGCACCAGGCCGTCCTGGTGGACGCCGATGTCGACGAAGGCGCCGAAGTTGGTGACGTTGGTCACCACGCCTTCGAGCACCATGCCGGGCGTGAGGTCCTTCAGGCTTTCGACGCCTTCCTGGAACTCGGCGGTCTTGAACTCCGGGCGTGGGTCGCGGCCGGGCTTGTCGAGTTCCTTGAGGATGTCGGTGACGGTGGGCAGGCCGAACTGCTCGTCGGTGAACTTCTTCGGGTCCAGGCGCTTGAGGAAGCCCGAGTCGCCGACCAGCGAGCGCACGTCACGGCCGGTGTCGGCGGCGATGCGCTGCACCAGCGGGTAGGTTTCCGGGTGCACCGCGGAGGCGTCCAGCGGGTTGTCGCCGTTCATCACGCGGAGGAAACCGGCGGCCTGCTCGAAAGTCTTGTCGCCGAGGCGGCTGACCTTGCGCAGGTCGTCGCGGGTGCGGAACGCGCCGTTGGCGTCACGGTGCGAGACGATGTTCTGGGCCAGGGTGCTGTTGAGGCCGGAGATGCGTGCCAGCAGGGCGGCGGAGGCGGTGTTCACGTCCACGCCCACGGCGTTCACGCAGTCTTCCACCACCGCGTCCAGGCTGCGCGCGAGCTGCAGCTGGGACACGTCGTGCTGGTACTGGCCGACGCCGATGGATTTGGGCTCGATCTTCACCAGCTCGGCCAGCGGGTCCTGCAGGCGGCGGGCGATGGACACGGCGCCGCGCAGCGATACGTCCAGCTCCGGGAACTCCCTGGCGGCCAGTTCGGAAGCCGAGTACACCGAGGCGCCGGCCTCGCTGACCATGATCTTGGTGCACTTGAGCGCCGGGTATTTCTTGATCAGCTCGGCGGCCAGCTTGTCGGTCTCGCGGCTGGCGGTGCCGTTGCCGATGGCGATCAGTTCCACCTGGTGCTTGGCGCACAGCGCGGCGAGCACGGCGATGGTCTGGTCCCACTGGTTCTTCGGCACGTGCGGGTAGACGGTGGCGGTGTCCAGCAGCTTGCCGGTGGCATCGACCACGGCGACTTTCACGCCGGTGCGCAGGCCTGGGTCCAGGCCCAGGGTGGCGCGCGGGCCGGCCGGGGCGGCCAGCAGCAGGTCGTGCAGGTTGCGCGCGAAGACGTTGATCGCCTCGGCGTCGGCGCCGTCGCGCAGCTCGCCCAGCAGGTCGGTTTCCAGGTGGGTGTAGAGCTTGACCTTCCAGGTCCAGCGCACCACTTCGGACAGCCACTTGTCAGCGGCGCGGCCCTGGTTGGAGACGCCGAAACGCTCGCCGATCATGATCTCGCAGGGGTGCGAGGTGCCCGGCAGCTCTTCGCCGACCTTCAGCGCGACGCTGAGGATGCCTTCGTTGCGCCCACGGAAGATCGCCAGGGCGCGGTGCGACGGGGCGCTCTTGAGCGGCTCGTCGTGCTCGAAGTAATCGCTGAACTTGGCGCCTTCGGTTTCCTTGCCCGGCACCATGCGTGCGGTGAGGGTGGCGTTGTCCTTGAGGAAGCCGCGCAGGCGGTCCAGCAGAGTGGCGTCCTCGGCGAAGCGCTCCATCAGGATGTACTTGGCGCCTTCGAGCACGGCACGGGTGTCGGCGAAGCCCTTCTCGGCATCGACGAAGCGCGCGGCTTCGGTTTCCGGCGACAGGCTCGGGTCGTTGAACAGCGCGTCGGCCAGTTCGCCGAGGCCGGCTTCCAGGGCGATCTGGCCCTTGGTGCGGCGCTTCTGCTTATAGGGCAGGTAGAGGTCTTCGAGGCGGGTCTTGGTGTCGGCGAGCTTGATCTCGCGGGCCAGTTCCGGGGTCAGCTTGCCCTGTTCCTCGATGCTGGCGAGGATCGCGCCACGGCGGTCTTCCAGTTCGCGCAGGTAACGCAGGCGCTCTTCGAGCATGCGCAGCTGGGTGTCGTCCAGGCTGCCGGTGACTTCCTTGCGGTAACGGGCGATGAAGGGGACGGTGGAGCCCTCATCGAGCAGGGCGACGGCAGCGGCGACTTGCTGCGGTTGAACGCGGCCGGAGGGCAGTGCGGAAAGCTCTTCGGCGATACGGGTGTTGATGCTGTCCATGAATCCACCTGACAAGACAATCGAAAACGGGGCGCATGATCTGCTGCGCTAGCTCGCAGGATCATCGAAAGGCCCATAACAGAGCGCCAATGCCGGGCTTCCCGGTCATTCGACAGGCTCTGTGACAACGCCCCGCCGCAAAAGCGCCGCATTATACCCACGACAATTTCACCGGGTGGGCGACTGGTCGGGGAAAAATCTGCTAACAATGGACAGGCCGTGATGCGCGGCGGCTGGGCGATAATGCCCGTCGAATCAGATTCTGGGAGTTTCCATGACCAACGCTGCCACCCTGCCGGAAGGCGAAAAGATCCTCGTGGTCGATGACGATGCGCGCCTGCGCCGTCTGCTGGAACGCTTCCTCGATGAGCAGGGTTACCGTGTCCGCGCCGTCGAAAACACCGAGCAGATGGACCGCCTGCTGGCCCGCGAGCTGTTCCAGCTGGTGGTGCTGGACCTGATGATGCCCGGCGAGGATGGCCTCTCCGCGTGCAAGCGCCTGCGCGAGTCGAACAACCAGATCCCGATCATCATGCTCACCGCCAAGGGCGACGAGTCCAGCCGTATCTCAGGCCTTGAGCAGGGCGCCGACGACTACCTGGCCAAGCCCTTCAACCCGCGCGAACTGCTGGCGCGGATCAAGGCCGTGCTGCGCCGCCAGGCGCCGCTGGTGCCGGGCGCGCCGGCGGGCGAGGACGAGGTCGTCACTTTCGGCGACTACGAGCTGCACCTGGCTACCCGCGAGCTGAAGAAGGGCGAGGAAGTGCACATGCTCACCACCGGTGAGTTCGCCGTGCTCAAGGCCCTGGTGCAGCATGCGCGCGAGCCGCTGACCCGCGACAAGCTGATGAACCTGGCTCGCGGCCGCGAGTGGGACGCCCTGGAGCGCTCCATCGACGTACAGATTTCCCGCCTGCGCCGGCTGATCGAGCCCGATCCGTCGAAGCCGCGCTACATCCAGACCGTCTGGGGCGTGGGTTACGTATTCGTGCCGGACGGCGCCGCCCGCAAGTGATTGACCCCGCCGGGGCGGAGTCCTTCGCCCCGGCCGTTCGTGTTCCGCTGGTAACGCCCTCTTGAAAACACCCCTCTGGTTCCCGCAAAGCTTCTTCGCCCGCACCCTCTGGCTGGTGCTCATCGTCGTGCTGTTCTCCAAGGCGCTGACCCTGGTGTACCTGCTGATGAACGAAGACATGCTGGTCGACCGCCAGTACAGCCATGGCGCGGCGCTGACCGTGCGCGCCTACTGGGCGGCGGACGAGAAGTCGCGCGAGGCCATCGCCCAGTCCGCCGGGTTGAAGTGGGCGCCCCACGAACAGGGGCAGCCGGAGGAAGTGCACTGGCCTTACACGGAAATCTTCCAGCGGCAGATGCGCATGGAGCTGGGCATCGACACCGAGACCCGCCTGCGTATCCACCATCCATCGATGCTCTGGGTTCGCGCGCCGACCCTGGGTGACGGCTGGATCGGCGTGCCGCTCTACCCGCACCCGCTGCGCGGCCAGCAGATCTGGAGCGTGCTGGGCTGGTTCCTCGGCATCGGCCTGCTGTCCACCGCTGCCGCCTGGATCTTCGTGCGCCTGCTCAGCCAGCCGCTCAAGCGCCTGGTCTTCGCCTCCCGCGAGTTCGGCAAGGGGCGCAGCGTGCGCCTGCCGCTGGGGCCGGAAACGCCCAGCGAGATGGCCGAGGTGTACCGCGCGTTCAACCAGATGGCCGACGATGTCGAGCAGGCCGGTCGCGAGCGCGAGCTGATGCTGGCGGGGGTTTCCCACGACCTGCGCACGCCGCTGACGCGCCTGCGCCTGTCACTGGAACTGATGCCCGACAGCGACCGCGAAATGGTCGAGGACATGGTCCGTGACATCGAGGACATGGACGCCATCCTCGACCAGTTCCTCGCCTTCATCCGCGATGGCCGCGACGAGTCGGTGGAAGAGGGCGACCTCGCCGACCTGATCCGCGAGGTGGCCGACGCCTTCAACCAGAGCGGCAACCGCGTGCGCCTGTGCCTGGAGACGCTGCCGCTGTTCCGCTTCCGCCGGGTATCGATCAAGCGCCTGCTTGGCAACCTGATCGAGAACGGCCTGAACCACGGCGGCGGCAAGGTCGAAGTGGCAGCCCACGTGGCGGGCGGTGGCGGCGCGCCCTACGTGGTGCTCAGCGTGCTGGACCGTGGCGCGGGGGTCGATCCGCAGGAGCTGGAAAACATCTTCAACCCCTTCTTCCGTGGCGACAAAGCGCGCGGCGGCAAGGGCACCGGCCTCGGTCTGGCTATCGTCAAACGTATCGCCGAACAGCACGGCGGCAGCATCGAGCTGCGCAACCGCGAGGGCGGTGGTGTGGAAGCGCGAGTCTGCCTGCCGTTGGGATTGCTGCTGCCGCGCGACGCGCACTAATCCCAGCGCAGGGATTTGCCTTCCAGCACCGCCTGGCGCCCATAGGGCCAGGCGCGGTTGTGCGCGCCGTGGCCGCTGGGCAGTCCGTGGTAGAGCGGCACGCCCAGCTGCGCGGCGTACTCGGCGAAGATTTCTTCTAGGCTGTGGGCCACGCCCTTGCGCGGGCAATCGGTGAAGGTGCCGAGGCAGACCGCGCCCAGGCGTGCGCCGTCCAGGCTGTTCAGCAGTTGCCAGAGGCTGCGCTCCAGGCGGTAGTAGGGTTCGCCGACGTCTTCGAGGATAAGGATCGCGCCGTCCGGCACGTACAGCGCGCCTGCTGTGCCAGCCATGCAGGCCAGTGCGGTGAGGTTGCCGCCGATCAGTTCGCCTTCTACAGCCGCCTTCGGCCCTGCCAGGTGCTGCACCGCCAGCTTGCCGGGGCCGCCGGCCAGTACGTGGCTGATCGAGGCCAGCGAGGCCAGGCGTTCACGCTGCTCGCTGGGTGCGCTCAACGGCTGCAGACCGAGGCCGGTGGCGACCATGCCATGGATCGCCGGCAGGCCCTGGCGGTGGAAGGCGCTGAGCAGGATGGAGATGTCCGAGAAGCCGATCAGCGGGCGCGGCGAGGCGGCCTTGAGGCGCTGCCAGTCCAGCTGCGGGATGAGTTGTCCACAGCCGTAGCCGCCACGCAGGCACCAGACGGCGCTGACGTCTTCTCGCTCGAAGGCGGCGTGGAAGTCTTCCAGGCGTTGCTCCGGCGTGCCGGCCAGGTAGCGGTAGCGGGCGTCGGTGTGCTCGCCCAGGTGGTAGTCGATGCCCTGCACCTCCAGCTGGCGCAGGGTGGCTTCCAGCACCTCTTCGGCAATCGCCGAGGCCGGCGCAACCAGCGCGACGCGGCCCTCGATGGGCGACCAGGTGAGTTCGGCGTGGGGGCGGGAAGTGGGCATGGCTGGGTTCCAAAGACTGCAGAAGAAACTCTAGGAGCGAGCGTGCTCGCGAAGGGTTCAATGAGGCAACGCTGTGCCGTGCATTCCCCTCACCCTCTCCCAAGGGAGAGGGGACCGATCGGCGCAGGATGAAACCATAGTGTCAGTAGGCACAGACTGCCCCCTCTCCCTCCGGGAGAGGGCTGGGGTGAGGGCAAGACCCCGCGCGATGCTCAAGGGTGCTTCATGAAAGTTTGTTCCTGACATCCCTGTCGTGACCACGTGCTTCTCTGAGACCCCTGCCAGGCCATCCGTGGCCTGGCGTTCGCCGGCGCGACGCATGCGTCGCGAAAGCCCGGCTCATCCCTTGCCTTTGGTCCGCGCCAGATGCGGCCCGCCATTCTTCTCCAGGTACTCGATGATCACCCCGGCGATGTCCTTGCCGGTGGTGGTCTCGATGCCTTCCAGGCCCGGCGAGGAGTTCACCTCCATCACCAGCGGCCCATGGTTGGAGCGCAGGATGTCGACGCCGGCGACGTGCAGGCCCATCACCTTGGCGGCGCGGATGGCGGTCATACGCTCCTCCGGGGTGATCTTGATCAGGCTGGCGCTGCCGCCGCGGTGCAGGTTGGAGCGGAACTCGCCGGCCGCGGCCTGGCGCTTCATCGAGGCGATCACCTTGTCGCCGACCACGAAGCAGCGGATGTCGGCACCGCCGGCTTCCTTGATGTACTCCTGCACCATGATGTTGTGCTTGAGCCCCATGAAGGCCTCCAGCACCGATTCGGCGGCCTTCTCCGTCTCGCAGAGGACCACGCCGATGCCCTGGGTGCCTTCCAGCAGCTTGATCACCAGTGGCGCGCCACCGACCATCTCGATCAGGTCCGGCACGTCATCGGGGGAGTGGGCGAAACCGGTCACCGGCAGGCCGATGCCCTTGCGCGACAGCAGCTGCAGCGAACGCAGCTTGTCGCGGGAACGGGCGATGGCCACCGACTCGTTGAGCGGGAAGACGCCCATCATCTCGAACTGGCGCAGCACGGCGCAGCCATAGAAGGTCACCGAGGCGCCGATGCGCGGGATCACCGCGTCGAAACCTTCCAGCGGCTTGCCGCGGTAGTGGATCTGCGGCTTGTGGCTGGCGATGTTCATGTAGGCGCGGAGGGTGTCGATCACCACCATCTCGTGGCCGCGTTGCTGCCCGGCCTCTACCAGCCGACGGGTGGAATACAGGCGCGGATTGCGCGACAGCACAGCAATTTTCATTGATCACCTGGAAGGGTGGCGGGAACCATGATGAGGGGTTTGTCTTGCACGTAGGTGAGGCCGGGGTTGACCACCAGTTGGCCCTGCACAAGAGCCTTGGAGCCTAGCAGCACGCGGTAGCGCATGGTCTTGCGGCAGGCCAGGGTGAATTCCACCGACCAGGCGCGGTCGCCCAGCGCCAGCAGGGTGCGGATCACGTAGCGGGTCTGGGCCTGGCCGTTGGAGCTCTTGATGGTCTTCATCGTCACCACCGGCGCTTCGCAGCGATGGCGACGCTGCACCTGGGTGCCCAGGTGCGCGACGAAGCGCACCCAGCTCTGCCCGTTGCGCTCGAAGGGCACGATGTCGCTGGCATGCAGGCTGGAGGTGCTGGCGCCGGTGTCGATCTTCGCGCGCAGGCCGACCATGCCCAGCTCGGGCAAGGCTATCCATTCACGCAGACCAATTACCGACAGCTGGTCGAAAGTCTTCAAGGCTGGTGTCCCCGGCGTTTGCCGGCATTCTAGTCAGGCCGCTTGTGCCCCGCCAGCGGGGCGCGGGGTACACTCTCAGACCCGCATGACGAGGTTGTGAAGTGAGCGAAAAAGACGACGACAAGGTCCGCCTGGACAAGTGGCTGTGGGCGGCGCGCTTCTACAAGACCCGCTCCCTGGCCAAGGAAGCCATCGATGGCGGCAAGGTGCATTGCCGGGGCGAACGCTGCAAGCCGGGCAAGGAGCCGAAGGTCGGCGAGGAGTACGTGATCCGCACCGGCTTCGACGAGCGCACCGTGGTGGTGAAGGCGCTGTCCATGGTGCGCCGTGGCGCACCCGAAGCGCAGTTGCTCTACGAGGAGACCGCCGACAGCGTGAAGCGCCGCGAGGACGCTTCGGCAATGCGCAAGGCCGGCGCGCTGGGCGTGCAGACCGACGGGCGGCCGACCAAGAAGCAGCGCCGCCAGTTGTTCAGCTTCCGCGATCAGGAATGATCGGGCAGTTCGATCAGCAATTTGCCGTTCGCGGCCTTCAGGCTCAGCGGTGACCAGTCCGGCACCACGGCGCGCACGCGCGGATCGAAAGCACTGCCGGTGCCGATCTGAATCACCTGGCAGCCAGCGTCCAGCGCGCTCTGCACGCCGGCCGGAGCGTCTTCGAAGGCCAGGCAGTCCTGCGCTGCCATGCCCAGGCGCTGGGCGCCGAGCCGGTAGGGTTGCGGGTCCGGCTTGCCGGCGCTGACGTCATCGGAGCCGACCAGCACATCCGGCAGCGGCAGGCCGCAGAGGGCGAGGCGATCCAGGGCAATCGCGCGGCTGGCGGAGGTGACCACCGCCCAGGGCTGGCCGGTCAGGGTGCCGAGGAAACGGTCGGCGCCGCCCACGATGGACGGTTGCGCTACGTGCTCGAGTTCCAGTTCGTGCAGGAACGCCAGTTCTTCCGCCAGCTCCAGGTGCGGCGCGAGGCGGCCGATCACGTCCTGCGAGCGCACACCGTGGCAGATCGACAGCGCAGCCTCCGGCGGCAGGCCGTGGCGCTGGCACCACAGGCTCCAGATGACTTCGACGGCGGCGGTGGACTGCACCAGGGTGCCGTCCATGTCGAGCAGGATGGCGCGGGTTTCGATCAGCATGGCGGGGCGAACTCCTGGAGGGGCTCCGGTCGGGGAGAGCGATGATGCTCCATTGACCACGACGAAACGCGGAAGATCGCTGTGGGATATATCCCGATGCTCTGGTCGAGAGCAACGGCCGGCGCGCCACACGGGCGCCGGCCGACGGTTCAGGCCGCGATAACGCTCAGGCGATTGACCAGCGGAATCCGCGCGGCCAGGCGGAACAGCGGATCGGTCCAGCGCACCAGGGCTGCGCTGCCCTTGGCGGCGAAGGGGGTGAAGCAGCTCCAGGCCAGGGCCACCAGCGCCATCTGCACGCCGCCGATGTAGTCGTCCTGGCCCCAGTGCGCGCCGGCCACCAGGCGCGGCAGCATGAACAGCAGCGCCAGGCCCCAGATCACCACCCACTGCAGGGCGTTGCGGGCGAACAGGGTGAGGAACAGCGCCCAGATCAACAGCACCGAGGCGTGGTCGCCGGGGAAGCTGCGGGCGGATTCGTCCTTCACCTCGAAGGGCGTGTCTTCCCATTGCGGGAAGAAGTGTTCCAGGCGTACGGCATCCGGCGCGATGCTGGAAATGCTCGCGTGCTGCCAGCCCAGCTTGTGGGCGACCTTGGCGTAGAGGATGCGCACGACCACCAGCACGACGGCTGCGCATAAAAAGCCGAAGGTCGCCGCGCGGACCTGGGTGGCCTTGAAGATCCAGTCGCCACGGATCATCAGCAGCAGCAGGATCACCCCCACCAGCAGGTCGAACGGCCGGGTGCTCGCCACGGCCCAGGTCAGGCGCCAGGCTTCGTTGGTCGCCAGCGGCTGGTTGAGCAGGCTGAACAGGCTGAAGTCGAACAGGTCCATCGCGCTGCGAGCGGGCTCCCAGAGCCACAGCAGGAGCAGGACGACCGCCATCAGGTGACAGGCGATGAAGGGCTTCCAGGACCAGGTGGCTTGGAACGGCGTGGTTTTGTCCATAAAATCGATACCCCCTTACGGAACCCCCCGAGTATGGGTGGGTGCTGCAAAGCGCGCTTTATAGGCCTTTGCCATCAACTTGTCATTTATTTGTGCCTATCGCAGCGTTGTGCAGAGCATGTCCCAGATCGATCAAAGTCAGCGTTTCCTGTTCGACAACACCGATGTCCGTGGTGAGCTGGTAGAGCTCGACCGCAGCTTCGCCGAAGTGCTGGCCAAGCACCCCTACCCACAGCCGGTCGCCCAACTGCTGGGAGAAATGCTGGCCGCCGCCGCGCTGCTCTGCGGCACCCTGAAGTTCGATGGTCTGCTGGTGCTGCAGGCGCGCTCCAATGGCGCCGTGCCACTGCTGATGGTGGAGTGCTCCAGCAACCGCGAAGTGCGCGGCCTGGCCCGCTACGACGCGGACGCCATCGGCGATACCGCCGGTCTGCCGGAGCTGATGCCAGAGGGCGTACTGACCCTCACCGTCGATCCGAAGAACGGCAAGCGCTACCAGGGCATCGTGCCGCTGGAAGGCGCGACCCTGGCGGACTGCCTGTCGACCTACTTCGCTACCTCCGAGCAACTGCCGACCCGTTTCTGGCTGAACGCCGACAGCCGCCGCGCCCGTGGCCTGCTGCTGCAGCAACTGCCGGCCGACCGCCAGCGCGACGCCGAGTCGCGCGAAGCCAGCTGGCAGCACGTCAGCACCCTGGCCGATACCCTCACCGCCGAGGAGCTGCTGGGCCTGGACAACGCCACCGTGCTGCACCGCCTGTACCACGAGGACGACGTGCGCCTGTTCGATCCGCAGCCGCTGGTGTTCCGCTGCAGCTGCTCGCGGGAACGCTCGGCCAACGCGCTGGTCAGTCTTGGGCAGGAAGACGCCGAGCGTCTGCTGGCCGAGGAGGACGGCGAGATCGTCATCGACTGCCAGTTCTGCAACCAGCGCTACCAGTTCGACGGTTCGGACGTTGCCCAGCTGTTCTCGGGCGGCGGTAGCCAGACACCGTCAGAAACCCGCCATTGACCGCATCGATTTGTCCGATAGCCGAACCAATGGCGCTCTCGCCAGATCAGAGGCTGCACGAGAACAGTTCTTTTCTGGCATAATCCCGCGACTTTTTTCCGCGGTAGTGGGAATCAGAAGTCACTACGCAATGTTTGGAGGACTCGGCTTCGGCCGACGGGGACCCACATGACGCAAGCCAATAAAGCCGTTTACACCGATATCAGCGTTGCCCAACTGGTGGAAGAAGCCATTCGCCGCGGCGAAGGCGAACTCGCCGACAACGGCTCGCTCGTGGTGAAAACCGGCCACCGCACCGGCCGCTCGCCTGCCGACCGTTTCATCGTCGAAGAGCCGGGCAGCAAGGATTCCATCGCATGGGGCGCCATCAACCGTCCGTTCCCGGCCGACAAGTTCGATGCCCTGTGGGACCGTGTCCAGGCCTTCAATGACGCCCAGGACCATTTCGTTTCCCACGTTCATGTAGGTTCGGCCCACGACCACTACCTGGCCGTGAAGATGACCACCGCTACCGCCTGGCAGAACCTGTTCGGCCGTGCGCTGTTCATCGAGCCCGAGCAGTACAACCCGGCCGGCCGCGAAGAGTGGCAGGTTCTCAACGTCGCCAACTTCGAGTGCGTGCCCGAGCGTGACGGCACCAACTCCGATGGCTGCGTGATCCTCAACTTCGCCCAGAAGAAGGTGCTGATCGCCGGCATGCGCTACGCCGGTGAGATGAAGAAGGCCATGTTCGGCGTGCAGAACTACCTGCTGCCGGAAAAAGACGTGCTGCCGATGCACTGCGCCGCCAACATCGGCGAAGCGGGCGACGTGACCCTGTTCTTCGGCCTGTCGGGCACCGGCAAGACCACCCTGTCCGCCGACGAAAGCCGCTACCTGATCGGCGACGACGAGCACGGCTGGGGCGAAGGCGTTGTCTTCAACATCGAAGGCGGTTGCTATGCCAAGTGCATCGACCTGTCCGAGAAGAACGAGCCGGTCATCTGGAAAGCCATCAAGTTCGGCGCCGTGCTGGAAAACGTCGTCCTCGACGAAAACCGCACTCCGGACTACGCCGATGACAGCCTGACCCAGAACTCCCGCGCGGCCTACCCGCTGGAAAACGTCGAGAAGCGTTCCGAGCAGAACCTCGGCGGCGAACCGAACGCCGTGATCTTCCTGACCTGCGACCTGACCGGCGTACTGCCGCCGGTGTCGATCCTGAACAACGAGCAGGCGGCCTACCACTTCCTGTCCGGCTACACCGCGCTGGTCGGTTCCACCGAAATGGGTTCGGGCGGCGGCATCAAGTCGACCTTCTCCACCTGCTTCGGCGCACCGTTCTTCCCGCGTCCGGCTGGCGTCTACGCCGAGCTGCTGATCAAGCGCATCAAGGCCTTCGGCTCCAAGGTCTACCTGGTCAACACCGGCTGGACCGGTGGTGGCTACGGCGTCGGCAAACGCTTCAACATCCCGACCACCCGTGGCGTGATCGCCGCCATCCAGAGCGGTGCTCTGATCGGCGCCGAGACCGAGCACCTGGACATCATCAACCTGGACGTGCCCAAGGCCGTTCCGGGCGTCGACACCGTCCTGCTCAACCCGCGCAACACCTGGGAAGACAAGGCTGCCTACGACGAAGCCGCCAAGGGCCTGGCCACCAAGTTCATCGACAACTTCCAGAAGTTCGACGTGAGCGACGCCATCAAGAACGCCGGCCCGCAGCTGTAAGCGAGCCCGTTCTGGAAAGAGCCGCCTTCGGGCGGCTTTTTCATTTGCACCGGTAGAGTCCTGTAGGAGCGGGCCATGCCCGCGATCACGCGCATGGCGCGCTCCTACAAGGTGGCAGAATCTGTACCGTTGGCGAATGCTCCTAATCCCGTTCGCTGGCAAGCGCGCTCCTACAAAAGCGCTTCCTAGGCTGGGTGGACGCCCATGAAAGGAGTTACCCCCATGCACGACACCCTCGAACGTGTCTTCGGCTTCCGCCAGTTCCGTCCCGGCCAGGAGGCGGCAGTCAGCGCAGTGCTGGCCGGGCGCTCGGCGGCGGCGATCTTCCCCACCGGCTCGGGCAAGTCGCTGTGCTACCAGTTGCCGGCGCTTCTGCTGCCGCACCTGACCCTGGTGGTCTCGCCGCTGCTGGCGCTGATGCAGGACCAGCTCGCCTTCCTCGCCCGCCATGGTATTGCCGCCGCCAGCATCGACTCGGCGCAGAGCCGCGAGCAGACCGCGCAGACCATGGCGCGGGCGCGCAGCGGTGAGCTGAAGGTGCTGATGATCTCGGTGGAGCGCCTGAAGAACGAGCGCTTCCGCAACTTCATCAGCGAGGTGCCGATTTCCCTGCTGGTGGTGGACGAAGCGCACTGCATCTCCGAATGGGGCCACAACTTCCGCCCCGACTACCTGAAGCTGCCGGACTACCAGAAGCAGTTCCGCATTCCCCAGGTGCTGCTGCTCACCGCCACCGCGACACCGGCCGTGATTGCCGACATGCGCACCAAGTTCGCCATCGCCGAGGCCGACGTGGTCACCACCGGCTTCTATCGCGCCAACCTCGATCTGCAGGTGGAGCCGGTGGCCAGCGCCGCCCGTCGCGCGCGGCTGGTGCAGTGGCTGGGCGAGCGCGCCGGGCAGCCGGCCATCGTCTATGTCACCCAGCAGAAGACCGCCGAGGAAGTTGCCGCGCACCTGGCCGAGCGCGGCATTCCCGCCTGTGCCTACCACGCGGGGATGGAGCACCCGGAGCGCGAGGGCATCCAGCGTCGCTTCATGGAAGGGCGGCTGAACTGCATCGTCGCCACCATCGCCTTCGGCATGGGCATCGACAAGAGCAACATCCGCCAGGTGGTGCACTACGACCTGCCCAAGTCGCTGGAGAACTACAGCCAGGAGATCGGCCGCGCCGGGCGTGACGGCCAGCGTTCGGAGTGCCTGGTGCTGGCCAACCGCGACAGCCTTAACGTGCTGGAGAACTTCGTCTACGGCGACACGCCCGAGCGCGAGGGCATTCGCCATGTGCTGGAAGAGATTCGCCAAGCGGCTGGAAATCAGAGGGGCGGCCAGTGGGAAACCATGCTGGTGCCGCTGTCGGACCAGTCCAACATCCGCCAGCTGCCGTTGAAGACGCTGCTGGTGCAGTTGGAACTACGCGGCATCATCGCCCCGCGTTTCGCCTATTTCGCCGAGTATCGCTACAAACTGAACATCGATTCCGCCGAGCTGCTGAGTCATTTCGAAGGCGAGCGTCGGCAGTTCGTCGATGCCATCCTCACCACCTCGGCCCGCGCCCGGACCTGGGCGACCCTGGATTTCGACACTCTCTACAGCCGCCATGGCGCCGAGCGCGCGCGGGTGGTGAAGGCGCTGGATTATTTCCAGGAGCGGGGCTGGGTGGAGCTGGAGAGCAAGCAGATGACCGAGGTCTACTCGGTGCGCGATGCGTCCTTCGCTGTGGATAACTTGAGTGAGGAGCTGCATCGCTACTTCAAGCGCCACGAAGAAAGCGAGATCGCCCGCATTGGCGCCATGCTTGAACTGCTGGGCAGCGCGGAGTGCCTGAGCTGGCGCCTCGCCCAGTACTTCGGCGACCAGCAGGCGCCGAACCGCTGCGGGCACTGCTCGGTCTGCGCTGGCCGCGTTGCCCGACTGCCGGAGCCACCCGCACTGCCGCCGCTGGACGGCCAGTCGCTGCACAGCCGCTGCGCCGCTTTCCTGGAGAAGTACCGCAGCGCCCGAGGCCTTGCGCCCAGCGCCGACTGCGTGACGCGCTTCCTCTGCGGCATCAGCGTGCCGGCCTTCACCCGCATGCGCGCACGCACGCTGCCGGGCTACGCGACGCTGGAGGACTATCCCTATGCCCAGGTCCGCGACTGGGTACAGGCGCAACTGTGACCGCCTGAAGACGCCGGCGCCACGCACGACTAAAGGTCGGCGTGATGCCGGCGGGGCTCCTTGTAGGGTGTGGAAAAGGCATTTCGGCCTAGACTCTTCAGGGCGTTGCAGCAAGGAGCCCCGCGCATGTCCACCGAGCACCTGGATGTACTGATCATCGGCGCCGGCCTGTCCGGCATCGGCGCCGCCTGCCACCTGCAGAAGCAGTGCCCCGGCAAGTCCTACGCCATCCTCGAGGGCCGCGAGGCCATGGGCGGCACCTGGGACCTGTTCCGCTACCCGGGCATCCGCTCCGACTCGGACATGTACACCCTGGGCTACAACTTCAAGCCCTGGACCGATCCCAAGGCCATCGCCGACGGCCCGTCGATCCTCAACTACATCCACGAGACCGCCCGCGAGTACCGCGTCGAGGACAAGGTCCGCTACCGCCACCGCGTGCTCAAGGCCGACTGGGACAGCGCCAGCGCGCGCTGGAACCTGCTGGTGCAGCGCGGCGACGAGGCGGAGCCGATGCGCATGAGCGCGCAGTTCCTCTTCATGTGCACCGGCTACTACCGCTACGACGCTGGCTACACCCCGGAATTCGCCGGCCGCGAGAGCTTCGCCGGGCAGGTCATCCACCCGCAGCTGTGGCCGGAGAACTTCGACTACAGCGGCAAGCGCATCGTGGTGATCGGCAGCGGCGCCACCGCTGTCACGCTGGTGCCCTCGCTGGCCGACAAGGCCGCCCACGTCACCATGCTGCAACGCTCGCCGTCCTACGTGATCAACTTGCCGGCGAAGGACCCGATCTCCAACTTCCTGCGCAACTTCCTGCCGGAGAAGTGGGTTTACCGCCAGGCGCGGGCGCGCAACGTGACCATGCAGATGATCTTCTTCATGGCCTCCAAGGCGTTTCCCGGCGCGGTGCGCAAGCTCATGCTGAAGCTGGCCAACCTGCAGCTGGGCAAGGATTTCGATATGCGCCACTTCAGCCCGCGCTACAAACCGTGGGACGAGCGCGTGTGCTGCGTGCCCGATGGCGACCTGTTCAAGGCGCTGCGCCACGGCCGTGCTTCGGTGGTCACTGACCATATCGAGCGCTTCTGCGAGAAGGGCATCCTGCTCAAGTCCGGGCAGGTGCTGGAGGCGGACGTGATCGTCACCGCCACCGGGCTGGACCTGGTGATGTTCGGCGGCGCCGAGCTGGCCATCGACGGCAAACCGTTCGATGTCACCCAGAGCATGGGCTACCGCGGCATCATGCTGCGCGACCTGCCCAACCTCGCCGCCATCGTCGGCTACACCAATGCCAGCTGGACGCTCAAAGCCGACCTTTCCAGCGAGTACTTCTGCCGCCTGATCAACCACCTCGATGCCGTCGGCATGCGCCAGTGCACGCCGCGCCAGACCGATGGGTCAGTGAAGGAAGAACCCTTCCTCAACCTCAACTCCGGCTACATCCAGCGCGCCGCGGACCGCATGCCCAAGCAGGGCGACCGCACGCCGTGGAAGCTCTACCAGAACTACGCGCTGGACCTTGCCCTCCTGCGCTTCGGCAAGGTCGAGGATGGTTACCTGGCCTTCACCTCGCCCAGGCAGCGTCACGCCGCGGCGGCACCGGTGGAAGCGCTGGAGAGCTGATCCCCTGCGGGCACTTGCTCGGTCCGGCGAGTGCCCGCGTCGTTCGATCTATCAACGCTTCGGATGGACATTATCGATACGCCGCTCTGCAACGGGGCGGCCTCTCGGCTTACCATGCGCGCCATTCCCGCCCATGCCAGCCAGAGGATTTTCCATGCTGATCGAAGACGCCATCCGCAGCCGCCGTTCCATTCGTGGTTTCGACACTTCCTATGTGATGAGCCGCGAGGAGAAGGACGACCTGCTGCAACAGGCGCTGCTCGCCCCCACCTCGTTCAACCTGCAGCACGTGCGCCTGGTGGAAGTCAGCGACCCGCAGCTGCGCGCGCAGATCCGCGAAGCCGGCTGGGACCAGGTGCAGATGACCGACGCCTCGATGCTGGTGATCGTCTGCGCGCAGGTCGACAGCTGGGAGAAGAACGCCGAGCGCGTGTGGGACGGCGCCCCGGCCGAAGTGAAGAACTACATGGTCGGCGCCATCGACGGCTACTACCGCGACAAGCCGCAGACCCAGCGCGACGAAGCCATGCGCAGCAGCGGCCTGGTAGCCCAGACCCTGATGCTCGCCGCCCGTGGCCGCGGCCTGGACAGTGTGCCGATGGTCGGTTTCGACTTCGACGCCGTAGCCAAGCTGATCAACCTGCCGGCCAGCCACGCCATCGGCCTGATGATCGCCGTAGGCAAGCAGGCGGTGGAAGCCCGGCCGCGCATCGGCCGCCTGCCGCTGGAAGAGACGATCGTTCGCGATCGTTTCTGATCCCGACGAAACGCGCCTCCGGGCGCGTTTTTCTTTCCTGCTCCTCGTAGGATGGGTGGAGCGAAGCGATACCCATGCTGTCTGCGCCAGGGCGATGGGTATCGCTTCGCTCCACGCCATCCTACGTCGTGCCTCCTGTTATTCCGGAGCGGAGTCCACTATCCGTTCGATCAGCCACTGCAACGCCGTATCCCGCTCGCGCTGGGCGAGATAGACCAGCTCCAGGTGGAACTGCCCGACGTCGAATGGCAGCTCCAGTACCTGCAGCGGCAGCAGCCGGGCGAAATGCGCCGCCAGTCGTGTCGGCAGCACCGTCAGCAAATCCGTGGTCGCCACCAGATGCGCCGCCTGCAGGTAGTTGGGCGTGGTGTAGGCGATCTGCCGTTTCAGCCCCTGGCTGGCCAGCCACTGGTCGACCATACCCTTGGTCTGCCCGCCGGAAACCCACAGGTGCCGCTGGCCGAGAAACGTCGGCAGGTCGATCCCGCCGTCCACCTGCGGATGCCCGCGCCGGGCCAGCAGGCGCAGCGTTTCGCTCGCCCACGGGCGGCGCTGGAAGCGCGCTGGCAGTTCCTCGAAGCGCCCCAGCACCAGGTCCAGATTGCCCTTGTCCAGCGCCTCGGTGGGCAGCGTCGGTGTCAGGTGCTGGATGCTCAGGCCCATGCCCGGCGCCGTGCTGCCCAGACTTTCGAGCAGGTGCGGCATGCACAGCGCTTCCACATAGTCGGTCAGCGCCAGGGTGAAGCGCTGGCGACTGCGCGCCGGGTCGAAGGTGTCGCCGCCGGCCAGGCTCTGGCCGATGCGTTGCAGGGCGTCACGGATCGGCGCTTCCAGCTCCAGCGCCCGCGGCGTTGGCTGCATCGCCCGACCGACGCGCACCAGCAGCGGATCATCGAGCAGTTCGCGCAGACGGTTCAGCGCGTTGCTCACCGCCGGCTGGCTCAGCGACAGGCGCTCCGCCGCGCGCGAGACGTTTCGCTCGCGCAGCAGCGCATCCAGCACCCGCAGCAAGTTGAGGTCGAAGGTGGTCATATTCACTGGCTGAATTCCACTTATCACAACTCAAAATTTCAAAAATAGTACCGCCTTCCCTAAGGTGAGTGGTCTTCAAACGAGCGTTTCAGGCTGACAAGAGGAACAACATGAGCCAGAACATCCGCATCGCCAGCGCCGCCGTCATCGGCGCCGGCACCATGGGTCGGGGCATTGCCATGTGCCTGGCGAACGCCGGCGTGCAGGTCCTGTGGCTGGACAACAACCCGCAGATGCTCACCCAGGCCCTCGGCGCCGTGGCCGACACCTACGCCCACAACGTGCGCCAGGGCCGCATCGACGAGGCCGAAGCGGCCCGTCGTCGTGCGCGCATCTCCCAGACGGCGAACTACGCGGCGATCCGCGAGGTGGACCTGGTGATCGAGGCGGTGTACGAGAATCTGGAGCTCAAGCAATCGATCTTCCGCGAGCTGGATGCGGCGCTGAAACCCTCGGCCATCCTGGCTTCCAACACTTCCTACCTGGACGTCGACGCCATCGCCGCAGTGACCTCGCGGCCGTCCCAGGTGCTCGGCCTGCACTTCTTCAGCCCGGCGCACATCATGAAGCTGCTGGAGATCGTGCGCGGCGCGAAGACCGATCCCGCCGTGCTCGAAGCGGCCCTGGAACTGGGCGAGCGGATGGGCAAGGTCAGCGTGGTCGCCGGCAACTGCCACGGCTTCATCGGCAACCGCATGCTGGAGAAGTACGTCCAGGAATCGCGCCGGCTGATCCTCGAAGGCTCGCTGCCGCACCAGGTGGACGCGGCGATCCAGGGCTTCGGTTTCGCCATGGGGCCGTTCCGCATGTTCGACGTGGTCGGCATCGACCTCGAATGGCGCGCCCGCGAGCTGGCCGGCAAGGGCCAGGACGCGCCGACCGTGCAGGTGGACAACCGCCTGTGCGAGATGGGCCGCTTCGGCCAGAAGTCCGGCAACGGCTTCTACCACTACGAGCCGGGCAGCCGCCAGGCCGAGCACGACCCGGAAGTGGACGCGCTGGTGCTGCGCGAGTCCGAGCGCCTGGGCTACCAGCGCCGGGATATCGGTGCCGAGGAAATCCTCGAGCGCTGCCTGCTGGCGCTGGTCAACGAAGGCGCGAAGATTCTCGACGAAGGCATTGCCTCCACCAGCGCCGACATCGACACCGTTTACCTCAATGGTTATGGCTTCCCCAAGGACAAGTCCGGCCCAATGGCCTGGGCCGATGCCCAGGGCCTGCAGAGCGTGCTGGCGCGCCTGCGTGACCTGGCCGGCGAGCACGGTGCGCACTGGCAGCCGGCCGCTCTGATTGAGCGCCTGGCCGCCGCCAATGGCCGCTTCGCCGACGTGAAACAGGAGCACTGAACATGAGTTACCAGGCACCCCTGCGCGACATGCGCTTCGTCCTCCACGAGCTGTTCGACGTCAGCGCCCATTGCGAGCAACTGGGCAACGACCTCGACCGCGAGCTGATCGACGGCGTGCTGGAAGAAGGCGCGCGCTACACCGGCGAAGTGGTCGCCCCACTGAACCGTAACAGCGACGAGCAGGGCGCGACCCTGCTGAACGGCGAAGTCACCACGCCCGATGGCTTCCGCGAGGCCTACCAGCAGTATTGCGACAACGGCTGGGCCAGCATGACCGGCCCGACCGAGTTCGGCGGCCAGGGTTTCCCGCAGATGGTCGCGGCCAGCTTCCACGAGATGCTGATGGCCGCCTCGCTGTCCTTCCGCGTCTACTCCGGTCTCACCGAAGGCGCGGTGCTGGCGCTGTACAAGCACGGCGCGCCGGAACTGCAGCGCGACTACCTGGCGAAGATGGTCAGCGGCGTGTGGAGCGGCACCATGTGCCTCACCGAACCCCAGGCCGGCACCGACCTGGCCCTGCTGCGCACCCGCGCCGAACCGCAGGCGGACGGCAGCTACCGCGTCAGTGGCAGCAAGATCTTCATCAGCGGCGGCGAGCAGGACCTCTCCGAGAACATCGTCCACCTGGTGCTGGCGCGCTTGCCGGATGCGCCGGCCGGAGTGAAGGGCATCAGCCTGTTGCTGGTGCCCAAGTTCATTGCCAACGCCGACGGCACGCCGGGCGCGCGCAACTCCCTGAGCTGCGGTGCCATCGAGCACAAGATGGGCATCAAGGGCGCCTCCACCTGCGTGATGAACTTCGACGGCGCCACCGGCTGGCTGATCGGCCAGGCCAACCAGGGCCTGGCGTGCATGTTCACCATGATGAATGACGCGCGCTTCCAGGTCGGCCTGCAGGGCCTGGGCATCGCCGAACGCTCCTGCCAGGGCGCGTTGGCCTATGCCCGCGAGCGCCTGCAATCGCGCGCGCTGACCGGTGCGGCCGAGCCCACCAAGGCTGCCGACCCGATCATCGTCCACCCGGACGTGCGGCGCATGCTGCTGACCCAGAAGACCCTCACCGAAGGCTGCCGGATGATCGCCGCGCTCTGCGCCCGCGAGCTGGACCTGGAGCATGGCCACCCCGAGGCGGACGGCCGCAAGGCGGCGAGCAAGCGCGCGGCACTGCTGATTCCCATCGTCAAGTCGTTCTTCACCGATGTCGGCCAGGAGGTTTCCAGCCTCGGCGTGCAGGTCTACGGCGGCCACGGCTACATCCGCGAATGGGGCATGGAACAGCTGATGCGCGACAGCCGCATCACCCAGATCTACGAAGGCACCAATGGTATCCAGGCGCTCGACCTGATCCGCCGCAAGCTGCTGGGCGACGGTGGTGCGGAACTGAGCGCGCTGATCGGCGAGCTCGCGGCCGTCTGCGAAGCCGTCGGCGCGCGCACTGAACTGGCTGGTCTCGCGGAAACCGTCCGGCAACGCCTGCTGGAATGGCGCAGCCTCACCAGCGAAGTGATCGCCGCCTGCCAACGCGACCCGCAGGAAATCGGCGCCACCTCGGTGGACTTCCTGCAGTACTGCTCCTACGTGCTGCTCGGTGGCCTGTGGCTACAGGCTGCCGGTGTGGCTCAGGCGAAGCTGGCGGCCGGCGAGGGTGACGCGGACTTCTACCGCGCCAAGCTCGCCAGCGCCGAGTTCTACGTCAGGCGCATCCTGCCGCGTGCCAGCATGCACCGCGAGGCCCTGCTGGGTGGCGCGGATTGCCTGATGGCGCTGGACGCGGAGCATTTCGCCTTCTGAGCCCAGGGCCCGAGGTTTTTCCGCGGGCCCGTCAACTGCCGCGCTCTTGGCCGCACTGCGCACAGAAGCGTGCCTGAGGCGCGACAGCGGCGCCGCAGCCCTTGCATGGCGTGGCCTGTAGCGACCCGCCGCAGTTGTGGCAGAAGCGACTGTCCTGCGGGTTCTGCGCGCTGCACTGCGGGCAGGGCTGGGTGGGAGCCGCATTGGCTGTCGGTGGTGGTGCGGGTGCCGGCGGATAGCCCGGTGCGCCGTAACCGCCGCCGTGCCCGCCATGACCGCCGCGGCCGTGGTGACCGCCCATCATCAAACGTTCGAGCCAACCCATGATGTACCTCCAGTTTCCCGTCGTGGGGTGGAGTCATTGGGCAGCCTGTAGTTGCTACAGGGTCAAGGCTTGGGAGTGTGAGCGGAGATTTCGCAAAAGAGCGCCCTATGAAAAACGCCGCGCCGGGTGATCGGGGCGGCGTTTTCTTTTGGTAGTTCGGAGCTGGGTGTTCCCTCACCCTAACCCTGGCTGCGCGCCCCGCTCCTGAGGGAGAGGGGACCGTTCGGAGCGCTCTGGGAGTCAGGCGTCAGCCGGTCGATCAGGGAGAGCAGGATTCATCTCGGCACATACGGCTCCCTCTCCCTCTGGGAGAGGGCTGGGGTGAGGGACTCCGGATACGCAGGGCTATCAGGCCCGCTCCCAAACCTCGAACGCATAGGCCGGCGTCTCGCCTTCCGCGTCGTGCTCGATGCTCGACGCCAGGTGCCACTGGCTTTCGCTCACTTCGGGGAAGTGGGCGTCGCCTGCCGGGCTGAGGCCCACGCGGGTCAGGTAAAGGCGGTCGGCGCGGCCGAGGGCTTCACCGTAGAGCTGCGCGCCGCCGATCAGCATCAGCTCGTCGGCTTCCTCTTGCCTGGCCCATTGCTCGGCGCGCTCCAGGGCGGCGTCGAGGCTGGTAAAGACTTCCGCGCCTTCGAGCGTCAGGCCCGCCTGGCGGGTGACGACGATGTTCAGGCGGCCCGGCAGCGGGCGGCCGAGCGAATCCCAGGTCTTGCGGCCCATGATCACCGGCTTGCCCAGGGTCATGGCCTTGAAGTGCTTGAGGTCCTGCGGCAGGTGCCAGGGCAGGCGGTTGTCGACGCCGATCACGCGGTTCTCGGCAAGGGCGGCGATCATCGCCAGGGGCAGTGCTTGGGTCATCTCGACTCCAGTGGTGAACATCAGCGGGAACTCCCGTTGCCAGAGGATACCAGCCGCTCGCCGTCGGCGGGGCCGGCGGGTGGCGGAACGCGCATGAAGAAGGTGCCGTCCTCGTTGACCTGGGTGATGCCGGTCGCCAGCACCTTGCGATAGTCTTTGAGGTTGAAGGCCAGGGTCTGGTCCGGGCGCTCGGCCTTGAGCAGCACCTGCGAGTAGGTGATGAGGATCTCGAAGATCTTCAGGTCGCCCGACTGCAGCCAGATGTAGGACTGCCCGGCCTGGCGCGGAGGCTCGAAGGCCAGCGAGGCGGCGCCGTCTCTGGGCGCGAATTTCAGGTGCAGGCCCTTGGCGTCCAGCCAGGTGGACTCGACGCGGCCGTCGATGCCCACCAGCGGGAAGACCTGGTGGTAGTTCAGGTGCATCACGTTGTCCTGCAGCACCGCGCCGGGTCGCTCCAGGGTCACCAGCGAATCCAGGCGCAGGCCTACCAGGCTCATGGCGCCGTAGCTGGGCACGCCGAGCACCTTCACGCTGTCGGGCTGGTAGTCGAGGTTGTCGCCGTCGAGCTTCACCGTGCCGGAGAGCCGTAGCGGCAGCCAGGGGCCGACGCCCAGCGGCTGCACTTCGCCGGAGACCAGCAGGCGGTCGCCTTCGATGCTCAGCTTGAAGTCGCGCAGCATGGTTTCCGGGTAGGCAAGGATGTGCTGGTTGAACAGGTTGCCGAGCTGTTCGGGGCTGAGGATCACCTCGCCCTCGGAAACGTTGATGCGCATGTCCTGCGGGCGGTCGAAGTCGATCGGCTCGCCGGCCTTGAGCGGCACCAGCCAGCCCTTGAGCAGCGGGCTGTGGAAGCCGATGTCGCCCTGGAAGTACATGTCCACGTTGTTGAGCAGGATGCCCACGCCGTCCTGGCCGGAATCGCGCAGGCCGCCCGGCCGGCTGGCCTTGAAGTCCGCCGCCGGCGGCGTCTGCTGGAACCAGCCCTGGCGCAGCACGCCCAGTTCGCGCTGTTGCTTGTCGATGGCGCTCTCGGCCGCGGCCTGGCCGACCAGCGTGAGGCAAAGAAGGGAAGCAAGGAGGGTTCTCATAGGGCTTTCTCCTCCGGGGCCGGCGCCTTAACCGGCGAGACGGCGATGTGCACCATGCCGTCTTCGCGCAGACGGATTTCGCCGTACTGCAGCTGGCGGCGGTAGTCGTAGAGGTTGAACAGCAGTGGCGCATCCGGGCTGAGGCTGGTGAACAGCGCGTAGGCCTTCACCAGGATGGTCCGCGCCATCTTGATGTCGCCGCCCTCGATGAACATGTAGCTCTGCGGCGCCTTGAGCTGTGGCCACTTGAGCTCGGCCAGGTCGCTGCCCAGCAGCAGGTCCATGCCGCCGTCGGCGAGCTTCAGGTGGCTGACGGTGAAGTCCAGGCGCGGCGGCGGGAACAGGCCGTCGAGGTCGACCAGGATGCGGTTGCCGATCAACTGCATGTGCGCGGTGTGCAGTTGCAGCACCTCGGACATCTCGATGGAAGCAGCGGTCAGCGACGGTGTGACGTCCACCCCGTCGACGAAGATTCGCTGCGGCACCAGCGCCACCTTCAGCGGCCCGGCCTGCTCGATCCCGGTGACCATCCGCAGCGGCCGCCAGCGGCCCTTGCGCAGCAGCTCGCCGTGGACTTCCTGGCCGTCGGCGCGGGTGCTGAGCTTGAGGTTGCGCACCGGCGCGTTGGCGTTGCGCAGCTCCTCGTTGAGCAGGCTGGCGAGGGTCGCGTCAGCGACGAAGATGTCCCCGGCCTGGATGCGCGCGACCATGGACTTCGGGTCGTCGAGCATCAGCGGCGTGCCGGCGCCCGCCACCGGGCTCATCTGGATCAGCATCTTGCGGATGAAGAAGCCGATGTCGTCGTGCAGGCGGAAGTCGGTGTGGCTGATCCACAGTTGCGAGGTGTTGCTGTCGGACTGCCGGGCGCTGACGTTGGCGTCCAGCACGCGCGGCGGCACCGCCTGCATCAGCGGGGTGTCCGGGCCCCAGTCGGAGGGGCGCACCGGCGGTGTTTCCACGGCAACCGCGGTGGCGGCGGCCAGCAGCAGGGGCAAGGCACTGAGCATCGAGCGCAGCATGGCGAGGCCTCATTCTTGTTGTTTTTTCCGAGTGTGAGGCTGGCCGGGCACGGCGAGAGCCCCCCCTTGGTTTGGTTGACGCCACCGGGTGTTACCGGCGGTGCCGGGACGCGGCGGCGAGCAGCGGTTATCCTTGGTGCCGAGTACCGATTGTCGGAGACCCCGTGAGCGAAACCCCCGCTTCCGCCCTCGAATCCCTGTGGCTGTGCGAGGCCGTGCGTCTGCGCGAGGAGCAGGTCGGCCCGCTGGAAGACAGCGAAGCCAACCGCCGCGCCATAGTCAGCGGCGGCGACCTCGCCCGCCGCCTGCAACACCGCGCGCTGCTGCTCGCCGAACGCGATGGTCAGCGCGCCGCTCTGCGCACCTGGGTGCAAGGCTCGCGCCTGGCGCTGTACCTGCTGCTGGCGCTGGCGCTGTTCACCGGCGGCGGCCTGGCCTTCGCCGCCCTCGGCGACGGCCTGCGCCCGGTCAACGTGTTCTGGGCCCTGGCCAGCCTGCTCGGCCTGCACCTGATTACCCTGATCGGCTGGACCCTGGCCTTCTTCGCTGGCGGTGAGGCCGCCGGTGCGCTCGGCCGCCTGTGGTTGTGGTTGAGTGGCAAGTTCGCCCGCGACGCCCATGCTGCGCAATTGGCGCCCGCGCTGCTGGTGCTGCTGGACCGGCAGAAGCTCACGCGCTGGGCGCTCGGCCTGCTGGTTCATGGCCTCTGGCTGGTGGCGCTGGGCAGCGCGCTGGGCGTGATGCTGGCGTTGCTGGCGACGCGGCGCTACGGCTTCGTCTGGGAGACCACCATCCTCGGCGGCGATACCTTCATCGCCCTGACCCACGGCCTCGGCGCGCTGCCGTCGCTGCTCGGCTTCCCGCAGCCGGACTCGGAGCTGGTGCGCGCCAGCGGCGATGCCCTGGTGGCCAGCGAAAACGCGCGCCACGCCTGGGCCGGCTGGCTGGTGGGCATCCTGCTGGTGTACGGCGTGCTGCTGCGCGGTGCGTTGTGGCTGTTCTGCCTGTGGCGCTGGAAGCGCGGGCGTGCGCAGCTGGCGCTGGATGTCTCGCTGCCCGGCTACGCCCTGCTGCGCGAGCGTTTGATGCCGGCCAGCGAGCGGCTGGGCGTCAGCGATGCCGCGCCGGACGAACTGATTGAGCCGCAGGCGCAGGCCCCGGCGACCACCGCCGACGGCGCCGTGCTGGTGTCCATAGAACTGCTCGACCGGCCCAACTGGCCGCCGAAGCTGGCCGAAGGCATCGCCAATGCCGGCGACCTCGACGACGGTGCCCAGCGCCGCCGCCTGCTGGAGCAACTCACCCGCTACCCGCCGGCGCGCCTGGTGATCGCCTGCGACCCACGTCGCTCGCCGGACCGCGGCACCCTGGCGCTGATCGCCGAACTCTCGCGCTGCGCCGCCGCCACCCGCGTCTGGCTGTTGCAGGCTCCGACGGGCGAAGCGCTGGACGCCGAGCGCCTGGGCGACTGGCACGCCGGCGTCGAGCGCCTGCAACTGCCGCACACCTCGGCATCGCCGCTGGGCTGGCTGGAGACCGGGCATGACTGATGCGCTGAAACTGGCCGTGGTCGGCCACACCAACGTCGGCAAGACCTCCCTGCTGCGTACCCTGACCCGTGACGTGGGCTTCGGCGAGGTCTCCCACCGCCCCAGCACTACGCGGCATGTGGAAGGCGCGCGGCTGTCGGTGGACGGCGAGCCGCTGCTGGAGCTTTACGACACGCCGGGCCTGGAAGATGCCATCGCCCTGCGCGACTTCCTCGATGGGCTGGAGCGCCCCGGCGAGCGCCTGGACGGCCCGGAGAAGCTGCGGCGCTTCCTCGACGGCAGCGAAGCCCGTGGGCGTTTCGAGCAGGAAGCCAAGGTGCTGCGCCAATTGCTCGCCTCCGACGCCGGCCTCTACGTGATCGACGCCCGCGAACCGGTGCTGGCCAAGTACCGCGACGAACTGGCAGTGCTCGCCGCCTGCGCGCGGCCGTTGCTGCCGGTACTCAACTTCGTCGCCAGCCCACAGCACCGCGAGGAGCAGTGGCGCGAGGCCCTGTCCCGTCTCGGTCTGCATGCGCTGGTGCGTTTCGATAGCGTGGCGCCACCGCTGGATGGCGAGCGCCGCCTGTACGAAAGCCTGGCGCTGCTGCTGGAGCGTGCGCGCCCGCAGCTGGATCGACTGGTGGCCGATCACGAGGCCCAGGCCGTCGCCCGCCGCGAAGCCGGGGCGCGGCTGATCGCCGAGCTGCTGGTGGATGTCGCCGCTTGCCGCCAACTGGTGCCCGCTGGCGACAGTGCTGTTCGAGCAGCCACCGAGACGCTGCGCAATCAGGTGCGCAAGCGCGAAGATACCTGCGTGAAGGCGCTGCTCAGCCTCTACGCCTTCCGCAAGGACGACGCCCGCGCCGCCGATCTGCCGTTGCTGAACGGACGCTGGGGCGATGACCTGTTCAACCCGGAAACCCTCCGCCAACTGGGCATTCGCCTCGGTGGTGGCGTTGCGGCCGGTGCCGCGGCGGGGGCGGGGATCGACCTGCTGGTCGGCGGCCTGACCCTCGGCGCGGCCACAGCGCTGGGCGCCATCGCCGGCGGCGCCTGGCAGACCGTCGGCCATTACGGCCAGCGCCTGCTGGGCAAGCTCAAGGGCAGCCGCGAACTGTCGGTGGACGACAGCGTGCTGCGTCTGCTGGCGCTGCGGCAGCGGCAACTGCTGGCGGCCCTGCAGACACGCGGGCATGCGGCGGTGGAGGCTATTCAGGTGCAGTCGCCCGAAGACAAGCAGTGGCGCGAGGGCAAGCTGCCCGAGGCGTTGCGCAAGGCGCGTGCGCATCCGGAGTGGTCCGGCCTCAACGGTCGCTTGCGCAGCGAGAAGACCGAGCGGCAGGAGGCGGTGGCGCAGTTGGCTTCGCAGTTGCTCGAACCATAAGCCCATCGTCAATTTGCGAAATCGGCATGGCTGACGCCCCCTCACCCAGCCCTCTCCCTCCGGGAGAGGGCTGGGTGAGGGCAAGCATGAGCGCTGAATTTACCTGTGGGAGCGAGCTTGTGACTCACTTGGATGTGGGGAATGCCGTTTTCGGCCTCGCGAATGCTCTTAGACGAGCGTGACCATCTCCACCCTTGGCTGCCCTTCGGCGATCTCCAGAATCGCCAAGGCAATCGGCAACTTGAACCGCCGCGGTCCAGCGCTGCCCGGATTCAGGTACAGCACCCCATCGCGCACCTCGTTCAGCGGTTTGTGCGAATGGCCCACCAGCACGACATCGATGCCTTCGGCCGACGGATCGATGGCCAACTGCTTGAGGTCGTGGATCAGGTAGAGCCGCCGCCCGCCCAGTTCCAGCAGCAGTGTTTCCGGCAGCGCGGCGGCCCAGTCGTCGGTGTCGTTGTTGCCGCGCACCACGTCCAGCGGCGCCAGGGCGCGCAGCTGGTCGAGCAATGAGGCGGGGCCGATGTCGCCCAGGTGCAGGATACGCTCGCAGCCTTGCAGCGCCGCCAGCGCTTCGGGGCGCAGCAGGCCGTGGGTGTCGGCGATGACGCCGATGCGCAGGGAAGTGGTCATCCGGGGAGCATAAACGACGACGCCACCCGAAGGTGGCGTCGTGGCGGTTCAGCCGTTGTGCGAGGCCTTGGCGGCGTCGGACTCGGGCAGGAACCAGTTGAGCAGCAGAGCGCAGATGCCGCCGGTGGCGACGCCGGATTCCAGCACGTTGCGGATCGCGTGGGGCATGTGCGCGAGGAACTCCGGCACCTGGGAGATGCCCAGGCCCAGCGCCAGGCTGACGGCGATGATCAGCAGCGCGCGGCGGTCCAGGTGGGTGCCGGCGAGGATGTTGATGCCGGAAGCGGCGACGGCACCGAACATCACCATCACCGCGCCGCCGAGCACCGGCTCGGGGACGGCCTGGATCACCCCGGCGACGCTGGGGAACAGGCCCAGCACGATGAGCATCGCGGCGATCCACAGGCCGACGTGGCGGCTGGCGACGCCGGTCAGCTGGATCACGCCGTTGTTCTGCGCGAACACGGAGCTTGGGAAGGTGTTGAACAGGCCGGCCAGCAGCGAGTTGGCGCCGTTCACCAGTACGCCGCCCTTGATGCGCTGCATCCACAGCGGGCCTTCGACCGGCTGCTTGGAAATCTTGCTGGTGGCGGTGACGTCACCGATGGCTTCCAGCGAGGTCACCAGGTAGATCACCAGCATCGGGATGAACAGGCTCCAGGAGAAGCCCAGGCCGAAGTGCAGCGGCACCGGGACCTGGAAGGCCGGCGCCTCGTGCATGCCGGTGAAGTCCAGGCGGCCCAGGTAGCCCGCCAGCGCGTAGCCCACGGCCAGGGCGATGACGATGGCGCCGCTGCGCATCCACACCACCGGGATGCGGTTGAGGATGACGATGATTGCCAGCACCAGGCCCGACAGCATCAGGTTCTCGCCGTTGGCGAAGGTGCCGTTGGACATGGCGGAGAAGCCGCCGCCCATGCTGATCAGTCCGACCTTGATCAGGGTCAGGCCGATCATCAGCACCACGATGCCGGTGACCAGCGGAGTGATCAGGCGCTTCACGAAGGGCAGGATGCGCGACACGCCCATCTCCACGAAGGAGCCGGCCATGACCACGCCGAAGATCGCCGCCATCACCGCTTCCACCGGGGTGCCGTTCTTCACCATCAGCGCGCCGCCGGCGATCAGCGGGCCGACGAAGTTGAAGCTGGTGCCCTGGACGATCAGCAGGCCCGCGCCGAATGGCCCGAAGCGCTTGCACTGGACGAAGGTGGCGATGCCGGAGATCACCAGCGACATCGACACGATCAGGTTGGTGTCGCGCGGCGACACGCCCAGCGCCTGGCAGATCAGCAGGCCGGGGGTGACGATGGGCACGATGATCGCCAGCAGGTGCTGCAGTGCCGCAAGCCACGCGATGGGCAGGGCGGGGCGGTCTTCCAGGCCGTAGACCAGATCGGGCTGGTCCTTGGCGGCGGACGGATTCTCGAGGGAGCTCATGGGCGGCGGTCCGGGAAAAAAGAGCGCGATTTTACTGGCCCACGGCGGGATCGCACAGTGCCATGAGGCAAGTTGGGATGAATGGGGAAGCCTGGGTTCCTACGGCGTCATAGTGCGGTGGCACTCCGAAGGCTTTCGGCGTGGAAAAAACTGCCGAAATTTCAACAGGGTGCGCGGAAGCGTCTGAGTGTGTCGGCCCGCTGGCGTGGCTTCACTGGAATGCATCCGGAGCCATTCGGGCGTCCGGCTCTATCCAGAGGGATACGACGATGGGTAAACAACAAGGCTTCACCCTGATCGAGCTGATGATCGTGGTGGCGATCATCGGGATTCTGGCTTCGGTCTCCATTCCCATGTATTCGGACTATTCGTCGCGCTCAAGAGCTGCGGCAGCCAAGGCAGAGCTGTCCGCCGTCAAAACCGCTGTGAGCCTTTGTATCTCTGAAACGGGCAAGGCAGATGATTGCAAGGCGGGTGATTACGGGATACCGGAAAACTTTGCTGCGACGTCCAACATCACTGGCGACTATGCCGTCGAGAAGGGCGTGATTAAGGCTACGACTGCGGCCACTGATGCGGATGGGAATGCGCTCAAGATTGAGCTGACTCCTACCAAGGCAACGGGAGAGAGCTCGGTCGCTTGGGAAGAGAAGGGATCCATCTGCAATGCGGATCGTGGGCTCAAGCCGGGTTCGGGTGATTGCCCGAAGGTGCCTGCAACCAAGTCATAAGCCTTCAGGCCACATCAATAAAAAAGCCCGGCATTCGCCGGGCTTTTTCATGTCACCGCCAGACTCAACCGTCCAGCAGCGCCTTGTCGCGCACCGCGCCCTTGTCGGCGCTGGTGGCCAGCAGGGCGTAGGCTTTCAGTGCGGTGCTCACCTTGCGCGCGCGGGGCTGAGCTGGCTTCCAGCCCTTCTTGTCCTGCTCGGCGCGGCGGGCGGCCAGTTCTTCATCGCTGACCAGCAGGTTGATACTGCGGTTGGGGATGTCGATCAGCACCTTGTCGCCGTCCTGTACCAGACCGATGGCGCCACCCGCGGCGGCTTCCGGCGAGGCGTGGCCGATGGACAGGCCCGAGGTGCCGCCGGAGAAGCGGCCGTCGGTGAGCAGGGCGCAGTCCTTGCCCAGGCCCTTGGACTTCAGGTAGCTGGTCGGGTACAGCATTTCCTGCATGCCCGGGCCGCCTTTCGGGCCTTCGTAGCGGATGATCACGATGTCGCCCGGCTTCACTTCGTCGGCGAGGATGCCCTTCACGGCGCCGTCCTGGCTTTCGAAGATCTTCGCGCGGCCTTCGAACACATGGATGGATTCGTCCACGCCAGCGGTCTTCACCACGCAACCATCGAGGGCGATGTTGCCGTACAGAACGGCCAGACCGCCTTCCTGGGAGTAGGCGTGCTCGACACTGCGGATGCAGCCTTCGGCGCGGTCGGCGTCGAGGGTGTCCCAGCGGGTGCTCTGGCTGAAGGCCACTTGCGTGGGGATGCCGGCGGGGCCGGCCTTGAAGAAGGTGTGGACCTTCTCGTCCTGGGTCTGGGTGATGTCCCACTCGGCGATGGCGTCGGCCATGCTCGGGCTGTGCACGGTCGGTACGTCGGTGTGCAGCAGGCCGCCACGGGCCAGCTCGCCGAGGATGGAGAAGATGCCACCGGCGCGGTGCACGTCTTCCATGTGGTACTTCTGGATGTTCGGTGCGACCTTGCACAGCTGCGGCACCTTGCGCGACAGGCGATCGATGTCGCGCAGGTCGAAGGCGATCTCCGCCTCCTGGGCGGCGGCCAGCAGGTGCAGGATGGTGTTGGTCGAGCCGCCCATGGCGATGTCCAGGGTCATGGCGTTCTCGAACGCCTTGAAGCTGGCGACATTGCGCGGCAGTACGGACTCGTCGCCTTCGCCGTAGTAGCGCTGGCACAGTTCGACGGCCAGGCGGCCAGCGCGCAGGAACAGCTGCTCGCGGTCGGAGTGGGTGGCCAGGGTGGAACCGTTGCCCGGCAGGGAAAGCCCTAAGGCTTCGGTCAGGCAGTTCATCGAGTTGGCGGTGAACATGCCGGAGCAGGAGCCGCAGGTCGGGCAGGCGCTGCGCTCGTACTCGGCGACCTTTTCGTCGGAGCAGGAGTCGTCTGCGGCAACGACCATGGCGTCGACCAGGTCCAGGCCGTGGCTGGCCAGCTTGGTCTTGCCAGCTTCCATCGGGCCGCCGGAGACGAACACCACCGGGATGTTCAGGCGCAGGGCGGCCATCAGCATGCCGGGGGTGATCTTGTCGCAGTTGGAGATGCAGACGATGGCGTCAGCGCAGTGGGCGTTGACCATGTATTCCACGGAGTCGGCGATGATCTCGCGCGACGGCAGGGAATAGAGCATGCCGTCATGGCCCATGGCGATGCCGTCGTCCACGGCGATGGTGTTGAATTCCTTGGCCACGCCGCCGTGTTTTTCGATCTCGCGGGCGACCAGCTGGCCCAGGTCCTTCAGGTGCACGTGGCCGGGCACGAACTGGGTGAAGGAGTTGGCGATGGCGATGATCGGCTTCTTGAAGTCTTCGTCCTTCATCCCGGTGGCGCGCCAGAGGGCACGGGCGCCGGCCATGTTGCGGCCGTGGGTGGAGGTTTTCGAGCGGTAATCGGGCATGACAGGTTCCTGCGCATCAGGTCACGGTGGGAGTCGATCCGGGTCTTTAAGTGCGGCGGCGTACAGCGGGTAGGGCTGGCCGGCGAGACCTTGAGCAAACTCTAAGTCGTATCGTGAGCGCGGTACGCACCGGATGCAAACAGCAGATGGCCTTGCATGGGCGAGGTCGGCGCGGGGCTTGGCGGGGTCACCGCCTGCTCGGCCGGGGCTCACAGGCCCGCCGGGGGATAAATGGCAGGAATGCCCCGGATTCTACGCCGGCCCTTGCCGCCAGGGAAAGGCTGGCGGTCGGCACAAGGCATAGACTTTCGCCGCCCCGGCGTGGTCTGAATGGCCACTGGCGCTTTTCCCGTCCCGTTCGTTGAAGGAGCAACCCCATGAAAGTCACCCGCATCGTCCTGCTCGCCGCGCTGTTTGCCGGCAGTGTGCAGGCCTCGTCCGACGAAGCCTGGCAGGCGCAGGACAAGCAGCAGCGCGAAGCCTGCCTGGCGCTGAGCCATCTGCAGAACAAGAAGGTGCTGGGCTCGCCGGTGCTGTTCGACGACAGCGTGGGCTACACGGCGCTGATGATCGGCGGGCAATACCCTCAGAAAAAGAATGCTCAGAAGCACATGCAGGGCAAACCGGGCCGCGAGCTGTGCCTGTTCGAGCGCAAGACCGGCAACGCAGTGATCAGCGAGGCGGATTCGTTGATGCCGATGAAGTAATCGCAGGAGAGGATCGCGGATAAAGCGTCCCGCTTTATGCGCCCTACGCGGCTGCACACCGTAGGGCGCATAACGCCCCCGGCGTTATCCGCCATCCATTGCTGCATGAAAAACGGGGCGTTCCCCTGCGGAAACGCCCCGTTTTCTGGAGTGACGTGAAGCCTTAGCCGTTGGGCAGCAGGCGCACGGTCAGGCTCTTGATGTAGCGGGTTTCCGGGATCGCCAGGTGCACCGGGTGGTCCGGACCCTGACCGCCGCGCTCGAGCAACTGGATGTTGCGGTCCAGGTGGCGGGCGCTGCCCAGCAGGATGTTCTGCAGGTCGTCCTCGGGCAGGTGCATGGAGCAGGAGGCACTGACCAGCACGCCGTCCTTGGACAGCAGGCGCATGGCCTGTTCGTTGAGGCGGCGGTAGGCGGCCTCGCCGTTCTTCAGGTCCTTCTTGCGCTTGATGAAGGCGGGCGGGTCGGCAACGATCACGTCGAAGCGCTCGTCGGCGGCCTTCAGCTCGCGCAGGGCGTCGAATACGTCGCCTTCCACGCAGGCGACTTTCTCGGCGAGGCCGTTCAGCGTGGCGTTGCGCTCGACGCCGTCGAGGGCGAAGCCGGAGGCATCGACGCACATCACTTCGCTGGCGCCGAAGGCCGCGGCCTGGATGCCCCAGCCGCCGATGTAGCTGAACAGGTCGAGCACGCGCTTGCCCTGCACATAGGGCTGCAGGCGGGCGCGGTTCATGCGGTGGTCGTAGAACCAGCCGGTCTTCTGGCCGGCCAGCACTGGGGCTTCGAACTTCACGCCGTTCTCTTCCAGGGCGACCCATTCCGGGACTTCGCCGTAGGCGTTGGCGACATAGCGCTCCAGGCCTTCGGCGTCACGGGCGCTGGAATCGTTCTTCCACAGCACGGCGCTGGGCTTGAGCACCTGCAGCAGGGCGGCAAGCACGTCGTCGCGGTGTTTTTCCATGGTCGCCGAGGCGAGCTGGACCACCAGTACATCGCCGAAGCGGTCCACCACCAGGCCCGGCAGCAGGTCCGAGTCGCCGTAGACCAGGCGGTAGAAAGGCTTGTCGAACAGGCGGTCGCGCAGGCTCAGGGCGACATTCAGGCGGTGAACCAGCAGGGATTTGTCGAGAACGTGCTTGGTATCGCGAGAAATCAGGCGGGCGCAGATGAGGTTGTTCGGGCTCATCGCGACGATGCCCAGCGGCTTGCCGTTGGCCATTTCCAGGATGGCCTGTTCGCCGGCGCCGAATCCGTTCAGCGGGGTGGCGGCGACGTCCACCTCGTTGCTGTAGACCCACAGGTGGCCGGCGCGCAGGCGGCGCTCGGCGTTGGCTTTCAGACGCAGGCTGGGCAGGGTCATGGGGGAGGGCTCCGGCAAAAAGAGCGGGATTATAGCGCAGCAGCGTGCGCCGCCGGAGCGCGGCGCACGGGCTTTTGATCGGCGGCTCTCAGGCGGCGAGGGTTTCGATCAGCTGCTTGCTGAAGGCGGGGATGTCGTCGGGCTTGCGGCTGCTGATCAGCCCGCCATCGTTGACCACCTGTCGGTCGACCCAGTGGCCGCCGGCGTTGTTGATGTCGTCCTTGAGCGAGTTCCAGCTGGTCAGGGTCTTACCCTTCACCAGACCGGCTGAGACCAGCAACCAGGCGCCATGGCAGATCACTGCGATGGGTTTGTCGGCGTGGGCGGCCTTCTGCACGATTTCCTGGGCCTTGGGCAGGTTGCGGATCTGGTCGGCGTTGATCACCCCGCCTGGCAGCAGCACGGCGTCGTACTCGTCGATGCGGGCGGTCTCGAAGGTGTCGTCGACCTTGAAACTGTCCGCCGGCTGGTCGTGGTTCCAGCCGCGCACCTTGTCCTTGCTGTCGGAGAGGATCTTCACCTTGGCACCCGCTTCCTTCAGGGCGTCGCGGGGGCCAGTCAGCTCCACCTGTTCGAAGCCGTCGGTGACCAGGATGGCGATGGTCTTGCCTTTGAGTGTCTGGCTCATGTGGCTTGTCTCCCATTTCGTCCGCTTGGGTGTAAAGGTTCCGACACAGCCGCCGATGAAAGTTCAATCAAAAGCAGCACTTCCAGAAGCCCCGGCTCTGGGTAAACTGTGCGCCCCGTCAACTTTTCCCAGCGCGACCATGTCTCAAGAACTCTCCGCCGAACAGATCCGTCAGGCCCTGCAGGGCATCAGCGTGCCGCCGCAGCCGCAGATCATGGTTGACCTGCAGATGGAGCAGTTCATGCCCAACCCGGACCTGAAGGCGATCGCCAAGCTGATCAGCCAGGACCCGGGGCTGTCCGGCGCGCTGCTGAAGCTGGTGAACTCGCCGTTCTTCGGCCTGGCCAACCGCATCACCTCGATCCAGCGTGCGGTGAACCTGCTGGGCAGCCGCTCGGTGATCAACCTGATCAACGCCCAGTCGATCAAGGGCGAGATGAGCGACGCGACCATCGTCACCCTCAATCGCTTCTGGGACACCGCCCAGGACGTGGCCATGAGCTGCCTGACGCTGGCCAAGCGCATCGGCTACGAGTCGGTGGACGAGGCTTACGCGCTGGGGCTGTTCCACAACTGCGGCATTCCGCTGATGCTCAAGCGCTTCCCGCACTACATGGCGGTGCTGGAGGAGGCCTATGCCAGCGCGAGCGACGAGCGCCGCGTGGTGGACACCGAGAACCGCGTGCTGAACACCAATCATGCGGTGGTCGGCTACTTCACCGCGCGCTCCTGGCGCCTGCCGGAGCACGTCTGCGAGGCTATCGCCAATCACCACAATGCGCTGTCTATCTTCAGCGAGGACAACTGCCGCGATACCCAGCTGAAGAACCTGCTGGCGATCCTCAAGATGGCCGAGCACATCTGCGGCTCCTACCGCGTGCTGGGCAACCAGGACGAGGACCACGAGTGGGAGAGCGTGCGCGCGCTGGTGCTGGATTACGTCGGGCTCAGCGAGTACGACTTCGAGAACCTCAAGGCGAGCATTCTCGAGTTGGGCGTGGGGCAGGGGACCTACTGAATCTGCCTGCGTCGAAGCACCCTGTAGGAGCGGGCCATGCCCGCGATCGCGCGCATGGCGCGCTCCTGAACTGCTACTGGATACGAAAAAGCCGGGCATCTGCCCGGCTTTTTCGTTCAACGTCGGCGATCAGTCGAGCATGTCGCTGAAACGCGCGTCCTTCTTGTAGGCAATGGTCTGGCTGAAGCCGGGGACCTGGATGCCACGGTCGCTGATCTCGATGGCCTGCTCGTCGATCATGTCGTTGCCGAAGTTGTAAATGATGTCGAAACGGCCCTGGGTCGCGGCTTCGTCGTACTGCCGGGCGGCAGCGCGAGTGGCTTCGCGGCGGCCCTGGTAGTCGGCGAAGGCGGCGTCGCCGTGGCGCTTGCGCAGCATCTTCTCGGTGATGGCCGGGGACAGCAGCACGCCGGTGGCGTTGTTGCCGCCGAAGCCCTTGGAATTGATGAAGCAGACTTCCAGGTCGTCGCGGCGCACGTCGCTGCTGGACAGGGCGATGTGGTCCTTGAAGACGTCGTCGGCGAACTTGTCGACGGTCTTGATGCCGGGGATGACGCCGTAGCGGAAGGTGCCCAGGGCGGAGATCATCTGGTCGGCGCTGGCGGTGGCCAGGGAGTGGCCGACGAAGGCTTTCACCGCGGTGACCGGCCAGCCCTCGATGCCGAAGGCGGTGGCGACGCGGTCGAGGATTTCCGATTCGGTCACGCGGTTGGCCGGGGTGCTGGAGCCGTGGGCATGGACGAAGCTGTGCTGGCGCACGCTCTTCTCGCCGACGATCTGCGCGGCGGCGGCCACGGCCTTGGCCATGGTCAGGTAGTTGCCCGGGCCGGGGGCGGAGATGGACTTCTTGAAGCCGTCGGCGTTGATGAACACGTCCGGCACCGAGCCGTGGATGTCGGCGCCCAGCTCCAGGGCCAGGGCGTCGTCCATCAGCACCACGTACTGCGCGGACTCGGCCAGGGAGAAGCCGCAGTTGTCGCCGAACGGGCGGCTGGCGCGGCGGAAGTCGACGTCGTCGCGGCCTTCGATGTGGCGCAGGCCTTCCTCTGTGGCCAGCGCGCCCATGGCGGCGTAGCCCTCGATGATCTCGGAGGTGATCGGCGCTTCGGCGTTGCCGACGATGGCCACGCGGGCCTGGCCGGTGGTGATGACGTCGATGCCTTTCTGCAGGTTGTACAGGAAGGTGGCGCAGGCGCCGGTGACGCTACCGGTCATGCCGACGCTGCCCAGCACGTAGGCGTTGATGAAGTCGGTGGGCATGCTGTTGAAGCCCAGCGGCAGCTGCTTGGCCGACACGCGGTGGCCGCGCAGGCGCGACTGCAGCAGGCCGCCGAAGCCGTTCTCGTCCAGCTGGCTCATGATGCTGCTGGAGAACACGGCGATTTCGTCGGGCTGGACGGCGTTGCAGATGGTCTGCCAGTCGAGGCCGGTGGAGCGCACCGCGTCGGTGGCGGCGACCACGGACATCTGCAGGCCGCGCGGGTGGAAGCGCGAGTTGTACAGCTCGCTCGGCTCGAAGCCGGTGGGCAGCTGGCCGGCGGATTTCACCGGCAGCGCGCGGTAACTGTCGACCTTGAATTCGCAGCTGTCGTGCAGGGTGACGCGGACTTCGCCGCCTTCGAGTTCTTCCACCGACCAGTTGGCCGGCAGCGGCTCGGGCAGTTGCTTGCGCAGGGTGGTAAAGGTTACCGGGCTGCCGGCGGCGCTGACGGTCAGGCTCTTGTGGCAGTGCGCGGCGTCGACGTCGAGGTATTGCAGCTCGATGCGGCGGATCAGGGTGGACTGGCGAATCTGCTGCTCGAAGCGCTGCTCGATGGCGGCCAGGTCGAGGCTATTGCCGTCGGCGTCCTGGTACTGGCCGTCGACGACCTTGACCAGTTTCATCATGACCGCGAGACCGGCGAGGGTTTCCTGGCGGGCAGCGGGCTCCATGGATTCGAGGACGGTGCGGCGGAACCCATGGTGGAAGGAACTGCGGCCAGCCGCGTTATATCCACCAAAACCAACGATGACCGGTAGTCGAGACATCTCTCGGAAACTCCTTCAGCAAGTGCATCTTGCGCGCCGGACGACGGTGGCCCATGGCGGGGCGGCCCGGTGGCACAAAGCCAGGCGTGGCTTCTAGTGATTCGGAATGCTTTAGCTGACGAGGATGATGACCGCCGAGTCACGCTCGCGCCAGGATTTGTCGGAAGAAGGCGACGAGTTCCCGAGCGAATCCTGCAGGGCTCATGAATGAAAACGGGAGCCGCGAAGGGCTCCCGTTTTTTACCGCGGCAAATCTCAGCGGTATTCGATGCCAGCTTTCTTGGTGCTGACGCGAGTACCGGACTTGCCTTCGGTGATGGCGACGATGTTTTCCAGCGAGCCGATCACTGCGTCCTTGCCGGTCGCGCGGGCGAACTCGATGGCGGCCATGACCTTCGGGCCCATGGAGCCGGCGGCGAAGCCTAAGCGTTCCAGTTCGTCCGGGTGGGCCTGGGCGATGCCTTTCTGGGTCGGTTTGCCCCAGTCGATGTAGGCCGCGTCCACGTCGGTGGCGATGATCAGGATGTCAGCGGACAGTTCCTGGGCCAGCAGCGAGGAGCAGAGGTCCTTGTCGATCACCGCCTCGACGCCGGAGAGTTTCTTGCCGGATTCGTCGTACATGGTCGGGATGCCGCCGCCGCCAGCGCAGATGACGATGGTGCCTTTCTCCAGCAGCCACTTGACCGGGCGGATCTCGAAGATGCGCTTCGGACGCGGGCTGGCCACGACGCGGCGGAACTTGTCACCGTCCGGGGCGATGCTCCAGCCTTTCTCCTTGGCGAGGGCTTCGGCCTCTTCCTTGGAGTAGACCGGGCCGATGGGCTTGGTCGGGTTCTTGAAGGCCGGGTCCTTGGAGTCGACCTCGACCTGGGTGAGCAGGGTGGCGAACGGTACTTCGAACGGCAGAAGGTTGCCCATTTCCTGTTCGATCATGTAGCCGATCATGCCTTCGGTCTCGGCGCCGAGAACGTCCAGCGGGTACGGGCTGACCTTCTCGTAGGCCGCGCCCTGCAGGGCCAGCAGGCCGACCTGCGGGCCGTTGCCGTGGGCGATCACCAGCTCGTTGCCGGGGGCAACCTTGGCGATCTGTTCGGCAGCGATCCGTACGTTGGTGCGCTGGTTGTCGGCAGTCATGGGCTCGCCACGACGCAGCAGGGCATTGCCGCCCAATGCGACGACGATACGCATATTCATTTCCTCCGAAAGAGTGGGAGCGCCCGGACCGGCGACCTTGTCGCGGTCCGGGGCTGTCCGGCATTACATGTCGGCGAGGGTCGAAACGAGGATTGCCTTGATGGTGTGCATGCGGTTTTCCGCCTGCTCGAAGGCAATGTTGTACGGGGATTCGAAGACGTCTTCGGTCACTTCGATGCCGTTCTTCAGGTTCGGGTACTTGGCGGCGATTTCCTTGCCGACCTTGGTCTCGCTGTTGTGGAAGGCGGGCAGGCAGTGCATGAACTTCACGCGCGGGTTGCCGGCGGCCTTCATCATGTCCATGTTGACCTGGTAGGGCAGCAGCTCGTTGATGCGTTCGCCCCAGGCTTCGACCGGCTCACCCATCGATACCCAGACGTCGGTGTGGATGAAGTCCACGCCCTTGACGGCTTCTTTCGGGTCTTCGGTGATGGTGATGCGGGCACCGCTTTCTTCAGCGAACTTCTTGCAGGCGGCGACGTGTTCGTCGGTCGGCCAGAGTTCCTTGGGAGCGGCGATGCGTACGTCCATGCCGAGCTTGGCGCCGATCAGCAGCAGGGAGTTACCCATGTTGTTGCGGGCGTCGCCCAGGTAGGCGTAGCTGATGTCGTGCAGCGGCTTGTCGCTGTGCTCGCGCATGGTCAGCACGTCGGCCAGCATCTGGGTCGGGTGGTACTCGTCGGTCAGGCCGTTGAACACCGGTACGCCAGCGAACTTGGCCAGTTCTTCGACGATTTCCTGCTTGAAGCCACGGTATTCGATGGCGTCGTACATGCGGCCCAGTACGCGGGCGGTGTCCTTCATCGATTCCTTGTGGCCGATCTGCGAGGAGTTCGGGTCGATGTAGGTGACGTTGGCGCCCTGGTCATAGGCGGCGACTTCGAAGGCGCAGCGGGTGCGGGTCGAGGTCTTTTCGAAGATCAGCGCAATGTTGTTGCCTTTCAGGTGTTGCTGCTCGGTACCGGTGTACTTGGCGCGTTTCAGGTCGCGGGACAGGTCGAGCAGATAGCGCAACTCGCGGGTGCTGTGGTGCATCAGGCTGAGCAGGTTGCGGTTGTGCATGTTGAAAGCCATGGTGTTTCTCCTTGTGGGATCCAATCTCGGCCCTCGTCAGTACAGCTCGTGGCTGGCGGGGCGGGCGGCCCTGGCAAGGGCCGCCTCGTGAGGTCAATGCGCTCTGGTTGAGGTAGTCGCGTTTATCGGGTGCCGATCGATCAGTAGTCGATCGGGTCGCGGATGATCGGGCAGGTCATGCAGTGACCGCCGCCACGGCCCCGGCCCAGTTCGCCGGCGCTGATGGTGATGACTTCCACGCCAGCCTTGCGCAGCAGGGTGTTGGTGTAGGTGTTGCGGTCATAACCCACCACCACGCCCGGTTCCAGGCAGACCACGTTGTTGCCGTCGTCCCACTGTTCGCGTTCGGCGGCGAAGCTGTTGCCGCCGGTTTCGACGACGCGCAGTTTCTTCAGGCCCAGGGACTCGGCGACGACGGTCATGAAGTCCTTGTCTTCGCGCTGGACGTTGATGCCGTAGGGGCTCTTCTCGTCCGGACGCAGGATGAAGGGAACGATCTCTTTCACCACTTCGGGGAAGACGGTGACCAGGTCGCGGTCGCAGAAGGTGAAGACGGTGTCCAGGTGCATCGCGGCGCGGGATTTCGGCAGGCCGGCGACGATGACTTTCTCGGCAGCGCCCTTGGCGAACAGTGCCTGGGCTACCTGGCCGATGGCCTGGCGGGAGGAGCGTTCGCCCATGCCGATCAGGACGACGCCATTGCCGATGGGCATCACGTCACCACCCTCGAGGGTGGACATGCCGTGGTCCTTGTCCGGATCGCCGTACCAGACTTCGTATTCGGCGTTGGTGAATTCCGGGTGGAACTTGTAGATGGCGGTGGTCAGCAGGGTTTCCTGACGTCGCGCCGGCCAGTACATCGGGTTCAGGGTCACACCGCCGTAGATCCAGCAGGTGGTGTCACGGGTGAACTGGGTGTTGGGCAGCGGCGGCAGCAGGAAGCTGGAGTGGCCCAGGTAGTCGCGGTACATCTTCAGCGCCTTGGCGCCTTCGCTTTCCGGGATGTCGTCGGAGGCCACGCCGCCGATGAGGAACTCGGCCAGTTTGCGCGGCTCCAGGCTTTCGAGCCAGGAGCGCAGCTCGAGGGTCAGGCCGAGGCCGACGCTGTCAGCGGTGATCTTGCGATCGAGGATCCACTTCAGGGCTTCGGGGTTCGCCACGATGTCGGTCAGCAGGTTGTGCATTTCCAGAACATCGATGCCGCGTTCGCGCATCTTGGTGACGAAGTCGAAGTGGTCGCGCTTCGCCTGGTTCACCCAGATAACGTCGTCGAACAGCAACTCGTCGCAGTTGCTCGGGGTCAGGCGTTGATGGGCGAGTCCGGGCGAGCAGACCATCACTTTGCGTAGTTTGCCAGCTTCAGAATGGACGCCAAGTTTGGTTTTTTCCGTGCTCATGAGATGTCTCCAGGAGTTACAGAGTGAGGAAGCCGTCGTAGAGGCCATAGGCCGCGATCAGTGCACCGATCACGACAACCGCGAAGATGAGCTTCTCGACATTGGTGAAGATGGGTTGGCCCACTTCATGTTTCGCTTTGGCGAAGAGGATGACGCCGGGCGCGTACAGCAGCGCCGACAGCAGCAGGTACTTCAGGCCACCTGCGTAGATCAGCCACACCGCGTAGAGAACCGAGATACCGGCGATGATCAGGTCTTTGGTGCGGTCGGCCGAGTCGGTCTCGTAGGTCTCGCCCTTGACTGCCAGCAGCAGGCCGTAGGCCGCGGACCAGAAGTACGGGATCAGGATCATCGAGGTGGCCAGCAGCAGCATCTTGGTGTACGGGTCCATGCCACCGTCGGCGCTGCCGGAGGTGAAGAACACGATGACCAGGAAGACCTGCACGCAGATGTTGGTCAGCCAGAGGGCGTTGGCCGGCACCTGGTTGGCGTTCTCCTTGCGGAGGAACTCCGGCATGGTGTGGTCCTTGGCGGCAGCGAACATGATCTCGGCGCACAGCAGTACCCAGGAGAGCAGGGCACCCAGCAGGGAGATGAGCAGGCCGACGCTGATCAGGACCGCGCCCCAGTGGCCGACCACATGCTCCAGCACCAGCGCCATCGACGGGTTCTGCAGCTTGGCCAGTTCCGGCTGGGTCATCACGCCCATGGACAGCACGTTCACCAGTACCAGCAGCAGCAGGACGGTGATGAAGCCGATTACGGTGGCCTTACCGACGTCCGAACGTTTTTCCGCACGGGAGGAGAAGATGCTCGCGCCCTCGATGCCGATGAACACCCACACGGTGACCAGCATCATGTTGCGCACCTGGTTCATCACGCTGCCCAGGTCAGGATTGCTCTTGCCCCAGATGTCCGCGGTGAAGATGTCCAGCTTGAAGGCGAACAGGCAGATCAGGATGAACAGGAACAGCGGGACGATCTTCGCCACCGTGGTGATGGTGTTGATGAACGCCGCTTCCTTGATCCCGCGCAGTACCAGGAAGTGCAGGGCCCACAAGAGGATCGACGCGCAGACGATCGCCGCGACGGTGTCGCCCTTGCCGAAGATCGGGAAGAAGTAGCCCAGGGTGCTGAACAGCAGGAGGAAGTAACCGACGTTGCCGAGCCAGGCGCTGATCCAGTAACCCCAGGCCGAGGAGAAGCCCATGTAGTCACCGAAACCGGCCTTCGCGTAGGCGTACACACCACCGTCGAGTTGGGGTTTGCGGTTGGCCAGGGTCTGGAAGACGAATGCCAGGGTCAGCATGCCGACCGCGGTGATGGCCCAACCGATGAGGATCGCGCCGACGTCAGCGCTGGCGGCCATGTTTTGCGGGAGAGAGAAGATGCCCCCGCCAATCATCGAGCCGACAACAAGAGCCGTCAAAGCGCCTAGCTTTAGTTTTTGGCTGCTTTCTTGCGACATTTAAGAATCTCCCTATAGGAAGTTGGAGAGTGAGGCTATTTAGCGCCCGTCTTGGCGGGGCACTCCTGATTCAGGTCAATAGCTTGCTATCCAATGTATTGGGCAGTACTTCCTGCTCTGCCCACCCCGCATAAACCATAGGAGAGGTTTTGCATTAGCGCCCGATTTAGAGGGGATTTCGTGAAGATTTGAGCGCGGTTTCATGACCGCAGAATGGCAGTCGATTTCGCAGGCCCACGCAGGGCGCGTCGTTGCGCTTGATTCGCAGATGCAGAAAGGCGCAGGACCGCTGTGTAGGAAAGTCCTGAACGAAGATGCGGGAGGGGAAAATTGGCCGGGGCAGGATCACTGCACCCGGCGATGCGCCTGTCGAATCGAAGGCACGAGATGGCAAGAAGCCCGAAGGACACCGCCGGGTTCGTGGCCTGGCGGGCGCGACGTGGCAGGCACGTCGCGAGATGTGATGCACAAGGCAATCGCACCTGTGTCGCAGAGCAAGGTGTGTGCCAGGGCTGAAGACTACGTCAGAGCGCTCTGTGGCGCTGTTCGCCCTTGGTCGCAGTCCAGGCCATCGGCGGATTTCTGCTCAGAGGTCGTTGTCGTCGGCGGAATTTCCGCCATTGGGGAGGAGTGCACTACACCCGCATGGTGCACGGGTGTAGCGCGCAGGTCCTACCTTTCCGATGCCTTCGGGCCGGCAAAGGTGAAGAACTTGTACAGCAGGAAGGTACCAAAGGCAGGAACCGCCAACGAGAGGGCATGCGCCAGTCCATCGGCAATGGCCTCGAGGTTCATTTGACGCAGCACGTAGCGGAAGCCCAAGGCGGAAATCCAGACCACTGGCATGAAGGCCACGTTGATCAGCAGGAACTCCCGGGCCTGCGCAGCTATCGGCCGGGGCGAGCCTGGAAATACAAAACGTCGATTGAGCAGGAACGCCACGCTGATCCCAACCAGATAGGCCAGCAGCACCGACAGCGAGTAGTTGAACTCCTGGCTAAGTGCGTAGCGGGTACACCAGTTGGCCAGGGCAGCTGTCACGCCGACACCAATGAAGGTCAGGAACTGGCGGGTCAGGAAGTGCCTGATCATTTGGCTGCGGCCTGGATCGCCATCTTGCGGCCGAAGTCGATACTTTCCGAAATGCCGCGATCCTCCGGGTAGTAATAGGAGGTATCGGCGGCCCACAGGCCCTCGACCGGAAGTTCAACCGGCGGCAGGTGCTCCAGGTACCCGGGGTCGCAGATCGGTTGGGCGTAGCGATAGCGGCTGGCGCGCAGTTCGAGGAAGTCGGTGTCGGCCAACTGCGGATTGATCTTCTGCAGGTAGCGTTTCACCTTGTTCAGGAAGGCCTGGTCCGGCTCCTGGAACTTCGGGTGTTCGCCGGGCATGTAGAAGGGCACGTAGACGATGTGCTCATCCAGCGGGCGCAGATTGCTGTATTCCACGAGTCCCGGAATATCCATCTCGGGATCGTTGGTGTTGAGCCAGAAGTTCTCGGTAACCGCCTTGCGCAGCTTGGCGATGACGCAGACCACGGCAATGTTGTTGACCGAGCCGAACGCCTTGAGAGTGGCTTCGGGCAGATCTGGCATCAACCGCGGGACATAGGGCATCGGAATAGTACTGATGACCTTGTCGAAGGCGTGCTGCTCGCCGCCGGCTTCGACGCCACGGATCTTTCCGCCATCCATCAGCACCTTGCTGACAGGGGTGGCCAGGCGGAACTCACCGCCGTGCTGCTGGATGTAATCCCGCAGGCCGTGCAGCAAGGTCTCGGAGCCGCCGTCCAGGTAGCCCAGTTTTTCCCTGAACAGGCTGTAGCGCGAGCGGCCGATGCGGCGGATACGGCTCCAGATCCAGGCAGCCGAGAGGTTGCTGGTGTAGTCGTAGAACTTGTAGTCGAACAGCCGGCGCCATAGCACTTCATAGGCTTCCGCCCCGACCCAGCGCTTGATCCAGCCCGTGGCCTCGACGTGGTCCAGGGGTTTCCAGTCGTTACGCTTGGTCGAAAGGAACGCATGCAGGCCATAGCGGAACTTTGCGATGAAGCTCAGGCCGGAGAACTTCAGCAGCGCGATCGGGTTGCCCCAGGGCTGGACCTTGTTCTGGTACCAGTAACCCATCTTGGTCTCGACCCATTTCATGTGGTCGGCGAGGCCCAGTTCGTCCAGCACCTTGAGGAAGGCGTGGTCGGAGATGCAATGGAAGTGGTAATAGCGCTCAATGGACAGACCATTGAAGTCGAAGTGCGCAGTCATTCCGCCGACGCGGTCGTCAGCCTCGAAGATCACTGGACGATGGCCGTCCTTTACCAGCTGATAGGCAACTGCCAGGCCCATCGGGCCGGCGCCGAGCACGGCGATGCGTTGATTGTCCTTCATCAGAAATCCAGTACGACCTTGCTGTAGGTGGGGTGCTTGAAGGTTTGTTCCACGGCCTGGGCGAACGGCGTTGGTTTCACCTTGAAGATGCCGGGCCAATCGATCACCTCGAATTCATCGCGGGCCACCAGGGCCTTAAGCTGATCGGCAGTGAAGGGCGGGTTCTTGTCGAACAGGGCCCAGATCTTCAGCAGCGCGTAGAAGAGCCCATAGGGGATCTTCAGCAGCATGCACTTGGCGCCAGTGGTGTTGCGAATGGTGCGAATGATGTCGATGTAGTCGACTTCTTCCAGGCCGGTGATGTTGTAAACCTGGCCGGCGATGCGCGACTCGATGCAGCTGGCGATGATGCTGCTGAAGTCGCCGGCGTAGAGGGGTTGGCGCATGTAACGGCCGTTGCCCGGGATGGGGAATACCGGGACCTTCTGCATGAAGCGCGACAGCCAGCCCAGGTGCTTGCGGTCGAACCAGCCGAACATCAGGGTCGGGCGCAGCACGACACAGTTGATCCCGCTCTCCAGAACGATGCGCTCCTGCTCCTTCTTGGTATTGGTGTAGTGGTCGTCGGCGACCGACTCCACCACGGAGGAGCTGATGTGGACGGTGTAGGGAATCTGGTAGCGCTTGATCAACTCGAGGATGCGTTCGGTCGAGGTAATGTTGTTGCGCACGAACGGCTCCGGATTCGGATCGCCGATTTGCGCCTGGAGCATGACCACGCTGTCGGCGCCTTCGAAGTGCTTCTCCCACTCACCGGGCTCGGCGAGGTCGACATACTCGATGGTCAACTCCGGGTGCAGGCTGCGCAGGGTCTCGAGGTTGGCGCGGTGCTTGTCGAGGATGATCAGGTTGGTGTAGCCACGCTCCTTGAGCTGGGCGACCAGGTTCTGGCCGACCAGGCCGGCCCCGCCGGGGATGAGGATTTTCTTGCTGGTCAATTGGTTGTGCCTCCCAGGCAGACGAGCTGAACATCGTGAATCACTGACTTCCCCAGATTCTCGGTGGGATCCAGGCGCAAAGTGTCATCTTTGTGGCGCCGCTTGAATGCGAAATGCATAACGACGTCTCCGGTGGGATAGAAACGTCGTACAGAGCGTTGTTCCTTGAAGTTGAACTGCTGCCCCCAGAAGAGTTGTGCAAACCCCCCCTTTTCTCGCCATGCGTGGACCACTACTCCGAGATAGCGCTGGTCTTGGCATTGCGGAAGGGAAAATTGGATGCTCGGCTCGACGTCACCGGTCTCAAGTGCCATTTCACCGGGGGTATCCAGGCGAACGGCATTGTAGACATGCAACTGATCGAGCGGAATCTGAACTGCCGTCAACGGCGGCAATTGTTTCTGTACGTGAGCGGCCCATCCAGGGAACGCCGGCATGCTGGGGGCGATGGGAATGTACAAAGGACTAACTTGTTCTGCGAGACGACTGTATGCCATCCATTGCTGTTCGCCTCTGTCTACTCGGACTGCCCCTTGAATGCAGACCAGGGCGAATGCCACCAACGCCAGCACGCCAATGGTCGCGAAGTAACGAAAGGCAAGACCTGCCGAAAAAATCAGCAGCGTATAGGGGATCAGGTAATACCTCGAGCAGATCCCTAGCGGGCTGAGCAGCTGCGGTTCGTGCCGCTGAGTGAGCAGGCCGGCCAGGTAGAACATGGCAGCCAGCGCGAGCAGCGATACCTGAAGAACTCTCTCCTGATGGCTGCCTCGTATGAGTTGCATGGCCAATGCGTAGGCAAAGAGCACCCAGACCAGCAACGCGCAAGTTGCACCGAATACCGAGTTCAAACCAAAAGTGAAAAATACCCAGAGAGCCTGAAGCCAATGCCGGTAGTCGGGGTCCATCGGAGCGGTGCTGTCAACTCTATCGCTGGCTACCAGGAAGTAAACCTGAATCAGTGCACTGCCGATGATGATGAGGTAGACCACTGCAGCCTTTGTCATCCGTCTGTGGAGGAGTGTCTGCAGAACGAGAATCGGAAGTGTGATCAGAGCAAAGGGGCCTGTCAGACCGGCGATGATCAATGCTGTGCTGGTGAATACTCCTGGCTTGGTGGTGTCGGGATGGCAAATGAACAGAATCAGCGCGATGGCGATGAACCAGTGGGCATTGGTGAGAGTAAAGAAAGCTTCTCCATTGTTTGGCTGCAGAAGGACGCAGCCGACAAGAATGAGACAGCTGGCATTACTCAGTGCATGTTGGCGGCCATAGTGGCAAATGAGAAATACGGCGATGCCGACAGCCAGGAGCCATCCCAGGTTGAAGAGACCAGGAATGAAGGCGAGTGGGAACTGGCTCGCCAGCAGCGCGACCAGGCGTGGGAAAAGGTGCAGATAGCCATTATAGGGGGACCAGACTGCCTTGACTCCGCCTTCAAGTGCCTGGTTGAGAAAAACGTTGCCGTCCTCTCCCCACAGACTCCCCAGGATCAGGCTCGAGTTGCCCACTTTCAGCGCCAGGAGCGCCAGCATGAGCAGGAGCAACAGCGATGTCCTGAAGCGTTCGATCTTTTCCTCTAGAAATGTATGAGCGTTAGTGACGTTTCGGCACGCCCAGGCCTGTGGATTGCGAAACATCGGTGTCCCGTCTGTAGTGCTGAAGGCAGGTGGAGAGCGGGCCCGCATGCGGATCCGCTGCCACATACGACCGTATGTCAGTTCAACGTGATGGTTTGATCCAGCGACTGGCACCGCTCGAATTGGTCGCCATTGCTACGCACGATACCAACGCGGTATTCGCCGGAAAGCTCATGGGTGTCAAAGCGGGCCAGGAACCCGGACTGGATGAGCTTCTCGTTCTTGAAGAGGCTGCTTACGTCGCTTCTTGCCACCGCTTCCGTCGGGAATATCCGGGATACGCCGTTATGATCCTGCAGAGTGACGAATACATGCTCAGGAAGTTTCCCCTCGGCGCTGGAAAGCACGGTCCAGCCTTCGATAGCTGCATTCTCCCCAGTCTTGACGGGAGTGCCGGTGGGCTTTCCATTGATGGAGTCCAGGTGCCCTTCACAACTTGTGCTTGGTCGCGCGTTCTGCAAAGCGAGTGAGGCCAGATTGCTCGGTCCATTCAGGTTGATTGAGACAGCATCCTTGGGACCGGGGCACTCCTCGTACGGACCACCGCCAGTGCGCAGTACGCTGATATGGAAGCGGCCCGAGAGGCCACGGGTGTCGACTCGGGCAATGTAGCCTGCGTTGGCCAGCCGCGGGTTCTTGAAGGCATTGCTCACATCCGGCCGCCGCTGAGGACGAGTGGGATAGATTCTGTTTTGGCCTTTCTCGTCAGTCAGCTTGATGAAGACGTCTTCTGGAAGTTTTGCCTCAACGCTCGACAGAGCGGTCCAGCCTTCGATGTCCACGTAGTCGCCAGTTACGGCTGCGCCATCCACAGATACGCCAGCAATCGAGTCCACGTGCCCCTCGCATTGTGCGTTCGGGGAGGCCTGGAGCATGGCGGCAGTCGACTGGATGGGCTGGGATATGATGTTGATCGCTACTGGCGCCTGTAGAAGCTTGCAGTGCTCATACTCGGATCCGCTTCTACGCAGCACACCAATCTCGTAATTGCCGGAAAGTGAGCGAGCGTCAATCGTGCTGGTGATTCCGGCCCGGTCCATAGTCGGTGACTTGAAATAGGCGGCAAGGTCCGGGCGCATTTGAGTCTGGGCAGCGTAGAAGCTCATCTCGCCATTTTCGTTGCGAAGGCTGATGAACACTTGATCAGCCAACTGGCCTGTCGTGCTGGAGATAGCGGTCCATCCTGTCACCTGGAGGGTGCGACTGAGGACCTCGCTGGAGCTCGCCGGTTCACGATTGAGCGAGTCTATATGCCCTTCACAGGATGGATTTTCGCGAGCGTCAAGCATTGCCTGGGAGGGGCTTGCGTGAGCAGCAAAAAGATTCTCGACGGGTGCGTGTCGAGGGGGAATGTCGACCTGGATGAACTGGACCTGCAGGCTCTCCTGCCAGTCAGAAGACGAGTCATCCTTGGTAATCCAGAAGCTGGTGACTTCTTTTTCCACCGGTACTTTCGTCGGACCATCGGCGAGAAGCGCCAGATCAAACGCATCTTCGATAAGCGGTGAAACGACAAAACCACTCTCTGCCATGCTGGGGACGAAGTGGAATTTGCGACGCTCACCGTTGCGCAACTCCAGGTTGATACTCAAGCCCCCGCTTTTGTACAGCGTCTTGCTGATCTTTCCCTGCAGGGTTTGCTTCATGGAAATGCGGGCGAAGAGTGCTCCTGAATACCTTGGAATCGTTATCGCCTGTCCCAGGGTTGCCGTCTGCGTGTGCACTAGCCCGCTATCCAGATCGACCGGATCAAGGCGCTCTCGATGGAGTACCAGATAATTGCCATCCAGTGAGATGGGCGCGTAGTTGCGAAGCATGGTTGGCCAACTGGCGCCGTCTTCCAGAGCGGGAAAGCGCCCATCTATGCTGGTTACTTTTACAAACAGGTTATCCGGGGACTTTTGAGAGCGGAGATGGGATTCGTTCGCTAGCGCCAACGCGGGTGTATAGGCCGAGTAGCTTTGGAAGACCGGCCGTGGTGCCCACTTGTTGCCGGAAGCGATCAGGGTGGTGATATCCCATGGATAGATGTCGCTGGTGCCACTCAGCATGCGTACAGGATCTTCCTGATGCAGGTGAGTGAGTCTCTGTTGGTAGGCAGTTGCGAGCTTGCCGGGAGAAGTAATTCGCTCGGCAATTGCCCGGCCAGCGGAAATGTAACGATCAGCCAGGTTGCCACGGACATTCAGCAAGTCGTAGGACGGCACCTGCAGGGCCAGAGCTACCCCCCCTGCCAAGCACAGAGCGAAGAGTGGCTTGGGGATGTGGTTGGCCAGAAGCAGAATGGCGATCAAGAGAGAGCCCAATGCGATTGCCACGTGATCCACGCGAACGAACGCAGCCTTGAAAGACAGGAACAGGTATAGGGCAAACGCCAGAAGCAGGAAAAGTGTGCTCAACCGAGGGCGACGGCCTGGCAGTAGGCTTATGAGGATCAGGCCGCTGACGATCACATAGGTGATGATTGCCCGGTTGTCCCCATAGGTCGCCATGGCGATGGTATAGCCGGAAATGATCGGCAGAATGTTGTGGAAGAACTGCAGCAGTGCAGAGAGAGGCTGACCCGCAGCCAGCCAGAATATCAGTGCGGCTAGCGGTGGCAGCAACAGTGTTGAGATGGCGACAGTGTGTTCTTTCCGGATCCATGCCAGTAATGAGCAGAGAGCTCCCACACTCAGGCACAGGGGCAGCAAAGATCCCTTGATGAGCGGAAGCAGCCCAAGGCCCACGGTGCAGAGGATGAAAAGAGTCCTCGCCCCATGTTTGCCGGCACCATCTCCCAGAAGCTGATGGAGTGTTAGTGCCAATAGCAGGGGGTAGGCAAAGAGCAGACTGTCCTTGCTGATTACCCCTAGCCAGCAGAAAGCAAGGGTGGCCGCCAAGATCGCCCAGGCAGGTAGTCTGCGATAATTGATCAGCAGAAGCGTGCCATAGATGGCGCCCAGTATGGTTCCGCTGATTACCCCTAACAGATCGCTCTGTGGGTGGTACATGAACGTAAAGAGCGAGGCATAGGGGCCGAAGGTAAAGACCACGTCCTGGCCAATCACAAGTCTTTGGGCGAGAGCCTCTTGTATGCCGACCGCCCAGGATGCATCCAGCCCCATGTCCGGTAGGCGAGGAGCGATGGGGGCGACAATGCCAACCAGAAGGATCATGACCGTAGCGTGAATCAACCATTGCAGGATTCGGCTAGCAGTGATTTGTGCCCGACCGGTGGCTGGGGTCGTGGAAAAAATTGGCATGGCGAGTTCCGGTGCCCTCAGTGACTTAGTGATTCCGTTCGGTGGTCAGATGTTGGTTTTCTTGAACAGCCCGGTAGGAATGTTACGAATCAACAACATGATCAGGCTCCAGAACCAGGGCGTATAGATCGAGTCCCGGTGCTTTTCGATTGCGCGGTTGATGTCCCGGGCAACTTGATCAGGGGTCGCCAGCAGCAGTTTGGGCAGGGTCAACCCTTGGGTCATGGGTGTATCGACGAAGCCCGGCTTGATTGTGAGCACATGGACTCCTACCTTGAACAAGCGCGCACGCAAGCCCTCGCAGAACGTGCTGACTGCCGCCTTGGCAGTACCGTACAGGTAGTTGGAAGGACGACCACGGTCTCCCGCCACCGACGAAATCACAGCCAGTGTTCCGGTGCGCTGTTCTTCCATGCGATTGGCCAGGCGGGTCAATAGTGCGATCACGCTCAGGCCGTTGCTGGAGAATTCACGCAGAGCGACGTCGACATCCTGCTGACAAGCTGCCTGGTCTGGCAGGGTGCCATGTGCGATCAGGCATACGTCGACTCGGCCCAAAGTGCTGAAGGCTTCCGCCAGCATGCTCTCATGGGATGGCAAGTCATTCAGATCAAGTGCGTGGGTCTGGACCAAGCTGGTTCCCCGCGCGCGCAGGTCGGCGGCCACCTGTTCGAGCTTTTCGGTATTGCGCGCCACGAGGAAGAAGCGAGCCGGTTCAGTTGCCCATTGGCGCGCGCAAGCGGTGGCGATGGCGGAATTGGCGCCGATGATCAGGATGTTTTTCATGCTTGAGTCACGCGTGTCCAGAATTGGGAGATGAGTGCCGGGTCACGGAGGGCCTCGACCTGCTGCCAGGCCGGATAGAAGGCGCGGAAATCCTCGCCGGCCATGTGTGCGTCCTTGGCCGGGTACAGTCGCCCTCCCGCCTGGCGAACGACCTGGTCGAGGCGACGGAACAGGACTCGGTCGAGATCCTGGTGCTGAGGGAAGTCCAGGGCCAGGGAGACGCCGGGCATGGGGAATGACATGAGTCCGGGAGAGGCCACTGTGCCACAGCGTTTCATCACGGCGAGGAACGAGCCGCTCCCGCTGCCGGCGATACTGGAGAGAACTTCGCGCATGGCTGGCTCGGCTACTGCATCGGGAATGACACACTGGTACTGCTGGAAGCCTCGGCGCCCATAGATCCGGTTCCAGTGCAGGATGCTGTCCAGTGGATAGAAGAACGGGTCGTAGCTGCCTCGGGAGCCACGGCGTCCCGGCTGGTGAAGGTGGAAATAGGCATTATTGAACAGATTAAGACTGAGTCTGTTCATAAGAGTGATGGGGGGCGTGACAGGGACGCTCAGGCGCGTTCGCCCATCAAACTGCAACTTGCCCTCACGGGCGTGATTGCCAACGGAGAAAACTCCCCGGCCGGCAGAACTGCCTCGCGCCAGGCAGTCGATCCAGGCGACGGTGTATTCGTGGGTGCGGTCGAACTCTTCGGATAGCGAGAAGAACTCGCCAAGTGAGTCGAAGCGCACATTGACACCATCTATCTCGCTCGACGTGATCGGCATCAATTGCAGTTCAGCCCAGACAATCACCCCACTCAGCCCAAGCCCGCCAATAGTGGCTCGGAATAGCTCGGTATTCTCCTGCGCCGAGCAGACCAGTGCCTCCTGTTGATCGGAGCGCAGCAGAGACAGGCGTTGTACGTGGCGGCCAAACGTCCCACGAACGTGGTGGTTCTTGCCATGCACGTCGTTGGCGATGGCGCCGCCCAGTGTTACGAACTTGGTGCCCGGTGTGACGGGAAGAAACCAGCCACGAGGAATGGTCACTGCGAGAATCTCGGCCAGCGTGATGCCCGACTCGGCCAGGATGACGCCATTTTCCCAGTCGGCAGATATCAGTCGGTCAAGTTGCCGGGTCTGCAGCAGCTCTCCACTGGATGCCAGGCAACTATCGCCGTAGCTTCGGCCGTTTCCGTAGGGGAGAGTACCGGCCGGGTGTTTTGCCAGCCGATGCAGAAGCGCAGGTAGTTCGCTTTGCCAACTGCAGGGGTGTCGTTGCTGGAGGAGATACGGATAGCGGCCCCAGGATGCCAGTTCTCGGGTCATCAGGCTGCTACCCAGAATATCAACGCAAAAAAGGCACCAATCATCAGGCTGGCGCGGTCCTTGATTGCAAAGACGACGGGGTCGTCATGCATCAGCCCGCGATGGGTCAACATCCAGACTCTCGTTATCCAGAACAGCAATAATGGGCAGGCGAGCCATATCAGCTGCGGATAGTGATACATGGCGGCAGTGGTAGCGTCCTGGATGTACAGGGCGAGGACCATGACTGACAGGTAACCCGAGGCGGCTCCCAGGGACGAGATCATTTCCAGGTCATCCGGATAGTAGCCGCGTCCTCGTGTTTTCTGACTCTTGCCCTTCATCCGTGCTTCGCGCAGTTCGGCATAGCGTTTGACCAGAGCCAGGCTGAGGAAGATGAACATCGAGAAGGCCAGCATCCAGAAGGTCAGCTTGACGTCAAAGGCAAATGTGCCGGCAATAATGCGCGAGGTGTAGAGCATTGCCAGAACTATGACGTCCACCGCCATTCTGCGCTTGAGCCAGAAGGAGTAGGCGAGAGTCAGCAGGTAGTAGGCGGCCAGTGCCAGACCGAACTTCCATGGCAGCAAAAGTGCGGATCCGATGAACCCGATGAGCAGTAAAGCCGGGAAAGCGAACAACCCGCTCTGAATTGATATGGCGCCGCTGGCGAATGGGCGGCGGCGTTTTGTGGCGTGGTGCCGATCATCTTCCAGGTCGAGCAGATCGTTCAGGATGTAAACACTGGACGCACACAGGCCAAAAAACAGGAAGGCGAGCAGACCGTTGAGCAGCAGTTGGGGCTCGAGCAGGCGATGGCTGGCCAGAAGCGGTACGAAGATCAGGGCATTCTTGGCCCACTGGTGAACGCGCAGCGCCTTCAACCAGGTACGGGCGACCTTGATTTCCCGCTTGATTTCACTCTCGACGTTACCGTGGTCATGCGCGCGGCGACTGATCTTGCCGTTGGAGTTGACGACGTATGCGCGCCGCGCGGCCTGCCAGACCGGCAGATCATCCGCCGAGTTGCCTGCGTAATCGAAGCCCTGCATGCCAAATTCCGCAACCAGCGCATCGCGCTTGCGTTCGGCGGATAGGTTGGTGTTTTCGTCTGTGGCCATCACCTGGTCGAATACGCCCAGGTGGTCGGCAATGCGCTGGGCATAGCTGTGATGGCTTGCCGTGGCCAGAATGATCCGGCGACCGTTCTGTCTTTCCTGGCGAATCAACGCCAGGACGTCTTCGTTGTAAGGCAGCACGGATACGTCGAGCGGCGCCATATGGGCCAAGCGGCTTTTGAGGTTTGCTTTCCCCTGAGCGAGCCACCGTACGGGTGTCAGTGCTTTCAACGGGTGGAGTTTGAGAAAGCTGAGGCCTGACTCGAGCAGTAGGTCACTGTGAATGAGGGTGCCATCAAGATCGATGACCAAAGGGGCTGACACGTACTGCTTCCTCAACAAGTCCATATGCAAAAGAGACAAGAGCCCTGGTGATTGATGTAGGACTCTTCGGAGCCTGCGGATAGTAACGTCTGAAGTCATGCAGCAAAAGCCGTAATCCGATGCTCTGCCGTTTTCACCCTTCGCGGTCACCACCATCACCGGGGTTCAACAGCAGGCCGTGCTTGCGCAGTTTGTCGTGCAGGGTCTTGCGCGGTACGCCCAGCGCTTCGGCAAGGCTGCGCAGGGAATTGTGCGAGCGGCCCATCTCGGCGGCGATCAGCGAGCGCTCGAAGGATTCCACCTGCTCGTTCAGCCCGGCGCCGGGAGTGGCGGCGGTGGCCTGCCCGTGGCTGTCGTCCAGCCCCAGGTCCAGGCCGAGGGCGTAGCGCTCCGCGGCGTTCTGTAACTCGCGGACATTGCCCGGCCAGCCGTGTGCCAGCAGTTGCGCACGTTGCGCCGAGTCCAGCGGGCGGGCGTTCAGGCCATGGCGCTGCGCACCGCGCTCGGCAAAGTGCTGGAACAGCAGCAGGATGTCGTCGCCCCGTTCTCGCAATGGTGGAATGCGCAGACTGGCTACATTCAGGCGGTAGTAGAGGTCGGCGCGGAAGCGGCCTTCATCGGAGGCCAGGCGCAGGTCCTCCTTGGTCGCCGCGATGATGCGGATATCCAGTGGAATGAGCTGGTTGGAGCCCAGGCGCTCGACGGTGCGCTCCTGCAACAGGCGCAGCAGCTTCACCTGGACGTCCAGGCTCATGCTCTCTATCTCGTCGAGGAACAGCGTGCCGCCGTTGGCGAACTCGAACTTGCCGATGCGGCGCTTCTGCGCGCCGGTGAAAGCGCCCTGTTCGTGGCCGAACAGTTCGCTCTCCACCACTGACTCGGCCAGCGCGCCGGCGTTGATGGCGACAAATGGACCGTTGCGGCGGCTCGACAGGTCATGCAGGGCGCGGGCGACGACTTCCTTGCCCGAGCCGGTTTCGCCCAGGACCAGCACGTCCGCCTGGATCGCCGCGAGCGATGCGACCTGCTGTTGCAGACGCTGCATTGGCGCAGACTGGCCCACCAGACGGCCCCGGACTTCTTTCTGCTCGGTCAGGGCCAGGCGCAGGCTGCGGTTTTCCAGCACCAGTCGGCGCACATCGAGTGCGCGGCGCACGCTGTCCAGTAGCGCATCGCTGGGGAAGGGCTTCTCGAGGAAGTCATAGGCGCCCGAGCGCATGGCCTTCACGGCGAGCGGTACATCGCCATGGCCGGTGACCAGGATCACCGGCAATTCGGAGTCTTGCGCGTGCAGTTGCTCCAGCAGTTGCAGGCCATCGATGCCCGGCATGCGGATGTCGCTGACGATAACTCCCGGCCAGTCACGCGCCTGCTGCGGATCGATCTGCCGCGCATCGCCCAGGGCGACCACCTTGAAGCCAGCGAGGTCGAGGGTCTGGCAGAGCGCCTGGCGCAGGTGCGGGTCGTCATCGATCAGCAGCACCTGGGTGGTGGAGTCGAACGGCTCGGCCGAACTCATGCGCGGGTTTCCTCTTGCGGCGTCAGGGTCACGCCGGGAATGCCCGGCAACAGGTGCAATTGTACGAGAGCGCCGCCCTCGGGGTGGTTGCCCAATTCAAGATGTCCGCCCAGCGTGCGTAACAGGGTGTCGCAGATGGCCAGGCCCAGACCCAGGCCTTTCGCGCTGGTCTTGGTGGTGAAGAAGGGCTCGCGAGCATGGGCCAGGGCTTCGTCGGAAAAGCCGGGCCCGTTGTCACGCAGGGACAGGATGATGCGCTCGGGCGTCTGCTCGGTGGTCAGCCAGATGCGCCTTGGCAGTCCCTTCTCGGCCAGGGCGTCGAGGGCGTTGGAGATCAGGTTGGACAGGATCTGCCGCAGCCGCGTCTCGCCGGCCTGCACCCAGATTGCCGCGTCGGGCAAGTCGCGCAGCAGTTCCACGTTCATCGCCTGGCGGCGCTGGGCGAGCAGGGCCAGGGCGTCATTGATCGCCGGCTGCAGTGCGACGTTTTCCGGCGCCCGGCGGGCACCGCGGGCGTAAGCCTTGAGGTGGCCAATGATCGAGGCCATGCGCCCGGTCAGTTCACCGATCTGTTCGAGGTTGCCGCGGGCGTCGCTGTAGCGCTCGTGGTCGAGCAGTACGCGGGCGTTGTCGGCGTAGCTGCGTATCGCCGCCAGCGGTTGGTTGAGCTCATGGCTGATGCTGGCGGACATGGTGCCCAGGGCGGTCAGTTTGCCGGCCTGCACCACTTCATCCTGGGCGTGCATCAGCTCGCGCTGCGCCTGCTCGCGATTGCTGACTTCCTCCTGCAGCCGCATGTTGGCACCTTCAAGCTCCTGGGTGCGCTCCTGCACACGCAGTTCCAGCTCGTGCTTGGCCTGGGCCTCCAGGGCAATGCGTTCGAGGTAATGGCGGCGGCTGATAGTCAATAATGAGAGTAATAGAAGCAGCGCGACCAGGGTGGCCGCGCCGATCAGGACGACGCTGCGTACCGGTGCGTCGACCTGGGATCGAGGGGTATAGATGCTAACCGTCCAGCCAGTCTCGGGCAGGTGGCGGCTCTGGCTGATCCAGCGGCGCTGGTCGATCTTCAGCGGCGCCGGGTGCAGCACCGGATAGGGAATGTTCTCGGCGATCTCGCGTTGCTTGGCGGGGGATAGCTCCTTGCCAGTGTGGAAACGCCAGGCGTTACTGGACGAGAGGATGACGACGCCGTTGGAGTCCATGACCAGCAACTGCTCCGGCGTATTACCCCAGAGCTGCTCCATGTGTTCGAGGTCGACCTTCACTACCAGCACGCCGAGCAGCTTGCCGCCGTCGCGGACATCGCTGGCGAAGTAGTAGCCGCGGCGCTTGGAGGTCGTCCCCAGGCCGAAGAATCGTCCCTGCCGACCTTGGGTCGCTTCCTTGTAGTAGGGGCGGAAGGCGAAGTTGCGGCCGACGAAGCTGTCCGGCTGATCCCAGTTGGAGGCGGCGTGGGTCATGCCGTCCGCCTGGATCAGGTAGATGACGTCTGCCCCGGTGCGCCCGCGGATGCGCTGCAGTTCCAGGTTGGCGGCGTTCTGTGCTGTCAGGCTCTCCGGCGTTTGCAGCGCGGCGCGCAAGGTCGGCAGTTCACCGAGGATCGGTGGCAGGTCCTCGTAGCGGCGCAGGGTGCCGAGCAGGTTGGCGACGTAGAGGTCGAGGGTCTGCTGGTTCTGCTCAGCCAGTTGCTCGCTGTAGTAGCGCTGGGCGAAGAAGTGCAATGGCCAGAGCAGAAAAGCAGCGAACAAGAACAGTAGCAGGGCATGCCAACCAAATCGATTAACCATAGCCAGACGTGCCTGTTACAGGGGGAAAGTTGCAAGGATTTTATTGGATATCAGCGGTATTGGAAGGCTTGCCGGTCTATGGGCGCTGGCGGTTTCTTTCAAGCGGATAGCAACAGGCCAGCGCAATGGCTGGCCTGTTGTGGTGAAGGTGAAGCTCCTCGGCGCCTGTTATGGCTCGCTGGCTTCGACTCCATTGAGCCGGAAGGGAGCTCCGCCAGATGCACTCTGCAGAGTATGCTGGCTGAGTAATTTATCTCTTGCCGCATTAGCGAGCTGGTGCCTGAGAGTCGCGTCGCTGACCAGACGATCCAGTGCCCCATACCAGGCCTCGGGATCATTGGGCACTACCAGACCGGTGACCTCGTTTTCGATCGTGTCGCGATAGGCCGGTACGTCGGAAGTCAGTGTCGCGAGCCCCATGGCGGTGTAGTCGAGGAACTTGATGCCGCTCTTGGCGCGATTGAATTCGTTGTCCACGAGTGGGGCGATGCCGATATCGAAACTCATGGAACGAATCAGCCAGCTGGCAAAGGCAGGATAGGACGTGCTTGCATGGCTGGGAACGTCGATGTACCGGCACCAGCCTGATTCGTTTCTGTCTGCACTTACCCCGATGAGATTGATGCTGACGGCCTTGCCATATTTGTTCTTGATTCGTCGCAGCACGCCTTTGACCATTTCGAAGTCTGCGTGGTGCGTCATCGTGCCCATGTAAACAATCGCTACCTCATTGTGCGCCCAGCGATGCAGCGGTGCACCGTCGAGCGCCCAGGTAGAGGCATCCAGCGCGTTCGGAACGACCTTGACGTTGTTGCTGTGCTTCGCCATTCGCTGCTTCAGCTCTGGCGTGGAAACTCGCACTTCGCTCGCCTTGGAGGCCAGCAGGCGGATACTGGATGCGTAAGCGGCATACCGTGCCCGTTCGGGGTGTTCACTTTCGGCAATGCCAAGCAGGTCATCGTCGAGGTCGTAAACGAGGCGCATGCCATGCTTCTGACAATGCTCGACCAACTCGGTGGCGTGATGTCCGTGCAGTGCGATCCGGTGCGTGTAGATGGTATCAGCCACATAGCGGTGGATGTCCGCCGGACGAATGACCCTGACGTTTGAAGATGGACCTGCGGTGGCCAGTAGCGGAAGAAGTACTCGGATGTAGGCGCAGGGGCTAGGACGCTCTCCCAGCATTTCTGCAACAACCAGAATGCTGTGGGTGTCGGAACGACGCAGATCGACGAGAGTGGCTTCTGCACTTGCATCGGTTGCAATCAGATGCGCATAGCGATCGGGATAGAAGGCTTCCTTCGGTGCAGCGGGTTCCGCCTCGGTATGGGGAGGGGGCAACTGCTGCTCAAAGTGCGTGCGAATGCTCTGGAAGAACTGCAGCGTTTCTTCGCCGGAGGAGTTCCACGGCTGGACCCAGCTCCATGGGCGCCCGGCAACTCTCTCCGGCAGCGCACCCAGGTTCGCCCCAACCACGGCGCGTCCCGCCGAAATGGCCGCGCTCAAGGTGTAGCTATAGGTTTCCGGCCAGGTGGAGGCGAGCCAGATGACGTGCGGATCCGTTTCATCAATCAGTCGGATCAGATCCTCATCGCGGTACTCGCCACTTTCGGAGTAAATGTCGGATTGAGGAAGGGTTTCCATCGACCGACCAATCAGGTGGAAGTGGATGTCCCGTGCATTCTCCTTGCGTGCAGCGACGAGGCAGTCGGAAACGAGCTGCGATCCCTTGTGCTTGGCCAGCCAGCCAAGAAGCACAACGCGCAACGGTTCATCCTGGGCAAGGGTGGGAACCCGGAGCGGTACGTCGTCGAGTACTTCGTGGCTTTCGACGACTACGGGAGCAGATGGGTGATAACGCTGGACCCGGTTTGCCACGTCCTGGCTGGGGCAAATGACTCGCCGTGCATCATCCAGTAGCCACGCATGTTTCTGGCGCCACCAGACGATGTCCTGCGCGCCATGTGCTGGCCTGGCCGCAATGCAGCGATTGCAACCGCTGGCATCGGGCTCCCCGCAGTAGCGCCCTTCGTGAGCAAAGTTTATCTGGGGGCAGAGGCTGTAGTAGTCATGGACGGTGAAGTCGAAGGGAACGCCCAGGCTGGCAATGACTTCCTGAAGCTTCTCGGGCATTCCAACGGTGTGATGAATGTGGATGTAGGTGACGCCGAAGGACTTCAGCAGGTCTGTCAGGAAAATGACATGGTCTGTCAGGTGCAGGTCGAAACCTTGGAGATCCGAGTTGGCGGACTTCAGGATGACAGCATCTTCCTGGCCGCTTTTGGGCTGCAGGATCAGGCAGTGTGCCTTGTCTTCCAGGCTCGCGCAGAGCTCATCGACGTGCTTCTGAGTACCTCCCCCGAGGTGGTGGGTAACCATCAGCACTACAGGCAAGCCGCTCAGCCGGTAACGCGCAGCGGTGGCCGCAATTCGCATCGGCTCAGCTTCTGCGGTCGTGACGTGCTTGGCGACTTCCGCCTCGTAGCTGGGGTAGCGGTCCCGCAGGATCTGCATGGCGCGCGCCTTGCCTGGAGAGCTATCGGATTGGAAGCTGACCTCGCCGGCATGGAAGACGAATGTGTCAGTTGCCAGAAGGTGGGTCCAGCCGTTGGCAAGGGCCCGAAGGCAGAAGTCGTTTTCTTCACCGTAGCCTTTGCCGAAGGCTTCTTCGTCGAACAGGCCAACCTCATCCAGGCAGGCGCGGCGAATGTACATACAGAAGCCGACGGCGGTTGGAAGCGTGACCGAACGACCGGCGTTGGCTTCCCAGAACGCCTGATTGAGGAAGCCCAGGTCCTCTTCTCCAGGCAGGCCACGAATGCCCTCGATGCGGGGGTAGCTGCAAATGGTGGCATTGTTGGAGAAGGGGGTTACAGAAGACACCCGTTCGCTGCTGTACGCATGCCACACCAGCCGATCGAGCCAGCCGTCGGCGACCTCGGTGTCGCTGTTGAGCAGCAGCACATCGTTTTCCGGCGCCAGGCGCATGCCGCGGTTGACAGTGCCAACAAAGCCAAGGTTTTCCTCGTTACGCAGGACGATGAACTCTGGGGATTGCGGCAGGCTTTGCAGGTACGCCGAGACTTCCGGCTCCGGGCTGCAGTCATCGATTACCACGATTCGCGCAGGAGTGTTGCATTTGGCTGCGAGTACCGACTCGATGCAGTTTCGTGTTTCTGTCAGGCCGCGATAGACCGGAATGATAACGTCGACATCCACGAGAGGAGCGTCAGGTAGTGCTGTGGAGTTGACAGGCAGATAGTCGGACAGCGGTCGCAAGCTGGTGACCGGAGCGAGCCTCGATTCCGGAGAGCCGGCGGAGTGATGCTGATTGACCAGTGCCAGCGATGCTCGTCGACGAAGTCCTTTAATTCCCTCGTTACCGACAATGACCCAGGCCTTCTTCAGGATGGCTTTCGCGCCGTCACGCCGGAATAATCTCATTATTCCGTGGAACCGGTAGCGGAGCTTGGGCATAGCAAGGCCCAGCCTGCGCAGAGGGGCGGTTAGTTTCCAGCTGGTAGAGCTCATCAAGCTGGTGATAGTGGCCTCGCGGGCCATCACCGCTTCGTGATAGGCACCGATCTCAAGCGAATGCAACTGTGCAGCATCCTTGAGCACCGCAATATCGGCGTCGTGAGCGACTACCTTTCGGCGCAGTACGTTGAGGCTGGTGTGAGAACTGTAGAGCTCACTTTCCAGTTTCGTCTCGCGATCTCTTGCCTGCAGTAGCTCGCTTTCCAGCTCTCGCTCGCGGACACTGACCTGTGACAATGCATTTTCCAGCTCTTGCTCTCGTAAGCTCGCTCGAGATAGTTCTATTTCCAACTCGCTTTCCATACGGCGAACCTCCTCCTCCAATTGCTGAGTTCTGGTCCTGAGTTCTGATTCGCTGTGGATTAGCTTTTCCATGTTGTTCCGCTGAAGTTCCTGTTCAATCATCTGCTTCAAGGTCTGTGGCATTTCAGGATGAGGTGCGCCGTCCTCGGCTGCATAATGAGCTATATGGCGATAGGTAATGTCGCGCTCATTGTGACAATTAAGTCGAAAACGCAGGTAATCAATGTCAAAGATCAGCTCCTGCGGCACCAGATAGCTGAACAGATAAAAAGCAAGTGCTGAGTGCCGTGTTTCGACTGAGGACTCCACGATGAACTTGTAGGAGCTGTCGCCGAGGGCTGTTACCTTCTTGTCGCGTAGCAGCGCCTCGAAACCTATGCTGGAGTTGATGGTGAGCAGTTCGTCAACCCTGGCCAGGAAATAGTCGGTATTGGGAGACTGGTCCGCCAACAGCTTGGTGTCGTCGAGTCGGAAGAGACTGCCCGGATGGGCGCGTACAAGCAATTGTTCTGCCGGGTAGGCAATTTTGGCGAAGCTGATAATGCTGCTATTGTCGTAACCGTTGGAGAATGCAATCAGGTTGGAGTCATCTTCTACCTGAAGTGCAAGTCCAATCCTGACTTTCGTGTTGTTGCACTCGAAGTGCATCGGGGATGGCCGAGAGAAATAGCCTAGAAGATTCGCGGTCGTTGTATCTATGCCGAGACTGTCAGATACCTCGGAGAAGCGTGAATGTGCTTCCGTGTTGCCATTGACGCCACTGAAATCCAGATAGGCTGTGCTGCGGTAGCTGGGAAATCGAAGCGGTCCGAGTTCCAGATGTATAACTGGCAGGTCGCGCGCACGAGCGACCCGCTCCAGGGTGGGGCAGTTGCACCAGGTGACAATGGCCTCGAGGTCATTGACCTGATCCAGCGCCACTTCCAATTCGGCGCTAAGCGCTTTCAGGTCGGATGTGAGGAAGGTACGAAATACCTGAACGGGATTTCGATTGTGCTCCTCAAGAAGCTTCCCGAATAAATCTGGTGACAGCATATGGTAAGTATGCTGCTGCAGCGTCTCTCTCGTCGGTAGGGTGTAGTTCAGGCGTTGGGGGGCATCACCGACATGTTCCCAGCGCTGAGCGTTCGCTTCCAGATCGAGGTACTGCTCGCCAGTAATGAAGTACAGGGGCTCTTTTGACTGGCTGAGAAACTTGTAGAAAACCCAGAGGTACGGGGCTGGAAGGCCGCGAAACGGGTAGGGCGGAAGGAAGATCGCAATCATGGCAGATTGCCCTGGCTGACTTTCATTGGTGCGAAGACGACACCGACCTGGCTGCGTGCCGACCAGAACTTGATCTGCTGAATAGGACGACGTTGATCCAGTTCTTCCCGTTCTCCCATACTCACGCAAGCCAGGCCACAATGAATCAGGTAGTCTCCCTGGCTGATAGGTAACTTCGCGGAATACTCCACGACTTGCGTACCGGGGACAAGGTTCAGGATGTAGCCAGCGTTCAGGTTGTTATCACCCCACACGTCTGAGCCTTGCGTTCTGGAGATGGATATCCCCAATACAACGTCATTAATGGACTCAGTGGAGGCAAGTGTAATGCGGAAGGTAACTTCCTCCCCGCTTCGAACAATGGGTTCCTCGGCTAGCGACTTGCCATCCGACTTGATGATTTCCAGGCTTCGGATAATTGCGCGCGCGGAGCCGAAGCGTTTCTCGTTGATTTCCCTGTTAGTCTCGGCTGCCTGCAGTTGCTGCAGCTCACGAACGTCAAGAGGGCGCTCTGCCGTCAGTTCCTTGACTTCTGTGGCTGCTACCTTGGTATTCTGGCTGAGCATCCCTTTCTCGTAGGCCAGTACCGCCGACAGCACATCGGTGCTGTCGATCGTGATTCTTCCTTTATCAAGCACGATGCAGCGGTCGGCGTATTCAAGAACGCTGCCGGTTGAATGGGTAACCATGATGATGGTCACGCCCTTTTTACGGAGATCTTCCATCCGCTTGTAACACTTGTATTGGAAACCGATATCTCCAACGGAAAGTGCTTCGTCGACAATCAGGATTTCCGGATCGACGCATGCCTGAACGGCGAAGGCCAGCCTTACGTACATGCCGCTGGAGTAAGACTTGACTGGTTGATCGATGAAGTCGCCGATGTCGGCGAAGCTTTCGATCTCGGCGAAACGATTGTCTATCTCTTCTTTGCTGAGACCCAAAACGCTGCCGTTGAGGTAAACGTTCTCCCTGCCTGTGAACTCAGGATTAAATCCAGCACCGAGTTCGAGTAGTGCAGCAATCCGGCCATTTACTTGGACAGAGCCGTCAGTTTGGGCAAGTGTTCCGCAAATAATCTGCAGTAACGTGGATTTGCCTGCGCCATTCCTACCGAGAATGCCGAGGGTTTCTCCGCGTTGAACTTTCAGTGAAATGTCCCGCAGGGCCCAGAACTCCCGGTAATAGCGTTTTTCCGAGAGCGACAGGCGAGGGAGTAAGAACTGCTTCAGGCGGTCCCTGGGTGTGTCATATATCTGATAACACTTGCTCAGGTTACTGACGTGAATTGCAACCTCAGAGGACATCAGCAAACCCCTTGCGTGTTTTCTGGAACCAGGCGAATCCCAGCCAGAGAATGGCCAACGCAATCAACATCGAAATACCCAGCCCTTGCCAGTCTGGCTCCTGGCCAAAGACAAGGACGGCACGAGACTGCTCGATGGTGGAGGTCAAGGGGTTAAAGCTGAACAGGGGCTGCAGCTCTTTTGGCAGGGCGCTCACCGGGTAGAAGATCGGGGACAGGAACATCAGCGCTGTGGTCAGGATTCCAATGACCTGGGATACGTCCCGCAAATAGACTCCGGCCGACGCCAAGAGCCAGGAGACTCCTAGTGTGGCGAGCAGCAGAGGGAGCATTACCACAGGGAAGTACAGTATTTGAATATGGGGCAAGCCGAAGATGATGGCGTGAAATGCGAGCCATACCAGTAGGCTGACGAGTCCATGAAAGACTGAGGTTGCTAGGCTAACTACAGGAAGGATCTCCAGGGGGAAGATGATCTTCTTGACGTAGTTCGTGCTGTAGAGAATGACCGTGGGGGCCTTGGTAAACGTTTCAGCAAATACGTTGAATACGATGAGGCCGGCAAACAGGATTAGTGCAAACTCTGTCTTCGACGCTCCGCTGTCGCCCCAGCGCGCCTTGAGAACCACGCTGAAGACGAAGGTATAGACCGTCAGCATCAGAATAGGATTGAAGAGAGACCAGAGGGTTCCGAACAGGGAACCCTTGTATCGACCTGAAATCTCGCGACGGGTCAGTTGCAGAATCAGGCTGCGATTTCTCACGAGTGATCGAAGAATCTCTATGGGCGCAATGCTATGTTGACGCATTACGCGTAGACCTCGGCTTCGCAAAGGAGCTTGCCAATTTGGTCTTTTCCTGAGAGCTGCGGCGCCTTTCCGCCAAGTCGTTCGAGCATCCAGTCCACACCGATGTCAGCGTCGCTCCACATAAGGCAGCGCTCATGTTCAGGGGCGTAGTAGCTCGTGGTCTTGTAAAGGAAGTCTGCTGATTCCGAAAGCACCACGAATCCGTGAGCGAAGCCCTCCGGTACCCACAGCTGATGCTTGTTCTCTGCATTGAGTAGGGCGCTGACCCATTTGCCAAAAGTGGGCGATGATCGACGCAGATCTACGGCGACATCCAGCACTTCGCCGCTAACGACTCGTACTAGTTTTCCCTGCGGGCTCTTGATTTGATAATGCAAGCCACGCAACACGCCTTTGCATGATCGCGAATGATTGTCCTGGACAAACGTTACCGGGCGATCAATCGCTTCCTCGAAATGCTGATGGTTGAAGCTCTCAAAGAAGAAGCCACGATCATCACCAAATACTCTAGGTTCGATGAGCACAACTTCCGGAATTGCAAGGCGGGTAGCTTTCATCAGTAAACAGTCTCAACCAGCAGGCGTTTCAGGTATTGGCCATAGCCGTTCTTGGCTAGCGGGGCTGCCAGTGCTTCCAGTTGTTCCGCGCTGATCCACTTCTGGCGGAAGGCGATTTCCTCTGGGCAGGCAACTTTCAGGCCCTGGCGGTTCTCCAAGGTGGCAATAAAGTGGCTTGCTTCCAGAAGCGAGTCGTGAGTGCCAGTATCCAGCCAGGCGTAGCCGCGGCCCATGATCTCGACGGAGAGCTCGTTTCGCTCCAGGTACAGGCGGTTGACGTCGGTGATTTCCAGTTCGCCACGGGCGGAGGGCTTGATGCTCTTGGCGATATCGACGACCTGGTTGTCGTAGAAGTACAGGCCGGTAACGGCATAGCTGGACTTGGGCTTCGCGGGCTTTTCTTCGAGGCTGATGGCCTTGCCATCACCATTGAATTCCACCACGCCGTAACGCTCGGGGTCATGCACGTGATAGGCGAACACGCTGGCGCCGGAGGTGCGCTTCATCGCACTCAGCAGCAGCTCCTGGAACTCATGGCCATGGTAGATGTTGTCACCCAGCACCAGCGCGCATGGGTCGTTGCCGATGAATTCCTCGCCGATCAGGAAGGCCTGGGCGAGCCCGCCCGGCGATGGCTGCACCGCGTACTGCAGGTTCAGGCCCCAGCGGCTCCCGTCGCCCAGCAGTTGCTCGAAGCGCGGAGTGTCCTGAGGGGTCGAGATGATGAGGATGTCGCGAATCCCCGCCAGCATCAGAGTGCTCAGCGGGTAGTAGATCATCGGTTTGTCGTAGACCGGCAGCAACTGCTTGGAGATTGCCAGGGTTGCCGGGTGCAGACGGGTACCGGATCCACCAGCGAGAATGATTCCTTTGCGCTTCATACTGTTCCCTGATCGACCAATTCTCTGATCATGCGTTGAGCGTGGTATTCCCAGTGAGGGAGTCGCACGTCGAAAGTCCCTTGTAGCTTGTCGTTGGCGAGACGAGAGTTCGCCGGGCGCTTGGCGGGTAGCGGATACTCACTGGTCGCGATCGGAGCGATGCGTTCCGGAGCTGCGCGCAATTTACTGCCGAGGCGAATGGCTTCGCCAACGACGAACTGGGCGTAGCGATGCCAACTGGTCTCGCCGCTGGCAACCAGGTGGTAGGTGCCGCTTGCGCGGGAGCTCAGTTCGCTGTCGTGTGCCAGACGCTGCAATACCAGTGCGGTGACGTCCGCAATCAGCTCTGCACTGGTTGGGGCGCCGAACTGGTCGGCGATCACTCGAAGCTCATCGCGCTCCTTGGCAAGACGCAGCATGGTCTTGGCAAAGTTGGCGCCGCGGGTGGCGTAGACCCAGCTGGTGCGGAAAATCAGGTGCCGGCAGCCGCTTTCATGGATCGCCAACTCGCCTTCGAGCTTGGTCTGCCCGTAGATTCCCAGCGGCCCCGTCGCGCAAGCTTCGGCAAAGGGCGTATCCCCACTTCCGTCGAAAACATAGTCGGTCGAGTAATGAACCAACCACGCTCCTGTTTCGAATGCCGCGCGCGCCAGCACCGCCACAGCCTCGCAATTGATGCGCCGGGCGGTGCTCGCATCACTCTCGGCTTTATCGACCGCCGTATAGGCTCCGGCGTTTACGATAACGTCAGGGGCCTCGTCCGCAACCAGTTGCTCCAATTGAGCAAGGTCACCCAGGTCAGCCCTGTGCCGATCGCAGACCACCAGGTCCGCCAGTGGAGCCAGGGCACGCTGGAGTTCCCAGCCGACCTGGCCATTGGCGCCCAACAATAGGATCTTTTTCATGCGTACTGCTTGCCTACCCACTCACGATATGCGCCGCTGGTAACGTTGCTTACCCAGGCCTGATTCTCCAGGTACCAGCGAACGGTCTTGCGGATACCCGTTTCGAAGGTCTCTGCTGGCTTCCAGCCCAGTTCACGCTCGAGCCGTGAAGCGTCGATGGCATAGCGCCGATCATGGCCAGGACGATCTTTCACATAGGTGATCTGATCGCGATAGCTCTTTGCGTCAGCCCGCGGCTGCTCCTGGTCGAGGATGTCGCACAAGGTGTGGACGACGTCGATATTGGCTTTTTCATTCCAGCCACCGACATTGTATGTCTCGCCCAGTTGTCCGGACTCCAGAACGCGACGGATTGCAGTGCAGTGATCCTTAACAAACAGCCAGTCACGGATTTGCTGTCCGTCGCCATAGATAGGCAGCGGCTTGCCCGCCAGCGCGTTGTGGATGACCAGTGGAATCAGCTTTTCCGGGAAGTGGTACGGACCATAGTTGTTCGAACAATTGGTGGTCAGCACCGGCAGCCCATAGGTGTGGTGGTAGGCACGCACCAGGTGGTCTGAAGCGGCTTTGGACGCGGAGTAAGGGCTGTTGGGCTCGTACTTGTTGCTTTCGCTGAATGCCGGGTCGTTCGGGCCAAGGGAGCCATAGACTTCGTCAGTGGAGACGTGGAGGAAGCGGAAAGCCTGTTTCTGGCCTTCGGCCAGACCATTCCAGTGCGAGCGGACTGCTTCGAGCAGGCGGAAGGTGCCGACGATATTGGTCTGAATGAAGTCCTCCGGACCATGAATGGACCGGTCAACGTGGGACTCTGCAGCAAAGTTCAGCACGGCACGAGGTTGATGTTCGGCCAGCAGGCGGGAAATCAGATCGCCATCGCCAATGTCGCCGTGTACGAAAAGATGGCGCTCATCGCCATCCAGGCTGGCCAGATTCTGGCGGTTGCCGGCATAGGTCAGCTTGTCGAGGCTGATGACTTTTTCGTCACTTTCCGCCAGCCAGTCGAGAACGAAATTTGCGCCGATGAAGCCGGCGCTGCCGGTTACCAGAATTGTCATTAGTCATACCCTTTGAAAAATGGCGGCAGCGGCCAGGCCGACGGTGCCCAGTAACGTTTGTCTGTGGACCCCGGACTGGCGAATCAGAGTCAGCCTTTGGGAGAGATCGGTGTGTCGGCTCTGTTCGAACAGGGCGAGAGCCCGTTGATTTTCGGGGGTGAGTCGGTCTCGGAACGTTGTCAGGGCCTTGATGTTCGCGCTCATCCAGGCGCGAAAAGTGCCGGTGAACAACTTTCTCACCCTGATGAGGCGTTCTTGAAGGCTGGAGTTGGAGCCAACGAGATTGTGCGGGTGCTGGCGATAGCCAACGGTTGGCGTCGCACAGTACTCGACCGCTCCCCCGCAACCACTGATCAGCAAATAAGCCCACCAGTCGTGGGAAACGATGTACTGCTGTTCAGGCGTCTGTGCCAGCAAGCGTTGCGCTGCACGATTCAACAGCATGGTGTTGCCACCGGCAATGCTCTGTACCAGCGCGTTCTCGAAGCATGGAGGGCGCTCGAAAAGAGGGGAGAAGCCAATGGTGTGGCCTTCCTGGTCGATCAGTCGAGTGCGTGAGCAGAACAGGGCAGGCTGTTCGTCAGGTACGCCACGAACCCATTGAAGACCCATCCGCAGTCGTTCGGGGTCCCACAGGTCATCCTGGTCGCAAAAGGCAATGTACGGCTGGGTCAGCGCGCGGTTGCGCAATAGGCTGAGGAAGTTGGCCGCAAATCCGCGGCCAGGCCCGGTGGTGATCACGAGGCGATCACCCAGCCGAGTTTGGTATTCAGCAAGTATCGCCAGCGTGGAGTCGGAGGAGCCATCATCGGACGCAAAAATCACCCAGTTCGGGTGGCTCTGAGCAATCAATGAGTCGAGCTGCTGCCCCAGGAAGGATTCGCCATTGTAGGTTGACAAGAGAATGGCGACCTGGTCGGCCGACTGGGAGACGCCCCATCCCTCATGGGCATTAGCGGAGGGGGAGGAAATCAAAACAGTGCCTCCGACGGATCCATCCGATCAGTGCTGATGGTGTCGAAACACCGTTGTGGTAAACCGGCCAAATCTAGGCTTGGCAGGCGCGTAGCCGCCCGCGAAAAAAGAGGTCCGGGGGAAAAGTCGACCATTATATGCAACGTACCTTGGGAGTAAACCCATAATCCTGCTGAGGCTTTTCCTACAGAGTAGGAGAGGCTCGAGAGGTAATCATCCGAGTACCTATAAAGCGAGTTGGGATTGCGCTCAAGGTAAAAAGTTTCTGCAGGTGGGGCTGCTTTCGGATGACTGGACGTCGACGCGCAGGCAGGAGTAGCCGTACGGGTGTTCAGGAAAGGAATGGTGCCGGCACCAGGAGTCGAACCCGGGACCTACTGATTACAAGTCAGTTGCTCTACCAGCTGAGCTATACCGGCAAGGAGGGGCGCCATTATAGTCACGGCGCCCTTGGTGTAAACCACTGATTTGTCAGAATGATCCGCAGTTTTTGTCAGTGACCGCCCGCAGTCGCTGCGCCGGGCTTGGCGCCGAAGGGCGGCTTGGCCAGGCAGATGACTACCAGCATGGCGAGGAACAGCCAGCCCAGCAGGGTGAAGTAGTCGATGGTGCTGATCATGTAGGCCTGGCTTTCCACCATCCGTTCCAGCAGCGCGGCGCTGTGCTGGCCGGGGCCGCCTAGCTGTTCGACGGTGGCGCGGGTGGCCGGGTCGTACTGGCTGAGGTTTTCGGTCAGGTAGGCGTGGTGCATGGTCGCGCGGCGGTTCCAGATCCAGGTGGTCAGGGATGCGGCGAAGCTGCCGGCCAGGGTCCGCAGGAAGGTTGCCAGGCCGGAGCCGTCGGCGATCTGGTCGGGCGGCAGATCGGAGAGCAGGATGCTCAGGATCGGCATGAAGAAGAACGCTACGCCCAGCCCCATGAACATCTGTACCAGCGCGATGTGCAGGTAGTCGACCTCGGTGGTGAAGTCGGCGCGCATGAAGCAGGTCGCCGCCATCGCCAGGAACGCCAGCCCCGCCAGCAGGCGCAGGTCGAAGTTGTTTGCGTAGCGACCGACCAGCGGCGAGAGGAATACGGGCAGGATGCCAATCGGTGCGGCCGCCAGGCCCGCCCAGGTCGCGGTGTAGCCCATCTGGGTCTGCAGCCACTGCGGCAGCAGCAGGTTCATGCCGAAGAAACCGGCGTAGCCGCCGACCAGCGCCAGGGTTCCCACCGTGAAGTTGCGGTGCACGAACAGTCGCAGGTTGACGATCGGGTGCTTGTCGGTCAGCTCCCAGATCACGAAGACCGCCAGGGCGATCGCCGCGATGACCGTGCCGCCGATGATGAAGCCGGATTCGAACCAGTCCAGGTCGTTGCCCTTGTCGAGGACGATCTGCAGGGCGCCGACGCCGATCACCAGCATCGCCAGGCCCATGTAGTCCATGGGCGCGTGCTTGATCACAACTGGGCGGGCGCGCAGTTGCTGGTAGACGACCATGGCGGCGAACAGGCCGATGGGCACGTTGATGAAGAAGATCCACGGCCAGCTGTAGCTGTCGGTGATCCAGCCGCCGAGGATGGGCCCGGCGATGGGCGCGACCACCGTCACCATCGCCAGCAGTGCCAGTGCCATCCCCCTTTTCGCCGGCGGATAGATGGAGATCAGCAGGGTCTGGGTGATCGGGTAGAGCGGCCCGGCGACGAAACCCTGGATGGCCCGGAAGCCCACCAGCATGCCCATCTGCTGGGCGACACCGCAGAGGAACGAGGCGACCACGAAGAGCAGGGTGGCAGCAATGAACAGCCGCACCTCTCCGACCTTGCGGCTCAGCCAGCCGGTGAGCGGCAGGGCAATGGCGTTGCTCACCGCGAAGGAGGTGATGACCCAGGTGCCCTGCTCGGAGCTCACCCCGAGGTTGCCGGAGATGGTCGGCAGAGCGACGTTGGCGATGGTGGTGTCGAGCACCTGCATGAAGGTCGCCAGCGACAGGCCGATGGTGGCCATAACCAGGCTGGGGGGGCTGAAACTGCTGCTGTTGGGCTGGCTCATGACGGTAGTCGGATCAGCGCTGCGCGGTGCTGTGGTTGGCGTCGGCCAGGTTGGCCTGGATCAGCTTCTCGATCAGCTGGTCGGCCGAGGCCAGTTGCTCCTGGTAGACGTCGGTGGAGAACACCGCCTCGTGCGGCGATTGCTGGGCGAGGGCGGGTCCGCTCTGGTCGTGCAGGCTGACGTTGACGTCCATGGACAGGCCGATGCGCAGCGGATTCTTCGCCAGTTCCTCGGGGTTGATGCGGATGCGCACTGGCACGCGCTGGACGATCTTGATCCAGTTGCCGGTCGCGTTCTGTGCCGGCAGCAGGGAGAAGGCACTGCCGGTGCCGACGCCGAGGCTGTCGACGGTGCCGGAGTACTTCACTTCGCTGCCATAGAGGTCGGAGCGGATTTCCACCGGCTGGCCGATGCGCATGTGCTTGAGCTGGGTTTCCTTGAAGTTGGCGTCGATCCACACCTGGTCCAGCGGGATCACTGCCATCAGTGCGGCACCCGGCTGCACGCGCTGGCCGACTTGCACGGTGCGCTTGGCGACGTAGCCGGTGACCGGCGCGATGATCACCGCGCGGGCGTCGTCCAGGTAGGCCTGGCGCAGCTTGGCGGCGGCAGCTTTGACGTCCGGGTGCGAGGCGATCACGGTGTCGTCCACCAGCGCGCGGTTGGTGTCCAGTTGCTGCTCGGAGTTGGTCAGCGAGCTGCGCGCGGTGTCCAGGGCGTCGCGGGCGTGAGCCAGTTCTTCCTGGGAGATGGCGCCGTCGTTGGCGAGGTTCTGCCGGCGCTTGAAATCGGCCTCGGCCTTGGACAGGGCGACCTTCTTCGTGGCGACGTCGGCCTTGTAGCCGTCGACGTTGCTGAACAGCCCGCGCACCTGGCGCACGGTGCGCGCGAGGTTGGCTTCGGCCTGCTGCAGGGCGATGTCGGCATCACTGGGGTCGAACTTCACCAGCACCTGGCCCTTGCGCACCAGATCGCCGTCATCGGCGCCGATACTGACCACGGTGCCGGTGATCTGCGGGGTGATCTGCACGACGTTGCCGTTCACGTAGGCATCGTCGGTGTCCTCGTGCCAGCGGCCGTAGAGGAGTTCCCAGGCGACGCTGGCGAGGCCGGCGAGGATGACGACGGCGAGCAGGATCAGCAGCCAGCGCCTGCGCTTGGGGTTGCCGTTCTGGGTTTCTTGGGTGGCGGTGCTCATGTCGGGTGCCTCGTTCAGTGCGCGGCGGCCGCGTTCGCCTGGGCGAGCGGGGCAGGAGTGGAAGTGGTGTCGGGCTGGTAGCCACCGCCCAGGGCCTGGACCAGTTGCACCGAAAGGTCGATGCGTTGGGCGTCCAGGCTGGCCAGCTGGCGTTCGGCGAGGAGCAGCTGCTGCTGCACGCTGAGGGCGTCGAGGTAGTTGCCGACGCCTTCGCCGTAACGGCGCATGGCCAGGTCGAAGTTGGACTTTGCGATATCGCGGGCATCGCGCTGGTCGTCGATCTGCTGCTCCAGCGAGCGCAGCTTGCCGAGATCGTCGGTGACCTCGCCGAGAGCGCTGACCAGGGTCTTGTTGTACTGGGCGACGGCCAGGTCGTAGTCGGCGTCCTTCCCGGCCAGGTTGGCGCGTAGGCGGCCACCGTCGAAGATCGGCAGGGAGATGGCCGGCGCGATCTGGAAGAACCGGCTTGGCGCTTTCAGCACGTCGCTGGTATGCAGAGCGGCCAGGCCGACCATCGCGCCCAGGTTCACGTTGGGATAGAACTCGGTCTTCGCCGAGTCGATACTTTTTGATGCAGCTTCGACCCGCCAGCGCGCGGCGACGATGTCCGGGCGGCGACCCAGCAGTTCGGCCGGCAGGTTCGACGGCAGGCTCAGCGCGCCGGGCTTGAGCACCTGCGGACGCTGCAGGTCCTGACCACGGTCCGGGCCCTGGCCGAGCAGGACGGCGAGGGCGATGCGGTCGCTGGCAATTTCCTGTTCCGCGGCGGCCAGCTGCTGCTTGGCGCTGGCGACCTGGGACTGCGTCTGTTGCAGCTGGACCTTGCTGTCGAGACCAGCGTCCATGCGTTTCTGGCTGAGCTGGAAGAGGTGCTGCGAGCGATCCAGTTCGTCCTTGGCCAGGTCGCGGGCAACGAAGGCGTGGGCCAGATTGCTGTAGGCGCGGGCGACATTGGTGGAGAGCGTGATCGAGGCGGCCTGGCGGTCGACTTCGGCAGCGTTGGCCTGGCCGAGGGCGGCTTCCCAGGCGTCGCGCTGGCCGCCCCAGAGATCGAGGTCGTAGCTGAAGCTGAGCGACAGGTATTTTACCGCCGAGTAGCGACCGCCCATGGGCGCAGGAATCACGCTTTCCGGTGCGCGGATGCCGGCATAACTGGCGGTGCCCTTGACGCTGGGCGTGCGCGCGGCGTCCTGCGCTTGCGCAGCGGCGATGGCCTGGCGTGCGCGGGCGCTGGCGATGTCCAGGTCCGGCGTGCCTTGCAGGGCCTCGCTGATCAGACTGTCCAGCTGCGGGTCGCCCAGGCTGATCCACCAGTGCTCGCTGGGCCAGGCAGCGGTGGACAGCGGAGTACCATCGAGGCTGACGCCAGCCTTCAGGCTGGCGGGGTCGACGGCCTTGCCACTGATGTCCAGGCCCTTGTAGCTGACGCAGCCGGACAGGCTCAGCGCGGCGGCGAACACGGCGGCCGGCAGCAGGGCGATACGGAGATGGTTCATGATCATTTCTCCTGCGCCGCGCAATGGGCCGCGGCGCCGTGGGCGCGCAGGATCTTGTCGAGCAGGCCGGTGAGGGTCTGCAGTTCATCGCGGGAGAGGCCACTGACCAGCTCGTTCATGGCTGCAGCGGCGATGCTCGGGGCTTCGTCATTCACGGCCTGTCCGGCGGGGCTCAGGCTTAGGCGCACGCTGCGTCGGTCGTTCTGGCAGGGCTCGCGGACCAGCAGGTCCTTGCGTGCCAAGCGGTCGAGCATGCGGGTCATGGACCCGCTGTCGATGGACAGCTCGCGGCACAGCTCGGCCGGGGTGTTGGCGCGGTCGTTGCCGATGAAGAACAGCACCTTGAACTGCGCGGCGGTGATGTCCAGGTGCGCCAGATGCTTGTCCAGCAGGCGATCCTTGAGGATGGCGGTGGCACCCAGCAGCTGGCCGATGGAGCCTTTGAACGGAAAATCCGCGACGTCGTAGTGATTCATGTCAAAACAGAAAGCTGCTTAGGCAGTGAAATGTTTCGAAATGATACTGCCTAGGCAGCGATTGACAAGATTAGATTGTCGCGATTACGCAACAATCCGTTCGACGAAGCGCTATTGGAGCAGGAATGGCAACAGGAATGGCTGATTTCCTACACCGCCGAAGACCTTTATGCACAAGGGGGGTAGCTTTAGGGCGCAAATCGCATATGAGATGTGATAGCAATCACGAAGTCTCATAACCCACTGTTTTTAAAAGATTAAATTTATATGTACAGAAAATGACCAGATCGCAGCGAGGCGGTCTGGGCAGTAAGGAAGGGGAGTTTTTTCCGGGGTTACGAACAGAGTTATCCACAGGGTCTGTGGGTGAAGCCCTGGAACGCCCGTCTCAGATGCGTTCGGCCAGTAATAGCAGGTTGCGAGGGGTCATCCGGGTGGCGCAGAAGGCGCCCAGGGTGGCGCGATAGCCCTGTTCCTCGAGGAATAACGCGCGATCGAGCAGCAGCCACAGCTCCATGGGGCGGCGGAACAGTCCGCGCACCAGTTCCAGGTTGCGAACCTGGGCCAGGCGTTGCCAGCCCCTGGCCTCCAGCTCCTGCCAGTCGGTGCCAGTGGGCAGGTCGAGTCCCCTGAGCGCGGCCAGGTCGCGGCAATAGTCGGCGAAGGGCTTGTCCAGCCAGGTCGGCGGCACGGAGGGAGTGGGCAGGTAGTCATTGCTGCCGCGGACTTCCCGTTGCAGCAGGTCGAAAGCCAGCCGCCGCGCCATCGAACCGTCGCGCTGGCGGCGCACGCGGGCGCCAGCGGTGACGGTTTCCGCGAGCGGCAGGCGCAGGTCGTCCCGCGAGAGCAGCAGGGTGGAGCTTTGCGCGGCGTGCGAGAGCGGCTGGTAATACTCGCTATCGATGCGGTTGTAGCAGCAGGGCGCCACGGCGAGCTGGCGGCAGCCCTGGGCGCTGGCCAGTTGCAGCAAGCGTACGTGCAGGTTGCCGCAGGCGTGCAGGGCGACGGCGGTGTGCTCGGTCTGCAGGTGCTCGCGGACGTCTGGTGCGAGTACGTCCTGCTGGTGATGCCGGGCGAGAAGCTGAAGCCGGTCGCTCAGGCGCTGGCCGTCTTCCACCAGGGCATGGTCAAACTCCAGGCTCAGCAGCGGCTTGCCGTCACGCGCCAGCAGACGGCCCAGATGGCCTTTGCCGGCGCACCAGTCGAGCCATTGCTGCGGTGCTTCCGCGAATTCCAGGCGGCTGGCGAAGGCTTCGATCTGTTGCCACTTGCGGCCAGGCACATCGACGGTCAGCTGGTTCGGCAACTTGCCCAGCGGCGTCGCCGGGAGTTCGCCGACGACGGACAGCTTTGCGGCCGTGGCAGCCAATGCCGGAAAGGGCGCGGGGGCGTCGAGCTGCTCGGGCGCGTTGTGCACCGCCTCGGCGTCATCGAGGCTGCGGCTTCGCAGCCAGGCGGCCAGTTCGGGGTGCTCGCGCTCCCAGGCCAGCTCCGGCGCCGTGAAGGGTTTCGGCCGCCATAGCGCCTGATGGTCCAGCAGGAAGCCGTCCAGTGCCTGGAAGCGCTGGAGCAGGTCGGAGCCGGTCAGGGGAGTGTCGTTCGGGAGCACGGTGCGAAGCGGAGGCAAACCACGGGGCGCGCATTATAGCGACCCCGTGGGCGAACGGTGCGCCGGTCAGCGGCCCTGCATGGAGTCCACCTTCAGCCAGCGTTCCAGCAGGCGGAAGATGCGCGTCAGCAGCAGCGTGATGACCAGGTAGAACAGGCCGGCGAGGCAGAAGAACAGCATGGCCTCGTAGGTGCGCGCGATGATGGTGCGGGTCATGCCCATGATGTCGAACAGGGTCACGGTGTACACCACGGCGCTGGCCTTGAGCATGAGGATCACCTCGTTGCTGTAGGCCGGCATGGCGATGCGCGCGGCGCGCGGCAGGATGATGTGGAACAGCGCCTGGCGACGGGACATGCCCAGTGCGCGGGCGGCTTCCACTTCACCCACCGGGATGGCGTGGATGGCGCCGCGCAGGATCTCGGCGATGTAGGCCGCGGTGTGCAGCGTCATGGTCAGCAGGGCGCACCAGTACGGGTCGCGCAGGTACGGCCAGAGCGGCCCCTTGCGCACACTCTCGAACTGGGCGAAGCCGTAGTAGACGATGAACAGCTGCAGCAGCAGCGGCGTGCCACGGAAGAAGAAGATGTAGGTGTAAGGCACTGCTCGCACGTACCAGTGGCGCGAGGCGCGGGCGATGCCCAGCGGTACGGCCAGGCACAGGCCGGCGACCACGGCGATGGCCAGCAGCTCCAGGGTCAGGGTGGCGCCCTGGAACATCTTCGGCAGCCATTTGAGGATCAGCTCGAGATCGGTCATAGCTCGTTCCTCACGAAGCCACGGCCGGCGCGACGCTCGAGGAAGTGCAGGGCGGCCATGATGAAGACGGTCAGGCCCAGGTAGATGAAGGCCGCGGTCATGTAGAAGGTGAAGGGCTCCTTGGTCGCGTTGGAGGCGACCTGGGCCTTGCGCATGATCTCGTCGAGGGTGATCAGCGAGACCAGGGCGGTGTCCTTCAGAAGAATCAGATAGAGGTTACCCAGGCCCGGCAGCGCCACGCGCCATACCTGCGGCAGCACGATGCGCCAGAAGATGCGTGGAGCCGAGAGGCCCAGCGCCTGGCCGGCTTCGCGGTGGCCCTTGGGAATCGCCAGCAGCGCGCCACGGAAGACTTCGGTGGCATAGGCGCCGAAGCATAGGCCCAGGGCACAGGTGCCTGCGGCAAAGGGCGAGAGTGCGAATTCGGGGTGGCCGAAAAGGTCACCGATGGCGTTCAGGCCGGCCACGGTGCCGAAATAGATCATCAGTACCCAGAGTGTCTCGGGTACGCCGCGAACTACGGTGGTATAGAAACCGCCGAGCATGCGCAGGAAGCCGTTCTTCGAGGTCTTGGCGATGGCGCCGAGCAGGCCGAGGACCAGTCCCACGCAGACTGCGGCGAGCGAGAGCTTAAGCGTCATCCAGGTGCCGGCGATCAACTGATCGCCAAAGCCGTGCAGGTCGAAAATCATGGGGAGTCACGCCTGAAGGCGCGCGCCGCCCGGCGAGGGGCGGCGCGGCACATGCATCAGTAGATGCTGAAGGGGAAGTACTTGTCGTTGATCTTCTTGTAGGTACCGTCGTCGACGATTTCCTTCAGAGCGGCGTTCAGCTTGTCACGCAGCGGGTCGCCCTTGCGCACGGCGATGCCGATCTTGTCGTTGTCGAACACCGGCTCGCCCTTGAACTCGAAGTCCTTGCCGGCGTCGCTCTTCAGCCAGTCGTACTGCACGAACTTGTCGGCCAGCACGCCGTCGAGGCGGCCCGAGGACAGGTCGAGGTAGGCGTTTTCCTGAGTGTCGTACAGCTTGATGGTGACGGTGTCGGCCATGTTGTCCTCAAGCCAGGTGCCGGCGATGGTCGCGCGCTGCGCACCGATCACCTTGCCCTTGAGGTAGCCCTTGTCGGTCTTGAAGTCGGTCGACTTCGGCGCCACGAACTGCAGCTTGTTGGTGTAGTAGGCGTTGGTGAAGTCAACGGCCTGCTTGCGCTCGTCGGTGATCGACATGGAAGCGACGATGAAGTCGAACTTCTTGGCGTTCAGCGCCGGGATGATGCCGTCCCAGTCGGAGGTGACGACGTCGCACTCGGTCTTCATCTTGGCGCACAGCGCCTTGCCGATCTCGATATCGAAACCGACGACCTGGCCGCTGGCGTCGATGCCGTTGAAGGGCGGGTAGGCGCCTTCGGTACCGATGCGCAGTTTGTCCGCGGCGATGGCCTGGCTCCCCAGGGCGAAGGTGGCCGCGATAGCCAGAACGATCTTCTTATAGTTGTTCATGCAGTAATGCTCCGTTAGCGGTGGCTGGACATGAATTGTTTACAGCGTGCCGATTGCGGGTTGTCAAATACCTGCTGCGGCGGTCCCTGCTCTTCTACCAGGCCCTGGTGGAGGAACACCACCTCACTGGATACCTGGCGGGCAAAGTTCATTTCATGGGTTACCAGCAGCATGGTGCGACCCTCATCGGCGAGCGCACGGATAACGTTAAGCACTTCCTGGACCATTTCCGGGTCCAGTGCCGACGTCGGCTCGTCGAAGAGGATGACCTTGGGCTGCATCGCCAGCGTGCGGGCGATGGCGGCGCGCTGCTGCTGGCCACCGGAAAGCTGCGCGGGGAAGCTATGGCGCTTGTCGGAGATGCCGACCTTGGCCAGCAGGGCCTCGGCGATCTCGGTGGCCTCGGCCTTGGTCTTGCCCAGCACACGACGCGGCGCCTCGATGATGTTGTCGAGGATGCTCATGTGCGGCCAGAGGTTGAAGTTCTGGAAGACGAAGCCCAGTTCGCTGCGCAGACGGTTGATCTGCTTGTTGTCCGAGGCGACCAGCGAGCCGTCCTTGGTCTTCTTCAGCTTGAGCTCTTCACCGGCGACCAGGATCTGGCCCTGGTGCGGGTTCTCCAGCAGGTTGATGCAGCGCAGGAACGTGGATTTACCGGAACCGGAGGAGCCGAGAATGGAAATCACATCGCCGTCGCGGGCGGTCAGGGAAATGCCTTTGAGCACTTCCAGGTCACCGTAACGCTTGTGCAGGTTACGGATTTCCAGTGCGGGTATGGCCGTGGCCATAGGGGGCTCCTCTATTGTTATTCGGACGCTTTCGCAGCAGGTCACTGCAGAATCGGGGCCATCCTGGCGAGGGGCAACCTAACACGCACTCCTGAGTGCGCCAAGCGCCCATCTGCCGCGGTCGTCGGCTGTAGTGGCAAGTTGTCGCATTGCCGCTCGGCGTTGTCGCCTGGGCTGAACTAGCCGCGCCGGATGAGGGCATCAGGTGGTGGCGCGGGGGCGGGATAGTGCCAGTTTAGACCGGCCGATAAAAGTCCGGCGGCCCTGGGGCCGCCGGTTGGTATCACTGCATCATCTGCCGCAGTTGCGGGTTCGGATCTTCGATCGCCTCGGCAGGGGTTATGTCGTCCTGGGATTCCGGTGGCTGGCTGGCCATCAGGTTCGGGTGCCCGGACAGGCGCGGGATCGGCAATGGCTTGGCTTCGGCCAGACCGGTACCGCCAGCCTCGGTGGCGTTGATCGTCGATTTGCGCGGCTGGGTCAGCACGTGGAAATCGGTGATCTCGATGATGCCCTTGCCTTCGGCGAGCAGGTGGAAGGAGAAGGCCTTGCGGGCTTCCTCGTTGTCGAAGCCGAAGCTCACTTCCAGCGGCTGGTTGCGTTTCACCAGGGGGAAGTCCGGCATCTCGATGGGCACGGGCTTCTCGAAGGAGCGCGTCTTGAGCGTCACTTTCGCCCCATTGGCGTCCATCTGGATCGCGCGGATCTTCAGGCGCACCGTGGTGTGGGTGTTGGCCGGAAACTCCAGGTACTGCGCGCCGATCAGGTTGTCGGTGTACTCGTTGTCGATCTGTGGCTTCAGGCGGATCCGTTCCTTGGTCGCGAACTGGTATTCGCGAGCCGACTGCGCCTTGGTCACCGACTGGTCGAGGATGTCTGCTCGGGCAGTCATCAGGCGGGCGTCGCGGCCACTGAAGCGGCCTTCGAACTTGGCGGTGTCAGCGATGAAACCGTCACTCTTGTAGCGCCGGCAGACCTGCTGGAAGTCGCACTCGGTGAAGTTGCCCTTGCCGTCGTGATAACGCTGCATGCCGTTGGTGAAGGTCACCATCTCGCGGCCGTTGGCGTATTCGCGGAATAGCGAGCGGCCGGCGATATCCTGTGGCGCCTTGATGGCGAAGTAATCGAGCACCGAGGATTCCAGGTCGACGTGGCCGTAGACGCCGGCCTTCACTGGCGGCAGCGCGGCCTGTTCCGGTGCAAGAATCAGGTTCAGGCCCCAGGCCGAGGCAAGGCGCACGTTGTCGATGCCGTGGGATTCGTCGGAGGTGACGATCACCAGGGTGTCCTTGAGCACGCCTTTCTCTTCCAGGCCCTTGAGGAAGGCATCGACGGCGTCATCCAGGTAGGCGACCGCGGCCTGGCGCGGCGTCGGGTACTTGGCCAGGTATTCCGGGGTGGCCGAATACGGCTGGTGTGTGCCGACGGTGAGCAGGGTGAGCATCCACGGCTGCTTCTTCTGGCGCAGCTGGCCGACATAGTCCAGCGCGCCCTCGAAGAAGGCCTTGTCGTCCATGCCCCAGGCGAATTCCAGGTAGGGTTTCTTCTTGAACCAGTCGCGGCCCAGGGTCTTGTCGAAGCCCATGGCCGGCATGACCTTGTCCTTGGCCATGAAGCGCAGCCCGGCGCCCTGCAGGAAGTGGGTGCTGAAGCCGGCCTGGTGCATCTGTGCCGGCAGGCATTCGGCGGCGCGGGTCGGGTTGCCCAGCAGTTCGACGCCCTTGGGCGTGCCGTTGTCCAGCTTGCTGTAGTCGCCGCAGAGCATGGCGTAGAGCCCGCGGATGGTCTGGTGGCTGTGCACCACGTAGTCCGGCGTGGTCATGGCGCGCTCGGCCCAGGTGCTCAGGCGCGGCATCATCGATTCTTCGTAGCTGCTGCTCAGGGCGGCACGGTTGGTGGCGACATAGGCGCCAGGGATACCCTCCATGGCGATGATCAGTACGTTCTTCGCCTGGCCGCGGCCGGCCAGCAGCGAAGTGCCATTGAGGTCGTGCTGGGTCAGGCCGGTGACGTCCGGGCGGACCTCCGGTTGGTCGCGGTCGCGCCAGTCCTGGTAGGCCATCTCGCCGCTGGTGACGGCGCGGGAGACCAACTGGTGCGGCAGGTTGAACTGCTTCCACATCTCCGCGTCGCTGGGCTGGAAGTACTGTACGCCAGCGTGGGCGGCCAGCAGTGCGGCCGGTACGGCATAGGCGTAGCGCGGCAGCGGCTTTTCGCGGCGGCGCCAGAGCAGCGCGCAGAGCAGGATGCCGGCGCCGATCAGGATTGCCAGGTGCAGGTGGTTGAGCCCGCCGCCCTCGGTGGAGTTGGCGACGAAGGTCGGGTCGGCGAGGAAGTGCAGGTCTTCCGGCGCAGGCATGCGGCCCACGGCGCTGACCAGTTCGGCGGTGCCGATCACCGACAGGGCCCACACCAGCATGACCGGAATGGCGATGAACAGTCGACGGTTGTGCACTGCGACGACCAGCAGGGTGCCGAGCGCGAGGTCCGATAGGTAGCCCAGCGGGGAGCCCCAGCCAAGGCTGTAGCGGCCGATCAGCGGCACCAGCAGGAAGAGGGCAGACAGGGAAACCAGGTTGCCCCGGGAACTCCACCAGCTTATGAGTTTGCGCACAGTGACTCCGCTACGAAGCATCGAATCCCGGAGGGTATCTCACTACAGGGTGAAAATCGTCCGGATGGTCATGATTCTGAAAGATTGGTGTGCTACGTGCCAGTAGACAGTGTAGTCCGGCAATCATTCGAAATGATCGGACGAAGAGACCTGACGGGCTGATCGAAGGGGGGGGGCGATTCGTGCGGAAGGCGGCTGCTGGTAATGAAGTGCATGAGCACGGCTGAGGGGCTTTCGCCGAGATGTCCCAGCTACGACTATTGGTTCGCTTTACCCCGCTGGCGCGCCAGCGGGGTGGGTGCAACCTAGGGGGGCGAGGGCAAGACGGTCGTGTTTGTATTGACGGCCTTTCCCGGTGACCGGTCTTTTATGGAAAGTGCCGGCTTCTCTATAAGTCTGAATGATATCCAAGCCACTGCAGTGGAGAGGGCGACGGCTATAGCGATGAGATACCAAGTGCGGCCGATGTGTGCGACGGTCAGTGTCAGTACGGCTTCGGCGATCGCGAAGTGATAAATGTATATCCCATATGAAGTGTCGCCGAATGCGCGGGGAATGCGCACGATGAACTTGGTCGATAGAGCGACACCGATAACAAGGAACGGAAAAATGAGCATTTCCGCAAGGTCGTAATGCAGCCGGTTCGGCAGGAAAAGAGCTGCTATCCAGGCTGCCAGCAGGGCCGGTGCGAGCCAGGCCAGCCGCTCGGGTCTTTTGATGTACAGTGCAATGACGGAGCCAGCAAACAAGTAATAGACGCAGGTCATTCCCAGTCGAAGTGGGAAGAAGAACAAATTGGCTCCGAAGCCCTTGACCGAGATTATTTCTGAGAAGGACAGGCTCGTGTAGTCGTGATAGTGGAAATACAGCAGGACTGCAACAGTTGCTGCAATCATGAGTTTTCCGAAGTGCCGCCAAGGCGCGAGCAGGCCCACAAGGATGTAGAAGCTCAACTCAGCCGTGAGAGAGTAAAGCTGGCCAACCAGTGGGGCGCCGCCAAATACGCCTGGCAGCGATACATTGAGGGGGAAGACGAACATCGTGCCAAGGAACTGCCAGGTTTGCCCTGTGCTGAAATATTCCCTGGTTGAAAGGCTGGTAAACAGTGGGCCAAGCACGAAGGCCATCAGTGGAATGGCGACGAAGAGGGCTGGGAATATACGCAGCGCGCGTGCTCTGAAAAAGCGCGGGGCTGGATTCGATAGGCGGCTTTTTGTAATCAGGAAGCCGCTGATCACGCAAAATATATTTAGTCCGACTCCACCAAGGGTCTGATTTCCCGTGGCGTCACCCAGAGGCTCGGAGCTCAGCACGATAGTGGCTGAATGGCTTACTGCTACAAGCAGCGCCCCAAGTAGTCGCAATGCGTCAAAGTTATTTGTTCTGTGGTTCATTTGGCCGCCATTAGCCGGTTGTTTATAAAGGGGCTCTGCTTTCAGTTGTAGCCCTTGTGAGTAATTAGACTTTTCTTTCTCACTAAATGAGTTCGCCTGCTGGAAAGCTGATTGCTTTCAGTGCTCCAGGAAAGTACCGACCCTTTCGAGTACTGCCGTCTTCGGCCGCGACTCCAAAATCCCGTGGCGGATGCTACATCAGGCCGCTTGCGAGCACTAGGCGGGTTGGCCAGAGAACGACGCGAGAGGGTGGCTTCGGCGTGGTCGCTGGGCTTGATCGGTTGTGAGGAGCTGGGGGGGGCAAAAAAAAACCGGCTCAAGGCCGGTTTCTGTTCTTCAGCTGATATTTGCACCACCTGAAGAGAAGAGGTGGTGCCCAGGGACGGAATCGAACCGCCGACACGGGGATTTTCAATCCCCTGCTCTACCAACTGAGCTACCTGGGCAACGTGGCGCGCATTAAAAGGGTTTTCGGAAGGGGTGTCAAGCGTGCCGCGAAAAAATTTTTCAAATAATACCGAAGCTTACGCGCTGGGCGGGACGTAGCCCTCGGCCTGCGCGTATTCCTCGCCCGACAGGAACTTGTCCATCTCGGCGGTGAGGAACTTGCGATCCTCGGCATTCATCATGTTCAGGCGACGCTCGTTGATCAGCATGGTCTGGTGCTTCTGCCATTCGTCCCAGGCTTTCTTCGAGACGTGCTCGTAGATGTCCTGGCCCTTGGCTCCGGGATAGGGCGCGCGATCGAGGCCGGGCAGCTCTTCTTTGTATTTGCGGCACATCACCAGTCGGGTCATGACATTTCTCCTGCGTTCAACACGTCGGCGGCTCGTTTGAGCAGCTTCTTCACCGGGGCGGCAAGGCCGAGCCGCGGCGGGGTGGCGAGGTTATACCAGAGCCAGTCGGCCTCGGCCACGGCGGGGGCTGCGTCCTCGACGCGCACCAGCCAGGGCTCGATGGCCAGCTGGAAGTGGCTGAAGGTATGGGTCAGGCCGGGCAGCTCGCGCCGCTCGCCCAGGCGCAGGGTGTGGCGCTGGGCCAGTGGGTCGAGGGCGGCCAGGTCGTCCAGTTCGGGGAAGCTCCACAGGCCGCCCCAGAGTCCGGTCGACGGACGGCGGTAGAGCAGGATGTCGCCCTCGCGGTTGGCCAGGATCGGCATCAGCGTGCGTTTCTGCGGCAGCGCCTTGCGCGGCTTGGATACCGGGAAGTCGGTCTCGCGGCCGAGAAAGTGCGCGCGGCAGCCCTCGCGCAGCGGACAGAGCAGGCAGCTCGGCTTGCTGCGGGTGCAGAGGGTGGCGCCCAGGTCCATCATCGCCTGGGTGTAGTGGTTGACCCGCTCCTGCGGCGTGAAGCGCTCGGCGGCGTCCCACAGCTGTCTGGCGACCTTGGGCTCGCCCGGATAGCCGTCGCAGGCGATGTAGCGCGCGAGCACGCGCTTGACGTTGCCGTCGAGGATCGGTGCACGCAACCCCATGGAGATGCTGGCGATGGCGCCGGCGGTGGAGCGGCCGATGCCGGGCAGCTCGGCGAGCTGTTCGACGTCGCGGGGGAATTCTCCGCCGTGCTGCTCCATCACCGTCTTCGCGGTCTTGTGCAGGTTGCGGGCACGGGTGTAGTAGCCCAGGCCCGTCCACAGGTGCAGCACTTCGTCTTCCGGCGCGTTGGCCAGGTCCGCCACCGTCGGCAGCGCCGTCATGAAGCGGTCGTAGTAGCCCATCACGGTGCTGACCTGGGTCTGTTGCAGCATGATTTCCGAGACCCACACCCGGTAGGGCGTGATGTTCTGCTGCCAGGGCAGGTCATGGCGGCCGTGCGTGTCGAACCAGTCGAGCACGGCCTGATTGAAGCTTTGCGGGGTCACTTCTTGAACAGCCCTTTGAGTGCGTCTTTGAGTTCGGGACTGACCTTGTCGCCGAGCTTCTCTTCGAGTTTCTGGTTCAGCCGGTCCCCGGCCAACCGTGCGGCGATCTTGCCGATGCCGTCCTTGTCCAGGCGGCAGGCCTTGGCGCCCAGTTCCAGCGGGCCGCGGCAGCGCAGCGGCCATTCGATGCCGACATAGCGCTTGTTCACTTCGCAGGCGGGGTCGGGCATGTCGCTCTTGTCGCCTTCGATGGTGACGCCGACGCGGTAGTCCATACCCAGCACGCGCAGGTCGAGGTCGCCGTCGGCCTTGACAGTCAGACCGGGAATGCTGGCCTTGAGGTCCGGGTTGCTGGCTACGCCATTGCGGAACACCAGGTTGCCCTGCAGCTCGCGGAACGGAGTGTCCTTGCCGCCATGCTCGCCAGTCAGCGACTTGCGGTTGAGCGTGGCGATGCCCTGGCACAGCTGCTGTTCAAGGTTGGCATTGAGCAACACGCCCTGGGTCAGGACGAAGTGCGCGGTGCCGTTGAGGTTGTCGATCCAGGCCTTTTGACTGTTGCCCTGAGTGGTGATGTCGGCGTCGAGGTCGAGCAGGCCCTTCACCGGCGGCTTCTGGCCCTGGGATTCGAGCAGGCGCTCTACCGGTACGTCGGCGATGTGCTTCTTCGCCTGCAGGGTCGGTACGTCCTGGCGCACGTCGAGGGTGGCGGTGGCGTTGAATTTGCCGTCGTAGAGCTCGCCGCGCAGGTCGTCGAGGTTGAGCAGGCCGCCCTGGCCGCGCAGCTTGAGCACGGCGTTGTCGATGGGCAGCTTGTCCAGGGTCAGCTGGCCGAGGTTCAGGCCGGCGTCGAGGTCCAGTGCGCGCAGGCGGGCGATGGGCAGCAGCGGGGCGTCGCTCCAGGCCTGCTGAGTCGGCTGGCTGGGCAGCGGGGTGTCGCCCTTGATGGCGTTCTGCGCGGTGGCGTCGACTTCGGCCTTGCGCGCGCTGTTGGTGGCGTCCTGGGCTTTCTTGACCTTGGCCGGCAGGTAGCGGTCGAGGTTCAGCTTGTCGCCGGACAGTTGGGCGCGGATCGCCTGCTTACCGAAGTCGGCGATGCCGAGATTGCCGCTGAAGGCGCTGTCGTCCAGCTTCAGGTTGATGTCGTTCAGGGCCAGGCTGTTGCGAGTACCGCTGATGCGAGTGGCCAGCTCCAGCTTGGTGAGGGTGGTGGTGTCGGCCATTTCCGGCAGGGTCTGGCCGATGCCTTCGAGGAATTCGCGCAGGTTGAAGGGTGCCAGCGACAAGCCGCCATCGAACTTGGGCTCTTTATCCAGCTCGCGGGCCTTCAGCTCACCCAGGGCGCGCAGCTGGTTGACGGTGACCTTCAGGCCGTTCCACTCGGCGACCTGGGCGGCCTGGTCGAGTACCAGCTGGCCCTGGGCGCTGTAGTTGGCGGTCTTGCCCTGGAACGGATCGCCGGAGACTTCGCCGGAGAGCTTGGCGTCTTCGAGCTGGTAGCGCTTGAGCGCGCGGTCGAAGCGCAGGTTGCCGGTCAGTTCGGTGCGCGCGCGGATCACCGGCTGGTTGGTGCCCAGGTGGGCGCTGAGCTTGAGCGGGATGTTGCTGCCTTCGCGGATGGCGCCGGTGGTCAGCTCGATGCCCTCCACGCTGTAGTTCTTGCCGCTCTGGGCATCGGCGTAATCGATGCGGGCGTTCTTCACGCTCAGGCTGTCGATGTCCAGCTTCATCGCCTGGTGGCCTTCGCCAGCGGCGGGCTTCGCCGGCTCGCTCGGCGCGGACGCCGGTTGTGCGGCGGGCGGGGTGCCGGCGGCCGGCTGGGCGGGCTTGCCGATGCTTTCCCAGTTGCCGACGCCGTTCTTGTCCTTGTTCAGGGAAAGGGTCAGGCCTTCGACGCGGATGTCGCTCATCTGCACTTCTTTACGCAGCAGCGGCAGCACGCGTACGGACATGGCCAGCAGCTGCGCGTCGGCGAACGGCTTGTCCGGTGTCTGCAGGCTCGCCACGCTGGTGTCATGCAGTTCCAGGCCCAGCCAGGGGAACAGGCTCCAGCCAATGTCGCCCTTGAGGTTCAGTTCGAGGTTGGCCTTGTCCCGGGCGAGCTGGCGGATCTCGTCCTTGTAGTCATTCGGATCGAAGAAATGGCTCAGCACGAAGCCGGCGGCGACGATGAGCAGCAGCAGGACCAGGGCAATGATGCCGATGATTTTGCCGAACGCTTTCATGGACGGGTCCTTGTTCAGGCGGCGGGTGGAATAGCGGGAAAGTATACCAATGACGCAGCGGCGCCCCAGCCCGGAAAGGCAGGCGCAGGTATTGCGGGGTTTGAACGGGGACTTGCGGCGCGGTTCCCCGGTGATGGCGGGTCAGGCTGGCAACAGTGTCAGGCCCAGGTGCTCGGCGAAGCGCGCGGCTTCGGGTTGATCTAGCGGAGCGCTCAGGCGCAGCGCGGCACCCTGCAGGACGGCCAGGCGCTGGGCTTCTTCCAGCAGGCGCCGGGCGACGCCACGGTTGCGGGTAACCTGGCGCACGCACAGGCGGGAAAGCCGCCAGGTGTCGTCGTCTCGCTCGATCCACGCAGCGCCCAGCAGGCGGTCGTTGAAGCGCCCGGTGAACAGCCGGCCCTCGGCAAGCCCGCGGGTGACCAGTGCATCGGCATCGGTGAACGGCGCCAGCAGCCATTGTGGCGCGTCGGCGTAGATCTTCAGCAGGTCCTGGCGGTCCTGGTCGCTGGGCTGGGTCAGGTGCTGGACGACGACGGGCATGGGCAATCCTCGGAAGGCGAGCCGCGCAGTGTAGGACTATCGGCCAGCGCCGACCACCGCCCATAGCCGCGCAGCGCCCGGCGCGCCTATAATGCCGCCCCTTCTTATAATTACGTGCAGTGTTAGCTGTGGAGCTGGTGATGGCCGAACGCAAGGCATCCGTCGCGCGCGACACCCTGGAAACCCAGATCAAGGTTTCCATCGACCTGGATGGAACGGGCAAGGCCCGCTTCGATACCGGGGTTCCCTTCCTCGAGCACATGATGGACCAGATCGCCCGCCACGGCCTGATCGACCTGGACATCGAATGCAAGGGCGACCTGCATATCGACGATCACCATACCGTCGAAGACATCGGCATCACCCTCGGCCAGGCCTTCGCCAAGGCCATCGGCGACAAGAAAGGCATCCGCCGATACGGCCATGCCTACGTGCCGCTGGACGAGGCGCTGTCGCGCGTGGTCATCGACTTCTCCGGCCGCCCCGGCCTGCAGATGCACGTGCCGTTCACCCGCGCCAGCGTCGGTGGCTTCGATGTCGACCTGTTCATGGAGTTCTTCCAGGGCTTCGTCAACCACGCCAACGTCACCCTGCACATCGACAACCTGCGCGGGCACAACACCCACCACCAGATCGAGACGGTGTTCAAGGCCTTCGGTCGCGCGCTGCGCATGGCCATCGAGCTGGATGAGCGCATGGCCGGCCAGATGCCGTCCACCAAAGGGTGCCTGTAATGCAGACGGTAGCCGTCATCGACTACGGCATGGGCAACCTGCACTCGGTGTCCAAGGCGCTTGAGCGCGTGGGCGCCGGTCGCGTGCTGGTGACCAGCGACGCCAACGTGATCCGTGAGGCGGACCGCGTGGTGTTCCCCGGCGTCGGCGCGATCCGCGATTGCATGGCCGAGATCAAGCGCCTGGGCTTCGACAGCCTGGTGCGCGAAGTCAGCCAGGACCGTCCGTTCCTCGGCATCTGCGTCGGCATGCAGGCGCTGCTGGAGCGTAGCGAGGAAAACGACGGTGTCGATTGCATCGGCCTGTTCCCCGGCCAGGTGCGCTTCTTCGGCAAGGACCTGCACGAGGACGGCGAGCACCTGAAGGTGCCGCACATGGGCTGGAACGAAGTGGCACAGAGCGTGGATCACCCGCTGTGGCACGACATCCCCGACCGCGCGCGTTTCTACTTCGTGCACAGCTATTACATCCAGGCTGGCAACCCGCGCCAGGTGGTCGGTCGCGGCCATTACGGCGTCGATTTCGCCGCCGCGCTGGCCGATGGTTCGCGCTTCGCCGTGCAGTTCCACCCGGAGAAGAGCCATACCCATGGCCTGCAGCTGCTGCAGAACTTCGCCGCCTGGGACGGGCGCTGGTAAGCCATGGCCCGCCAGAAGGACAAGCCGGCGATCCTCGAGCTCGACGGCGCCCAGCGCCAGAGCGCGGCGCGGGCGATCCAGCGTTTTCTCGAAGATCGCTTCGAGCTGGACGTCGGTTCCTTCGAGGCCGAAGAGGCGCTGGACTTCTTCCTGCGCGAGTTCGGCCCGCTGTTCTACAACAAGGCGATCTTCGACGTGCAGTCTCACCTGAAAGACCGGTTCGAGAGCATCGAAATCGACTTGTGGGCGCTCGAGAAGAGCTGACCCGACCCCATTCATCTTTGGATTCGAGCAGGTTCAACCCATGCTGATCATCCCCGCAATCGATCTGAAAGACGGCGCCTGCGTGCGCCTGCGCCAGGGCCTGATGGAAGACGCCACGGTGTTCTCCGACGACCCGGTGTCCATGGCCGCCAAGTGGGTGGAGGGCGGTTGCCGCCGTCTGCACCTGGTGGACCTGAACGGCGCCTTCGAAGGCAAGCCGGTCAACGGTGAAGTGGTTACCGCCATCGCCAAGCGCTACCCGAACCTGCCGATCCAGATCGGCGGCGGCATCCGCTCGCTGGAAACCATCGAGCACTACGTCCGCGCCGGCGTCAGCTACGTGATCATCGGCACCAAGGCGGTCAAGCAGCCGGAATTCGTCGCCGAAGCCTGCAAGGCCTTCCCCGGCAAGGTGATCGTCGGCCTCGACGCGAAAGACGGCTTCGTCGCCACCGACGGCTGGGCGGAAGTGAGCTCGGTACAGGTCATCGACCTGGCCAAGCGTTTCGAGGCCGATGGCGTCTCGGCGATCGTCTACACCGACATCGCCAAGGACGGCATGATGCAGGGCTGCAACGTCGAAGCCACCGCTGCCCTGGCCAACGCCACGCGTATTCCGGTGATCGCTTCGGGCGGCATCCACAACCTGGGTGATATCCAGAAGCTGCTGGACGCCCGTACGCCGGGCATCGTCGGCGCCATCACTGGCCGCGCGATCTACGAAGGCACCCTCGACGTCGCCGAAGCACAGGCACTGTGCGACAGCTTCAAAGGCTGACCTGAACGCAGGCCGGGCGTGCCGCGAAACGGCATGGCCCGGCACTGAGGACCTGGGGTGGTCCGGCAGCATGGGTATCGCTGCGCTCCACCCATCCTACGAGAGCATTGCTATGGCACTGGCTAAACGCATCATTCCCTGCCTCGACGTGGACAACGGCCGCGTGGTGAAGGGCGTCAAGTTCGAGAACATCCGCGACGCCGGTGACCCGGTGGAAATCGCCCGTCGCTACGACGAGCAGGGTGCGGACGAGATCACCTTCCTCGACATCACCGCCAGCGTCGATGGCCGCGATACCACCCTGCATACCGTCGAGCGCATGGCCAGCCAGGTGTTCATCCCGCTGACCGTGGGCGGCGGCGTCAGGACGGTGCAGGACATTCGCAACCTGCTCAACGCCGGTGCGGACAAGGTCTCGATCAACACCGCGGCGGTGTTCACCCCGGAGTTCGTCGGCGAAGCCGCCGCGCGCTTCGGCTCACAGTGCATCGTGGTCGCCATCGACGCGAAGAAGGTCTCGGCGCCGGGCGAAGCGCCGCGCTGGGAGATATTTACCCACGGCGGGCGCAAGCCCACCGGGCTGGACGCGGTCGAATGGGCGAAGAAGATGGAAGGCCTGGGTGCCGGTGAAATCCTCCTGACCAGCATGGACCAGGACGGCGTGAAGAGCGGCTACGACCTGGGCGTGACCCGCGCCATCAGCGAGGCCGTGGGCGTGCCGGTGATCGCCTCCGGCGGCGTCGGCAACCTGGAGCACCTGGCTGCCGGCATCATCGAGGGCAAGGCCGACGCGGTTCTCGCGGCGAGCATCTTCCACTTCGGCGAGTACAGCGTGCCGGAGGCCAAGGCCTACCTGGCCAGCCGCGGTATCGTCGTGCGCTGATCCCTTCCGGGCCGGGGTTCTCCCGGCCCGATGGCTCTCTCATGGGCCGTCCTTCCCCTGCGTCCGGTGGCCGCATTCCCTTTATGCGCATGAAGCTTGCTAGCTCAAGGCTTCGGTCAAGGTTATGGCGCATCCTGGTCAAGGTACTGGCGTTTTTGGATCGGGATACTGGCGTATCCATGTCCCATCGCCATATTCATAGGGTTTATTGACGTCAATTCTCCGAGTAAGCTCTGCGCCTTCTCAGAAATGTCATACGCAGGAAATATCTCGATGCTGAAGCGCATTCTGCTCGCATGGCTAGGCTGCGGCCTGCTTCTGGCCAGTGCGGCAAGGGCTGAAACGGATTCTTCGGACTACAGCGTGGTGCTGCTCACCGAGAACTTCCCTCCCTACAACATGGCCATCAACGGCAAGAACTTCGCCCAGGAAGACAGCATCGACGGCATCGCCGTGGATATCGTCAAGGAGATGTTCAAGCGTGCCGGCGTGCAGTACAGCCTGACCCTGCGCTTCCCCTGGGATCGCATCTACAAGCTGGCGCTGGAGAAGCCCGGCTACGGCGTGTTCGTCACCGCGCGCCTGCCCGAGCGCGAGAGCCAGTTCAAATGGGTCGGCCCGATCGGTCCGGACGACTGGGTCCTGCTGGCCAAGGCCGACAGCCCCATCGCCCTCAATAACCTGGATGAAGCGAAGAAATACCGCGTCGGCGCCTACAAGGGCGATGCCATGGCCCAGTACCTCGGCGAGCATGGCTTCGAGCCGGTGCTGGCGCTGCGTGACCAGGAGAATGCCGCCAAGCTGCGCGACGGTCAGATCGACCTCTGGGCCAGCGGTGACCCGGCGGGCCGCTACCTGGCCAAGCAGGTGGGCGTCACCGGCCTGAAGACCGTGCTGCGCTTCAACAGCGACCAGCTGTTCCTCGCACTGAACCGCGAGACTCCGGATGCCGTGGTGCAGAAGCTGCAGTCGGCGCTGGACAAGATGCGCGCCGAAGGCTTCGTCGACGACGTGCTCAACAGTTACCTGTAACACCCGAAGGCCGGCCACTCGCCGGCCTTCGTGTTTGGCGCCGACATCCCTCGGCGCCGGTTTTGCCACGGAAGGCAGACGAGCGAAGTATTCCGTCCCCCCTGCAGGGATGCCGCAAGCCCAATAACGATAACCAAGCGAGCGGTATGACCATGCTGAAAGTCCTGATCAAGACCCTTACCCTGGGTCTGTTGCTGGGGGCCGCCACGGCCCGCGCCGAGTTGCCCGCCGATTACAAGATGGTGCTGCTCACCGAGAACTTCCCGCCGTTCAACATGGCGGTGGATGACAAGAACTTCGCCCGTGACGATGGTATCGACGGCATCAGCGCCGACATCGTCCGCGAGATGTTCAAGCGCGCCGGCATCCAGTACAGCCTGAGCCTGCGTTTCCCCTGGGATCGCCTGTACAAGCTGACCCTCGACAAGTCCGACTACGGGCTGTTCTCCACCACCTACACCCCTGAGCGCGTGCCGCTGTTCAAATGGGTCGGGCCGATCGCCAAGACCCACTGGGTCCTGCTCGCGCCGCCGGGCAGCTCGATCAAGGTGAAGGACCTCAAGGACGCCGCCAAGTACAAGCTCGGCGCCTACAAGAACGACGCAGTCAGCCAGAACCTGGAGAGCCAGGGCATTCCGGTGCTCAACGCGCTGCGTGACCAGGAAAACGTGAAGAAGCTGACCACCGGCGAGATCGACCTGTGGGCGACCACCGACCCGGTGGGTCGCTACCTGGCCAAGCAGGAAGGCGTGTCCGGCCTGCAGACCGTGTTGCGCTTCAACGAGGCGCAGCTGTACCTGGCGATCAACAAGGACACTCCGGACGAGGTGGTGGCGAAGCTGCAGAAGGCGCTGGACGAAATGCGCGCCGATGGCTTCATCGAGCAGGCGACCAATAACTATCTGTAGGCCTGCAGTCCGGGCGCCCAGGCCTGACTGCTCTTGGTAGGAGCGAGCTTGCTCGCGAACCGCTCTCGGAAACTCCGGTGCCGGGGCTGTTCGCGAGCAAGAACTAGGCGTCCCCCTCGCTCCTACGAAAAGCCCGCGTCTAGCGGTAAATTCCGTTCTGCCCATGCCCCGCCATGGCGCGGTTGCCGCGCTCGGCGATCATCAGCGACGGCTGCACCAGCTCGAAGCCCTGGGCCTTCAGGGTCGGCAGCACGCGCTTGAGCACCGCCAGGGTCGCCGGCTTCGGGTGGCCGATCATCACCACCGTGCCCTGCTTGCGCGCCAGTTTCAGGCCGCGCTGCATCTGCTCCATCACCGCCGCTTCGCTCGGATCGTCGTCGAGGAAAACGTCCCGCGACAGGCTGGCGAGGCCGATCTTCTGTGCCTCGGCAGCAGCCACGGTGGCAGCGCTGGTGCGGCTGTCGAGCAGGAACAGGTGGCGCCGCTGCAGCTCAGCAGCCAGCCAGGCCATGGCCGGGCGGTCGGCGGTCATGCGGCTGCCTTCATGGTTGTTCACACCCTGCACGTAGGGCACTTTCGCCAGCGCGGCGTCGAGACGGCGCGCGCGCTCTTCCTGGGTCAGTTCCGGGGTCCAGGCGTAACCACCGCCGGCCGGGTCCATCGGCATGTGCAGCATCACGGTGCGCCCGCGCTGGTGCGCCTCGCGTGCCAATTCGGCGGCGTGGGGTGTATCGGGGATGATCGCCAGGGCGATGGCGGGGGAGATGTCGAGCACCTGGCGGTCGCGCGCCAGGTTCTGCCCGAGGTCGTCGATGACGATGCTGACCAGCGGCTTGCCGCCGTCCGGCCGGGGCGCGGCAGCCACCGGCAGGCACAGCAGCGCGCCCAGGCACAGGCCGAAAAGCAGCCGGGCCGGGCGCATCGGTCAGTTGTTGCCGCGGCTGACGCTGAGTCCTTTCAGCAGGCTGAGGGCTTGGCTGAGCTGGTAGTCGCCATCCTGCGGGCGATCCACCGGCGGTTTGCCGGAAGTGGTCGGACGGTCCTGGCCGCCATTGCCGTTGGCCAGGTGGCCCTGCAGGTCCGCTTCCTTGAAGCCGTCGAATTCGCTCTTCTCGCGGGTTACCTTGGCGCGTTCCACCTCGATGTCCGGGGTGATGCCCTGGGCCTGGATGGAGCGGCCATTGGGGGTGTAGTACAGCGCGGTGGTGAGCTTCAGGGCGCGGTCGTTGTTCAGCGGAAGCACCGTCTGTACCGAGCCCTTGCCGAAGCTGTCGGTGCCCATGAGGATCGCGCGCTTCTGGTCCTGCAGGGCGCCGGCGACGATCTCCGCCGCCGAGGCGCTGCCGCCGTTGATCAGCACCACCAGCGGGACGCCGTCGCTCGGGTCGGCCGGGTCGGCGGAGAAGCGCAGCTCGGAGTTCGGGATGCGGCCCTTGGTGTAGACGATCAGGCCCTTGGTGAGGAAGGCGTCAGCCACTTCCACCGCGGACTGCAGCACGCCGCCGGGGTTGTTGCGCAGGTCCAGCACAATGCCCTTGAGCTTGCCCTTGTTGTCATTGCGCAGCTTGGACAGCGCCTTGACGGTCTCCTCGCCGGTGTTCACCTGGAACTGGGTGATGCGCAGGTAGCCGTAGCCCGGTTCGAGCAGCTGGCTCTTCACGCTCTTGACCTTGATGACGGCGCGCTTGAGGGTGACGTCGAACGGCTTGCCGCCGCCGCGCACGATGGTCAGGGTGATGGGCGAGCCGGCCTTGCCGCGCATGCTGTCCACCGCCTCGTTCATCGACTGGCCCTTGGTCGGCTTGCCGTCGATCTTGACGATCAGGTCGCCCGGCTGGATGCCGGCGTTGGCGGCGGGGGTGTCGTCGATCGGCGAGATCACCTTGACGAAGCCATCCTCGCTGCCGACCTCGATGCCCAGGCCGCCGAATTCACCGCTGGTGCTTTCCTGCAGTTCGGCGAACTCTTCCGGGCCGAGGTAGGCGGAGTGCGGATCGAGGTTGCTGAGCATGCCCTTGATGGCATTTTCCAGCAGCGTCTTGTCGTCCACCGGTTCGACGTAAGCCGCCTTCACCCGGTCCAGGACCTCGGCAAAGGTGCGCAGCTCGTCGAGCGGCAGCGGAGCCTCCTTGCCGTTGGCCGCAGGGGATGCGGCCGGCGCGTCGGCGGCCTGGACCGCACCGACGCCGAGCAGCAAGGCCAGGGCCAGGGTAGTGAGACGGAAAGCTTGCGACATGTTTGGCTCCTAATGCGTGATCGCCGCTTATCCCTGCGTGCGACACCAGGTCGAAGGGTCCGCCGGGCGGCCCTGATGGCGAATGGCAAAATACACCGCCGGGGTACTCTGACCCCCGCTGGCTCCCACGGTTGCAATGGGATCGCCTGCTTTGACGGTATCGCCGGCGTCCTTCAGAAGACTTTGATTATGCCCATAAAGGCTGAGGTAGCCACCACCGTGGTCGAGAATGACCAGCAGGCCTGAGCCGCGCAGCCAGTCGGCGAACACCACGCGGCCGCCATGCACGGCGCGCACGGTACTGCCGGCGTTGGCGCCGATCAGCACGCCATCCCAGGTGGCGCGGGGGTCGTCGCCGCGCGGGCTGCCGTAGCGCGCCAGCACGCGGCCATCCACCGGCCAGGGCAGCTTGCCCTTGGTGGCGGCGAAGGCGCCGCCGAAGCCGGAGCCGCTGGAAACCAGCGGGCCGCTGTAGTCGGGGCGCCTGGAGGGCGTTGCGGGCTTCTCGCCGCGCGTGGCCAGCTCCTGCTCGCGCTTGACCCGCTCGCGCTCGGCGGCCAGGGCGCGCTGGCGCGCTTCCTCGGCTTCGCGGGCCTGGCGGGCGAGGGTTTCCTCGATGGTCTTGAGGACCTTGTTCAGGTCGTCCTGGCTCTGCTCGCGGTCCTTGAGCTTGCTGCTGCCGTCCTTCAGGTCGCTGTTGAGCTTGGCCAGGGTCTCCTGGCGCGCCTTGCGGGCGTCGGCCAGCTCCTGGCGGCGGGCTTCGAGGGCGGTCTGCTGGGCGACCTGCTCGTCCTTCTGCGAGGTGATTTCCTGTTCGACGTTGCTCAGCTGGCGCAGGGTCTCGTTGAAGGCCGAGAGCTGCTCCAGGCGCGCCTTGTTGATGTAGTCGTAGTAGGTGAGGGTGCGGCTGAACTTCTCGGGGTGTTCCTGGTTCAGCAGCAGCTTGAGGTATTCCTGGCGGCCGCTCTGGTAGGCGGCGCGGGCCTGGATGGCGATCAGGCGCTGCTGCTCAAGGCGTGCGCCCTGGAGTTTTTTTTTCTCCGAATCGAGGCGCTGGAGCTCTTCCTCGTTCTTCTTCATCTCGTCCTGGATCTGCCTGATCTGCTTTTCCAGGTCGCCCATCTGGGTTTCGGTGGACTTGAGCTGCTTCTGCACCCCGGACTTCTCGTCCTGGATGTTCTTCAGGTTCTTCTTCAGCTCATTGATGTCTTTCTGCGTCTGCTCCAGCTGACGTTGGGCGTCGGCACGTTCGTCGGCAACGACCGCGAGCGGGCTCAGGAGGCAGATCAGCAGCAGCGGGAGGAGGGCGCGGGGCATTGGGCGGCGGGCACCTGGATTCTGGACCGGGCTAGTATGCCCGTGGCGGGCGCTAAAAAAAACGCCCCAGGCCGCATGGCGTGGGGCGTTTGCTCTGACCGACGGGAGATGGCTCACGTTCCCGCGCAATCGTCGTCCTTAAAGGAGGGTGACGATCGATTTGCCGGTCATCTCTTTGGGCTGTTCCAGACCCATCAGATTCAGCAGGGTCGGGGCCACGTCGGCGAGCACGCCGCCCTCGCGGATGCTGACCTTGCGCTTGCCGACGTAGACGAAAGGCACCGGCTCGCAGGTGTGCGCGGTGTGCGCCTGGCCGGTCATCGCGTCTTCCATCTGCTCGACGTTGCCGTGGTCGGCGGTGATCAGGGCTTCGCCGCCGACCTTGTCCAGCGCCTCGACGATCCGACCGACGCAGGTATCCAGGCACTCGACGGCTTTCACCGCGGCCTCGAACACGCCGGTGTGGCCGACCATGTCGCCGTTGGCGTAGTTGACGATGATCACGTCGAAGCGCTGGTTCTCGATGGCGTCAACGATCCGGTCGGTGACTTCAGGCGCGCTCATTTCCGGCTGCAGGTCATAGGTGGCGACCTTGGGCGATGGGATGAGGATGCGTTCTTCGCCTTCGAACGGCTCTTCGCGGCCGCCGGAGAAGAAGAAGGTCACGTGGGCGTACTTTTCGGTCTCGGCGATGCGCAGCTGGGTCTTGCCGTTCTTGGCCAGGTACTCGCCCAGGACGTTGTCCAGGGATTCGGGCTTGAATGCGCTGGGTGCCGGGATGCTCGCCGCGTACTGGGTGAGCATCACGTACTGCGCCAGGTGCAGCTCGCGCTGGCGCGGGAACTCCTTGAAGCCTGGCTCGACGAAGGCGCGCGACAGTTCGCGGGCGCGGTCGGCACGGAAGTTCATGAAGACCACGGCGTCGCCGTCTTCCACACGCACCTGCTCGCCAATGCGCGTGGCCTTGACGAATTCGTCGCTCTCGCCGCGCTCATAGGCGGCGTTCAGCGCGCCCACGGCGGTGTCGGCGGTGAATTCGGCGGTGCCGTCGGTGATCAGGTTGTAGGCGGCTTCGACACGGTCCCAGCGATTGTCGCGGTCCATGGCGAAGTAGCGGCCGATGATGCTGGCGGTGCGGCCTTTGCCGATGCGGGCGAAGGCGTCGTCGAGCAGCTTCAGCGAAGGCTCGGCGCTCTTGGGCGGGGTGTCGCGGCCGTCGAGGAAGGCGTGCAGGTAGATCTTCTGCGCGCCACGCTGCGCGGCCAGTTCGGCCATGGCGATCAGGTGGTCCTGGTGGCTGTGCACGCCGCCATCGGAGAGCAGGCCGAGGATGTGCACGGCCTTGCCGGCACCCGCTGCCTTGTCGACGGCGCCGGTCAGTACCGGGTTCTGGAAGAACTCGCCGTCGCGGATGGCCTTGGTGACGCGGGTGAAATCCTGGTAGACGACACGGCCGGCGCCCAGGTTCATGTGGCCTACCTCGGAATTGCCCATCTGGCCGTCGGGCAGGCCGACGTCCATGCCCGAGCCGGAGATCAGGCCGTTCGGCTGGCTGGCCAGCAGGCGGTCCCAGTTGGGCTTCTTCGCGGCGTAGATGGCATTGAATTCAGGGCTATCGCTATGGCCGAAGCCGTCCAGGATGATCAGGACCAGCGGTTTGCGCGTTGCAGTCATAGGTACGGCTCTTTCCGAGAATAGGGGTCAGAAAAGGACCGACATTTTACCGGTTGGTGCCGACAGACGCCATGATTGGCAGGGTTCAGCCGTCAGATACGCGCGTGTATACTGGCCGGCATTTTTACGTCTGGATGTCCTGCGCATGTCTTCGTTTCTTCCTCGTCTGATCGAATTCGCCACCAACCACTACCTGCTGGTCGGTGCCCTGGTCATCCTGCTGGTGCTGCTGGCCCTGCACGAAATGCGCAAGGGCGGCCGCGCGTTGTCCACCCGCGAGCTGACCGCCATGGTCAACGCCGAGCAGGCCGTGGTGCTGGATATCCGTCCGACCAAGGAGTTCGCCACCGGCCATATCGTCGGCGCCCTGAACATCCCGGCGGACAAGCTGAACGCGCGCCTGAGCGAGCTGGACAAACACAAGGCCAAGACCATCATCGTGGTCGACGGCATGGGCCAGCATTCGGGCACCTGGTGCAGCGTGCTGCAGAAGGCCGGCTACACCGCCGCCAAGCTCTCCGGCGGCATCGGCAGCTGGCGTGGCGACAACCTGCCTCTGGTGAAGTGAGATGTCGTCGACCTTGATCTACACCAGCGCGTGGTGCCCTTATTGCATCCGCGCCAAGGCCCTGCTGGACAAGAAGGGCGTCGCCTACGAGGAAATCTCCGTGGACGGCAAGCCTGGCGTGCGCGCCGAGATGGCCAGCAAGGCGGGTCGGACTTCAGTGCCGCAGATCTGGATCGACGGAACCCACATCGGCGGCTGCGACGATCTTTACGCGCTGGAACGCGCGGGCAAGCTGGATACGCTGCTCTCGGCGTAATTCCTCATTCTGAAACGATGCACAAGAAGGTCCCGAAATGACTGAACAAGCCAGCAACGGCGCAGCCGAACAAGACAACAACCCGCAGTTCTCGCTGCAGCGCATCTACGTGCGTGACCTCTCCTTCGAGGCCCCCAAGGCTCCGGAAATCTTCCGTCAGGAGTGGCAGCCGAGCATCGCCATGGACCTCAACACCCGTCAGAAGCAGCTGGACGGCGACTTCTACGAAGTGGTCCTGACCGTTTCGGTGACCGTGAAGAACAACGAGGAAACCGCTTTCATCGTTGAAGTGCAGCAGGCTGGCATCTTCCTGATCAAGGGCCTGGACGCGTCCAGCATGAGCCACACCCTGGGTGCCTTCTGCCCGAACATCCTCTTCCCGTACGCCCGCGAAACCCTGGACAGCCTGGTTGTCCGTGGTTCGTTCCCGGCGCTGATGCTGTCCCCGGTGAACTTCGATGCGCTGTACGCGCAGGAAATCGCCCGCATGCAGGCATCCGGCGAGATCCCGGCCCAGTAAGCACTGACGCCGAACGAGAAAGGCGCCTTCGGGCGCCTTTTTCTTTGCCTGCGATTTTGGGGTGATCGATTTTTGATCAGGTCTGCGCGTGCTGCGTGGCTCCTGGCTCAGGCACGCTTATCCACAGGCTGTTCCAGTATTTGCTCAGGGTTGCTGTGGGTAAGGGCCGCGCGTTCAAGTTTGGTGCATGCGCACTAGCAGGGCGCAGCGGGCGGCGCGGCAGGGAGGCCCTGGGAGCCCCGTTTTAGAGGCCGGCGTGCGCTGCTTCGAGCGTTTGTGGAGATCCCTGGAAGCGCCTGGTTACGGGGCTTTCAGCCAGCCAGGGCGCGGCTTGTGACTGAGGCGGAATACTCGGCGAGCAATCTTGGCACGCCCTCTGCAATACCTCTGATAACAGCGATTTCAGGGGCCTCGGTACAGGCAGGCTGGGGAACCCCTCTTTTACAACTTGCGAGCGTGCCGTCCGAAGCGGTGGCCGTCGCAGCCGGTTCGGGGGTCCTGGTACAGGCAGGCCGGGAAAGCCCCCTTTTTATGCCCGCAGGCGCGCTAAGGCGAGCCGCGCACCCGTTAGGGGTCCTGGTACAGGCAGGCCGGGTAAACCCCTCTTTTATGCCCGCGAGCCTCCTTTCGGAGGGTTCGCTTCCCGCTTCGGGGCCCCGGACCAGGCAGGCCGGGAAAACCCCGCTTTTATTCGGGCCGCGCGCTGATGGTCAGGCGCCACCGGCCCCCGACCTCGGCGCTGTCCCAGTTGCCCTGCAGGCGCCGGGTCGACAGCAGCGTCAGCAGAACCCCGCGCTCCCTTGGTTCCAGCTTCCAGCGCACCGGCGCATCGCCGATCCGCAACTGGCCCTGCTGCGCGTTGCCGCTGGCCTCGATCTGCACGGCCAGGGCGCCGTCCAGATGGCCGGCGCGAACGGCGGGCTGCGCGTCCAGAGTGACTACCAATCCATCGGCAGAAGGCTCTACCGCAAGGATCTGCGGGGGGCCCTCGTGTGGCGGATTCACCAGGCGGCCAAGCATCAGTCCCAGCAGCAGGCCGAGCACGCACAGCGAAACCAGCACCTTCAACCAGGGCCTTGGCCGCATTTGCTCCTTGGCGGGGGTAGAATGCCCGCCGTTCTCAGGCTCGGAGCGCTGCATGTTCCACGTAATCCTTTTTCAACCGGAAATCCCCCCAAACACCGGCAACATTATCAGGCTGTGCGCCAACGCGGGTTGCAGCCTGCACCTGATCGAGCCGCTGGGCTTCGAGCTGGACGACAAGCGTCTGCGTCGCGCCGGGCTGGATTACCACGAGTACGCCAGCGTGCGCCGTTATGCGAGCCTGGAAGAGTGCCTGGAGCAGCTCGGCCAGCCGCGCCTGTTCGCGTTCACCACCAAGGGGTCGCAGCCGTTCCACGAAGTGGCCTATGAGCGTGGCGACGCTTTCCTGTTCGGCCCGGAAAGCCGTGGCCTGCCGGAAGAAGTGCGCGACGCCCTGCCACCGGAACAGCGCGTGCGCCTGCCGATGCGCCCCGGTTGCCGCAGCCTGAACCTGTCCAACACCGTGGCCGTGACTGTCTATGAAGCCTGGCGTCAGCACGGCTTTGCGATGGATTGAGCGTTTTCTGATCGATTCGCGCAAACCCGCGCGGGGCGGGGAGCGCAGCGGCTTGCCCCAAGCTTATCCACAGGCGGGCACACAGTGGATGTGGGCAAGCCGGAAATTCCTGCACAGAAACCACGCAAACCTCCAGACCGCGCGTGCTCTGGGCTGTAGCACGTTCCTTCCCCGTTCCGTGCACAGTGTTATCCACAGGTTCTGGGGATAGATGTTGCCGGGATATGACCGCGTTCAGCCTGCGCAGCCCTTGGGCCAGGGGCGTTTTTGAGGAGCGCCGCGCAAGAAAAAAGGGGCCTTCTGGCCCCTTTCTCGTGGAAGGACGTCAGTCCTCGCCGTCGTCGTCCGGGCCGTCGATCTTCATGCCCAGTTCCTTGATCTTGCGGGTCAGGGTATTGCGGCCCCAGCCCAGCAGCACGGCGGCATCGCGGCGGCGGCCGGCGGTGTGCTTGAGCGCGGTCTCGATCATGATCCGTTCGAAAGCTGGAACGGCGGTATCCAGCAGGCTGGACTGCCCGCGGCCCAGCGCCTGGTCGGCCCAGTGGCGCAGGGCCTGCTCCCAGTTGGCGGCCGGTACGTTGTCCTGCGGCTGGGTCATCAGCTCCGGCGGCAGGTCATCGATGTGCACCTCGCGGCCGGAAGCCATGACGGTGATCCAGCGGCAGGTGTTCTCCAGCTGGCGCACGTTGCCCGGCCAGCCAAGGTTCTTCAGGTATTCCTCGGTTTCCGGCTTGAGCAGCTTGGGCTCCACCGCCAGTTCCTGCGCGGCGCGGGAGAGGAAGTGCCGGGCCAGCGCGGGGATGTCTTCGCGGCGGTCGGCCAGGCGCGGGATGTGCACGCGGATGACGTTCAGGCGGTGGAACAGGTCTTCGCGGAACTTGCCCTCGCGCACCAGGTTTTCCAGGTTCTGGTGAGTCGCGGCGATGATCCGTACGTCCACCTTCACCGGGGTGTGGCCACCCACGCGGTAGAACTCGCCGTCTGCCAGTACGCGCAGCAGGCGGGTCTGGGTGTCGGCCGGCATGTCGCCGATCTCGTCGAGGAACAGCGAGCCGCCGTCGGCCTGCTCGAAGCGGCCGCGGCGCTGGTTGGCCGCGCCGGTGAAGGCGCCTTTTTCATGGCCGAACAGCTCGGACTCCATCAGGTCCTTCGGGATCGCCGCCATGTTCAGGGCGATGAACGGCGAGGCCGCGCGAGGGCTGTGGCGGTGCAGGGCATGGGCAACCAGTTCCTTGCCGGTGCCGGACTCGCCGTTGATCAGCACGGTGATGTTGGAGTGCGAGAGGCGGCCGATGGCGCGGAACACCTCCTGCATCGCCGGCGCCTCGCCGATGATCTCCGGGGTGCGCGTCTGGTTGGTCGGCGCTTCCAGGCCCTGCTGCTCCTGGGCGTGCTGGTTGGCGCGCTTGACCAGGGAGACCGCCTCGTCGACGTCGAAGGGCTTGGGCAGGTACTCGAAGGCACCGCCCTGGTAGGAGGCCACGGCGCTGTCCAGGTCCGAGTGCGCGGTCATGATGATCACCGGCAGGCGCGGGTGCACCTCGCGGATCTGCGCCAGCAGGTCGAGGCCGCTGGAACCGGGCATGCGGATGTCGGAGATGATCACGTCCGGCTGCTGCCGGCCCAGCCGGCTCATGACGCTGTCGGCGCTGTCGAAGCTGACGGTGGTCATGCCTTCCTGTTGCAGGGCTTTTTCCAGTACCCAGCGGATGGAGCGGTCGTCGTCGACGATCCAGACGGTCTCTGATCGGCTCATGGTCAATGCACTCCTTGTTCCAGGGGCAGGAACAGACTGAATACGGTGTGGCCCGGATGGCTTTCGCATTCGATCAAGCCCTGGTGCTGGCTGATGATGTTCTGGGTAATCGCGAGGCCCAGGCCGGTGCCGTCGGCACGGCCGCTGACCATCGGATAGAAGATGGTGTCCTGCAGTTCGGCCGGTATGCCTGGGCCGTTGTCGATGATCTCCACCTTGCACACCAGGCGATGGCGAGTGTGGCCGATGGTGAACTGGCGCAGGGTGCGGGTGCGCAGGGTGATGCGCCCCAGCTTGAGTTCGTTCTGCGCGGCGATCGCCTGCATGGCGTTGCGCACGATGTTGAGCACGGCCTGGATCATCTGCTCGCGGTCGATCAGCAGGTCAGGGATGCTCGGGTCGTAGTCGCGCACCAGCGGAATGCTGCCCTGGGTCTCGGCCTCCACCAGGCTGCAGACGCGTTCCAGCACTTCGTGGACATTGGTCACCGAGAGCTGCGGCAGCTTGTTCGAGCCGAGCATGCGGTCCACCAGGTTCCTCAGGCGGTCGGCTTCTTCGATGATGACGTTGGTGTAGTCCTTGAGCGATTCCTCCGGCAGCTCGCGGGAAAGCAGCTGCGCCGCGCCGCGAATGCCGCCCAGCGGATTCTTGATCTCGTGGGCCAGGCCGCGCACCAGCAGCTTGGTGGTTTCCTGCTTGGACAGCTGCGCCTCTTCCTTGGTGATCCGCAGCAGTCGGTCGCGCGGGTGGACTTCCAGCAGCAGCAGGGTGTCGCGACGGTCGAGGATCGGCGTCACCGCGTAGTCCACGGTGATGGTCTGACCGGTCAGCGAGGTCAGGCTCGCCTCGCGCTTGGTGAAGGGGTGCGCCTCCTCCACCGCCTGGCGCAGCGACTGCAGTGCTTCGGGCGATTCGGTGAACAGCTCGCTGATGAACTGCCCGTGGCTGCGCTGGCCGCTGACCGCCAGCAGCATTTCCGCCGCCGGGTTCATGTACTCCAGGCGCAGCTCGGCATTGAGCAGGATCACCGCCGTGGTGAGGTTGTCGAGCAACAGGCGGAGCTGGGTTTCTGTAGGCATGGCGTAAGAGATGTCCCAAGACTGTGCGGGAAAATGCAAAAAGCAAACCAGGCCCTGAAAAGACGCGTATTTCGCGGCATCGCGCTGATTTGCGGTGCGCAAGCTGCCGATCCGGTCAGTCGGAGTGACCCGAAATGGGGAGAGTATAGAAAGTGGTGCAGGCGTATGCACCGATATGGTGCATTTGTGCCTGGCCGCACGCCGCGTCAGCGGTTGGCGGCGGCGAGCGGGTGGGTAGTCTCCAGATCGGCCGCTTCGGCCACGGAAACGCGGAACATGTGGAAGGGCTGGCTGGGCGTCTGCTCGATGGTGCGGCCGAGGGTGTCGATGATCTCTACCGAAAGCTGGTGGGTGCCCCGGTCGATGTTGTTCAGCGGGAACACCGGGCTGCGGCCGGGCTCGCCCACGGGCTTGCCGTCCAGCAGCAGGCGGTAGAGATGCCCGGGCAGCAGGGCCGGGTCGCTGGTGGCAGAGACGATCAGCGCGCCGTCATTGGCTCGCACGGTGGCATCGGGCTCCGGCACGATGATGCGCAGCAGCTGGTAGGCCGGTGGGCCGGGTGGCAACTCGGGTGTGGCCGGTGCGTAGAGCGGTGGCGGCATGCGCACGCCGTTGGGCGAGCCGGGTTGGGAATTGATCGGCGCCAGCTGCAGCTTCTGCGCGTTGCCGCGCGGCGGCTGATCGGTGAAGACGCGATTACCTTCCTTGTCGATGTAGGTGTAGACCTCGGCGCTGGCTGACAGGCAGAACAGCGCCGACAACAGGGTCACCGACAAGAGAGTCACCAGATAGCGCATGGTCAGCCGCCCGTCCTGGGCTGGACCTTGGGCCGTTGCGGGCTGTTGGTGCTGATGCGTTGCAGGGTGAAGTTCACCGGCGCGCTGGCCTGGATCACACGGCTGCCCTGCAGTACCTGGACCGCCAGGGTATGGTCGCCACGGTCGAGGCTCTGCAGGCCAATGCTGGTGCTGCTGGTCGGTGTGCCATAGGGCTGGCCGTCGAGCACGAGTTGCAGTTGATGGCCGCCAGCCAGGGCGGGCTGCACCACGACATTGACGATGAAGGTGCCGTTGTTCTGCCGCAGTGATTCGTCGTCCGGCAGGTTGCTCAGGGCGAGAATCGCGTAGGCGTTGCTGGCCTGGTTCGCAGTGCCGCTGTCGGCGGGCACTGCGACCGGACCTTGCGGGCCGACGGTGTTGGTCGGCGGCAGCTCCACGGGCTTGGCGTCGACATTGGTCGGCGGCTGGTTGGTGAACACCGTCTTGCCGTTGGCGTCGGTGTACTTGTAGATCTGCGCGCTGGCAGGCAATGCGGCGGCGAGCAGCAGGGCGGTGAGGATCAGGCGCATGAAGAATCTCCGGATGGTCATGCCAAGCCTTGCACCGCCGACGGCGGCTGGCAAGTTGCCTATTGTCTTTCAGCGGGGCGCCGCGCGTTGTGCGCTGCTGCTCGTGGGGGGACCTTTCCTGCGTGGGACGGGTCCGAGCCTGGCGCCGGCGTCTGTATGATGCGGGCAAGCGTGATTGTCCATGTTGGTGGGGTATGCCTGTGAGTCCGATTCGTTACCTGCTTCGTCAGTGGCTGCTGCTGTGCTGCCTGGGCCTCGGCTTGTCCGTCGCCGGGCCAGCGCTGGCGGCGCTTCCCGGGCCCCTGGCCGGGGTGACGGGAGGTGGCGAGGCGAAGGTCAGCGATGCCCAGCTGGAGCAGTCGCTGAACCAGGTGATCAAGACCCTGGAGAATGACCAGCAGCGCGCCGACCTGCTGAAGAAACTCAAGCAGTTGCGCGACGCCACGCAGAAGAGTTCCGAGGACCAGGGCGGAGTGCTCGGCCTGATCGGCGATACACTGGGTAGCCTGGAGCGCCAGTTCGAGGGCGCCAACAGCCCGGTGGTGCGCTGGAGTGAGCTGTTCCAGGGCGCCGGCTTTGAGCTCGACGCCCGCACCCCGTCGCTGGCGGAATGGCCGGGGATGATCCTCGATTTCGCCCTGGTCATCCTCATCTGGGCCTGCGTCGCGCTCGGCCTGCGCTGGATCGCCGGGCGCATGCGCAAGCGCTTCGGCCTGGAGGGCGAGCTGCCGCAACACCCCAAGACCCGCGACCTGCTGCTGTTCGCCCTGCGCAAGCTCGGTCCCTGGCTGGTGGCCTTCCTGATCACCGTCTACCTGTCCCTGGTGCTGCCCAGCTCGCTCGGCAAGCTGGTGGCGATGGTGATCGCCTACACCCTGGTGTGCGGCACGCTGTTCTCCGCGCTGTGCGTGATCTCCCTGTCGCTGCTCAGCGGCCCGCACCGCATGCGTGCGCTGGACATCCTGCGCCGCCGCGCCTTCCGTCCGCTCTGGCTGATCGGCAGCCTCGCGGCGCTGGGTGAAGTGATGCACGACCCGCGCGTCATCGAGAGCCTGGGGATGAACATCTCGCTGTTTGTCGGTTCCGTGGCGAACATCTGTGCCGCGCTGCTCACTGCACTGTTCGTCCTGCAGTTCCGCCGGCCCATCGCCCACCTGATCCGCAACCAGCCGCTGGAGCGTCGCCTCAAGCGCCGGGGCCTGAGCGACCTGGTGGAGCTGATCGGCTCGATCTGGTTCCTGCCGGTGCTGGTGCTGGTGGGCATCTCGCTGTTCGCCACCATCGTCACCGCCGGCGACAGCAGCTACGCCCTGCGCCGCGCCCTGGTCTGCGCTGCCGTTGCGGTGGTGGCGATGACCGTCAACGGCCTGATCCGCCGCGCCCACCAGCGCTCCGCGCGGCGCGGTGCGCGTCGCCATGCGCCGTACATCGAGCAGTTGCAGAGCTTCGGCTACACGCTGCTGCACATCGGCAGCCTGCTGTTCTTCCTGGAGATTGGCTTGCGCGTCTGGGGCATGTCGCTGGTGCGTTTCGCCGAAGGCGACGGCTCGCAGATCAGCCTCAAGCTGTTCAGCTTTGGTACCACCCTGCTCGTTGCCTGGCTGGTCTGGATTCTTACCGACACCGCGGTGCAGCACAGCCTCGGCCTGGGCGGCAAGAAGAGCGCCAACGCCCGCGCGCTGACCATGCTGCCACTGATCCGCAACGTGCTGTTCGTGACCATCGCGGTGATCGCGCTGATCGTTGCGCTGGCCAACATGGGCATGAACGTCACGCCGCTGCTTGCCGGTGCCGGTGTCATCGGCCTGGCCATCGGCTTTGGTGCGCAATCGCTGGTGGCGGACCTGATCACCGGCCTGTTCATCATCATCGAGGACTCGCTGTCCATCGACGACTACGTCGACGTCGGCGGCCACCTCGGCACGGTGGAGGGCCTGACCATCCGCACCGTGCGCCTGCGCGACCTGGACGGCGTGGTGCACACCATCCCGTTCAGCGAGATCAAGAGCATCAAGAACTACTCGCGGCAGTTCGGCTACGCCATGTTCCGCTGGCCGGTGCCGGCGAGCATGCCGATCGACGACGCGCTGGCGCTGGTCAAGGAAGTCTCCGGCGAGCTGCGCGGCGACCGCACCATCAACCGCGCCATCTGGTCGCCGCTGGAAATCCAGGGCATCGAGAGCTTCGACGCCGGCCAGGCGATCCTGCGCTTCCGCTTCAAGACCGCGCCGATCCGCCAGTGGGAAGTGCAGCGTGCCTTCAATCTGCGCCTGCGGCAAAAGCTCGACAAGGCCGGGCTGGAGCTCTCCATGCCGCGCCTGAACGTGCAGCTCTCGCGCATGCGCAAATCGCGCCGCGAGGACGACGAGGAGCAGGGCGTGCCGGCGGACGGCGGGATCTGATCCAACTGCTTTTCGTAGGAGCAAGCTCGCTCCTACAGGTCGGTGACGCCGCGCTCGCCTGTAAGAGCGGGCCATGCCCGCGATCGCGCGCATGAGGCGCTCCTGCAAAGGCGCCTGCGCGCTTTCCTGAGCCCATAAAAAAGGCCTCCCGAAGGAGGCCTTAATGGTGTCGCTATTTATAGGTATTCGTGGATCAGACGCTGTAGTACAGGTCGTATTCCAGCGGGTGCACGAAGGTGCGCACCTTGATTTCTTCTTCCGACTTCAGCTCGATGTAGGCATCGATGAACTCGTCGGTGAACACGCCGCCCTTGGTCAGGAACGCACGGCCCTTGTCGAGTTCTTCCAGCGCTTCTTTCAGGCTGCCGCAAACCTGCGGGATTTCCTTCGCCTCTTCCGGCGGCAGGTCGTACAGGTTCTTGTCGGCGGCATCGCCGGGGTGAATCTTGTTCTGGATGCCGTCCAGGCCAGCCATCAGCAGTGCGGCGAAGCACAGGTAGGGGTTGGCAGCCGGGTCCGGGAAGCGCGCTTCGATGCGGCGGGCTTTCGGGCTGGAGACGTACGGGATACGGATCGAGGCGGAACGGTTGCGAGCCGAGTAGGCCAGCATGACCGGGGCTTCGAAGCCCGGAACCAGACGCTTGTAGGAGTTGGTGGCCGGGTTGGTGAAGCCGTTCAGCGCCTTGCCGTGCTTGATGATGCCGCCGATGAAGTACAGGGCGGTATCGGACAGACCGGCATAGCCTTCGCCAGCGAAGGTGTTCTTGCCATCCTTGGAGATGGACATGTGAACGTGCATGCCCGAGCCGTTGTCGCCGTACAGCGGCTTCGGCATGAAGGTCACGGTCTTGCCATAGGCGTCGGCAACGTTGTGGATGCAGTACTTCAGGGTCTGAACTTCGTCAGCCTTGGCAACCAGGGTGTTGAACTTCACGCCGATTTCGTTCTGGCCGGCAGTCGCCACTTCGTGGTGGTGAACTTCGATGACCAGGCCCATTTCTTCCATGGCGTTGCACATGGCGGTACGGATTTCGTGGTCGTGGTCGACCGGCGGTACCGGGAAGTAGCCGCCCTTGACGCCCGGACGGTGGCCTTTGTTGCCGGTCTCGATGTCAGCGTCGGTGTTCCAGGAGGCCTGCTCGGAGAAGATCTTGAACATCGAGCCGGAGATGTCGGACTTGAACTTCACTTCGTCGAAGATGAAGAACTCCGGCTCCGGGCCGACGAATACGGTGTCACCGATACCGGTGGACTTCAGGTATTCCTCGGCGCGCTTGGCGATGTTGCGCGGGTCGCGCTCGTAGCCTTGCATGGTGCTCGGCTCGATGATGTCGCAAACGATGATCAGGGTCGGCTCTTCGGTGAACGGGTCGAGCACGGCGGTGCTGTCGTCCGGGAGCAGGATCATGTCGGAGGCTTCGATGCCCTTCCAGCCTTCGATGGAGGAGCCATCGAACATCTTGCCGGCTTCGAAGAACTCGTCGTCCAGCGCGTCGCGGGCGGGCATGGTGACGTGCTGCTGCTTGCCTTTGGTATCGGTGAAGCGCAGGTCAACCCACTTCACGTCATGATCTTTGATCAGTTGTTGCGACTTGTACGACATGCTGTCCTCCAGGAGGGATTAGAGCTGGGAGCTTTCTGTGCCCCAGTAACGGGTGATGCCGGCCGGCATAGTCGGCCAGGGCAACCTGCCTCACAAGAGAGCAAGTTGCGTGCCAGTGCCCGTAAATGGGCAGAGGCCCTGAAATCACGGGGTGTGGCGGGTGTTATAGAGGATTGCGCGATAATAGTGCACCGCTTTGGTGCTTCATCGTGGTGCGTCAGTCCATTTTGGTGCACTAAAAAGAAAGTCTCCGATTTCTGCTCAAGTCTTGAGCAATTTCGGATATAATTCCGCCCCTTTTTTTCAGTCCCATGGCAATCGCCCGATCCGCATGAAACTCATCGTCAAGGTCTTCCAGGAAATCACCATCAAGAGCCGGCCGGTGCGCAAGCGCTTCATCCGCCAGCTGGCGAAGAACATTCGCACGGTGCTCCGCGATCTCGATCCCGAGCTGCTGGTCGAAGGCGAGTGGGACAACCTCGAGGTCGAGACCAAGGTCACCGACCCGAAAGCCCTGCGCGAGATGATCGAGCGCCTGACCTGCACGCCGGGCATCGGCCACTTCCTGGAAGTGCACGAATACCCGCTGGGCGATTTCGACGACATCCTCGAGAAATGCAAGGCGCACTTCGGCGACCAGCTGCCGGGCAAGATCTTCTCCATGCGCTGCAAGCGCGCGGGCAAGCACCCCTTCACCTCCATCGATGTGGAGCGTTACGTCGGCGGCGGCCTGCGCCAGCATTGCGGCGCGGCGGGCGTGTCGCTGAAGAACCCGGAAGTGCAAGTGCGCGTGGAAATCCGCCATGACCGCCTCTACGTGATCCACGCCCAGCACGATGGCCTCGGCGGCTACCCGCTGGGCGCGCTGGAGCAGGTGCTGGTGCTGATGTCCGGTGGCTTCGACTCCACCGTGGCGGCCTACCAGATGATGCGCCGCGGCATGATCAGCCACTTCGTGTTCTTCAACCTCGGCGGCCGTGCCCACGAACTGGGCGTGATGGAAGTCGCGCACTACCTGTGGAAGAAGTACGGCAGTTCCCAGCGCGTGCTGTTCGTCAGCGTGCCCTTCGAGGAAGTGGTCGGCGAGATTCTCACCAAGGTCGACGACAGCTACATGGGCGTGACGCTCAAGCGCATGATGCTGCGCGCCGCCAGCCGCGTGGCAGAGCGCCTGGAGATCGACGCGCTGGTGACCGGCGAGGCGATTTCCCAGGTCTCCAGCCAGACCCTGCCCAACCTCTCGGTGATCGACCGGGTGACCGACACCCTGGTCCTGCGCCCGCTGATCGTCAGCCACAAGCAGGACATCATCGACACCGCGACGAAGATCGGCACCGCCGAGTTCGCCAAGCACATGCCAGAATACTGCGGCGTGATCTCGGTAAACCCGACCACCCAGGCCAAGCCGTACCGCGTCGACCACGAAGAAACCAAGTTCGACATGGCCGTGCTCGACCGCGCCCTGGAGCGTTCCACCCAGATGACCGTCGACCGCGTGATCGACGAGCTGGGCAAGGACCTGGCCGTGGAAATGGTCGACGAAGTGCTGGCTGGCCAGATCGTCGTGGACATCCGTCACCCGGATGCCCAGGAAGATGAACCGCTGGCCATCGAGGGCATCGAAGTCCTGGCCATGCCGTTCTACGCGATCAACAGCAAGTTCAAGGAACTGGACCCCAATCGCCAGTACCTCCTGTATTGCGACAAGGGCGTGATGAGTCGCCTGCACGCCCACCACCTGGTCAACGAAGGGCACACCAATGTGCGTGTTTACCGTCCGCAATAAAGGCGCGGACCAACGCCGCCAGCCCGGACTGTTCGGCGGCAGTATCCGCCACCGACCTCCCGACACATTCGGTGCGTAGGCTCACGCCCTGACCTTTTGCACCGCCGCGCCACGGCCCGGCCCCCGCTGCCGAAAACGGCAGCCGAAGATTCACTATCGAGACTGACACTGTGATCGAAAAACTGCGCAACATCGCCATCATCGCCCACGTCGACCATGGCAAGACCACCCTCGTAGACAAGCTCCTGCGCCTGTCCGGCACCCTCGACCGCAAAGAAGCGGAAAACGAGCGTGTGATGGACTCCAACGACCAGGAAAAAGAGCGTGGCATCACCATTCTGGCGAAGAACACCGCCCTGAAATGGAATGACTACAGCATCAACATCGTCGACACCCCCGGCCACGCCGACTTCGGCGGTGAGGTTGAGCGCGTGATGTCGATGGTCGACTCCGTGCTGCTGGTGGTCGACGCCCAGGACGGCCCCATGCCGCAGACCCGCTTCGTGACCCAGAAGGCTTTCAAGGCCGGCCTGCGTCCGATCGTCGTGGTGAACAAGATCGACCGTCCGGGCGCGCGTCCTGACTGGGTCATCGACCAGATCTTCGACCTGTTCGACAACCTCGGCGCCACCGACGAGCAGCTGGACTTCCCGATCGTCTACGCCAGTGCCCTGAACGGCATCGCCGGCATGGACCACGAGAAGATGGACGACAACATGGACGCGCTGTTCCAGGCGATCATCGACCACGTTCCGGCGCCGAAAGTCGACGTCGACGGTCCGTTCCAGATGCAGATCTCCCAGCTGGACTACAACAGCTTCCTCGGCGTGATCGGCATCGGCCGTATCGCCCGCGGCAAGGTCAAGACCAACACCCCGGTCGTGGCCATCAGCGACGACGGCACCAAGCGCAACGGCCGCATCCTGAAGATCATGGGTCACTCGGGCCTGCAGCGCGTTGAAGTCGCTGAAGCCGAAGCCGGTGACATCGTCTGCGTCTCGGGCATGGACGAGCTGTACATCTCCGACACCCTGTGCGACCCGCAGAACGTCGAAGCGCGCCCGCCGCTGACCGTTGACCAGCCGACCGTGAGCATGACCTTCCAGGTCAACGACTCGCCGTTCGCCGGTAAGGAAGGCAAGTTCGTCACCAGCCGCAACATCAAGGACCGTCTGGACAAGGAACTGCTGCACAACGTGGCCCTGCGCGTCGAGCAAGGCGACTCCCCGGAGAAGTTCAAGGTCTCCGGCCGTGGCGAACTGCACCTCTCGGTACTGATCGAAACCATGCGCCGTGAAGGCTTCGAACTGGCCGTAGGCCGTCCGGAAGTGGTCATCATCGAGACCGCCGACGGCGAGAAGCAGGAGCCTTACGAGAACGTCACCATCGACATCGAAGAGCAGCACCAGGGCTCGGTGATGGAACAGATGGGCCTGCGCAAGGGCGATCTGACCAACATGATCCCCGACGGCAAGGGCCGCGTGCGCCTGGAATACACCATCCCGGCGCGTGGCCTGATCGGCTTCCGTAACAACTTCCTGACCCTGACCTCGGGCACCGGCATCCTGACCTCGACCTTCAGCCACTACGGCCCGATCAAGGCAGGCGAAGTGACCAACCGTCAGAACGGCGTACTGGTCTCCATGGCCACCGGCACCGCGCTGACCTACTCGCTGGAAACCCTGCAAAGCCGCGGCAAGCTGTTCCTCGGCCCAGGCGACGAGATCTACGAAGGCCAGCTGGCCGGCATCAACAGCCGTGACAACGACCTGGTGATCAACCCCACCAAAGGCAAGAAGCTCGACAACATGCGCGCTTCGGGCAAGGACGAAGTCATCGCCCTGGTTCCGCCGATCCGCTTCACCCTGGAGCAGGCGCTGGAATTCATCGCCGATGACGAGCTGGTGGAAGTGACTCCGAAGTCCATCCGTCTGCGCAAGAAAATGCTCAACGAAAACGACCGCAAGCGCTACGAGCGCGCCAAGGTCTGATTCGACTGGTAGCAAGGAAAAGCCGGGCATCTGCCCGGCTTTTTCGTTTCTGCGTGGCTGCAAGGCAACTTCGCGACGTCAGAGTATTCGAAGCTGAGAGTTAGTGGACGCAGGCCAGGGAACCGGGCCGATATACTCAGCCTGCCGGACGTTGCCGTCCGGTTCGGGATGGATTCGCACAGAACCTCAAGGATTCGAAAGCATGCAATGGATTTTCATGCTGGTCGGCCTGGTCATCGGCGCCGCTGCGGGCGAGTCGATCACCGGGGCGGTATTGGGCGCGGTGGTTGGTCTCGCGCTGGGGCAGACCTTCGCGCTGCACAGCCTGCAACGGGAGAACGCCAGCCTTCGCGGTGAGCTGAAGGCCTTTGGCGAGCGCTTCGACCAGGGCACCAAGGCCCTGTATGAGCGGCTGCTGCAAGTGGAGCGTGGCGCGAGCGGGCAGACGCTGCCGCCGGCCGTTGCCGAGTATGTTGCACCGGAAACGCCGGTTGCGCCGGACGTGCCCGAGCCTGAGGCGCCCGTCAGCGAACCCGCTGCCGCCGAGCTTGATTGGAACATCGAGCTGCCCGCCGACGAGCTGGCCCCGGCCCCTGCCGCGCGGGTGGAAGCGCCCATCGAGTGGTCCGACCTGGTGCTCGAACCGATGCAAAGGCCTGCCTCCCAGGCTCGCGCCGAGGAGTCCGGGGCCCAGCCGCAGCCGGCTCCTGCCGCACCACCGCTGCCGCCATCTCCGTCCGTGCCTTCCCTGTTCGACCGCGCCTTCGGCGCCGCCCGCGACTGGCTGCTGGGCGGCAACACCGTGCTGCGCGTCGGCGTTGTGCTGCTGTTCCTCGGCCTGGCCTTCCTGCTGCGCTATGCCACCGAAGGCATGACCATGCCGCCGCAAGGCCCCTACATCGGCACCGCCGCCGCCGCGCTGGCGCTGCTCGGGCTCGGTTGGTGGCTGCGTCATCGGCGCCCGGCCTATGCATTGATCCTCCAGGGCACCGGCGTCGCCGTGCTCTACCTGACGGTGTTCGCCAGCATCAAGCTGTACCCGGCGATGAACCATGGCGACGTGCTGATCGACCCGAAAGCCGGCTTCGTGCTGCTGGTGGCGGTCACCCTGTTCTCGGCGATCCTCGCTATCCTGCAGGATGCCGTGGGCCTTGCCGCCGCCGCGGCGCTGGGCGGTTTCGCCGCGCCGATCCTGGCGTCCACCGGCGGTGGCAGCCATGTCGCGCTGTTCAGCTACTTCGCCCTGCTCAACGCCGGCATCTTCGCCATCGCCTGGTTCAAGGCGTGGCGGATGCTCAACCTGATCGGCTTCTTCGGCACCTTCGGCATCGGCCTGGCCTGGGGGCTGCGGTCATACAAGCCGGAGCTGTTCGGCACGACCGAGCCGTTCCTGATCCTGTTCTTCCTCACCTACGTCGCCATCGGCCTGCTGTTCGCCCGCCGTCGCCTGCGCGAGGCGGCTGGCGAGCCGGAGGATGATTCCCGCGAGGCGCTGCTGCGCTGGTCGGCGCGGCAGACCGACTATGTCGACGGCACTGTGCTGTTCGGCACGCCGCTGGTGGGCTTCGGCCTGCAATACGGGATCATCCAGCACCTGGAGTTCGGCGCGGCGTTCAGCGCCTTGGCGCTGGGCCTGTTCTACATGCTTCTCGCCCGCCTGCTGGACGGGCGCACCGCCGGCCGCGCGCTGCTGCTGGTGGAAACCTGCCTGGCGCTGGGCGTGGTGTTCGGCACGCTGGCGATCCCGCTGGGCCTGGATGCACGCTGGACTTCCGCCGCCTGGGCCGTGGAAGGCGCCGGCATCTTCTGGCTCGGCTTGCGCCAGCAGCGGCCGCTGGCGCGGATTTTCGCCTTGCTGCTGCAAATCGGTGCGGCGCTGGCCTTCCTCGGCGAACTGCGCGCCGACCCGCAGTCGCTGACGCTGCTCGAAGGCGCACCGCTGGGCGCACTGATGCTCGGCGTGGCGCTGCTGTTCAGCTTCTGGAACCTGCGCAATGCCGATGCGCAGACCCTGCGCAGCTGGGAGCCGAACGCCCGCCCGGTGCTGGCGGCCTTCGGTCTGGCCTTCCTTTACCTGATCGCGCCGCTGCTGATGGGCGCGGACGGAACCGCCATGAGCTGGGCCGTCGCCGGGCTGGCGACCCTGTTCGCCGCGCTGCGCCTGCGCTCGCGCACCTTCCTGGCTTGCGCCTTTGCGGTGCAATTGCTGGGTGGCGCGGTGTTCCTCCTGCATCTGCACGGCGCGCAGGAGGGCAGTGGTGTGCTCGGCTCAGGCTGGCGCGGACTGGTGACTGCCTCGCTGATCGGCCTGGCGCTGATCGCCGCCATGCTGATCGCCGCGCGCGATTCCCTGGTACGTGACGACCGCCGGCTGATGCTCGGCCTGAGCGTAGTCCTGCTGCTGGGCCTGGCCTTCATCAACCTCGCCGTACTCTTCGTGCTGCCATGGCAGACCGCCGCCGCCGTCTGGGCCGGCAGCGGGCTGCTGATCCTGTGGCTGAGCCTGCAGTTGCAGCAGCGCGCGGCTTTCGTCTTCGGCCTGGTGCTGCAGGTGATCGGCGCCGGGGCCTTCCTGCTCGGCGGCTCGGCGCTGTTTGGCGACCTGCCCAGCGAGGGCCTGAAGCCGCTGGCGCACATGGGCTTCTGGACTCCGGCAGTGCTGGCACTGGCCGCGCTGGTAGGTGCCTGGCGTCTGCACCGGGCCAGCGAGCGCGAGCGCAACCTGGCGCTGGGCGGCCTTGGCCTGGAGCAGTTGTCGCAGCTGCTGCTGGTGTGGGGCGCCGGCTGGTGGGCGTTGACCGCGCTGTGGGAGATCGCCCGCTTCGTGCCGAGCGAGATGCGTGAACACACGGCGTTGCTGGTAGCGGCGGTCAGCGTCGGCCTCTGGTCGCTGCTGGCGCGCCGCGAGCAATGGCGTGCGCTGGCGCTGCTGTGCCTGGCGCTGGTGCCGGTGTCGTGGGTGGCGCTGGCCAGTGCCTGGAACCTGCAGTACCACCCGCTCGCCGAGCTGGGCTGGCTTGGCTGGCTGGCGGTGTTCGCGGTGCACTTCTTCACTCTGCGCCGGCTCGATGCCTTGCTGCCGCACCGTGCGGCACAGGCAGCCCATGTGCTGGGCTGCTGGCTGATCCTCGGCGTGCTGGCGCTGGAGCTGCGCTACCTGTTCTTCGCCCTGGCCGAGCATTACAACGCCTGGCGCTGGCTGGGCTGGGCGCTGGTGCCGAGCCTGTTCCTCATCCTCATGGGCGGAGTCGCGCGCCTGCCGTGGCCGGTGGCGGCCTTCGAGCGCGAGTACCGCGCCATCGCCGCCGCCCCGGTAGCCCTGGCGCTGCTGGGCTGGTTCTGGCTGGTCAACCTGTTCAGCAACGGCGCGGCCGACCCGCTGCCCTACCTGCCGCTGGTGAACCCGCTGGAGCTGGGCATGCTCATCGTGCTGGCGGCGATCTTCCAGTGGACGCGTCTGGGCCTGCCGCAACTGGGCGTGGCTGAGTCGACTCTGCGCCTGCCGGTGCAGGCGCTGCTGGGCGCTTCGTTGTTCGCCCTGCTGACCATGGCCGTGTGCCGCGCCGCCCACCACTGGGGTGGCGTGCCGTTCGAGTTCGATTCCCTCAGCCAGTCCATGCTGGTGCAGGCCGGCCTGTCCATCGTCTGGGCGCTGATCGCCCTGGGCCTGATGATCGCCGGGCACTTGCGCGGCCGCCGCGACTTCTGGCTGGTCGGTGCGGTGCTGCTGGTCGTGGTGGTGATCAAGCTGTTCCTCGTCGACCGCGCCAGCGGCGGCAGCCTGGAACGCATCATTTCCTTCATCGGCGTCGGCGTGCTGATGCTGATCGTCGGCTACTTCGCCCCGCTGCCGCCGCGCCGGCCGGTGCCCGAAGCGCAACCGCAACAGGAGCAACCCTGCGCATGAAGCTCAATACCCTCATCCTGCTCGCCGGTGCCTGCCTGTCGGGCAACCAGGCCAGTGCCGCACCCACGCCGGCGGACTTCGCCAACCGTGTTCCGCTGGAAGTGTCCGGCGACGGTCCGTGGTACCGCGTGCAATTGCCCATCGAGGTGCTGTTCGCGGCCCGCCATGGCGACCTGCGAGACGTGCGCATCTTCAATGCCGAAGGCGAGGCGCTGCCCTACAGCCTGCGCACCAGTGCGGCCAGCGAGAAGGAGGTGCGCAGCGAAGTGCAGGCGCGCATCTTCCCGCTGCGCGGTGCTTCCGGCAGCGCGGCCGGCGACAACCTGAAGATCGTCCGCAGCACAACCGGCACCATCCTCGAAATCACTCCGAACGCGCCTGCCCAGGACAAGACCCAGGTACTGCGCGGCTGGCTGCTGGAAACCGGTTCCGGCGATTTGCCGCTGGACCGCCTGCAGCTGGACTGGACGGCGGACAGCGACGGCTTCCAGCGCCTGCGCATCGAGGCCAGCGACGACCTGGAGCACTGGCGTTCCCTGGGGGAAGGGCAGCTGGCGCGGCTGGATTTCAACGGCCAGCGCATCGAGCAGAACGACATCGCGCTGCCCGGCCAGACGGCGCGCTACCTGCGCCTGTGGTGGGAATCGCCGGAGCAGGCCGCACAACTGGTCGGCGCCACGCTCAGTGGCAGCCGCAGCAGTAGCGGCCCGGTGCCGATGCTCTGGTCCGAGCCGCTGGCGGCCAAGGCCGACAACAATGGCGATTTCAGCTGGAGCCTGCCGCTGGCGCTGCCGGTAGAGCGCGTGCGGATTCCCCTGCAGCAGGACAATACCCTGGCGCCGGTGGTGATCTCCGGCCGCCATGACGGCAATGTGCAGTGGACTCCCCTGACGCGCGGCGTGTTGTATCGCCTGCCGGGGCAGGGTGGCGAAATCACCCAGGAGGAGCTGGAACTGCCGGGCACCACCCTGGGCCAGCTGCGTCTGCAGGTGGATTCGCGCGGCGGCGGCCTCGGCGGTTCGACGGCGCACCTGAGCGTGGGCGTTCGCGCCAGCGAACTGGTGTTCCTCGCCCGCGGCGGCGCGCCCTATGAACTGGCGGTGGGCAGCGGCTCGATCAGCGATGGCAGCCTGCCGCTGACTACCCTGGTGCCCGGCTACGAGCCCAAGCGCCTGGCGAGCATGGGCGAGGCGCGGCTCAAGGGCACTCTTCAGGCGCCGGCGACACAATTGCCCGCCGATGTCGCGAAAGCCGATACCCACTGGAAACGCTACGGCCTGTGGGCGCTGCTGCTGGCTGGCGTCGGCCTGCTCGCGCTGATGGCGCTGAGCCTGCTGCGGAGCAATCGCCAGGCGAGCTGATCGACGCGGATCGCCGCAAGATAGGGGTGTCGCCTGTAGAAATTCTGATACTGTCTGGGTTGTTCTGATTACCAATAACAACAAAGCATGGAGTAGCAGAATGATCAGAAAGGCGCTCACCCCGCTGGCGGCTGCGTGCGCGTTGGCCATTGCCGCACAGGCCTCCGCAGCCCCTTCGCCGTATTCCACCCTGGTCGTCTTCGGCGACAGCCTGAGCGATTCCGGACAGTTCGCCGATGCCGGCGGCCCGGCCGGCGCCAGCATCCGCTTCACCAACCGCGTCGGCCCGACCTACCTGGACGGCAGCGGCGAGATCTTCGGCCCCACCGCACCGATGATCCTGGGTGGCAAGCTGGGCATCAGTGGCACCGACCTGAACCCCTCGACCTCGCTGGTCCCCGGCACCGTGGACGGCAACAACTGGGCAGTCGGCGGCTACCGCACCGACCAGATCTACGATTCGATCACTGCAGCCGGTGGTTCGGTGGTCACCTCCGGTTCCACGAGCCGCACCCGCGACGGCTACCTGGTGAACAACCGCGCCGACCCGAACGCGCTCTACTACCTCACCGGCGGCGGCAACGACTTCCTCCAGCTGCGCATCACCAACGACCCCACCGCCCGCGCTGCGGCCGGCCGCCTGGTGGATAGCGTGGATGCGCTGCACAACGCCGGAGCGCGCTACATCATGGTCTGGCTGTTGCCCGACCTCGGTCAGACCCCGGCCACCAATGGCACCGCGCTGGAGTCCTTCGGCACCCAGCTGTCGGGCATCTTCAACGAGGAGCTGGTCAGCCAGCTGGCGGCCTCCGACGCCAACGTCATTCCGCTGAACATCCCGGCAATGTTCAAGGAAGTACTGGCCAATCCGGGCGCCTATGGCCTGGCCACCGATCAGAACCTGATCGGCACCTGCTTCAGCGGCAACAGCTGCCCCGAGAACGCGGTGTACGGCCGCCACGGCACCAACCCCGATCCGACCAAGCTGATCTTCAACGACGGCGTGCACCCGACCATCGCCGGCCAGAGCCTGATCGCCGACTACGCCTACTCGGTGCTCTCCGCCCCGTGGGAGGCGACCATGCTGCCGGAAATGGCCCTGGGCACGTACAACGCCTACCAGGACCAACTGCGCAGCCAGTGGCTGGCGGACTGGGAAAACTGGCAGGGCACCGGCCAGTGGCGCGGCTTCGTCACCGGGGGCGCACAGCACCTGGACTACGACGATCAGGACAGCGCGGCCGACGGCTCCGGCTACGGTGCCAACCTGACCCTGGGCACCAGCTACCGCCTCGATGACGCCTGGCGTGTCGGCGGCTCGCTGGGCTTCTACCGGCAGAAGCTGGAGCTGGGTTCTGACGACTCCGACTACAAGCTGGGCAGCTACCTGGGCAGCCTGTTCGTGCAGTTCCAGCAGAACCGCTGGTGGGCTGACGCGTCCGTGACCGGCGGCAAGCTCGACTACGAGGACGCCAATCGGAAGTTCTCCATCATCAATCACGAGGTCGAGGAGAAGGCCGATACCGACGGCAGCCTCCTGGCCTTCAGTGGCCGCCTGGGCTACGACATCGCCCAGGGTGGCGAGAACTGGCACCTGTCGCCCTTCGTCAGTGCCGACTGGGCGCGGGTGAAGGTGGACAGCTACGAAGAGGACAGCGGCCGCTCCACCGCGCTGGCCTTTGAAGAGCAGAACCGCTACTCCCGCCGCCTCGGCGTCGGTCTGCAGGGCAAACTGGACCTGTCCCAGGACACCCAGCTGTTCGGCGAGGTCGCCGTGGAGCGCGAATACGCCGACGACACCCAGAACGTCGGGATGAACTTCACCAGCCTGCCGGACGTCGGCTTCAGCCTGCAGGGCTACACCCCGCAGAGTCACCTGCAGCGTGCCACCATCGGCTTCGCCCAGAAGCTGACCCCGGAGCTGTCGCTGCGCGGCGGCTACAGCGCGCACCGCAGCAGCGACGACCTGGCCCAGGGCATCAACCTGGCGCTGAGCCTGGACTTCTGATCGTCTGATCCGAGCGTCGCGGGGTGACGGGCGGTTGCGGCCGTCACCCCGCTTTCTTTCCAGCGCACCGCTCGCCGCGCGGCCGAAGGTCGCGGGGCCGATCGCCTTTGGGGAACTGCCCGTGCGCGGCGGGCTCCAAGCATTCGGCGAGCCTCTGCGCAAGGAGGCATCGCGGTCGTTTCCACGCTAGAATGCGCCCTGATTTTTTCCATCTTCTCCCCTGGAGTCTTCCATGTCCCGCGTTACCCTGAGCCGCTACCTGATCGAGCAGACCCGCAGTCACAACACCCCGGCCGACCTGCGTCACCTCGTGGAAGTGGTGGCCCGCGCGTGCAAGGAGATCAGCCACGCCGTGTCCAAGGGTGCGCTGGGTGGCGTGCTCGGCAGCATGGAAACCGAGAACGTGCAGGGCGAGGTGCAGAAGAAGCTGGACGTGCTGTCCAACGAAATCCTCCTGGAAGCCAACGAGTGGGCCGGTAACCTGGCCGGCATGGCCTCCGAGGAAATGGACCACCCCTACCAGATTCCGGGCAAGTACCCGAAAGGCGCCTACCTGCTGGTCTTCGACCCGCTGGATGGCTCCTCCAACATCGACGTCAACGTCTCGGTCGGTACCATCTTCTCCGTGCTGCGCTGCCCGCAGGAGTACCTGAGCCAGAACGACAGCCTGCGCGAGGAAGCCTTCCTCCAGCCGGGCACCACCCAGGTCGCCGCCGGCTACGCCATCTACGGCCCGCAGACCATGCTGATCCTGACCCTGGGCAACGGCGTGAAAGGCTTCACCCTGGACCGCGAGCTGGGCAGCTTCGTGATGACCCACGACAACATCACCGTGCCCACCAGCACCGCCGAATTCGCCATCAACATGTCCAACCAGCGCCACTGGGAAGCCCCGGTGAAGCGCTACGTCGACGAGCTGCTGGCCGGCAAGGAAGGCCCACTGGGCAAGAACTACAACATGCGCTGGATCGCCTCCATGGTGGCCGACGTGCACCGCATCCTGACCCGCGGCGGCGTGTTCATGTACCCGCGCGATTCCCGCGAGCCGGAGAAGCCCGGCAAGCTGCGCCTGATGTACGAAGCCAATCCGATGTCCTTCATCATCGAGCAGGCCGGCGGCGCCGCCACCAACGGCCGCCAGCGCATCCTCGACATCCAGCCCGATAGCCTGCACCAGCGTGTTGCGGTGTTCCTGGGCTCGAAGGAAGAAGTCGAGCGCGCCACCGCCTACCACCTGGAAGGCTGATGAGCACCGCGCCCTGGCAGACCCTGCTCGACTGGTGGTTCGGCACTGCGCTGGATGCCAATGAGGTCGCCGCCCAGCGCAACGCGCTGTGGTTCGGCAAGAGCGGCTGCCAGGACGTGGACTCGGAAAACCGTTTCGGCGGCCTGGTGCGCCAGGCCCTGGACGGCGGGCTGCAGGAGTGGGAGCGCGAGCCGCAGAGCTGGCTGGCGCTGATCCTGCTGCTGGACCAACTGCCGCGCATGGTCTTCCGCGATTCTCCGCGCGCCTACGCCGGCGACGCTCGCGCCCAGCAACTGGTGCGCCAGGGCCTGCAGGCCGGTTTCGACCGCCAGCTGCCGCGCATCGAGCGGGTGTTTGTCTACATCGTGCTGGAGCACGCCGAAGACCTGGCCAGCCAGAACGAGGCAGTGCGTCTGTATGAAGCCCTGCAGGGCGAATCCAGCGAGAGCGAGAAGGTGCTGTTCGCCGGCTACCTCGCCTACGCACGCAAGCATCAGGTGGTAATCGAGCGCTTCGGCCGCTTCCCCCACCGCAACGCCATTCTCGGCCGCGACTCCACGGCTGAAGAAGCTTCGTTCCTCACGGAACCTGGCTCACGTTTCTGACTCCAACCCGGCGGCCGAACCGGTCGCCCTGTGCCAAGCTTGTTGGCCTCCCCCCAAAACAATGGAGTTGTCGATGTCCTTCCGCCGCCTCGCGCTCGTCGCGTTCTGTGTCGTCCTGGCCGCTTGCAGCAAAGTGAACCAGGAGAACTATTCCAAGATCAAAACCGGCATGGCCAAGGCTGAAGTGGAAAGCCTGCTCGGCAAGCCCACCGAATGCTCCGGCGCCCTGGGCGTTTCCAGCTGCACCTGGGGTGACGACAAGGCCTTCATCAGCATCCAGTACGCCGGCGACAAAGTGCTGCTGTTCTCCGCCCAGGGTTTGAAATAAGAGCGCCCGGGCAGGGCAGGCGGCCAAGGAGGAGAGAATGCGCCGATACACCCCTCGATCCCTCACCTGGCTGGCCTGCCTCGCCGCCCTGAGTGGCTGCGCGGGCTCCACCCAGCAGCCACCGCAGACCGTGCAGGTCGACCTCAAGCGCTACGAGGGCACCTGGTACGAGCTGGCGCGCAAGCCGATGTTCTTCCAGCGCCAGTGCGCGCAGTCCGAAGCCCACTACCGCCTGCAGGACGATGCCAGCATCGCCGTAACCAACCGCTGCCTGACCAGGGACGGCGAATGGGACCAGGCCACCGGCCGCGCCGAGGCGCAGGTGCCGGGCCGCACCGACAAGCTCTGGGTGCGCTTCGACAACACCTTCTCGCGGATCTTCCCCGGCCTCGCCAAGGGTGATTATTGGGTGCTCTATGTCGATGACGACTACCAGACCGCGCTGGTCGGCAACCCCAACCGCGAATACCTCTGGCTGCTCTCGCGCCAGCCGGTGGTGCCGGACGCCACCCGCATGAAGCTGCTGGAGCTGGCTCACGAGCGCGGTTACCAGACCGACGACCTGATCTGGCGGGCGGGGGAGACCTCCACCGCGCCCTGACGAAAAAACGCCCCGAGGGGCGTTTTTTCATGGCCGGCATTTCCCGAATCTCACCGTGTGCCTCGACGTAGGATGGGTGACAGGGTCAGCCCAGCAGCTCGCGGAGCACGAGGGCGAAGTCGCGGGCGCTCTGTTCTTCCAGCGCATGCCGGCCACCGCGCACGCGCCACTGCCCGGCCACCATCACGTCGCGCACCTGGCGATCGCCGCCAGCGAACAGCCAGCGGTTGAGGATGGCGTCGCCACGGGCGGTCTGCAGGTACGGGTCGCCGCCGTCCAGCACCAGCAGGTCGGCGCGCTTGCCCACCGCCAGTTCGCCGGTGGATTGGCCGAGAGCCTGGGCGCCGCCGGCCAGCGCTGCATCGAACAGGGTGCGGCCGACCATCGGCTGGTTCTGCCCGTAGAGGCGGTTGCGGCGCTGGTCGCGCAGGCGCTGGCCGTATTCCAGCCAGCGCAGTTCCTCGACCACGCTGAGCGATACGTGGCTGTCCGAGCCGATGCCGAAGCGACCGTGCTGGGCGAGGTAATCCACCGCCGGGAAGATGCCGTCGCCCAGGTTCGCCTCGGTGGTCAGGCAGAGGCCGGCGACCGCGCCGCTGCGGGCCATGGCGGTCACTTCGTCGGCTTCGGCGTGGGTGGCGTGGACCAGGCACCAGCGCTCATCCACCTCGACGTTCTCGTACAGCCATTGCAATGGACGACGGCCACTCCAGGCCAGGCAGTCGTCGACTTCCTTCTGCTGCTCGGCGATGTGGATGTGCACCGGGCAACCGCTGGAATCGGCGCCGAGCACCTCGGCGATCTGCTGCGGCGTCACTGCGCGCAGGGAGTGGAAGCACAGGCCGAGGCCCTGCTGCGGCTGCGTCGCCAGGTGGGCGCGCAGGCCGTCGATCAGTTTCAGGTAGTTTTCGGTGCTGTTGATGAAGCGGCGCTGGCCTTCGCTGGGCGCCTGACCGCCGAAGCCGGCGTGGGAGTAGAGCACCGGCAGCAGGGTCAGGCCGATGCCGGCGTCCGTCGCCGCCTGGCTGACCCGCAGGGCCAGTTCCGCCGGGTTGGCGTAGGGCTTGCCGTCGACGTCGTGGTGCACGTAGTGGAATTCGGCGACGCCGGTGTAGCCGGCCTTGAGCATCTCGATATACAGCTGGCGGGCGATGACGCCGACCTGCTCGGGCGACAGGCGGCCGACCAGCCGATACATCAGGTCGCGCCAGGTCCAGAAGCTGTCGTTGGGGTTGCCGGCGACTTCCGCCAGGCCCGCCATGGCGCGCTGGAAAGCGTGCGAATGCAGGTTCGGCATGCCAGCCAGCAGCGGCCCGGCGACCCGCTCGGCGCCTTCTGCGCTGGCGCCCGGGGTGATCGCGGTGAACAGGCCGTCGGCATCGATCTCGAAGCGGACATTGCGCGCCCAGCCGGAGGGCAGCAGGGCGGATTCGGCGAACAGGACGGACATGCGCAGGGCCCTCGCGAGCTTCTTGGAATTTGTATATACATATACAGACGTTTGCCGGGGCCGTAAACTGCAAGGCACCCGGCGGTCGTCACAGGACTTGTATGCACCGGTCGAATCCGGTACATGCCGGAGTCAGACCACAGTCGCTTCGCGCCGTCGCCCAGACAAGGAGTTCCCCGTGCCCGCATCGCCCACGCCTACCCCGCCCGCCGAGGGTTCGTCGCTCGCCGCGCAGATGGGGGAAATTCCCGCGCCGCTGTATGCCCGCGTCAAGCAGCTGATCGTCCAGCAGATCCAGTCCGGCACCTGGCCGCCGCACCACCGCGTGCCGTCCGAGGCGGAGCTGGTCGAGGAGCTGAGCGTCAGCCGGATGACCATCAACCGCGCGCTGCGCGAGCTGACCGCCGATGGCCTGCTGGTGCGCATGCAGGGCGTCGGAACTTTCGTCGCCGAACCCAAGGGCCAGTCGGCGCTGTTCCAGGTGCAGAACATCGCCGAGGAAATCACCGCCCGCGGCCACAAGCACCACTGCGTGGTGGTCAGCCTGATCGAAGAACTGGCCACCGCCGAGCGCGCGCTGGCGCTGGACGTGCGCGAAGGTCAGCGCATCTTCCACTCGATCATCGTGCACTTCGAGAACGATATCCCGGTGCAGATCGAGGACCGCTACGTGAACGCGGCCGTGGCGCCGGAGTACATGAAGCAGGACTTCACCGGGCAGACGCCGTTCGCCTACCTTACGCAAGTCGCGCCGCTGAGCGAGGGCGAGCACGTGGTCGAGGCAGTGCTGCCCAGCCCCGAGGAATGCAAGCTGCTTTCCGTGGACCGCCACGAGCCGTGCCTGCTGATCCGCCGGCGTACCTGGTCGGGGCGCAATACCGTCACCAGCGCGCGCCTGCTGTATCCGGGTTCGCGCTACCGCCTGGAAGGACGTTTCAGCTCATGACCGATATGAAGTTGCTGCGCGCCGCCGACTACCCGGCGATGCCCTGGAAGAACGGCGCGGGCACCACCCGCGAGATCGTCCGCGACGCTGGCGACGGCCTGGAAGGTTTCGGTTGGCGCGTGTCCATCGCCGACGTCGGCGCACCGGGCCCGTTCTCCGCGTTCACCGGCTACCAGCGGGTCATCAGCGTGCTGGAAGGCAAGGGCATGCGGCTGAAGGTGGACGGCGCCGACTCCCGCGACCTGCGCGCGCTCGATGCCTTTGCCTTCGATGGCGCCAGTGCGGTGGATTGCACGCTGCTGGGCGGCGCGATCCGCGACTTCAACCTGATCTATTCGCCAGCTCGCTACCGTGCGCGCCTGCAATGGCTGAAGCTGGATGGCTCGGTGCACTTCTTCAGCAGCGCTTCGACCGTGCTGTTGTTCAGTGCGGGCGAGGGCATCCATGTCAGCCTCAACGGCGCGGCCAGCGGTGTGCTGGGCCTGCATGACACATTGATCGCCGAGGGCGACGGTTCGTTGCGCGAGTGGCGGTTGACGGTGGTGGGGAGTGCGGATATCTGCGTGATTGAACTCGATGCACGCTGAACAGAAAAGGGCGCCGGGAGGCGCCCTTTGCATTTGCAGGATGTGTGGAGCGAAGCGATACCCATTAATCACAGCGCGGCAATCCGCATGGGTATCGCTCCGCTCCACCCGCCCTACGGCACTGCTTTGACTTGGGCATTCCGGCGCCGCTTCGGCGTACGCGCGGACTCCTTGTTTCGCCCCCTCGGGCGAGTCCCTTTTGGCAAACGCCCCAAAAGGAACCAAAAGGTCTTGCCCCGGACATCCGGTTTTTCGCTTAGGCGAAAAATTCCCTCGTTGAAGCGAAGTTTCAGGGGCACGCTGCGAAGGGCCGTCCCTGGCCCATCGCAGCTCTCGCGGCATCCATGCCGCTCAACCCCTGAAACTCCGCTTCAACGAGGCCTCCTGAACGGGGCCGTTCGGAGTGCTTGGACATTTCTCTGGAAGTCTTCACAGCTGGCTCTTCGTAGGAGCGAGCTTGCTCGCGAACCGCATGGCACGGTGTTCCCGTGTAGGAGCGGGCCATGCCCGCGATGGCGTAAAACGCCATCTATCAGCCGTACAGTCGTGCGTAACCGATCCAGCGGCTCATCACCCCATCCTCCACCCACGCCCGCGCCGCGGCGATATCCGGGGCGAAGTAGCGGTCCTGCTCGTAGTGCGGCACCTGGCTGCGGATCAGCGTGCGCACTTCCTGCAGTTGCGGAGAACTCTGCAGCGGCGCGTGGAAGTCCACGCCTTGCGCGGCGGCGAGCAATTCGATGGCGACCACGCCGGCGCTGTTGCCGGCCATGTCCTGCAGGCGGCGGGCGGCGAAGGTGGCCATGGAGACGTGGTCTTCCTGGTTCGCCGAGGTCGGCAGGCTGTCCACCGAGGCCGGGTGGGCCCAGGTCTTGTTTTCCGAGGCCAGGGCCGCCGAGGTGACCTGGGCGATCATGAAGCCGGAGTTCAGCCCGCCTTCCTTGACCAGGAAGGCCGGCAGCCCGGACATCGCCGGGTCCACCAGTTGGGCGATGCGCCGCTCGGACAGCGCACCGATCTCCGAGATCGCCAGCGCCAGCACGTCGGAGGCCATGGCCACCGGCTCGGCGTGGAAGTTACCGCCTGACAGCACATCGCCGTCAGCGCTGAACACCAGTGGGTTGTCGGAAACGGCATTGGCCTCGCGCAGGAAAACGCCAGCGGCGAAGCGCAGGTGATCCAGGCACGCGCCCATCACCTGAGGTTGGCAGCGCAGCGAGTACGGGTCCTGCACGCGCTTGCAGTCGATGTGCGAGTGGTTGATCGGGCTGTCGTGCAGCAGCTCGCGGTACAGCGCGGCAACCGCGATCTGCCCCGGCTGGCCGCGTACTTCCTGGATGCGCGCATCGAAGGGCACGAACGAGCCCTTCAGCGCTTCCACCGTCAGGCTGCCGGCGACCACGGCCGAGATGAACAGCTTCTCCGCCGCGAACAACCCGCGCAGGGCCAGCGCGGTGGAAACCTGGGTGCCGTTGATCAGCGCCAGGCCTTCCTTGGGCCCCAGCACCAGCGGCTCGGCGCCGGCGATGGCGAGGCCTTCGGTGGCTTCGAGGATGCGCCCTTCATGGCGCACCTGGCCGACGCCCAGCAGGGTCGAGGACATGTGCGCCAGCGGCGCGAGGTCGCCCGAGGCGCCCACCGAGCCTTGCGACGGGATGCACGGGTAGACCCGCGCCTGGTACAGCTTGAGCAGTGTCTCGATCACCGGCAGGCCGACGCCCGAGAAGCCGCGCGCCAGGGAGCCGATCTTCAGCGCCATGATCAGTGCAACGCTGGCGTCGTCCAGCAGCGGGCCGGTGCCGGTGCAGTGGGAGAGGATCAGGTTGCGCTGCAGGGTGGCGAGCTGGTCCTCGGCGATGGAGGTGCGCGCCAGCAGGCCGAAGCCGGTGTTGATGCCGTACACGGTGCGCTGGTCGGCGATGATCTGGCTGACCGTCTGCGCGCTGCGCAGGATGGCTTCGCGGCAATGGTCCGCGAGCTGCAGGTCGGGTTGGTACTGGTAGATGGCGCGCAGCTGGTCGAGGTCGAACTGGCCGGGCGTCAGGAGCAGGGTTTCGGACATGTCAGCATCCTGGGTTCGGTGAAAGTGTTACCGTGGATCGTTCCTGTATATACAGGTATAGCAATCGCTATGCCATGGCACGCAGGGGCGCGTGGTTCGGCATTTCACCCTGGCGTGCGGTGGTGCATGGAGGGAGTGAATGTCACCGCCGGTGGCATTTCCAGTCCGATGGTCGTGGGCAAAACGCGGATCGGCGGCTAAACCCAATGGGACACCAACGCGCCCGGAGACGCCCATGTCCACCCCCCGTTGCCTGTTCGCGCTGCTGCTGGCCCTGGGCCTGTGCGCGCAGACTTTCGCCGCCTGCCCCTACCCGAAGTCTGTGGTGTTCGCCGGGCTGAACTGGGAAAGCGGCATGTTCACCACCGACGTGCTGCGCTTCATCCTGGAGAAGGGCTACGGCTGTCAGACCGACGCCGTGCCGGGTAACACCGTGACCATGGAGAACGCGCTGAAGCAGAACGACATCCAGGTCACCGGCGAGCAATGGGCCGGGCGCAGCACCGTCTGGCAGCAGGCGGAGAAGGCCGGCCAGGTGTTCTCCGTGGGCGAGACGGTGAAGGGCGCGAATGAGGGCTGGTGGGTGCCGGATTACGTGGTGCACGGCGACGCGAAGCGGGGCATCAAGGCCTCCGCGCCGGAGCTGAAGTCCGTCAGCGACCTGCCCAGGTACAAGGCGCTGTTCAAGGATGACGAGGAGCCGGACAAGGGGCGCTTCTACAACTGCCCCACCGGCTGGACCTGCGAGATCGTCAACACGCAGAAGCTCAAGGCCTACGGGCTCACGGACAGCTTCGTGAACTTCCGCACCGGCGCCGGCCCTGCGCTGGATGCGGCGATCAGCTCGGCCATCGCCCAGGGCAAGCCGGTGCTCTTCTATTACTGGGCACCGACGCCGCTGCTGGGGCGCTTCAAGCTGGTGCAACTGGAGGAGCCGCCGTTCGACGAGGCGGCGTGGAAGACCCTGACCGATGTCAACGATCCCAACCCGAAGGGCTCGCGCTCGCTGCCGGCGAAGATCAGCATCGGCGTGTCCCGCGACTTCCATGACAAGGCGCCGGCGCTGGTGCAGGTGTTCGAGAAGGTCGAGCTGCCGTTGCCGCTGTTCAACGCGCTGCTGGCGGACATGGCCGAGCACCACCGGGACGTGGCGGACGTGCGGGCGACGTTCTTCCGCGAGCATCGGGAGCTGTGGTCGAAGTGGGTGACGGCGGAGGCGGCGACGCGGATCGATGCGGCGTTGAAGTAGCGCGGCAGTATGCGGTTCGCTGCCGACTTGCATTTCCTGCTCGGACATAGCTTGTCTATATAACCTGTGTCCCTTGGTAGCGAGCGGTGTTACCGAACGCAACGAAACGGTGCAGCGAAGCCTGCTTTTGGTGCAATTGTCTGAAGGACAGCGATGTCTGTCAGCCGCCAGCGAATCACTAGAATTCTGTTTTAATCCTTATAAATCAATCAGTTGATCTAGGTGAATAGCTGGCGGAATACCCCGCCAGCCAAGGTTGGCCCTCGCTTTGCTTATACTTGTACATACAAGCATAGACATGATGGTGGCGACCCCTCGACACCGTCGAACGAACCGCCAGGCCGCCCCCACGGCCAACGACCCGAGCAAAGCGAAGGAGCCTTCCGTGACCAAATTCCGCGACGTCGAAATCCGTGCCCCGCGCGGCACCCAACTGAACGCCAAGAGCTGGCTGACCGAAGCGCCGCTGCGCATGCTGATGAACAACCTCGACCCGGAAGTTGCCGAGAACCCGAAGGAGCTGGTGGTGTACGGCGGCATCGGCCGCGCCGCGCGCAACTGGGAGTGCTACGACAAGATCGTCGCGACCCTGAAGGAGCTGAATGAAGACGAGACCCTGCTGGTGCAATCGGGCAAGCCGGTCGGCGTCTTCAAGACCCACGCCAACGCCCCGCGCGTGCTGATCGCCAACTCCAACCTGGTGCCGCACTGGGCCAACTGGGAACACTTCAACGAACTGGATGCCAAGGGCCTGGCGATGTACGGCCAGATGACCGCCGGCTCCTGGATCTACATCGGCAGCCAGGGCATCGTCCAGGGCACCTACGAAACCTTCGTCGAGGCCGGCCGTCAGCACTACGACGGCAACCTCAAGGGCCGCTGGGTGCTAACCGCAGGCCTGGGCGGCATGGGCGGCGCCCAGCCGCTGGCCGCGACCCTGGCCGGCGCCTGCTCGCTGAACATCGAGTGTCAGCAGAGCCGCATCGATTTCCGCCTCGCCAGCCGCTACGTCGACGAGCAGGCCAAGGACCTCGACGATGCCCTGGCGCGCATCGCCCAGTACACCGCCGAAGGCAAGGCCATCTCCATCGCCCTGCTGGGCAACGCCGCGGAAGTCCTCCCGGAACTGCTCAAGCGCGGCGTGCGTCCGGACATGGTCACCGACCAGACTTCCGCCCACGACCCGCTCAACGGCTACCTGCCCGCCGGCTGGACCTGGGAACAGTACCGCGACCGCGCTCAGACCGACCCGGCAGCCGTGGTGAAAGCCGCCAAGCAGTCCATGGCCGTGCACGTCAAAGCCATGCTGGAGTTCCAGAAGCAGGGCATCCCGACCTTCGACTACGGCAACAACATCCGCCAGATGGCCAAGGAAGAGGGCGTGGACAACGCCTTCGACTTCCCCGGCTTCGTCCCGGCCTACATCCGCCCGCTGTTCTGCCGTGGTGTCGGTCCGTTCCGCTGGGCCGCGCTGTCGGGCGACGCCGAGGACATCTACAAGACCGACGCCAAGGTGAAGGAGCTGATCCCGGACGACGCCCACCTGCACCGCTGGCTGGACATGGCCCGCGAGCGCATCAGCTTCCAGGGCCTGCCGGCACGCATCTGCTGGGTCGGCCTGGGTCAGCGCGCCAAGCTCGGCCTGGCGTTCAACGAAATGGTCCGCAGCGGCGAGCTGAAAGCGCCGATCGTGATCGGCCGCGACCACCTCGACTCCGGCTCGGTGTCCAGCCCGAACCGTGAAACCGAGGCCATGCAGGATGGCTCCGACGCCGTGTCCGACTGGCCGCTGCTCAACGCCCTGCTGAACACCGCCAGCGGCGCCACCTGGGTTTCGCTGCACCACGGCGGCGGCGTGGGCATGGGCTTCTCCCAGCACTCGGGCATGGTGATCGTCTGCGACGGCACCGACGAAGCGGCGGCGCGCATCGCCCGCGTCCTGACCAACGACCCAGGCACCGGCGTGATGCGCCATGCCGACGCCGGCTACCAGATCGCCATCGACTGCGCGAAGGAGCAGGGCCTGAACCTGCCGATGATCACCGGCAAGTAATCGCGTAGGGCGCATAACCTGGAACAGGTTATCCGCCGTTGTGTCGGCGGATAACGCTGGCGCGTTATGCGCCCTACGGACCGGTAATTCGGTAGCAGAAATTCAGGACCAGGGAGAGGGCCGCCGCACGGTGTCGTGCGGCGGCCCGGTCCGTGAAGCAGCAGTACATCGACAGACAATAAATCCCTTCGGGAGAACAATAACGATGTCCCAGGCCAGTGATAGCTCCAAACCCCTGATCGAAGTGCGTTCGATCAACTACATCCCCGAGGCCGAGCGCCACGGCAAGCTCTACAGCCAGTTCACCCTGTGGCTGGGTGCCAACCTGCAGATCACCGCCATCGTCACCGGCGCCCTGGCCGTGGTGCTGGGCGGCGATGTGTTCTGGTCGCTGATCGGCCTGCTCATCGGCCAGCTGCTGGGCGGCGGCGTGATGGCGCTGCATGCCGCGCAAGGGCCGAAGCTCGGCCTGCCGCAGATGATCTCCAGCCGCGTGCAGTTCGGCGTCTACGGCGCGGCCATTCCGATCGTGCTGGTGTGCCTGATGTACCTGGGCTTCACCGCCACCGGCACGGTGCTGTCCGGCCAGGCGCTGGGCCAGCTGTTCGGCGTCAGCGACAGCGTCGGCATCCTGATGTTCGCCAGCGTGATCGTGCTGGTGACCGTGCTCGGCTACCGGGTGATCCACGTGATCGGTCGCATCGCCAGCGTCATCGGGGTGATCGCCTTCATCTACTTGTTCAGCCGCCTGGTGAACCAGACCGACGTCAGCGCGCTGCTGCAGATTCGTCATTTCAGCTGGAGCAGCTTCCTGCTCGCGGTGTCCTTGGCGGCGTCCTGGCAGATCGCCTTCGGCCCCTATGTCGCCGACTACTCGCGCTACCTGCCGAGCAAGACTTCCTCGGTGAAGACCTTCCTCGCCGTGGGCGCAGGTTCGGTGATCGGCGCGCAGGTGGCGATGATCTTCGGCGTGTTCGCCGCGGCCGGGGCCAACGGCCAGTTCGCCGGCCATGAAGTGGCCTACATCGTCAGCCTGAGCGGCAGTGGCGCCGTCGCCGCGCTGCTGTACTTCAGCATCGCCTTCGGCAAGATCACCATCTCGACGCTGAACTCCTACGGCAGCTTCATGTGCATCGCCACGGTGATCAGCGGCTTCCGTGGCCACCTGGAAGTGAGCCGCGTGCAGCGCCTGGTATTCGTCCTGCTGATCGTCGGCGCCGCGACCCTGATCGCGCTGCTCGGCCAGCATTCGTTCCTCGGCGCCTTCAAGTCCTTCATCCTCTTCCTGCTGGCCTTCTTCACCCCGTGGAGCGCGGTCAACCTGGTCGACTACTACTGCATCACCCGCGAGCATTACGACGTGCCGGCGCTGGCTGATCCCGATGGCCGCTACGGCCGCTGGAACATCCCCGGCATCAGCGTCTACGTGATCGGCGTGCTGGTGCAGCTGCCCTTCATCTCCACCAAGTTCTACACCGGCCCGCTGGTGGATGCCCTGGGTGGCGTGGATATCTCCTGGATCATCGGCCTCGTGGTTCCGGCCGTTCTCTATTACCTGGTCGCCCGCCGCGTCACGCGGGCAGTACCGGACCGGCTGATCCTGCCGGCCCGCACCTGAACAGACCGGCCCGGCTGCGCAGCTACAAGCTCGCGCGGCCCTTGCACTGCCCAACCTCATTCACGTTTAGGAGCATCAGATGAACAACACCAAGAAGACGCTGCTGGGCCTGTTCCTGTCCGCCGGACTGCTGGGCGGCACCCTGGCATCGGCCCAGGCCGCCGGCTGGTGCGAGAGTGGCAAGCCGGTGAAGTTCGCCGGGCTGAACTGGGAGAGCGGCATGCTGCTCACCGACCTCATGCAGATCATCCTGAAGAACGGCTACGGCTGCGAAACCGACAGCCTGCCGGGCAACTCCATCACCATGGAGCAGGCGCTGGCGAACAACGACATCCAGATATTCAGTGAGGAATGGATCGGCCGCAGCGACGCCTGGAACAAGGCCGCCGCCGCGAACAAAGTGGTCGGCGTGGGCGCGCCCATCGTCGGCGCCACCGAGGGCTGGTACGTACCGCGCTTCGTGATCGAGGGCGACAAGGCGCGCAACATCGAAGCCAAGGCGCCGAACCTGAAGGCCGTGACCGACCTTGCGCAGTACTCCGAAGTCTTCCGCGACCCGGAAGAGCCGGGCAAGGGCCGCTTCTACAACTGCCCGGCCGGCTGGACCTGCGAGCTGGAAAACTCCGAGATGCTGAAGAAGTACGGCCTCGAGGACAAGTACACCAACTTCCGCCCCGGCACCGGCCCGGCCCTGGATGCCGCCGTGCTGTCGAGCTACAAGCGCAAGGAGCCTATCCTCTTCTACTACTGGTCGCCGACGCCGCTGATGGGCCAGGCCGACCTGGTGAAGCTGGACGAGCCGGGCGTGAACAAGGATGTGAAGATCCAGGTCGGCCTGTCCAAGGCCTTCCACGATCAGGCCCCGGAACTGGTGGCGGTGCTGGAGAAGGTCAACCTGCCCATCGACCTGCTGAACCAGAACCTGGCGAAGATGGCCAAGGAGAAACTCTCCTCCGAGCAACTGGCCAAGGCCTTCCTCAAGGAGCACCCGGAAGTGTGGACCACCTGGGTCAGCGAGGACGCTGCGAAGAAGGTCCAGGCCGCGCTCTGACGCCGCCGAATCCGGGGAGGCTCTGCTTCCCCGGTGATGCCCACTCCTGACGAGTACGTGCCATGTTTCCCGAACGCTTCACTTTCTCCATCGCCGACTGGGTCAACGGTTGGGTCGATGCCCTGGTTACCAACTACGGCGACGTGTTCCGCCACATCTCCGACACCCTGCTGTGGGCCATCGTCAACCTGGAGAGCGTGCTGCGGGCCACTCCCTGGTGGCTGATGCTGGCCATCGTCGCCGGCATCGCCTGGCACGCCACCCGGCGCATCCTGCCGACCGTGGTCATCGTCGGCCTGCTGTTCCTGGTAGGCGCCGTGGGCCTGTGGGACAAGCTGATGCAGACCCTCGCGCTGATGATGGTGGCGACCATCATCTCGGTGCTGATCGGCATTCCGCTGGGTATCGTCGCCGCGCGCAGCGACCGCTTCCGCGCCGTGCTGCTGCCGATGCTGGACATCATGCAGACCATGCCCAGCTTCGTGTACCTGATCCCGGTGCTGATGCTGTTCGGCCTGGGCAAGGTGCCGGCGATCTTCGCCACCGTGATCTACGCCGCTCCGCCGCTGATCCGCCTCACCGACCTGGGGATTCGCCAGGTCGACCGCGAGGTGATGGAAGCCATCACCGCCTTCGGCGCCAACCGCCGCCAGCAACTGTTCGGCGTGCAGCTGCCGCTGGCGCTGCCGAGCATCATGGCCGGCATCAACCAGACCACCATGATGGCCCTGTCGATGGTGGTCATCGCCTCGATGATCGGCGCCCGTGGGCTGGGCGAGGACGTGCTGGTGGGCATCCAGACGCTCAACGTCGGCAAGGGGCTCGAAGCGGGTCTGGCCATCGTCATCCTCGCCGTGGTCATCGACCGCATCACCCAGGCATACGGCCGCTCGCGCCACCATGAGGCCAGCAAATGAGCAAGATCCAGGTCAAGAACGTCTACAAGATCTTCGGCGCCAAGGCCGATGCGGCGCTGGCGATGATCCGCCAGGGCAAGAGCAAGGCCGAGGTGCTCGCCGCCACCGATTGCGTGGTCGGCGTCAACGACCTCTCGCTATCCATCGAGGCCGGGGAAATCTTCGTCATCATGGGCCTGTCCGGCTCCGGCAAATCGACCCTGGTGCGCCACTTCAACCGCCTGATCGACCCCACCAGCGGGCAGATCCTGGTGGATGGCGAGGATGTGCTCGCCTATGACTCGGCCGCGCTGGAGAACTTCCGCCGGCGCAAGATCAGCATGGTGTTCCAGAGCTTCGGTCTGCTGCCGCACAAGAGCGTGCTCGACAACGTCGCCTACGGCCTGAAGATCCGTGGCGAGAGCAAGGCGCTGTGCCAGGAGCGCGCGCTGCACTGGATCGCCACCGTGGGCCTGAAGGGCTACGAGAAGTCCTACCCGCACCAGCTTTCCGGCGGCATGCGCCAGCGCGTCGGCCTGGCCCGCGCACTGGCCGCGGACACCGACATCATCCTCATGGACGAAGCCTTCAGCGCCCTCGACCCGCTGATCCGCGCGGATATGCAGGACCAGCTGCTGGAGCTGCAGAAGACCCTGCACAAGACCATCGTCTTCATCACCCACGACCTCGATGAAGCCGTGCGTATCGGCAACCGGATCGCCATCCTCAAGGACGGCCAGCTGATCCAGGTGGGCGCGCCCGCCGACATCCTGCACAAGCCCGCCGACGAGTACGTCGACCGCTTCGTCCAGCGCCGCGTCGCCGCGCTGTAACACCATTCGCCGGCGGGGAAGGGGGCTTCCCCGCCTACAGGAGTTCCGCATGTCGTCCTCTTCCACCATCACCTTCGGCAACGGCCCGCTGCGCTGGCAGGACCTGGTCGAGGTGGCCCGCCAGGGCGCGCACCTGCAACTGTCGACGGCCGCCTGGGCGCGCATCGACAACGCCCACGGCATCGTCGAGAGCATCGTCAGCCGGGGCGAGCGGGCCTATGGCATCAGCACCGGCCTGGGTGCGCTGTGCAACGTGGTGCTGCAGGGCGAGCAACTGGCGCAGCTGTCGCGCAACACCTTGCTCAGCCATGCATGCGGCGTGGGCGAGCCGCTCAAGGACGAACAGACCCGCGCGATCATCGCCGCCGCCATCGCCAACTACAGCCATGGCAAATCCGGCCTGCACCGTCGCGTGGTGGAAGCACTGCTGGCGCTGCTCAACCACGGCATCACCCCGCGCGTACCGGCACAGGGCTCGGTGGGCTACCTGACCCACATGGCCCATGTCGGCGTGGCGCTGCTCGGGATCGGTGAAGTGAGCTATCGCGGCGAAGTGGTTCCGGCCTTCCAGGCGCTGGCCGCCGAAGGCCTGGAGCCGGTGCAGCTGGGCGCCAAGGACGGGCTCTGCCTGGTCAACGGCACACCCTGCATGACCGGCCTGAGCTGCCTCGCCCTCGACGAGGCAAACCGCCTCGCGCAGTGGGCCGACGTGATCGGCGCCATGAGCTTCGAAGCCCTGCGCGGGCAGATCGACGCGTTCGATGCCGAGATCATCGCGCTCAAGCCGCATCCGGGCATGCAGAAGGTCGGCGCCAACCTGCGCGCGCTGCTCGAGGGCAGCGAAGTGATCGCTTGCAGCAAGGGAGTGCGCACGCAGGACGCCCTGAGCATCCGCTCCATGCCGCAGATCCACGGCGCCTGCCGCGACCAGTTGGAGCATGCGGCGAAACAGATCGAGACCGAACTCAATTCCGCCACCGACAACCCGCTGGTGCTGGGTACGCCGGACGACTACCGGGTGGTGTCCCAGGCCAACCCCCACGGCGAATCCGTGGCCATGGCCGCCGACCTGCTGGCAATCGCCGTGGCCGAGCTGGGCGGGGTCTCCGAGCGACGCCTGGACCGCCTGATCAACCCGCTGGTCAGCGGCCTGCCGGCCTTCCTGGTCAGCCAGCCGGGGGTCAACTCGGGGATGATGATCGTGCAGTACGTCGCCGCCTCGCTGGCCGGCGAGAACCGCCAGCTGGCGCAGCCGGCGGTGGTGGACAACTTCGTCACCTCCGGCCTGCAGGAAGACCACCTGAGCCTGGGCACCAGCGCCGCGCTCAAGCTCGGCCGCGCCCTGGACAACAGCCGGCGCATCCTCGCCATCGAATACCTGCTGGCCGCCCAGGCCTTCGAATTCCTCAAGCCGCAGCGCTTCGGCAGCGGCACCGACTGCGCCTGGAGCCTGCTGCGCGAGCAGGTGCCGGCCTATGACAGCGATCGCTGGCTGGCGCCGGACATCGCCCGCGCCGCCGAGCTGCTGGCCAACCCGGCGGCGCTGCACAGCGTCGGCGCGAGCATCGGGAGACTGCAATGAGACACCTCTGGCAGCACTGCCACGCAGCGACCATGAAGGACGGCCGTTACTCGATCATCGAGGATGCCGCGATCATCACCGAGGGCGAGCGCATCAGCTGGATCGGCCCGCGCGCCGAACTGCCCGAACGCCCCATCCAGAGCACCGACCTGGGCGGCGCCTGGGTCACGCCCGGCTTCATCGACTGCCATACCCACCTGGTGTTCGGCGGTGACCGCAGCGGCGAGTTCGAGCAGCGCCTGAACGGTGTCAGCTATGCCGAGATCGCCGCAGCCGGCGGCGGTATCGCCAGTACCGTGCGCGCCACCCGCGAAGCCAGCGAGGACGAACTGCTGGCCAGCGCCATCAAGCGCGCCCGCCCGCTGCTGGCCGATGGCGTGACCGTGCTGGAAGTGAAATCCGGCTACGGCCTGGACCTGGACAGCGAGCAGCGCATGCTGCGGGTTGCCCGTCGCTTGGAGCAGGAGCTGCCGGTGACGGTGCGCACCACCTGCCTGTCCGCCCACGCCTTGCCGCCGGAATACGCCGGCCGCGCTGACGAGTACATCGAGCAGGTCTGCAATCACATCCTCCCGGCGCTGGCCGAAGAGGGGCTGGTGGACGCGGTAGACGCCTTCTGCGAGCACCTGGCGTTCTCGCCGGCGCAGGTCGAGCGGGTATTCCAGGCAGCCCAGTGCCTGGGCTTGCCGGTGAAGCTGCATGCCGAGCAACTGTCCTCGCTGCATGGCTCCAGCCTCGCTGCGCGCTATGGCGCGCTGTCCGCCGACCACCTGGAGTTCATGGACGAGAGCGACGCCATCGCCATGGCCGAGGCCGGCACCGTCGCCGTGCTGCTGCCGGGCGCCTTCTTCGTCCTGCGCGAAACCCAGCTGCCGCCGATGGATGCCCTGCGCAAGCACGGCGTGAACATCGCCATTGCCAGCGATCTCAACCCCGGCACCTCGCCCGCGCTGTCCCTGCGCCTGATGCTGAACATGGCCTGCACCGCCTTCCGCCTGACCCCGGAAGAAGCGCTGGCCGGCGTCACCCTCAACGCCGCGCGCGCACTGGGCATGGCCGGCAGCCACGGTAGCCTGGAAGCGGGCAAGGTCGCCGACTTCATCGCCTGGGACATCCAGCGCCCCGCCGAACTCGCCTACTGGCTCGGAGGCGACCTGCCCAAGCGCGTCATTCGTCACGGCGAAGAGCTGTGAGTCTGCTCTTCGTAGGAGCGAGATTGCTCGCGAACAGCCCTGCTGCGGAGCTCGGTTCGCGAGCAATAACGATGGCGTCCCCCTCGCTCCTACACGCAATGCGTACATCTCGCCCGTACTGGAGATAGCCCCATGGACAACGTTCTCGAATTCAAACGCGGTCGCGTACCGCTGCTGATCAGCATGCCGCACCCCGGCATCCGCCTGACCCCAGCCGTGGAAAACGGCCTGGTAGATGAAGCCCGCGAGCTGGCCGACACCGACTGGCACATCCCGCAGCTCTATGCCTTCGCCGACGAACTGGGCGCCAGCACCCTGGCTGCCGGCTACTCGCGCTACGTCATCGACCTCAACCGCCCGGCCGACGACAAGCCGCTGTACAGCACCGCCACCACCGGCCTCTACCCGGATACCTTGTTCGACGGCCGCCCGCTGTTCAAGGACGGCCAGACGCCGTCTGCCGAAGAGCGCGCGCGCTACCTCGCCGAAGTCTGGACGCCCTACCACTGCACCTTGGCCGGGGAGCTGGCGCGCCTGAAGGCCGAGTTCGGCTACGCGCTGCTGTGGGACGCCCACTCGATTGCCTCGGTGATCCCGCACCTGTTCGACGGCAAGCTGCCGGACTTCAACATCGGCACCAACAGCGGCGCGAGCTGCGACGCGGAACTGGCCGAGCGACTGGTCGCGGTGTGCGCCGATGCGCCGGCCTACCGGCACATCCTCAACGGCCGCTTCAAGGGCGGGCACATCACCCGCCAGTACGGCCAGCCGCAGGACAACGTGCACGCGGTGCAACTGGAGATCGCGCAGTGCAACTACATGGATGAGCACGCGCCCTTCGGCTACCGCGAAGACCTCGCCGCGCCGACCGCCCAGGTGCTCCGGCGCCTGCTGGAAACCTTCATCGCCTGGGGCCGCGAGCGCTACGGCCGCTGAGTTTTACGCAGCTTCCTGCCGCGCCGGGACTGTCGGCGCGGCGCCGCCGGACCACGCATCTCGGCGGCGCTTCCCCGGTGCGGCAGGGGGCTGTCTTTTCATTCGCAACATCGCTTCAGGAACGCACACCTTCCAGCGTGCATTCGATGTGCTCGACGCACCGCTGATCGTTCGCCCAGTCGGCCAGGACCGCGCGCAACTGGGCTTCGTCGTTGGTAGCGACGGCAAGCAACTGCTCCTGCTGCCAGCTTTCCTCTTCCTCCAGCTCGTGATCGTGCTGCTCGTGCGGGTGGCCTTCCGAGCATTGGCGGCACAGCACGCGCACGTTCTTCGACCAGGATTCGTTGGCGATCTCCAGCTCATCCAGGTGTTGCTGCAGCTCGTCGAGGTCTTCCGGCGAGCCGAGGCGGAGGTCGATTTCGTAGGTGCTGTGCGGGGAGGCGGTGAACAGCTCGAGGACGTTGAACACCGGATATTCGCGGCCCTGGTTTTCGCGGTAGCCGACCGCGGCGCCGTCGTGCAGGACGATGTCGCCATGGCGGAAGCCTGAATCCGGGTAGGGGATGTTCAGCAGGCTGGCGCGCACCGGGTCAATGCGCTGTGCCCATACGACCTTGGCACTCTCGTCGGCATTCAGGCGCACCGGGGTCATGCCGAAGTCGGCCTCGATGGGCTGGTCACCCAGCTCGATGGCGATCCCGAGCCGGTTCCACACGGCCCGCGCGCAGCTCCAGTCGCGCAGCGCCGTGGCGGCGATGGCGAGGTTCCAGTTGGCCGCTTCATCGTCCGGCGTCAGGTCGACGGCCTGCTGGTTGTAGCGCTGCGAAGCCGGCCAGTCGCCGCGGTATTTGTAGATCAGGCCGATGTTGTAGTGGGTTTCCGACTTCTCCGGTGCGAGCTCGATGGCCTGGAGATACAGCGCCAAAGCCGCATCGCTATCGCCCTGGTCGTCCAGGTTCATGGCTTGTTGGTGCAGTGCGTCGGCTTGCTCGCGAGACATGGCTTTCCTTGTCGATTCCGGTTCAACGGTGTCCTGAAACGCCCATGAGTGAAGACGGGCGCAGATGGGGCGCCACTTTAAACCAAGGATGTTGATCCGCCTGGTCTGCTTGCCCGCACTGCCGGGAAAACTATTCGAAGCGGTGCTGCGCCAGTTGCTTCTCGGCATGCCGCACCAGCATTTCCAGCAGCAGCGCCTGGGTGTGCGGCGGGGTTTCGTCGGCGCGGGTCAGGGCATAGAGCGTCACCTTTACGGTGGGTGACAAGGTTCGCTGCACTGTCAGGCGCTCGTCTGCACCCAGGGCGGTAAAGGGGTCGACCAGCGCCAATCCCGTTCCGGCTTCCACCAGCGTTCTTGCCAACGCATAGGTCTGCACCGCGATGCGCACGCGCGGTGGCGGTTCGACGTTGGCCAGATGGCTTTCCAGGCGGGCGGACAGCGGGTCGGAAGTGGACAGCCCGATCATCGGTTCGCCGGCCAGTTCGTTCAGTGTCAGGGGCTGGCCGAGGTGCTCCGCCGGCCAGTGGCCGCGCGGCGCCAGGGCGACCAGCGGGCCGCTGGCGATGGGCTGCGAGCGCAGGCCGGGGTGGTCGGTCTGTTGCAGGGTCAGGGCGAGGTCGAGTTCGCGCATCAGCAGGTTCTGCACCAGTTCGCGGGAGTGCTGGGTGGCCAGCTCGCAGCTGCTCTGCGGGTAGCGGTCGGTCCATTCGCGAATCACTGGCGGCAGCAGCGATAGCGCCATCGCCGGCGTGGCGCCCACGCGCAGGCGGTTTTCCGGCTGGCCGCGCAGGCTCTGCGCGAGGCGCCGCACGCCCTGCAGGCTTTCGCTGACCTTGGCCACTTCGCGCTCCAGCTCCAGCGCCTCGGGTGTCGCCTGCAACTTTCCGCGAACACGAAGAAAGAGCGGGAAGCCCAACTGCTGCTCGGCATGCTGCAGCACCTTGGTCACCGCCGGCTGCGAGACGTGCAGCAGTTGCGCAGCGCCGCTGACCGAACCGGTCTCGCGGATGGCCTGGAACACTTCGATATGGCGCAGGCGCATGGCTTGCCTCCGTAGGCGGATTCGCCAGGGTATAACCCTGGTTTATGGGTTACCCATATTTATTCATTGTTCGCCGCCTGTCACTCGCGCCTAAGGTCGAGGCCAGGTTTGGATGGGCAGTGAGAAGGCAATGGCACAGCGGGTTTGCATCATCGGCGCGGGCGTGGTCGGGTTGGCCACGGCCCAGGCGCTGGTCCTCGAAGGCTTCGACGTCACCGTGCTGGAGGCGCGGGATCAGGCCGGGCTGGAAACCAGCTTCGCCAACGGCGGCCAGCTGTCCTACCGCTATGTCGCGCCGCTGGCCGATGCCGGCGTGCCGCAGCAGGCGCTGGGCTGGCTGCTGCGCAGGGACTCGCCGCTGCGCCTGCGCCCGCGCCTGGACCCGGCGCAATGGCGCTGGCTGCTGGAGTTCACCGCCGCCTGCCGGCGCTCGGTGAACCAGGCCAACGCCAAACACCTTCTGCGTCTTGCCCTGTTCAGCCAGGCTACATTGGCGCAGTGGCGCGAGGATGGGCTGGACGGCTTCGACTGGCGGCGCAACGGCAAGCTGGTGGCCTTCCGCGATGAAGGCAGCTTCCTCAGTGCGAGGCAGAACCTGTCCGACCCTGCCGAACAATTCGTCCTCTCGGCGCAGCAATGCCGCGAGCTGGACCCGGCGCTGGAGCGCGCGCCCTTCGTCGGTGGCATCCATACGCCGGACGAGGAGGTTGCCGACTGCTTCCTGTTCTGCCAGCGGCTGGCGGAGCGGCTTCAGGCTTCCGGGCGCTGCCGCACCCTCTATGGCCATCCGGCATCCCGGCTGATTCTGCGCAACGGCGCGGTGGCAGGCGTGGAGGCGGGCGGGGCGGCTGGTGTGGAAAGCTTCGAGGCCGATCACGTCGTGCTCGCCGCCGGCTACCGCAGCGCAGCACTGCTGCCGCGCGGGCCGCGTCTGCCGCTCTATCCGCTGAAGGGCTACAGCCTGACCGCGCCGATCCGCGCCAATGATCACGCGCCGGACGTGAGCCTGACCGACTACGACCGCAAGGTGGTCTACGCGCGCATCGGCGAGCGCTTGCGCATTGCCGCCATGGTCGACATCGTCGGCTTCGACCCGAGCCTGGAGCCCAAGCGGCTGGCGCTGATCCGCCAGCAGGCGGCGGATACCCTGCCCAACGCCTGCGATTACGGCGCCGCCATCGAATGGGCCGGCATGCGCCCGGCCACACCCACTGGCGTGCCGCTGGTGGGCGCGTGCGGGCCGCGCGGCCTGTGGCTCAACCTCGGTCACGGCGCTCTCGGTTTTACCTTGGCCTGCGGCAGCGCACAGCTGATCGCCGCGCAGATCAGTGGGAGCAAACCCGCCATCGACACCAGCGGCCTGACCCCCGAACGGCTGGCCGGCTGATTCCATCGGATTTAGGAGACCCACCATGCAACTCACACGCATCGCCACCAACGACCGCCTTTCCGGCGCTATGGTCTTCGGCTCGCTGGTGTTCCTTTCCGGGCAGGTGCCCGGTCAGGCCACCGATATCCAGGGCCAGACCGGCGAGGTGCTGGCGAAGATCGACGCACTACTGGCTGAAGCCGGCACCGGGAAGGCGAACATCCTCAGCGCGACCATTTACCTGAAGGACATCGCCGCGGACTTCGAAGCCATGAACGGCATCTGGTCCGCCTGGCTGCCCGAAGGCTGCGCGCCGACCCGCACCACGGTGCAGGCGCTGCTGGCGCGGCCGTCGGTGCTGGTGGAAATCACGGTGATCGCCGCGCGCCCCTGAACCTCAACCCGACTCACAACAACAAGAGGGACCGAACTCATGAAACGACTCGCACTGGGAATACTGGCGGCGTCCAGCCTGGTCTGCGCGCTGGCGCAGGCGAACGAAGCGCTGGATGGCACGTTGAAGAAAGTCGACGATCAAGGCGCGATAACCCTGGGTTATCGCGACGCCTCGGTGCCGTTCTCCTACCTGGGCGACAACAGCGGGCAGCCCATGGGCTACTCGGTGGACCTGGCCGGAAAGGTGGTTGAACGCATCAAGCAGAAGCTCGACAAGCCGGACCTGAAAGTGAAGTACAACCTGGTGACCTCGCAGACACGCATCCCGCTGGTGCAGAACGGCACGGTCGACCTGGAATGCGGCTCCACCGGCGTCACCGCAGAGCGCCAGAAGCAGGTCGCCTTCTCCTACGGCTTCATCTACGTGAAGGGCCAGTTGCTGACCGCCAAGGACAGCGGCATCCAGGGCTTCGATGACCTCAAGGGCAAGAACGTGGTGACCACCGCCGGCACCACCAACGAGCGCTACCTCAAGGCCTACAACGCCGAGCACAAGCTGGGCATGAACGTGGTCAGCGCCAAGGACCATGGCGAAGCCTTCCTCATGCTGCAATCCGGCCGCGCGGTAGCCTTCTACATGGATGACGCATTGCTCTACGGCGAGAAGGCCAAGGCGCGCGACCCGCATCATTGGGTAGTGGTGGGCGAGCCGCAGTCGCGGGAAATCTATGCCTGCATGGTGCGCCGCGACGATCCGCAGTTCCTCGCGCTGGTCAACCAGACGCTGGCCGACCTCTACGCCTCGGGCGAGATCAAGGGCATCTACCAGCGCTGGTTCGAGCAGCCGATCCCGCCGAAGAACCTCAACCTGGAGTTCCCCATGACCGCCGAGCTGCAGGCGATCATCGCCAAGCCCACCAGCGAACCGGTGCAGTAACGCTGCTAGCGCTGCAGGCCGAGGTGACGAATGACCGGCTGCGCCTCGGCCAGGCGTTCCCAGACGTCGTCGAGCAATTCGGCGGGGTAGTAGGAGGGCAGGCGCGGCAGTTCCTGGCGCGGTACCCAGGCGACCTCGCGGATATCGAACTCGTCGCCGCCCAGGCCGCGCAGGTTGTCCAGGCTGACCCGGCCATCCCAGGCATCCACGCGGTAGAACAGTTCCATGTGGAAGCGCCCGGCCACCGGCTCGGCGAACTCGCGCACATAGACCAGTGGGCCGACCTCCACCACCAGCCCGGTTTCCTCCCGGCACTCGCGGCGCACCGTGTCGCGGGTGGACTCGTCCTTGTCCGACTCGAAGCCGCCGCCCGGCGGAATCCAGTAAACGTCCCCGGCTACCTCGTGGCGCACCAGCAGGATCTCGTCGTTGCGCAGCAGCAGGCCGGCGGCGCGGATGCGGTGTTGCAGGGGGAGAGTCATTGCCACTCGAGCCTCGCCAGTTTCCATTCAGAACCTTCGCGCCACCACTCCAGCTTCACGGCGTAATGCCCGGCGCTGTCGGGGATGAGGTTCTCGGCGCCGGTAAGGGCGACCTGCGCGTCGGTATGGCCGCGATTGGTATAGGTCGGGTCGATCCGGCTCTCGCTGCTGAGCAGGATCACCTTGACCTGCTGGTGGCGCAGGAACATCAGCGTCATGGTGCGCCTGGCCCAGTCGCGGTCGAACTCGCCATTGGCGCGGAAATCGCCGGCCAGCTGATCGATCACGGCCCCGCTATTCTTGGCTTCGAGGTTGTCCTGCAATTGCTTGACGGCAGCGTCCAGTTGCGCGCGCGGGTCGTCCCGGCCGCAACCGGTCAAGGCAAGCAGCAGGATGAATAGAGAAAGAAACAACTTCCGTGGCATGGCTCACTAACTCCCTTATGGGTTTTTCGCTGGCCCGAGTATCATGCCCGACACCGTGGGGGCCGAAGACTTTCGATGGAAGTCGCGCCGCGGCAACGCGACTTTCTATTGGGTGGCGACAGGCCCTAGGATGGTTACTGGTCCGGAGCGACCGTACGCACTGATCCAGGAGCGAGCCATGCAAACTTTGTATCCGGAAATCAAGCCTCACGCGCGCCATGAACTGGCCGTCGAAGAGCCGCACGTCCTCTATGTGGACGAGAGCGGTACGCCCGACGGATTGCCGGTTCTGTTCATCCATGGCGGCCCGGGCTCCGGTTGCGATGCCATGTCGCGGCGCTTCTTCGATCCCAATATCTACCGCATCGTCACCTTCGACCAGCGCGGCTGTGGCCGCTCCACGCCCTACGCGAGCCTGGAGAACAACACCACCTGGCACCTGGTCGAGGATATCGAGCGCATCCGCGAGCACCTGGGTATCGACAAATGGGTGCTGTTCGGCGGCTCCTGGGGCTCGACCCTCTCGCTGGCCTACGCCCAGGCTCATCCCGAGCGTGTGCTGGCGCTGATCGTACGCGGCATCTTCCTCTGCCGCCCGCAGGAAATCCGCTGGTTCTACCAGGAAGGCGCGAGCCGCCTGTTCCCCGATTACTGGGAGGACTACCTGGCGCCGATTCCCGCCGATGAGCACGACGACCTGCTGCACGCCTTCCACCGCCGCCTGACCGGTCCGGACCAGATCGCCCAGATGCACGCCGCCCGTGCCTGGTCCACCTGGGAAGGCCGTACCGCCACGCTGCGGCCGAACCCGGCTGTGGTCGAGCGCTTCGCCGACCCGCACCGCTCGCTGTCCATCGCCCGGATCGAGAACCACTACTTCGTCAACGACGGCTTCCTCGAGCCCGACCAGTTGCTGCGCGACATGCACAAGATCGCCCACCTGCCGGGCGTGATCGTCCACGGCCGCTATGACGTGGTCTGCCCGCTGGACAACGCCTGGGCGCTGCACAAGGCCTGGCCCAACAGCGAACTGCAGATCGTCCGCGACGCCGGCCACGTGGCCGGTGAGCCGGGCATCACCGATGCGCTGGTGCGCGCCACCAACGAGATCGGCCGGCGCCTGCTGAACCTGCCGCCGGAGGCTGAATGAAGGGTCTGATCCAGCGGGTGCGTGGCGCCCGCGTCGAGGTCGACGGCGAAATCGTCGGCGCCATCGATCATGGGCTGCTGGCCCTGGTGGGGGTAGAACCCCAGGATGATGAAGAGTCAGTGAACCGTTTGTTGCACAAGCTGCTTAACTATCGAGTGTTTGGCGACGATGAAGGTAAAATGAACCTTTCATTGAGCGATGTCGGCGGCGGTCTGCTGCTGGTCTCGCAGTTCACCCTGGCCGCGGATACCCGAAAGGGGCTGCGACCGAGCTTTTCCAGCGCGGCGCCACCTGAAAAGGGCGCCGCGTTGTTCGATCTACTCGTGGAACAGGCGCGAGAGCGTCATCCGCTGGTCGCCACTGGCCGTTTTGGCGCCAACATGCAGGTCCACCTGGTCAATGACGGCCCGGTGACCTTTCTACTGGAGGCTTGAACGCGCGGCAGCTTGTCATATCGCCGTGGGATGATGGTTAGGGCTTATGCACTTAGAACAATGCGCCTCCGGGAGCCTGAAGTACCCGTGGAAAAAATCGGGGAATCATTCAGGCTCACCGGGGTCGGAATTCAATCGCCAGCAGATTGGCATCGCCTTTGCTGGCTTTAATCGTTTTGTGTTCACGGACGAGGGGGACTCGTGATTTTCCGTTCCGTTCAACAACCGCTTTCGCGCCAAATCCTTCGCGGACTGGTCGGCTCCGCCCTGTTGGCGTTGAGCGCTACCCATGCCTGGGCCTTCAATCTCGACGACGTTGGCGAAAAGGCCAAGGCGCTGGCTGCAGAGAAGTACAGCGCACCGACGAGCAACCTGCCATCGGAATTCAGCGAAATGAAGTTCGCCGATTACCAGCAGATTCGCTTCCGTAACGAGAAGGCCTACTGGGCCGACGAGAAGACCCCCTTCAAGATCAGCTTCTATCACCAGGGCATGCACTTCGACACCCCGGTGAAGATCAACGAAGTCACGGCGACCGACGTCAAGGAGATCAAATACGATCCCTCCCGTTTCGACTTCGGTTCCCTGAAGTTCGACGCCAATGCCACCAAGGACCTGGGCTACGCCGGCTTCCGCCTGCTGTACCCGATCAACTCGCCGGACAAGCAGGACGAGATCGCCACCTTCCTGGGGGCGAGCTACTTCCGCATCATCGGCAAGGACCAGTGGTGGGGCCTGTCCGCCCGTGGCCTGGCGCTGGACACCGCGCTGCCGTCGGGTGAGGAATTCCCGCGCTTCCGCGAGTTCTGGATCGAAAAACCCAAGCCCAAGGACAAGCACCTGGTGATCTTCGCGCTGCTGGATTCGCCCCGTGCGACTGGCGCGTACCGCTTCACCATCCGTCCGGGCAACGACACCGTGGTCGATGTGAAGGCCCGCGTGTTCCTGCGCGACAAGGTGACCAAGCTGGGCCTTGCGCCGCTGACCAGCATGTTCCTGTTCGGCTCCAACCAGCCGTCGCCGGAGCACAACTTCCGTCCGGAGCTGCATGACTCCACCGGCCTGCAGATCCATGCTGGCAACGACGAGTGGATCTGGCGCCCGCTGAACAACCCGAAACACCTGTCCGTCAGTGCCTACAGCGTCGAGAATCCGAAAGGCTTCGGTCTGCTGCAGCGTGGCCGCGAGTTCTCCCGCTACGAAGACCTCGACGACCGCTACGATCTGCGCCCGTCGGCCTGGGTCGAGCCGCAGGGCGACTGGGGCAAGGGCACCATCGAGCTGGTGGAGATCCCGACCCCGGACGAGACCAACGACAACATCGTTGCCTTCTGGAACCCCGAGAAGCGCCCGGAAGCCGGCGAGCCGCTGGACTTCGCCTACCGCATGCGCTGGACCAAGGACGAGCAGGCCCTGCACGATCCGAAGAATGCCTGGGTCATGCAGACCCTGCGCTCTGTCGGTGATGTGAAGCAGAAGAACCTGATCCGCCAGCCGGATGGCAGTGTCGCCCTGGTCGTCGATTTCGTCGGCCCGACCCTGAAGGCGCTGGCAGGCGATGCCCCGGTGAGCACCCAGGTGAGCACCGACGACAACGCAGAAGTGAAGGAAAACAGCCTGCGCTACAACGCAGTGACCCAGGGCTGGCGTCTGACCCTGCGGATCAAGGTCAAGGATCCGAAGAAGCCGACGGAAATGCGCGCTGCCCTGGTAAACGGTGGCCAGACCATTTCCGAAACCTGGAGCTACCAGCTGCCTGCCGATGAATAACTCCACCGCTACCACCGCGCCGGTGGCCGATTATCTCGCGCACCTGCCGCTGTCGGCGCAGGAGCGTGAGCGGCTGGCCAAGGCCGGTTCCATCAGCGAGCTGCACGAGCAGCTCGCTGGCGACGTCGAGGGTGATGACGCTGCGCTGGCTTCGGTCGGCGCACGTCTGCGCCACGGCTACGGCCAGGACCTCGACGATGCCCAGATGCTGGGCATGGACGACAACGGTCGTACCTACCTCAAGGCCGCGCCGCCGATCCAGCGCACCAAGGTGATCCCCGAACCCTGGCGCACCAACCCGATCATGCGCGGCTGGCGCCGCCTGACCGGTCGCAGCAACCCCTCCAAGCCCTCCCGCGACCTGCCCAAGGCGCGCTGGCAGCGGGTCGGCTCGCTGCGCCGGTTCATCTTGGTCCTGCTCATGCTCGGCCAGACCAGCGTCGCCACCTACTACATGAAAGGCATCCTGCCCTACCAGGGCTGGGCCTTCGTCGATCTCGAAGAAATCAACCGCCAGACCTTCCTGCAGACCCTGGAGCAGGTGCTGCCGTACGTCATCCAGTTCGGCGTGCTGGCGCTCTTCGCCATCCTCTTCTGCTGGGTCTCGGCAGGTTTCTGGACTGCCCTGATGGGCTTCTGGGAACTGCTCACCGGCCGCGACCGCTACCGCATTTCCGGCAGCAGCGCGGGCAGCGAGCCGATCGCCGCCGACGCACGCACCGCCATCGTCATGCCGATCTGCAACGAGGATGTTCCGCGCGTCTTCGCCGGCCTGCGGGCGACCTACGAGTCGGTCGCGGCCAGCGGCGAGCTGGATCGCTTCGACTTCTTCGTGCTCAGCGACACCAACCAGCCCGACATCGCCATGGCCGAAGAAAAGGCCTGGATCGAGCTGTGCAAGGAAGCCCTGGGCTTCGGTCGCATCTTCTACCGTCGCCGCCGGCGCCGGGTGAAGCGCAAGAGCGGCAACATCGACGACTTCTGCCGTCGCTGGGGTGGCCAGTACAAGTACATGGTCGTCATGGACGCGGACAGCGTGATGAGCGGCGATTGCCTGACCAAGCTGGTGCGCCTGATGGAGGCCAACCCCGAGGCTGGCATCATCCAGACCGCGCCCAAGGCGTCGGGCATGGACACCCTCTACGCGCGCATGCAGCAGTTCGCCACCCGCGTCTACGGTCCGCTGTTCACCGCCGGCCTGCACTTCTGGCAGCTGGGCGAATCCCACTACTGGGGCCACAACGCGATCATCCGGGTGAAACCCTTCATCGAGCACTGCGCCCTGGCGCCGCTGCCGGGCAAGGGTTCCTTCGCTGGCGCGATCCTCTCCCACGACTTCGTCGAAGCCGCGCTGATGCGCCGTGCCGGCTGGGGCGTGTGGATCGCCTATGACCTGGAAGGCAGCTACGAGGAATTGCCGCCCAACCTGCTGGACGAGCTCAAGCGCGACCGCCGCTGGTGCCACGGCAACCTGATGAACTTCCGCCTGTTCCTGGTCAAGGGCATGCACCCGGTGCACCGCGCGGTGTTCCTCACCGGCGTGATGTCCTACCTGTCGGCGCCGCTGTGGTTCTTCTTCCTGGTGCTGTCCACCGCGCTGCTGGCGGTGCATCAGCTGATGGAGCCGCAGTACTTCCTGGAGCCGCGCCAGCTGTTCCCGATCTGGCCGCAGTGGCATCCGGAGAAGGCCATCGCCCTGTTCTCCACCACTCTGACCCTGCTGTTCCTGCCCAAGCTGCTCAGCGTCATGCTGATCTGGGCCAAGGGCGCCAAGGGCTACGGCGGTGTGATCAAGGTGACCCTGAGCATGCTGCTGGAGATGTTCTTCTCCGTGCTGCTCGCCCCGGTGCGCATGCTCTTCCATACTCGCTTCGTGCTGGCCGCGTTCCTCGGCTGGGAAGCCCAGTGGAAGTCGCCGCAGCGTGACGACGACGATACCCCGTGGAGCGAGGCGATCCGTCGCCACGGCCTGCAGACCCTGCTGGGCCTGTGCTGGGCGCTGCTGGTGGCGTGGCTGAACCCGCGCTTCCTGTGGTGGCTGTCGCCCATCGTCGGCGCCCTGATGCTGTCGATCCCGGTCTCGGTGATCAGCAGCCGGGTCAAGCTGGGCCTGGCCTCGCGCGACGAGAAACTGTTCCTCATCCCCGAGGAATACGACACCCCGCGCGAGCTGCGTGCCACCGACGAGTACACCTACCAGAACCGCTGGCAGGCGCTGAAGGACGGCTTCGTCCGTTCCGCCGTCGACCCGGTGCTGAACGCCCTGGCGTGCGCCATGGGCACCGCCCGCCACGGTCAGTCCGCCGCCATCGAAGCGACCCGTACCGCGCTGGTCGAGAAGGCGCTGGAAGCCGGCCCTGAGCAGCTCGACGGCAACCGCCGCCTGGCGCTGCTGAGCGACCCGGTAGCGCTGTCGCGCCTGCACCTGGCGCTCTGGCAGGGTGACAAGGAACAGTGGATCGGTCCCTGGCGGCAATCGCTGCAGGCCGATGCCCATGCCCCGGCCGTGCCCCTGGCGCCGGTCGCGGAGCAGGGCGCCATGGCATTGCCCGCCGCGCAATCCTGACCCAGCGCCTCCCTCGTCCCGTCCGGGGCGAGGGAGGCGTGGCGGTTTAGCCTGTTTTCCCCGCGCACCGCTGCTGGTACCCTTCGCCAGCTATCCAGAAAAGATTGAGATATCCGCCGCATGGGGTACGCTTCGCAGCCTTCTGTGCCCGGCATGCCTGGGCGCGCGCGATTCGATCGCTGGAAAAAACAAGAAGTTCTTTCACTTGCTTGGGAGTATGGGGATGAAAAAGTACCTGGCATCGCTGGTGATGGGCGTCTGCGCCCTGGTCAGCGTGAGCGCGGCTCAGGCCGGCGCCATCGATGAAGCGGCCAAGCGCGGCACCCTGCGCGTAGGCATGGACCCGACCTACATGCCGTTCGAGATGACCAACAAGCGCGGTCAGATCGTCGGTTTCGAAGTGGACCTGCTCAAGGCCATGGCCAAATCCATGAACGTCAAGCTGGAGCTGGTCTCCACCGCCTATGACGGCATCATCCCGGCCCTGCTCACCGACAAGTTCGACATGATCGGTTCGGGCATGACCCTGACCCAGGAACGCAACCTGCGCCTGAACTTCTCCGATCCCTTCATCGTGGTCGGCCAGACCCTGCTGATCCGCAAGGAACTGCAAGGCGAGATCAAGTCCTACAAGGACCTGAACGACGCGAAATACCGCATCACCTCCAAGATCGGCACCACCGGCGAATTCGTTGCCAAGAAGCAGCTGTCCAAGGCCCAGTACCACGGTTTCGACAACGAGCCCGAAGCGGTCATGGATGTGGTCAACGGCAAGGCTGACGCCTTCATCTACGACTCGCCCTACAACGTCGTCGGCGTGAGCAAGTTCGGCGCCGGCAAGCTGGTGCACCTGGACCAGCCGTTCACCTACGAGCCGCTGGCCTTTGGTCTGAAGAAGGGCGACTACGACTCGATCAACTTCATCAACAACTTCCTCAAGCAGATTCGCGAAGACGGCACCTACGATCGCCTGCATGACAAGTGGTTCAAGAACACCGACTGGCTCAAGGACATGGAATAATCCACGTCTGACGCTGGTTGACCCGACGCGCAGGCCCTGAGCCTGCGCGTTCGCATTTTCACGGTAGAGATTCGTGGCTAGAACGAAACGCGCAACCTGGCCCTGGCACGGGCTGACCGGACTGATCCTGCTGTTGATCGGTCTGGCCCTCTGGTACTCCACTTCGCTGATCTCCTACGAGTGGCGCTGGAACCGCGTCCCGCAGTACTTCGCCTACCAGGCCGAAGAACCGCTGCGCGCGGAGAGCATCTCGCGGGTCGAGAAGATCGAGGATCAGGGCGGTAACGCCCGTGTCACCCTGGTGGACGAAGACGGCAAGCAGCAGGTGCTGAGCGTGGCTGCCGACACCCTGCAGTTCTCCGAGAACGACGACGTCGCCGAGGGCGATGTGGTCGGCTCGACCCGTCACTGGGCTGCCGGCCCGCTGGCCTGGGGCCTGTGGACCACGGTGTGGATCTCCTTCGTTTCCGGCGCGTTCGGCCTGTTCATCGGCCTGTTCACCGGTCTCTGTCGCCTGTCGAAGAACCCGACCCTGCACGACCTCTCGACCCTCTACGTCGAACTGGTGCGCGGTACGCCGTTGCTGGTGCAGATCTTCATCTTCTACTTCTTCATCGGCACCGTGCTGAACCTGTCCCGCGAGTTCGCCGGTGTGGCGGCGCTGGCGCTGTTCACCGGCGCCTACGTGGCCGAGATCGTCCGTGCCGGCGTGCAGTCCATCGCCCGTGGCCAGGATGAGGCCGCGCGCTCCCTGGGGCTGAACGCCGCGCAGTCGATGCGCCACGTGATCCTGCCGCAGGCATTCAAGCGCGTGCTGCCGCCGCTGGCCGGGCAGTTCATCAGCTTGGTGAAGGACACTTCCCTGGTCTCGGTGATCGCCATCACCGAGCTGACCAAGAGCGGCCGCGAGGCGATCACCACCTCGTTCTCCACCTTCGAGATCTGGTTCTGCGTCGCCGCGCTCTACCTCGTGATCAACCTGCCGCTGTCGCATCTGGCGGGGCGTCTGGAGCGGAGGCTCGGCCAAAGTGATTGAAGTCCGTAATCTGACCAAGGTCTACGACACCCGCGGGCTGGTCGTGCGCGCGGTGGACGATGTCAGCACCGGCGTCGCCCGCGGCGAAGTGGTGGTGGTGATCGGGCCGTCCGGCTCGGGCAAGTCCACTTTCCTGCGCTGCCTGAATGGCCTGGAAGAGTTCGACTCCGGCTCGGTGAGCATCGACGGCGTTGACCTCGCCAACCCGAAGACCGACATCAACGCCTACCGCCGCGAAGTCGGCATGGTGTTCCAGCACTTCAACCTGTTCCCGCACATGACCGTGCTGGAGAACCTGTGCCTGGCGCAGAAGGTCGTGCGCAAGCGCGGCAAGGCCGAGCGCGAAGCCAAGGCCCGTGCGCTGCTGGAAAAGGTCGGCATCGGCCAGAAGGCCAACGAGTACCCGTCGCGCCTCTCCGGCGGCCAGCAGCAGCGCGTGGCGATTGCCCGTGCGCTGTGCATGGAACCGAAGGTGATGCTGTTCGACGAACCCACCTCGGCGCTCGACCCGGAAATGGTCGGCGAGGTGCTGGACGTGATGAAGACCCTGGCCGTGGAAGGCATGACCATGGTCTGCGTGACCCACGAGATGGGCTTCGCCCGCGAAGTAGCGGACCGCGTGCTGTTCTTCGATCACGGCAAGCTGCTGGAGGACGCCGCTCCGGCGGAGTTCTTCGCCCAGCCCAAGGATGCGCGTGCGCAGAGCTTCCTGCGGCAGGTGCTGTGAGTCTCATGCACTGCTGAAAAAGCCGCCTTCGGGCGGCTTTTTTGTGCCTGCCCGGGGGGAAGTCTGTTCTCTGTGATCAGCCGCTGGCACCCGTAGGGCGGATAACGCCGTAGGCGTTATGCGCCCTACGCGGGCAAATGAGGTGCGGGGCTTTTGTAGGATCACAGGGTGTGTCGGCGACAAATCGCGGGCAAAAAGAAACCGCCCCGGAGGGCGGTTTCTTCTACAGCATCACTCGCGGTTGCGGGTCAGCAGCGCGGGACGCTCGGTCTTGCGGCGCGGTTCCAGTTCTTCCAACTGCTCCGGCGTCGGGAAGCGGTCGGTACGGACCAGGTCGCGCTTGTTGATCACTACCGGCTGGCGGGTCGGCTTGGCGGCGCCGTACTCGCTCGGCTCGCGCAGCGGGGCGTCGTTCATGCGCGAAGCCGGAGCCTTGCCACCGCGTTTGCGCTGGCCTTGCCCCTGCCCCTGCTTGCCCTGGCCGTTGCCGCCCTGGCCTTGTCCACGACCGCCGGCGCCAGGCTTCTTGGCAGCACGGCCCTGGCCTTGTCCTTGACCTTGGCTGCGGCCTTGACCGCTGCCGCCCTGGCCGCCGCCCTGACCACCCTGGCCGCGGGCGCGTTGCTGGCCCTGACCCTGGTTCTGGCCCTGACCTGCGCCTTGCCCCTGACCGCCACGGCGGCGCTGGCCGCGTTGCTGGTCCTTGTCCGGGAACGGGCTGACGTAGTCGGCGCGGTTGCCGAAGTTGTCGAAGTCGTCGTCGAGGAATTCTTCCGGATCGCGATTGCCATCGACAGCTTTCGGCGCGCGAGCCGGCTTGGCCTGCTGCTGACGGCCCTGGCCCTGCTGCTCTTGCTGCTGGCGGGGCTGGCGCGGTTGACGGGGTTCGCGCGGTTCGCGCGGCTCACGAGCCTGAGCGTTGGCGTTCGGTTGAGCATCGCCGCCCTGGCCGTCGCCCTTCTTCTTGCCGCGTCCGCCACGACGGCGGCGCTTGCCGGCCGGCTTGTCGCCGTCGACGGCCTCGCCTTCAGCGTTGGGAGCGGCGCTCTGCTGCTCTTCGGCGTGCGGTTGTTGCGGCTTGTCCTTGTTGCGGTCCTTGCGCTCGCCGCGCTTGGCCTTGTCCTTGCGCGGCTGGCGCTGCGGGGCTTCCTTCGGCTCGGGCTGCTGGACTTCCGGCAGCACGGCGTCGGGGTCGAAGCCGAGCATGTCGCCATCGGGGATGCGCTGCTTGGTCAGGCGCTCGATGGCCTTGAGCAACTTGTCCTCGTCCGGCGCCACCAGCGAGATGGCTTCACCGGTACGACCGGCGCGGCCGGTACGGCCGATGCGGTGGACGTAGTCTTCCTCGACGTTGGGCAGCTCGTAGTTGACCACGTGGGGCAACTGGTCGATGTCCAGGCCGCGGGCGGCGATGTCGGTGGCGACCAGGATGCGCACGTCGTTGGCCTTGAAGTCGGCCAGGGCCTTGGTGCGCGCGTTCTGGCTCTTGTTGCCGTGGATCGCGGCGGCCGGCAGGCCGTGCTTGGTCAGGTACTCGGCCAGGCGGTTGGCGCCGTGCTTGGTGCGGGTGAACACCAGCACCTGCTCCCAGGCGCCCATGGTCACCAGGTGCGCCAGCAGCGCGCGCTTCTGTACCGACGGAATGCGGAACACACGCTGCTCGATACGCTCGACGGTGGTGTTCGGCGGGGTGACCTCGATGCGCTCCGGGTTGTGCAGGAGCTTGTTGGTGAGGTCGATGATGTCTTTGGAGAAGGTCGCGGAGAACAGCAGGTTCTGGCGCTTGGCCGGAAGCTTGGCGAGGACCTTCTTCACGTCGTGGATGAAGCCCATGTCGAGCATGCGGTCGGCTTCGTCGAGGACGAGGATTTCCACGCGGGACAGATCGACGCTGCCCTGGCCGATCAGGTCGAGCAGGCGGCCGGGGCAGGCGACCAGGACGTCGACGCCCTTGGACATCGCCTGGACCTGCGGATTCATGCCGACGCCGCCGAAGATGCAGGCGCTTTTCAGGGGCAGGTCACGGGCGTAGACCTTGAAGCTGTCGTGCACCTGGGCAGCCAGCTCGCGGGTCGGGGTCAGTACCAGGACGCGGGCCTGGCGCGGGCCGTGGCGGTGTTCGCGGTCCGGGTGGCCTTCGGGGAACAGGCGTTCGAGCACCGGGAGGGCGAAGCCGCCGGTCTTGCCGGTGCCGGTCTGGGCGGCAACCATGAGGTCGCGGCCTTGCAGTACTGCGGGGATGGCGCGTTCCTGGACGGGAGTGGGGCGCGCGTAGCCGGCGGCTTCAACGGCGCCAGCCAGGGCCTCGGAGAGACCGAGGGAAGTAAAGGACATGCGGGGTTCCTGTAGGCCGGCGACCTGCCGGCTCGAGGGCGCGTGATTTCAGGCTCGGGGCGAGCGCTCAGCCGATGGCTGGAAGCACCCCGTCCACGATACGCCGGCGTTGCGCTGGCCGGGATCGCGGACGGTAAGCCCGGAGCAATGATCCTCAGCGGGGGAGCTTGAGGTTGTTCCAGAGCGCCAGGCTGGGTTCAGCCTGGTTCAGGGTGTAGAAATGCAGACCGGGTGCGCCGCCCTCGAGGAGGCGTTCGCACATGTCGGTGATGACCTGCTCACCAAAGGCCTGGATGCTGGCGATGTCGTCGCCGTAGGCTTCCAGCTGCTTGCGAATCCAACGGGGGATTTCCGCGCCACAGGCGTCGGAGAAGCGGGCCAGTTTGGTGTAGTTGGTGATCGGCATGATACCCGGTACGACCGGAATGCTGACACCGAGTTTCTCCGCACGCTCGACAAAATGGAAGTAGCTATCGGCGTTGAAGAAGTATTGTGTGATGGCAGAGTCGGCGCCGGCTTTGACCTTGCGCACGAAATTCGCCAAATCATCCTCGAAATTGCGCGCCTGCGGGTGAACTTCCGGATAGGCGGCAACTTCGATGTGGAAGTGATCGCCGGTTTCGGCGCGGATGAATTCCACCAGTTCGTTGGCGTAGCGCAGCTCGCCGCTGGCCATGCCCATGCCCGAGGGCAGGTCGCCGCGCAGGGCGACGATGCGACGGATGCCGGCGTCCTTGTAGTGGGCCAGCAGGGCACGCAGCTCGGGCTTGGTGTCGCCGACGCAGGACAGGTGCGGTGCGGTCGGCACCTTCACTTCGCCATCCAGCTGCAGCACGGTGGTCAGGGTGCGATCGCGGGTGGAGCCGCCGGCACCATAGGTGCAGGAGAAGAAGTCGGGCTTTTTCGCGGCCAGCTGGCTTGCGGTGGCCAGCAGTTTTTCATGGCCGGCTTCGGTCTTGGCGGGGAAGAACTCGAAGCTGAAACGGCGTTCTTTCTGACTCATGGTCGTTCCTTCGGCGCCCCGTCATCGCGTGGCTGCCGGCATGTGCCGTCGACTTCAGAAGTAACGGCGGTAGTTGTCTATCTTCGTGCGCAGTCGCTCGGCGCTGGGCTCGTGCGCATGGCCGAGGACGGCCAGGATGCGCTGCGACTGAACATGGTATTCGGCGATCTTGCTCCGCGCCCAGGTCGAGGGTGGCGGCTGCAGGTTGGTGATCCGGTCGCACAGCTTGACGATCGCATACTGCGGCGCGCCGGTCGCCAGCCTTTCGAGGTAGATGTCGAATGGCAGTTTCTCGCCATTCACCACCTTGCTCAGGCGCTGGGCGCCGTCGGCGACGAACTCGCCGAAACGCATCTGCAGTTCCTCGAAGGGCACCGGGGTGTCCTCGAGTACGTCGTGCAGCAGGGCAATCTGGACGGTCTCCGCCAGGCGCTGGATGGGCGCTTCGCGGTCGGCCGCCATCACTTCATTGGCCACCATCGCCAGGTGGACTGCGTAGGGCAGCGACGAGGCGGTCAGCGTCTGCCCGGCGTGAGCGCCGGCGGCGAAGAGCCAGGCCTGGTTGTAGCTGTCCTGCAGGTCCATGGGGCACCAGATGGCAAAGAGGGCAGACGATTGCTCGTCTGCCCTCTGGCACATCAGTAGCGGTAGGTGTCCGGCTTGAACGGGCCTTCCACGGTCACACCGATGTACTCGGCCTGTTTCGGGGTCAGCTGGGTGACGACGCCACCGAAGCCTTTGACCATCTCCAGGGCCACTTCTTCGTCGAGCTTCTTGGGCAGTACTTCGACGGTCAGACGCTCGGCTTTCTTCTCGGCGGAGAGGTCAGCGTACTTCTGCTCGAACAGGAAGATCTGCGCCAGCACCTGGTTGGCGAAGGAACCGTCCATGATGCGGCTCGGGTGGCCGGTGGCGTTACCCAGGTTCACCAGACGGCCTTCGGCCAGCAGGATCAGGTAGTCGTCGTTGGCCGGATCGAAGTCGCCAGCGCCGGTGCGGTGGATCTTGTGCACCTGCGGCTTCACCTCTTCCCAAGCCCAGGTCTTGCGCATGAAGGCGGTGTCGATCTCGTTGTCGAAGTGACCGATGTTGCACACCACGGCACGCTTCTTCAGCGCTTTCAGCATGCCGGCGTCGCAGACGTTGACGTTGCCGGTGGTGGTGACGATCAGGTCGATCTTGCCCAAGAGAGCTGCGTCAACGCTGGCTTCGGTGCCGTCGTTCAGGCCGTTCTTGTATGGGGAAACCAGCTCGAAGCCGTCCATGCAGGCCTGCATGGCGCAGATCGGGTCGATTTCGGAAACCTTCACGATCATGCCTTCCTGGCGCAGGGACTGGGCGGAGCCCTTGCCCACGTCGCCGTAGCCGATCACCAGGGCCTGCTTGCCCGACAGCAGGTGGTCGGTGCCGCGCTTGATGGCGTCGTTCAGGCTGTGACGGCAGCCGTACTTGTTGTCGTTCTTGCTCTTGGTCACAGCGTCGTTGACGTTGATCGCCGGGACTTTCAGGGTGCCGGCCTTGAGCATGTCGAGCAGGCGGTGCACACCGGTGGTGGTCTCTTCGGTGACGCCGTGGATGCGCTCGAGCATCTGCGGGTATTTCTTGTGCAGGATTTCGGTCAGGTCACCGCCGTCGTCCAGCACCATGTTGGCGTCCCACGGCTGGCCATCTTTCAGGATGGTCTGCTCGATGCACCACTCGTACTCCTGCTCGGTTTCGCCTTTCCAGGCGAAGACCGGGATACCGGCGGCGGCGATGGCGGCAGCAGCCTGGTCCTGGGTGGAGAAGATGTTGCAGGACGACCAGCGGACCTCTGCACCGAGGGCAGTGAGGGTCTCGATCAGCACGCCGGTCTGGATGGTCATGTGGATGCAGCCGAGGATCTTCGCGCCTTTCAGCGGCTGGCTGGCGGCGTACTTGCGGCGCAGGCCCATCAGAGCCGGCATTTCGGACTCGGCGATGATCAGCTCGCGGCGGCCCCAGGCGGCCAGGGAAATGTCGGCGACTTTGAAGTCGGTGAAACCGGCAGGCGTCATGACAGCGCTCATGCGTAACTCTCCATTCGTTGTCTGCGAATGGGCGCCGTTGATGCGTTTGGCGATCGGCGGTTGCCGACCGTGACGCGCCCCATCCGAGCCTGACATGTCGAAGCGAATCGACCTGCTGCAGCGCCCCTCGGACAGGTGGCGGGAACAGCCGGACAGCGCCGGCCGTTATTGAAGCTTGCGGATTATAGCCATGGCGCATGACAAGCCAAAGGCTTTTGGTCGCGTTCACGTATTGCATCGCGGCCGGGATCCCCGTCGCGCCCGCGCCAGGGGCCGTGAAAACCCTGGCGCGGGCGTCGTTGCGGGGATCGTTGGGCGCTCGCGGGAGCGGGCGCCGGCTGTCAGTTGGCTCAGATCACGCCGTCGTCGCGCAGCTTGCCGATGGCCGCCTGGTCCAGGCCCAGCACGCCTTCGAGGATTTCCTGGGTGTGCTGGCCGAGGGTCGGCGGGGCATTGCGGTATTCCACGGGCGTCTCGGACAGGCGGATCGGGCTGGCCACCTGCGGCACGCTGCCAGCCAGCGGATGCGGCAGGTCCACGCGCAGGCCGCGGGCGATCACCTGCGGGTCGGCGAAGACCTGCGCCAGGTCGTTGATCGGACCGCAGGGTACGCTGGCCCGTTCCAGCAGCGTGATCCATTCGGCAGTGGTGCGCATCACGGTGGACTGGCGGATCAGCGGGATCAGCACCTCGCGGTGCGCCACGCGCGCCTGGTTGGTGGCGAAGCGCTCGTCGCTGGCCCATTCCGGGTGGCCCGCCAGTTCGGCGAATTTGCGGAACTGCCCGTCATTGCCGACGGTGAGGATGAGGTCGCCATCGGCAGTGGGGAAGTCCTGATACGGCACGATGTTCGGGTGCGCGTTGCCCAGGCGACGCGGCGGGTTGCCGGTGGTCAGGTAGTTCAGAGTCTGGTTGGCCAGGCAGGCGACCTGCACGTCCAGCAGCGCCATGTCGATGTGCTGGCCGATGCCGCTGACATCGCGATGGGCGAGGGCGGCGAGGATCGCGGTGGACGAGTACAGGCCGGTGAGGATGTCGGTCAGCGCGACGCCGACCTTCACCGGGCCGGCGCCTTCCTCGGCGTCGGAACGGCCGGTCAGGCTCATCAGGCCGCCCAGGCCCTGGATCATGAAGTCGTAGCCTGCGCGCTTGGCGTAGGGGCCGAACTGGCCGAAGCCGGTGATCGAGCAGTAGATCAGCTTCGGATTCAGCGCTTTCAGCGACTCGTAGTCCAGGCCGTAGGCTTTCAGCCCGCCAACCTTGAAGTTCTCCAGCACGATGTCGGCCTTGGCGGCGAGTTCGCGCACCAGGCGCTGGCCTTCGGGCTGGATGAAGTCGATGGTCAGGGATTTCTTGTTGCGGTTCGCCGACAGGTAATACGCCGCTTCGCTGGTGTCGCGGCCGTCTGCATCCTTCAGGAACGGCGGGCCCCAGGCGCGGGTGTCGTCGCCGCTGCCGGGACGCTCGATCTTGATCACTTCCGCGCCGAGGTCGGCGAGGATCTGCCCGGCCCAGGGGCCGGCGAGAACGCGGGAGAGGTCGAGGACACGGATGTGCGAAAGGGCGCCGGACATGCAATCACCTGCAGCTTGAATAGGGGCGGGGAGGGCGCAGTGCGGGGACTCCACGGTCCTCCCCGGGGCCTCTCGGGCGAGAGGTAAAACGGGCGCCAGCTCCGAAGGAACTGGCGCGAGGCGCTTAGAAGAACGCCTGGATGCCGGTCTGGGCGCGGCCGAGGATCAGCGCGTGGACGTCGTGGGTACCTTCGTAGGTGTTCACCACTTCCAGGTTGACCAGGTGGCGGGCGACGCCGAATTCGTCGGAGATGCCGTTGCCGCCGAGCATGTCGCGGGCCAGGCGGGCGATGTCCAGGGCCTTGCCGCAGCTGTTGCGCTTCATGATCGAGGTGATTTCGACGGCGGCGGTGCCTTCGTCCTTCATCCGGCCCAGGCGCAGGCAGCCTTGCAGGGCGAGGGTGATGTCGGTCTGCATGTCGGCCAGTTTCTTCTGGATCAGCTGGTTGGCGGCCAGCGGGCGGCCGAACTGCTTGCGGTCCAGGGTGTACTGGCGAGCGGTGTGCCAGCAGGCTTCGGCGGCACCCAGGGCGCCCCAGGAGATGCCGTAGCGGGCGGAGTTCAGGCAGGTGAACGGACCACGCAGGCCGCGCACGTCCGGGAAGGCGTTCTCTTCCGGGCAGAACACGTTGTTCATCACGATCTCGCCGGTGATCGAGGCGCGCAGGCCGACCTTGCCGTGGATCGCCGGGGCGGACAGGCCTTCCCAGCCTTTTTCCAGGACGAAGCCGCGGATCTGGCCTTCGTCATCCTTGGCCCAGACCACGAAGACGTCGGCGATCGGGCTGTTGGTGATCCACATCTTGGCGCCGGTCAGGCGGTAGCCGCCGTCGACCTTCTTGGCGCGAGTGATCATCGAGCCCGGGTCGGAGCCGTGGTCCGGCTCGGTCAGGCCGAAGCAGCCGATGTACTCGCCGCTGGCCAGTTTCGGCAGGTATTTCTGCTTGGTGGCTTCGTTGCCGAATTCATTGATCGGCACCATCACCAGGGAGGACTGCACGCTCATCATCGAGCGGTAGCCGGAGTCGATGCGCTCGACTTCACGGGCGATCAGGCCGTAGCACACGTAGTTCAGGCCGCTACCGCCGTACTGTTCGGGGATGGTCGCGCCGAGCAGGCCGGTTTCGCCCATCTCGCGGAAGATCGCCGGGTCGGTCTGTTCATGGCGGAAGGCTTCCAGCACGCGCGGGGCCAGCTTGTCCTGGGCGAACTGCTGGGCGCTGTCGCGCACCATGCGCTCTTCTTCGGTGAGTTGCTGATCCAGCAGCAGCGGATCTTCCCAGTTGAAGCTTGCTTTGGTCGCCATGGAGAAACCTCGAACGCAGACAGTGAAAGACCCGCACAAGTCTAGGCGGGCTCGGTGTGGGCCATCCTAGTCAGCCGTCGGGAAGCCGGGCAACCGACTAATTCGCACGCTGTTGTGCTATTTTGTCACTCCGTAATCGCAGGGTTGATGCGATTTTTTCCAGGAGTTGCCTCTATATCAGGCGTTCCTGGCGAATTCTGCGCATCACGATATTCCGAAGAGGCATTCGATGCGACGCAAGATCCCGACCACCGCGGCGCTGGTCGCCTTCGAATCCGCCGCCCGCCACGAAAGCTTCACCAAGGCCGCGGACGAACTGTCGCTGACCCAGAGCGCCATCTGCCGGCAGATCGCCACGCTGGAGGAGTTCCTCGGCGTCGAGCTGTTCCGTCGTTCGCGGCGCGGGGTGAAGCTGACCGAGGCGGGGCTCAACTACAGCCGCCGCGTGGCCCAGCGCCTGGACGCCGTGGAGCGCGACACCCTGGCGGTGATGGGCCAGCAGGGTGGCGGTACGCTGGAGCTGGCGGTGGTGCCGACCTTCGCCACCCAGTGGCTGTTGCCGCGGCTGAAGGATTTCAAGCGGCTGCACCCGGAAGTCACGGTCAACCTGACCAACCGTACCCGGCCGTTCCTCTTCGCTGACACCGAGTTCGACGCCGCACTGTATTTCGGCGATGGCGTGTGGTCCGGTACGGTCGCCAACTTCCTCATGCACGAGAACCCGGTGCCGGTGTGCAGCCCCGAGCTGCTGGGTGGGCAACGGGCGTTGTCCGCGGCCCAGATCGCCGAGTTGCCGCTGATGCAACAGACCACCCGGCCCTACGCCTGGCGCCAGTGGTTCGGTTCGCTGGACATGAGCGTGGCGCACGACATGAGCGGCACCCGCTACGAGCTGTTTTCCATGCTCGCCCAGGCGGCGATGCACGGCATGGGCGTGGCGCTGATCCCGCCGATGCTGATCCAGCAGGAGCTGGCCGACGGCCGGCTGATCGTGCCGATGCAACATGCCTATTTGAGCGAAAATGCCTATTACCTGATGATTCCCGAACGCAAGGTGGAGTCGGCGACCCTGGGCGCGTTCCGCGACTGGCTGGTCGACGAGGCGGCCAGGTACCGAGCCGAAGCCGGCCTCGGCTGAGCCATGACAAGCAGACAGGCGCCGGCCGGGTCCAGACTTGCATAGCCGGCGGGGCTTTCCCAGTCATCGCGCTCACGAGGCGCAACCTCCCAAGAAGGAGCTTCCATGAATTTCCATACCCGCAAATGGGTCAAGCCTGAAGACCTCAACCCGAACGGCACCCTGTTCGGCGGCAGTCTTCTGAAGTGGATCGACGAAGAAGCGGCGATCTACGCCATCATCCAGCTGGGCAACCAGCGTGTGGTGACCAAGTTCATCTCGGAGATCAACTTCGTCAGCTCGGCACGCCAGGGCGACATCATCGAGCTGGGCATCACCGCCACCGAGTTCGGTCGCACCTCGATCACCCTGACCTGCGAGGTGCGCAACAAGATCACCCGCAAGAGCATCCTCACGGTCGACAAGATGGTCTTCGTCAACATCGGTCCGGACGGTCAGCCGGCGCCCCATGGTCGCACCGAGATCCTCTACATCAAGGACCAGTTCAAGGACGACGCCATTCCCCAGCCCTGATGGCTGGCTCGCCGAGGTGATTGCCAGCGTGCCCGGAGCCAAGCCGAACCGCGGCGAAAACCTTTGCATTTGCGTCGATTGAATGTGAGCCTGTGCCCGCCCACGGCGGGCATGGGCCGACGCACGCTCCCCGCCGATCCAGCAGCACGCATTCACCCGAATGTGCCTGCAAAACAATGACCGGGGAGAGACCATGCACACCACCTTCGCATCCGCGCTGCGCCAATTGGCCGTGGCCACCTGTGCCAGCCTGCTGCTGGCCGGCGCCGCGCACGCTGCAGCGATCAACGCCGACACCAAGCCCGAAGCCGGCACCTTCAAGATGGGCATGCAGCCCTGGCTGGGCTACGGCCAGTGGTATGTCGCCGAACAGGCTGGCGCCTTCAAGGCCAACGGCCTGGAGCAGGTCGAGCTGGTCAACTTCACCGAAGACAAGGACATGAACGCCGCCCTGGCCAGCGGCCAGATCGACGGTGGCAACCTCGCCACCCACACCGCCATGGCCATGGTCGTCGCCGGCCTGCCGGTGAAGATCGTCCTGCTGCTGGACCAGAGCACCAGCGCCGACGCGCTGATCGTCGACCCGTCGATCAAGACACTGACCGACCTCAAGGGCAAGCAGGTTGCCTACGAAGAAGGCACCACCAGCGACATCCTCCTGCACAGCGCCCTGCGCAAGGCCGGCCTGACCATCGCAGACGTGCAGCCGGTGCCGATGCCCGCCGCCAACGCCGGCAGCGCGCTGATCGCCGGCCAGGTCCCGGCTGCCGTGACCTACGAGCCCTACCTGTCCGCCGCCAAGCAGCAGAACCCCAAGGTCAACCTGCTGTACAAGGGCTCGGATGATCCGGGCATCATCAGCGACGTGTTCGTGGTCCGCGACGAAGTCCTCAAGGAGCGTCCCGGCCAGGTGCTGGCGCTGATCAAAAGCTGGGAAGCCGGCCTCAAGCACTACAACGAGAAGGGCGCCGAAGGCCGCGCCGCCATCGCCAAGGGCGTGGGCGCCGACGAGTCCGAGCTGACCAGTGCCTTCGACGGCGTGCACTTCTACTCGGTGAAGGAAAACCAGGCCGAGCTGAAGGGCGCCTTCCAGAAGGGCTCGTTCGAGCACATCCAGAAGGCCGCCAGCGAAGCCGGCATCCTCCAGCAGCCGGTCACCCCGGCGCAGGCCATCGACGCGCGCTTCGTCGAGGCTCTCTGATCCTCTGAAACACCCCGCGCGCCGGCCCTGAGCCGGCGCGCGTCTTTCTCCGTTCGACGAGCCCGACATGAAAGCCCGTAAATCCAACCCGCTGTTCACCATCGGCAAGCCGATCGCGCAGCGCCACTTCCTGCTCATCGGCGGCGCCGTGTTCGTCCTGCTGGCGCTGCTCTGGTGGCTGGCCGGCGCGAGCGGCGCGGTGCCGAAGATATTCCTGCCGGCGCCCGGCGACGTCTGGGCGCGCATGCTCAAGCTGGCCGCCGACGGAACCCTGTGGTCGGACCTGAAGGTCAGCGTGTACCGCATCGCCGTGGCCTTCCTGGTGTCCTCGGCGATGTCCATCGTGATCGGCGTTTTCGCCGGCTGCTACGGCTTCTGGAAAGCCGCCACCGAGCCGCTGGTGGACTTCGTGCGCTACATGCCGGTGGTCGCCTTCGTGCCGCTGACCATCCTCTGGGCCGGCACCAGCGACTTCCAGAAATTCCTCATCATCTGGATCGGCACCTTCTTCCAGCAGGTGCTGATGGTGATGGACGCCATCAAGCGCGTGCCGGCGGACTTCGTCGGCCTCGGCCGCACCCTCGGCATGCCGGATCGCCGCATCCTCCTGAGGATCGTCCTGCCCAGCGCCCTGCCGGGCATCTGGGACGCGCTGCGGATCAGCCTCGGCTGGGCCTGGACCTGGCTGGTGCTGGCCGAACTGGTGGCCGCCACCTCCGGCCTGGGCTACCGCATCACCGTGTCCCAGCGCTTCTTCCAGACCGACACCATCATCGGCTACATCCTTCTGCTGGGCTTCCTCGGGCTGGTCACCGACCAGGCCATGCGCGCCGGCGAGAAGGTTCTGTTCCGCTACAACCGGAGACGCAGCTGATGGCGACTTTGGAAATCTCCGGCCTGAACAAGAGTTTCGCGGTCGGCAAGGAGCGCCGCGAGGTGCTGCGCAACATCGACCTGACCCTGGCGGACAACGAGTTCGTCTCCATCGTCGGCACCTCGGGCTGTGGCAAGAGCACGCTGCTGTCCATTGCTGCCGGCCTGGAGGAGTTCGACAGCGGCAGCGTCAAGGTGGATGGCGTGCCGATCGCAGGTCCCGGCCTGGACCGTGGGGTGGTGTTCCAGTCCTACACCCTGCTGCCCTGGCTCACTGCGCGGCAGAACGTCGAGTTCGCCCTCAAGGCGGCCGGCATGTCGCGCGCGCAGTGCCGCGAGATCGCCGATGAGCACCTGGAACTGGTGAAGCTGACGAAGTTCGCCGAGGCTTATCCGAACGAATTGTCCGGCGGCATGAAGCAGCGCGTGGCGATTGCCCGAGCGCTGTCCTACCGGCCGAAGATCCTGCTGATGGACGAGCCCTTCGGCGCGCTGGATGCCATGACCCGCCACCAGATGCAGGAGCTGCTCACGCGCATCTGGGAAACCCACCGGCTGACGGTGATGTTCGTCACCCATGACGTGGAAGAGGCGGTCTACCTGTCCGACCGCATCGTGGTGATGGGCCTGGGCCCGGGGCGGATCAAGACCACCTTCGACGTGAAGCTCGGTCGCCCGCGCCATGAGGACATGGCCGCCAGCGCCGAGTTCATCGACCTGCAGCGCCAGGTGCTGCGTTCGATCCGCGAGGAAGAACAGGGCGTCGCCGCCCTGTAATTCTCAAGCGTGCAGGGGCTTACCAGCGGCCGGAGGCCCCGCCGCCGCCGCTGGAGCCACCGCCCCCTCGGAAGCCTCCGCCTCCGCCGCCCCCACGCCCACCGCCGCCACGGCCGATCGAGCTGATGATCATCAGCAGTAGCTGCAGCACGCCCGAGGTCAGCCACATCGGCGGCAGGAAGAAGATGTACAGCACCAGCGGAATCGAGAAGGAGCCGATCATCTGCTGCTGCAGGGCTTCGGGGTTGGCTTCGCTGAACAGCAATACTGCCGAGGCCACTCCGCCGACCAGTGCACTGCACAGCAGGTAGCGGCCCATGCTGCGCTGGCGCAACCACTGCACCGGGAACAGCAGGCAGAGCAGCGGCACACCCACCAGCAGGGCGAGCAGGCCGAGCAGGCGCGCAGGGGGGATTTCCTCGGCGGCACTGGCGTTGCGGTTGGAGTACGCATCGCTGTAGCCCGTCACCGGGCCCGTCTGCGGCAGCTGATCCGCTGCGCCCGCATCGGGTTCGGCAGGGGTTGCCGCTGGCGGTTCTATCAGTGCGACGAGGCTGTCGACGCCGGCCTGGATGCCGCCGGCGAAGTCGCCGGTCCTGAAGTGCGGGACTATGGTGTCGCGGATGATGCGCCCGGCCTGCACGTCGGTGATGGTGCCTTCCAGTCCGTAGCCGACTTCGATGCGCAGCGCGCGATCATTCTTGGCAACCACCAGCAGCACGCCGTCGTCCACGCCCTTGCGGCCGAGCTTCCATTGCTCGAAGGCGCGGACTGCGTAGTCCTCGATACTGTCCTCGCCGGTGCTGGGGATCAGCAGCACGGCGATCTGCGCGCCCTTGCGCTGTTCGAGGCCGGCGAGCTGGCTTTCCAGCTGCGCGCGCTGGCCTGCATCGAGGGTCTGGGTGAGGTCGGTGACGCGGGCGCCGAGCGGCGGGATGGCGACCGGCGCCGCCTGCAGCAGGCCCGTCCAGCACAGCAGCAGGGCGGCCAGCAGCCAGCGCGGCAGGGTCATTGCGCGGGCTGCGCCGGCGCGTTGCCGAAGTCCACTTTAGGCGCGGTGGAGATGGCGGCTTCGTTCTCGACGCTGAAGTTGGCCTTGGGCTTGTAGCCGAAGATTTTCGCGGTGATCACCTGCGGGAACTGGCGAATCATCACATTGTATTCCTGCACCGACTTCACGTAGCGGCCACGGGCGACGGTGATGCGGTTCTCGGTGCCCTCGAGCTGGGTCAGCAGGTCCTTGAACAGGCCGTCGGCCTTGAGCTGCGGGTAGTTTTCCGAGACCACTAGCAGGCGCGAGAGCGCCGAACTGAGCTGGCCCTGGGCCTGCTGGAAGCGCTTGACCGCTTCCGGATCGTCCAGTTGGTCGGCATTGAGCGTGGTGCTGCCAACCTTGGCGCGGGCCTCGGTCACCTGGGTCAGCACGCTGGCTTCATGGGAGGCGTAGCCCTTCACGGTGCTGACCAGGTTGGGGATCAGGTCGGCGCGGCGCTGGTACTGGTTGAGCACTTCCGACCAGGCGGCCTTCACCTGTTCGTCACCGGCCTGCATGGCGTTGTAGCCGCAGCCGGAGAGCAGGGTGACCAGGATGTAGCCGGTGAGGAACTTGATCAAACGGGGCATGGCAGACGCTCGTGCTGACGAAAAGGCCCAGTCTAGGTCAGTTCCGGCTGAGGAGTCAGATGGAAATGTCCGAAACAGCCAGCACTTGCCGGCCATGGGGTGGCTCAGGGTAGAATTCATCTGGTCTATACCAGGAGTTCGTTTTCGTGCTCGCCACTACCCTGGTGCTGCTGGCCGCCCTGCTGCACGCCACCTGGAATACCCTCGTCAAATTCAGCAGCGACCGCCTGCTGGTGGTCGCCTGCATGGACATGGTCGGCCTGGCAGCCGCGCTGGTCCTGCTGCCATGGATCGAGATTCCTCCTGCGGCGGTCTGGCCCTGGCTGCTGGCCGCCGTGTCGCTGCAACTGGTCTACCGGGTGCTTCTGATCCAGGCCTACAAGGTCGGTGACCTGGGGCTGGTCTACCCGCTGATGCGCGGCCTGTCGCCGCTGGTGGTGCTGGCGCTGACCCTGACCTTCGGCGGCGAGCACCTGACCGACAAGCAGATCCTCGGCATCCTGCTGATCCCGGTCGGCATGCTGTTCCTGCTCAAGGGCGGGGGCGGCTCGAAGCTGCCGTGGATCGCCTATCCCACTGTGCTGCTGATGGGCGTGTGCATCGGCAGCTACACCTGGACCGACGGCAACGCGCTGAAGCTCTGGCCCAAGCCGCTGGACTACCTGGTCTGGCTGTCGCTGCTGTCTGGCCTGCCATTCCCGCTGGTGGCGCTGGTCGGGCGCACACGGGCCTTCGCCAAGTTCTGGATCAACGACTGGAAGCTCGGCCTGAGCGTCGGTTTCTGCGTGCTGCTCAGCTACGGGCTGGTGCTCTGGGCCATGCAGATGGGCTCCATCGCCGAGGCTGCCGCGCTGCGCGAGACCAGCGTGCTGCTGGTGGTGCTGTTCGGCATGCGCTTCCTCAAGGAGCCCTTCGGCCTGCCGCGCCTGGCCGCCTGCAGCCTGGTGCTGGCGGGCATGCTGGTGATGAAGCTGTGAGGATTGGCCCGCGCTACGCCGCGTGGCGCCAAGCCGGTCAAGGACGCGGCGTGCGGCGATGACCTAAGCTGCGCGCTTTCCCCTCGACGAGATTCTTCCCATGCCCATTGCCTTCTGGTGCGTCCTGATCGCGATCTTCCTGCCCTACGTCGGCACCAGCCTCGCCAAGTTCACCGGCGGTGGTTTCGGCCCCCGGCAGAACCACGACCCGCGTACCTTCCTCGCCACCCTGGAGGGCTACCGCAAGCGCGCCAACGCCTTCCAGATGAACAGCTTCGAGGTCACCCCGGCCTTCGCCGCGGCGGTGATCATCGCCTACGTGGTGAACAACGCCGAACCCGCCACCATCGACCGCCTGGCCATCGCCTGGGTCACCAGCCGTCTGCTCTACCTGATCTTCTACGTCGCGGACCTGGCGCTGCTGCGTTCGCTGGTCTGGTTCCTCGGCATGGGCCTGATCATCGCGATCTTCGTCGTTTCGGCCTGACCTGTGCGCGCCTGAACGGCGGCTGAACGAAAGGCGCACGGCTGCGGCGGATGGCCGCAGCTGCTTGGGCGTGGTCTGGAACATTCGGACATCGGGGCGGATAATCCGGCGCTTCCGTGAATAGCCGTCCTACAAGAGTCCCCCATGAAGTTGAAGACCCTGCTCGTTCTGCTGCTCGCCGGCACGGCGCTCGCCGGCTGCCATCGCTTGGACCCCAACTCGCCGGAGTACAAGCGCCAGGCGGTGTTCAAGGAGATGCTCAAGACCAGCGAGGACATGGGCGGCATGCTGCGCGGACGCATCCCCTTCGATGCGGACAAGTTCCGCGCGAACTCGACCAAGCTCGGCGAACTGGCCGACAAGCCCTGGCAGTATTTCCCCACTACCCAGCCGCCGGCTGACAAGGTGGAAAGCGACGATACCCGCGCCAAGGCGGAAATCTGGCAGCGCCAGCTGGAGTTCCAGGCCGACGCCAAGACCTTCCAGCAGGCCGTCCACGCGCTGGGCGAGAACACCCGCAATGCCACGCCGACGCCCGAGGGCGTGCGCAAGGACTTCGCCGCGGTGGAAGACGCCTGCGAAGCCTGCCACAAGAAATTCCGCGCGCTCTAACGCCGTAGTCCTTTGCAGGAGCGAGCAAGCTCGCTCCTGCAGTCAGCGTGACCCGCCAAGCAGGGCTTTACTCTTCCAGCTCGCGCTTGGCCTGCTCCAGTTCGGCGCGGGCTTCGGCCAGCTTGTCCTTGCGCTTCTCGATCTTCTCCGCGTCGCCCTTGTTCATCGCCTTGCGCAGGTCCTTTTCGCGCTGGGCGACTTCCTTCTCGGCATCCAGCACGTTCTGCTTGCGCTCCTGCGTGAGGCTGGCGTCGGTGCAGTAGGTCTTCACCTTCTCCAGCGCGGTCTGCAGGCCGGCGACGCGGTTGCCGTTGCCCTGGGCCTTGGCCTGCTCGAGCTGGGTTTCGATGGCGGCACGCTTGGCTGCGCAGCCGGTCAGCGGTTGCTTGGCGGCATCGGCGGCAAACAGCGGGTTTGCGCAGCCGAGGGCGAGAACGGCGGCCATCAGGGCAGAGCTTCGGAACATTTTCGGAGTCCTTGGTTACCAAACACTATGACGTTGGAGTCAACGGCTAGAGTTTGCCATGGACGGCGCGGCGAGGGGCTGCCCCAGGACAATCGCCCCCGTTCGATTGCCCAGGAGAAAGCCGGGACTCGCAAGGCCCGCCAGGCGGGCAAGGAGAGGCGGTATGCGGGTGGCGATGCGGATCGTGCAGGCACTCATCGCGCTGCTGGTGCTGGCGCTGCTGGTGGGCGGCTGGTGGTACGTGCCCGGTGAGCTGAAGCTGCAGCCGGTGCTGACCGGCAGCAGCGAGGATGCCTCGGTGCGCCAGGGCGAACGGCGCCGCAGCTATGTCCTCTACGTGCCGCAGAAACTGGCCGAGCGCCCGGCGCTGCTGGTGGTTCTGCACAGCTCGCAGAGCAACGGCGAGCGCATGCGCCGCGACAGCGGCTACCGCTTTGATGCCCTGGCCGATCGCGATGGTTTCCTGGTGCTCTATCCCGATGGTTTCGAAGGGCACTGGAACGACTGTCGGCGGGTGGCCTCCTACAGCGCGCGGCGCCTGAACATCGACGACGTCGGCTTCCTCTCGCAGATGATCGAAAGCCTGCAGCGCGAGCGCGGCGTCGATCCGGCTCGGGTATTCGTCACCGGCTACTCCAACGGTGGGCAGATGGCCCTGCGCCTGGCCGCCGAGGCGCCGGACAAGGTCGATGGCGTCGCCGCCGTGGCTGCCAGCCTGCCGGGCGCCGGCAACGACGCCTGCCGTCCTGCCGAACAGCCCAAGGCCGCGCTGTTGATGAATGGTACGCGTGACCCGATCAATCCCTACGCGGGTGGCCGGGTCACGCTGTTCGGCTTCGGCGATCGCGGCACCGTGCTTTCCGCCGAGGACTCTGCCCTCGCGCTGGCGCGGCGCAATGGCCAGGGCGGCGAGCCGCAGGTGGACAAGCTGACCCAGCCGGGCCCGGTGTGGACGCAGCGGCAGCGCTGGGCTGCCGGCGACGGGCCGCCCGTGGAATTGGTGACAGTGTTCGGCGGCGGCCATCTGATTTCGCAGCCGCTGTACCGACCGCCGCGCCTGCTTGGCCGAGTCGACCCGCAACTGGACGGGCCGGCTGAGATCTGGCGCTTCTTCAGCGAGCTGTCACCTGACGAGCCGCCACGCATCGAGCCGCCGTTCTAGAGTTCGATCACCCGACAGGGATCGAAGCCGCTGTCCTCGCCGGGGTAGGCGCCGGGGTTGGCGATGATCCGACCCCGGCCGACCCGATAATCCAGGCACTCGTGCACGTGTCCGTGAATCCACAGGTCGCAGCGTTCGGCCAGGGCTTCCAGGTTCGAGGCGAAGGCGGGCGACAGGGCGTCGCCGACATAGTGCGAGGGAATGGAGCGAGCGCTGGGCGCGTGGTGCGTCACCACCACCGTCGGGCCGGCGAAGGGTTGATCCAGCTCCGCCGCCAGCCATTCGCAGCTGGCGCCGCAGAGCTCGCGACTCATCTCGGGAGTGAAGGGCTGGGTGAAGTAATCCACCGTGTTGAAATCAGGCATCAGCAACTGCGCCTGCTCACAGGCCAGTTCCGACGCGCGTTCGCCGTAGAGCTGGAAGTCCGTCCACAACGTGGTGCCGAGGAAGCGCACGCCGCCGAGGGTCACCGCATCCTTCTCGAGGAAGTGGATATCCAGCGCGCGGGCCAGGTTGCGCATGGCCTGGGTCAGTTCGGGCAGGTCGGAGTGGTAGAACTCGTGGTTGCCGGCGACGTAGATGATGTCGCTGTACGGGAATTCCTCCCGCGCCCAGTGCAGGCCCTGCAGGTGCTCGTGAATATCCCCGGCCAGCACGACGACATCCGCGGCCGCCTGCGGCAGTTCGCGGCGGCTGTTGGGGAAGTATTCGTGGTGGAGGTCGGACAGGATTCGCAGGCGCATGGTGTGAAACTGGTATTTAGGAATATGCCGAGCATAACGAAGGGCGATGCGTTTGACATGGGTCATGGCATCGCGGGTGTCTGCCTAAAGACCTTTCGAAATTAAGGGATGATTCAGAAGATTCCTTCAGCTTCCGCTTGGGCTCGCTGCTTTGGCGCCCCAAGGAGGACTCATGAAACTCATCTGGATCGTACTGCTGGCCGTTGCGGCTACCTTTGGCCTGGCGCTGTTCTTCGACCCGCCGGCTACCCTGGACATCTGGGTCCTGCGCAAGCAGGCCATTCTCTTTACCGGCGTCGCGTCCTTCGCGCTGATGTCGCTGATCATGCTGCTGGCGGTGCGCCCGGTCTGGCTGGAAAAGCCGCTGGACGGCCTCGACCGCATGTACCGCGCGCACAAGTGGGCGGGCATCCTGGCCATCGTGCTGGGCCTGGCGCACTACCTGATGGAACTGGGCGGGCCGCTGCTCGCCGAGTTCATCGCCAAGCCGGCCAAGGGGCCGCGGGTGGAGACCTTCCTCGACGTGTTCCGCGGCTCGGCCAAGGACCTGGGCGAGTGGTCGGCCTGGCTGCTGGCGGCGATGCTGGTCATCACCCTCTGGCAACGCTTCCCGTACCACCTGTGGCGCTACGTCCACAAAACCCTCGCGGTGGTCTACCTGGTGCTCGCCTTCCATGGCGTGGTGCTGGCGCCGGCGGGTTACTGGACGCAGCCGGTGGGCTGGCTGGTGGCGTTCTGCGCCGTGGTGGGCAGCCTCTGCGCGCTCTGGTCGCTCACCGGGCAGATCGGCCGTCGGCGTACCCATGAAGGTGTCGTGGTCGCTATTGAGCGCCCCGGCGAGCGCATGCTGGAAGTCACCTGCAGGCTGCAGGGGCGCTGGCAGCATCGCGCCGGTCAGTTCGCTTTCCTCACCTGTGATCGCCTGGAGGGACAGCATCCCTTCACCCTTTCCTGCAGCGATCTGGGCAATGGCGAGGTGCGCTTCAGCATCAAGGCGCTCGGGGACTACACACAGCGCCTTCAGGATGCTCTGAAGATCGGTGATCCGGTGAAGGTGGAAGGGCCCTACGGCCGCTTCGACTTCCGTCGTGACAAGGGCGAGCGGCAGGTGTGGATCGCCGGTGGTATCGGCATCACGCCCTTCCTGGCCTGGCTCGAGTCGCTGCAGGCGCGGCCGGAGGACTGTCCGGAAGTAACGCTGCTGTATTGCGTACGCTCACCGTCCGACGCCATCTACGCCGGGCGCCTGCGCGAGCTGTGCGCGAAGTTGCCACGCATTGATCTGCGCGTGCATTACAGCGAAAGCGAAGGCTACCTGCAGGCGGCGGACCTGGGCCTGCAGCCCGGAGCGCAGGGTCGCTGGCCGAGCGTCTGGTTCTGCGGCCCGCAGGCACTGGCCGAACTGCTGCGCCGTGACCTGCGCCGGCAAGGCATGCCGGGCAGCCGCTTCCACCAGGAAGCCTTCCAGATGCGCTGAGGCGCTCAGAAACCGGCGACACCGAGGTCCTGCAACTGCCCGCGCAGTTGCAGGACTTCCGGTGCTCTGAAGAAGGCTTCCAGTTGCGCCGCGCGGACCTTTCCGATGCCCGGTTGCTCCTGCCACTGAGGCGCGCTGCGGGCGGCCAGGGCAGACCAGTTTTCTGCCGCCGGATAGGCATTCGGGAGGGGCGTGCCGAGAGCGCGCAGCCAGACGGCGAACGAGCGCTGTCGTGCCAGCTGGAACTGCTGGTGCAGGTTGGCGGCGCTGCGCTCGCCCAGGCCGGGCACCTGGCTCAATTGCTCCGGCGTCAGAACCATCCAGTCGAGCAGTCCCGCCAGCAGGCCGGCCTCGTGCAGGCGCCGCCAGGTGCCGGGACCGACGCCCGAGAGTTCCAGGCCGCTCTTGCCGCTCAGCCATTGCAGGCGGGCAAGGAATTGCTCCGTGCAGCCCTCCGTGGGTTGCCAGCAGGAGAGGGCGTTGAACTGCTCGTCCGTGGGTACAGCCAGTTCGGAGCGAATCGGCGAGCGCCAGACCACGCCGTCGAGGCGGGGGATGGTCAGCCCGGCAAGGGCGATGGCGACCTGATCACCGGGCCGGATATCGAGGCTGCGCCAGCGCTTGAGCGAGCCGGCGGCGACCCGCTGGATGGTCCGCCCATCCAGTTCCACGGGAGCGAGATGCAGCAGCGGCGTCACCCGCCCGCTGCGACCGACCTTGAACTCCACGCGCCGCACCTCGGCCAGTGCCTGTTGATGCGGGTACTTCCAGGCCACCGCCCAGCCCGGCGCCTGTGCGCTCCAGGCCTTGCCCGGCGGCCGGCGGCCCTGGCGAATGACGATGCCGTCGCTGGCGAACGGCAGGGGCTGGCGATACCAGCGTTCGCGCCAGGCTTCGATTTCCGGCTGCCCTGCCACCGCCTCGGTCAGCTCGGCGCTGTCGCCGAACCCCATCTGGCGCAGGCGTGCCAGGCGCCCGGGCATCTCCAGCGGGCCGTCCGGCAGCTCCCAGACGAACAGGCCGATTTGCGTGCCTTCGTCGCCAAGCTCCTTGCGTGCCATCAGCCCGGCGACCTTGCCGCGCGCACCCGCGCCACCCTTCAGCGCTTGCACATGCTGCGGAAGGTGCCAGTACAACTCGCCTTGCAGCACCCATTCGCCGCCCGTGCCGGGCAATTCCTTGGGGATTGCGGGAATCCGCTGCGCATTGGCGGTCCAGTCCTGCCCGCGGGTGCCGTCGCCGCGGCTGATCGCCTGGGCAAACCTGCCGTTGCGGTAGACGAGCGTGACCGCCACGCCGTCGACTTTGGGCTGCACCCAGAGATCGCTGCGGTTTGCCAGCCAGGTGCCCACGGCCGAGGCGTCGGGAAGCTTGTCGAGGCCTGTGTGGACGAAGGGGTGGCGAACCGCCCCGGCGCTGCTGGCCAGCGGTGATTCGGGGGTGGCAGAGGCTTGCGGGAAGCACGCCTGCCATTGGCGCAGGCGCTCGCGGGACTGGTCGTAGAGTTCATCGGCGACCGGTGATTGGCCGTCTCGGTGGTAGTTGTCATCCCACTGCCGCAGCTGTGCGCGGAGCGCGTCGATCTGCCGGGGTGCCTGCTCGGCCGGCCAGTCGGGGCAGGCATGGGCGAGAAGGGGAGGGAGCAGCAGAAGGGCGAGGGCAAGGCGAAGCATGGCGAGCGTCCGGGCAGCGGAAACCCGCAAGGCTAGGACTGGGACGCAGCACTCGGCGCTGGGATGGCTGTGGATTCTTCGCGAGGGTTTGTGGGAGCGCGGAAACGAAAAAGCCCCGCCGAGGCGGGGCTTTTCCTGCTACCGGGTCTTACAGGCCGGCGGCATCACGCAGGGCGGCAGCCTTGTCGGTGCGCTCCCAGGTGAAGGCGGTGAAGGTGTCGTCACCGTAGGTCATTTCGAACGGGTTGCGACCGAAGTGGCCGTAGGCCGCGGTCGGCTGGTACATCGGGTGCAGCAGGTCGAGCATCTTGGTGATCGCGTACGGACGCAGGTCGAAGTGCTCGCGGACCAGCTGGATGATCTTGTCATCGCTGATCTTGCCGGTGCCGAAGGTGTTGATCGAGATGGAAGTCGGCTGGGCCACGCCGATGGCGTAGGACACCTGGATTTCGCAGCGCTCGGCCAGGCCGGCGGCAACGATGTTCTTGGCCACATAGCGACCGGCGTAGGCAGCGGAACGGTCGACCTTGGACGGGTCCTTGCCGGAGAACGCGCCGCCGCCGTGACGGGCCATGCCGCCGTAGGAGTCGACGATGATCTTGCGGCCGGTCAGGCCGCAGTCGCCCACCGGGCCGCCGATCACGAAGTTGCCGGTCGGGTTGATGTGGAACTGGGTGTCCTTGTGCAGCAGCTCGGCCGGCAGCACCTGCTTGATGATCAGCTCCATCACGCCTTCGCGCAGGTCCTTGTAGCTGACTTCCGGGTTGTGCTGGGTGGACAGGACGATGGCGTCGATGCCGACGACCTTGCCACCTTCGTAGCGGCAGGTGACCTGGGACTTGGCGTCCGGGCGCAGCCACGGCAGCAGGCCGGATTTGCGGGCCTCGGCCTGACGCTCCACCAGACGGTGGGAGAAGCAGATCGGCGCGGGCATCAGCACGTCGGTTTCGTTGCTGGCATAGCCGAACATCAGGCCCTGGTCGCCAGCGCCCTGGTCTTCCGGCTTGGCGCGGTCGACGCCCTGGTTGATGTCCACCGACTGCTTGCCGATGATGTTCAGTACGCCGCAGGTGGCGCCGTCGAAGCCGACGTCGGAGCTGTTGTAGCCAATGTCGATGATGACCTTGCGCACCAGCTCTTCCAGGTCGACCCAGGCGGAGGTGGTGACTTCACCGGCGATGATCGCGACACCGGTCTTCACCAGGGTTTCGCAGGCCACGCGGGCGTATTTGTCCTTGGCGATGATGGCGTCGAGCACCGCATCGGAAATCTGGTCAGCGATCTTGTCCGGATGGCCTTCGGAGACGGATTCGGAGGTGAAAACAGAGTATTCGCTCATCTAACGGTTCCCATTCAATTACCGGTGGGTGAGGACGCTTCGCGAATCCGGTTTGGCGAAGTGCCGTACCTGGATCTGAAAGCCATTACGTAAACCGATGTAAACACTTTCGCCAGACGCGAGCCCGGCGGCGTCGGCCCAGAGGGCCAGGTCTTCCTGTTCGAACCCCAGCCAGAGATCACCACAGGCCTCTCGGGCCCAGCTCTGGTCGTGGCTGCAGAGTTCGGTCACCAGCAGGCTGCCACCGGGTTTCACCAGGTGGGCCAGCTGCTTCACGGCCTCCGCCGGTGCGGCGAAGTGGTGCAGCACCATGTTCAGCACCACGCAGTCCGCCGCGTCGTCGACGTCCTGCAGGGCATCGCCCAGCCGCAGCCGGACATTGTTCAAACCTTCGCTGGCGCAGCGTTGCCGCGCCATGTCGAGCATGGTCTGGCTGTTGTCCAGCGCCGTGACGTGGTTGAAGCGTCGGGCCAGCTCGGGGAGGAATCCGCCGTCGCCGGGGCCGACTTCCAGCGCCGTGGCGCCGGGGGCGAAGCTCAGGGCATCTAGCAGCGCCAGCACGCTTTCGCGGTATTGCGGCAGTCCTGCGATCAGGTCCTGGGTCGCCTGGAACTTCTCCGCGCTGCGGGCGAAGAAATCACGGCTGACGGCGGCACGCTGGGCGTGTACGCCATCGATGCGGGCGCTGACGTCATCGGCCAGTGCCAGTTCGTCCACTTCTTCGAGCAGCGCACCGTGCAGCGTGCCGCCCAGGCTTTCGCCCTGGGGCAGGGCGCGGCGATAGAAGATCGCGTTGCCTTCGCGGCGGGTGGCGACCAGGCCGGCCTGGGACAGCACCTTCAGGTGGTGGCTCATGCCCGACTGGCGGACGCCGAAGATATGCGCCAGCTCCAGCACGCCGAACGAATCGTTGGCCAGCACCCGCAGGACATTCAGCCGCAGCGGATCGCCGCCGGCCTTGCACAGGGCAGCCAGCTGGTCGCAATCGTCGTGGCGGATTTCGGGCAGGCGCAGACTCATAGGTCGGGCAGTCTAGTCGTGGCTTACGGGGTGGGCAATAGCTGTATCAAAAAATTTTGATATTGATGGATGAGCGGTTTTTGACCAGCTGGATGACCCAGGCGCGTGCCTTGCATCAGGCATCTGCCGATCTGTCATTGCCCCGCGGGGCCCGGCTGGGCGAAAATACCGGCCTTTTTTCATTCCCTTCGATCTTTCGAAGCAGCCCCCGCAGGAGATTAGCGATGCCCAGCCGTCGTGAGCGAGCCAACGCCATCCGCGCACTGAGCATGGATGCCGTGCAGAAAGCCAACAGCGGCCATCCCGGCGCCCCCATGGGCATGGCGGATATCGCCGAAGTCCTCTGGCGCGACTTCCTCAAGCACAACCCGAGCAACCCGCAGTGGGCTGACCGTGACCGCTTCGTGCTGTCCAACGGCCACGGCTCGATGCTGATCTACTCGCTGCTGCACCTCACCGGCTACGACGTCACCGTCGATGACCTGAAGAACTTCCGCCAGATGCACTCGCGCACGCCGGGTCACCCGGAATACGGCTACACCGCCGGCGTCGAGACCACCACCGGCCCGCTGGGCCAGGGCATCGCCAATGCCGTGGGCATGGCGCTGGCCGAGAAGGTGCTGGCCGCCCAGTTCAACCGTGACGGCCACAGCATCGTCGACCACTACACCTACGCCTTCCTGGGCGACGGCTGCATGATGGAGGGCATCTCCCATGAAGTCGCTTCGCTGGCCGGCACCCTGCGCCTGAACAAGCTGGTCGCCTTCTACGACGACAACGGCATCTCCATCGATGGCGAAGTCCACGGCTGGTTCACCGACGACACCCCCAAGCGCTTCGAAGCCTACGGCTGGCAGGTGATCCGCAATGTCGACGGGCATGACGCCGACGAGATCAAGACCGCCATCGAGACCGCCCGCAAGAGCGACGTGCCGACCCTGATCTGCTGCAAGACCATCATCGGCTTCGGCTCGCCGAACAAGCAGGGCAAGGAAGAGAGCCATGGCGCCGCCCTGGGCGTCGACGAAGTGGCCGCCACCCGCGCCGCGCTGGGCTGGAACCACGCGCCGTTCGAAGTCCCGGCGGATATCTACGCCGAGTGGAGCGCCAAGGACACCGGCGCCACCCGCGAAGCCGAGTGGAACAAGCGTTTCGCCGCCTACCAGGCTGCGCACCCGGAACTGGCCGCCGAGTTCGAGCGCCGTGTTGCCGGTGAACTGCCGGCCGACTTCGCCGAGAAGGCCGCTGCCTATGTCGCCGACGTCGCCCTGAAAGGCGAGACCATCGCCAGCCGCAAGGCCAGCCAGAACGCCCTGAACGCCTTCGGCCCGCTGCTGCCGGAACTGCTGGGCGGCTCCGCCGACCTTGCCGGCTCCAACCTGACCCTGTGGAAAGGCTGCAAGGGTGTGAGCGCCGACGACGCCAACGGCAACTACATGTTCTACGGCGTGCGCGAGTTCGGCATGAGCGCCATCATGAACGGCGTGGCCCTGCACGGCGGCTTCATCCCCTACGGCGCGACCTTCCTGATCTTCATGGAATACGCCCGCAACGCAGTGCGCATGTCCGCCCTGATGAAGCAGCGCGTGCTCTATGTGTTCACCCACGACTCCATCGGTCTGGGCGAAGACGGCCCGACCCACCAGCCGATCGAGCAGCTGGCCAGCCTGCGCCTGACCCCGAACCTGGACACCTGGCGCCCGGCCGACGCCGTGGAATCCGCGGTGGCCTGGAAGTACGCCATCGAGCGTGCCGACGGTCCGTCCGCGCTGATCTTCAGCCGCCAGAACCTGCCGCACCAGCCGCGCGACGCCGCCCAGCTGGCCGACGTGGCGCGTGGCGCCTACGTGCTGAAGGACTGCGACGGCGAGCCGGAACTGATCCTGATCGCCACCGGCTCCGAAGTCGGCCTGGCCGTCCAGGCGTTCGACAAGCTGAGCGCCGAAGGCCGCAAGGTGCGCGTGGTCTCCATGCCGTCCACCAGCGTCTTCGACCAGCAGGACGCCGGCTACAAGCAGGCCGTGCTGCCGGTCCAGGTCGCTGCGCGCATCGCCATCGAAGCTGCCCACGCCGACTACTGGTACAAGTACGTCGGCCTGGAAGGCCGTGTCATCGGCATGACCACCTTCGGTGAGTCGGCCCCGGCCCCGGCGCTGTTCGAGCACTTCGGCTTCACCGTCGAGAACGTGCTGGAAGTCGCCGCCGAGCTGCTCGAAGCCTGACGAGCGCCTGAGCCTGCCGGGGCCCATCAGGCCCCGGCAGCGAACACCAAGGGATAACAATGTCCAAGCGCCCTTACCGAGTTGCCCTCAACGGTTACGGCCGTATCGGCCGCTGCGTGTTCCGTGCTCTGCACGAACGCGGCGCCAAGGCTGATTTCTCCATCGTCGCGCTGAACGACCTGGCGGACCTGGCCAGCCTGGAGTACCTGACCCGCTTCGACTCCACCCACGGCCGCTTTCCCGGCGAGGTGAGTGTGGCCGACGGCTGCCTGCATGTGGGCGGCGACTGCGTGAAGGTATTCCGCGAAGCCGAACCCGAGGCCATCGACTGGCGCGCCCTGGACATCGACCTGGTGCTGGAATGCTCCGGTGTCTACAACACCCGCGCCGACGGCGAGCGCTTCCTCGGTGCCGGTGCGCCGCGGGTGCTGTTCTCCCAGCCGATGGCCAGCGAGGTGGACATCGATGCCACCGTGGTCTTCGGCATCAACCAGCAGGGTCTCTCGGGCGCCGAGACGCTGGTGTCCAACGCCTCCTGCACCACCAACTGCAGCGTGCCGTTGCTCAAGTTGCTGAACGAAGCCGTGGGCATCGAGTACGTCTCGATCACCACCATTCACTCGGCGATGAACGACCAGCCGGTGATCGACGCCTACCACCACGAAGATCTGCGCCGCACGCGCTCGGCCTTCCAGTCGGTGATCCCGGTGTCCACCGGGCTGGCACGAGGCATCGAGCGCCTGCTGCCGGAACTCGCCGGGCGAATCCAGGCCAAAGCCATTCGGGTGCCGACGGTGAACGTCTCGGCCCTGGACATCACCCTGCAGGTCTCCCGCGATACGTCCGCCGAGGAGATCAACCGCGTGCTGCGCCAGGCTGCCACCGAAGGCCCGCTGAAAGGCCTGCTGGCGTACACCGAGCTGCCCCACGCCAGCTGCGATTTCAATCACGACCCGCACTCGGCCATCGTCGATGGCAGCCAGACCCGCGTTTCCGGCCCCCGCCTGGTGAACGTGCTGGCCTGGTTCGACAACGAGTGGGGGTTCGCCAACCGCATGCTCGACACCGCAGGGCACTACCTGCGGGTCGCCGCTACCGAACGTTAATCAAACAGCCCCAACAGGACTGACTGTCATGACCGTGTTGAAGATGACCGACCTCGACCTCCAAGGTAAGCGCGTGCTGATCCGCGAAGACCTCAACGTTCCGGTGAAGGACGGTGTGGTCAAGAGCGACGCGCGCATCCTGGCCTCGCTGCCGACCATCAAGCTGGCCCTGGAAAAGGGCGCGGCGGTGATGGTCTGCTCGCACCTGGGCCGCCCGACCGAAGGTGAGTTCTCCGCCGAGAACAGCCTGCAGCCGGTTGCCGACTATCTGTCCAAGGCCCTCGGCCGCGCCGTGCCGCTGGTCAAGGACTACCTGGGCGGCGTCGAAGTGAAGCCGGGCGAAGTCGTGCTGTTCGAGAACGTGCGCTTCAACAAGGGCGAGAAGAAGAACGCCGACGAGCTGGCCCAGCAATACGCCGCCCTGTGCGACGTGTTCGTCATGGATGCCTTCGGCACCGCCCACCGTGCCGAGGGTTCGACCCACGGCGTGGCCAAGTTCGCCAAGGTCGCCGCGGCCGGCCCGCTGCTGGCCGCCGAACTGGATGCCCTGGGCAAGGCCCTGGGCAATCCGGCCCGCCCGATGGCTGCCATCGTCGCCGGCTCCAAGGTTTCCACCAAGCTCGACGTGCTCAACAGCCTGGCGCTGATCTGCGACCAGCTGATCGTCGGTGGCGGCATCGCCAACACCTTCCTCGCTGCGGCGGGCCACAAGGTCGGCAAGTCGCTGTACGAGGCCGACCTGGTCGATACCGCCAAGGCCATCGCCGCCAAAGTCAGCGTTCCGCTGCCGGTGGACGTCGTGGTTGCCAAGGAGTTCGCCGAGACCGCCGTTGCCACCGTCAAAGACATCGCTGACGTGGCCGACGATGACATGATCCTGGACATCGGTCCGAAGACCGCCGCCCAGTTCGCCGAGCTGCTGAAGACTTCCAAGACCATCCTGTGGAACGGTCCGGTCGGCGTGTTCGAGTTCGACCAGTTCGGCGAAGGCACCAAAACCCTGGCCAAGGCCATCGCCGAAGGCACCGCCTTCAGCATCGCCGGCGGTGGCGACACTCTGGCGGCTATCGACAAGTACGGCATCGGCGAGCAGATCTCCTACATTTCCACCGGTGGTGGCGCCTTCCTCGAGTTCGTCGAGGGCAAGGTCCTGCCGGCCGTGGAAGTGCTGGAGCAGCGCGCCAAGGCCTGATCCTGGCGACACCGCCGGGCGACAGTAAAGCAAACCTCTTCGGCATCCCCGGGTCACAAGCCTTGTACGGATGCCAAGGAGAACGGTCATGCGAGCTGTCGTCCCTCTGTTGTCGTTTTGCCTCGTGCTGGTCGGCTGTGCCGGAAGCGGTGGAGCTCCCAGTACCTGTGAAGTGATGAGCCCGCCTTCGGTCATGGTGCCTTCGGACCAGAACCGCGAACGGGTGGATAGCCAGAGCAGCGGCGATCCGACGCCCGAGCAGAAACCGGTGAACTGCCCCTGAGGCAACGCCTGGCGGCCGGGATCACGATCTGACAGTGCCGCCCGCGCCCAGGCGCAGGCGGCACTGGCGTTCCTGCGGCGGGACGGGCAATCTGGCGTATTGGATATCCGGCGGCGCGTCCGCCCGAAGGAGAGTCGCCCGATGTTGCGTTATCTCGTCCCGGCCCTGGCGCTTGCGCTGGTGGCGGGTTGTTCCAGTCACTCGACAGGCGGCAACTCCGCTGTGCAGGGTGGTTGGAGCCACTGGGTCTGCGACAGCAAGGCCGAAGTGCGGTGGCGTTACGTGGACCCCAGCAAGTCGGTCGTCGACCTGAAGCTGGGGGAGGACGACGTGGTTCATCACCTGGAAGAGGAACCCGGCGGCTCCGGCGCTTTCTATAGCGACGGGCTGATCGGCTTGAGCATCAAAGGTGACCAGGGCCTGGTGTACTGGGTCGAGAGCAACGACCTGATCGGCCGTGGTTGCAAGGCGCACTGAGCGCCGATTGTCCGGCTCGCGCCGGAAGACTTGAACACGGCCTGCCCCTGCGGCAGGCTTCCAAACATGTAGTTAAGGGGCTCGTGTGACCGAGCCTGACTTCTGGGAGAAGCGAAGACCATGGCACTCATCAGCATGCGCCAAATGCTGGACCACGCCGCCGAGTTCGGCTACGGCGTTCCGGCTTTCAACGTCAACAACCTCGAGCAGATGCGCGCCATCATGGAAGCGGCCGACAAGACCGATTCCCCGGTGATCGTGCAGGCCTCCGCTGGTGCCCGCAAATACGCCGGTGCGCCCTTCCTGCGCCACCTGATCCTCGCGGCCATCGAGGAATTCCCGCACATCCCGGTGTGCATGCACCAGGATCACGGCACCAGCCCTGACGTCTGCCAGCGCTCCATCCAGCTGGGCTTCTCCTCCGTCATGATGGACGGCTCGCTGAAGGAAGACGGCAAGACCCCGGCCGACTACGAGTACAACGTCCGCGTCACCCAGCAGACCGTTGCCTTCGCCCACGCCTGCGGCGTGTCCGTGGAAGGTGAGCTGGGCTGCCTGGGTTCCCTGGAAACCGGCATGGCCGGCGAGGAAGACGGCGTTGGCGCCGAAGGCGTGCTGGACCACAGCCAGCTGCTGACCGATCCGGAAGAAGCCGCGGACTTCGTCAAGAAGACCCAGGTCGACGCCCTGGCCATCGCCATCGGCACCAGCCACGGCGCCTACAAGTTCACCAAGCCGCCGACCGGCGATGTGCTCTCCATCGAGCGCATCAAGGAAATCCACAAGCGCATCCCCAACACCCACCTGGTGATGCACGGCTCCTCCTCGGTGCCGCAAGAGTGGCTGAAGGTGATCAACGAGTTCGGCGGCGACATCAAGGAAACCTACGGCGTGCCGGTCGAGGAAATCGTCGAAGGCATCAAGCACGGCGTGCGCAAGGTCAACATCGACACCGACCTGCGCCTGGCTTCCACCGGCGCCATCCGCCGCATGATGGCCGAGCAGCCGAGCGAGTTCGACCCGCGCAAGTTCTTCGCCAAGACCATCGTCGCCATGCGTGATATCTGCATCGCTCGCTACGAAGCCTTCGGCACCGCCGGCCATGCCTCGAAGATCAAGCCGATCTCCCTGGAAGGCATGTTCCAGCGTTACGCCAAGGGTGAGCTGGTGTCGAAGGTCAACTGATCCCGAGCCCTGCTTGTTCCTGAAGAGCCCCGCCCTGCGGGGCTCTTTCGTATCTGCCAGAAGGAAATCGCCGATGCTGCGTGCCTTGCTTTGTGTCCTGCTGCTGACGCTCGCCGGTTGCTCGCTGCGCCCGACCGCGCCTGTCGCGCCGCCTTCCAAGCCGCCGGTGGACCTGCCGGTGGACGCGCAGAACTGCCTGACTCACCAGGAATGCACGTTGAAGACCTCGCGCACCCTGCTGTTCGTCTTCGACTATGCCGAGGCGGGCGCAGCCCTGGTGGAAAACGAGAACCGCGTGCTCAGTACGCCGGAGAAGGCACCGAAGAAAGGCTGGCCGGCGATCCGCATCCAGTTGGCCGATCCGGATGGTGGGCGCTTCGAGTTCTCCAGCGAGTGCCGGCAGAAGCGCTGCCGTATCAAGGAATCGCGTCTGCTCAGCTGCTACCGTAGTTACCTTGATGGAAAGACCACTCTCGACGGCAAGGCCTGCCGGTTCCGCTGAGCGCTGGTGCTCGAGGCGGGCCGGACCGGCTCTGGAGGCAAGATGACGGATGTACATGGCAGTGCGCAGGAAGGTTTCTCCCGCGAGGCGAAGGCCTACGCCCACGGGCGCCCGGACTATCCCGACGAGCTGCTGGGCTGGCTCGGCGAGGAGCTGGGCATAGGTGCCGACACGGAAGTGGTCGACCTCGGTGCCGGTACCGGGAAGTTCACTTCCCTGTTGCTGCGCACTGGTGCGCAGGTCACGGCCATCGAGCCGGTGGCGGCCATGCGGGAGCAGCTCGGTGCTTCCTTGCCCGCTGTGAAGGTGCTCAACGGCACGGCCCAGGCGATGCCGCTGGTGACGGAAAGCGTCGATGCGCTGACCTGTGCCCAGGCCTTCCACTGGTTCGCCGACGAGCGGGCGCTGGAGGAAATCCATCGCGTGCTGCGACCGGGCGGCCATCTCGGGCTGGTCTGGAATGTGCGCGACGAGCGTGTCGACTGGGTTGCCCAGGTGACGCGCATTCTCGAACGCTACGAAGGCAGCACGCCGCGCTTCCACACCGGGCAGTGGCGCCGCGCCTTTGCCGGGTCGCGCTTCGAAGACCTGCGCCTGCGCGAATTCAGCTACCAGCACATCGGCCCGCCGGAGCGGGTGATTGTCGCGCGTACCCTGTCGGTGAGCTTCATCGCGGCGTTGCCCGACGAGCAGAAGCAGCGGGTCGCCGAGCAACTTCACGAGCTGATCGCCACGCACCCGGCGCTGAAGGGGTGCAGCGAAGTCGCCTTCCCCTATCGCACCGAGGCCTACAGCACCCGCGCGCTGGCCTGACCGGGGAATGCGGTAGACTGGCGGACGTTTCCTCCGCCAGTCGTATCCCATGCAGCCGCTTCGCTATCTCCAGGCCTATCCGCCACAACTTCAGGACCAGGTGCGCCAGCTCATCGAGCAGGACCGCCTCGGCGAGTACCTGGAGCGCCGCTATCCGGGTCGTCATGACGTGCAGAGCGACAAGGCGCTGTACGGCTACGCCATGGACCTCAAGCAGCAGTACATGCGCACCGCGCCCGCGGTGGACAAGGTGCTCTACGACAACAAGCTGGACGTGGTGCAGCGCGCGCTGGGCCTGAACACGGCGATCTCCCGCGTGCAGGGCGGCAAGCTCAAGGCGAAGAAGGAAATCCGCGTCGCCTCGCTGTTCAAGGACGCGGCCCCCGAATTCCTGCAGATGATCGTCGTCCACGAACTGGCGCATCTGAAGGAGCGCGATCACAGCAAGGCCTTCTACCAGCTCTGCGAGCACATGCTGCCCGGCTATCACCAGCTGGAGTTCGACCTGCGTGTCTACCTGACCTGGCGCGACCTGCCTCAGTAGTACAGCCGCCCCAGGTAGAGCAGCCCCAGGCACCACGGCAGCAGCAGGGCGAAGCCCAGGTAGCGCAGCGCCGTGCGCGGGCCGCTCTCGCCCCGGTTCAGCCAATTGACGCCCGCCAGCACCAGCGCATAGGTCGCCAGGCCTGCCAGCAGCCATTCGTACTGCTCCGTCGTGGGCGAAACCGGCCCGAGGTGGGTATGGGTGAGGTGCCATGCGCAAAGAGCGATTGCCGGCACCAGCAGGGCCGATGCCACCAGGATTCTCCCGGCGAGTTGCAGCAGGAAGGCGATCAGCAGCCCCGCCAGGCCCGCGCTGGCAATCAGCAGGGCAAACAACTGGTCGAGATAGACGAGATCGGGCGAGGGTTCGAGCGAGCGGGGTTGTGCGAGCAGGCGCAACAAGGGCGCACCGAGCAGAAGGGCGATCAGGCAGAACAGCCAGCCTGGCAGGGCGCGTGGCATCCGAAACTCCTGATGAAGTTGCTGCGGGAAGCCCCTGACGCGCCGGATGGGGTCGGTCGCCTGGGGTTGTTCGCCGCCGCAAAGCCCAGATTAATCAATGATTTGGCGAAATGCCATAATTTTGTCGGGAATGATTCCCGAAAATGAGAAGGCCCCTCCGGGGAGGGGCCTTTCTGTCAGAAGAGGTCGATTGGCGCTTCTTCATCCGCCGGCATGCCGCTGCCGGGAGCGCTGCCGGGCGCCAGTTCGTTCATCGACGGCGGCGTATCTTCGTTCTTGAACAGTTCGAAGTACGCGCCCGGGGTGCCCGGAGGCGCAGCACGGCCGGTGACCGGGTCGATGCGCAGGCTGACCAGGCCGGGCGGCTCGGGCAGCAGGTGCGACGGCTTGTCTTTCAGCGCCGCGCCCATGTAGCGCATCCAGATCGGCAGGGCGACGTTGCCGCCGTACTCGGCGCGGCCGAGGCTTTCCGGCTGGTCGAAGCCCACCCAGACGGTGGTCATGTAGTCGGCGTTGAAGCCGGAGAACCAGGCGTCCTTGGACTCGTTGGTGGTGCCGGTCTTGCCCGCCAGATCATCGCGCTTGAGCGCCAGTGCGCGACGGCCTGTGCCGCGCTTGATCACGTCCTGCAGCATGCTGGTCATGATGTACGCGGTGCGCGCATCGATGACGCGTTCGGCGGCCGCTGGCTCGATGGTGGTCTTGGCCTGGCTCGGATCGTCGTTGCCGAAAGCGTCGGTGGCGGCCGGTTGTGGCTGCGCCTGCACCTGTTCTTCGTTCTGCGGAATGCTCGGCGGGTTGGCCTGGTACAGCACCTGCCCGTCGCGGCTTTCGATGCGTTGCACGATGTAGGGCGCGACCTTGAAGCCGCCGTTGGCGAAAACGGTCCAGGCGCTGGCGATCTCCATGGGTGTCAGGGTCGCGGTGCCCAGCGCCATGGATAGGTTCGGCGGCAGGTCGTCCTTGTTCAGGCCGAACTTGCTGATGCAGTTGCGTGCGCGGTCGACGCCCAGGGCTTGGAGGATGCGGATCGATACCATGTTGCGCGACTTGTAGAGCGCCTCGCGCATGGGGATCGGGCCGAGGAAGGTGTTGGTGTCGTTCTTCGGACGCCAGACCTTGTCCAGGTACTCGTCATAGAACACCACCGGGGCGTCGTTGATCAGCGAGGCGGCGGTGAAGCCGTTGTCCAGCGCACAGCTGTAGATGAACGGCTTGAAGCTGGAGCCGGGCTGGCGACGGGCCTGGGTGGCGCGGTTGTAGTTGCTCTGCTCGAAGGAGAAGCCGCCCACCAGCGCCATGATCGCGCCGTCCTGCGGGTTGAGCGAGACCAGGGCGCTCTGCGCGGCCGGCACCTGGGTCAGGCGCAGCGAACCGTCTTCCTTGCGTTGTACGCGGATCACGTCGCCGGCCTGCACCACATCGCTGGGCTGGCTGGGCATGCGGCCCATGCTGTTGTTGCTCAGGTAGGGGCGAGCCCACTTCATGCCGTCCCAGCTCAGGGCCTCTTCCTTGCCGTCGCGGGTCATGACCATGGCGCCGCTCTTCTCGACCTGGGTGACGATGGCTGGTTCCAGGCCGCCCAGCGGGCGCTGCTGCGCGATGGCCTGGCGCCACGCGTCACGAGTCTTGCCCGGGAGGCGCGTCTCGGGGCCGCGGTAGCCGTGCCGCTGGTCGTAATCCTGAAGACCTTCGCGCAGGGCGGTGTTGGCGTCTTCCTGCAGGTCGCTGCGCACCGTGGTGTAGACGCGATAGCCCTCAGTGTAGGCATCGCCACCGAAGCGGCCGACCAGTTCGGCGCGGGCCATCTCGGCGATGTATGGGGCTGCCAGCTCCGGAGTCTGGACGTGGTAGGACGCACCGACGGGTTCCTGGATAGCGGCCTGATAGCGCGGCTGGTCGATGAAGCCGAGCTTGAGCATGCGCTCGAGAATCCAGTTGCGACGCTCCAGGCTGCGTGCGGCGTTGGCCAGCGGGTTATAGCGCGACGGTGCCTTGGGCAGGCCGGCGATCATCGCCATCTGCGCCAGGCTCAGGTCCTTGATGGACTTGCCGTAATAGACCTGGGCGGCGGCTTCGACGCCGTAGGCGCGGTTGCCCAGGTAGATCTTGTTGACGTAGAGCTCGAGGATCTCGTCCTTGGTGAGCGAGCGCTCGATCTGCAGGGCGAGCAGGATCTCGTTGATCTTGCGGGAGAAGCTTCTCTCATTGGTGAGGAAGTAGTTCTTCGCCACCTGCATGGTGATGGTGCTGCCACCGGTCTGGATGTGCCCGGTCTTCAATAATTGCGCGGCAGCACGCATCAGGCTTTTGACGTCCACGCCATAATGGTTGGCGAAATTGTCATCTTCAGCCGATAACAGTGCGTGGGTGAAATCCGGGGGGATTTCAGCAAATCGAATCGGCGTTCGGCGCATCTCGCCAAACTCTGCTATCAATTTGTTATCAGCACTGTACACGCGCAGCGGCATCTGCAGCCGCACGTTGCGCAAGGCCTCCACGGACGGGAGGTTCGGGCTGAGGTACAGATAGGCGCCGCTGAAACTGAGCAGCACTCCACAAATAATGGTGACGCAGGTCCACCACAGAAACTTCAGCAGGCGCATCGGGAAGGTCTTGGATTTCCAGGGAAAAGAAAGAGTTAAGCGGATGGCGCGGTAAAAAGGGAAAAGCTGATCACATTATAAGCAGTTTTTTTGCTGGCGAGCCATTTGCGAAGCTGTCAAGTCTGGTATCTAATGTGGAAAAACATAAATCGTCCGTAAGTCTCGGATGCTGATAGGAAATCAGTCGTGCTAGGGCTCTTCAATAAGAAAGCGAACACGCTGCTGGGGATAGACATCAGTTCGACTTCGGTCAAACTTCTCGAATTGAGCCGCTCTGGAGGCCGCTACAAGGTAGAGGCCTACGCTGTCGAGCCGCTCCCGCCCAATGCAGTGGTAGAAAAGAACATCGCTGAGCTGGAGGGTGTCGGCCAGGCGCTGTCACGTGTGGTCGCCAAGGCGCGGACCGCAGTGAAAACGTCTGCGGTCGCGGTTGCCGGCTCGGCGGTCATCACTAAAACCATCGAGATGGACGGCGGACTCTCGGACGACGAGCTGGAGAATCAGCTCAAGATCGAGGCCGACCAGTACATCCCCTATCCCCTCGAAGAGGTCGCGATCGACTTCGAGGTGCAGGGCACGTCCGCACGCAACGCGGATCGCGTCGATGTTCTTCTCGCCGCATGCCGGAAGGAGAACGTCGAGGTGCGCGAAGCTGCGCTGGCGCTCGCGGGCCTGACGGCCAAGGTCGTCGACGTCGAAGCCTACGCGCTGGAGCGAGCGTTCAGTCTGCTGGGAGACCAGTTGGGCGGCAATGCCGACGAGCTCACAGTTGCGGTGGTCGATATCGGCGCCACCATGACCACGCTGAGCGTCCTGCACCATGGCCGCACCATCTATACGCGTGAGCAGCTTTTCGGCGGGCGTCAGCTCACCGAGGAGATCCAGCGCCGCTATGGACTGTCGGTCGAGGAAGCGGGTCTCGCCAAGAAGCAGGGCGGTCTTCCGGATGACTACGACAGCGAAGTGTTGCAGCCGTTCAAGGACGCCGTGGTTCAGCAGGTGTCGCGTTCGCTGCAGTTCTTCTTCGCGGCCGGCCAGTTCAACGATGTGGACTACATCCTGCTGGCGGGAGGCACTGCGTCCATCCCTGATCTGGATCGTCTGATCCAGCAGAAGATCGGCACTCCGACCCTGGTGGCCAACCCCTTCGCCGACATGGTGCTGAGTGGCAAGGTCAACGCCGGAGCGCTGGCCAGTGATGCGCCCGCGCTGATGATTGCCTGCGGTCTGGCGATGAGGAGTTTCGACTGATGGCACGCATCAACCTATTGCCGTGGCGGGAGCAGCTGCGCGAGGAGCGCAAGCAGCGCTTCCTGGTGATCCTGGGTGCCGTTCTGCTGGCTTCCGGGGCGATCGTTTTCCTCGGGGATCAGTACTTCAACTCGGCCATCGAGAACCAGACAGCGCGCAACGACTTCCTGCGCAAGGAAATCGCCGTGCTGGATGCGCGTATCAAGGAGATCAGTGAGCTGAAGACCCGTCGCCAGCAATTGCTGGAGCGGATGAAGATCATTCAGGACCTGCAGGGCAACCGCCCGATCATCGGCCGAGTGTTCGACCAACTGGTCCGCACCCTGCCTGATGGCGTGTTCTTCACTGAGCTGAAGATGTCCGGGAAGTCCATTGCCATTGCCGGTGCAGCAGAGTCCAACAACCGCGTCTCCAATCTCATGCGCAACCTCGATTCGTCCGAGTGGCTGACTTCGCCGAACCTGACCGAAGTGAAGGCTGTTACCCAGGGCGCCCTGGATCAGGCGAATGTCTTCCAGTTGACGGTGCAGCAGACCCAGCCCGGCAGTGAGGAACAGGACAAGCAGAGCACCCCGCAAGGAGCCAAGAAATGAGTCTGGCCAGTTCTCTGGAGAGCTTGCGCAAGGTCGATATCAACGATCTTGACCTGAACAACCTTGGTTCCTGGCCGGCAGCAGTCAAGGTCATCGCCTGTATCCTGCTGATGGCCGTGGTTCTGGCGCTTGGCTACAACTTCCATCTGAAGGAACTGCAGGATCAGCTCGACCGCAATCGCGAGGAAGAGCAGACCCTCAAGCAGCAGTTCTCGACCAAGGCCTTCCAGGCGGCAAACCTGGAAGCCTACAAAGGGCAGATGAAGGAGATGGAAGAGTCCTTCGGCGCCCTTCTGCGTCAGCTGCCGAGTGATACCGAGGTCCCTGGCCTGCTGGAAGACATCACCCGCACTGGCCTGGGTAGTGGCCTGGAGTTCGAAGAGATCAAGCTGCTGCCGGAAGTGACCCAGCAGTTCTATATCGAGCTGCCGATCCAGATCAGCGTCGTAGGCGGATACCACGATCTGGCGACCTTCGTCAGCGGTGTGTCCAGCCTGCCGCGAATCGTCACGCTGCATGACTTCGACATCAAGCCGGCGAGCTCGGACAGCACCTCCAAGCTGCGCATGAGCATCCTGGCGAAAACCTATCGCTACAACGACAAGGGCGTGAAGGTTACTGCCCCGGCGGCTGGAGCGAAGACAGGAGCGAAGAAATGAGGGGGCGCCTGATCATTTGCAGTTTCCTGCTCCTGACCTTGAACGGTTGTGGCTCGGGTAGTGATTTTGCCGACCTGCAGAGCTACATGGACGAAGTGCGCGCTCGCCCGAAGGGGACGATCGAGCCGATGCCCAAGTTCCAGGCCTATGAAGCCTTTACCTATAGCGCCTCGTCCCTGCGCAGCCCCTTCCAGCCGCCGGTGAAGATCGACCTGGCGATCAAGCAGAAGGGCAACAGGGTCATCAAGCCCGATGAAACACGGGTCAAGCAGTTCCTCGAGGGCTTCAACATCGAAACCTTCGAAATGGTCGGCACCCTGGCCAAGGACAGTCAGGTATTTGCTCTCGTGAAAGGTGCAGGAGGGGTGCATCGGGTACGAGTGGGTGACTACCTTGGGCGCAACGACGGCAAGATCGTTGCGATCAACGAAGCCAAGATCGACGTGATTGAAATCGTTCCTGATGGTGAGGGTGGCTGGCTGGAGCGTCCGCGCAGCCTGACTCTCAAGGAACGCTCCTAAGGGCGGGGATGAACATGGATAACAAACAGCAGTCTGCACGACGGATTCAGACGATGAATAGAAAGCTTTCCCGCCTCGGCATTTCCGTGCTCGCGGCCGTATTCGCGCCGGCTCTGCTGGCCGCGAACCTGCAGAGTGTCGACGTGGCGGCGCTGCCGGGCGATCGCGTGGAGCTGAAGCTGGGCTTCGACGAGCCGGTTGCCGCGCCGCGTGGCTACACCATTGAGCAGCCGGCGCGAATCGCGCTGGACCTGCCGGGTGTGCAGAACAAGCTGGGCAGCAAGAACCGCGAGCTGGGCGTGGGCAATGCCCGCAGCCTGACCGTGGTCGAGGCGAAGGACCGTACTCGCCTGATCGTCAATCTGGCGACCCTCGTGCCCTACAGCACCCGTGCGGAAGGTTCGAACCTGTACGTCGTGGTCGGTGCGGGCGCAGCGACTTCCAGCTCCTACGCCTCCGCGGCGCCGGCAGCGGCTCCAGCGGCCAGGCCCGCTCAGCCCAAGCCCTACGTCCCGGCTGGCAAGGCGATTCGTAATATCGACTTCCAGCGTGGCGAGCAAGGCGAAGGCAATGTCGTGATCGATCTGTCCGATCCGACTGTCAGCCCGGACATTCAGGAGCAGGGCGGCAAGATCCGCCTGGACTTCCCGCGTACCCAGCTGCCGGACAATCTGCGCGTCCGCCTGGACGTGAAGGACTTCGCGACCCCGGTACAGCTGGTCAACGCTTCCGCGGTCGGCGACAAGGCCAGCATCACCATCGAGCCGACCGGTCTGTACGACTACCTCGTCTACCAGACCGACAATCGCATGACCGTCAGCATCAAACCGCTGACCCAGGACGATGCCGAGAAGCGCAAGAAGGACACCTTCGCCTACACCGGTGAAAAGCTGTCGCTGAACTTCCAGGATATCGATGTGCGCTCGGTGCTGCAGCTGATCGCCGACTTCACCGACCTGAACCTGGTGGCTTCGGACACCGTGCAGGGCAACATCACCCTTCGTCTGCAGAACGTGCCGTGGGATCAGGCGCTGGATCTGGTGCTCAAGACCAAGGGCCTGGACAAGCGCAAGGTCGGCAACGTATTGCTGGTCGCGCCGGCTGACGAGATCGCGGCTCGCGAGCGCCAGGAGCTGGAAGCGCAGAAGCAGATCTCCGAACTGGCTCCGCTGCGTCGCGAGCTGATTCAGGTGAACTACGCCAAGGCGGCGGACATTGCCAAGCTGTTCAGCTCCGTCACTGGCAGCGGTGCCAGCGCTCCGGGCGTTGCGGCGGCTGCACAGGGCGACAACCGCGGTTCGATCACCGTGGATGACCGCACCAACAGCATCATTGCCTACCAGACCCAGGATCGCCTGGACGAGCTGCGCCGCATCGTCGCCCAGCTGGACATCCCGGTTCGTCAGGTGATGATCGAGGCGCGCATCGTCGAAGCCAACGTCGACTACACCAAGGAACTGGGTGTGAACTGGAGCGGCTCGCTCTCCGGCCACGGCAACTTCGATGTCTCCGGCGGCACCAACAGCACTGGCAACACCTTCGTTGACCTGGGCACGTCGAACGCCACCCCGACTTCGGGCATCAGTATCGGCTTCACCACCAACAACACCATCCTGGATCTCCAGCTCAACGCCATGGAGAAGACCGGTAACGGTGAAGTGGTGTCCCAGCCGAAGGTCGTCACCTCGGACAAGGAAACCGCGAAGATCCTGAAAGGCTCGGAGATTCCCTACCAGGAAGCCAGCTCCAGCGGCGCGACCTCGGTGTCCTTCAAGGAAGCGGCGCTGTCCCTGGAAGTGACCCCGCAGATCACTCCGGACAACCGCATCATCATGGAAGTGAAGGTCAACAAGGACGAGCCGGACTACGCCAACGCCCTGAACGGCGTACCGCCGATCAAGAAGAACGAGGTGAACGCGAAAGTGCTGGTCAACGATGGCGAAACCATCGTGATTGGTGGCGTGTTCTCCAACACCCAGACCAAGTCCACGGCCAAGGTGCCGTTCCTGGGCGACGTGCCGATGATCGGCCGCCTGTTCAAGAACGACTATGTGACCGACAGCAAGAACGAGCTGCTGGTTTTCCTTACCCCGCGGATCATGAATAATCAGGCCATTGCAATCGGCCGTTGATCAATGTCGTGTCCAATTTGATTCTGGTAGGCCCGATGGGAGCTGGTAAAAGCACCATCGGGCGTCTTCTCGCCAAAGAGCTTCACCTCGTCTTCAAAGATTCGGATAAAGAGATCGAGCAGCGCTGCGGAGCCAACATCCCCTGGATATTCGATGTCGAGGGCGAGGCGGGCTTCCGTGAGCGTGAGCAGGCGATGCTGGCCGAGCTATGCGATGAAGGGGGCATGGTCATCGCCACCGGCGGTGGCGCCGTCATGCGTGACGCCAATCGGCTCATCCTCAAGGGGGGCGGCAAGGTGATCTACCTGCACGCCTCGGTCGAGCAGCAGATTTCCCGCACGGCGCGCGACAAGAACCGCCCGTTGCTGCAGAAGCCCAATCCGGAGCAGATCCTTCGTGATCTGATGCAGATGCGCGATCCGCTTTATCGCGAAATAGCCGACGTGATCATCGAAACCGACGAGCGGCCTCCGCGTCTTGTCGTGCTGGAGATCATCGAGCGCCTGCGTGAGCTGGAGCGCCATTAACGGCGCTGCAATCTGCGGTATCCTAGTCCCCTTTCTTGCCTGGGGGTTTCATGCGCACACTCAACGTCGATCTGGCCGATCGCAGCTACCCGATCTACATCGGCGAGGGGCTGCTGGATGATCTGCGCTACTTCGAGCCGCACATTCGTGGCCGTCAGGTAGCCATCGTCACCAATGAAACCATCGCGCCGCTGTACCTGGATCGACTGCAGAAGACCCTGGCCGGCTACAAGGTCACCACGGTCGTGCTCCCCGATGGCGAGGCCTACAAGCAGTGGGAAACCCTGCAACTGATCTTCGATGGCCTGCTGACCGCGCGCCATGACCGCAAGACCACGCTGATCGCCTTGGGCGGCGGCGTCATCGGCGACATGACCGGTTTCGCTGCGGCTTGCTACCAGCGCGGCGTCGACTTCATCCAGGTGCCTACCACCCTGCTGTCCCAGGTGGACTCCTCCGTGGGCGGCAAGACCGGCATCAACCACCCGCTGGGCAAGAACATGGTCGGTGCCTTCTACCAGCCCCAGGCGGTGGTCATCGATACCGCGACCCTGAAGACCCTGCCGCCCCGCGAGCTCTCCGCCGGCCTGGCTGAGGTGATCAAGTACGGCTTCATCTGCGACGAGCCCTTCCTCACCTGGCTGGAAGCGCACATGGATGACCTGCTGGCGCTGGATACCATCGCGCTGACCGAGGCCATCGAGCGCTCCTGCGCGGCCAAGGCCCGCGTGGTCGGTGCCGACGAGAAGGAAACCGGTGTCCGCGCCACCCTCAACCTGGGCCATACCTTCGGCCACGCCATCGAGACTCACATGGGTTATGGCGTCTGGCTGCACGGCGAAGCCGTGGGGGCGGGAACCGTGATGGCACTTGAGATGTCGCATCGGCTGGGATGGCTGACAAAGGCCGAGCTCGATCGCGGCATCCGTCTGCTCGCCGCGGCGAAGCTGCCGGTGGTCCCGCCGCAGGAAATGAACGCCGAGCATTTTCTCGAGCACATGGCCGTCGACAAGAAAGTGCTCGATGGCCGTCTGCGTCTGGTATTGCTCCAAGGGCTGGGGGGCGCGGTCGTGACCGCCGAATTCCCCCGTGAGATTCTGGAAGAAACACTGCGCGCTGACTACCAGGCACTGGTCGGTCAGGCAGGAGAACACTGAGGTCCCATGTCCAGCTTGCATGCCGATGAGGCCTTCCTGGCCCACTACCAGTTCAGTCACGACCCGTTCGCACCGCGGGTTCCGGGCTTCAAGTTCTTCCCTGCGCAGCGCAAGCCCGTGCTGGGGCAGTTGCACCACCTGGCGCGCTACAGCCAGTTGCTGCTGGCCGTCACCGGCCCGCTGGGCAGCGGCAAGACCCTGCTGCGCCAGGCCCTGGTGGCCAGCACCAACAAGGACGCCGTCTCCAGCGTGGTGATTTCCGGTCGCTCGGTGACCGACGAAGCCACCCTGCTGCGCCAGCTCGCGCAAGGCCTGGGCATCACCCAGACCAGCATCGAGGCGATCCTTGCCAAGGTCGCTCAATTGGCGATCACCGGCCAGGACGTCTACCTGCTGGTGGATGATGCCGAGCAACTGCGCGATGACGCTCTGGAAGTCCTCCTGCTCTTGGCTGCCGGTAATTCCGAGGCGCGCCTGCATGTCTTCCTGTTCGGCGAGCCCGAGTTGCTGTCGCGCCTCGAAGTGCTGTCCGAGGGTGAGGAGCGCTTCCACGCCATCGAGCTGCAGCCGTACAGCGAGGAAGAGACCCGCGAATACCTGGCGCAGCGCCTCGAGGGTGCGGGGCAGGGCATCGAGCTGATCTCGGCCGATCTGCTGGCCGACATCCACGAGCAATCCGGCGGCTGGCCCGGCACCATCAACCAGACTGCCCGCGACGCCATGATCGAGGCGATGCTGGCTGACCGCAGTGGCGAGCGCAAAGCTTCCGGCGCCGGCTTCAAGCTGCCGAAGAAGCACCTTGCGATCCTCGGCGTGGTCGCCATCGGCGTCATCGCTGCCTGGTTCATGCAGGGCAAGACCACCAAGCCGGAGACCGCGAACAACACCGCTGCGCAGACTTCGTCGCAACTGCCGCTGGGTGGCGCTGCTGCTCCGCAGCCGAGCGCGCAGCCGCAGCCGGATGCCCAGGGTAATGGTCCGTCAGTGGAGTTCGCCGGTTCCAACCAGCCGCTGCCGCTGCCACTGGTAGGCGAGAGCCAGCCGGTGATTCGTGAGCCCATGGCCCAGGCTGGTGGCCAGGAAGATGCCGACGAAGGCGGCATGCCTTCGGCAGCCATCCCGCCGACCGTGACTACCTCCGCTCCGCCGGTAACCCCGCTGGCGAACAATGGCCCGAAACCGCTGAACCCGGTGCCGGCGGCTCCCGTCCAGCAGCAGGCTGCGATCCAGCCAGCCCCGACTCCTGCCCCCGCTCCGCGTCCGGAACCGGTCAAGCCTGCCGCTACTGCGCCGGCCAAGCCTGTCCAGGCTGCCAAGCCGGCTGCGACCAAACCTGCCACCACCGTTGCCAGCGCCAAGCCAGCGACCGCCGCCAGCAAGCCCGCCGCCGCAACCGGTAGCGCCGGTGGCAGCAGCTGGTACCAGTCCCAGGCCGGTTCGCGCTACTCCGTGCAGGTGCTGGGCACCGGCTCCGAAGCCAGTGCCAAGGCCTTTATCAGCCAGCAGGGCAGCGGCGACTACCGCTATTTCCGCAAGAACCTGCAGGGCAAGCCGTTCTACGTCGTGACCTACGGCAGCTTCGCCGACCGCGCCTCCGCGCAGGCGGCGATCAAGAAGCTGCCGGCGAAGATCCAGGCCTCCAAGCCCTGGGCTCGTCCTTTCTCCAGTATCCAGCAGGACATCGCCGGGGCGCGCTGAAAGGTCGCAGTGTCGCAATACTGAAAAAGCCGAGCCCCATCCCCTGGGGCTCGGCTTTTTTATTGGCTTGTGTCTTTTGCTGCATTCTTATAAAAATGCGACATCGGGTGTCAGCAGTGCGTCAAAAAAAACAGTGACGTCGCTTTCCCCATGTGTACAATGACCTCCCTTTGCCTATCGGAAACTTGCCGCTTGAGCGAGTAGACAGGCGAAGTGCTTGAAGAGGGTCTGCTGACGTTTCGTCATGGCCAGGGCCGGAACCGCCGCCACGTTGGGTAAGACGTGGCACCTCGCGCGGAACGGTCATTCCAGGTGAACCAGGGGCTACAACGGCGCTGCACGATAGATGCGGCCCGAGCCTTTGGGGTGCGCGGGAAACGAGCCTGCACGGCGAAACAGGGCGATGGCGAAACGTCAGCAGACCCTGGAATTTATAAAAGTTTTGCCGGTGAGAGTTCCCTATGAAAGCAGGTCTGTACCATCCTGAGACGTTCAAGGATAACTGCGGATTCGGTCTGATCGCCCATATGACGGGCGAGGCAAGCCACGAACTTCTGCAAACCGCCATCGAAGCACTGACCTGCATGACCCACCGAGGTGGGATCAACGCGGACGGGAAAACCGGGGACGGCTGTGGGCTGCTGATCCAGAAGCCCGACCAGTTCCTGCGCGCCGTGGCCCAAGAGTCCTTCAGCGCCGAGCTGCCCGCCCAGTACGCCGTGGGCATGGTCTTCTTCAACCAGGATCCGGTGAAAGCCGAAGCCGCCCGCGCGAACATGAATCGCGAGATCGAGCGCGCCGGCCTGAAGCTGGTCGGTTGGCGCAAGGTGCCGATCGACACCAGCGTCCTGGGTCGCCTCGCGCTGGAGCGCCTGCCGCAGATCGAGCAGGTGTTCATCGGCGGTGAAGGCCTGTCCGACCAGGAATTCGCGGTCAAGCTGTTCAGCTCCCGTCGCCGCTCCTCCGTGGCCAACGCCGAGGACGCCGACCACTACATCTGCAGCTTCTCGCACAAGACCATCATCTATAAGGGCCTGATGATGCCGGCGGACCTCGCCGCCTTCTATCCGGACCTCTCCGACGAGCGCCTGAAGACCGCCATCTGCGTCTTCCACCAGCGCTTCTCGACCAACACCCTGCCGAAGTGGCCGCTGGCCCAGCCGTTCCGCCTGCTGGCGCACAACGGCGAGATCAACACCATCACCGGCAACCGCAACTGGGCCCAGGCCCGTCGCGCCAAGTTCGCCAACGAGTGGATGCCCGATCTCGACGAGCTCGGCCCGCTGGTCAACCGCGTGGGCTCCGACTCCTCCAGCATGGACAACATGCTCGAGCTGATGGTCACCGGCGGCATGGACATGTTCCGTGGCCTGCGCATGATCATTCCGCCGGCCTGGCAGAACGTCGAGACCATGGACGCCGACCTGCGCGCGTTCTACGAATTCAACTCGCTGCACATGGAGCCGTGGGACGGCCCCGCCGGCGTCGTGCTGACCGATGGCCGCTACGCCGTCTGCCTGCTCGACCGCAACGGCCTGCGTCCCTCGCGCTGGGTCACCACCAAGAACGGCTACATCACCCTCGCCTCGGAAATCGGCGTGTGGGACTACAAGCCCGAGGACGTCATCGCCAAGGGCCGTGTCGGTCCGGGCCAGATCCTTGCGGTGGACACCGAGACCGGCCAGCTGCTGCAGACCGAGGACATCGACAACCGCCTGAAGTCGCGCCACCCGTACAAGCAGTGGCTGCGCCAGAGCGCGCTGCGCATCCAGGCCACCCTGGACGATGACCAGGGCGTTGCCAGCTACGACGGCGACCAGCTCAAGCAATACATGAAGATGTTCCAGGTCACCTTCGAGGAGCGTGACCAGGTGCTGCGCCCGCTCGCCGAGCAGGGCCAGGAAGCGGTCGGCTCGATGGGCGACGACACCCCGATGGCGGTGCTGTCCAAACGCATCCGCTCGCCCTACGACTACTTCCGCCAGGTCTTCGCGCAGGTCACCAACCCGCCGATCGACCCGCTGCGCGAAGCGATCGTGATGTCCCTGGAAACCTGTCTGGGCATCGAGCAGAACATCTTCGAAGAGTCTCCGCACCACGCCAACCAGGCGATCCTGACCACCCCGGTGATCTCCCCGGCGAAGTGGCGGACCCTGATGAACCTGGAGCGTCCGGGCTTCGACCTGCACCACATCGACCTGAACTACGACGAGTCCGTCGGCCTCGAAACGGCCGTGCGCAACATTGCCGACCAGGCCGAGGAGGCCGTGCGCGCCGGCAAGGTGTTGCTGGTGCTGTCCGACCGTCACATCGCTCCCGGCAAGCTGCCGGTGCATGCGGCCCTGGCCGTTGGCGCCGTGCACCACCGCCTGGTGCAGACCGGCCTGCGTTGCGACTCCAACATCCTGGTGGAGACCGCCACTGCCCGTGACCCGCACCACTTCGCGGTGCTGGTGGGCTTCGGCGCTTCCGCGGTCTACCCGTACCTCGCCTACGAAGTGCTGGCCGACCTGATCCGTACCGGCGAAGTGCTGGGCGACCTCTACGAGGTCTTCAAGTACTACCGCAAGGGCATCTCCAAGGGGATGCTGAAAATCCTCTCGAAGATGGGCATCTCCACCATCGCCTCCTACCGTGGCGCCCAGCTGTTCGAAGCCATCGGCCTGGCCGACGAAGTCACCGGCCTGTGCTTCCCGGGTACCCCGAGCCGCATCCAGGGCGCGCGCTTCCTCGACATCGAGAACGAGCAGAAGCTGCTGGCGTTCGAGGCCTGGAACAACCGCAAGCCGATCCAGCAGGGTGGTCTGCTGAAGTTCGTCTACGGTGGCGAGTACCACGCCTACAACCCGGACGTGGTGAACACCCTGCAGGCCGCCGTGCAGCAGGGCGACTACGCCAAATTCAAGGAATACACCGCGCTGGTCGACCAGCGCCCGGTCTCCATGCTGCGCGACCTGCTCAAGGTGAAGACCAGCGAGCAGCCGCTGAGCCTGGACGAGATCGAGCCGCTGGAGTCCATCTTCAAGCGCTTCGACGCTGCCGGCATCTCCCTCGGTGCGCTGTCGCCGGAGGCCCACGAGGCCCTGGCCGAAGCGATGAACCGCCTGGGCGGCCGCTCCAACTCCGGTGAGGGTGGCGAAGACCCGGCGCGCTACGGCACGCTGCGCAGCTCGAAGATCAAGCAGGTGGCCACCGGCCGCTTCGGTGTGACCCCGGAATATCTGGTCAACGCCGAAGTCCTGCAGATCAAGGTGGCTCAGGGCGCCAAGCCTGGCGAAGGTGGCCAGCTGCCCGGTGGCAAGGTCAACGGCCTGATCGCCCGCCTGCGCTATGCAGTGCCCGGCGTGACCCTGATCTCGCCGCCGCCGCACCACGACATCTACTCCATCGAAGACCTCGCCCAGCTGATCTTCGACCTCAAGCAGGTCAACCCGCAGGCGCTGGTATCGGTGAAGCTGGTATCCGAGCCGGGCGTTGGCACCATCGCCGCCGGCGTGGCCAAGGCCTATGCGGACCTGATCACCATCTCCGGCTATGACGGCGGCACCGGCGCATCGCCGATCACCTCCATCAAGTACGCGGGTTCCCCGTGGGAGCTGGGCCTCGCCGAGGCGCACCAGACCCTGCGCGGCAACGACCTGCGCGGCAAGGTCCGGGTGCAGACCGACGGCGGCCTGAAGACCGGCCTGGACGTCATCAAGGCGGCCATCCTCGGTGCCGAGAGCTTCGGCTTCGGCACCGCGCCGATGATCGCCCTGGGCTGCAAATACCTGCGTATCTGCCACCTGAACAACTGCGCTACCGGCGTCGCCACCCAGAACGACAAGCTGCGCAAGGACCACTTCATCGGCACCGTGGACATGGTGGTGAACTTCTTCACCTTCATTGCCAGCGAAACCCGTGAGTGGCTGGCCAAGCTCGGCGTGCGCAGCCTGGAAGAACTGATCGGCCGCACCGACCTGCTGGAAATCCTGCCGGGCGAGACGCCCAAGCAGGGCAACCTCGACCTCACGCCGCTGCTGGGCAGCGACCTGATCCCGGCCGAGAAGCCGCAGTTCTGCGAAGTCGAGAAGAATCCGCCGTTCGACCAGGGCCTGCTGGCCGAGAAGATGGTCGAGCTGTCGCGCTCCGCCATCGAAGGCGCCAAGGGCGGCGAGTACGAACTGGACATCTGCAACTGCGACCGTTCCATCGGTGCGCGGATTTCCGGTGAGATCGCCAAGGTCCACGGCAACCAGGGCATGGCCAAGTCGCCGATCACCTTCCGCTTCAAGGGCACTGCGGGGCAGAGCTTCGGCGTGTGGAACGCCGGCGGCCTGCACCTGTACCTGGAAGGCGACGCCAACGACTACGTCGGCAAGGGCATGACCGGCGGCAAGCTGGTCGTCACTCCGCCCAAGGGCAGCCCGTTCAAGTCGCAGGAATCGGCCATCGTCGGCAACACCTGCCTGTACGGCGCCACCGGCGGCAAGCTGTTCGCCGCCGGCACCGCGGGCGAGCGTTTCGGCGTGCGCAACTCCGGCGCTCATGCCGTGGTTGAAGGTACCGGTGACCACTGCTGCGAATACATGACCGGCGGTTTCATCTGCGTACTGGGCAAGACCGGCTACAACTTCGGCTCCGGCATGACCGGTGGCTTCGCTTATGTCCTCGACATGGACAACACCTTCGTCGACCGCGTGAACCATGAGCTGGTGGAAATCCAGCGCATCAGCGGCGAGGCGATGGAGGCCCAGCGCAACCATCTGCGCAAGGTGCTGGTCGAGTACGTGGCGGAAACGGCGAGTGAGTGGGGTGCACATCTGCTGGAGAACCTCGACGACTACCTGCGTCGGTTCTGGCTGGTGAAACCGAAGGCCGCAAGCCTCGGTTCCCTGCTGACCAGCACTCGTGCCAACCCGCAATAAGCGCCTGAAGTTTGATGAGGTCTGAAAATGTCTGAACGTCTTAACAATGACTTCCAGTTCATCGAAGTCGGGCGCAAGGATCCGAAGAAGAAGCTTCTTCGCCAGCGCAAGCGCGAGTTCGTGGAAATCTACGACCTGTTCAAGCCGCAGCAGGCGGCTGACCAGGCCCACCGTTGCCTGGGCTGCGGCAACCCGTACTGCGAGTGGAAGTGCCCGGTCCACAACTTCATCCCCAACTGGTTGAAGCTGGTCTCCGAAGGCAACATCCTCGCCGCCGCCGAACTGTCCCACCAGACCAACACCCTGCCGGAAGTCTGCGGCCGGGTGTGCCCGCAGGACCGCCTGTGCGAAGGCGCCTGCACCCTGAACGATGGCTTCGGCGCGGTCACCATCGGCTCGGTGGAGAAGTACATCACCGACACCGCCTTCGCCATGGGCTGGCGTCCGGACATGTCCAAGGTCAAGCCCACCGGCAAGCGCGTCGCCGTGATCGGCGCGGGCCCGGCGGGCCTGGGCTGCGCCGACGTGCTGGTGCGCAACGGCGTGACCCCGGTGGTGTTCGACAAGAACCCGGAAATCGGCGGCCTGCTGACCTTCGGCATCCCCGAGTTCAAGCTGGAGAAGCAGGTGCTCTCGCGCCGTCGTGAAGTCTTCACCGGCATGGGCATCGAGTTCCGCCTGAACACCGAGATCGGCAAGGACGTCACCATGGAGCAGTTGCTCGATGAGTACGATGCCGTGTTCATGGGCATGGGCACCTACACCTACATGAAAGGCGGCTTCCCTGGCGAAGACCTGCCCGGCGTGCACGATGCGCTGGACTTCCTGATCGCCAACGTGAACCGTAACCTGGGCTTCGAGAAGTCGCCGGAAGACTTCGTCGACATGAAGGGCAAGCGCGTCGTGGTACTGGGCGGTGGCGACACCGCGATGGACTGCAACCGCACCTCCATCCGCCAGGGCGCCAAGAGCGTGACCTGCGCCTACCGCCGTGACGAAGAGAACATGCCCGGCTCGCGCAAAGAGGTGAAGAACGCCAAGGAAGAAGGCGTGAAGTTCCTCTTCAACCGCCAGCCCATCGCCATCGTCGGCGAGGACAAGGTGGAAGGCGTGAAGGTGGTCGAGACCCGCCTCGGCGAGCCGGACGCCCGTGGCCGTCGCAGCCCCGAGCCGATCCCGGGTTCCGAGGAAATCATCCCGGCGGAAGCCGTGCTGATCGCCTTCGGTTTCCGCCCGAGCCCGGCGCCGTGGTTCGACCAGCACCAGGTGGAAATCGACAGCCAGGGCCGCGTCATCGCCCCGGCGGCCTCGCAGTTCAAGCACCAGACCAGCAACCCGAAGATCTTCGCCGGTGGCGACATGGTCCGCGGTTCCGATCTGGTAGTGACGGCGATCTTCGAAGGCCGCACCGCCGCCGAAGGCATCCTGGACTACCTGGGCGTCTGAGTGCGTTCCATGTAGGGCGAATAAGGCGGAACGCCTTATCCGCCGTGGCGGATAACGCCTTTGGCGTTATGCGCCCTACATTGATGACGCAGCGACAAACTGTCGCGATAGACAAAAGGCACGGCACCCGCCGTGCCTTTTCTTTTGGGCTTTGCGAAAATACCTGCACTTTTTTGCCGGATGCCGTTATGACTGCCTTGAAGAACGATCGCTTCCTCCGCGCCCTGCTCAAGCAGCCCGTCGATGTCACCCCTGTCTGGATGATGCGCCAGGCCGGCCGCTACCTGCCGGAGTACCGCGCCACCCGCGCCAAGGCCGGTGACTTCATGAGCCTGTGCATGAACCCGCAGATGGCCTGCGAAGTGACCCTGCAGCCGCTGGACCGCTACCCGCAGCTGGACGCGGCGATCCTCTTCTCCGACATCCTCACCATCCCCGACGCCATGGGCCAGGGCCTGTACTTCGAAACCGGCGAAGGCCCGCGTTTCAAGAAGGTCGTCAGCAACCTGGCCGACATCGAAGCCCTGCCGATCCCTGACCCGGAAAAGGACCTTGGCTACGTGATGGACGCCGTGCGTACCATCCGCCGCGAACTGAACGGCCGCGTGCCGCTGATCGGCTTCTCCGGCAGCCCCTGGACCCTGGCCACCTACATGGTCGAAGGTGGTTCCAGCCGTGACTTCCGCAAGACCAAGGCGATGCTCTACGAAAACCCGCAGGCCCTGCACGCGCTGCTGGACAAGCTGGCGCAGTCGGTCACCAGCTACCTGAATGGCCAGATTCTCGCGGGCGCACAGGCGGTGCAGATCTTCGATTCCTGGGGTGGTGCGCTGTCGGCAGCGGCGTACCAGGAATTCTCCCTGGCCTACATGCAGAAGATCGTCGACGGCCTGATCCGCGAACATGAAGGGCGCCGTGTGCCGGTGATCCTCTTCACCAAGGGTGGCGGCCTGTGGCTGGAGTCCATGGCCAATACCGGCGCCGAAGCGCTGGGCCTGGACTGGACCTGCGACATCGGCAGCGCCCGCGCCCGCGTCGGCGACAAGGTGGCCCTGCAGGGCAACATGGACCCGGCGGTGCTCTACGCCAAGCCGGAAGCCATCCGCGCTGAAGTGGCGCGTATCCTCGGTGCCTTCGGTAATGGCAATGGCCACGTGTTCAACCTTGGCCATGGTGTCACCCCGGAAGTCGATCCTGCCCATGCCGGCGCCTTCTTCGAGGCGGTGCACGAGCTGTCGGCGCAGTATCACTGAGCCTGATACTTCGCTGAAAAGCCCCGCAAATGCGGGGCTTTTTTGTGGCTTCCTGTAGGAGCGGGCCATGCCCGCGATCCGCCGGCAGGGTCGGCGCTTTCTTTTGCTCCGATGTTCCAGTTCTGCTGCTTCGGGTTGGGCATTTCAGCGCCGCTTCGACGTGCGCGCGGATTTTGTGTTTCGCCCCCTCGGGCGAGTTACTTTGGCAAACGCCCCAAAGTAACCAAAGGTCTTGCCCCGGACATCCGGTTTTTCGCTTAGGCGAAAAATCCCCTCGTTGAAGCGCAGTTTCAGGGGCACGCGGCGAAGGGCCATCCCTGGCCCATCGCCGCTCTCGCGACATCCATGTCGCTCAACCCCTGAAACTCCGCTTCAACGAGGCCTCCTGAACGGGGCAGTCGGCGTGTGCGGATGTTTTTCTGGAAGTCCTCAAGAGCCAAAGCCAAAGCCAAAGCCAAAGCCCAAGCCCAAGCCAAAGCCAGGGGCGGGCGAGGCTTTGGCTCTTAGTAGGAGCGAGCTTGCTCGCGAACCGCACGGGACGGTTCCCCATGACGCAATGAAAAAGCCCCGCTCTGCAGCGGGGCTTCTTCATTCCCTCAAGGAGCCTCAGGCTCCCTCAGAGGCATCACGCAGCATCACCCACCAGACCGGCGGCGCGCTGGGACTTGCGGCGGTTGGACACCAGCAGGCCGGAGCAGACCACCACGACGGTCAGCAGGGTGGTGGCGACCACTTCCATGCGGTGGTCCGGGCGGATCAGCATGATCACCAGGGCACCGACGATGAAGAGGATCACCGCCCAGGTCAGCCAGGGGAACAGCCACATCTTCAGCTTCAGCTGGTGGCCCTGGGCGAGCAGCTTCTTGCGCATGCGCAGCTGCGACATGGCGATCACCAGGTACACCAGCAGGGCGATGGCGCCGGAGCTGGCCAGCAGGAAGTTGAACACTTCGGCCGGGGCCAGGTAGTTGGCGAAGGTGCACAGGAAGGCCATGGCGGTGGACAGCAGCACGGCGTAGACCGGGGTGCGGCTGGCGCTGGTTACCTGGGCGATCTTCGGTGCGTCACCGCGCTTGCTCAGCGAGTACATCATGCGCGAAGCGGTGTAGAGCGCCGAGTTCAGGCAGCTGGTGACCGAGACCAGCACGATAATGTCGACGATCAGCTTGGCGTAGGGGATGTGCAGGTGTTCCAGCACGGTCTGGTAGGAGCCCATGCTCACCAGGCGCGGGTCGTTCCACGGCACCAGGCAGACCACGATCAGGATCGACAGCAGGTAGAACAGCGCGATACGCCAGATCACCGAGTTGGTGGCGCGGGTGATCTGCTGCTCCGGGTCCTTGGACTCGGTGGCGGCGATGGTGACGATTTCCGAACCCATGAAGGAGAACATGGTGGTCAGCAGCGCGGCGAGCACGGCGCCCCAGCCCTTGGGCAGGAAGCCTTCGCTGGTCAGGTGGCCGATGCCGGAGACTTCGCTGTTGGGCGAGAAGCCGAAGATGGCCGCGCAGCCCAGCACCAGGAAGGCAATGATCGAGACGACCTTGATCAGCGCCAGCCAGAACTCGAACTCACCGTAGTTCTTCACGCTGAACAGGTTGGTCACGGTCAGCGCGGAGGTGATCAGGAAGGCCAGCACCCAGATCGGCGCGCCGGGGAACCAGGCGTGGATGATCGCGGCGGCGGCGTTGGCTTCCAGCGGGATCACCAGGACCCAGAACCACCAGTACAGCCAGCCGATGGTGAAACCGGCCCAGTGACCGATGGCGCGGTCGGCGTAGGTGGAGAAGGAGCCGCTGTCCGGCTGCGCGACGGCCATTTCGGCCAGCATGCGCATCACCAGGACCACCAGCAGGCCGGCGACCAGATAGGAGACCATGACGGCCGGGCCAGCTTCGGCGATGGCGTGGCCGGAGCCTACGAACAGGCCCGCGCCAATGGCACCGGCGATCGAAAGCATCGTGACGTGACGATTTTGCAGGCCCTGGGAGAGCCCGGGAGAGGGGGTGCTGCTCATGCTTTACCTACAACTACGGAGGGAATTGCGTACTGCGGGAGTCGAGGTCCGTTTCAGGATTCCAACAAGTCGTTCAAGAAATTGAACGCAAGTATCGCGCCACATTCTGTTACGACTTAAGTTGTAGGTTGGGGTGTTTCGCTACGAGCCCCGTGGCAAAGGCATTGCTTAAAACGACATCCATGTCTTTGTACGACCGTTCCATGTCGTTTTCAGGCATGCAGTTTGTTTTGTGTGTAGAAACTACCCAGCTTTGTTGAGTGCGGGCAGGTCGCGCGGTAACACCGGCAGGCGCGCCAGGTGCAGGGCCACCAGCAGGCCGATGCCCAGCAGGCTGGCGATGAACAGGCCCACGCCGTTCCAGCCGTACTGGTGCCAGAAGAGGCCGCCAGCGGTGCCGGCGACGCTGGAGCCGGTGTAGTAGCAGAACAGGTACAGCGACGAGGCCTGGCCCTTGGCCTTCAGGGCGCGGCGGCCGATCCAGCTGCTGGCCACCGAGTGCGCGCCGAAGAAGCCGAAGGTGAACACCAGCAGGCCGACCAGCACCAGGGCCAGCGGTTGCAGCAGGGTGATCAGTACGCCACCGAGCATCAGCGCGATCATCGCCCAGAGCACCTTGCGCCGGCCCAGCTTGTCGGCCAGCGAGCCGACCCAGGCCGAGCTGTAGATGCCCGACAGGTAGACCAGCGAGAGCACGCCGACGATGGCCTGGCTCAGGTGATAGGGCTCGGCCAGCAGGCGGTAGCCGATGTAGTTGAACAGGGTGACGAAGGCACCCATCAGCAGGAACGCCTCGAGGAACAGCCAGGGCAGGCCGGCATCGCGGAAGTGCCCGGTGAAGCCCTCGATGAGCCGGCGCGGCTTGAGCGGCGCCGGGCGGAAGTTCTTCGATTCGGGCAGGATGCGCCAGAACAGCAGCGCCGCCGCCAGGGCAAGCACGCCCAGGGTGGCCAGTGCCACGTGCCAGTTCACGTAGTCCACCAGCACGCCGCTGATCAGCCGCCCGCTCATGCCGCCAATGGCGTTGCCGCCGATGTACAGCCCCATGGACAGCCCGATGTGCTGCGGGTGGATTTCCTCGGAGAGGTAGGTCATGCCCACCGCCGCCAGGCCGCTGAGCGACAGGCCGAGCAGCGCGCGCATGGCCAGCACGCCGTGCCAGGTCGGCATCAGCGAGCTGCCGATGGTGAACAGGGCGGCGAGGACCAGCGAGGCGACCATGATCGACTTGCGCCCGATGGCGTCGGAGATCGGCCCGGTGACCAGCAGGCCGAAGGCCATGGTGATGGTGGAGATCGACAGTACCAGGCTGCTCTGCGCGGCGGTCAGGCTGAAGGCCCTGGACAGCACCGGCATCATCGGCTGCACGCAGTACAGCAGGGCGAAGGTGGCGAAGCCGCCGGAGAACAGCGCCAGCGATGTGCGCATGAATTCCGGGGTGCCTTTCTCGATGTAGGTTTCGATCTCTTCGACGGCGCGCACCACGTCGCCGTTGGCTTCACGCGCGCTCTCGCGCAGATCGGGCAGCACCTCCGCCGGATCGTTGGCGGCGGACGGTTCTTGTACGACAGGCGGCTCGGCCGCCATGGAATGTTCTTCCCGCAAAGCCCGCAGGGCAGGTTGACTCACGACACACCTCTGGATGGAAAAGCTGGGGTAGATGACAGCAGAGGACCTGGAGTGGCGGAAAAGGGCCCGCGCGGCCAGGCAAGGAGCAGGTTGGTAGTCGTTATTGGGCTTGTGTGGAAAGGATAAGGAGCGGGCTTTATTATTTCCAATATATTAATCGACACGTTTGAGTCGTTTTACGAATCGTTGATGGCGGAGGCTGGATGGAACTGCGACACCTGCGTTATTTCATCGCCGTGGCGGAAGAGCTGCACTTCGGCCGCGCCGCCGAGCAGCTGGGGATTTCCCAGCCGCCGCTGAGCCAGCAGATCCAGGCGCTGGAGGAGGAAATCGGCGCGCGGCTGCTGGAGCGCACCAACCGCCGCGTGGCGCTGACCGAGGCCGGCAAGCTGTTTCTCGACGAAGCGCGGCAGGTGTTGCAGCAGGTGGACCGTGCCGTCTTGCTGGCGCGGCGTGCGCACCAGGGCGAGATCGGCGAGCTGAAGGTTGGCTTCACCGCCTCGGCGCCGTTCACCTCCAGCATCCCGCGCGCCATCCTGGCATTCCGTCAGGCCTACCCGGACGTGCACCTGGACCTGCAGGAACTGAGCAGCGGGCAGGCGGTGCAGGCGCTGCTGGAAGAGCGCGTGCAAGTCGGCCTGATTCGTCCGATCCCGCTGCCGGAAACCCTGGAAGCCGTGGAGCTGTTCAGCGAGCCACTGGTGGCCGTGTTGCGCGCCGATCATCCGCTGGCGCAGGCCAGCCAGGAGGGGCTGGAGTTCGCCTTGCTGGCGGACGAGCCGTTCGTGTTTTTCCCGCGCAGCTACGGCACGGGCCTCTACAGCCAGCTGATGGCGCTGTCGCGGCAGGCCGGCTTCAGCCCGCGCATCGCCCAGGAAGCGGGCGAGGCGATGACCATCATCGGCCTGGTGGCAGCGGGGCTCGGTGTGTCGATGCTGCCGGCGTCGTTCCGCCGGACGCGGGTGGATGGCGTGGTCTATCGCACCCTCAGCGATCCGGGCGCGACCAGTTCGGTGTGGCTGGTGCGGCGACGCAACGAGACGTCACGCCTGGCGCAGTCGTTCTTCGACCTGGTGACCCAGCAAATCCAGGCCTGACTCAGGCACATTGGCGGATAACGCCTGGGGCGTCATGCGCCCTACGGGTGGGCCGGATAACGTAGGGCGCATAAAGCGGAACGCTTTATCCGCCGATACCCAAAGCCGGGCACGGCGGACAGCGCCGCGGGACAGCGGCTTACTTGGCGTAGTCGGCCTTCAGCGCGACGCCGGCGATGACTGCGCCGGCGTGGCACTCGAACTGCTTGGCGTCCTTGTACTCGTTGCGCTTGTAGTAGCTGACGATGTTGGTCACGGCGGTGGCGCCGGCCTTCTTCGCCGAGTCCTGCAGGGTGATCAGTGCTGATTGCAGGGCCCAGCGGCAGGCTTCCTCGTCGCTCTTGTTGAAGGCGTTGGTCTTCTTGTTGGTGATGGCGCCGGACTGGACCACGTTCAGCTTGTCACCCGCCGGGTTGCCCGCCAGGTAGAACTTCACGCTGCCGTCCAGGCGACCGGCCTTCACCGCCTCGGCGACGACTTCGTCGAAGGGTAGGTGCAGGGTGGTGTCGCGAGCCTGGCTGATGCCGGGGATGGACGCGCAGAGCGCGAGGGCGAACAGCCCGAGGGTCTTGCGTTGCATGGATCGACTCCTTGTCGATGAGGGGGATCAGTTGCTCGGCGGGGCGAGGTGCAGGTTCTGCAGAATCTTGTTGTTGAGGATGGCGACCCACTTGTTGTAGTTGCGGTGGATCTGCCCGTCCTTCTCGTCCAGGCCGCGGCTGCTGCGCAGCTTGATGGAGTACTGCTGGCTGCTGTACGGAATGCTGACCTCGGCGTGGTGCCGCTCGCGCACGGTTATCTCGGCGTAGATCACGTTGCCGGAGTCCTGCTGCACGGTCCATTTCTGCTCTTCCAGCGCATCGTGGATCGCCGCCTGCACCTGCACCGAGGTGCGGTTGCTGTCCGGCGGCAGGCTCTGGTCGATGTTTTCCACGGGCTTGGTGGTGCAACCGACGGCCATCGCGGTGGCCACGCAGAGCAGCAGGCTGCGGATCAGTCGGGACATGGTTTGCTCTCCTTGCAGTGTCGTTGGGCGGTAACGGTGAGAAAGGCTCAGCGCCAGCGGCGGAAGATCAGCGAGGTGTTGATCCCGCCGAAGGCGAAGTTGTTGTTCATCACGTACTCATGGCTCATCGCGCGCGGCTCGCCCCGCAGGTAGTCGAGGTCGCCGCAGCGCGGGTCGATCTCGTCCAGGTTGAGGGTGTGCACGTAGCGGTCGCTGTTCATCATCTCGATGCTGAACCAGGACTCCAGCGCGCCGCACGCTCCCAGAGTGTGGCCCAGGAAACTCTTCTGCGAGCTGATCGGCATGCGATTTCCGAAGAGTTCGCTGGTCGCCAGGGTTTCGGCGATATCGCCCTGCTCGGTGGCGGTGCCGTGGCCGTTCACGTAACCGATGGCCTCGGTCGGCAGGCCGGCATCTTCCAGCGCCAACTCCATCGCGCGGCGCATGGTCGACTGTTCCGGGCGGGTGGTGTGCTGGCCGTCGGCGTTGCTGCCGAAGCCGACGATCTCGGCGTGGATGCGCGCACCGCGGGCGAGGGCGTGGTCCAGGTCTTCCAGTACCAGCATGCCGGCGCCTTCGCCGATCACCAGGCCATCGCGGCCGCTGTCGTAGGGGCGCGGTGTCTGCTGCGGGGTGTCGTTCTTCAGGCTGGTGGCGTAGAGCGCATCGAACACCATGGCCTCGGTCGGGCACAGCTCCTCGGCGCCGCCGGCGAGCATCAGCGGCAGGCGGCCGAAGCGGATCGCCTCGTAGGCGTAGCCGATGCCCTGGCTGCCGCTGGTGCAGGCGCTGGAGGTGGGGATCACCCGGCCGGTGAGGCCGAAGAAGATGCTGATATTCGCTGCTGTGGTGTGCGGCATCATGCGCACGTAGGAGTTGGCGTTGAGGCCGTCGGCCACCGAGTTCAGCAGCATGTTGCCGAACGCCTTGATCTCGTCGGTGCTGCCGGTGGACGAGCCGCAGGCGACGCCCATGCGGCCGTCGCGGATGGATTCGTCGCCCAGCAGCCCGGCGTCGGCCAGCGCGCGCTCGGCGGCGCCCACCGACAGGCGCGAGACGCGGCCCATGCTGCGCAGCTGCTTGCGGGTCCAGTGCCTGGGCACCACGAAATCCAGTACCGGGCCGGCCAGGCGGGTGTTCAGTTCGGTGAAGCGATCCCACTCGTCCATGCGGCGGATGCCGCTCTGGTTGGCGCTGAAGTGCGCCTCGATGCTCGCCCAGTCCGAACCCAGGGAGGTGATGCCGGACATGCCGGTGATGACGACGCGCTTCATCAGCACAGCCCTCCGTTGACCGCCAGCACCTGGCGGGTGATGTAGCCGGCCTCGGCCGACATCAGGAAATTCACTGCGCCGGCGACTTCTTCCGGGGTGCCCATGCGCTGGGCGGGGATCATCTTGAGGATTTCCTCCACCGGCACCTGCTCGTCGAGCATCGCGGTATCGATCAGCCCCGGTGCCACGCAGTTCACGGTGATTTTCCGCTTGCCCAGCTCGATGGCCAGAGCCTTGGCGGCGCCGATCACGCCGGCCTTGGAGGCGCTGTAGTTGACCTGGCCGCGGTTGCCGATCAGCCCGGACACCGAGGTGATGCAGACGATGCGCCCCGGTTGGCGGCGGCGGATCATCGGCATGATCACCGGGTGCAGGACGTTGTAGAAACCGTCGAGGTTGGTCCGCAGCACCTGGTCCCAGTCCTCTTCGGTGAGCGCCGGGAAGGCGCCGTCGCGGGTCAGGCCGGCGTTGCACACCACGCCGTAATAGGCGCCGTGGGTTTCCACGTCGGCCTCGAGGATGTTGCGCGTGGCTTCGCGGTCGGCCACGTCGAACTGCAACACGCGGGCGCTGCGCCCCAGTGCCTGGACTTCGGCCTGCACAGCATCGGCTTCGGCGCGGCCGCTGCGGCAGTGCAGCACCAGATCGAAGCCGGCCCGCGCCAGGCGCAGGGCGATGGCGCGGCCGATGCCACGGCTGGAGCCGGTTACGAGGATGGAATCAGTCATACGCTTGGCTCTTTCGGCTCTCGGTTCTCGGTTTTTTGATCAGCGAGAGCGGGTTCTTGTAGATAGCTGGCAACCTCTGGCGGGCGGAACACGGTGAGGCGCGCCAGCGCCTTGATCCCCGGTCCTTCCAGATGGCATTCGAAAACGCCCATGCCATTGTCGTCCTGCAGGGTGCGGATGGCATGGATAGTGAGCTGCGCGCCGGCCGGAAAGCTCGCCACGTCGCACTGGTACTGGCGGGTGCCGAGCAGGAAGCCCAGCTCCACCGGCTCGCCGCGCGAGCGCGCCTGGCAGCCGGCGTAGGCGGCGACGCTCTGCGCCATCAGCTCCACGCCGACCCAGGCCGGCAGGCTGCCGTCGGCTTCGTTGAACAGGCCGCCCTGACGCACTGTCAGGCGCGTGCGGATATCCTCGTCGCCGAAGTCGAGCACTTCGTCGATGAGGATCATGTCGCCCGCGTGGGGCAGCAGGGAGGCGATCGGCCAGTCGATCATCGGGTCACTCCAGAATCCTTGCTCATCTCGCCCAGGATCAGGCTGATGTTGTTGCCGCCGAAGGCGAACGAGTTGCTCATCAGGTAGCGCGGGCCTTCGGTCGGCAGTCGCGGCGTGTCGTCGCCCACCAGTTGCAGCGCCGGCAACTGCGGGTCGGCGATGCCGTCCCAGCGTTGCGGTGGTAGGCGCCGGTCGGGGTTGTGCTCGCCCAGCAGCAGCCAGCAGAACGCCGCTTCCAGCGCGCCGGCGGCGCCGAGGGTATGCCCGGACAGCGGTTTGGTCGAGGAGCAGGGCACGCCGGCAGGGAATTCCGCGCTGACGGCAAGGCTCTCCATGGCGTCGTTGTGCGTGGTCGCGGTGCCGTGCAGGTTCAGGTAGGCGATCTGCCCGGCCTCCAGCCGCGCCTCGGCCAGCGCCTTGCGCATCGCTTCGCGGGCGCCACGCCCTTCGGGTTCGGGGGCGGAGATGTGGTGCGCATCGGAGCTGGCACCGGTGCCGAGCAGGGCGACTGTACCGGGCTCGCGGGTCATCAGGAACAGCGCGGCACCTTCGCCGATATTGATGCCCTTGCGGTTCGCCGAGAAGGGTTTGCACAGCTCATCCGACACCGCTTCCAGCGCGCTGAAGCCGTTGAGCGTCAGCTCGCACAGGCTGTCCACGCCGCCGCACAGCACGGCATCGCACAGCCCCAGCTTCAGCAGCCGGCGCGCGCTCTGCAGGGCGCGGCCGCTGGAGGTGCAGGCGGTGGAAATCACGTAGGTCGGGCCGGCCAGTTGGTAGTGATCCGCGAGGTACACGGCCGGGTCCGAAAGCTCCTGGTGGGAGTAGTGGAAGCCTTCGGGCAACTGCCCGTGCAGCCTGTGGTGGCGCACGCCCTGGGTGGTTTCCTGGATGCCCGACGTGCTGGTGCCCAGCACCACTGCCACGCGTGCGGCGCCGTAGCGCTGGATGGCGGCGCGGATGGCCGGGTCGATCTGCGTGGCGGCGGCCAGCAAAAGGCGGTTGTTGCGGGTGTCGTGGCGCTTGTCCGGGATGGCTGCCAGGCGCGCCTTCACCGTGCCGACGGGAATGCTCCTGCCTGGCACCCAGCCGGCCTGCACCTGCATGCCGGCGGACTCGCCCGCCAGCAGCGCGGCGGCCACTTCGCGGCGGTCGTTGCCCAGCGCGCAGATCAGGCCCAGCTCGTTGAGGTAGCTCACGTTGAGGTGCGTGGCGGTCATGGTGCGGCGCTCTCGGCGTTCAGGGGCGTCACCCGGTAGCGAAGGTCGGCGGATTCGAGGGTGATCTCTTGCGCCGACCGGTAGGTGATCTTCCAGCGTTGCTGCAGGTGGCGACCGTGCTCGTCCGCCCGGTAGTCCGTGGTCTGGTAGCGCGAGGCGAGATCACCCTCGGGCGTCAGCGCGAACAGCAGCACGGCGAAGAGTTCGCGCGCCTCGGGGTTGGGCGGCAGCAGGCCGTCGTTGCTCCATTCTCCCTCACGCAGCAGCTGGCGCGACAGCGGTATGCCCAGCGGATCGATCAGCGACCAGCGCAGCGCTGTGCCTTCCTGCTGGATCACCAGCAGCCAGTCCTGTGTCGAGGGTTGGCTGGCCTGGCCTTGTTCGCGATGGATGTGCAGCTGCAACGGCGTCGCCAGCGGCGGCAACATGGACGGCAGCGGCGCATGCTGGGCACAGCCGGCCAGCAGCAGGGCGAAGGCGAGACTCAGCCAGCGGATCATACTCAGCGGCTCTCCAGGGGTTTGCGCACCACGGCGTTGACCAGGGTCTCCTCGCGCTGGCCGAACGGTTTCGGCTTGCGCAGGCCCCAGCGTTCCAGCAGGCCGAAGTCCTTGGCGCGGCTCCACCACAGGTAGGGGTAGGAAACGTTCTTCTCGCTGAATTCGAAGCCCTGCTCGCGGAGCATCTGCAGGTACTGCGCGGCGCTCTTCTGCACATGCATCGGGTGGCGGAAGAACCAGCGGATCACCCAGGTATCGATGTACGCCTCGGTGGACTCGGCGAACAGCAGCAGGCCGCCCGGCTTGAGCACCCGCCAGAACTCCTGCAGCGCCTGCTCCTGCTCCACCAGGTGGTGGAAGGTCTGGTGGCAGAACAGGATATCGACGCTGGCCGAAGGCAGCATCAGGTCGGCGCAGTCGGCGCAGTTCAGCTCCACCTCGATGTTCTCCCGCGCCGCTTCCACGGCCGAGCAGTCGAGACTGTGCGGGTCGGCGTCGAGACCGATCATGCGGCCGGGTTTGAAGGCCTCGCTCAGCAGGCGGAACGAGCGGCCCTGGCCGCAGCCGGCGTCCAGCAGCACCGGGTTTGCCGGGATGTCCCAGCTGACCAGGCGCTTGAGGTCATTGATCGCCACGCGCAGCACGTGGTGTTGCCAGGTGTGGCTCTGCAGGAACCAGAAACCGAAACGGGTTTCTTCGACGTAGGTGGAGGCGGGGCGGGTCATGACAGTCCTTGTCCTTTCAGCTTGCACAGATTTCGGAGAGCACCCGCAGGCGACGCTGCGGTTCGGCGACGAAGGGATTGCGAGTATCCCAGGCGTAGCCGGCGAGAATGGAGCAGATCATCCGGCGGATTTCCGGGGTGGCCTTCTCGTAGAAGATCACGTCCTGGAAGCTGCCGTCGTACCAGCCCTCGACGTAGGCGCGGAAGGTGTCCACGCCGCGCTTGAGTGGCTGGGCGAAATCGCCTTCCCAGTCCACGGTCTCGCCCTTGAGCTGACGGTCGAGCAGGTTGGCCGCCATGCTGGAGGAGCGCATGGCGATGGTGACGCCGGAGGAGAATACCGGGTCGAGGAATTCCGCTGCATTGCCGAGCAGGGCGAAGCCTGGCCCGGCCAGGCGCTTGACGTTCGCCGAGTAGCCGCCGAGGGTGCGCGCGGGGGTGTCCCACACGGCATTCTCCAGCAGCGGGCGCAGGTTCGGCGCAGCGTCGAAGAAGCCCTTCAGGCAGGCGTCCAGGTCATCCAGCTTGCCTTCGAAGTGACGGTCCTCGGCAACCACGCCGACCGAGGTGCGGCCATCGCTGAAGGGGATGGTCCAGTACCAGATGCCGCGCTCTTGCGGGTGGATGCTGATGAGGATCTTCTCGCGGTCGAATTCCGGCGCGTCGATCCGGTCCTCGATATGCGTGAACACGGCGCGGCGCACCGGGAAGCCGGACGGCGCCTCAAGGTCCAGCAGGCGCGGCAGCACACGGCCGTAGCCACTGGCGTCGAGGACGAAGGCGCACTCCACTTCGTACTCGCTGCCGTCCAGGCGACGCACCCGCAGGCGCGGGCAGTCGCCGGCGAAATCGGCAGCGATGATTTCTTCTTCGTAGCGAATTTCCACGCCCTGCAGCTCGGCCTGGTCGGCCAGCAATTGGTCGAAGCGCGCGCGCTGGACCTGGAAGGTCGACCCCTTGCCTTGCGTGAACTTGTCGCGGAAGTCGAACGCGGTGTAGCGCTCGCCCCAGCCGAAGGCGGCGCCGTGCTTCACCTGGAAGCCGGCAGCGAGCACGGCGTCGAGCATCCCCGCTTCCTCGACGAAGTCCAGGCAGTGCGACAGCAGGCTCTCGCCGATGGAGAAGCGCGGGAAGCGCTGGCGTTCCAGCACCAGCACGTCGTGGCCCTTGCGCTTGAGCAGGGCGGCGGCGATGGCGCCGGACGGGCCGGCGCCGATGACGACGACGGTGCGTTGTTGCAGTTCAGGGGCGGACATCTGAGGGGCTCCTTGCCGGTGCCTGATCCTGGGACAAAGACAGGGAATCAGGCGGGGTAGCGGTGGCGGCGCGCGGGCGGCGCACGCCGCAGAGGGCGGGCAGCAGGGTGGCGAACAGGCTCATCAGCAGCAGGCTGAAATACAGCAGCGAGTCGATATGGCCCTGCTGGAACAACAGGTTGAGGAAAACGATTTCGGTCAGCCCGCGGATGTTCAGCAGCAGGCTTTCCTTCCACAACTCACCCAGGCTCGCGCGCGGCAGCGCCCAGCGCAGGCCGAGCCAGCTGCCGGCCAGCTTGCTGAGTACCGGCAGCGCCAGCAGCGCGCCGAGGTAGAGCCAGGAGTAGCCGGCGAGGGCGTGGTGGAAATCGATCTGGAGGATGCCGAAGGCCAGCACCAGCGGTACCAGCAGATAGTTCTGCAGCGCCTGCGCCGCCCGCGGCGACACCGGCAGGCGGAACGGTTGGCGCACCGCGGCCTGGGCCATCAGCCAGGTGATGGCGAACACCAGGGCGTTCAGGTGCCAGTGCTGGCAGGCGATCATCAGGCCGAAGAAGGGCAGGCTGTAGACCAGGTGCTGGCGCATGCCGATCAGCCTTAGCAACAGCGGCCCCGCGCCGGCCAGCAGTGGCCACACCAGTTGGGACGGATCGCTGCTGCCCTGGGCCAGGCCGAACAGGCTCCAGCACCACAGGTCCATCAGCACCGCCGCGTGCATCAGGCGGCGGGTGGCGTCCTCGGGGTAATCGATGTTGCGCAGGAACAGGTAGAGCACCGGGATCGCGGTGATCGAGAACAGCAGGCCGATGCCCAGCACGCTCATGCCCTCGCGTACGCCCAACAGCCACCAGGCGCTCGCCATGCCACAGGCCAGTGGTACGGCGAAGCTGGGCAGGGCGATCTTCAGGCTCTGGCGGCTGACGTCGAGGTCGATCACGTCGCTGAGGATGTGCCCCAGCAGCAGCGCGAAGCCGATGTCGTAGAGTGGCTTGAGCCAGGGCGCGGTAACCAGCGAGCGCACCTCGAAGCCCTGACCCTGGAGGACGATGAACAGCAGCGGCAGCAGCAGGCCGGCCACCAGCAACTGGCTGACGATGGGCAGCAGGCGCAGGCGCCGCCCGCCGATAACCGCGACGGCGAACAGCGGCGGCATGGCCAGCCAGAAGAGGATCGTCAGCATGCCGGAGCTCCTTCTCGGGGGCTTGCTTGTGCCCAGGGGCAGAACAGGAAGCAGAACCCCAGGCCCAGGCCCACGGCCAGGCCGAAGTTGCTGATCACCGGCGTGGCCGACAGCGCCAGCAGGCCGAACGACAGCCAGGTGGTGATGGCCGCCAGCAGCACGCCGACCAGGCTCACCGCCGCGCCGCCCACGCGTTCGCGCATGAGGATGGTGTAATCCACGCCGATGGCGGTGACCAGCAGCAGGCCGAACAGGCTGAACAGCGTCAGCGGCTGGCCCAGCCAGCCGAGGCTGGCGAGGCTGCACAGCGCTGCCAGCAGCGGCAGCAGGACGATGCGCAGGGCGCCGCGCGGCCCGAAGGGTTTGAGCAGCAGGGCGAAGATCAGCACGCAGGAGAGCAGCTTGAGTTCGGTGGCGCTGACCTGGGTGGCGGCGAACAGGCGGTTCAGCTCGCCGAGGCGATCCACCAGCTGCACGCCCTCCAGCCCCTTGGCCTGTTCGGCCAGCACGCCGGCGTCGGACAGCCCCTGCAGGCTCACCAGCCCGGCCACGCCGCCGTCCACCGTGCCCAGCCATAGCGGCCGCCACGGCTCGCCGAGCGGACCCTTCAGGGCCTGGTCCAGGGACTGTGGCGGAAGCTGTTCCAGCTGATCCAGCTCGGCTTGCAGCGCGGCCTGCGCAATGCCCAGGTCGATCAGTGCCTGCCAGTGTTGCGGCAACTGGCGCAGCGCTTCGCGGGCCTGCTGTTGTTGCTGCGCGGTGGCAAGCAACTGGTTGAGCGCGAGGTAGCCCTTGAGCTGGCCGGAGGCGATCAGCTTGTCCAGTCGCGCAGCCAGTTCGGCCTGGCGTTGCAGCAGCTGGGTTTCATCGCTGGCGCGGACCAGGAAGAACTGGCTGGTGGGCTGGTAGCCGGTGATGCGCGCGGCGGCCTGGGCCTCGCTGAGCAATTGCGGCTTGGCGCCCAGCCACTGGCGCAGGTCGTTCTTTACCTGCAGTTGCCACAGCCCGCCGGCGCAGAACAGCACAACCACCGCGAGCAGCGGCCAACTGCCGGTGCGCTGGAGCAGGGCCTGGCGCAGGCCGATCAGGCGCTCGCCCAGCGAGAGCAGCAGGGGCTGCGGGGCGATGGCGTTGCCACGCAGTAGCAGCGGCAGCAGGCCGATCACGCACAGGTAGGCGGCGAGCAGACCGGCCACCGAGAAGGTCGCCACCTGGGTCAGCGCCGGAAAGGGCGTGCAGGCCAGGGCGAGGTAGCCGATTAGGTTGGTGGCGAGGCTGAGAAACAGCCCGCGCTGGCTCAGCTTCAAAGCATGCCAGGGCTGCCAAGGAGCGACAGTCCAGGCTTTCGACAGATAGTGCAGCGGGTAATCCGAGGCCACGCCGATCAGGCTGGCACCCAGCATCAGGGTGAGCAGGTTGATCTTGCCGAACAGCGCGATGCACGCGGTGGCGCCGGCCAGCACGCCGACCAGCACCGGCAGGAAGGCCAGCAATGCGCGTCCGCGGCGGAAGGCGAGCAGCAACAGGAGCAGGGTGCCCAGCGCGGCGCCGCCGCCAACCCAGGTCATTTCGCGGCTGGCCTGGCGCTGGCCGTCGGCCGCATACAGCAGGCCGCTGGCGGCGACGATCTGCCCGCCGTCGGCCGCCAGTTGCTGGCGCGCCTCGGCGATCTGCGCGGCCACGGCGCGCGGCAGGTTCATGTCGAAGGCGTCGGCGCGGGTGCGTGCGCGCAGCAGCACCCAGTTGCGCCCGTTGTCTTCGGCGAGCAGCGCGCCGCTGCCGATGTCCAGCTGCACCTTCGCCGTCAGCGGCTGGTGGTGCTGGATGCGCAAGGCCAGGCCGAACCAGTCCTGGTCATTGGGCAGCAGGCCGAAGCCGGAGAAGGGATCGAAGAGTTGTTCGACGCGCTGCTGGATGAAGGCGGCGGGGTCATCGGAGAGCTGGCGGCGGTCATCGGCATTGAGCAGCGCGAGGCGGCCGGCGCGCAGTTGTTCGCGCAGTGCCGGCAGGTCGGCCTGTACGCCCCACTGCACCTTCTCGTAGAGGCCGCTGGCTTGCCAGCGCTCGGCCAGCTCGCGGGCGTGGGCGATGGCGGTGTCGCGCTCGGGGTAGCCGACCAGCACCAGCAGTTCGCGGTTGAGCGGCTCCTGCATGCGCTGCTCGGCCTGCTTCTGCAGGGCATCACGGCTGCTGCCGGGCACCAGTTCCAGCAGGTCGGTGCTCAGCGGCGCGGCACCGCGCCATTGCCAGGCGGCGAGGGCGAGCAGCGCCAACAGCCCGGCGATCACCAGGCGTGGCAGCCACTGCGGCCGCTCAGCGGGCAAAGTCACTGCGCTCCGCATCGGTCAGGCTGTCGCCGGGCTGGCTGCTGGTCATGCGCAGCACGGTGCGGTCGCCCTGGGCTTCGTGCAGCTCGATGCGCTGCACCAGTTCGCCGCCGGCAATCTCGATGCTGTCGAAGATCTGCTTGAGCAGCACGGCACGCGGCGTCAGGGTGAGTGTCCAGTCGTTCGCTTCGCCGCTCAGGGCGAGGTCGAAGTCGCGCTGCAGGCCGCTGCTGTCGCCTTCCAGTACGGCGAGGAACAGGCGGTTCTGTTGCGCGCTGGCGCTGCGTTGCGGCAGTTGCTGCCAGCCACTGGCGTCGCGCCGGGCGATGCCCTGGTCGTCGATGCGGTAGTCCTGCTTCAGCGGCGTCTGCAGCAGCCAGAGGAGGCCGTGCTGCTTGGCGAGGATGAAGTGGCCCTTGCTCACCAGCGGCTGCGGCAGCGAACGCAGGTGCTTCTCCTGGACGAACTCGCCGCGTACCACCGCCGGTTTGCCGAGCTGCGCGGCCAGTTGCGGCAGGTCGAAGGCGTGGGCCAGCGGAGCGAGCAGAAGGCCGCAGACGAGCAGGGCGCGCTTCAGCATGCTTCGGCCTCCAGTGCGCGCTGCACGGCGTCGATGAACACGGCGGGCGAAACCATCTGCATCTCGCGGCTGGCGATCTCCACCGCCACCTGGGTGCTGCTGGCGCGGGTCAGGCGCTCGCCGGTCTCGGCGTCGCTGATCAGGTAGTTGATCTTCAGGCGGTTCTCCCACTCCACCAGGTCGGCGCGCACGCTGATGCGCTGGCCGAAACGCGCGCCGCGTACGTAGCGCAGCTGCAGGTCGATCACCGGCCAGGCGTAGCCCGCCTCGCGCATCTGCGAGTAGTTGTGGTCGAGCCTGTCGAGCAGAGCGCAGCGCGCGACTTCCAGGTACTTGACGTAGTGGCCGTGCCAGACCACTTCCATCATGTCGACGTCAAAGAACGGCACGAGGATTTCCACCTCGGCCTGCAGCACGCCGGCCTTACGCATAGAGCCCCCAGTGGCGCGCGCGGATGCGCTCCAGGCACAGGCGCAGTTCGCCTTCCAGGGCGCGGTCCTCGATCAGCGGCGGGAAGTCCTGGCCGAGCTGTTCGTGCATGCCGCCCAGCGGCGCCGGCAGCGGGCGCGCACCAGCTTCGCCGCAGCGCAGCCAGACGCCCTGTTGCGCGGCCAGCAGGGTGGCGGCGGCGACCTGTTCGGTCAGCTCCAGGGTACGCAGGGCATCGCGCGCGGCGATGGTGCCCATGCTCACCTTGTCCTGGTTGTGGCACTCGGTGGAGCGCGAGAACACGCTGGCCGGCAGGGTGTTCTTCAGCGCCTCGGCGGTCCAGGCGCTGGCGCCGATCTGCACGGCCTTGAAGCCGTGGTTGATCATCGCGCGGTCGGCCGGCGCGCCCGAGAGGTTGCTCGGCAGGCCATGGTTGTAGCGGGTGTCCACCAGCAGCGCGAGCTGCCGGTCGAGCAGGTCGGCGACGTTGGCCACGAGGTTCTTCAGGCTGTCCATGGCGAAGGCGATGTGCCCGCCGTAGAAGTGCCCGCCGTGGAGCACGCGCTCGTCCTCGGCGTCGATGATCGGGTTGTCGTTGGCGCTGTTCAGTTCGATCTCGATGAACTGCCGCAGCAGGCCCAGGCTGTCGGCCAGCACGCCCAGCACGTGGGGGGCGCAGCGCAGCGAGTAGCGGTCCTGCAGGCGGTGCAGCGGCGGCGTCGGTGCGTCGATGGCGAGGTCCTGGCGAATCCACGCGGCGACCTGCATCTGCCCCGGATGCGGCTTGGCGGCGAACAGGCGCTCGTCGAAGTGCTCCGGGTTGCCCTGCAGGGCGATGACGTTCAGCGCGGTGATGCGCGTGGCCAGCTTGAGCAGGTAGTCCGCGCGCGAATAGGCGAGGCAGGCCAGGCCGGTCATCACCGCCGTGCCGTTCATCAGCGCCAGCGCTTCCTTGGGCCGCAGCACTAGCGGCTGCCAGCCCAGCTCGGCATGGACGTCGGCGGCGCTGCGGCGCTCGCCGCACCACAGTACTTCACGCTCGCCGGCGAGGGTGGCGGCGACATAGGACAGTGGCGTGAGATCACCGCTGGCGCCCACCGAACCCTCTTCCGGGATCAGCGGCAGGATGTCCAGGGCGAGGAAGGCATGCAGGCGCTCCAGCAGTTCCAGGCGTACGCCGGAAACCCCGTGGCTCAGCGAGCGCAGGCGCGCGGCGAGCACGGCGCGCACGGCGGCCGGTTCCAGCAGCTTGCCCAGGCCGCAGCCGTGGAAGGTGTACAGGTGCTGCGGCAGTGCCTCGACGTGCTCCAGCGGCACAGCCACCACGCAGGAATCGCCGTAGCCGGTGGTGACGCCGTAGATCACGCCTTCCTTGTCCAGCAGGGTGTCGAGGAACTGCGCGCCGCGGGCGATCCGTGCGCGGAACTCGGCGTCGTCGTCCAGGCGGCTTTCGACGCGGCGCTCGGCGAGGGCGACGATCTGTTCGATGCTCAGGTGGCCTTGGCCGAAAACCGGCGTTTCAGTGGTTGTCGTCATGGGCTTTCCAGAACGGGTAGAAGTTGAACCACTGCTGCGGTGCGCGCAGGCAGTAGTGTTCCAGGCGCTGGGCGTAGCGCTGGGTCCAGTGTTTCAGGACCTCCGCGCGGTCGCTGCGGCGCCACTGGATGCGCTCGGCGAAGGGCTCCAGGTGCACGCGGTAGCGGCCCTTTTCCTTCAGGCAGAACATCAGGTTGGCCGGGCACTGCAGCAGCCCGGCGAGCAGCCAGGGGCCCTGCGGGAGTGCGGCCGGGGCGCCGAGGAAATCGACCTCGACGTTGCGCCCGCCGTGCAGCGGAATGCGGTCGCCGGCAATCGCCAGCCATTCGCCGGCGTCCAGGCGCTGGGACAACTGCAGCATGATCGCCGGGTCCAGTTCGCTCACCTGGATCAGCCGCAGGTGGCTGGCGCCGGACTCGCCCAGCAGCTTGTTGAACTGCTCGGCGTGGCGGGTGTGCACCAGCACGTTCATGCGCACCTTCTCGCCCAGTTCCGCCAGCGCGCGGCAGACTTCGAGGTTGCCCAGGTGCGCGCCCACCAGCAACTGGCCACGGCCGCTGCGCAACTGCGCGCGCAGGTTGTGCGGGTCATTGAGTTCGATGCTGGCGAGGTCCAGGCGGCCGGCCCAGACATCGAGCTTGTCGAGGATGGCGTCGGCGAAGGCCATGAACTGGCCGAACACGCGGCCGGTGGTCGGGCTCAGCGAGGCGTTGCCGCTGTGCTGCGCCAGGCGCTGCTGATACTCGCGGATGGCGCCGCGCGCACGGGAGCCGAAGAGGAAGAAGTACAGCACGATCAGGTGCAGCAGCGGCGACAGCAGGCGGCGGCCGAGGGTACGCGCCGCCCAGGCGGTGAAGCGCATCAGCAGCAGGCTGCCGCGCTCGCGCTGTTGCGCCCAGTGCTGCGCGCTCACGCGGCGCTCCGCAGGCGGCGCCAGAGGATGGCCGGCGAGCGCCAGAGCATGCCGAAGAACAGCCGCGCGTGCATGGAGGAGATCAGTGCGTTGTCGTGGAACAGGCGGAAGTGCGAGAGGCCGTCCAGCGGATAATGCACCTTCGTCGGCAGCCACTGCATCGGCTGGTTGCGCCAGGCCAGACGGACGAGGATTTCCGGGTCGAAATCCATGCGCTTGCCCAGCGTGGTGCTGTCGATCAGCTTGAGCGTGGATGCCAGCGGGTAGACCCGGAAGCCGCACATGCCGTCGCGGATCGACAGCGACAGGCTGTTGATCCACACCCAGACGTGGGTCAGGTAGCGCGCGTAGAGGCGACCCTTTGGCACGCTTTCGTCGTACTGCGGATAGCCGCAGACCAGCGCCTCGGGATGCTCGCGGGAGGTGCCGAGGAAGCGCTGCACGTCGCCCAGGTCGTGCTGGCCGTCGGCGTCCACCTGCAGCGCGTGGGTGAAGCCCAGGCGCGCGGCTTCGCGCAGGCCGGCCATCACCGCGCCGCCCTTGCCCTGGTTCACCGGCAGGCGCACCAGGTACGTGTCGCGGCCTGCGGCGAGCTGGTCCATCACCGCCGCGCACTCGCGGCTGGAGGCGTCGTCGACCAGCACGCAGGGCAGGCCGGCGGCGAGCAGTTCGGCGACCACCTGGGGCAGCGCGTGCTCGTGGTTGTACACCGGAATCACGGCACACGGTTTGGTGCTCATTCGTCCGCCCCCAGCAGGATGCGCCCGGAGGAGCAGGCGGCCTCGCCACGGGTGAAGGCGAAGTACAGCTTGCCGCGCTCGGCGTCCCAGCGCAGGGCCAGCTGGCAGAGATCGCCCGGCCGCAGCAGTTGCTGGAACTTCAGCACTTCCATGCCGCCGAAGCGTGGCGGCAGGTCGAAGACCTGGCGGCCCAGTTGCTGCGCCCATTGCACCTGCACCACGCCCGGCAGCACGGGAGCCTTGGGGAAGTGGCCGGGGAAGTAGGCGAGGTCCAGGGGGATTTCCAGCTGGAAGTGCTGTTCGCCGTCCACCGCGTTGTGCGTCAGTACGTCGGGATCGCGGCTGCGCGGCGCGTGCAGCAGTTCGTCCACCAGGCTTTGCGGCAGCTTGCCCTGGGCATTGCCCGGCAGGCGTCGCAGCAGGCGCCAGCGGCGCGGCAGGGCGAGGGCTTCGCAGTGGTCGGCGAGGTGTTCGCGCAGGCGCTGGGTCAGCGCGCGGCGGCCGCCGTTGCGCAGCTCATGCAGGCCGGCGTCGCTCAGGGCGACCAGTGCGCCGAGGCTGGCGCGGTTCTCCTGCACCACGCCCAGGCGCGCTTCGCTGACGAAGGGATGCTTCATCAGCGCCGCTTCCAGTTGCGGCAGGGAGATGCGTTTTTCTTCCAGCTTGACGATGCGGTCGAGCCGGCCGAGCAGCTCGAAGCGGCCGTCGGCGCAGAGTCGCGCGGCGTCGGCGGTCTGTTCGGTTGCACCCGGTGGCAGGTAGGTCGATTCGATGCGCAGCGCGCCGTGGTCGTCCTGGCTCAGGGTTACGCCATCGAACGGCTGCCACAGCTGACCGCCCTGGCGCCAGGCGATGCCGCCGGTCTCGGAGCTGCCGTAGATTTCCGTGGGCGCCTGGCCGAGGCGTTCGTGCAACTGCTCGCCGGCTTCGGCCGGCAGCGGGCCGCCGGAGGAGAACACCCGCACCACCGGGCGCAGCGCCGACCAGTCGAGGTTGTCGCCCATGCGCTTGAGCAGCGCCGGGCTGCCGACCCAGGCGAAGCGTGGCTGGTCGAGGCTCAGGCGTTGCAGGTCTTCGGGGAAGGCGATCTGCCGGCGCAGGAAGGCGCGGCCGGCGGACAGCGGCCAGAGCACGCGGAACAGCAGGCCGTAGATGTGCTGCGCGGCGACGCTGCCGAGGATGCGCGCATCGCCCAGTTGTTCGCCCCAGAGGGCTTCCAGCACCTGCACTTCGTTGCTCAGCTGGCGCAGGGACTTGCCGATCAGCTTGGGCTCGCCGGTGGAGCCGGAGGTGCTGAGCACCAGGCGGCAGGCGTCGAGGTCCAGTTCTTCAGGTGCAAGAGGGGCCGGAGGCAGTGCCGGGCCGTTCAGCTCGGCCAGCAGCAGGTCACCGGGCTGATCGCCGATCCAGGCGTCGATCCGCGAGGCCAGTCGCTCGCGGCTGTGGGCGAGGTTGTCGGCCGGCAGCACCGCTTCGGCACCGGCCAGCCACGCCGCGTAGAGGGCAATTGCCAGTTCGGCGGCGTCTTCCAGGTGGATCGCCACGCGCCGGGCATTGCGCTGGCGCAGGGCGCCGGCGGCTGCGCAGACGCGCTGCAGGAAGTCGCTGGCGAGCAGCGTCGGCTCCAGCGCCAATGGGCGCGCGGCGGGCAGCTCCAGCAGCAGCCGGGCGAGGGAAATCGATTTCATCCTTGACCTCTGACCCGCTGCCGTACCAGCCACTCGACGGCGAACAGCACGCCCATCAGCAGGTAGGAAATCAGGCCGTTGTACAGCGTCCACCAGGCCAGCGGAGCCCACAGTGTGAGGGCCGCGGCAATCAGGCCGTTGCCCAGGAAGAACAGCACCCAGGCCTGGGTCACCCGGCGGGTGTAGCGCACCGCGTGGGGCGGCAGCTCCGGCTCGCGCAGGCGCGCCAGGCGCTCGACCAGCGGCGGACCGAATTTCAGGCTGAGGGCGAACAGGCTCAGCAGGCCTGCGCTGATCAGCACCGGGTACCAGCGCAGCAGGTGCGGCTCGTTGAGGAACCACAGCAGCATGCAGAAGGCCACGGCCGCCAGCGCCATCCAGCGTTGCCCGGGGCGTTGCCCGCTGCCCAGGCTGCGGGCGAACCACAACCCGCCCAGCAGCAGCGCGAAGAATTTCGGCGACAGGTGATCGATGCCGAAGTAGATCGCGAACGGGTAGAGCAGTCCGGCCAGCAGCAGGCCGAGCCCGACCAGGCGTGTCATGGGTTGGCCAGGCGATAGACCGCTTCGACCACGTCGCCGACGGTACGCACCGACTTGAATTCCTCGGCGGCGATCTTCTTGCCGGTCTGGCGCTTGAGGTGGTCGATCAGGTCGACGGCGTCGATGCTGTCGATCTCCAGGTCCTGGTACAGGTTGGCGTCGAGGCTGATCTGCTCCGGCTCCAGTTCGAACAGCTCGACCAGGGCGTCGCGCAGGGTGTTGAAAATGTCCTCACGGGTTTGCATGGTCGGCGGTCTCAGGCGGCTTTCTGGGCGGTCACGAAGGCCGCCAGGCTCGCCACATTGGCGAAATGCTGGCGGGTGTCCTTGGCATCGGCGTCGATCTTGATGCCGTAGCGTTTCTGGATGGCCAGGCCCAGTTCCAGGGCGTCGACCGAATCCAGGCCGAGGCCGTCGCCGAAAAGCGCGTCTTCGGCGCCGATGTCGTCAGGGCCGATATCTTCGAGGCCGAGGGCGTCGATGATCAGCTGTTTAATCTCCAGTTGCAGATCGCTCATCTCTTGCGAGCTCCTTGATGAAATGCTGGTGCAGGAAGGCATTGAGCCGGCGCGAGGCTGCCGGGGCGGGGCCCTGGCTGGCAAAGACCTGCGGGTCCAGGTCGTCGCCGACGCGCAGCCGGAAATGCACGCGGCGGGCGGGAATGCTGTACCAGGGCTCGGCCTTGGTCAGGGTGGTCGGGGTCACGGTGATGGTCACCGGGGTGATGACGCTGGCGCCGCGCAGGGCTATGGACGCCGCGCCGCGATGGAATTGCGGAGCCGCGCCCGGCGTGGTGCGGGTGCCCTCGGGGAAGACGATCAGGGTCTGGCCCTGCTGCAACGCGTCCACGGCCTCATCGAACATGTCCATGCTGCCGTTGTTGCTGATGTATTGCGCCGCCGTCACCGGACCGCGGGTGAAGGGGTTGGCGAACAGGCTCTGCTTGACCACGCAGTTGGCGTCGCGGATCAGGCCGATGAGGAAGACCACGTCGATCAGCGAGGGATGGTTGGCGATCACCATCTGCCCCGGCCGACCCAGGCGCGAGATGCCTTCAACTTCCCCCGCACCTTCTATTTCAAAGCTGAGAACGCCGCTGCGCTGCATGATCTGCACGAACAGCCAGAACAGCCGGCTGACCGTCCGACGTGCCCGGGTGCGGCGGCGCAGGGCATCGCCGGGCAGCAGCGCCAGCAGCGGGAAGACCAGCACCCGCAGCAGCAGGCCGCCGATACCGAAGAGGGCGAAGCACAGGCCGGTGGCGAACAGGCGCCACAGCCAAGCGTCGGCGCGCTTGCTCAGTGGTTGCGTTGCCAGGTCCATAGACGCTTCTTCCAGGGGTGGTGGATCAGGCCGGTGCGCTCGATCAGCGCGCGCACCAGGTTCAGGGCATTGGGGTGGGACGGCGGAGCAAGGGCCGTGCCGTTTTCCGCGAGTTCCAGCGACCATTCGCTGCCAGCCTTCAGGCGCAGGGCCACGGCGTAGGGGAAGGGCACGTCGTCGACCCAGGGGGCATATAGCTCCGGCAGCGGCTCTTCGGTCACCACCAGCAGTACCTCCGGGGCACCCTCGGCCAGCAGTGCGGCGGCTTCCAGCAGGCCGTGCTCGAAGCCGTCACGTTCGCCGGCGATCGCCGTCATTTCGCTGGAGTCCTGCCGCAGGATCGACCACAGGCCAATGACCGCGTTGTGTACGGAAAGGCTGAACTGGGTCGGCGACAGTGGTTGTTCGACGGCCAGCTCGCGCAGCAGTTCCAGGCTGCGGCCGGTTTCGCCGTGGCGGGAAACGAAGATCAGTGGCATCGGTGGCCGCCCGTCGGCCAGCGGCCAGGCGACACTGAACACCATCCGCGCCAGGGGGCTGAGGCGTCGGCGTTGCATGGCGGGGAGAAAGGCGACATCCGGTTGGGCGGCGCTGTCAGGAAGACGTTCTTCCCGTACCCAGCTCTGCCAGTCGGCAATCGTGGACAGACCCGGGGCCCAGGCGCTCCACTGGTCGATATTGAATTGAATCACGCTGCGAGCTCTTGTGGGCCCTTCGGGGCATTCCGGTCGGCTAATGGGTCTTCCTTGATCCACCAAGAGCTTCGTCGACACGTGCCATGGCGCAGGGCCGGTATTATCCCGGTCATGCTGCTGTCAAGCAAACCTTTGCTTACAAAAGGGCTGACGCAGGAAATAGGGCAATTCTCGATTGAATGCCGACTTTATGACGAACCACTGTATGAAATCCGGTCAGCCGCCGAGCGGTAGCGGAGCCTCGGTGCGAGGATGCTCGCCCTTGTCATGGGCTTTGCATAGAATCCCGGGGTCTTGAATGGTTCTGGAGGGATGGCTCATGCGGCGCGTGGTGTTCAATCAGAAGGGCGGGGTCGGCAAGTCCAGCATCGCCTGCAACCTGGCGGCAGTGAGCGCAGCGGAGGGCTATCGCACCTTGCTGGTGGACCTGGATGCCCAGGCCAATTCCACGCATTACCTCACCGGCCTGACCGGCGAGGACCTGCCGGTGGGCATCGCTGACTTCTTCAAGCAGACGTTGTCGTCCGGGCCTTTCAGCCGCAAGGGCAAGGTCGACATCTACGAGACGCCCTTCGACAACCTGCACATCGTCACGGCCAGCCCGGAGCTGGCGGACCTGCAGCCCAAGCTCGAGCAGAAGCACAAGATCAACAAGCTGCGCAAACTGCTGGACGAGCTGTCCGAAGACTACGACCGTATTTACCTGGATACGCCGCCGGCACTGAACTTCTACACGGTATCCGCTCTGATCGCGGCAGATCGCTGCTTGATCCCCTTCGATTGCGACAGTTTCTCCCGCCAGGCACTGTACGGACTGCTGCAGGAGATCGAAGAGCTGAAGGAAGACCACAACGAGGAGCTGGAAGTCGAAGGCATCGTGGTCAACCAGTTCCAGCCGCGCGCGACCCTGCCGCAGCAACTGCTGGATGAGCTGGTGGAAGAGGAACTGCCGGTGCTGCCGGTGTACCTGATGAGCTCGGTGAAGATGCGCGAGTCGCACCAGGCCTGCACCCCGCTGATCTTCCTCGAGCCGCGGCACAAGCTGACCCAGCAGTTCGTCGAGCTGCACAACCTGCTGGAAGCCTGAACGCTTACTGGCTGATCAGCACATCGCAGGGCGGCCGGCGCAGGAAATAGCGCGTCGAGCTGCCCAACATGGCCTGCTCGATGGCGCCGCGGCTGCGGCTGCCGAGCACCAGCAGGTCCGGTGTCCATTCGCGTAATGCCGTTTCCAGCGCCTGCTGGGGTGTGCCCTGCTGCACTGCGCAAAGCAATTGCGGCCCTGTGGTCGGCACCTGCGTGCGCTCATCCTGCAGCGCCTGGCGCAGCAGTTCGCGCTGGGTGTCCAGGTGGCTGTCGGCGCGCCCCGCCTTTTTGCCCGGCTGGTAGGCGTTGAGCGCGAGCAATTCGGCGTCGGCCGCGAGCAGCCGGTAACCGGCGCGCCAGGCCTGGCAGGAGCTGTGCGACAGGTCCAGACCGGCAAGGGCCTTCGCGTAAGGTCTGGCGGACTCGTCCACGGCCAGCAGGATCGGCGTGCGGCAATGCCGGGCGATGCGCTCCAGGGTGGTGCCGTCGAAGCGTTCCAGCAACTGCTGGTGGTGCGCGCCGATCACCAGCAGATCGGCGTTCAGTTCCTGCACGGCCTGGGTGACCGTATTCGCCGCGCGGCCCTGGCGGATCACCAGCTGGTAGTCGGTGATGTCACTGGCGCGGGCCGCATCACGCAGCGCCACCTCGGCGGCTTCGCGCACCGTGGCCATCATGCGGTCGGGGAAGAATTCCTCGATGACGTGCAGCAGCGTGACGCTGGCGCCGTGCTGGCGGGCCAGCTGGGCGGCGCGGCGTACGGCGATATCCGCCTCGACGCTGAGGTCGTGGGCGACGAGCAGGTTCCTGTACATGGTGGGCTCCCTCTGTGGCGCTTCCACTGTCGCGCCACGTAGGAAATTTCACCTTGATGCAGGGCAATGGCCCGGATTCAGCGGCTACGCAGCTGATAGATGGCGTGGCTTTCGGCGACGACGTTGCCTTCTTCGTCCTTCAGCTGCAGGTCGAGGACGAATTCGGCCTTGCCGAGGTTCGTGGCTTCTTCGCCGATACGCTGGATGTCCTCTTCACTGAGCCGTGCCTCGACCGTCACGTCGCTGGCGGCGGGGCGCAGGAAGCGCAGGCCGGCTTCCTTGACGATGGGATAGAAGCGCCGGGCGTCGAAGCTGGTCAGCATCAGCACGCCCCCGGGCAGCTCGGCCACGGTGAACAATGCGCCGGCGTACATGTTGCGCAGGTGGTTCTCGTTGTCCTTGAGCGGCATGCGCAGGCGCACGAGGCCCGGTTCCAGCACCTCGGCCTTGAGGCCGGTGCGCTTGACGAAGGCGATGTGCTCTTCGGTGAGTTGGCGGATGAATTCCAGGTTATGACGCATGGGCGCGCTCCGATTCGCCGGCGGGGTTTGTCCCCAAGCCTAGCCGCACCACGCGGCCTGGCAATGACCGCGTGGATTGACCGAAACGCTCGCCCTCAGATGCCCTGGCGCGACAGCCAGTCGAGCAGCTGCGGCAGCGGCATTGCGCCGCTCTGGCGCGCCACTTCCTGGCCGTTGCGCAGCAGGATCAGGCTCGGGATCGAACGAATCCCCAGGCGCGTGGAGAGGTTCGGGTTGGCATCGCTGTCGAGCTTGGCCAGGCGCACCTTGCCCGACAGCCGCGCGGCGGCCTGCTCGAACACCGGCGCAAAGCCCTTGCACGGCCCGCACCAGTCGGCCCACACGTCTACCAGCAACGGCAGGTCGCCCTTGGCCTGGGCGGCGAAGCCGGCCTCGTCGAGGTCGAACGGCGTATCCAGCACGATCGGCGACTGGCAGCGCCCGCAACTGGGCGAATCGTTCACCCGCGTGGCGGGAACGCGGTTCAGGCCGTTGCAGTGGGGGCAGGGGATGATCAGGGAATCGGACATGGAAGTGCTCCTCAGGCTATGGGGAGCTAGGTGGTGGCGGGGACTGTGTTTATCAACTGCTCGGGACTCTCCGGGGTGCGCTCTAACGGTATTCGCCGTTCTGCGTTGCTGAAAAAGTCTTCGTGCAGTTGGGGTATGTCGCTGGTGTCGATGGCTTCGTCCGGTAGTTCTTCCAGGTGCTTCCAGTTGGTTCGGGAGATTCCTTTCATGGGGTTTGGCTTCCTCGGTGGTTTGCGTCGGCTGCCGCCGACGGATCGCGGGCATGGCCCGCTCCCACAGAGCCGGGCCGTGCGCGTCAGGGGCTAGCTGTGGCTGACGCGCTGCTGGTGGTCTGCCTCGTACAGCGAGTGGGCATCGGAGGCCAGCAGCAGGAGGGCGCGGTTGATTTGCAGGACGTTGCGTAGCGGCTGGGCGTCGAGGGTGGCGAGGGAGAGGATGCCGAGCAGGTCGATGACGGCGCTCAGGCGGTCTTCGGCGGCGTTGTAGAGTTCTTCGGCGGGGGCGTCGGCGCGCAGGTAGAGCGTGGCGTTGCGGGGATGGGCGTGGTGTTGTGAGTCGGTTCCCAGGGGGAGGAAACGGTCTTTTTCGGGGTGTGCGGGTGCATTACCATCGGTTTTAGCCATGATTAGTTGCCTGTTAACTGATTGTGGTTAGCGGGCCTTCGGTGTTGTCGCACCGGGGGCTCGCGTCTTTTGATCCGTGCCGTTCGGCACTTCCGGGTCGCAATCTCCCGCCGCGTGGAACATGCAGGAAAATTCCTGCATCGTGCCGCTTATGCTCGGGAAGATGTCGTCATTCTACGGAGTCAAAGCAAGCGAAAACCCGGCGGGAAGGGGAATCCACCGTGTCTGGCAGGAGCTTGCGAAAAGACGGGTTTGGGCGGGGTAGGACAGCGGGAATTCGATGTAGTCCCGCCTGAAGTGACGTCAGGCGGGTTCGCGAGCAAGGACTGGGCGTCCCCCTCGCTCCTACAATGCGCTGTAGGAGCAACTGTCTTTTCTCGGTGATTGACCGCTGGCACCTGTAGGGCGAATAACCCGGGACGGGTTATCCGCCAGGACGGCGGATAACGCCTTAGGCGTTATGCGCCCTACAGGGGATAGCGAGGCATGGAGCTGTTGTAGGAGCGGGCCATGCCCGCGATCCGGCCGGCAGGCCGGATGATTCGCCGGTGGGGCAGCGCGTCCTGCCCCTGCGCATCACACGCGGAAGTGGCTGACCAGCGTCTGCAACTGCCCACCCAGGCGGGCGAGTTCGACGCTGGAGGCGGCGACTTCTTCGTTGGCCGAGGCGGTCTGTTCGGAAACGTCGCGCACATTCACCACGCTGCGGCTGATTTCTTCGGCCACGGCGCTCTGCTCCTCGGCGGCGGTGGCGATCTGCTGGTTCATCGCCTGGATATTGGAGACGGTGCGGGTGATCTCGCCGAGGGATTCGCCGGCCTGGCGGCTCAGGGCGACGCTGCTGGCGGTGAGCTCGCGGCTGCCGAGCATGACGCTGGAAACCTGGCGGGTGCCGCTCTGCAGGCCGGCAACCAGGGCTTCGATTTCTTCGGTGGACTGCTGGGTGCGCTGGGCCAGGCCGCGCACTTCGTCGGCGACCACGGCGAATCCACGCCCGGCCTCGCCCGCGCGGGCGGCTTCGATGGCGGCGTTGAGGGCCAGCAGGTTGGTCTGCTCGGCCACCGACTTGATCACGTCCATGACCTTGCCGATCTTCTCGCTCTCCTGCTCCAGGCGCTGCATGGCCTCGGCGGAGCGTTCGACTTCCTCGGCCAGGCGCTCGATCTGCTCGACTGCCTTGTTCACCACACGGTCGCCGTCCTGGGCCTGGTGGTCGGCGGCGGAGGCGGCCTGGGAGGCCTGCTCGGCGTTGCGCGCGACTTCCTGCACGGTGGCGGACATCTCGTGCATGGCGGTGGCGACCTGGTCGGTCTCGACCTTCTGGGTGTTGGCGCCGGCGCTGGTCTGCTCGGTGACGGCGGAGAGTTCCTCGGCGGCGCTGGCGATCTGGGTGACGCCATCGCGGATGCCACCGATCAGCTCGCGCAGGCTCTGGCTCATACGCTGCATGCTCTGCTGCAGGCGGCCGAGTTCGTCGCGGCGGCTGACCTGGATGGTCTGCGACAGGTCGCCGGCGGCTATGCGGTCGACCACCGCCATGGTGTCGTGCAGCGGGCGGGTGATCTGGCGGGTGATGATCAGCGCGGCGATGCTGCCCAGCACCAGCGCGAGCAGGGTGACCAGGGTTTGCAGGCTGCGGGCCTTGGCGCTTTCGACGTCGCGGCGATCGAGCTGCAGTTGGTAGAGGTTTTCGCTGATCTTGACGATGTCCTGGCCCTGGGCGGTCATTTCCTTGCGCGCCTGGACGATCGCGGCCATGTTCTGGCGCAGCGTGGCGACGGCGTCGCGGTAGGTGCGCAGGGCGGTGCCGAGTTGCTGGACGTACTGCGCTTCGGCGACGCCGAGCACGCTTTCCAGGGCTGGCAGGCCGGCGATGCTTTCGTCGAGGCCGCGGGTCACTCCGTCACCGTTGCTGGTGAGGGCGGTGGCGAGGTAGTCGCGCACGTCGTAGCGGGCCTGCAGCAGGTCTTCGCGGGTGCCGGTGATGGCCTGGAAGCGGGTGGCGCGCTCTTCGTCGGCCGGGGCCTTGAGGATGTCCTGCTGGATCTGCGCGGTCAGCTCGTTGGCGCGGGCAGCGTTGTCCTGCAGGGTGCGGCGGGTGAGGCCGGCGCTCTGGTAGCCGGCGCGCATGGCGGCCAGGGATTTCTCGTAGTCACCGATGATGCCGCCGAGCTGGTCGAGCATGCGCACGTTCTCCGGGCTGACGAAGGACGCGCGCAGTTTCTGCTGCTGCGCCTTGAAGTCGGCCAGGGTGCTCATGACGTTGGCGGCTTCCTGCTCGGCGCCGTCGGCGATCATGTACTGCAGGCGCGTGATGCGCAGCTTGGTGAGGCGCGAGTTCAGCTCGGTGATGTCGCTCATCCAGTTGCTGCGGTCGATCAGCGAGCCCAGGCCGACCCAGCTGACGATGGCGAGGATGGCGGTGAAGGCGAGGACCAGGCCGAAGCCCAGGGCCAACTTGAGATTCACGCTCAGGTTGGAAATCCAGCTGTTCATTGACGATCTCCAGGAAAGGTTGTGTGAAGTCAGGCCGTTCGGAGATTGTTGTTATTGGGGGCCAGGGTGGCGAACCACGTCCCTGCACTATCGGCAGGCCGGGACGGAACCCGATGGTGGCGAGCGAAAAAAGTTATCCGCCGGCCGGCGCCGGGAGGCGGGTCGGGGTGCGGATGACGGGGGAAGGGAGACGGTGGACGGCCGCGCAATTCCCTTTTCGCTGGCGTATCAGGTGGCGCGGTCGCGCGGTTGCCTGGGGTGCAGGCAGCGACGGCATTGTACGGAATGGTGAGGCCATCGTCTGCCCGATGATGGCATCTGGATATGACGGTGATGCGTCAGCTTATTCATGAGGCCCCGCACGAGGCACCGCCTGGCGCCTCGTGCGGGGCTGGCCGTCAGGCCCTGGCGGCGTCCAGCGCCTGGGCCAGGTCGGCGAGGATGTCGTCGATGTGCTCGATGCCGATGGACAGGCGCACCATGTCGCGCGGCACGCCGGCTTTCTCCAGTTCCTCGTCGTTGAGCTGACGGTGGGTGGTGGAGGCCGGGTGGCAGGCCAGGGACTTGGCGTCGCCGATGTTCACCAGGCGCACCACGAGCTGGAGTGCGTCGATGAAGCGTGCGCCCGCTTCCTGCCCGCCCTTGATGCCGAACGAGAGGATCGACGCGGGTTTGCCGCCCATGTAACGCAGCGCCAGCTCCTGCTCGGGGTGGTCGGCGAGGCCGGCGTATTTCACCCAGCTGACTTGCGGGTGGTCCTGCAGGTACTGCGCGACTTTCACCGCGTTCTCGCAGTGGCGCTCCATGCGCAGGGCGAGGGTTTCCAGGCCCTGCAGGATGAGGAAGGCGTTGAACGGCGAGAGCGCGGCGCCGGTGTTGCGCAGTGGCACCACGCGGCAGCGGCCGATGAAGGCGGCGGGGCCGAAGGCTTCGGTGTAGGTGACGCCGTGATAGGACGCATCCGGCGTGTTGAGCAGCGGGAAGCGCGCCTTGTTCTCGGCCCAGGGGAATTTGCCGGAGTCGACGACGATGCCGCCGATGCTGGTGCCGTGTCCGCCGATGTACTTGGTCAGCGAGTGCACGACGATGTCCGCGCCGTGCTCGAACGGGCGGCAGAGGATCGGCGTGGCGACGGTGTTGTCGACGATCAGCGGCACGCCATGGCGGTGTGCGGCATCGGCCAGGGCCTGGAGATCGACGATGTTGCCCGCCGGGTTGCCGATGGATTCGCAGAACACCGCCTTGGTGCGTTCGTCGATCAGTGCTTCGAGGGCGGCGATGTCATCGTGCGGCGCAAAGCGGGTCTGGATGCCGAAGCGCGGCAGGGTGTGGGCGAACAGGTTGTAGGTGCCGCCATAGAGCTTGGCCACCGAGACGATGTTGTCGCCGGCTTCGGCGACGGTCTGGATGGCGTAGGTGATGGCGGCCATGCCGGAAGCCACGGCCAGAGCGGCGACGCCGCCTTCCAGTGCGGCCACGCGCTCCTCCAGCACCGCATTGGTGGGGTTCATGATGCGCGTGTAGATGTTGCCGGCGACCTTCAGGTCGAACAGGTCGGCACCGTGCTGGGTGTCGTCGAACGCGTAGGAGCTGGTCTGGTAGATCGGCACGGCCACGGCCTTGGTGGTCGGGTCGGGGCTGTAGCCGGCGTGGATGGCCAGGGTTTCCGGTTTCATTGTTCGAGCGTCCTTGTGGCAGAAAGCCCCGAGGATGCGAGCGGTGCCCGGCCCCGGTCAATGACCGGGAGCAATGCGGGGCGGGCGCCGCTAGATCGCTTTTCGCTGAGCTTATAACCGCCTCAGGACGAGCAACTGATCTCCAGGTGACGGCCCCAGTCCGGCGGGCGCCGGGTGAAGACTTCGGCGTCGGGCTGTTCTTCGAAGGGCTTGCTGAGCACTTCGTGCAGGCGGCGCACCACGCTGAAATCACCTTGCTCGGCGGCGCTGATGGCTTCCTGGGCGAGGTAGTTGCGCAGCACGTAGAGCGGGTTGGCCGCGTGCATGCGGGCACGGCGCTGGTCCTGGCTGCCGCCTTCGCGCTCGGTGCGGGCCTGATAGTCGGCGGCCCAGGCGTCGAAACCGGCGAGGTCGACGAAGTCTTCCCGCACCACGGCCAGCGCCTGCTCCGGTGCCTGATCGCCGAGGCGGCGGAAGAACAGCGAGTAGTCCACGGCGCCCTTCTGCATGGTCTGCAGCAGGCGCTGCACCCGCTCCAGGTCGCCCTCTTCGGCCGTGGTCAGGCCGAGGCGGCGGCGCATCAGGTCCAGGTAGCTGGCCTGGTAGAGCGGCAGGAACAGGTCCAGCGTGGCGCGCAGGTCGTCCACCTCGACGAAGGGCGTCAGCGCCTGGCCGAGGGCCGCGAGGTTCCAGTGGGTGATGGGCACCTGGTTGCTGAAGGAGTAGCGGCCGGTGTCGTCGGAGTGGTTGCAGATGTGGTTGGCGTCGAAGTCGTCGAGGAAGGCGTAGGGGCCGTAGTCGAAGGTGATGCCGAGGATCGACATGTTGTCGGTGTTCATCACCCCGTGGCAGAAGCCGTACGCCTGCCAGTAGGCAATCATCTCGGCGTTGCGCTCGACCACTTCGCGGAAGAATGCGAGGTAGGGCTTTTCGTCATCCAGGCACTGTGGGTAGTACGACTGCAGGACGAACTCGCCGAGGGTGCGCAGCTGGTCTTCCTGCTTGGTGTAGTAGAAGTATTCGAAGTGGCCGAAGCGCACGTGGCTGGGCGCCAGGCGCAGCAGCATGGCACCGGTTTCCTTCGACTCGCGCCACACCGTGGTGCTGGAGCCGATCACGCACAGTGCGCGGCTGCTGGGGATGCCCAGGGCGGCGAGGTATTCGCTGGCGAGGAATTCGCGGATCGACGAGCGCAGCACGGCGCGGCCATCGCCCATGCGCGAGTAGGGCGTCTGTCCGGCGCCCTTGAGGTGCAGGTCCCAGTGCTCGCCGGCCTCGTTCACCACTTCGCCCAGCAACAGGCCGCGGCCGTCGCCCAGCCGCGGGTTGTAGGAGCCGAACTGGTGCCCGGAATAGACCATCGCGCGCGGATCGGCTTCTTCCCAGAGCTTGTGCCCGGCGAAGATTTCCGCGAACAGCGGGCTTGCCGCCTCGCTCGGGTCGAGGTCGAGCAGGGCCATGGCGGCGGGGCTGGCGACGACCAGGCGCGGGTCGGCGATGGGATCGGGCAGGACCTGGGTGGAAAACACATCGCCCAGGCGGGCGAAGCGGTTATCGAAGGTCAGTTCGTCGAGCTTTTTCACGCGCATCTCCGGTACAAGTCCGAGCATTGTGCTCGGACTTGTCCGAAGGCGTCCACCCTCAGGCCTTGTCGCCGCCAGGCTTGTCGGTGCCCTGGGGGCCGCCGATCTTCACGGGTGCGGCAGCGGGTTGCTGCTGGCCGACGATGACCTGGGCTTCCTGGCCCTGGAAGTTCTTCAGGAACACGTCGACCTGGTTGAAGGCCATGTCGATGCCGGCTTCGCGGAAGGCCAGGGCGATGCGCGTGAGGGTCTCGTCCACCGCCGGGTTACGGTCGCCCAGTTCGCGGACGTGGAAGCGCAGCTCGTAGTCGAAGGTGCTGGCGCTGATCAGGGTGAAGTACACCACCGGCTCCGGGTCGCGCAGGATGCGGGTGTTGGCGTGGGCGGCGTCGAGCATGATCTTGCGCGCCAGCGGCAGGTCGCTCTCGTAGGCCAGGCCGATCTTGATGGTGACGCGCGTGACGGTATCGCTCAGCGACCAGTTCACCAGTTGGCCGGTGATGAAGGTCTGGTTGGGGACGATGATTTCCTTGCGGTCGAAGTCGGTGATGGTGGTGGCGCGGATGCGGATGCGGCTGACGGTGCCGGACAGCGTGCCGATGGTCACCACGTCGCCGATCCGCACCGGGCGCTCGAAAAGGATGATCAGGCCGGAGACGAAGTTGGAGAAGATCGCCTGCAGGCCGAAGCCGAGGCCGACCGACAGCGCGGCCACCAGCCATTGCAGCTTGTCCCAGCTCACCCCGAGGGTGGACAGCGCGCTGACGAAGCCGATGCCGCTGATGGTGTAGGACAGCAGGGTGGTGATGGCGTAGGCGCTGCCCTGGGCCAGGGTCAGGCGTTGCAGCACCAGCACTTCGAGCAGGCCGGGCAGGTTGCGCGCCAGGGCGACGGTCACGGCGGCGATGACCAGCGCCATGAGGAAGTCGCTCAGGCTGATCGGCGTTGTGGACGCTGCATCTCCGGTGCCGCTGGTGTACTGGTAGAGGGTCACGTTGTCGAGGTAGGAGACGACGCTGATCAGGTCGGCCCAGACCCAGTACAGGGTGACCACGAAGCCGATCAGCAGGCCCAGGCGGATCAGGCGCATGGACTGTTCGTTGATCTGCTCGATGCCCAGGGTCGGTTCTTCGACCACCTCGGTGCCCTCGATGCCTTCCTTGGGCGCGTTCTGGCGGTTCTTCAGGGCGCGCTGGTAGGCCAGGCGGCGGGCGGCAACGCCCATGCCGCGGACGAAGGTGGCTTCCACCACCATCCAGAACATCAGCAGGAACAGGGTATCGATCAGCCGGTCGGTGAGCTTGAGCGCGGTGTAGTAGTAACCGAAGCCCACGGCCAGGAACAGCGCTACCGGCAGGGCGGTGAAGCCCAGGCCGACAATCATCTTGATCATCGACGGGCGTTCGCTGGACGGGCTGTTGAACAGCAGCTGGGCGAGCAGCCAGGTCATTGCGCCGTAGCCGAACAGCACCACGGCAATGCCGATCACGTCATCGGCCAGCGAGGCCGGCGAGTGCTCGGCGACGGTGACCACGGCGACCAGCGACATCACCACCAGGCCCAGTCGGCGCATCAGCTTGCCGAGGAACTGCACCTGCGGCTGGCTCCAGTGGAAGTGCCGCTCGGCGATGCCGCCCGGGCGCAGGATGCGGTGCGCGGTGTAGAACACCAGCCAGACCTGCGCCATCTCCAGCAGCGCGCTGCCCAGGGTGGCGTTCTGTCCGCGGGCGTCGAGCAGCAGGGCGAGGCCGGCGATGGCCAGGGCCAGGGTGCCGGGCAGTGCCAGCAGCACGGCGAGCAGCAGGGCCAGTGGGGTGTGGGCCTGGCTGTCGCGCTTGAAGTGGCCGATATCGTCGTTCAGCGATTCCAGCTTGTCGTAGAGGAACTTGCGCTTCCACAGCAGGGCGGCAACCAGCAGGAGCAGCGGCAGGAACAGGAAGGGCCGGTCGATCAGGCCCTCGCCCAGCTCCTTGACGCCCGAGCCCCAGGGCACTTCGGCCAGTTGGTGGTGCAGCAGGGCCGGGGTCATCTTGAACCACGACAGGTCCAGCGGGCGGTTGCTGGGAATCCAGAACATCTGCTCGTCGAGGGTGGCGCGCAGGCTGCTGCTGGTTTCCTTGAGCTGCTTCTGGTTCAGCTGCAGGGTGATGGCTTCGTTGAGCAGCGCGTTCAGCTCGTGGTTGAGGCGCTCCATCAGTTCCAGGCGGGTGTCGACCAGCTCGGACAGGTCGTGGCGCAGCTGCGCGGTGACGCTTTCCTGGGATTGCTGGGCCAGCAGGTTGTCGATGTAGACCTGGGTGTTGTTGATCTCGTCGCGCTTCTGGTTCAGCTCGAACTGGTACAGGCGCAGGTCGGCGATCTCGTCGGCGAGGTCCTGGTCGGTCTTGATCACCGGCAGCGACTGCTTCTGCTGGTAGAGGATCTTCGACAGCAGCAGGCTGCCGCGCAGCACGTTGATCTGCTCGTCGAGGGCCTGCTCGCCCTGGGTCAGGTTGTCCAGCTGCTGCTTGGCTTCCAGGTTGCGTCGAGTCAGGGTGTTGAGGCGGTCGGTGGTGCGCAGCAGGTAGTCGGAGAGCTTGAGGTTGGCGGCGTTCTCGTGGCTCAGCAGGCTGTCGGTGCCAGCGGCCTGGTCGGCGTCCTTGGACAGCTCGGCGACGGTCTTCTCCGACTGCTCGCGGCGCTTGTCGCTGATCATCGCCTGCAGTTCGAGGGTTTCGCGCTCTTCGCGACCGATGCGTTCGGCCAGCAGGTCGCGCTGGCTGGAGGCGAGGTCGAGCAGCAGGTTGTTGCCGGCCAGTTGCTTGCGCAGCAGCAGGTTCTGCGCGGTCAGCGCGGCCTGCTCGGCGAGCAGCTCGTTGCGGCGTTCGTCGGTCAGGGGCTTGGCGCCTTCCTTGCCGGCCTTGAGGGCGGTGTTGATGTCCAGCAGGCGCGTCTGGTTCTTGCTCAGGTCGGCCTGGGCGCGCTCGGGGCGGGTCTGCGCGGTGAGGATCTCGCTCTTGGCGTCGATCATCTCCTTCTGCCAGGCGGCCAGCTGCGTGGATTGCTCGTTGAGGAGCATTTCCAGCTGGGTGGCGTTATAGCCGCCATAGCGCTGGGCGGCGGGCTTGTCGGCACTGCCCTTGAGGCGACTGAGGGCCTTCTGGTTCTCGCTGATCAGCTTGGGCGCATCGGCCAGGCGGCCGTTGAGCTCGCTGAGCTGCTTCTCGCTGTCTTCCTTGGCTGCCAGCAGCCTGAGGGTGTTCTCCAGGCTGGCCTTGACCGGCTTGGCTTCGGCATCGCTGAGCTTGCGGTCGGCCAGGCCGTCGAGGCTCTGCTGCACCTTCTCGGCGCTGGGGACGGTGGTATCGGCGGCCAGCGCGGGCAGGCCGGTGAGCGAGCTGCCCAGGAGGACAGCAGTCAGGAGAGTACGCAGCAGGAATGACATGGTCGCGTTCAGCGGCTCGTGCGAAAAAGTGGAGTGAGGGTAGTGCTGGCTGGCCGGCACCCGCAAGCGGGCGCCGGTGGGCGGTCAGAGGAAGAGTCCCGGACCGGGACGACCTTCGGGGAATTTGACCCCGACCTTGCGGATCTTGTTCCCGTCCAGGGCGGCCACGGTCCAGGTCAGGCCGTTCCACTCCACCTGGTCGCCGATGATCGCCTGGCCGCCGATTTCGTGGGCGATGAAGCGGCCCAGGTTCTGCTCGCCGTCGACGCCTTCGAGCTTCAGGCCGTAGAGCGAGGCCACGGCGGACAACTGGGCGTCGCCCTCGAGGACGAAGTCGCCGAAGAAGCGTGCGCTGAGGCCGCGATCCGGCGCCTGGCTGAACAGCTTGCCCAGCGGCGAGAGATCGTGCTCGTGGCCGATCACGCAGAGGATGTCGTCGGCTTCGAGGATGGTGCTGCCGGACGGGTGCAGCAGTTGGGTGCCACGGAACAGCGCGGCGATACGCGTGCCCTCGGGCATCTTCAGTTCGCGCAGGGCGGCGCCGATGCACCACTTTTCCTTGCTCAGGTGGTAGACGAACAGCTCCCACTCGCTGGTCGGGTGGACTTCCAGGCCGGCACGGGAGATCGGCGCCGGGTCCGGCGGCACCACCACGCGCAGCAGCTTGGCGGCCCAGGGCAGGCTGGTGCCCTGCACCAGCAGCGAAACCAGCACGATGAAGAAGGCCACGTTGAAGAACAGCTGGGCGTTGGGCAGGCCCGCCATCAGCGGGAACACCGCGAGGATGATCGGCACCGCGCCGCGCAGGCCGACCCAGGCGATGAAGGCCTTCTCGCGGCCATGGAAGGCGCGGAACGGGAACAGGCCGACCAGCACCGACAGCGGGCGGGCGAAGAGGATCATCCACAGCGCCAGGCCCAGGGCGGGCAGGGCGATCGGCCAGAGGTCGTGGGGTGTGACCAGCAGGCCCAGCACCAGGAACATGCCGATCTGCGCCAGCCATGCCATGCCGTCGAGCATGTGCATGATGCCGTGGCGCGATCGGATCGGCTGGTTGCCCAGCACCAGGCCGCACAGGTAGATGGCGAGGATGCCGCTGCCGTGCACCGCGTTGGCCAGGGCGAAGATCAGCAGGCCGCCGCTGATCGCCAGCAACGGGTAGAGGCCGTTGGCCAGGTGGATGCGGTTGATCACCTGCAGCAGCAGCCAGCCGCCGGCGAGGCCCAGCACCGAGCCGATGCCGAACTCGCGCAGGAAGTGCCAGAGGAAGCTCCAGGACAGGCCGCTTTCGCCGTGGGCGAGCATATCGATCAGGGTGACGGTGAGGAACACCGCCATGGGGTCGTTGCTGCCCGATTCGATTTCCAGGGTAGCGGTGACCCGCTCGTTCAGGCCCTTGCCGCCGAGCAGCGAGAACACCGCTGCGGCGTCGGTGGAGCCAACGATGGCGCCGATCAGCAGCCCTTCCATCCAGCTCAGCTTGAACAGCCAGGCGGCAGCGATGCCGGTCAACCCGGCGGTGATCAGCACCCCGGCGGTGGCCAGCGACAAGGCCGGCCAGAGTGCTACACGGAAGCTCGACACCCGCGTGCGCAAACCGCCGTCCAGCAGGATCACCGCCAGCGCCAGGTTGCCCACCAGGTAGGCCATGGGGTAGTTGGAGAAGCCGATGCCGCCGGGGCCGTCGGTGCCCGCGATCATGCCCACGGCGAGGAAGATGACCAGGATCGGGATGCCCAGGCGCGAGGAAAGCGAACTGACCAGGATACTCATGCCGATCAGCACAGCAGCGATCAGGAAATAGCTGTTGATGGCCACGGCATCCAAGGTGTCGACCTCCTGGGGAGTAGGGGAGTGGCGACGCTACTTGGGGATCAGGATGCAGGCCGCATGCCAATCGATTCTAACCTGCGGATTTACAAGGCTGTCAAAGGTTTGTTGAGGACCGTTCGGCGGCGCTTTCCGGCCACGCCCCGGCGGTGGCCCAGGTGGGTACCAGACTTGGTGAGGTAACTTGGGTGGGCGCCCAGGCGACGGCCTCGTCCAGGGGCAGCCGGACGGCATCGAGGCAGGCCTGGCGGTCGCGCTGCAAGGTGGTGCGAGCCCTGCGCATTTCGCCGGCGATGTTCGCCTCGCCGCCGATGGTGCGGACCTGCGTATGCCACAGATGGCGGGCCGAGCTGCCGGCGACGCCGCAACTGCCCAGCGGATCGTAGTAGGACGAGCCGAACTGGGCGTAGCCGGCGTTGACCAGGGCATTGAAGTAGCGGCTCTGCGCGGCGATCGACTTGCCGTCGCCGCCGCGCAGGACTTCGAGGCCATTGGACATGGCCTTGTCGATGCTCAGCAGATAGTCGTCGGCATGCTGCAAGGCTTCCGTGCTGGGCTCGGTGAAGATCGGCGCAGAATTCAGTGGGGACGCCAGGCTGCTTTGCGGGTCGCTCTGGGGCAGCGCATCGGCAGGGCCGGTATTGAACAGCGCGAGCACGCAGCCCAGCGCGGCAATGACGGCGATGAGCGGGAAAAGCTGCAGGCAGCGGCGTGAGGTGGTAGTGAGTAAGGAGGGATGCATGGCCAGGGTCGTGAAGGCGAAAAGTTGCGCGGGCGCCATTCAACGGCAATTGCCCCTGGCTTCGCTGTCGGCCTGGTCAGCTGTTGTTGTCGGAATCTTCGTTCAGTTCATTCGGCTTACATCCGCATCCCTGTCGAAACGGCACTTTTCCACAGGCATAAAAAAGCCCCGGACGTGACCGGGGCGAAAGGGACATGCCGGGGCCTAGAACCAGGCGTCCTGCATGGTGGAACAGGTATCGTCGCGGCCTTCGAGCAGCGCCAGGTCGTGGTGGCAGGACGGCACTTCCCAGGTCAGGAAGTAGCGCGCGGCCTGCAGCTTGCCGCGGTAGAAGTCAGTGTCCGACGCATCGCCACGCGCCAGCCCCTCCTCGGCGCGAATGGCCTGCTCCAGCCAGCGCCAGCCGATCACGGCGTGGCCGAAGACCTTCAGGTACAGCGCGGAGTTGGCCAGGCCCTGGGCCACGCGGCCCTGCATCAGGTCACCGAGCAGGCTCAGGGTGGTCGCGGACAGGCGCGCCATCAGTTGCTCCAGCGGCTCGCGCAGCTTGTCCAGCGACTGATACGCGCTGGCACGCTCGCAGCACTGGCTGATCAGGCGGGTCAGTTGCTTGAGGCCGGCGCCGTTGTTCTGCGCCAGCTTGCGGCCGAGCAGATCCAGCGACTGGATGCCGTGGGTGCCTTCGTGGATCGGGTTCAGGCGGTTGTCGCGGTAGTACTGCTCCACCGGGTATTCACGGGTGTAGCCGTGGCCGCCGAGGATCTGGATCGCCAGCTCGTTGGCCTTCAGGCAGAACTCCGAGGGCCAGGATTTGACGATCGGGGTGAGCAGGTCGAGCAGCTCGTGGGCCTGCTTGCGTTCTTCTTCGGTGGCCAGCGTCTCGCAGTCATCCACCAGGCGCGCGGCGTACAGGCCGAGGTCGAAGGCGCCTTCGACGTAGGCCTTCTGGGTCAGCAGCATGCGCCGCACGTCGGTGTGCTCGATGATCGACACCGGCGCGGAGGTCGGGTCCTTGGCGTCCACCGGGCGGCCCTGCGGGCGTTCGCGGGCGTACTCCAGGGAGTACAGGTAGCCGGCGTAGCCGAGCATGATGGCGCCCATGCCGACGCCGATGCGCGCCTCGTTCATCATCTGGAACATGTAGGCCAGGCCGTGGTGCGGCTTGCCGACCAGATAGCCGACGCACTCGCCCTTGTCACCGAAGTTCAGCGCGGTAGAGGTGGTCCCGCGCCAGCCCATCTTGTGGAACAGGCCAGCCAGGGTCACGTCGTTGCGCGCGCCGAGCGAGCCGTCTTCGTTGACCAGGAACTTGGGCACGATGAACAGGCTGATGCCCTTCACACCGGGCGGTGCGTCGGGCAGCTTGGCCAGCACCATGTGCACGATGTTGTCCGACAGCGGGTGGTCGCCGCCGGAGATGAAGATCTTGTTGCCCTTGATCCGGTAGCTGCCGTCGGCGACCGGTTCCGCGCGGGTGCGGATGTCGGCCAGGGACGAGCCGGCATGGGGCTCGGTCAGGGCCATGGTGCCGAACCAGCGGCCTTCGATCATCGGCTGCAGGAACAGGCGTTTCTGTTCTTCGCTGCCGAAGGTTTCGATCAGGTGGCTGGAGCCCATGCTCAGCATCGGGTAGGACGAGGTGGCGATGTTGGCCGACTGGAAGTGCGCGAAGCAGGCGCGCGCCAGCAGGTGCGGCAGCTGCATGCCACCCTGTTCGAAGCTGCGCGAGGCGTTCTGGAAACCGGCCTCGTTGAAGGCGTCCACCGCCGGCTTCACTTCCGGGATGAGCACCGCGCCGCCGTCGACGTACTGCGGTTCGTTCTCGTCGTTCTTGCGGTTGTGCGGGGCGAACAGCTCCTCGGCGATGCCGCGGGCGGTGCCCAGGGCGGCGTCGAAGGTCTCGCGGTTGTGCTCGGCGAAGCGTTCGCGTTGGGTCAGAGCCTCGGCGTCGAGCACTTCGTAGAGTTCGAAAGCGAGGTTGCGGGAGCTGAGCAGGGTCTCGGACATGGATCGACCTCCGTGGGAATCGGCGCAGTCTAGTCTGGTGAATGAAGCGCGCACAGAATCATCCATGAGCGTGATAAAGGGCTAAAACGCCCGGCCTCCCGGCGGGCCCCGGCGACGGCGGGCTCGCACCGCACCCGCCCCAGGACCTAAACTGCGCGCCTTGAGGAGTCCGCTATCCATGAACTACCGCCACGCCTACCACGCCGGTAACCACGCCGACGTGCTGAAACACATCGTCCTCGCCCGCATCTTCGCGCTGATGGCGCGCAAGGACACGCCGTTTGCCTACCTCGACAGCCATTCCGGCATCGGCCTCTACGACCTGCTGGGCGATGAAGCCAGCCGCACCGGCGAGTGGGAATCGGGCATCGGTCGCCTGGTCGAGCGCGATGACCTGCCGGAGCTGCTGGAGGATTACCTGGGCGTCGTGAGTGCGCTGAATCCCGACGGTGGCCTGGCGTTCTACCCCGGCTCGCCGGAGCTGGCGCGTCGCCTGACCCGCCCGCAGGATCGGGTGATGCTCAACGAATTGCACCCCGAAGACGGTCGCCTGCTCAAGGCCAACATGGCCGGCGAGCGCCGCATCTCGGTACACCAGGGCGACGGCTGGCTGCTGCCCCGTGCCTTCCTGCCCGTTTCCGAGAAGCGCGGCGTGCTGCTGATCGACCCGCCCTTCGAGCAGCCGGACGACCTGGAGCGCTGCGTGACCGCGCTCGACGAAGCCATCGGCCGCATGCGCCAGACCGTGGTTGCCATCTGGTACCCGATCAAGGACCGCCGCCAGCTCAAGCGTTTCTACCAGCGCCTGGAGAAAAGCTCGGCGCCGAAGATGCTGCGCGTGGAGCTGTGCGTGCATCCGGCCGAGACGGCTGATCGTTTGAACGGCTCCGGATTGGTGATCGTGAACCCGCCGTGGCCGCTGGACGAGGAGCTGCGCGGCCTGCTGCCGTGGTTGGCCGAGACACTGGCGCAGAGCGAAGGCAGCAGCCAGGTGGACTGGCTGATCGCCGAATGAAAAAAGCCCCGGCAGTGCCGGGGCTTTTTCGTGGTGTGGCCGGCGAAGCTTCACGCCGGCAGGCAGACGCCCGTGCCACCCAGGCCGCAGTAGCCGTTGGGGTTCTTCGCCAGGTACTGCTGGTGGTAGGCCTCGGCGTAGTAGAACGGCGGCACTTCGCGGATTTCCGTGGTGATCGCGCCGTAGCCCTTGGCGTCGAGTTCTTTCTGGAAGGCCGTGCGGCTGGCGTCGATGGCGGCTTTCTGCGCCTGGTCGAACCAGTAGATCACCGAGCGGTACTGGGTGCCGGTGTCGTTGCCCTGGCGCATGCCCTGGGTCGGATCGTGGGATTCCCAGAACACCTTCAGTAGCGCCTCGATGCTGGTTTCACGCGGGTCATACGCCACAAGCACCACTTCGCTGTGGCCGGTCAGGCCGGAGCAGACTTCGTCGTAGGTCGGGTTCGGCGTGAAGCCGCCGGCATAGCCCACCGCGGTGACCCAAACGCCTGGCTGCTGCCAGAAGCGCCGCTCGGCGCCCCAGAAGCAACCCAGGCCAACCACGATCTGCTGCACGCCGGCCGGGTAGGGCGCGGACAGCGGGCGGCCATTGACGTAATGCGCTTCGGGCACCGGCATCGGGCTTTCACGCCCCGGCAGGGCCTGGGCGGAGCTGGGCAGTTCCAGCTTGTGGGCAAGTATTTGCGAGCGCAGGGTCATGGCATTCGTCTCCTCTGAATAGGGGCGGCAATAGACTCGGGTACTCGCCGAAGATTACAGCGTTTTTTCCGGAAGCGGGGATGGCTGCGGGCACGCTGTGCCAGCGCGGCTCAGTGCGGGCGGCAGGGGTAGCGCTGCAGGCTGGAGGAGAGGTCGTGGCTGGGGATGGGCTTGTCGAACAGGTAGCCCTGGCCGATGTCGCAGCGGTTGCGTCGCAGGAAGGCCAGCTGGGCGGCGGTCTCGACGCCTTCGGCGACCACCTGCAGCTTGAGGTTGTGGGCCATGGCGATCACCGCCGAGGTGATTTCCATGTCGTCCTGGTTGTCGGGGATGTCCTTGATGAAGCTGCGATCGATCTTGATCACGTCGATGGGGAATTTCTTCAGGTAGCTCAGCGACGAGTAGCCGGTGCCGAAGTCGTCCATGGCCAGGGTCAGGCCGAGGCTCTTCAGGCGCTCCAGCTGCTGGCGGGTGTCGTCGGTGGCATCCAGCAGCAGGCTTTCAGTGAGTTCAAGCTCGAGCTGGCAGGCCGGGATGCTTTCCTCGTGGAGGATCGCGGCGATGGAGCCGACCAGGTCCGGGTCGCTGAACTGCTTGGGCGACAGGTTGATCGCCATGTGCAGCTCGCCCAGGCCCTTGGCGGCCAGCTCGCGCACCTGGCGGCAGGCCTGGCGGATCACCCACTTGCCGATGGGGATGATCAGACCGGTTTCTTCGGCGACGCTGATGAACTGGTCCGGGCGGATCATGCCCTTCTCCGGGTGCTGCCAGCGCAGCAGCGCTTCCAGGCCGAGCAGCGCGCCACTGCGCAGGCACAGTTTGGGCTGGTAGTGCACGGCCAGTTCGTCCTGCACCAGCGCGCGGCGCAGGTTGCTCTCGACGAACAGCTTGTAGCTGGCCTCGGCGGTCATCGCCTCGGTGAAGGTCTGCACCTGGTGCTTGCCGTTGGCCTTGGCCTTGTGCAGCGCCAGGCCGGCATGTTTCATCAGGGTCTGCGGGTCCTGCCCGTGCTGCGGCGCGTAGGCGATGCCCACGGAGCCGGTGATGCTGATCAGCTGGTTGTCGACGAACAGCGGCTTGTCGAGCACGTCGAGGATCTGCGCGGCGACCTTCTCGCCACGGCCGGCCACGGACTCCTCCAGCAGCACGGCGAATTCGTTGCTGGCGAAGCGCGCCAGGGTGGCGCTGTCGCTCAGGCTGCTGCGCAGGCGGCGGGCAAGGTTGGCCAGCAGCTTGTCGCCGGTCTGGTGGCCGAGGCTGTCGTTGATCCGCTTGAAGTTGTCGATGTCCACCAGCAGCAGGCTCAGCGAATGTTCGCTGCCCACCTGCAGGCGTTCTTCCAGGGCGTTGATGAAGAAGTGCCGGTTGGCCAGGCCCGTGAGGTTGTCGCGGTAGGCGAGCTTCTCGATGTGCTGCTGGGCCAGCTTGCTCTGGGTGATGTCTTCGTAGATGCCGATGTAGTGCGTCAGCTCGCCCTTGTCGTCGTAGACCTTGGACAGCGACAACTGGCCCCAGTACGGCTCGAGGTTCTTGCGCCGGCTGCGGAACTCGCCCTGCCAGCTGTTCTGCGTGACCAGGGTGGAGCGCGCGTCGAACAGCAGCTCGCTGAGGTTCGCCAGTGCCGGCAGCTCAGGCAGGCGGCGGCCGCGCACTTCGTCGGCGCCGTACTGGGTGATCGCGGTGAAGCTCGGGTTGACGTATTCCACCAGTCCGTCGCGGTCGATCAGCAGGAAGGCGCTGGCGCTCTGCTCGACGGCGCGCTGGAACAGGTGCAGGGCGCTGGAGACGTTGCGCCGCTCGTGATTCATCAGCACCTGGGCGTACTGGTCGGCCAGTTCGCCGGCAAAGGCGATCTCGTCGCTCTGCCACATGCGCACTTCGCCGACGTGTTCCAGGCAGAGCACGCCGACCACTTCGCCGCCGACGCGAATGGTGGCGTCGAGCATGGCGCTGATGCCCTGCGGGCGCAGGTAGCGCTGGGCCAGTTCCTGGGTGCGCGGGTCCTGCTGGGCGTTGTGGGCGTCGATGGCGCGGCCGCTGTGGACCGCGTCGAGGTAATTGGGGAAGTTGCTGGCGTCGATGTCCTGCGGCTTTTCGTACTGATCGGTGTCGCGGCGGTAGATGGTCACCGCTTCCAGGCGATGGTCGGTGTGCAGGCGCCAGATGCCCGCGCGGGCCACGTCGTAGGCCTCGCAGGCGGCCTGGGCGATCAGCTGGGCAGCCTCGAGCAGCGGGTCGCTGGACAGGTAACGGTGGCGCGCCAGGCGCACGATCAGGTTCTGCTGGGTGCGCGAGCGCACCAGGTGCTGCAGGTGTTCGTCCTGGGAGCGCTGGTACATCTCCAGGGACATCTTCAGGCGGATGTTCTGCGCTTCCAGGTCCAGCAGGCGCGGGTCCAGTTCGGTTTCGTGCTCGTCCGCCTCGGTCTGCAGCAGATAGCCGTGGAGCAGCTGGCGGCCGTGTTGCTGGAAGCTTTCGCCGACCTCCAGCACGTTCAGCGTGCCGCGCGGCGAGTGGAGCAGGTAGCGCACCCGGTAACGGCCGTCCTTGAGCAGTTGCTGCTGCACCTGCTCATGCAGGCGATGGCGCGCTTCGGGCTCCATCAGGCTGGCGTAGGGGGCGTCGAGGATGCCGCAGAGGTCCTGGGCCGGCACGCCGATCTGGCGCTCACAGCCGGGGTCGAGGAACAGCAGGGTCCAGCTGGGTTCATTCAGGCGCTCGAAGCGCAGCATCCCGAGCCTCGAAGGGACGGGAAGCTGCGTGACAACCTCGGCCGCCTGACGGCTGGCGGCATCGGGATGACTCTTCATGCGCGGTGGATTTCCAGGGTGCTGGACGAGGTACATGGCCTCGCCCGACTTCTATGGGCGTTGGCAAGATTTGCATGAGGCACGGGGCCATGACAAGCCAAGACTGTATCGGCCGTCACAGAGCGAAGTTGAGGCAGTGCCGGGCGCCAGGCGTGACCGCCGGTCCGGACAAAAAGAAGCCCCGCCATCCGGCAGGGCTGGAGAGTACGAGCGTGGCGTGCTCGTCGAGAGGAAGGCCGGCGCGGGGCCGGCCCCTTGCAACACCTATAAGAGCAACACTTGCAGCGCTTACAGCAGCAGGGTGCGGATATCACCCAGCAGGTCGGACAGGCGCTTGGTGTAGCGCGCGGCGGCCGCCCCGTTGATCACGCGGTGATCGTAGGACAGCGACAGCGGCAGCATCAGGCGCGGCTGGAAGGCCTTGCCGTCCCACACCGGCTGCATGGTCGCCTTGCTGACACCCAGAATCGCCACTTCCGGCGCGTTGACGATCGGCGTGAAGCCGGTGCCGCCAATGTGGCCGAGGCTGGAGATGGTGAAGCAGGCGCCCTGCATGGCGTCGGCGGAGAGCTTCTTGGTGCGCGCTTTCTCGGCCAGTTCGGCGGCTTCGGCGGCGAGCTGCAGGAGACTCTTCTGGTCGACGTTCTTGATCACCGGGACCAGCAGACCGTCCGGCGTGTCCACGGCGAAGCCGATGTTCACGTACTTCTTGCGGATCAGCGCCTTGCCGCTGGGGGCCAGCGAGCTGTTGAAGTCCGGCATTTCCTTGAGCAGGTGAGCGCAGGCCTTGAGCAGGATCGGCAGCACGGTCAGCTTGACGCCGGCCTTCTCCGCGACGGCTTTCTGGGCCACGCGGAAGGCTTCCATCTCGGTGATGTCGGCCGAGTCGAACTGGGTCACGTGCGGCACGTTCAGCCAGCTGCGATGCAGGTTGGCGGCGCCGACCTGCATCAGGCGGGTCATGGCCACTTCTTCCACTTCGCCGAACTTGCTGAAGTCGACTTCCGGAATCGGCGGGATGCCCGCGCCGCCGGTAGCGCCAGCCGGCGCGCCGGATTTGGCGCGTTGCAGCTGTTCCTTGACGAACGCCTGCACGTCTTCCTTGAGGATACGGCCCTTGGGACCGGTGCCTTTGACTTCACCCAGCTCGATGCCGAACTCGCGGGCGACCATGCGCACTGCGGGGCCTGCGTGAACCTTGGTGCCGTCACGGCTGGGCGCGCCCACCGGTGCGGCTTCCGGAGCCTTGGCCGGGGCCGCGGCAGCCGGTGCGGGAGCTGCGGCCGGAGCGGCAGCGGCCGGAGCCGGTGCAGCAGCCGGAGCTTCTGCGGCGGCCGGAGCAGCAGCGCCCGCGACCTTGAGCTTGAGGATCAGGTCGCCGGTGCCGACTTCGTCACCGATCTTGATCGACACGCTCTCCACCACGCCGGAGGTCGGCGAGGGGATTTCCATGCTGGCCTTGTCCGACTCCAGGGTGATCAGCGACTGGTCGGCTTCGACCGTGTCGCCGGCTTTCACCATGACTTCGATGACATTGGCCTTGCCGGCCGAGCCGATGTCCGGGACGTGGATGTCCTGGACGCTGGCAGCGGCGGGCGCCGCAGCCGGCGCCGGGGCAGCGGCCGGAGCCTCTGCCTTCGGTGCTTCCGGGGCCTGCGCCGGAGCATCGGCCTTGGGCGCTTCGGCGGCAGCCGAACCACCCTCGACTTCCAGCTCGAGGATCTCGTCGCCTTCCTTCAGGGTGTCGCCCACCTTGACCTTCAGGCTCTTCACCACGCCGGCTTTCGGCGAGGGGATTTCCATGCTGGCCTTGTCGGATTCCAGGGTCAGCAGGCTCTGGTCGGCCTCGACGGTGTCGCCGACCTTGACCAGCAGTTCAATGACTTCACCCTGACCATTGCCGATGTCGGGTACACGAATCAGTTCGCTCATCGTGCCTCTCCTCAGCAGTCCAGCGGGTTGCGTTTTTCGGGGTTGATGCCGAACTTGGCGATGGCTTCGGCCACGACCTTGGGTTCGATATCACCGCGATCGGCCAGGGCTTCCAGCGCGGCCAGCACGACCCAGTGGCGGTCGACTTCGAAGAAGTCGCGCAGCTTGCGGCGGCTGTCGCTGCGGCCGAAGCCGTCGGTGCCCAGGACCTTGAACTCCTTGCTCGGCACCCACTGACGGATCTGCTCGGCGTAGAGCTTCATGTAGTCGGTGGAGGCGATCACCGGGCCCTTGCGGCCGGCGAGGCACTCTTCGACGTAGCTCTGCTTGGGCTTCTGACCCGGGTGCAGGCGGTTCCAGCGCTCGACAGCCAGGCCGTCGCGGCGCAGTTCGTTGAAGCTCGGTACCGACCAGACATCGGCGCCGATGCCGAAGTCTTCGCGCAGGATCTTCGCGGCGGCTTCGACTTCGCGCAGGATGGTGCCCGAGCCCAGCAGCTGCACGTGATGCGCGGCGTCCTTCTTGTCCTCATCGAGCAGGTACATGCCCTTGATGATGCCTTCCTCTGCGCCCTTGGGCATGGCCGGCTGGACGTAGTTCTCGTTCATCACGGTGATGTAATAGAAGATGTCCTGCTGCTCTTCGATCATCTGGCGCGAGCCTTCGCGGATGATCACCGCCAGCTCGTACGCGTAGGTCGGATCGTAGGTGCGGCAGTTCGGGATGGTCGCCGCCAGCAGGTGGCTGTGACCGTCTTCGTGCTGCAGGCCTTCACCGTTGAGGGTGGTACGGCCGGCGGTGCCGCCGATCAGGAAGCCGTGCGCGCGGCTGTCGCCAGCGGCCCAGGCCAGGTCGCCGATACGCTGGAAACCGAACATCGAGTAGAAGATGTAGAACGGCAGCATCGGCTGATTGTGCGTGGAGTACGAGGTACCCGCGGCGATCCAGCTGGACATGGCGCCGGCTTCGTTGATGCCTTCCTCGAGGATCTGACCTTTCTTGTCCTCGCGGTAGAACATCACCTGGTCCTTATCCACCGGCTCGTACAGCTGGCCGACGGAAGAGTAGATACCCAGCTGGCGGAACATGCCTTCCATACCGAAGGTACGGGCTTCGTCCGGCACGATCGGGACGATGCGCGGGCCGAGTTCCTTGTCCTTGACCAGCTGCGAGATGATCCGCACGAAGGCCATGGTGGTGGAGATTTCGCGGTCGCCCGAGCCGTCGAGCATGGCCTTGAGGGTTTCCAGCGGGGGAACCGGGACCTGGAAGCTCTTCTCGCGGCGAACCGGCATCACGCCGCCCAGCGCGGCACGGCGGGAGGCCAGGTACTTGGCCTCGGCGCTGCCTTCCTCGGGGCGGTAGAACGGCAGGTTTTCCAGGTCGGCATCCTTGATCGGGATGTCGAACTTGTCGCGGAACGACTTCAGGGACTCGACGTCGACCTTCTTGACGTTGTGCGCGATGTTCTTCGCTTCGCCCGAACCGGTACCGTAGCCCTTGATGGTCTTGGCCAGGATGACGGTCGGCTGGCCCTTGTGGTTGACCGCCTGGTGGTAGGCCGCATAGACCTTGTAGGGGTCGTGGCCGCCACGGTTGAGTTTCCAGACTTCCTCGTCGGAGAGGTCCTTGACCATCTCCAGCAGCTCCGGACGCGCACCGAAGAAGTGCTCACGCACGTAGGCGCCGTCTTTGGCCTTGTAGTTCTGGTACTCGCCGTCGATGACCTCGTCCATGCGCTGCTGCAGCAGGCCGGCGGTGTCCTTGGCGAACAGCGGGTCCCAGAAGCGACCCCAGACCACCTTGTTGACGTTCCACTCGGCGCCACGGAACACGCCTTCGAGTTCCTGGATGATCTTGCCGTTGCCGCGAACCGGGCCGTCGAGGCGCTGCAGGTTGCAGTTGATGACGAAGATCAGGTTGTCCAGCTTCTCGCGGCCAGCCAGGGAGATCGCGCCCAGGGATTCGGGCTCGTCGCACTCGCCATCGCCCATGAAGCACCAGACCTTCTGCTTGCCGGCGGGGATGAAGCCGCGGCTTTCCAGGTACTTCATGAAGCGCGCCTGGTAGATCGCCTGGATCGGGCCCAGACCCATGGAAACGGTCGGGAACTGCCAGAAGTCCGGCATCAGCCAGGGGTGCGGGTAGGAAGACAGGCCGTTGCCGTCCACTTCCTGGCGGAAGTTGTTCAGCTGGTCTTCGCTGATGCGGCCTTCGAGGAAGGCGCGGGCGTAGACGCCGGGGGAGGCGTGGCCCTGGAAGAACACCAGGTCGCCGCCGTGTTCGTCGGTCGGGGCCTGGAAGAAGTAGTTGAAGCCAACGTCATACAGGGTCGCCGAGGAGGCGAAGGAGGAGATGTGACCACCCAGATCCGGGTCGGCCTTGTTGGCCTTCATCACCATCGCCAGGGCGTTCCAGCGCACCAGAGAGCGGATGCGGCGTTCCATGAACAGGTCGCCGGGCATGCGGGCTTCGTGGGTGACCGGGATGCTGTTGCGGTACGGCGTGGTGATCGCGTAGGGCAGTTGGGTGCCGGACCGGCTGGCCAGCTCGCCCATACGGGTCATCAGGTAATGGGCGCGGTCTTCACCTTCACGGTCCAGGACCGATTCCAGGGCGTCCAGCCATTCCTGGGTTTCGACGGGATCGAGGTCTTGCATGGCTTGCTCCAGGGCGGAAAGGCTTCCAGAATCGGAAGCCAGTAGATCGTTGCCGACAGCTGCGCCAACCTCGTGGGCGACGCGGCGAATTCTTGGAAGTGCTCCGGGGGTACGCCCGGCGGGTTGTAGTTTTACTACAAATCGCCAGCGGATACATCCCTCCCCCTGAAAAAGTTAGTAGTAAAACTACAGGGGCGCGAAAAGACAGGAATGCCGGCGCCTCGCCGACCACTCAGGATAGACCATGAGCCTGCCGTCCCTGGCCGCTTTGCCGGCTACTCTCAAGCCTCTCGCCGAGCGCGCTGAGCAGAATTTCCGCACCGCCATCGCCGCGCTTTCCGCCGAGCAGATCGCCAGTTTCGACAGCTGGTCCGACGAGCGGCATGCCGATTTCGCCCGCGTCACCGCCGGCAGCGATTTCGTCGCCGAGCAGGTCCAGCGCGATCCTGCCTTTCTATTGGCGCTGGCCGCGACCGGCGAGCTGGAGCGTGCCCTGCAGCCCGGCGAGATGGGCGCGCAGCTGGAAGCGCTGCTGGCCGACTGTGCCGATGAGGACGAGCTGGGCCGCCGCCTGCGCCGCTTCCGTCGGCGCCAGCAGATGCGCATCATCTGGCGCGACCTGACCCGCCGCAGCGACCTGGCCGGCACCTGTCGCGACCTGTCGGACCTCGCCGACGCCAGCATCGACCAGTCCCTGGCGTGGCTCTACCAGCGCCACTGCCAGCAGTTCGGCGTGCCCATCGGCAACCGTTCGGGCCTGCCGCAGAAGATGATCGTGCTGGGCATGGGCAAGCTGGGCGCGGGCGAGCTGAACCTGTCCTCCGACATCGACCTGATCTTCGGCTACCCCGAGGGCGGCGAGACCCAGGGCGCCAAGCGCGCGCTGGATAACCAGGAGTTCTTCACCCGCCTGGGGCAGAAGCTGATCAAGTCGCTGGATGCCATCACTGTCGAAGGCTTCGCCTTCCGCGTCGACATGCGCCTGCGACCCTACGGCTCCAGCGGCCCGCTGGTGCACAGCTTCGCCGCGCTGGAGCAGTACTACCAGGACCAGGGGCGCGACTGGGAACGCTACGCGATGATCAAGGCCCGCGTCGTCGGCGGCGATCAGGAGGCCGGCCAGCGCCTGCTGGAGTTGCTGCGTCCGTTCGTCTACCGGCGCTACCTGGACTTCTCCGCCATCGAGGCGCTGCGCACCATGAAGCAGCTGATCCAGCAGGAAGTCCGGCGCAAGGGCATGAGCGAGAACATCAAGCTGGGCGCCGGCGGCATCCGCGAAGTGGAGTTCATCGCCCAGGCCTTCCAGCTGATCCATGGCGGCCGTGACCTCAGCCTGCAGCAGCGACCGCTGCTGCGCGTGCTGGCGATCCTTGAAGGGCAGGGCTACCTGCCGCCGCAGGTGGTCAGCGAGCTGCGCGAGGGCTACGAGTTCCTGCGCTACGCCGAGCACGCCCTGCAAGCCATCGCCGACCGCCAGACGCAGATGCTGCCGGAAGACGAATTCGAGCGTATCCGCGTTGCCTTCATCATGGGCTTCGCCAACTGGTCGGCGTTCCACCAGGCCACCAACCAGTGGCGCGAGCGCATCGACTGGCATTTCCGCCAGGTCATCGCCGACCCGGATGAAGATGAAGAAGGCCAGGTGGATACCACCATTGGCGGCGAGTGGATTCCGCTGTGGGAAGAGGCGGTGGATGAAGAGTCCGCCTGCCGGCAGTTCGCCGACGCCGGGTTCGCCCAGTCGGCGGCGGCCTGGAAGCGCCTGACCGACCTGCGCAATGGTCCGCAGGTGCGCGCCATGCAGCGCCTGGGCCGTGAGCGGCTGGATGCCTTCATGCCGCGCCTGCTGAACATGATCGCCGAGCGCGGCCCGGCGGACGTGTTGCTGGAGCGCGTATTGCCGTTGATCGAGGCGGTGGCGCGGCGCTCGGCTTACCTGGTGCTGCTCACCGAGAACCCCGGTGCACTGGAGCGTCTGCTGACGCTCTGCGCGGCCAGCCCGATGGTGGCCGAGCAGATCGCCCGCTTCCCGATCCTGCTCGACGAGCTATTGAATGAAGGGCGGCTGTTCCGTCCGCCGCAGGCTGCCGAGCTGGGCGCGGAGCTGCGCGAGCGGCTGATGCGCATTCCCGAGGATGACCTTGAGCAGCAGATGGAAACCCTGCGCCACTTCAAGCTGGCCCACGCCCTGCGCGTGGTGGCTTCGGAAATCGCCGGGACCCTGCCGCTGATGAAGGTCAGCGACTACCTGACCTGGCTGGCCGAAGCCATCCTCGAGCAGGTGCTGAGCCTGACCTGGGACCAACTGGTGCAGCGCCACGGCCGGCCCACCCGCGTGGACGGCACGCCCTGCGACCCGGACTTCATCATCATCGGCTACGGAAAGTCCGGCGGCCTGGAGCTGGGCCACGGCTCGGACCTGGACCTGGTGTTCATCCACGACGGCGACCCGCAGAGCGAGACCGACGGCGCCAAGCCCATCGACGGGGCGCAGTTCTATACGCGCCTGGGGCAGAAGATCATCCACTTCCTCACCGCGCAGACGCCCTCAGGCATGCTCTACGAAGTGGACATGCGCCTGCGCCCGAGCGGCGCTTCCGGCCTGCTGGTCAGCTCGCTGCGCGCCTTCGAGGCCTACCAGTTGGGCGAGGCCTGGACCTGGGAACACCAGGCGCTGGTGCGCGCCCGTGTGCTGGCCGGCTGCAAGCGGGTAGCCGTGGCGTTCGAAGCGATCCGCGCGAAAGTGCTGGGCCAGCAGCGCGACCTGGCCGAGCTGCGCAAGGAAGTCAGCGAGATGCGCGCGAAGATGCGCGACAACCTCGGCACCCCGAGCACGGCCGCCGGCACCGCGACGAATGCCTTCGAGGCCGCGGCCCCGTTCGATCTCAAGCAGGATGCCGGTGGTATCGTCGATATCGAATTTATGGTGCAATACGCGGCCCTGGCCTGGTCGTGGCAACACCCGGAGCTGGTGGAGTTCACCGACAATATCCGCATTCTGGAAGCCCTGGAGCGGGTCGGGTTGATGTCCGGCGAGGATGTCCTGAAGCTGCAGGATGCCTACAAGGCCTACCGGGCGGCGGCGCACCGATTGTCCCTGCAGAAGCAGCCGGGCGTGGTGAGCGGCGATCACTTCCATGCGGAACGTCGCATGGTGATGCAGATGTGGAAGGCCTTCGAGCTGACCTGATTCGCTGCGATTTCCCATGAAACAGATAGCATCCGGCGAGATGATGCTCGCCGGAACGGATCGCGCTGTCAGTGCTGGGCTGGCAGCAGGAACAAGGCGCGTAATGCCATTGCGCCAGGTCACAGGGAGTGACGAAAACCGCCCGGCCCGAAGAGTGGCTGGGCTAGACTGCCGGCATTCGCTGCTCGGCACCCGACCGTAGAGGCCCGCGCCTTGCGGCTGGATGAATGGAGTACGGGGAGGCGAGAGCCTCCCCGCTTGTTTTCGGAAAAGGCATGAGAATTCTGATCGTAGGCCCCTCCTGGGTGGGCGACATGGTGATGGCGCAGACGCTCTTCCAGTGTCTGAAGCGGCAGCATCCGGACTGCGTGATCGACGTGCTGGCGCCCGACTGGAGCCGGCCGATCCTCGAGCGCATGCCCGAAGTGCGCCAGGCCCTGAGCTTCCCGCTTGGCCACGGCGTGCTGGATATCGCCTCGCGCCGGCGCATCGGCAAGACCCTCAAGGGTCAGTACGACCAGGCGATCCTCCTGCCCAACTCGCTCAAGTCGGCGCTGGTGCCGTATTTCGCCGGCATCCCCAAGCGCACTGGCTGGAAGGGCGAGATGCGCTACGGCCTGCTCAACGACATCCGCGCGCTGGATAAAGAGCGCTACCCGCTGATGATCGATCGCTTCATGGCCCTGGCCTATGCGCCCGGCGCCGAGCTGCCGCAACCTTATCCGCAGCCGCGCCTGTCCATCGACCCGCAGAGCCGCGAGGCCGCGCTGGCCAAGTTCGGCCTGAGCCTGGATCGCCCGGTGCTGGCGCTGTGCCCCGGTGCCGAGTTCGGCGAGGCCAAGCGCTGGCCGGCCGAGTACTACGCCAAGGTCGCCGAGGTGAAGATTCGCGCCGGCTGGCAGGTGTGGATCTTCGGCTCGAAGAACGACCATCCTGGCGGCGAAGACATTCGCATGCGCCTGATTCCCGGCCTGCGCGAAGAGTCGGTGAATCTGGCCGGCGAGACCGCCCTGGCCGAGGCCATCGACCTGATGTCCTGCGCTGGCGCCGTGGTCACCAACGATTCCGGCCTGATGCACGTGGCGGCCGCGCTGAACCGCCCGCTGGTGGCGGTCTACGGCTCCACGTCGCCGCAGTTCACCCCGCCGCTGGCCGATGCCGTGGAGATCGTCCGCCTCGGCCTGGAATGCAGCCCCTGCTTCGATCGCGTGTGCCGTTTCGGCCACTACAACTGCCTGCGCGAGCTGAAGCCGCGCCCGGTGATCGAAGCGCTGGACCGACTGGTCGCCGACCCGGTGGATGTGGAAAGCGCTGAATGAGGGTCCTGTTGATCAAGACCTCGTCCCTGGGCGACGTCATCCACACCCTGCCGGCGTTGACCGACGCTGCCCGCGCCATTCCCGGCATCCAGTTCGACTGGGTGGTGGAGGAGGGCTTCGCCGAGATTCCCGCCTGGCATCCCGCCGTGGCCCAGGTGATCCCGGTGGCGATCCGCCGCTGGCGCAAGAACCTCTGGCAGACGCTCAGGAGTGGCGAATGGGGTCGCTTCAAGCGCCGCCTGAAGGAAGTCGACTACGACCTGGTGATCGACGCCCAGGGCCTGCTGAAAAGCGCCTGGCTGACCCGCTACGCGCGCCGCCGCACGCCGGTCGCGGGGTTGGACAAGGAGTCGGCCCGCGAGCCGGCCGCCAGCCGCTTCTATAACCGTACCTACCCCGTTGCCTGGGGCCAGCACGCCGTCGAACGCGTGCGCGAGTTGTTCGCCCAGGCGCTGGACTACCCGCTGCCCACTGGCACCGGCGATTACGGCCTGGACCGCAATCGCCTGCTGGATTCGGTGGAGACCGAGCCCTACCTAGTATTCCTCCACGGCACCACCTGGGTGACCAAGCACTGGCCCGAGGTCTACTGGCGCGAACTGGCCCAGCGCATGGGCGAGCGCGGCTGGCAAGTCCGCCTGCCGTGGGGCAACGACGCCGAGCGGCAACGCGCCGAACGGCTCGCCGAAGGCTTGGAAAACGCCTCGGTACTCCCCAAGTTAAGCCTCGCGGGCATGGCCAAGGTCCTGGCCGGCGCTTCCGCCTGCGTGGCGGTCGACACCGGGCTCGGACACCTGGCCGCCGCCCTGGACGTGCCGACGCTGTCGCTGTTCGGCCCGACCAACCCCGGTCTGACCGGCGCCTACGGGCGCTCGCAGGTGCACCTGGCCGCCGACTGGCCCTCGTGCGCGCCCTGCCTGCAGAAGACCTGCACCTACCAGCCGACGGCCGAAGACAAGCGCCAGTTCGACCTGCGGCATGAACAGCCTCTGTGCTTCACGCGCCTGAATCCCCAGCGCGTGGCGAACCAGCTGGAGGCACTGCTGCTGGCCCCGGAGACGCTTCGATGACCCTGGCTTTCGTTCTCTACAAATACTTCCCGTTCGGCGGGCTGCAGCGCGATTTCATGCGCATCGCCCTGGAATGCCAGCAGCGCGGCCATTCGATCCGCGTCTACACGCCGATCTGGGAAGGCGAAGTGCCGCCAGGCTTCGACGTGCGCGTGGCGCCGGTGAAGTCGCTGTTCAACCATCGCCGCAACGAGAAATTCAGCGCCTGGCTGGCCGCTGACCTCGCGCGTTCGCCGGTGGACCGGGTGATCGGCTTCAACAAGATGCCGGGCCTGGATGTCTACTACGCCGCCGACGGCTGCTTCGAAGACAAGGCGCAGACCCTGCGCAACTCCTTCTACCGTCGCTGGGGTCGCTACAAGCACTTCGCCGACTACGAGCGCGCGGTGTTCGCGCCGGAATCGAAGACCGAGATCCTGATGATCTCCGAGGTCCAGCAGCCGCTGTTCATCAAGCATTACCGCACCCCCGAGGCACGCTTCCACCTGCTGCCGCCGGGCATCGCCCAGGACCGTCGCGCACCGGCCAATGCCGGGGAAATCCGCGCGGAGTTCCGCCGCGAGTTCAAGCTGGGCGACGACGACCTGCTGCTGGTGCAGATCGGCTCCGGCTTCAAGACCAAGGGCCTGGACCGCAGCCTCAAGGCGCTGGCCGCGCTGCCGCGTTCGCTGCGCAAGCGCACCCGCCTGATCGCCATCGGCCAGGACGATCCCAAGCCGTTCCTGCTGCAGGTGAAGGCGCTGGGCCTATCGGACAATGTGCAGATTCTCAAGGGGCGCAGCGACATTCCGCGCTTCCTGCTCGGCGCCGACCTGCTGATCCACCCAGCCTACAACGAGAACACCGGCACCGTGCTGCTGGAGGCGCTGGTTGCGGGACTGCCGGTGCTGGTCACCGACGTCTGCGGCTATGCGCACTACATCGACGAGGCGAAAGCCGGCCGTGTGGTGCCGTCGCCGTTCGAGCAGGACCGTTTGAACACGATGCTTCAGCAGATGCTGGAGGACGATGCAGCGCGGGCGGAGTGGGGGCGCAACGGCCTGGCCTTCGCCGACAGCGCCGATCTCTACAGCATGCCGCAGCACGCCGCCGACCTGATCCTGCGGGAGCGCGCATGAAGCTCGAACTGCACGAGCCATTCAAGCGCCTGTGGGCCGGCAAGGACCCGTTCGCCGAAGTCGAGCGCCTGCAGGGCAAGGTCTACCGCGAGCTGGAAGGCCGCCGCACGCTGCGCACCGAAGTCGAAGGTCGCGGCTATTTCGTGAAGATCCACCGCGGCATCGGCTGGGGCGAGATCGTCAAGAACCTGTTCAGTGCCAAGCTTCCGGTGCTCGGTGCGGGCCAGGAGCAGCGCGCGCTGGAGCGCCTGCACCAGGCCGGCGTGGCGACCATGACCTCGGTGGCCTATGGCGAGCGCGGCGGTAATCCGGCCGCGCAGCATTCCTTCATCATCACCGAGGAACTGGCGCCGACCACCGACCTGGAAGTGCTCTCGCTGGACTGGCTGCAGACACCGCCCGAGCCGCGCCTGAAGCGCGCGCTGATCGCCGAAGTGGCGAAGATGGTCGGCACCATGCACCGCGCCGGGGTCAATCATCGCGACTGCTACATCTGCCATTTCCTGCTGCATACCGACCGCCCGATCAGCGCCGATGACCTGCGCCTGTCGGTGATCGACCTGCACCGCGCCCAGACCCGGGCCGCCACCCCGCGCCGCTGGCGCGACAAGGACCTGGCGGCGCTGTACTTCTCCGCGCTGGACATCGGCCTTACGCGCCGTGACAAATTGCGCTTCCTGCGCGGTTACTTCCTGCGCCCGCTGCGTGACATCCTCCGCGAGGAAGCTGCGCTGCTGGCGTGGATGGAGCGCAAGGCGGCCAAGCTCTACGACCGCAAACAACGATACGGAGACCTGCTCTGATGGCCGGCTGGGTACTCGAAGCCGACTACCAGCATCTCGCCGCCGATTTCGGCAGCCTGGATGCCGTGTTCGCCCTCGAAGGCGAGCGCATCACCAAGGATGCGATGTCCGACGTCGTGCGCATCGAGCGCGACGGCGTGCGCTACTACGTTAAGCGCTACCGCAAGCCGGGCAAGGGCTTTCGCCGCTACCTGCCGCGCCCGCGGGTGAAGGCCGAGTGGCAGAACCTCAAGCAGTTCGCCAAGTGGGGCATACCGACCGCGAAGGTGGTGGCCTACGGCCTGGAGCGCGTCAACGGCGCCTTTGCCCGTGGCGCGATCATCACCCGCGAGCTGGTCGGCACCGAAGACCTGCACGCCCTGGCCAAGCAGGACGATCCGCGTCTGAAGGATCGCGCCTGGGTCGAGCACGTCATGCGCCAGTTGGCCGGCTACACGCGGACCATGCACGACCACCACTTCACCCACAACGACCTGAAGTGGCGCAACATCCTGGTGGACGGCGAGGGTACGGTGTACTTCATCGACTGCCCGATCGGTGATTTCTGGGTCAGCTTCATGCTGCGCTACCGCATCACCAAGGACCTGGCCACCCTCGACAAGGTCGCCAAGTACCACCTCTCCTACACGCAGCGCCTGCAGTTCTACCTGCTGTACCGTCGCCGCGAGCGACTGAACGCGTCGGACAAGAAGCGTGTCCGGCAGATCGTCCATTTCTTCGAGGGACGCGAGTGAAGGATTTCATTGCCGAGGGCGACCAGGCCCTGCTGGAAAACAACGCCCTGGCCGATTTCGACGCCCTCTGGGCCCTGCAGCTGGAAGCCGTGGACGAGCCCAACACCGAGCGTGGCGGCTGGAGCAGCGTGTACCGCCTGGAGCTGGACGGCACCGCCTACTACCTCAAGCGCCAGAGCAACCACCTGACCCGCAGCCTGAAGCGTCCACTCGGCGAGCCGACCTTCAGTCGCGAGTTCCGCAACATCCAGCGCTACCACCAGCTCGGCATTCCGTCGATGCAGGCGGCCTTCTTCGGCGCGCGGCAGGTCGGCGGCGAGCGCCGGGCGATCCTGATGACCCGCGCCCTGGACGGCTGGCGTGACCTCGACAGCCTGCTGCAGGGCTGGTCGAACCTGCCCGCCGAGCGCCGCCAGGCCATCCTGCGCGCGTGCGGCATGCTCGCCCGTCGCCTGCACGAGGCCGGGCAGATGCATGGCTGCTTCTATCCCAAGCACATCTTCCTGCGCGAAACCGACGACGCCTTCGAGGCGACCCTGATCGACCTGGAGAAGACCCGCCCGCTGTGGTTCGGCCAGCGCGACCGCGTGCGCGACCTGGAGCCGCTGCTGCGCCGCGCGCCGGACTGGAACGAAACCGACGTGCGCAACCTGCTGGCGGCCTACCTGGGCACCGCTTCCGGCGGCCCGGAGGTCGACGACTGGTATCGCCGCCTGGGTGCGCGCCGCAAGAAGAAGGAAAACCGCGCATGAGGCTGTCTGCCCTGCGCGATGCCGGCCGCGCTCCGGCGCTGCCCCTGCGCATCGAGCTGGAAGACGGCGCCGGCCCGGCCGAGCTGCGTCTGGACAGTCTGCTGCGCGTTCTGCCCGGCCAGCGCTACGTCGGTGCGGCCAATTGGCGCGGCCGCCCGGTGCTGGCCAAGCTGCTGGTTGGCGGTCGTGCGGCAAAGCAGTTCCAGCGCGAACGCGACGGTGTGCGACTGCTCGCCGAACAGGGCCTGACCACGCCGCAGCTGCTGGCCGACGGCCTGAAGGACGGCGAGGGTGGCTGGCTGCTCTTCGAGTTCCTCGACGACGCCGAGAGCCTCTGGGATGCCTGGCGCGCCGTGGAGGGCGAGCCGCTGCTCTCCGACGGCCAGGCCGCTGTCATCGCCGAGGCGCTGACGGCCATCGCCCGGATGCACGCCAAGGGCCTGTGGCAGGAAGACCTGCACCTGGACAACCTGCTGCGCCGCGCCGGCCAGCTGTACCTGATCGACGGCGCCGGCATCCGTGCGGAAACCGCCGGTCAGCCGCTGTCGCGCAAGCACGTGCTGGAAAACCTCGGGGTGTTCTTCGCTCAGTTGCCAGCGAGCCTCGATCCGTATCTGGAAGAACTGCTGATCCACTACCTGCTGGCCAACGGCGAGCACGCACTGCCGCTGGAGGCCCTGCAGAAGGAAATCGCCAGGGTTCGACGCTGGCGGGTCGGCGACCTGATGAAGAAGATCGCTCGCGACTGCAGCCTGTTCAGCGTGTTCAAGGGCCCGTTCGGCCTGCGCGCGGTGCGCCGTGAGGAAGAGGAGGGCCTGCAGCCACTGCTGGCCGATCCGGATTCCTACATAAATCGCGGACACCTCTACAAGACCGGCGGCGCCGCGACTGTCGCCCGCGTGGAGCTGAATGGCCGGCCTCTGGTGGTCAAGCGCTACAACATCAAGAACCTGCTGCACTGGTTCAAGCGCTTCTGGCGCCCCAGTCGCGCCTGGGCTTCCTGGCGCGAAGGCAACCGCCTGGACTTCCTCGGCATCGCCACGCCCAAGCCGCTGGCGGTGATCGAGCGGCGCTGGCTGTGGCTGCGCGGCCCGGCCTTCCTGATTACCGATTACCTGGCGGGTCAGGATATAATCGCCCGTTTCAAACCCTACCTGGACCATCCGGAGGGGGGCGGCCTGCCGCCGGAATCGGATCTTGTGGCCCTGGACAGACTGTTCGCGGCGCTGGTGCGCGAGCGCATCAGCCACGGCGACCTGAAAGGGCACAACCTGTTCTGGCAGGAGCAGGGCGAAGGCGGGCAGTGGTCGTTGATCGACCTGGATGCCATGCAGCGCCACTCGCGAGAAGCGAGCTTCGCCCGCGCCTATGCCCGCGACCGTGCGCGCTTCCTGCGCAACTGGCCAGAGGGCAGCGCACTGCACCGGCTGCTCGACGAACGTTTACCGCGGGTGCCTGGCACCCGCCCAGATGAAAGAGGCTAGACCCTGTGGCATTGACCATCCTCGGCCTGTCCGGCGCCGTAAGCCATGACCCTTCCGCCGCCCTGTACATCGACGGCAAGCTGGTCGCGGCCGTCGAAGAAGAGCGCTTCGTCCGCGACAAGCACGCGAAGAACCGCATGCCCTACGAGTCGGCCAAGTTCTGCCTGGAGCAGGCCGGGATCAAGCCGTCGGACGTTGACGTGGTGGCCATTCCCTTTGCCCCCATCAGCATCTTCGACAAGGCCCGCTGGCACTACGCCAAGCGCTACGCCTACGCTCCGGACCGCGCGCTGGACGCCATCCTGCTCGGCAACCGCCGCTACAAGCGCTACTACAAGCGCATCGAGTGGTGCCTGCAGCAGTTGGGCTTCGACCTGAAGAAGACCAAGATCCAGCCGGTCGAGCACCACCTGGCCCACGCCTCCAGCGCCTACCACTGCTCGGGCTTCAAGGAGAAGACGGCGATCCTCGGGATCGACGGCAAGGGCGAGTACGCCACCACCTTCTTCGGCTACGGTGAGAACGGCAAGATCCACAAGATCAAGGAGTTCTACGATCCGGACTCCCTGGGCGGCCTGTACGGGGCGCTGACCGAGTACCTCGGCTTCGACATGCTCGACGGCGAGTTCAAGGTCATGGGCATGGCGCCTTACGGCGATGCCAGCAAGTACGATTTCTCCCGTCTGGCCAAGTTCGAGAACGGCGAGCTGATCATCAACACCGAGTACGCCAACGTCATCGGCTTCCGTCGCTACAAGGAAAAGGGCAAGGGCTACTACTTCTCGCCCAAGCTGATCGAGTGGCTCGGTCCGAAGCGTGAAGGCGACATCGCCGACGATCCGTATATCCACTACGCCGCCAGCATCCAGGCCCTGTTCGAGAAGCTGTCGCTGGAGATGATGGATTACTACCTGGGCGACATCATCCGCGAGACCGGCAAGATCGCCTTCGCCGGCGGCTGCGCGCTGAACGTCAAGCTCAACCAGAAGATCATCGCTCGCCCCGAGGTCAAGGAGCTGTACGTGCAGCCCGCGGCCAGCGACGCCGGCACCGCTGTTGGCGCCGCCGCGTACGTGTCCTGGGAACGTGGCGTGCCGGTCGAGAAGATGGAACACGTCTACCTCGGCCCGGAATACAGCAACGAAGACGTCATCGCCGCCTGCGCCCGCCACGAGGCCAAGCCGACCTGGCGCAAGATCGACAACCTGTCCGAGCTGATCGCCAAGGTGCTGGTGGACGGCAACCCGGTGGCCTGGTTCCAGGGGCGCCTGGAGTTCGGTCCGCGCGCACTCGGTGGCCGCTCGATCATCGGCTGCCCGAGCGTTCCCGGCGTGGCTGACCGCATCAACGCGCAGATCAAGTTCCGCGAGCGCTGGAGGCCCTTCTGCCCGTCGATGCTCGATACCGTCGGCCCGCAGATGTTCAAGATCGACCATCCGGCGCCTTTCATGACCTTCACCTTCGAGGTCAACGAAGAGTGGAAGACCCGCGTGCCGGAAGTCGTCCATGAAGACGGTACCTCCCGCGCCCAGGTGCTCAAGCGCGAATTCAACCCGCGCTACTACGACATGATGAAGGAGCTGGAGCGGCTCACCGGCAACGGCGTGGCGCTCAACACCTCGCTGAACCGCCGTGGCGAGCCGATGGTCTGCTCGCCGACCGATGCCCTGAACATGTTCTTCGGCTCGGACCTGCAGTACCTGATCATGCAGGACATCCTGGTGGTCAAGGATGGCGCGGAGCCCTATGACTCGCTCGGCTGAACCGCGCGTCCTGCAGTTCTGCCACGGCTATGACGGGCCGTTCCTCGACTGTGCCCGTCAGTACGCCAGCCTGTTCGCCGGCACCGGTTACCGGGTCACCACGGTGTTCCTCACCGGGGCGCCCGATCCGGAAGTCTTGGCCGGTTGCGCCAGCGACGAGGTGCTTTTCCTCGACTACAGCTCGCGGGACATCCGCGGGCTGAAGCTCAAGGCAATCCGCGACCTGCGCGAGATCGCGCGTTCCCGCGACTTCCGCTTCTGCATCGCGCACCGTTTCAAGCCGACCTGGATCGCCATGCTCGGCACCAGGCTGCCGATCATCGGTGTGCACCATGGCTTCGGTGACTTCCAGCGCCTGGGGCGCAAGCTGTTCGCGCGCTTCTTCGCCGAACGCCTGAGCCTGCTGGGCGTTTCCAACGCGGTGCGCGACGAAATCCGTGCCTGCCTGCCGGCCTGGCCGCAGGATCGCATCGAGACGCTGTACAACCGGGTCGACGTCGACGCCCTCAGGGACCAGCAGGTCGAGCGCTATCCGGCCCGCCAGCACCTGGGGCTGGCGGACAACGCCTGGGTGGTCGGCAACGTCGGTCGCCTGCATCCGGACAAGGACCAGGCCACCCTGCTGCGCGGCTTCGCCCGCGCTCTGCCGCGTCTGCCGCACAACAGCCTGCTGGCGATCCTCGGCAAGGGGCGGCTGGAGGAGGACCTCAAGGACCTCGCGCGCGAACTGGGCATCGCCGACCGCGTGCTGTTCCTCGGCCAGGTCCCGGACGCCAGGCGCTACTTCAAGGCCTTCGACGTATTCGCCCTGACTTCCGACCACGAGCCATTCGGCATGGTCCTGCTGGAAGCGATGGTGGCGGGTGTGCCGCTGATCTCGACTTCTGGCGGTGGTGCCGGGGAAATCGTCGAGGGGTTGGGCATTCTCTTCCCGCTGGGCGACGATGCCGCGCTGGCCGAAGGGCTGCGCCATCTGTCGGTGCTGGACCGCGAGCAGCGGGTGATGTGCGCGCAGCAGATGGAGCAGCGTCTGCAGACGCGCTTCTGCGATGAGGCGGTGCGCCGGGAGTTCTGGAGTCTGCCGCTGGTGAAGGCGTTACTCGCCCCATCCCGCTGACGGCCCTGCGTTTCTCCCTTCATTTTTACTGGCCTGGACGCTGGATGCGCCCTTGGGCGATTCATTGACGAGCGCGCGATTGCAAATGCTGGAACTCAAACAGGAAGGTGGTCGACGCTGGCTGGGTGATGGGAGCATGCAGCTTCCCCTGGCCGAGTTCGGGGAGTGCCGTGGGCGATACCAGGGGAGTGTGTTCCTGCTCGCTTCCGGACCTTCCGCCGGGGAGTTCCCGCTGGCGCGCTATGCGGACTGGCCGGTCATCGCGATGAACGGCTCCATCGTTCGCTGCGTCGACCAGAAGATCACGCCGTTCTTCTATATCTGTGATGACCCCGGGTTCGTGCGTGATCGCCCTGACCTTGCCTGTCTCGGCGCGCGCAGCGCCACGCACCTGGCAATGAGCCTGAACTGCTTCCAGGCGCTGCATCGTCATGACCCGACCTTGCTGCCGGGCAGGGCGAATGTCTTTCTGCTGGAGAGGGTCAACCGCCGGCATGGCATGGCGGTGCTGTCGGATCGTTCCTATGCCTGGTCCGTCCGCCGTGATCCCGACCTGATCTGCGGGTTCTCCCTGTTGCGCAGGAAGACCAATCGGATCGGCTTCAGTCGCAACATGAGCAAGGGCTATTTCGGTGGGCGCACCATCCCCTACGCCGCGACGCAACTGGCCTGTCACCTGGGCTTCAGCCAGGTGTTCATCATCGGGATGGACCTGAACAAGAGTATCGGGCGCTTCTACGAAACAGGGACGGCTGCTCTGCCCAGCAGCCTCGACGAAGATTTCGAGGATTACATCCTGCCCAGCTTCCGGATCGTCGCCGAGAAGGTTTCGCCGCGTTTCCCGCTGAGGCTGTTCAATCTGTCGCCAGACAGTCGGTTGCCGGCCAGTGTGGTGCCAAAGGTCGAACCTACCCAACTCGATGCATTGCTCGAAGCAGAAATGGCAGCGACGGGTGGCAAACACCTGCGAGTGAGCTCGTGATGGCTCTGCCGCAACATCCGGCAGAGCTCCACGGTGGGTATCAAGACATTGGGGCTGTCGCGTTATTCGCTGGTGATCGGTGACGATTTGAGCCTTGGTGCGCACAGCTGCAACATCGCCGATGAACTCGAGATTGGCAGTGGTGTCACCATTGGGGCGATGCCGTTGGTCATCAAGGACCTCCCCGCGGGTTGCACCTATTACAACGTCCGTCAGAGCCAACTCCTGCTTCTGCATCCTGAGACGGCCATCGTCTTGACCGGGTTGTTCAGCGTCCCCTAATCTTCGCGGCGCATTGTCCTTGTCGCCGCTTTCCTTGTGGAGGGTGACGGGGCGGGGCGCATGGAAGCTGGGCGATTGCCGTATCCGGCCCAGGATGCACGTTAATTCGATTGCCCGCACTCTGCGATGCAAAAGGTGAGTCTTGAAAGTTCTGTTCCTGGTCCAGAAAGAACAACGCGCCATCCTCGATCGCCTGTACGACGGAATCGCCGAGCATTGCGAGTGTGACCTGCGCTGGCTGTCCAGTGACAAGCAGGCCAACCTGCGCCGTTACTTCCGTGAGCACGTGGATGTGTCGAAGTACGATCGCATCCTGTTCTTCCTGCGCTTCAAGAAGGAAATGCGCCAGGCAGCCTTCATCCGCAGCGTGCCCAACCTGGTCATTCTCGAGCACGACGCCTACCAGAACTATATTTCCTGCAAGTACACCGGGAAGTTCAGCGCGCATTATCGTCGCCTGCCCTGGGCGCGGGTGATCAGCTCGGGCTACATGGTCAGCGAGCGCCTGCGCCAGGAAGGCTTCGATGCGGTCTTCGTGCCCAAGGGCTATGACCAGAACCTGCTGCATGACCTGGGGCGGGGGCGGGATATCGAACTGGCCTTCGTCGGCAGCACCGGTAGCGTGGCCTACAGCGGCCGCAAGGCACTGCTGGATGAACTGGGACAGGTGGAAAACCTGCTGGTGACCAAGACCAACTCCGGCGAGGACTACCTGAATACGCTCAACCGTATCCGCTTCTTCGTCAGTGCCGATGTCGGCATGGGCGAGTACATGATCAAGAATTTCGAGGCCATGGCCTGCGGCTGCGTGCTGCTGGCCTATGACCAGGGTGAGGCGGAGAATCGCGCACTGGGGTTGCAGGACATGCACAACGTGGTGCTGTACCGCGATGTCACCCAACTGCGCAGCAAACTGCAGCAGTTGCGGGATGACCCGCAGCGCGCGTCCCGCATTGCCGAGGCCGGCCGAATGCTGGCCGTGGAAGGTTTCGGGTTCAGCCAGATCGGGGCACGGATTGTCCAGGCCATGGCTGTCCCGCTGCGTGAGAGGCCGCAGCCCGGTATGCTGGAGCGCTGGCGACTGGCTTTGGGGTTCTGACCTGTGGCCACTATCTGCCGGTTATTGAGGTGTCTGTGGAAAACCCGCTGATTTCCGTGCTGGTGCCTTGCTATAACCGCGAGCGTTATATCGAAGAGACACTGCTGAGCATTCTTGGGCAGGACTATCCCAACTTCGAGTTGATCGTGGTGGATGACGGGTCCCAGGATCGCAGTGCGGAGAAGATCCAGGCGCTCCAGCAGGAGCATGGCTTCCAGTTCTACCGCCAGGCCAATCAGGGCGTCAGTGCCGCGCTCAACATGGCGTTGAGCCATGCGCGGGGCGAACTGGTGGCCACGCCGGACTCCGACGACATCATGATGCCGGGGCGCCTGAGCCGGCAGGCGAACTACCTGCGTGAGCACCCTGAGGTCGGTTGCCTGGGGGGGCGTGCCGTCTACATCGACGCTGACGGCAAGCACCTGAAGGGCGGGCCTGGCAACGCCGTGCGCCAGTACAGCTTCGATGAGCTGCTGGGGCAGGCCATCGCCATCGGTGCAACGGTTGCCATGTATCGGCGCGAAGCCATGGATCGGGCCGGCGGCTACGATCCGCAGATTCGCATCCAGGACTTCCAGATGACTCTGAAGATCGCCCACCTGGGCTACAGGGTCGAGGTCCTGCCCGAGGTGGTCAGTGGCTATCGTCGCCATGAGGGCAATCTGTCGAGGACGGCCTTCAAGAGCCAGCTCGACTACGACCGCATGGCGGTCGCTCCTTACTGGGACCACCCGGCCTACCCGGCCGCTATCACCTGCATTTTCAACAAGGCGCTCAAGCAGTCCGTCGTCTGCGAAAAAGGCTACGCGTGGTCGCTGTTGCTGCAGCTTCCGCCGTGGCGCTGGAACCGCATCACCCTGCGGCGGATTCGCCATCTGCTGTTCAAGTTCGCGCGGGAATAAGACGTTTGCCGATGAAAGAAGTTATAGCTCCTGTCTGGAAGGCCTGGTGCCCTGCCGTGACTCCCACTGGCGTGATACAGCGCCGGGGAAGCCGGATAGCCGAGGCGATGCTGGGGTTCGGGGTGCTGTGGAGTATCGCGGGTGTGATGCTGACACCCAGCATGAAGTTCTATTTCCAGATGGTTGCGCTGTTCATCTACCTGCCGTCGCTATGGCTGTGCATCGCCCGCCGGCAGGAACTCGGCCATCTGTTACGGGCTCATCGGGAGTTGTGGCTGCTGCTGGCCCTGTTCGGCTGGGCAGTGCTTTCGCTGTTGTGGTCCAAGACGGGCAAGCCGGCGGGCAACCTCAAGAGTATTTCGCTGTTCATGCTGTTCATCTTCGGTTGGGTGCTCTGGGCTCGCGCGGACGAGCGTCGGCTGCGCCTGACGATGCTATCGCTGGCTCTGGTGATCGGCGTCTACAGCGTGGCCGCGCTGCTGTTTGCCCCAGCCTTCGGGATGGGGCGCCTGAGTGGGTTTGGCGGCTTTCTGGACAACCCCAATGCGACGGCCTACTCGATCGCCTTCGTCACGGTGCTGTGCGTGCCGTTGCTGCCGCGCCGTGGCTGGTGGCAGCTGCCTTGGGTGCTCCTGCTGGCTGCCTCGCTGGTCTACGTGGTGCTCTGCGGAAGTCGTGGGGCATTGCTGGCGCTGATGGTCACCGCCATTTTCAGCCTGGTCCTGGTGCCTGGGCGGATCGCAAAACTGCTGCCGCTGCTGCTGTTGGTGGGCGGGGCGGCGCTGGTCATCGTTGAGCCGGGGCTGATGGAGCGTGGCGATGCCGAGCGCTTCGAGCTGCTGCGCAATGCCTGGCCGCAGATCCAGCAGCATTTCTGGCTCGGAGTTGGGCTGGGCGCCGATTATTCGGTGACCAGCGGGAATTCCGTGTACGAGAACGGGGCGCATAACTTCCCTGTGCACACGGCGATCCAGTACGGCGTGCCAGCCTTGCTGGCGTTCCTGGTGCTGTGGGGCACGATTGGCTACAACGCCTGGCGAAGCCGCTCGCGGGCGCTGGGCCTGTCGGTGATGCTGCTGTGGGTGTTCTCCAGCGTCGCCATGCAGTTCGATGTGTTCAGCCTGTGGGAGCGCACGCGCGCAATGTGGCTGATGCCCTGGGTGGTGATCCTGCTGGGGCTCAGCCTGGAGCGCTGGCCTCAGGTGCGGCCGGCGGTCATGGAGCCGAACTGAGGAACTGTCTCAGCTCGGCCAGCGGCCAGCGTACCGGGCTGTGGGAAAGGTAGGCTTGTGAAAGGCTGTCGGTATTGCCGGCCAGCAGCCACTGGCGATCCTGGGTATAGCGCAGCATGTGGGCGAAGTTGCGTTTGCGCTGCTGGCGCGACAGTGCCCGGCGCTGCTTCTTCATGTCCGCGAGGTCGATCAGGCCCAGGGTGCCTTCGGGGGTCTTCACCACGTTGCCCAGGTGCAGTGAGCGGAAGTACACGCCCTGGTCATGCAGCCCGGCGATCAGTTCGCCCAGTTGCGCCGCCAGTTGCGTGTCCGCCTCGCCGGCTTCGATCACCTGGCGCAGCGTGTCGCCCGGCAGGGGGCGGTAGTGCACCGCGTCGCGGGCGATATCGGCAATGCGGTACACCGCGATGATCTGCGGGCAGGGCACCGCCAGGCGCTGCAGCGTCTGGGTGTTGTCGGCGAAACGCTGCGCATAGGGATAGAGCGCCGCCGAGGAAATCAGCCGCTTGCGTCGGAACAGTTTCAGGAAGTTGCCATCGGCCAGGCGCAGGACCTTGTCGCCATGCTTGTCGGCTTCCAGCACCTGGGCGCCGGCGCGCAGCGCTTCGTAGGCGGAGAGAGCGAGGTCTTGCATAACGGGTCCCTGAATCGATAGCCGGCTATAGTAGCCCAGCCGCCGGGCAAACGAGAGCGCTGTGTTATAATCGCCGACCTTTTAAGCGTGCGATTCCTACATGTCCGGTAAAGAACCCCAGGCTCCTTCGAGCCTGAAGATCTACTTCCGACTGCTGTCCTATGTGCGTCCGTACATCGGGATGTTCCTGCTCAGCATCATCGGCTTCCTGATCTTCGCCGCGACCCAGCCGATGCTGGCGGGCATCCTCAAGTATTTCGTCGATGGCTTGGCCCATCCGGATGCCAAGCTGTTCCCCAACTCCTCCGTGGCCTGGCTCCGTGACCTGTCGCTGCTCTACGCAGTGCCGCTGCTGGTGGTGCTGATCGCCGTCTGGCAAGGCGTCGGCTCCTTCCTTGGCAACTACTTCATCGCCAAGGTTTCCCTGGGGTTGGTGCAGGACCTGCGTATCGCGTTGTTCAACAACCTGCTGACCCTGCCCAACCGCTATTTCGACAGCAACAACTCCGGCCACCTGATCTCGCGCATCACCTTCAACGTGACCATGGTCACTGGCGCCGCCACCGACGCCATCAAGGTGGTGATCCGCGAAGGCATGACCGTGGTTTTCCTGTTCCTCTCGCTGCTGTGGATGAACTGGAAACTGACCCTGGTGATGCTGGCGATCCTGCCGATCATCGCGGTGATGGTGACGACCGCCAGCCGCAAGTTCCGCAAGCAGAGCAAGAAGATCCAGGTCGCCATGGGCGATGTGACCCATGTGTCGTCCGAGACCATCCAGGGCTATCGCGTGGTTCGCAGCTTCGGCGGCGAGCCCTATGAGCGCGCACGCTTCCGCCACGTGACCAACGAGAACACCAGCAAGAACCTGCGCATGAACAAGACCTCGGCGATCTACACGCCGATGCTGCAACTGGTGATCTACAGCGCCATGGCGGTGCTGCTGTACCTCGTGCTGCTGCTGCGTGGCGATGCCACCGTAGGCGACCTGGTGGCCTACATCTCCATGGCCGGCCTGCTGCCCAAGCCGATCCGCCAGCTGTCCGAAGTCAGCTCGACCATCCAGAAGGGCGTGGCCGGCGCGGAAAGCATCTTCGAGCAGCTCGACGAGCAGCCCGAGGTGGACAACGGCACAGTCGAGCGTGAACGCGTACAGGGCCGCCTCGAAGTGAAGAACCTCAGCTTCACCTACCCGGGCACCCAGAAGACGGTCCTCAACGATCTGAACTTCAGCGTCGAGCCAGGCCAGATGGTGGCGCTGGTCGGCCGCTCCGGCAGCGGCAAGTCGACCCTGGCCAACCTGATCCCGCGCTTCTACGACCACAGCGACGGGCAGATCCTGCTCGACGGTACCGATGTCGAAGACTACAAACTGAGCAACCTGCGCCGGCACATCGCGCTGGTGACCCAGCAGGTCAACCTCTTCAACGACAGCGTGCTCAACAACATCGCCTACGGCGACCTCGCCAGCAAACCGCGCGAGGCCGTTGAGAAGGCTGCCGACGACGCCTTCGCCCGCGAGTTCATCGACCGCCTGCCCGAAGGTTTCGAGACCGAGGTCGGCGAGAACGGCGTGATGCTTTCCGGTGGCCAGCGCCAGCGCCTGGCGATTGCCCGCGCGCTGCTCAAGGACGCTCCGGTGCTGATCCTCGACGAGGCCACCTCGGCGCTGGACACCGAGTCCGAGCGGCACATCCAGGCCGCCCTGGAGAAGGTCATGGAAGGCCGCACCACCCTGGTCATCGCCCACCGCCTGAGCACCATCGAGGCGGCGGACCTGATCCTGGTGATGGACCAGGGCCACATCGTCGAGCGTGGCACCCACGACCAGCTGATCGCCCAGAACGGCTACTACGCCCGCCTGCACGCCCGCCAGTTCGCCGACGACCCGGTCGGTGGCAGCGAAGAAGCGCCCGTCGAGCAGCCGGTATGATGCAGGTGCGGAATCCCCTGGCATGCTGAACCGTCTGCGAGTCTTCCGCGAACGCGGCTGGACGCCCATCGCGGCGGCCGACTATGCCGCCGCCTGGCAGCGCTTCGGCGGCAGCGTCGCCACCCATCCGGATGTGGTTGAGCGTCTCGCCCATCTGGCCGGCATTCCGGTGCGTTACCTGGGCTGGTTCGAGGGCGATGAACTGCGCGCCGCCGTGCCAACCTGGGGGCGCAACCTGGCGTTGTCCAAGGATGTGCTCAAGCGCGAGGGCAAGAAGGCGCTGTTCGACCTGGGCAACGCCGAGATCATCCTGCCCATCGCCGAAGGTGCGCGCATCGAGCTGCGCCATCAGGTGCGCTACCTCTCCGAGCTCAACCGCGAGCAGGTCAGCGACGCCCGCGAGCAGCCCGAGCAACTGGCGATGAACCGCGCGCCGGCCGACTTCTCGAAGAAATTCCGCTACAACCAGCGCCGCGAACAGCGCCTGCTGGAAGAGGCGGGCGGCGTGCTGCAGCCGATGAGCGAGCTGAGCTCCGAGGAGCAGGCGAGCATCTATGCCGACCTGTTCCAGCGTCGCTGGGAGTTCGAAGTGCCGGGCAAGGCACGGCTGGCCGAAGTCTTCGGCCTGATGCGCGACTTCATGCGGGGTTCGCTGGTGCGCCTGGACGGCGAGCCGGTGGCGATCCAGATTCTCTACCGGGTCGAAGCGCCCAAATGGGTCAGCGTCGAGTACATCAACGGCGGCGTCGCTCCGGAGAACCGCGAGTTCAGCCCCGGTAGCGTGCTCAGCTTCGTCAATACGCAAGAGGCCTGGGCCGAGGCCGAGGCGCTGGGCAAGCCGCTGCGCTATTCCTTCGGCCGCGCCGACCGCGAGTACAAGGACCGCTGGTGCCACCGCGTGCCGGTGTTCCAGGTCTGACGCCCCGCCCGCGACAGCGGGCTTGATGGAGAGTCGCCATGAGCGCCCGCAAGCAGCACCTGCTCAAACAGCACCGCCGCAAGAAGCGCGCGGTCCTGCTCGTCGCCCTGCTGGCGCTGATCCTGCTGGGCATCTTCGCGCCCTGGTGGAGCGTGCCGCTGGCCGTGTTGCTCGGCTGGGTCGCCCATGAAGCGTGGTTCGCCGATCACCTGTTCTATTCGCCGCGCGACGACTACCGCTACGACTTCCCCGAGGGCTCCATCGCCCTGCCGGTATCCCTCGGCCCGCACGGCCTGCACGTCGCCACCGGTGCGCTGCCGGCGGGCGAGGAGACGCTGGTGCTGGAGATCGAGGTCAAAGCCTCGCTGCTCGGCCGCTGGCTCGACCCGCAGGTGCTGATCGAAGGCGTCGAGCCCGATCGCCAGGACTTCGAGCGTGGCGTCAGCGGCAAGCGCTACATCAACCTCTCCGGCCAGGGCGAAGCACTGCGTTCCGGGCATCTGCGCATCCGCAGCCGCCATTGCCGACTGGCGCAGCAGGGCGTGCTGCACGCCTTCGACAATCCGGACTACGCCCGGCAGCGCCTGCTGATCATCGCGCCCCACGCGGACGATGCCGAGCTGGCCGCCTTCGGCCAGTACAGCCGTTGCCCGGAAGCCTGGATCGTCACCCTGACGCAAGGCGAGATCGAGGCTGAACACTACCAGCGTCTCGGGCTGGGCAAGGTCGAGGCTGCCCGGCTCAAGGGCCGCCTGCGCACCTGGGACAGCATTGCCGCACCGCTCTGGGGTGGCGTGCCGGCCGAGCGCTGCGTGCAACTGGGCTACTACTGCCTGCAATTGCCGGCCATGGCCGCCGAGCCGAGCCAGGCGTTCGGCTCGCGGGAGTCCGGCGAGATCGACATCCGCAGCGTGCGCGGCTTCAACCCCTTCGCGTTGCCGGGTGACAGCGACGGCGCACCGACCTGGCTCAACCTGGTGGCCGACCTAACCGCGCTGATCGAGCACATCCGCCCGGAAGTGATCCTCACCGCGCACCCGGAACTGGACCCCCACGCCGACCACGTTCACGCCACCTGGGCGACGCTGGAGGCGAATTCGCGCAGCAGCTGGAAACCGCAGACGCTGCTGCTCTACGCCAACCACCTGCACGACAACGACCGCTGGCCCATGGGCCCGGCCGACGGTGGCATTGCCCTGCCGCCTTGTATCGAGGCATTGCCGGCCGACCCGCTGTGGAGCCCGGTGCTGGACGCCGCGACCCGCATCGACAAGGCCCAGGCCCTGGCCCTGCAGCACGACCTGCAGACTCCGCTCACTGGCAAGAAACGCCTGCGCCGGCTGATCCAGCGCGTGCTCGCCGGCCGTCGGTGGCCGGCCACTGGCGACGACGAGTTCTTCCGCAAGGCGGTGCGTCGCCACGAGCTGTTCTGGGTTCGCAAAGTCCCCTAGGCATTGCCGTGACCGCCCGGTGTTCGGCGCAAGTCGTACTGGGCGGCTATGGTATTATCCGCGGCGATTTCGACCTGCGGAGTTCCCATGAAATTGACCATGCCCCGATTCGATCAGGCCCCCGTGCTGGTGGTAGGCGACGTGATGCTCGACCGCTACTGGCACGGCGCGACCTCGCGCATCTCGCCCGAGGCGCCGGTGCCCGTGGTGCGGGTCGAGCAGCATGAGGACCGCCCCGGCGGCGCCGCCAACGTCGCGCTGAACCTTGCCGCCCTCGGTGCCCCGGCTTTCCTGGTCGGCGTCACCGGCGTCGACGAAGCGGCCGACAGCCTGAGCGACAGCCTGCAGGCAGTGGGCGTGACCACCCGCTTCCAGCGCATCGCCGGCCAGCCGACCATCGTCAAGCTGCGGGTCATGAGCCGCCACCAGCAACTGCTGCGCGTGGACTTCGAGGAAGCCTTCCGTACCGACGCCGTGGCCCTGTCCGCCGACGTCGAGGCGCTGCTGGACCAGGTTCGCGTGCTGGTGCTCTCCGACTACGGCAAGGGTGCGCTGAAGAACCACCAGCAACTGATCCAGGCTGCCCGCCAGCGCGGCATCCCGGTGCTGGCCGATCCCAAGGGCAAGGATTTCGCCATCTACCGTGGCGCCAGCCTGATCACTCCGAACCTCTCCGAATTCGAAGCCATCGTCGGTCGCTGCACGGATGAGGCCGATCTGGTCGCCAAGGGTCAGAAACTGATGACCGAGCTGGAGCTCGGCGCGCTGCTGGTCACCCGCGGCGAACACGGCATGACCCTGCTGCGCCCGGGCCACAGCGCCCTGCACCTGCCGGCCCGTGCCCGCGAAGTATTCGACGTCACTGGCGCCGGCGACACGGTGATTTCCACGCTGGCCGGCGCCATCGCCGCCGGTGAAGACCTGCCGCAGGCCGTGGCCCTGGCCAACCTCGCGGCCGGTATCGTCGTCGGCAAGCTCGGCACCGCCGCCATCAGCGCCCCGGAACTGCGCCGCGCCGTGCAGCGCGAGCAGGGCTCCGAGCGTGGCGTACTGAGCCTCGAGCAACTGCTGCTGGCCATCGAGGACGCCCGCGCCCATGGCGAGAAGATCGTCTTCACCAATGGCTGCTTCGACATCCTCCATGCCGGCCACGTGACCTACCTGGAGCAGGCGCGCGCGCAGGGCGACCGCCTGATCGTTGCCACCAACGACGACGCCTCGGTGACCCGCCTGAAAGGCCCGGGCCGCCCGATCAACAGCGTCGACCGTCGCATGGCCGTGCTTGCGGGCCTCGGCGCCGTAGATTGGGTTGTCAGCTTTGCCGAGGACACCCCCGAGCGCCTGCTCACCGAAGTCCGCCCGGACGTGCTGGTGAAGGGCGGCGACTACGGCGTCGAGCAGGTGGTCGGTGCCGACATCGTCAAGGCCTACGGCGGCGAAGTGCGCGTGCTGGGTCTGGTGGAGAACAGCTCCACCACCGCCATCGTCGAGAAGATTCGCCACCAGGGCTGATCTCCTTCACGACTGCGTGGGGCGCCGGCCTTGCCGGCGTTCGCGGGCATGGCCCGCTCCTACAGGTGTGCACCAACCGGTCGTCAGGCCGGTTTTTCTTTGACCGCTCTGCCAGTCACCGGCGGCAAAGCGGTCATGGTCCCTGCGGCATTTTGCAGCGCATGATCGGGGCATCCACCCTCCGCGGAGCGAGATGCCATGACCACCGACGTGCAGGGCCGCGCCCTGGCCGTGCTGAACCGTGTCGCCCAGGCCGACTGGCCGGACCGACTGAAGCTGCGCAAGCCCTTCGAAAGACTCCTCTACAGCGGTAGCCGCACCGGTTTCCGGCTGGCCAGCGAGCGTGCCGCCAAACAGCCCAAGACCCCACGCAAGGTTGACCCGGACGGGCTGTTCGACCTGTCCCTGTCCGACGAGCAGCAGATGCTTGTGGAGATGCTCGAAGGCTTCGCCGCCGAAGTGCTGCGCCCGGCCGCCCATGAGGCCGACGCCAAGGCCAGCCTGAGCCTGGAGTTGCTTGCCCAGGCGCAGGAACTGGGCCTGACCCATTACGGCGTCAGCGAGGTGCACGGCGGCATGGCCGGCGAGCGCACCGTGGTGACCAACGCGCTGATCGCCGAGTCCCTTGCCCGTGGCGACCTGAGCCTGGCTGCTGCGCTGCTGGTGCCGCTGTCGGCGGCCAACTGCATTCGCCGCTGGGCTTCGCCGCAACAACAGGCGCGCTGGCTGCCGGCGTTCGTTGGCGAAGAGGCCGCGCCGCTGATCGCCATCGCGGTGAACGAACCGCAGTTGCTGGCCGATCCGCTGCGCTTGTCCACCAAGGCGCGCAAGCGGGGTTCGAGCTACACGCTGACCGGCGAAAAATGCCTGGTCGTGCGCGGCGTGGATGCGCAGAAGCTGATCGTGGCGGCGGATGCCGGCGACGGCCCGGCGCTGTTCCTCATCGACACCCGCGCCAAGGGCGTCGAAGTGCGTGCCGAACCGGCCATGGGCCTGAAGGCCACCGGCACCGCGCGAGTTCGCTTGAAGGGCGTGAAGGTCCCGGCCGAGCAGCGGCTGGCGGCGGAGCGCTTCGACTACCAGGCCTTCCTCGATCACACCGCGCTGGCCTGGTGCGCGCTGGCCGTGGGTACCGGGCAGGCGGCGCTGGACTACGTGATCACCTACTGCAACGAGCGTGAGGCTTTCGGTGAGCCGATCAGCCATCGCCAGGGCGTGGCCTTCATGGTCGCCGACATCGCTGTCGAGCTGGATGCCATGCGCCTGATGGTCTGGCGCGCTTGCGCGCTGGCCGAGCGTGGTCAGGCGTTCCACCGCGAGGCTTACCTCGCGAAGCTGCTCTGCGCCGAGAAGGCGATGAAGATCGGCACCGACGCGGTGCAACTGCTCGGTGGCCACGGTTTCACCCAGGAACACCCGGCCGAGCGCTGGTACCGCGACCTGCGCGCCGTCAGCCTGATGGCTGGCGGCCTGCACCTGTAAGGAGCTTTGCATGTACCTCGAGACGCCGAAGAAATTCCGCACCTTGCAGAACCAGGCCCGCCAGGTGGCAGAGAACTATCTGCGACCGATCTCACGCAAGTATGACAAGGCCGAGCACGCCTACCCCAAGGAGCTGGACCTGCTGGCCGCGCTGCTGGACGGCATGAACGCCGGCTCGCCGGACGCCGTCGGCGCCACCTCGGCCAGCAAGCGCAAGGCCGGGGCGGAGGAGGGCGTGAAGAACGGCGGCAACCTGTCCGCCTGCCTGGGCGTGATGGAGATGTGCTGGGGCGACACCGGCCTGCTGCTGGCCATGCCGCGTCAGGGGCTGGGCAACGCCGCCATCGCTGCGGTGGCCAACGAGGAGCAGCTCAAGCGCTTCTCCGGGACCTGGGCGGCCATGGCCATCACCGAGCCGGGCTGCGGCTCGGACTCGGCTGCGATCCGCACCACCGCCACCCGCGATGGTGATGACTACCTGCTCAACGGCGAGAAGATCTTCGTCACTTCCGGTGCCCGCGCCGACGCGGTGGTGGTCTGGGCGACCCTGGACAAGAGCCTCGGCCGCGCGGCGATCAAGTCCTTCGTGGTGGAGAAGGGCACGCCGGGCATGACCGTCACCCGCCTGGAGAAGAAGCTCGGCATCAAGGCATCGGACACCGCGTCCATCAGCTTCAGCGACTGCCGGGTGCCGGCCGCCAACCTGCTGGGTAACGCCGAGATCGACGTGCAGAAAGGTTTTGCCGGGGTGATGGAAACCTTCGACAACACCCGTCCGCTGGTGGCTGCCATGGCCATCGGCGTGGCCAAGGCCTCGCTGGATCGCACCCGCGAGCTGCTGAAGAAGGCCGGTTGCCGCTTCGACTATCGCCAGCCGCTGCTCAGCGCCAGCCACGCCGAGGCCACGCTGTATCGCCTGGAAGCAGAATGGGAGGCCGCACGCCTGTTGACCCTGAAGGCCGCCTGGATGGCTGACAACCGCCTGCCCAACTCCAGGGAGGCTTCCATCGCCAAGGCCAAGGCCGGGCGAGTGGCCAACGAGGTGACGCTGAAATGCGTCGAGCTGGCCGGCGCGCTGGGCTACGGGGAAGAGGAGTTGCTGGAGAAGTGGGCGCGGGATTCGAAGATCCTCGACATCTTCGAGGGCACCCAGCAGATCCAGTTGCTGATCGTGGCGCGGCGGCTGCTGGGCAAGAGTTCCAGTCAGTTGAAGTGAACGGTCTTCGACCGCTGCCATTGGATATCTCTGCGCTCGGATCGGCCCTCACCCTAACCCTCTCCCAGGGGGAGAGGGGACCGTTCGGTGCAGGATCAAACCGTGGCGTCAGCCGGTATGGACAGCGCCCTCTCCCTCTGGGAGAGGGCTGGGGTGAGGGAATACCCAGGCACACTATTTCCTGAATCAGACAGTTGCTCCTACAAAAGCGACTTCTCCTGTAGGAGCGGGTCATGCCCGCGAACCGGCCGTCAGGTCGGAGTGATCATGTCGGCGGAATCAGGCCGTGCGCCGCCCGCTGCCGGCATTGCCGGCAGCGGGCGGCCACTGCTCCATCCATTCGCGGAAGCGGATGCGTTCCTCGCGCACCAGCCAGCCATCCTGCTCGGCGAAACTCTCCGACAGCCAAAGGCCGCGAGTGCTGGCCTTGCACAGCTCGCCCTTGCTCAGGGTAAGCAGCTCGCCGGTCGGCTGCCCATGCTCCAGCGGCAGCAGGTAGATGTCCGGGCGACGGCGGTCCAGCCGCGCCACCAGCGGGCCGCTTTCGAGTTTCTCGTCGACGTGGAACAGGCTCACCTCGCGGGCATCCTTGGGCAGCTCCATGCGCAGGTCATAGACCAACTGCAGCGAGGCCGTCGGCAGGTGCACATAGGCCTGCGGGCGCTCCAGCAAGCGCAGCGCACCGGCCTGAACCGGGCGCGAGGCGCCGGATAGCGGGGTCAGGGAGAAGTGGCTGGTTTCGCGATAGCGCAGGATGCCCTCGTAGGGCGTCGGCAGCCAGGTGTCGCCGAAGCGCCCGCCCAGCCAGCCGTCGGCGGTTTCCACCAGGCATTCCTCGGCGACTTCCTGGATCGCGGTGAGCAGCGGCAGGTTCAATTCGTGGGCCGGCACGTAGCCGGAAATCAGCTTGAGCACCGTGTCACCACGGTCCAGGCGGCGCTGGCGCACCAGGATCCAGTGGTCGCGTCCCTGGTAGTTCAGGGTCAGGCGCACCGAAACGCCGAGGTTGGCCAGTTCAGTGACGAAGCGCTCGGTCTCGTTGATCTCGATGGGGCGGCGCTTTTCCAGGACCTGGGCGAAGTTCAGGGGCTTGCCGAGGGTCTGGTAGATGAGACCTTCCGGGCTGGCTTCCACCAGCAGCGGCAGGGTCTTGAAGGCGGTCGGGTCCTTGCGGGCGAGCGTACGGGGCATAGGGTCTTCCTTCTCGTACAGGGCGTCGTACAGGGCGCCGGGTTGCGCTGACGCATCCTCTTCCAGTGATAACTGGCAGGCGACGCCGACGCGAACGCTGACCGTCTGCTGGGGACGGTCCGGCCGATCGTTCAATTACGGGGTCGCTACAACCTAGACAGCCTGACACCGCTCCTGGTGTCATCGAAAATCCAAAGGATTTCCGGATTTTTCCCTGAAAGACTTGGTGATTCCGAGGCTTTTGCGTGGGAATCGCTGGTTGGCGACAGTTTCTGTGCCCGCGGTTTTCGCCGGGGGAGTTGGAGCATGGCACAGGAATGCGTAATCCACATGACCGCCGATCAGCGGTCGAGGACCTCGGCGGCAATGTCCACGTTGTGCGCGAGATGCAGTGGATTGATGGTGCCGACGATGGCGCTGGCGACGCCGGGATGGCCCAGCACCAGTTCGAAGCTGGCGCGCACCGGGTCGACGCCGGGGGCGAGGGTGGCGTGGCCGCTGGCCAGGGCCTTCTTGATCAGGATGCCGTGGCCATGGGCCTGGGCGTGGTCGATCACCGGCTTTTCCGCCTGCTCGTTGAGGTTGTAGGTGACCATCGCGCAGTCACCGCGCTCCAGGGCCAGCAGGCCGCCGTCGGCAGTCTTGCCGGAGAAGCCGAAGCCGCGGATCAGCCCTTCGTCCTTCAGGCGCTCAAGGGTCGCGTAGACCTCGGTGCCGCGCAGGATGTCCAGGTCATTGCCGTCGGAATGCACCAGCACCAGGTCAATGTAGTCGGTCTCCAGACGCTGCAGGCTGCGTTCCACCGAGCGGCGCGTGTGGGCGGCGCTGAAGTCGAACTGCGACTGGCCGCCGACGAATTCCTCGCCGGTCTTGCTGACGATCACCCACTGGTGGCGCTGGCCGCGCAGCAGCGGGCCGAGGCGCTCTTCGCTGCGGCCATAGGCCGGCGCGGTGTCGATCAGGTTGATGCCCAGTTCGCGGGCCAGTGCGATCAGGTCGGCGGCCTCGCGGTCATCGGGGATGCGGAAGCCTTCGGGGTACTTCACGCCCTGGTCGCGACCGAGCTTCACGGTACCCAGGCCCAGTGGCGAGACGTTCAGGCCGGTGCTGCCCAGCGGGCGATGCAGGTGATGCAGGGTCTTCATCCGAGCAGTTCCTCCCATACCGGGCGGGCCATGGCCGGGCGCGGCAGGTCCGGCAGGGCGGCGTTGGCCTGCGGGCGGATGCCGCTTTTCTCCAGCGACTCCAGCACGCGGTCGGCGAAGTTCGGCGCCAGGGCCAGCTTGGTCGGCCAGCCCACCAGCAGGGCGCCGTCCTCGGCGAGGAAGGCGCTGTCCGGGCGCAGCAGGTTGTTCTGCGAGGGTTCGGCGCGGTCCACGCGCAGGGTCGCCCAGCGAGCGGCGGAGAGGTCGATCCACGGCACCAGCTTGTGCAGCTCGCGCTGCGCCTCGGCGATCTGCTCGGCCTCGTTGCGCGCCACGCCGCCGGCTTCGGCAATGTCGCCGCCCAGGTACCAGACCCAGTCGCCATTGCTCAGCGGGTGGGTGGTGACAGTGACGCGCGGTTTTGGCCCGCCGCCGAGGCAGTGGGCGTACAGCGGCTTCAGGGTGGGTGCGGTGACCAGCACCATGTGCAGCGGGCGACGCTGCATCTCCGGGCGCTCCAGGCCCAGCTCGCGCAGCAGCGCCTCGTTGCCGGCGCCGGCGCTGAGCACCACGCGCTGGGCACGGATTTCGCGGCCGTCCACACGCAGGCCTGCCAGCTTGTCGCCGTCGCGCAGGGCTTCGATGCGTTCGCCGGCCAGCAGGCTGTCACCGGCCAGTTCGGCGAGGCGGGCGACCAGGCTGGGTACGTCCAGCACCAGTTCGGTGAGGCGGTAGGCCTTGCCCTTGAAGGCCTTGTCCTGCAGGGCTGGCGGCAGGTCGCTGCCCTTCACCTGGGCTACGCGGCTGCGCACTGCCTTGCTGGCGAAGAAGCTGGTGAGGTTGCCGGCCAGGCCGCCGGGCGACCACAGGTAATGGGCGTCGGAGAGCAGGCGCACGCCGCGCAGGTCTACCTCGCCGGTGCCGGCCAGGCAATCTCGCCATAGCGCCGGCATGTCGGCGATGGCTTCGGAGGCGCCAGTCAGCGCGCCGTGCAGGGCGTACTTGGTGCCGCCATGGATGATCCCCTGCGAGCGCATGCTCTGCACGCCGCCCAGCGCAGTGTTCTCCACCAGTACGCTGGAGAAGCCGGCGCGCCGTAGGCGGGCATTGAGCCAGAGACCGGCGATGCCGCCGCCGACGATGAGGATGTCGGTGCTCAGGGATTCGGACATGAAAGCGCCTCGAGGGAAAAACGAAGCGCGCAGTATAACGCTTGAGAGCAGCTGCAAGCGTCAGGCTACAAGCTGCAAGCGGGAGCCGACTGAGGCGATAGAGTCGCAGTTGAATGTGGCAGGGGGCGCGGTAGGCTCCCTCTCCCTTCAGGGAGAGGGCTGGGGAGAGGGGCTCTTCAAGGGGCTCAATGGCCGGCGTTGCCGGAGAACAGCTGGATCACCACCACGCCGCTGACGATCAGGCCCATGCCGAACAGGGCGGCGGTATCGAGCTTCTGCTGGTAGAGCACCAGCGCCGCGATGCTGACCAGCACGATGCCCAGGCCCGCCCAGATGGCGTAGGCGATGCCGACCGGAATGCTGCGCACCACCAGGGTGAGCATCCAGAAGGAAATGGCGTAGCCGACGATCACCAGCACCAGCGGCAGGGGCGTGGAGAAGCCCTTCACTGATTTCAGCGAAGCGGTGGCGATGACTTCGGCGACGATGGCGATGGCGAGGTAGAGATAGCCGGGCATGGTGGGTGCTCCCCGGAACGACACGCCGCTCGGTATGAGCGACACGCAGCTGACGTTCGAATCTGCCGGGCATTCTAGTCCCCCTGATGATGGGATAAAGTCATTACCTATCTGGATTGGAGATAGGTGGCGGCGATGCAGTGGAACCTGGACCAGTTGCGACTCTTCGTCAGCGTCGCCGATCAGTCGTCCTTCTCGGCGGCGGCGCGGCAGCTGCAGCGTGTGCAGTCGGCGGTGAGTTCGTCCATCGCGCTGCTGGAGAGCGACCTGGGCGTCACCCTGTTCGAACGCAGCAGCGGCCGCCAGCCGGTGCTGACCGGCGAGGGCAGGGCGCTGCTGGATGAAGCCCGTGAGGTGCTGCGCCAGTGCGAGCGCCTGGAAAGCCGGGCGCTGGCGCTGGTGCGCGGCACCGAGCCGTTGCTGCGGCTCGCGCAGGATGAGGCGATGCCCTACCAGCCGGTGCTTTCCGGGCTGCAGGCGCTGGCGCAGGAATTCCCCACCCTGGAGGTGCAGCTGGCCAGCGGCGCCCAGGGCGACGTGGCGCGCAAGCTGCTGGAGCGCCGCGCCGACCTCGGCCTGCTGTTCCACCACGAGGGCATGCCCGAGCAACTGGAGCGGCAGCGGCTGGGCACCATCGAAATGGTCACCGTGTGCGGCGCCGGGCATGAGCTGGCCAGGCTGGACTACGCCGACCGCCGTGAGCTGGCGCGGCATCGCCAGTTGCTGATGGCCCCGCAGGACAGCCACTACCCCGGCGGCGAGCAGATCAGCCCGCTGGTCTGGCGCGCCGACAGCTTCTACGCCATGGCCGAACTGCTGATGCGCGACCTCGGCTGGGCCTGGCTGCCGACCCACGTGGCGCAGTACCCGGCTTACCAGCCGCTGCTGGTGGAACTGGCCAGCGACTGGACGCCACCACCGCTGGTGGTGGAGCTGGTCTGGCGCCGCGACGAGCCGCTGGGGCCGGCGGCGCAGTGGTTGGGCGAGTGCTTTGCCGAGCACCTCGCTTCGCCGGTCTGAAGAGCTTTTCGTAGGGGCAATAACCTGGGACAGGTTATCCGCCGGCTCTTGCTCGGCGGATAACGCTGGCGCGGCTCTGACGGATTCTGCGGCGGGGGATGAGGGGAATTTGCTACTCTCCGCCGCCATGAACCGGACCCTCTATACCCTGCTGTTCCACCTGGGCCTGCCGCTGGTCGCGCTGCGCCTGTTCCTGCGCTCGCGCAAGGCGCCGGCCTATGCCCAGCGCGTCGGCGAGCGCTTCGCCCTCGGCCTGCCGGCGCTCAAGCCCGGCGGCATCTGGGTGCATGCGGTGTCGGTGGGCGAGAGCATCGCCGCTGCGCCGATGATCCGCGCGCTGATGCAGCGCCACCCCGGCCTGCCGATCACCGTCACCTGCATGACGCCCACCGGCTCCGAGCGCATCCGCGCGCTGTTCGGCGACCAGGTGCAGCACTGCTACCTGCCCTACGATTTGCCCTGGGCGGCGGCGCGCTTCCTCGACCGTGCGCAGCCGGTGCTGGGCGTGATCATGGAAACCGAGCTGTGGCCAAACCATATCCACCAGTGCGCCAAGCGCGGCATTCCGGTGGCTCTGGCCAATGCGCGGCTGTCTGAGCGCTCGGCGCGCGGTTATGCGCGCTTCGCCGGGCTGACCCGGCCGATGCTGGAAGAGATGAGCTGGATCGCCGTGCAGACCGAGACCGAAGCCGAACGCTTCCGCCAGCTTGGTGCGCGCCCGGACTGCGTGAGCGTGACCGGTTCGATCAAGTTCGACCTGACCATCGATCCCGAGCTGCTGGCGCGCGCCAGTGACCTGCGCGGCCAGTGGCGGGCGCAGCAGCGGCCGGTCTGGATTGCCGCCAGCACCCATGCCGGGGAAGACGAAATCATCCTCGCTGCGCACCGCCAGCTGCTGGAGAAACACCCGGACGCATTGCTGATCCTGGTGCCGCGTCACCCGGAACGCTTCAACCCGATGTTCGAGCTGTGCAGCCGCGAAGGCTTGCGCACCCTGCGCCGCTCCACCGGTGAGCAGGTCACGGCGGACACCCAGGTGCTGCTGGGCGACACCATGGGCGAGCTGCTGTTCCTCTATGCGCTGGCCGATGTCGCCTTCGTCGGCGGCAGCCTGGTGCCCAACGGCGGACATAACCTGCTGGAGCCGGCGGCGCTGGGCAAGCCGGTGCTGTCCGGCCCGCACCTGTTCAACTTCCTGGAAATCGCCGCGCAATTGCGTGAGGTCGGCGCGCTGCGCGAAGTGGTCGATGCGCCTTCGCTGGCTGTGTCGGTGGCCGCCCTGTGGGACGAGCCGGCCTCTGCTGAGCGCATGGCCGAAGCGGGATTGGGCGTGATGAAGGCCAACCAGGGGGCGCTGGGGCGGTTGCTGGATGGGCTTGGGCGGTTGATTAAGGGCTGATCGGCTTCGGCACGGGGGATTTCCCTCTCCCTAACCCTCTCCCTGAAGGGAGAGGGTTAGGGAGAGGGGCAGTCTTTTCGGAGTCACTCAAACTAGGCACAGGCACCAGACAATAAACAACGATGCGTAAACAGCTCCAATGAGCAAATTCCCCATCGCCGAATCGAACCCAAATGCGCTGCCTCCAGCAAATGCTCCTGCAGCTATTGCCAGGAAAAAGTTTCGGAAGCGAATTTTTGCCGGGACAAAACCACAGGTCGGGCAGCTATTCGCTTTTGTAGATAATTTTCCAGAACACTCCGGACAAGCCATAAGTCCCAAAACCATCTTCCTCAGAAAGTCGGCGGCGTAATCACCCAGAGCACCACGGCATCCACCTCGCCGGGGTTGCCGTAGCGGTGTGGCTCCTGGCTGGAATAGCTGAAGCTGTCGCCTTCGTTGAGCACGAAATGCCGCTCGCCCACCCAGAGCTCGAAGGTGCCGCTGAGCAGGTAGCCGGCTTCCTCGCCGTCGTGGCTGTAGCTCTGCTGGCTGTAGGTGCCGGGCGGAAACTTCGAGTGGAGGATTTCCAGCTGGCGGCTGGGCTGCGGGCTGAGCAGTTCGTCGACGATGCCGTCTTCGTAATGCACGCTGGTGCGGGCGTTGCGCCGTACCACGTAGCCGGCGTCGGCCGGGTCGACCTGCACTTCGCTGGCGAAGAACCACTGGATGGTCACCCCCAGGCTGCGGGCGATGTTGAACAGCGCCGGGATCGATGGGTAGGCCAGGTTGCGTTCCAGCTGGCTGATGTAGCCGGCGGTCAGCCCGCTCTGCTCGGCCAGCTCCGCCAGGGTCATGCCGCGCCGCTTGCGCAGGCCGCGGATGCGGGTGCCGAGGAACTGCGCTTCGGCGTTGGCGGGGGCTTCCTGCGGGGCTTTGCGGCTCATGCGAAGGGGGTCCGGGAAAGAAAGGCTACAGGCTACAGGCTTAAGGCGGCAGGCTGAAGCGGCTCTTGCTCTCACCTGCCGCCTTCAGCCTGCCGCTTGCCGCCGCTGTTAAATCGCCCACCCCGCCTTGAGCCCCTCGTAGATGGCTTCCTCCGCCGTGCGCGGTGCCAGGCAGTCGCCGATGCGGCGAACCTCGGCGAGGTCGGCGATTGCGTCGGCCAGTTCGTCCACCGGCTGGTGGCCCTGGCAGAGCACCAGGGTGTCGATGTTTTCCACCAGCATCGGCTCGCCGCTGGCGGTGTGTTGCAGGTACACGGTGCTGTCGTCGACGCCGTACAGGCGCGCATAAGGGGTGATGGTGATGCCCAGGCGGTGCAGCTCGCCGGCCATGTGGTCGCGCACGTAGAGCGGCAGGCTTTCGCCGGCGTGGGTGCCGTTCACCGCCAGGTGCACCTGGTGGCCGTCGCGCACCAGGCGCTCGGCGATGCCGGGAGCGATCCAGTCGGCGCGCCAGTCGGTGACCAGCACCGATCGGCCCAGCTTCACTTCGCCACGCAGTACCTGCCAGGCGTCCACCACCTGCAGTTCGCCGGCTTCCTCGTAGGGCGGGCGATAGGGTGTGGCGCCGGTGGCGACGATGACCACGTCGGGGCGTTCCTGTTCGACCAATGCACGGTCGACGCGGGTGTTGCGGCGCACTTCGACGCCGGCCAACTGCATCTCGCGTTGCAGGTTGGTGGAGGCGCCGCCGAACTCCGCCCGGCGTGGCAGCAACTGGGCGAGATTGACCTGCCCGCCGAGCTGGCCGGTGGCTTCGCAGAGGGTGACCTGATGGCCGCGCTGTGCCGCGACGGCGGCGGCCTTCATGCCGGCCGGCCCGCCGCCGACCACCAGCACGCGCTTGCGCTGGGCGGCCATCTTGCGTTCGGCGTAGATCAGCTCGCGGCCGGTTTCCGGGTGCTGGATGCAGGAGATCGGGTAGCCGCGGTGGAAGTGGCCGATGCACGCCTGGTTGCAGGCGATGCAGGCGCGCACGTCCTCGACGTGGCCGCTTTCGGTCTTGCCCGGCATCTGCGGGTCGCAGATCAGCGCGCGGGTCATGCCGCAGACGTCGGCCTGGCCGCGGGCGAGGATCAGCTCGGCTTCCTGCGGCTGGTTGATGCGCCCGGTGACGAACAGCGGGATCTCCAGGTTGCGCTTGAAGGTGCCGGCTTCGTTCGCCAGGTAAGCCGCTTCGACGGCCATCGGCGGAACGATATGGATGGCACCGCCCAGCGAGGCGGAGGTGCCAGCGACTATGTGCACGTAGTCCAGCGAGTCCTGCAGGCCCTTCACGCCCTGCAGCGATTCGTCTTCGGTGAGGCCTTCCGGGTCGCGCTCGTCGGCGGAGATGCGCAGGCCGATGATGAACTCCGGGTCGGTGGCGGCGCGCACGGCGGCGATCACTTCGCGGGTGAAGCGCAGGCGTGCGTCGAGGTCGCCGTTGTAGCCGTCGGTGCGGCGGTTCACCCGTGGGTTGAGGAACTGCGCCGGCAGGTAGCCGTGGCTGGCGACCACTTCCACGCCGTCGATGCCGGCGGCATGCAGGCGGCGAGCGGCGTCGGCGTAGCCCTGGACGATCTCGTCGATCATCGCCTGGCTCAGCTCGCGGGGCATCACCCGGAAGCGTTCGTTGGGCGAGGCGGACGGCGCGTAGGCCACGGCCAGCAGGCCGTCGCTGGATTCCATGATCTCGCGGCCAGGGTGGAACACCTGCGACAGCACGACGGTGCCTTCTGCGTGACAGGCCTCGGCGATGCGCCGGTAGCCGGGAATGCACTCGTCATCGGTGGCCATCAGCACGTGGGAGGTGTAGCGGGCGCTGTCGTGCACGCCGGCGACCTGCAGCACGATCAGGCCGACGCCGCCCTTGGCGCGGGCGGTGTGGTAGGCCACCAACTGGTCATTGACCAGGTTGTCGGTGGGCATCGAGGTGTCGTGCCCGGTGGACATGATGCGGTTCTTCAGCTCCTTGCCGCGGATGCGCAGCGGGCTGAACAGGTGGGGAAACTGGCTCATCGGGCAACTCCGGATTCTTGTTGTGGTGCAGCTTGGGGGGCAGCGTTGAAACGCCGGCCGCGTCGGGCGGCCGGTGAGCGGGCTCAGGCGTTGCGCGCCTGCCAGTCAACCGGATAGAGCGCGTAGAACACGCAGGCTTTCTCGCCTTCGTAGGCCAGCGGCGTGCGTTCGGGGACCCAGATCACGTCGCCCGGTTTGGCGTCGATCACCTGGTCGGCCAGGCGCAGGCGGAAATTGCCTTCCAGCACCACGATCAGCTCGTCGTAGAGCACCGTCCACTCGATGGACACGCCGTCGAAACGCGCCAGGCCCGCGCCCATGGTTTCGCTGTCCGCCGGGCCGATCAGCCGGCAGATGGCGGCGCGTTCGATGTCTTGCCCACCGTAGGGTTGGAATTGCAGGGCGGACTGCTGGAAGTGACGGACCTGGGACACGGCGGCTTCTCCTCGAACGGACAATGTTGTCTAGGCAAGTGTTATTTAAGTTGTATCTATGGAAATTTACCGTCAGTAAAAAATCAACTTGTTTTTTTAAAAGTGACTGGGTAGTTTCAATCTCGCCCCGGACGCCTCCGGGGTCACCGCGACGTGCTCCACAACAACTACAAGAGGAGAGGCGCATGAACCGTCCCGTACGGTCCCCCCTCGCATGGCGGGCCCACCCGCTGGCAATCGATTTCTCACTGCCCTGCCTTTCCTGCAACGTTGTTTCGGCGCGCCCGTCCAGCGTGTGCGCGGCCATCCCGGCTGCGCCCATTGCCACCTACGACTGGGGGTATGCTCGATGACTTTCCACCGCAACACCTGCCACAAGCGCTCCTTCCTCAAGACCGCCGTCTCGCCGCTGCTGCTTGCACTCGGGCTCTGCTGCGGCGCCGCCCAGGCCGCCGAGAACATGGTGATAGTGGGCTACGGCGGCGCCGGCCAGAAGGCCCAGGACGCAGCCTTCTTCCAGCCCTTCAGCAAGCAGTCCGGGGTCGGCGTGACCCAGACCGAGTACAACGGCGAGATGGCGCGCATCAAGGTGATGGCCGACACCGGCCATGCCGACTGGGATGTGGTGCAGATCGAAGGGCCGGACCTGGCCCGGGGCTGCGACGAAGGCCTGTTCGTGCCGCTGGACTGGCAGCAGATCGGCGGCAAGGACCAGCTGATTTCCAATGCCGCGAAGGACTGTGGTTCCGCTGCGCTGGTCTGGGGCGTGGCCATCGCCTACGACGCCGACAAGCTCAAGCCGGCGCCGCAGTCCTGGGCGGATTTCTGGGACGTGAAGAAATTCCCCGGCAAGCGCGGCCTGCGCAAGCGTGCCATCTACAACCTGGAGTTCGCCCTGATGGCCGACGGCGTGAAGCCCGCGGACGTCTACAAGGAACTGGGCACCAAGGCCGGCGTCGACCGTGCCTTCGCCAGGCTCGACCAGATCAAGCCCTACGTGCAGTGGTGGGAGGCTGGCGCGCAACCGCCGCAGTGGCTGGCCGCCGGTGATGTGGTGATGACCACCACCTACACCGGGCGTATCGCCGATGCCTTCAAGGCCGGACGCAACCTGCAACTGGTCTGGCCGGGCAGCCTGTACGGCATGGACTACTGGGCGATCATCAAGGGCTCCACGCACGTCGATGCGGCCAAGCGCTTCATCGCCTTCGCCAACGGCGCCGATGCGCAAGTCGACTACGTGAAGCACATTGCGTATGGTCCGACCAACACGCAGGCCGCCGAACGCCTGCCGGCCGACCTCGCTGGCTGGGTGCCGACCTCGAAGCAGAACCTGCCCGTGGGCCTGGCGATGGACGACGAGTTCTGGGTTGACCACGGCGAGGAGCTGGAAGAACGCTTCAACGCCTGGGCCGCGCAATGACCAGATCGTGACCGTGACGCCGGGGCAATCGCCCCGGCGCCTTTTGCCTTGAGGAGGAGAGCACCATGACGTCGCTGCAGGCGCCGGCCCCGAGCCGCGCCACCTGTTCGCCCGAAGAATGGACACTGCGTGAGGAGCTGGCGGCCTGCTACCGCCTGATCGCGCACTACCGCATGACCGACCTGATCTTCACCCACATCTCGGTGCGCATCCCCGGTCCCGAACACCATTTCCTGATCAACCCCTATGGCCTGATGTTCGACGAGATCACCGCCTCCAGCCTGGTGAAGATCGACCTGTCCGGCCATGCGGTGGAGCCGTCGCCATACAAGGTCAACCCGGCCGGCTTCGTGATCCACAGCGCCATCCACGGCGCCCGCGAAGACGCGCAGTGCGTGCTGCATACCCACACCCGCGCCGGCTGCGCGGTGGCGGCACAGGCCTGCGGTTTGCTGCCGCTGAACCAGATATCCCTGGAGTTCTACGGACGCCTCGGCTACCACGACTACGAGGGCATCGCCTTGTCGATGGACGAGCAGGAGCGCCTGGTGCGCGACCTGGGCGACCACTACGGCCTGATGCTGCGCAACCACGGCCTGCTGACCGTAGGGCAGACGGTGCAGCAGGCGTTCCTGCGCATGTACTACCTGGAGAAAGCCTGCGACATCCAGCTGGCGGCCCAGGCGGGCGGTGAGCTGGTGATCCCGCCGGAGGAGGTGTGCCGTCACACCGAGCAGCAATTCAACGCCCCGGCGCGGCCGCTGGCGGAAGGGGAGTTGAGCGACCCGGATGGTTACGACCTGGCGTGGTCGGCATTGCTGCGCATGCTGGACCGGGTGTCGCCGGGGTATCGCGACTGACCGGCGCCGTCGTTTCAGTCCGCTTCTGCGATCAATGCCAGGGCGATTGTCCGGCAAGAAAAAGCCCCGCGATGCGGGGCTTTTTCTTGGGGCTGGGTCAGTACTTCGCGCCAGCCTTGAGTTGCGCCTCGGCGGCCTTGGCCAGGTCCGGCGGGAGGAAGTCCTTGTCCGGGTTGTAGTCCGGCTTCAGGTATGCCCCCAGTGCCTCCAGGTCGCTCGGCGCGAGGGTGCCGGCGGTCTGCTTGAGGCTCAGGTTGTCGAGGATGTAGTCGTAGCGGGTGTTGTTGTAGTCGCGCACCGAGTTGTACAGCGAACGCTGGGCGTCCAGTACGTCGACGATGTTGCGGGTACCGACCTGGTAACCGATCTCGGTGGCTTCCAGCGAGCTCTGGTTGGAGATGATCGCCTGGCGACGCGCCTTTACCTGCTCCACGTCGGTGTTCACCGCGCGGTGCTGGTTGCGGGCGTCCTGAACCACCTGGCGGCGCTGGCTTTCGCGCAGCTGTTCGCTCTGGTTCAGGCGCTGGTAGGCCTCGCGGACCTGGGAGCTGGTCAGGCCGCCGCTGTAGATCGGCACGTTGAGCTGCAGGCCGATGCTGCTCTGGTCGACATACTTGCCGTAGTGCGGCTCACCCGGCAAACCGGAGTTGGAGAAGCCCAGGGCATCGTTGTCGCCCTTCTGGTACTGGGCCACGGCGTCCACGGTCGGCAGGTGGCCGGCCTTGCGCTGGCGCAGGGTCTCTTCGGCGGCGTCGACCGCGTAGTTGCTGGCCTGCAGGCGCAGGTTCTGCTGGACCGAGGTGTCCACCCAGGCCTTGGCATCGTTGGGGATCGGCGCGACGACCGGCAGCGAGTGGAGGATGCCCTCGATGGAGCTGTACTCGCGGTTGGTCAGGGTCACCAAGGCCTGGAAGGCGTCATCCACCTGCTGCTCGGCCACCAGGCGGTTGGCCCGGGCAGTGTCGTAGCTGGCCTGGGATTCGAGCACGTCGGTCTTGTCGGAGAGGCCGACGTCGAAGCGTTCGTTGGACTGGTCGAGCTGGCGCTTGAACGCCGCTTCCTCGGCCTTGCTGGCGGCCAGGTTGTCCTGGGCGCGGAGTACGCCGAAGTAGGTCTGGGCGGTCTGCAGGATCAGTTGCTGCTGGGTCGCGGAGAATTCCAGCTGGGCCTGTTCGGTGGTGTTTTCCGCGGCCTTGAGCTGGAACCAGCGGTCCGCGCGGAACAGCGGCTGGCTCAGGCTCGCCTGGACCAGCTGGGTGTTGCGGTTCAGCGTAGCGCTGGGGGTGTCCAGCGAAGTGCGGGTGCTGCCCGTGCTGGCGCCGGCATTGATCTGTGGCAGCAGGCCGGAGCGTGCCTGGGGCACGGCTTCCTTGCGCGCCAGGTAGTCGGCCTGGGCGGCGGCGAGATCGGCGTTGTTGTCGACGGCATCCTTGTAGACGTTGATCAGGTCCGTCTTGGTGGGCAGCGAGGGAGCGGCCGGAGCGGGCTGTGCAGCCCAGGCAAAGCCTGTCGTTGCGGCTACAGCGACAGCCAGAGAGAGTCTGCGCAGCATTCGTTCATCCTGGAAAGTGATGCGAGGTGGGGCAAGGCTACGGTCGCCGCCGGTGGCGGTCAAGGCACGTTCGTACGAGCCTTCCGAGGCAGGAGTGTAGCCGCGTGTAGGCAATCGCGCGTTTTCGGCCGGGCGGCGTTGGCTTATCCGTGCGCACTTGATTAGACTGCGGGCGTTCTTGTCGGGGTGCCCCATTGCGAGGGGCTGAGATCGGATAGTTCCGGATCCCGTTGAACCTGATCGGGTTAGCACCCGCGTAGGGAACAAGAAGTACGCATCCCGCGGCGCATTCCGCCCCGGCCCCAGCCCTCTCCGGGATGCGTCCCTTCGCTGCAGCTAGCAGCTCCTCTCGTCCCAGGTTCTCCCCCGGCAATCAACCCCAGGAGAGCCAGGATGAGCACCCAGAAAAACAACGTCACCCGCCTTGAACAGCTGGACCGCCAGTCGACCCAGCCCTTTCCGAATTCGAAGAAGGTCTACCTGACCGGCTCGCGCCCGGACATCCGCGTCCCGGTGCGGGAAATCTCCCTCGCCGACACTCCGACCGCCTTCGGTGGCGAGAAGAACGCCCCGGTGATGGTCTACGACACCTCCGGTCCCTACACCGACCCGGACGTACGCATCGACCTGCGCAAGGGCCTGCCGGATGTGCGCTCGCGCTGGATCGACGAGCGCGGCGACACTGAAATCCTTCCCGGCCTGACCTCCGAGTTCGGCCAGTCGCGCCTGGCCGATGCCAGCCTCGACGCCCTGCGCTTCGCCCACGTGCGCACCCCGCGCCGCGCCAAGGCCGGCGGCAACGTCACGCAGATGCACTACGCGCGCCAGGGCATCATCACGCCGGAGATGGAATACATCGCCATCCGCGAGAACATGAAGCTGCAGGAAGCCCGCGCCGCCGGCCTGCTGGACGCCCAGCATCCGGGGCAGAGCTTCGGGGCGAGCATTCCCAAGGAAATCACCCCCGAGTTCGTCCGCGAGGAAGTGGCCCGTGGCCGCGCGATCATTCCGGCGAACATCAACCACATCGAACTGGAACCGATGATCATCGGCCGCAACTTCCTGGTGAAGATCAACGGCAACATCGGCAACAGCGCGCTGGGTTCCTCCATCGAGGAAGAAGTGGAGAAGCTCACCTGGGGTATCCGCTGGGGCGCCGACACGGTGATGGACCTGTCCACCGGCAAGCACATCCACGAGACCCGCGAGTGGATCCTGCGCAACAGCCCGGTACCCATCGGCACCGTGCCGATCTACCAGGCGCTGGAGAAGGTCAACGGCGTCGCCGAGGACCTGACCTGGGAAATATTCCGTGACACCCTGATCGAACAGGCCGAGCAGGGCGTGGACTATTTCACCATTCACGCCGGCGTGCTGCTGCGCTACGTGCCGCTGACCGCCAAGCGCGTCACCGGCATCGTCTCCCGTGGCGGCTCGATCATGGCCAAGTGGTGCCTGGCCCATCACCAGGAGAATTTCCTCTACACCCACTTCGAGGAAATCTGCCAGATCATGAAGGCCTACGACGTCAGCTTCTCGCTGGGCGACGGCCTGCGTCCGGGCTCGGTGGCCGATGCCAACGACGCCGCGCAGTTCGGCGAGCTGGAGACCTTGGGCGAGCTGACCCGCATCGCCTGGAAGCATGACGTCCAGGTGCTGATCGAGGGCCCCGGCCACGTGCCGATGCACCTGATCAAGGAGAACATGGACAAGCAGCTGGAGTGCTGCGACGAGGCGCCGTTCTACACCCTCGGCCCGCTGACCACCGACATCGCGCCGGGCTACGACCACATCACCTCGGGCATCGGTGCGGCGATGATCGGCTGGTTCGGCTGCGCCATGCTCTGCTACGTCACGCCCAAGGAGCACCTGGGCCTGCCGAACAAGGATGACGTGAAGACCGGCATCATCACCTACAAGATCGCCGCGCACGCCGCGGACCTTGCCAAGGGCCATCCGGGCGCGCAGATCCGCGACAACGCGCTGTCCAAGGCGCGCTTCGAGTTCCGCTGGGAGGACCAGTTCAACCTCGGCCTGGACCCGGACACTGCCCGCGCCTTCCACGACGAGACCCTGCCCAAGGACTCGGCCAAGGTGGCGCACTTCTGCTCCATGTGCGGGCCGAAGTTCTGCTCCATGAAGATCACCCAGGAAGTCCGCGACTACGCCAAGGAAAACGGCCTCACCGATGAGCAGAAAGCCATCGAGGCCGGCTTCCAGGAACAGGCCGCACGCTTCAAGGACGAAGGCTCGGTGATCTACAAGCAGGTGTGACACCCGCGCCCGGCTCTTCGCGGAGCCGGGCGTTTTCGCTCCATCCCAAGAACAAGACCCACTCAACCACACTGAGCCCTGCACGCATCGTGACCACTACCGCCATCGACTATTCACCGACCTCCGCCGTGGGCAGCGCCCAGCGCGTGCTCGGCCTGCGCGACCTGTTTTCCCTCTGGTTCTCCCTGGGCATCGGCCTGATGGTGCTGCAGACCGGCGCCCTGCTGGCACCGGGCCTGGGCCTGGCCGGCGCGCTCGGCGCAATCCTGCTCGGCACCCTGGTCGGCGTGCTGCTGCTGGCCAGCGCCGGGGTGATCGGCACCGACACCGGCCTGTCCGCCATGGCGTCGCTCAAGCTCAGTCTGGGCAGCCACGGCGCCGCGCTGCCAGCGCTGCTGAACCTGATGCAGCTGATCGGCTGGGGCGCCTTCGAGATCATCGTCATGCGCGACGCCGCCAGCCTGCTGGCGACCCGTGCCTTCGGCGAAGGCAGCCTGTGGACCAATCCGGCCCTCTGGACGCTGGTGTTCGGTGCGCTGGCGACCCTGCTGGCGGTTGTTGGCCCGCTCGCCTTCGTGCGCAAGGTGCTGCGCCGCTGGGGCATCTGGCTGCTGCTCGCGGCGTGCGTCTGGCTGACCTTCGACCTGTTCCAGCGTGCTGACCTGGCCGCACTCTGGGCCAAGGCCGGCGATGGCTCGCTGTCCTTCGCCGTGGGTTTCGACATCGCCATCGCCATGCCGCTGTCGTGGCTACCGCTGATCGCCGACTACTCGCGCTTCGGCAAGCGCGCCGGGCAGACCTTCACCGGCGCTGCGTTGGGCTTCTTCATCGGCTGCTTCTGGCTGATGGGGCTGGGCGTGGCCTACACCCTGGCATTCGCCCAGGGCAGCGACGCCAATGCGCTGCTGCTGGCGCTGGCCGGCGCCGGCATGGGCATCCCGCTGCTGCTGATCCTGCTGGACGAGTCGGAGAAGGCTTTCGCCGACATCCACTCGGCGGCGGTTTCCAGCGGCATCCTGCTGCCGCTCAAGGTCGAGCTGCTGGCCCTGGCCATCGGCGTGATCTGCACCCTGATCGCCTGGTTCGCACCGCTTGCGCAATACCAGAACTTCCTGCTGCTGATCGGCTCGGTGTTCGCCCCGCTGTTCGGCGTAGTGCTGATCGACCACTTCGTCCTGCGCCGCCGCGCGCCGGCCGCGATTCCCCATGGCCTGCGCTGGGGTTCGCTGGTCGCCTGGGGCGGTGGCGTGGTGGTGTATCACCTGCTGGCGAACTACCAGCCGGACCTGGGCGCGACCCTGCCGGCGCTGGTGGTGGCCGGTGTGCTGCAACTGCTGCTGGGGCGCGTTGGTGCCAGGGTGCCGGCTTCGGCGTGATGCTGTTCGCGGGCATGCCCCGCCCCTACAAAAGCTGAGCCATTGCTCCGCGGCCAACTGTAGGAGCGGGCCATGCCCGCGACCTGGAACGCTCCTGAGCAGCCGGTGAATCGCGGGCGAATCCGCGATGGCTCTCAGGCTACTCTGATCGAGAGTTACTGCGCCCCGCGCCCCGGGAAGTAGTAGGTCTTCACGATGCCATTCAGGCGCGGATACGGAATCTTCAGCTCCGGGTGCCCGACCGAATGCGGGGCGATGCGGTCGATGTCGTACTTGAGCGTCATCGCGCCGAAGGTCAGGGCGAAGTGCTCGGTCGGCTGGAACGGCCAGTCCTTCGAGAAGTTCGGGTCCTGCTCGTCCAGCTTGTTCTGCAGGATCCACGCCTGGTGCGCCATGCGCGCCACCTTCCAGAAGTTGTCCTCCTGGCCGGGCAGAAGAATGTCCTGCAGGGTGAGCACCTTGTGGATGCGTCGATCATAATTGATGAATGCGCGGCCGGGCTGGCCGTACTCGCCGCCGGTGAAGCGATAGCTGGACAGCTCGATGATCACCAGACCGTCATGCTGTTCGCGGATCTTCGCTTGAAGGTAGGAACTCCAGCCGGGCTGGGCCGAATCGAGGAAGCGCTTCTCGTAGACGTCCAGGCTGGCGGGCGCCGCGCCGTCGCCTTCGCGGGCCAGTTGCAGCAGTTGCGCGTTGATCGCCTCGTTGAGCGCCGGCTCGTCGTCGAAGCTGAGGGTGTCGAGGTTGAACAGCGGGCACTGCTCGCCCTGGCAACCGGGTTTGGGGTGTTCGAAGGCGGTGTGCTGCGCGGCCAGCGGTTCGTCGAGCGCGGGCTTGAACAGACCCTGGCATGCCCCCAATAACAGGCTGATGCCGCACAGGGCTGCTAGTTTCAGAAGTCGCATGGGATTCCTTGTCGTGGACGTTCGCCGGCAATGGAGTGGTTCGACCGCCATCGGCGCTGCCGGTTCGGCGGTTGATTATGAACCACTTTGCGAACCCCGGCTGCGTGCGGCGGTCACAGCCAATCTGGCCGTCCGGCCGCCCGCGAAAGAGGCTGCGTCGCCTTCGGCGGCGCGATAGGATGGCGCGAAGTTCAATGCACTGTCAGTAGGAACGGGAGTAGGAACGGGATGTCGGAAACGTTCAAACCAGGCCCCCAGGACATCGAGATCCAGAAGCGCGAGCAGTGCTTCAAGGGCTTCTACAAGGTCGACCGCCTGCACCTGCGGCACCGCCAGTTCGCTGGCGGCATGGGCCCGGTGCTCAAGCGCGAGTTGTTCGTGCGCCACGATGCCGTGTGCGTGCTGCCCTACGATCCGCAGCGCGATGAAGTGGTGCTGATCGAGCAGTTCCGCGTCGGCGCCATGGACGCCGGGGTCAATCCCTGGCTGATGGAGCTGGTGGCCGGGCTGATCGACAAGGACGAGGAGCCCGAGGAAGTCGCCCGCCGCGAAGCGGTGGAAGAGGCTGGTCTGACCCTCGGCGCGCTCTGGCCGATTGCCCAGTACCTGCCGTCGCCCGGTGGCAGCAACGAGCTGGTGCACCTGTTCGTCGGCCGCTGCGACAGCAGCAACGCCTCGGGCATCCACGGGCTGGAGGAGGAGGGCGAGGATATCCGCGTCCATGTCATGCCGTTCGAGGAAGCACTGCAGGCCGTACGTGACGGCCGCATCAACAACGCGGCGAGCATGCTCGCCCTGCAATGGCTGGCGCTCAATCGCGCCGAGGTAAGGGGGTTATGGGTGTGAATCTGTTGCGCGAGCGCTATCGCGTCGACCTGGCGGGTCTGCAGGCGACCTGCGAGGCGAACTACTTGCGCCTGATGCGCCTGTTGCCGGAAATGCGCGAGGCCCAGGTCTCGCGCCGCGTGGCGCTCAGCGAAGGCGAGCGCCTGCTCGGCGTGCTGGCGCTGGACGTGATCGAAGCCTGCCCCTACACCACCGTGCTGCAGGTGCGCCAGGAGCTGGGCCTGCCCTGGCTGCCGGCGCCCAAGCTGGAAGTGCGGGTGTACCACGATGCACGCATGGCCGAAGTGGTCGGCGCCGAGCAGGCGCGCCGCCTGCTGGCGATCTACCCCTACCCGAACCAGGCGATGCACCAGCCGGACGAGAAGAACCAGCTCAACCAGTTCCTCGGCGAATGGCTGAGCCACTGCCTGTCCTGCGGCCACGAGCTGGAACCGGTGCTGCAACGCTGAAATCACGATGATGGCCATGTGATATGGCTGTGCGTGATATCCTGCCCGCCCATCGCAGACTCGTGTCCCTAACTGTGATCTGTGACGCTTTCCCGGTTTGCTCAGGGGGGCGCCTGTCACCATACTTCGTCACGAATTCCCGCACGCCCGCCTCACAGGAGAAGGCGTTTTGCCCACCCAGCCCACCGCTTCCGATTCCGTCCTGGTCGTCCAGCTTTCCGACAGCCACCTGTTCGCGCAGGAGAATGGCCGGCTGCTGGGCATGGATACCGCCGACAGCCTGACCCAGGTGGTTCGCCTGGTGGGCGAGGAGCAACCGGTAATCGACCTGGTGCTGGCCACGGGTGATCTCTCCCAGGATGGCTCGGTCGAATCCTACCAGCGCTTCCGCGACATCACCGCGCCGATCGACGCAGCGACCCGCTGGTTCCCCGGCAATCACGACGAAATGGAGCCGATGCGCGAAGCCGCCGCCGGCACCGACCTGCTCGACCCGGTGATCGACCTGGGCGCCTGGCGTGTGATCCTGCTGGACTCCACCATTCCCGGCGCGGTGCCGGGGCAGATGACCGTCGAGCAGATCCAGCTGCTGGAGTGCGCCATCCAGGCCGCGCCGGACAAGCACCTGCTGATCAGCTTCCACCACCACCCGGTGTCCATCGGCAGCCAGTGGATGGACCGCATCGGCATCTACAACCCGGAACGGTTGTTCGCCGTCATCGACCGCTATCCGAACGTGCGCTGCCTGCTCTGGGGGCATGTGCACCAGGAGATCGATCGCATGCGCGGCGACGTGCGCCTGCTGGCCTCGCCGTCGACCTGTGTGCAGTTCACCCCGGGCAGCGAGGACTTCTGCGTCGACAGCCCGGCGCCGGGCTACCGCTGGTTGCGGCTGATGTCGGATGGCGAAGTGCAGACCGGCGTTTCGCGAGTGACCGACATCGAGTTCGAAGTCGACTACAGCATCAAGGGCTATTGATCGGTCACGCTTCGAACGCCTTGCGACGCTGACCCACTTGCGGCATGCCACTTGCAGCTTGTAGCCTCCCGGCCCATGACCGCATTCCTCTATATCCACGGCTTTAACAGTTCGCCCGGCTCGCAGAAGGCGCGCCAGTTCACGGCCGCCATGGAGCGCCTGGGCCTGGCCGAGCAACTGCGCGTGCCCGCGCTGCATCACCATCCGCGCAAGGCTTTGGCGCAACTGGAAGCCGCCATCGCCGAACTGGGCCAGCCGCTGCTGATCGGCAGCTCCCTGGGCGGTTACTACGCGACGTACCTGGCCGAGCGCCATGGACTGAAGGCCGTGCTGATCAACCCAGCGGTGGCACCGCACCGGCTGTTCGACGGCCAGCTCGGCCCGCAGACCAACTATTACAGCGGCGAGACCTGGGAACTGACCCTCGATCACGTTGCCGCGCTGGCGGAACTTGAAGTCCCCGCGCCCGCCGACGGCTCGCGCTACCAGGTGTGGCTGCAGACCGCCGACGAAACCCTCGACTACCGCGCCGCCGAGCGCTACTACCGGGCCGGCGCGTTGCGCATCGAGTCCGGCGGCGACCACGGCTTCCAGCGCTTCGTCAGCCATCTGCCGGCGCTCCTGGCCTTTGCCGGTGTGCCGTCCAGCCAGTGGCGCGACGTGGATTTCTCCGACTTTGAAGCCATCACCTCTTCGACTGATTAAGCAGGAACCCCATGGCCCAGCAGAACGCCTATAACGCAGACGCCATCGAGGTTCTCTCCGGCCTCGACCCGGTGCGCAAGCGCCCGGGCATGTATACCGACACCTCGCGGCCCAACCACCTGGCCCAGGAAGTCATCGACAACAGCGTCGACGAAGCCCTCGCCGGCCACGCCAAGAGCGTGCAGGTGATCCTCCACGAGGACAACTCGCTGGAAGTGATCGACGACGGCCGCGGCATGCCCGTGGATATCCACCCTGAAGAGGGCGTGCCCGGCGTCGAGCTGATCCTCACCAAGCTGCACGCCGGCGGCAAGTTCTCCAACAAGAACTACCAGTTCTCCGGCGGCCTGCACGGCGTGGGCATCTCGGTGGTGAACGCGCTGTCGACCCTGGTCGAGGTGCGGGTCAAGCGTGACGGCAACGAATACCGCATGACCTTCGCCGACGGCTTCAAGTCCAGCGACCTCGAGGTCGTCGGCACCGTCGGCAAGCGCAACACCGGCACCAGCGTGCATTTCTGGCCGGACGCCAAGTACTTCGACTCGCACAAGTTCTCCGTCAGCCGCCTCAAGCACGTGCTCAAGGCCAAGGCCGTGCTGTGCCCGGGCCTGCTGGTCAGCTTCGAGGACAAGTCCACCGGCGAACGCATCGAGTGGCACTACGAGGACGGCCTGCGCTCCTACCTGGTCGACTCGGTTTCCGAGAACCTGCGCCTGCCCGACGAGCCGTTCTGCGGCTCGCTGGCCGGCAACAAGGAAGCGGTGGACTGGGCCCTGCTGTGGCTGCCCGAGGGCGGCGAATCTCTGCAGGAAAGCTACGTCAACCTGATCCCCACTGCCCAGGGCGGCACCCACGTCAACGGTCTGCGCCAGGGCCTGCTGGACGCGATGCGCGAGTTCTGCGAGTTCCGCAACCTGCTGCCGCGCGGCGTGAAGCTGGCCCCGGAAGACGTCTGGGAGCGTATCGCCTTCGTCCTCTCGATGAAGATGCAGGAGCCTCAGTTCTCCGGCCAGACCAAGGAGCGCCTGTCCTCCCGCGAGGCCGCCGCGTTCGTCTCCGGAGTGGTCAAGGATGCCTTCAGCCTGTGGCTCAACGCCCACCCCGAGCTGGGTCTGCAGCTGGCCGAACTGGCCATCAGCAACGCCGGCCGTCGCCTCAAGGCGGGCAAGAAGGTCGAGCGCAAGAAGATCACCCAGGGCCCGGCGCTGCCCGGCAAGCTGGCGGATTGCGCGGGGCAGGACCCGATGCGTTCCGAGCTGTTCCTGGTGGAGGGCGACTCCGCCGGTGGTTCGGCCAAGCAGGCGCGGGACAAGGAATTCCAGGCGATCATGCCGCTGCGCGGGAAGATCCTGAACACCTGGGAAGTGGACGGCGGCGAAGTGCTCGCCAGCCAGGAAGTCCACGACATCGCCGTGGCCATCGGCGTCGATCCGGGTGCGGCCGACCTGAGCCAGCTGCGCTACGGCAAGATCTGCATCCTCGCCGACGCCGACTCCGACGGCCTGCACATCGCCACCCTGCTGTGCGCGCTGTTCGTCCGTCACTTCCGCCCGCTGGTGGAAGCCGGCCACGTCTACGTCGCCATGCCGCCGCTGTTCCGTATCGACCTGGGCAAGGAAGTCTTCTACGCCCTGGACGAAGCCGAGCGCGATGGCATCCTCGACCGCCTGGCCGCCGAGAAGCGCCGTGGCAAGCCGCAGGTCACCCGATTCAAGGGCCTGGGCGAGATGAACCCGCCGCAGCTGCGCGAAACCACCATGGACCCGAACACCCGTCGCCTGGTCCAGCTGACCCTGGAAGACACCGAGGGCACCGTGGAAATGATGGACATGCTGCTGGCCAAGAAACGCGCCGGAGACCGCAAGTCCTGGCTGGAAACCAAGGGCAACCTGGCGGACATCGCCTGATGCGCTGGTTGTTGGCCTGCTCCTGTCTGATCGCGGGCCTTTGCGCCGGCCCCGCCGTGGCCGCCCAGGCACCCGAACAGGCTGCCAAGGCTGCCGCGCCGCTCGCCACGCCCATGGCGCCGGCGTCGCTGCAGTTCGTCGCGGAACATCCGGTGGAAGGCATGCCCAGCGGCAACCTCTCCGGGCTCGCGCTGTGCGGCAACGAGATGTGGACGGTGTCCGACCGCGATGACGACCGCATCTATCGCCTGTTGATCGACGAAACGCCGGGCAAGGCCTGGCAGGCCACCGCCGAACCCTTCGTGGTGCCGGGCACACCGGAAAGCGGCCTGTCCTGGGGCACCCGCGCGCGGGTCAGCATTGGCGGCCTGTTGCGCGGCGGCGCCATGGACTTCGAAGGCATCAGCTGCGACCAGGCGGGCAACCGCTATGTGGTCAGCGAGGGCTATGCCGCCGTCCTGCTGCTGCCCGCCGTTGGCGAGCCGAGCTGGCTGCCGTTGCCGCAGAACCTGCTGCGCCAGGCTCGCGCCAGTGGCCTGCTGATGGAATTCAATGCGCTCTACGAAGGCATCGCCATCAGCGCCGACGGCAAGCAGCTGTGGCTGGCCGCCGAGCGTCAGCGTCGCGGCCTGCTCAAGGTGCATAACGAGAACGGCACCTGGAAGTGCGATGGCAACTGCGTGATGCTCAGCGAAGGCGGCACCGCGCTGCCGCCGCCGGAGCTGGGCGCCGAGCGCGCGCTGCCGATCGATTTCTCCGATCTCGCGCTGTACAAGGACAAGCTGTTCACCCTGGAGCGCCTGGCGCACCAGATCTGCCGCCGCGATGCCAAGACCGGCGCGCAGGAGCTTTGCTGGTCCTTCGCCGCCGGTGCGCTGGCCCCGGAACGGCGCTACGACCTGCCTTACGGCGTGGCTGAAGCGCTGATCCTCGACGACCAGGGTGCCTGGATCGGCCTGGACAACGGCGAGCACGCCCGCGCCGACGGTGACGGACGCCCCTACGTGCTGCGCTTCGCGGCGCCGGCCGGCGGCTGGCTCGGTGGCAAATGAACGACGCGGCGCCGGGCAAGCGGATCGGCAAGATCATGATGTTCCTCGCCTGGGGCGCGGGCATCCTGCTGGCCACCCGCTATTTCGGTGCCTGGGAAACCCGTCAGCACAACCCCAACCCGCAACCGCAGTCGACCCGCGGCGACGGCTACGTGGAAGTGCGGCTGATCGGCAATCGCGCCGGCCACTATGTGGTGGACGGCAGGATCGGCAGCGAGACGGTGACCTTCATGCTCGACACCGGCGCCACCCAGGTGGCCCTGCCGCAGCGCCTGGCCGATCGCCTCGGCCTGCCGCGCGGCCTGCCGGTGACCCTGGACACCGCCAACGGCCGCAGTCAGGGCTGGCGCACGCGCCTACCCAGCCTGCAGCTTGGCGACATCCGCCTGACCGATGTGCCGGCGCTGATCGCGCCGGGCATGGAAGGCGACGAGGTGCTGCTCGGCATGAGCGCACTCAGACAACTGGATTTCACCCAGCAGGACGGCACCCTGGTGCTGCGCCAGCGATCTACACCGTGAGGCACGCATGAGCGAAACCCTCGATCTGAGTCTGGAGGGCGTGGAGCGCCGGTCACTGGCCGACTTCACCGAACAGGCTTACCTGAACTACTCCATGTACGTGATCATGGACCGCGCCCTGCCGCACATCGGCGACGGTCTCAAGCCCGTGCAGCGGCGCATCGTCTACGCCATGAGCGAACTGGGCCTGGACGCCGACTCCAAGCACAAGAAGTCGGCGCGTACCGTCGGTGACGTGCTGGGTAAATACCACCCCCACGGCGACTCGGCGTGCTACGAAGCCATGGTGCTGATGGCGCAGCCGTTCTCCTACCGCTACCCGCTGGTGGACGGCCAGGGCAACTGGGGTGCGCCGGACGATCCGAAGTCCTTCGCCGCCATGCGTTACACCGAGGCCCGGCTGTCGCGCTACGCCGAGACCCTGCTGTCCGAACTGGGCCAGGGCACCGCGGACTGGGTGCCGAACTTCGACGGCACCCTGGACGAGCCGGCCGTGCTGCCGGCGCGCCTGCCGAACCTGCTGCTCAACGGCACCACCGGCATCGCCGTGGGCATGGCCACCGACATTCCGCCGCACAACCTGCGCGAAGTGGCCGCTGCCTGCATCCGCCTGCTGGATGAGCCGCAGGCGACCATCGTCGACCTGATGGAACATGTGCAGGGCCCGGATTTCCCCACCGAAGCGGAAATCATCACCCCGCGCGCCGACCTGCAGAAGATCTACGAAACCGGCCGTGGCTCGGTGCGCATGCGCGCCGTATACCGCGTCGAGGACGGCGATATCGTGGTCACCGCGCTGCCGCACCAGGTCTCCGGGGCCAAGGTGCTGGAGCAGATCGCAGGGCAGATGCAGGCCAAGAAGCTGCCGATGGTGGCCGACCTGCGCGACGAGTCGGACCACGAGAACCCGACCCGCATCGTCATCATCCCGCGCTCCAATCGCGTGGACGCCGAAGAGCTGATGACCCACCTGTTCGCCACCACCGACCTGGAAAGCTCGTACCGGGTGAACATGAACGTCATCGGCCTGGACGGCAAACCCCAGGTCAAGGACCTGCGCCAGGTGCTGAGCGAGTGGCTGACCTACCGCACCGACACCGTGCGCCGCCGCCTGCAGTTCCGCCTGGACAAGGTCGAGAAGCGCCTGCACCTGTTGGAAGGCTTGCTGGTCGCCTTCCTCAACCTCGACGAAGTCATCCACATCATCCGTACCGAGGACCAGCCCAAGCCGGTCCTGATGCAGCGCTTCGAGCTCTCCGAGCTGCAGGCCGACTACATCCTCGACACTCGCCTGCGTCAGCTGGCGCGCCTGGAAGAGATGAAGATCCGCGGCGAGCAGGACGAGCTGGCCAAGGAGCGCGCCAAGCTGCTGGCCATCCTGGGTTCCAACGCCAAGCTGCGCAAACTGGTGCGCGACGAACTGCTGGCCGACGCCGAGACCTACGGTGACAACCGCCGTTCGCCCATTGTCGCCCGCGCCGAAGCCCGCGCCCTGTCGGAAACCGAGCTGATGCCGACCGAGCCGGTGACCGTGGTGCTGTCCGAGAAAGGCTGGGTGCGTTGCGCCAAGGGCCACGACATCGACGCCACCGGCCTGTCCTACAAGGCCGGCGACGGCTTCAAGGTGGCCGCGCCGGGCCGCTCGAACCAGTACGCGGTGTTCATCGACTCCACGGGACGCAGCTACTCGCTGGCGGCCCACAGCCTGCCGTCCGCCCGTGGCCAGGGTGAGCCGCTCACCGGTCGCCTGACGCCGCCGCCGGGTGCCAGCTTCGACCGTGTGCTGCTGCCAGAGGACAGCGCGCTGTACGTGCTGGCGTCGGATGCTGGCTACGGCTTCGTCGCCAAGGGCGAGGACATGCAGGCCAAGAACAAGGCCGGCAAGGCGCTGCTCAGCCTGCCCAACGGCGCGCAGGTCATGGCGCCGCGCCCGGTAAATGACCTGGAACAGGACTGGATCGCCGCGGTCACCACTGAAGGCCGCCTGTTGCTGTTCAAGGTCTCCGACCTGCCGCAGCTGGCCAAGGGCAAGGGCAACAAGATCATCAGCGTGCCGGGCGACCGCGTGGCCAGCCGCGAGGAGTACCTTACCGACCTCGCCGTTCTTCCGACGGGCGCGACTCTGGTGCTGCAGGCCGGCAAGCGGACGCTCTCGCTCAAGGGTGACGACCTGGAGCACTACAAGGGCGAAAGGGGCCGTCGGGGCAACAAACTGCCGCGCGGTTTCCAGCGAGTGGACGCCTTGCTGGTAGAATCGCTGTCTCAGGACTGAAACGCGGCTCGATACATTCTGCCTCTGGAGCTGAGGCGCCGGTTAAGGGATGATACGTCCCTTTGGGTAACCGGCGCCGCGGCGCGTTGCCTGAAGTAATATTGGTTTTGTTGGAAGTAGCGCCGATATTCGGCGAATGACGGTGATCCAGATGAGCGCTTTGCGCGCCTTGGCCTATCTTTCCCTCGTCAGCCTCCTCGGGCTGGCGGGTTGTACGGTGAATCGACCGACCCAGCTGTACCAGCTGGATGCGGGTGCCGTTCCGGTTCCGGAGCGGGACAACGGTGTCGCCGTGCTCCTCGGTCCGGTGTCCCTGGCCGATTACCTGAAGCGCGAGACCATGGTCCAGCGTCAGGCCGACGGTATCCTCAACCTGTCTACCGAAGCCCGCTGGGCCGGCAGTCTCGAGACCAACGTCAGCCAGCAGCTGATGCGCCTGCTCTCGGGCGAGCTGGACAGCACCCGCCTGGCGCTGTTCCCGGAGAAGCCCGGCTTCACCCCGCAGGTCCAGGTCATGCTGACCATCAGCCGCCTGGACTCCGGCCCCAAGGAGCCGGCGGTGCTGGAGGCGCGCTGGCGTCTGCTCGACCCGAAGGGTGAACTGCGCGACAGCCGTGTCTTCCGCGAGGAAGAGGCGCATTCGGGTAGCGTGCAGGACCAGGTGCGCGCGCAGGGCGACCTGCTGCGCAAGCTGTCCGTGCAACTGGCCCGAGACGTGCGTCCGGTCGCCGCGGCGGTTGCCGAGCAGCAGGCCGCGCCGCCGCGCAAGCCGGCAGTGGCTAATACCGAACAGGCGGCCAAGCCCAAGGAAGAAGGTCCGAAGATCCCGCTGGTGGTGCCGATCCGCACCGATGTCGAGGTCTACCGCTTCTAAGCCGACTCTCGCGATCGCAGCCTTCACGGCCCGCCGAGCATAGCTTTGCGGGCCGTTTTGCTTCTGCCGTGGCCGGTTTTGACATCTTCTTGACGGCCCCTGTGGTATCTACGGGCGCTTGTGCAGGTTAATGGCGCCCGGACGTTTTCCGCGCGGAACCTGCGAGAGACTCGCGCGTGTCGTCACTCCCTCAACTTTCCGGTGTTCAGGCGGAATCCGCCCTGAGTCGTCAGACGCTTTGCGTGATGCTGGCGGCGCTGGTGCTGTTCCTGCTCGGTGTGCAGGGCGATGCCTTCGTCGGCTTCGACTCGCGCTTCGTGCTGTTTGCGCGCGAAATGCTGCGCCACGGGCCGGGCTGGTTTCCGACCACCTACGGCGCGCCCTATCCGGACTATCCGGCCACCTCGACCTTCCTGACCTACCTGCTCTCGCTGCCACTGGGGCGGGTCACCGAATTCACCGCCTGGCTGCCCACCGCACTGGCTGGGGCGATCTGTACCGGCGTTGTGTATCGCCTGGTGGCTCCGTTTTCGCGCTCCTGGGCGCTGGTCAGCGTGGCGATGCTGCTGCTGACGGCCACCTTCGTCAGCGAAACGCGGGCCGTCTCCCTTGACCTGATGGTGGCTGCCGTCGGCCTGCTGGCTTTCTACGTTGCCATCCATGCCGAGCGCCATGGCCTGCCGGGCCTGCTGCTGCGCCTGCTGCCGTTGCTGCTGGCCGGTTTCGCGCTGCGCGGCCCGTTGGGGCTGGTGGTGCCGGCGGGCATGGTGTGCAGCCAGTTGCTGCTGGACCGGCGCTGGAAGCCGCTGTTCGCCTTCTCAGCGAGCGCGCTGGCGCTGCTGGTCCTCTGCGTCTTCGCGCTGATTGCCCTGGCGCGCTCGGCGGGTGGCGAAGCCTTCGTCCAGGACGTCCTGCAGATGCAGGTGATCGGTCGTCTGGACGGCTCCGCCGGCTCCAGCGATGCGCTGTATTACTTCCGCAGTTCCCTGGGCAACTACGCACTGGCCTTCCCGTTGGCGCTGCCGGCGCTGGCGCTGCTCTGGCAGCGTCGCCACGAGCCGGCGTTCCGCCTGGTGGCGGGCTGCGCCCTGGCGGCGCTGGTGGTCATGGTCGGGCTGTCGGTGCCGCAGGCCAAGAAGGCCCGCTACATCATCGCGCTGGCGCCGCTGGCCGCCATTATTGCCAGCTACCCGTTCATGGTCGCCGGCAGCCGCCTGGCGCAGGTGCTGCGCGGCTTGCTGCGAGTGCTGTGGTTGGCCTTGCCGGTCCTGCTGCTGGCGGGTTTGTGGCTGGCCTGGAAGCGTTATCCACAGGAACTTGTCGCGCTGGGATGGCGCGTACCGGCGTGCATCGTGGTGCTCGCCGCGCTGCTGGCATTCGGCGCACTGCGCTGGCGACGTCCGCCAGCACTGGCACTGGGTGCCGCGCTCGCGCTTTGGGCCGGCTACATCCTGGTCTTCGAACCGATGGAGCACCGTCTGTACGACAGCCAGGCGTTTTCCCGCGAGGTGCTGCGCCAGCTCGACGCACAGCCCGCACCCCTGGCGCTCTATGGCATGGCGCCGGACGCGCAGGCGATCAAGCTGATGGTCAATCTCGACCGCGACCTGAAGCCGCTGTTCCTCGACCGCCCTGAGCAGTTGGCGGCGCAGGGCGGCCCGTTCTACCTGATGATCCAGGCGCGCGATGCCGAGCGCGTAGCCGCCACCCTGCCGGCGGCCTCCCAGCTGTTGTTCGAAGGCAGTTTCGACAAGGAAACCTTCCGCCTGCTGCGCCTTCCCGGAGTGGGCTCCAAGCCGTGATGAAAGCACTGACACCCTTGCTTGCCGGCTGCCTGTTGCTGGGCGGCTGCGGCGATTCCGATACCCAGGATGTGGTCGAGCGGGACCAGGCGTTCTTCCGCCAGCACCCCTTGCCAGCGCTGGAGATCGCCTCCGGCGGCGGCAGCTTCGTGCTGCCCTTGTTGCCCGATACCCAGTTCTACGCGGAGAACAATCACCGCAAGCGTCACCTGTTCCGCAGCGAACAGCGCTTCCCCGACCTGCCGTACCAGCCGGCGCTGGCGTTCTTCGCGCAGACTTTCTGGCTGGCCAAGTACGCCGAGGTACTGCAGGTCCCGCTGGTGGTGCACCTGGGCGACGTGGTGGAAAACGCCGGTGTCGCCACCCAGTGGCAGACCGCCAGCGGCGCCATGCGCACGCTGGAGGAGCGCGGCGTGCCCTATAGCATCGCCACGGGCGAACGTGACGTACACGAAGAGGCCAGCACGGATGACCGTCGCTCCTTCCTCGACCGCTTCGCGGATCACTTCGGCCCCGAGCGCGCCGCCTGGCAGAGTACCTACGTCGGCAGCGACCCCAAGGGCCTGAGCCAGGTGCACCTGTTCCAGCGCTACGGCCAGTCGTTCCTGCTGCTGGCGCTGGACTGGAGCCCCTCCGAGGCCACCCTGGCATGGGCGCAGAAGGTCATCGACGAGCATCCCCATGTGCCGGTGATTCTCGCCTCGCACAGCATCCTGCGGCGCAGCGCCGGAGGCGTGGCGGAGCTGTCCCGCGAAGACAACGCCAGCGGCGCACTGCTGTGGGACCGGCTGATTCGCCGTAACGATCAGGTCTTCCTCACCCTGAACGCCCATGCCGATGGCGCAGCGCACACGCGGATGCTCAACGACCTGGGGCACAGCGTGGACATGGTGATGGTCGACTACCAACACCAGTACCTGGGTGGTAACGGCCTGCTGCAGCTGCTGGAACTGGACCTGCGGCGCAACAGCCTCGCCGGTTTGTCGCTGTCGCCCTGGGTGCTGTGGAAGCGTCAGGTCTACCCGCAGGCCTACAAGCCCTGCGCGACGCCACAGGCCCTGCAGGATTGCGATCAGCTGATGCCGGAGGATTCTCCCGGCTGGGACAACCGCTTCCAGATCGAGCTGGATTACCAGGCGCGGTTCAGCAGCTTTCAGGGCTACACCGCGCAGCTGCCTTTGCCGAGCACGCAGGCGCCGTTACTGCAGCAGCTTCAGGTGCAGCTGGGCAAGCGCTGAGTCAGTCGTTGCGCCGCAGGGCGTGGCGCAGGCCGATGCCGCCCAGCGCCAAGCCCAGGCAGGGTAGCCAGACCCAGCGCGCCTCCGAGATCAGTACCTCCAGCCCGCGTGGGCTGAGGAAGCGCGACAGGCCGATGGGCGAGACTTCGATGGGGTGCAGCGGCAGGAAGTAGCGCTGATCGCTCCACGGCCAGAACCAGGCGACGCCCAGGCCGCCGTCGGTCATCGCATCCAGCACACTGTGCGACGCGGTGGCGAGTCCCACCCACAGGCCGGCCTTCAGCGGGCCGCTGCCCAGCAGGCGGCAGCACAGCGCCCCGAGCACCCCCATGCACGCCGCGAACAGCAGGGAATGGCTGAAGCCGCGATGGCCGAAGGCGTCGTTGTAGGCAATGCCCAGCTTGAAGGCGACCACGTCGAGGTCGGGCAGGCAGGCGGCGAGCATGCCGGCCAGCAGCAGGCGCGGCGGGATGAAGCGCGAGCCGAGCGCAAGACCCACGGCGAGTGCGGGCAGGGGGTGGGTAATCAGGGTGGTCATGGAATCCTTTCCACGAGGGGCCTGGCGTGGGGGTCAGGTGGTGCGCAGGGCGCGCATGCGCGACAGCTGGCGTTCGAGCATGGAAGGATAAGGTTCCTTCAGCCATTCCACGCAGCAGGCATTTTCCGGACTGGCGATAGGACGAATACGTGCGCGCTCGCGGACTTTTTCATCGTCGCCGATGGATTTCTCCACCAGCAGCAGGTTGCGGCTGTGCTGGCTCAGGGCCAGGGCATCCTGGGCGGAAGCGTCCTGCAGCAGCTCGGCCTGTTCCAGGTCGGCGACGTCCTCGCCCAGCACCAGGCCCAGTTGCAGTTGCAGGGTGATGCCGCTGTCGGCCACCTCGATCTGCAGGGCATGGCCCAGGGCACGCATCAGCTCGCCGCAGCACAGGGCATTGGTGAGGAATTCCTCGTCCTGGTCGCGACTGTGGAAGAGGATCAGGCTGCCACCGTCGCTGAGGGTGTAGAGCGTGCCCTTGTACAGGCGCGCGGCCTGCTCCAGGCAGTCGCGGTAGCGCTGCAGCAGGTCGACCAGACGGGCACGCGGCAGGCGGCGCAGCTGTTCCTGGGCGCCCAGTTGCACGGCCAGCACGGCGCTGGTGCCGGCGGAAACCGGCTCCGGCTCGGCTTCAGGTTCTTCTTCGACGCCGATCTCGTCTTCGGCTTCCTCCTCCGTCGCCGCCTCGAACTCTTCCTCGGGGAAGTCCTCATCCGTGTCAGCCTTGCGGCGCGCGGCGGGGGCGAGCAGTTCGTCGTCGGAGAAGATGTTCTCGTCGAATTCGTGTTCTTCGGCGGTGCCGGCGGCTTCCAGAGACGGCTCCTTGGCGGCGGGCTTGGCAGCCTTGGCCGGCGCTTTCGGGCGCGGCGCAGGGGCACTGACCACCGGCTCGGGGGCCGGCGGCTTCTCCGGCGCCAGGCGCGCCTGGAGCTGACGGGCAAGGTCGCCGATCTCGTTCTGCAGGCCGGCCCCCGGCGCGCTGTCGTCCGGGTCGCGCAGCCAGACGCGAAGTTGTAACAGTGGTGTGGAAATCTGCCGGCCCAGCCGCAGACCGAAGGTCAGGGTGAGCAGCAGCAGGATCAGGCTGATCAGCCCCATGCTCTGCAGGCTGACGGTCATCGGCTGCTCGAACTGGTGCATGTCGAGGCTGATGCGCAGGTGGCCGGCGATCACTTCCTGGAAGGTGATGGGCGTGGAGTACAGGCCTTCGGCGTCTCCCAGCAGGCCCTGCTTGGGCCGCGTGCCGGATTCGGCAAGGATGCGGTTGTCCACGCTGTAGATGGCGGCGTGGGCCACCAGCGGGTTCTTGGTCAGGTTGTTGAGCAGCACGTTGAGGCTGAGGATGTCGTTGGACACCAGCAACTCGGTGGCTGACTGCGCGGTCTGCGTGGTCAGGCTCTGGCCAAGGGCGTCGGCCTGCTGCTGCATGGCCTGCTTGAACTGCAGGCCCATCACGCAGGCGTAGATCACCAGGGCCGTGGCCACCAGCAGCAAGCTGTGGACAGCGATGCGCAGGGCAATCGGCACGCGGCGCTGGCGCAGGGCGTGGAAGAGCAGCAGGAAGAAATTGTCGGGCTTGACGGAGGTGGGCCGGGTCACAGCGGGCTCGGTCTTCTTTAGGGCAGATGCGGGGCAGTATAACGAGGCCCTACCGGGGGGCAAAGCGCCGCAGGCGCTGTCAAGGCGGCGAAAGTCGGCGCGGCGCGTCGATCTGTGGTGCATTCCGATCGGTGGTGCCGTCTGCTGATCAGTGGGCAGGCGGGCGAGCGGAGCATCCGCAGGCAGTGAAAGCAGGTAGAATGACCGCCTTTTTTCCATGGCGGAGACAGCGCCTTGCGCGAGATCGTCCTGATCAACATCACCGGGGAAGACCGCCCCGGCCTCACCGCGGCCATTACCGGCGTCCTGGCGCAGGGTGGCGTGAACATCCTCGATATCGGCCAGGCGGTGATCCACGACACCCTGTCCTTCGGCATCCTGGTGGAAATCCCGGATAACGAGCGGGCCTCGTCGGTGCTCAAGGACGTGCTGTTCACGGCCTACAAGCTCGACCAGCAGGTGCGCTTCACGCCGGTCTCCGAAGACGACTACCGCCAGTGGGTCGGTGGCCAGGGCAAGCCCCGCCACATCGTCACCCTGCTGACTCGCCGGGTGACCGCCGAGCAGTTGCAGCGGGTCAGCTCGATCACCGCCAAGTACGGCCTGAACATCGACCAGATCGATCGCCTGTCCGGGCGCATGCCGCTGGATATGCCGGCCGACGAGGGCAAGGGCTGCATCGAATTCTCCGTGCGTGGCGAGCCTGGTGATCCGGCTGCCCTGCGCGCCGAGTTCCTCAGCGTGGCCCAGGAGCTGAACGTCGACATCGCCTTCCAGCAGGACTCGGTGTTCCGCCGCAATCGTCGGCTGGCGGTGTTCGATATGGACTCGACGCTGATCGAGGCCGAAGTGATCGACGAGCTGGCCAAGGCCGCCGGCGTCGGCGAGCAGGTGTCCGAGATCACCGAGCGTGCCATGCGCGGCGAGCTGGACTTCCGTGCCAGCTTCAAGGAGCGTCTGGCGCTGCTGCAGGGCCTCTCCGAGGATGTGCTGGAAGAGATCGGTGCCTCGCTGCGCCTGACGGAGGGCGCCGAAACCCTGTTCGCCGAACTCAAGCGCCTGGGTTACAAGACGGCCATTCTTTCCGGTGGCTTCAGCTACTTCGCCAAGCAGCTGCAGGCGAAGCTGGGCATCGACTATGTATTCGCCAACGAGCTGCAGATCGTCGACGGCAAGCTGACCGGCGTGGCCATCGAACCCATCGTCGACGCTCAGCGCAAGGCCGACCTGCTGCGCGAGCTGGCGGCGAAGGAAGGTCTGCAACTGGAGCAGACGATTGCCGTGGGCGACGGCGCCAACGACCTGCCGATGCTTGGCCTGGCCGGCCTGGGCGTGGCGTTCCGCGCCAAGCCGCTGGTCAAGCAGTCGGCCAAGCAGGCGATCTCCACCCTCGGGTTGGATGGCATCCTGTACCTGCTCGGCTTCCGTGACCGCGAAGGCGCCTGACCTGCGCTGATCGACGTCGGAATGAAAAAGCCGCCCCTTGGGGCGGCTTTCTTGTTTCTGCCGGTCGGAATCACTCGTCCGAAGCGAAGTCGTAGTCCATCGCCTGGCTCGGCCCCTGCAGGTAGCGGCCCTGGATGTAGTTGGCGCCGGCCTGCCATAGGGTGGCCAGCGCGGTGGCGCTTTCCACCATGGGCACGATGGTCAGCTTGGCCTGGGCGTGCAGGCTGGCCATCAGGGTCTTCAGGTTTTCCTGGTTCTCCGGGACGTTCAGGTCCTGCACGTAGGAGCCGTCGACCTTCACGAAGTCGACGTTCATGTGCTTGAGCGTGTTGAACGGGTTGAGCGCACAGCCGAACTGGCACAGCGCGATCTGGCAGTGCAGCTCGGCCAGGCCCTGGCTCAGCACCTTGGCCTGGCGCAGGAAGGCGATGGCGTCCGGTTCGCTGATCTGGATGATCAGGGCGTCGGCCGGCAGGCGCGAAGCCTTGAGTGCCACGCTCAGCCACGGGAGCAGCTCCGGGTCCTGCAGGCTTGAACTGGAGAGGTGCACGAAGAGTTTGGTCTCGTGTCCCTTGGCGCGGTGCTCGGAGAGCAGCTTGATGGAGTTGAGCAGCACCCAGCGGTCGATCTTCTCGGCCAGGCCGCTGGCCTTGGCGGCGTTGAGGAAGTCAGCCGGTGGCACTTCCTCGCCCTGCGGGTTGAGCAGGCGCAGCAGCACTTCATAGTGTTCGTGGGTGTCGCCGCGCAGGCTGATGATCGGCTGGAACAGCAGGCGGAAGCTGTTCTGCTCCAGCGCCTGGCGGATGATCGCGCTGATATCGCCACGGTAGGCGGCGGCGGCCAGTTCATCGGCCGGGTTGAAGACCTTCAGGCCGTTGCCGTTCTTCTGCGCGACCTCGTCGGCGCCGCGGTGGGCGCGTTCGATGACTTCCTGGGCGCGGGTGGTCTTCTCGTCCAGCCCGGCCGTGCCGATGGACAGGGTGACCTGGGCGCTGCGGCCATGGATGTCGAACAGGTGGCCTTCGATTTTCTTCAGCAGCGCGTTGAAGCGCGGTGCGGAGTGCTCCGGGGCTTCGCCGGGCAGCAGCACGGCGAATACATCATCGCTCAGGCGCGCCAGTTGGGCCGGTTCGGGGAACTGCCCGCGCAACAGGTTGCCCAGGTCCGCCAGCAGCAGGTCGATGCTGGCGACGCCAAGGTCCAGTTGCAGCGCCTGGGCGCGGTCGAGCTGCATGTAGGCGAAGGTGGCCGGCTGGCCGGCGGTCACCGCGCGCTCCACGGCGCTGTCCATCAGGTCGAGGAAGTGGGCGCGGTTGTACAGGCCGGTGACCAGGTCCTGGCTGCTGACTTCGCGGAGTTTTTCCTCGAGCTGGGCGTTGTCGGACTCGGCGCGGATCACCACCTGGATGCACGGCTCGCCGTCGTAGGTGGCGGGCGAGAAGGTCATGCGCGCGGCGAAGGCCTGGCCGTCGCTGCGGATACCGCTGCAGGCGAGGTCGGCGTTGTCCTCGGTGGTCTGATAGCCCTTGAGGAAGTCCTTGAAATTGGCCTGGTCGCAGCCGGCGATCAGGTCGATCATCGGCATGCCTTCCAGTTCCTCGGCGTCCTCGTAGCCGAACAGGCCGACATAGGCGCGGTTGGCGTAGATGTGCATGCCGTCATGGACGTAGGTGATGGCGTCCACCGAGCTGTCCAGCAGCAGCTGGCAACGCTTCTCCGCTTCGCGCAGGGCGACTTCGGCGGAGCGGCGGGCACGGCGTTCCTCGAGGTTGGCCAGCTCGCGGTTGGCCACCAGGATCAGGCGCTCGTCCTCGCCTTGCGGCAGGGCATCCTGCGCGCCGAGGGCCAGGGCTTCGGTCACGGCGTCGGAATCAGTGCCGCTGACCAACTGGATGAAGGGAATGTCCTTGGCCTGGCGGCGAATGGCGCTCAGCGCTTCGCTCGGGTCCAGCGCCTCGGCTTCCGGAGCTGCGATCAGCAGGTCCCAGCCCTGGGGCAGGATGTCCGTCAGGTCTTCACTGGAGGTGATGCGGTGGACGCGGGTCGCACGACCGGCGTTGCGGAACAGGCTGACCAGGCGCTCGGCTTCGTTCTGCGAGTCTTCCAGGATCAGCAGGCGGATGGTTTTCTTTTCATTGGCCATTAGGAAGGCTGCTTATACCGCGCTGGACGGCAGCAAAAAGGCGACGAAAGGGAAGTCTCCGGAATCTACAGAGACTTCCACAGCGAGTCAAAGTCTTCCTCCCCACCGGGGCCACGAGCGTTCGGGGCTGTGATGGGCTTATCGCTCGACGCGCCGGTTGAATCCTGTGCCTGGTATTCGAACTGGGTGAAGCTGGCGGTGGCGGTGACCTTGCGCGTCAGGGTGGCGCGACGCTCGTCCCCATGCAGGTTGAGCTGCACGCGGTTGCCTTCCTGGAAGGGCAGGCGTGGGGTGATGACGGTGGCCGGGCGAGAGATCGCGGCAATCTCCGGCAGCAGCAGGGCGCGCAGGTACTGGCTGCCCTGCTCGGTCTTGCGCAGCAGCTGCAGGCCGCAGGGTTGGGCGAGCGGGGCGATCAGCTCGATACCCATCTGCGTGCCGCCGCCACGGACCTGACGGATCCAGCGCACCACGGCGACGCTCCAGCTGTGCTCCGGGGTGTCCTGGATGCCCAGGACTTCGCCGGCCTGCAACTGGCTGGGTATGTCCTTCGGCCAGGTCAGGCAGTAGCCGCCGGGGCTGTGGTTGACGATGCTCAGGGTATACACCGGGTAATCGTCGCGCGGAGCTTCCGCTGCCGCTCCCAGGCCAAGCCCCAAGCTGCCGTCGTCTGCCGGACGCGGCGCGGTGTACTCGATTTCCTCCAGGGGCATGCCGGGCTGCCAGTCGTTGACCTTCTGCGCATCGAAGGCGCCGGACCAGGCGTCTTTCACATCGGCCTTGAAGGTCGGTATCTGCTCCTGCACCTGGATTTTCAGCAGGTCATTGAAGTTCTTGCGACCGGCGAGGAAGTAGTGCAGGGCGCTCATGCCAATGCAAAGGGTCAGCTGGCCCTGGCCGGGGGTGCGGTGGAAGGTGCGCTCGGCGATGTCGCCCCAGGCTGCGGCGAGGTGCTGCAGCAGGTCGACGCTGACGCCCTCGGGTACCTTCAGGCGCGCCTGTGCGCGGTTTTCCGGCGGCAGCAGCAGGTATTCGCGGATCACGTCCACCAGCGGCTGCGGGTCGATGCCCAGGCTGCCGGCGAGGTCGCTTTCCTTGAACAGGGTGCGGTAGCGCGGCGGGCCATCCACCTGCGGTACCACCACGAACAGGGTGGAGGGCGCGTCGGCGGCTTGCACTTTCACCTGCGCGGCCCAGCCTTCGAGGACTTCGGCGACGCGGGCGATGTTGTTCTGGCGCATCTGGTTGCAGCGCGCCGAGCCGAGCATCAGCGCCACCAGGTAGGACTGTTCGATGGACAGCCCCTGGGCCTGGCGGGCGAGCGCGTCGCGTACCGGGGTGTTCTGCAGGCCGTGCTGGCGGGCCAGCTGGTAGAGCTGGTGGAGCTCCAGCCAGAGGTTCTCCGGCACCGGGCAGTACAGCTGCGAGGCGCGCACCAGCGGGCCGCAGAGGCTGCGGATGGCGCGCTGGATGGCGGCGGTCATGACCTGGGCGCGTTCGCGGGTGAAGCGCGAGGCTTCGCGCACGACGATCAGCTTGTAGCCGATGGCGAGGTGGTTCTGCAGGGCCTGGCAGAGGTTGGCGACCTTGCGCGGACGCTCGTCCAGGACGATGGACTGGTTGAGGAAGTGGCGTTCCAGGTTATGGCAGACGAAGTGCACTTCCGGGCGGAACAGTTCCAGCAATTGCAGACGCGTCTCGACCGGCAGCTTGAGCTGGTTGAGTTCGATCAGCCCCTGGTAGAGCTGGCGTGCCGTTTCGCCGAGGTTGGCCTTGGGCAGGTGATCCAGCCAGTTTTTCAGCTCGCGCGTGTTGGCGTTGCAGAAGCTCAGGCTCTCGTGCGTCGGGGTGGGGACACGTAGAAACTGCTGGGGACTGTTGTCCATGGTGGGAATGGTTTCTCCACAAGCCGGCTCGTTGTACGAACCGGTTGGTCATAACTGTCGGCTTTTTCCGAACTCTAGCAGCATCCGTCGCCCACCGCAGCCCATCGCCCGGATGGTGCGCGGACAGGTCACGCCAGCGGTGTTTCGCCTTTGATCTGCCGTTGCAGGGCGTTTTTCGCCGAGTCCTGCGCCGTGCTGCGTACCCAGCCGTCGCCCTGGGCGATCACCGGATGGGCAGCCCAGTCGAGCAGGTCCTGGCGGCGGCAGACGCCGGTGTTGCCCTTGCCGGCGCCGGCCACCACCTTGTAGACCACCTGGTCCTGGCGGCCGCGCTTGTCCGGATGGTCGTCGATCACCTGGCGCACGGCCCAGGCGTCGCCGCTCAGGGCATTGCTGTAGCTGGCGCCGAGCAGGACATCTTCCGGAGTCAGGCGCTGCGCCTGGGCGTGCTCCTGGGCCAGCTGGAGGATTTTCAGCAGGTCGTCGAACTGCACGTCGATGAAGGAATCCATCTTGCGTAGCGCGTGGTAGAGGTCTTCCGGAGACGGGCCGGTCGGCAGCTTGGGCGAGTCCGGCAGGCGTGCCAGCGGCGCGGGGTAGCGGCGCCAGGCGAACAGCCCGTTGAACAGGATGGCGACGAGGAGAATCAGCACCACGTTGAGCAGCACCGGGCTGAGCACGTAGTGGAAGCCCAGCGCGGTCACCGCCGGGCCGCCGGAGACCGCAGCCAGCGCGGTAGCGCCGCCCGGCGGGTGGATGCAGCGCGCGTAGTGCATGACCAGGATCGCCGCGCCCACGGCCAGGGCGGGGGTGAAAGGCTGGTCGGGAAAGAGTTTCTGGCAGATCACCCCGACGATGGCCGAGAGGACCTGGCCGCCAAGCACGGCCCAGGGCTGCGACAGCGCGCCATGGGGCACGGCGAACAGCAGCACGGCGCTGGCGCCCATGGAGGCGACGACCCAGATGGCCGCTTCGCCGGGCAGGACCCAGTGGGTGACGGCGTAAATGGCGGCGATGCCGCACAGCGCTCCGATTGCGGAGAGCCATTTTTCCAGATGACTGGTGGCATTTGCCCGCCAGCCGAACAAGTGCAGAAAGCGTTTCATGGCAGGGAATTGGCACGATGAGGCGAAAGCGTTGGCGGGCGACTCGTTGGCCGCCCGCCTTATAGGAGCGGGCGTCAGCCCTGGCGCGCGCCACCCAGGCACTCGCCCATGCGCACGGCAGTGCTGGCAGCGAGGTTTTCCGCCCAGCTGACCTGCTCCGGACCGAACAGCACGATGGCGGTGGAACCCAGCTTGAAGCGGCCCAGCTCGGCGCCTTTCTCCAGGTGGATCGGCGCGCGGGAAGCTTCGTCGTAGGAGAAGGACTTCAGCTCGCGCTTGGGCGGAGTGACCAGGCCGGCCCAGACGGTCTCGATGGAGGCGACGATCATCGCCCCGACCAGGACCACGGCCATCGGCCCGCGCTCGGTGTCGAAGATGCACACCACGCGCTCGTTGCGGGCGAAGAGTTCCGGTACCTGCTCGGCGGTCAGTTGGTTCACCGAGAACAGGCGGCCCGGCACGTAGACCATCTCGCGCAGGGTGCCGGCCAGCGGCATGTGCACGCGGTGGTAGTCCTTGGGCGACAGGTAGACGGTGGCGAATTCGCCGCCCATGAAGGGCGCGGCGCGCTCGGCGTCGCCGCCCAGCAGTTCCATCAGGCTGTAGCTGTGGCCCTTGGCCTGGAACACGCGGCCGTGCTCGATCGGGCCGAGCTGGCTGATGGCGCCATCAGCGGGGCAGAGCACGGAGCCTGCGCTTTCGTCCAGCGGACGCGCGCCGTCTTTGAGGGCGCGGGTGAAGAAGGCGTTGAAGTGCTCGTAGGCACGCAGGTCCTCGACCTGGGCTTCGCGCATGTCCACCTGGTAGCGACGGGCGAACCAGGGAATCAGGCGGTCCTTGAACCAGGGCGCGCGGCACTCCGCGGCGCAGCCGATCAGGCGCGACAGCAGGTGATGCGGCAGCAGGTACTGGGCGAGGATGAACAGACGATCTTTGAACGACATTCCTTAAACCTCTACGGGGGTGTCGGGATGGTTGCCCCATTCCGACCAGGAACCGGCATAGCCCTTGACCCGCGGATAGCCGAGGGCCTTGGCCACCAGGTAGGTGAAGCCGGAACGGTGGTGGGTCTGGCAGTGGGTGATCACTTCCTTGTCCTTGGTGATGCCCAGGTCCTCAAGGATCTGCGGCATATCGGTACGGATGCGCAGGGCGCGGGCCGGGTCCATGCCGGCGGTCCATTCGAAATTGACGGCGCCGGGGACGTGGCCGGCCTTGGCAGCGAGGACTTTCTGGCCGCTGTACTCGCTGGGATTGCGGGCGTCCCAGACGGCCAGGTCGGCGGCGCCCAGGCGGCTCTGCAGGTATTCGCGGGTGGCCGTGGGCTCGTCGTGCAGGGTCAGCGGCAATGGGCCGCCGGCGGCTGCCGGGACGTCCCCGGAAAGCGGCAGACCGTCGGCGAGCCAGGCGTGCAGGCCGCCGTCGACGTAGTGGTAGTGGTGGTGGCCGATCACGTCCAGCAGCCAGATGAAGCGGCCGGCCCAGCCGCCGCCTTCGTCGTCGTACACCACGTAGACGGCATCGGGGTTGTGGCCCAGTTCGCCGAACAGTGCTTCCAGGTCGGCCTTGGCCGGCAGCAGGCCCGGTGCCGGCCCGCCCAGCTGGGTGCGAGCCGGAGCCACGAAGCGGGCGCCGGGGATGTGGCCCTGGGCGTAGCGTGCGGCGCTGGTCAGGTCGACCAGGATCAGTTCGGGGGCGTCGAGGCGGCTGGCGAGGTCAGCCGGTTCGATCACCAGGGGCAGGGCGGAGAAGACGGACATGTCGGGGTCTCCCGGCGGGAACGGTGGGGGGAGGCAACGTGAGCAGGCGCCCTGGGCTACCCCGTGAGGGCGGTTAGTTTAAAGGGGACGCGGCGGGGCGCAAACCTTTCGCGGATCAGGTGCCCCGCGCCATCTGCTTCACCGCGTGCTCGATGCACTGCACGGTGCGGCCGAAGGCCTGGGCGTGCAGGTCCGCCAGCGGCTGGCCGTTGCGGTCGCAGACGACCAGCATGACCACTCGCGCGCCGTTGCCCAGCGAGCGCAGCAGCAGGTGTTCGCTGGGGATCAGCGCCTTCAGCGCGCCGGGAATCAGCGCCGAAAACTCGGCCATGTTGGTCGGGCTCAGGCGCAATTGACCGGGTTGTTGCAGGAGTTTGCGCAGTACCGGGCTGGCGGCGACTTCCAGCTTGAAGTCGCCGACCTCGCCGTCCAGGCCGAAGTCCCGGCGCGCTTGCAGCCAGCTGCCGCCCTTGTCGGCCAGCAGGATCATGCCGCGTTGCAGCCCGCAGGCCTGTAGCGCGTCGCTGGCGCAGTCGAGCAGTTGCACGGCGTTGCCGAACGGGCTGGGCGTCTGCATCAGGCGGGTGCAGTGCTGTCGCCATTGCGCCAGGGTGTCCGGCGCCTTGGCCGGCTCTTCGGCTTTCGGGCCGTTGAGCCAGCGGCGTGCCTCCCAGGGCCAGAGCAGCGCCTCGGCCGGATGCCAGAGCTGGGGCCGGGCGTGACGCCGGGCGCTCTGCGCGGCGAGGCCGTGGACGGTCTGCTGCAGCTCTTGCAGCGGCATCTGAAGATACAGGCTGGTCAGGCGCTGCCAGCGCAGCATGTGCACGCCGCCCCAGGACTGGTGCGCGGCCATGGCGATGCTGTTGGCGAGGAGAATGGTGTTGGCCGGTCGGGTCAACCAGCGCTGCAGCTCCGGGTCGGCGTCCAGGCGCTGCTGCTGGCCCAGTGCATCGTGTTCGGTGTGGGCGACGTGCAGGGCGCGCACCAGCAGGCGCTTGTCGTCGCTGAGCAGGGCGTAGCCCTGGCCGACCCAGTCCGGCAGTCGCCAGCTGTCGGCCAGTGCGCGACACAGTGGTAGCAGGCGGGTGCCGAGCAGCTCCTGTTCGACCTCGCTGCTGCAGCGGCCCAGGCCATAGACCTGGCGCTGCCAGTTCTCCATCAGCTCCGGGCGGGCGGTGGCCAGCGCCCACAGCGGCGCCAGGGTGAACAGGCTGCCCCAGTGGATTTCCTGCCAGAGCCGCGCCAGGCGGTTGGCGAACAGCCCGCTGGCCTGCTGCATGGCGTGGCGGCTGATCAGCAGCAGCTGGCTCAGCGCGCGCGGCATCTGCGCTTCGGGCACCGCGGGCAGGCTGTCGAGCAACTGGCTGGCGCGACTCAGGCCCAGGCGGTTGAGCGCGACCTCCAGGCTTTCCGCCGGATTGTCCCGGGCGCTCTGCGCGCGGTTGGCTTCGCGCAGGATGGCGAAAGCCAGTGTCGGCGCGTCCTGCAGCAGATCGGCGATGTCACGGATCGAGCGCCGGCTATCGTTCAACGCACGGCGAATATCATCGCGCTGCTCCAGCGGAACCGGCAAAGGCAGGTCTTCCAGCTGGGTGAGCCAGGCCTTGAGACGCTCTGGATGAAGCATTTGCTTGGGCATGCGTGAGGCGCCGAACTGGTTTTTAGTGTTTTCGGCCTATAGTCTTGCCCGAAATCTCCGATAACAACAGGGAGGCGGGAAACTTGCCTCCCTTTCTGTTCACCGTTTCAGTCCGGTCCCCATGGCAAAAATCATCGGCATCATCGTTCTCATGGCCAGCGTGCTCGGCGGCTACATGCTCTCCGGCGGCAAGATCGCGGCCATCATCCAGCCGTTCGAGGTGCTGATCATCGGCGGCGCCGCGCTGGGCGCGTTCCTCCAGGCCAACCCTGGCAGCACCTTCATGACCGTGCTGAAGAAGGCGCCGAAGATGTTCGGCAACCGCTTCACCCACACCTTCTACCTGGAAGTGCTGGGCATGCTCTACGAAGTGCTCAACAAGAGTCGTCGCGAAGGCATGATGGCCATCGAAGCCGACGTCGAGGACCCGGCCGCCAGCCCGATCTTCAGCAAGTACCCGGCGGTGCTCAAGGACGAACGCATGACCGCGTACGTCTGCGACTACCTGCGCATCATGTCCTCCGGCAACATGGCCCCCCACGAGCTGGAAGGCCTGTTCGACATGGAACTGGGCAGCCTCAAGGAAGACCTCGAACACCCGGCCCATGCGGTGACCCGTGTGGCCGACGCCCTGCCGGGCTTCGGTATCGTCGCGGCGGTACTGGGCATCGTGATCACCATGGCCCTGCTCGGCCAGGGCAGCCAGGCCGAGATCGGCCACCACGTCGCCGCGGCGCTGGTGGGTACCTTCCTCGGTATTCTCGCCGCCTACGGCTTCGTCGGCCCGCTGGCCAACGCCCTGGAGCACGATGCCAAGGAAGAGCTGAACCTCTACGAATCGATCAAGGCCTGCCTGGTGGCTTCCGCCTCCGGCATGCCGCCGTCGCTGGCCGTCGAATTCGGCCGCAAGGTGCTGCTGCCGGCGCATCGCCCGAGCTTCAGCGAGCTGGAGCAGGCCGTTCGCGGTCGCTGATAGGTCGTCTGACGCATGGATAACAACCAGCCGATCATCGTCAAGCGCATCAAGCGCTACGCCGCCGGCCATCATGGCGGTGGCTGGAAGATCGCCTTCGCCGACTTCGCCACCGCCATGATGGCGTTCTTCCTCGTACTCTGGCTGCTGTCTTCGGCCACGCCGGAGCAGAAGAAGGCCATCTCCGGCTATTTCCAGGACCCCATCGGTTTCACCGAGAGCGCCAGTCCCTACGTCATCGACCTGGGCGGCACGCCGACGCCGGCGCCGGACAAGACCCTGAACCCGCAGATCCAGGCCCAGCCGGATGCCGACGAGACGCGGATCAACCCGGACGAGAACGCCAAGATCACCGAGCAACAGGCCCAGGACGTCGCCGAGCAGGTCGAGAAGGAGCGCCTGGAGCTGCTGTTGCAGGAGCTGCAGAACAAGGTCGACGAGAACCCGACCCTCAAGCGCTTCAAGGACCAGATCCTCTTCGAAATCACCCAGGACGGCCTGCGCATCCAGATCGTCGACTCGGACAACCGGCCGATGTTCGACCTGGGCAGCGCGCGCCTGCAGCCGTACTTCGAGGACATCCTGCTGGCGCTGGCCGAGACCATCAAGCAGGTGCCGAACAAGATCAGCATCAGCGGCCACACCGACGCCAAGCCCTACGCGGGCAATGGCGATTTCGGCAACTGGGAGCTCTCGGCCAACCGCGCCAACGCCGCGCGCCGTGCGCTGGAAGCCGGCGGTTACCCGGAAGACCAGATCGCCCGCGTGGTCGGTTACGCCTCCTCGGCGCTGTTCGATCGCGACAAGCCGCTCAACCCGGTGAACCGCCGCATCGACATCATCGTCCTGACCAAGAAGGCCCAGCGCGCTATCGAAGGCCAGGATGGCGGGGCTGACAAGCCTGTCGATGGCGCCGCTCCGGCAGCTCCGGGCGCGGCGGCACCCAACGGTGCGCCGGCCAAGCCGGCGGCCGGGCCGGGCGATCCGCTGCCGCCTGACCAGCTCAAGCAGAAGCTCAATCTGTTCGACGACGGCGGCACGCTGAAGCTCGACGAGCTGAACAAGCAGCAGTGAGAAACCAGAAGGCCAGCTGAAAAGCTGGCCTTCTTCGTTGCACCCTGCTCGCATTTGTAGGAGCGGGCATGGCCCGCTCCTACAGGTCAGAAGGGCTAGTACTCGTCTTCCGGCAGGCTCGCGAGGATGTGCCGGTAGCTGGCCATCCGCTGCGGCGAGATGCGCCCGTCTTCCAGCGCCTTGAGCAGCGCGCAGCCCGGTTCGCGGTCGTGTTTGCAGTCGCGGAAGCGGCAGTGGCCGAGCAGGTCGTGGAACTCGATGAAGCCCGCTTCCACGTCATCGCGGCTGACATGGCCGAGGCCGAATTCGCGGATGCCGGGGGAGTCGATCAGGTCGCCGCCGGCGGGGAAGTGGAACAGCCGTGCGGTGGTAGTGGTGTGGGTGCCCTTGCCGGTGACTTCCGAGAGGTCGCCGACGCGGGTGTCGACGCCCGGCAGCAGTGCATTCACCAGCGACGACTTGCCCACGCCGGACTGCCCGACGAACACGCTGACGTGCTCGTTCAGCGCGGCGCGCAGGGCGTCCAGCGCCAGGCCATTGGCGGCCGAGACCTCCAGCAGCGGGTAGCCCAGCTCGCGGTAGGTGCCCAGCAGCGAGTCTAGGAAGGGGGCGTTCTCCTCGTCGATCAGGTCAGCCTTGTTCAGCAGCAGCAATGGCTTGATGCCCGCGTGCTCGGCAGCCACCAGGTAGCGGTCGATCAGGTTGGCGTGGGGCTCGGGGCGCGGCGCGAAGACGATGACGATGCGATCGACGTTGGCCGCCACCGGCTTGAGCACGCCGCGCATGTCCGGGCGGCGCAGCTCGGAGGTGCGCGGCAGCTGCGCGACGATCACGCCGATGCCCTGGTTGCCGGGGCGCCAGACCACCTGGTCGCCCGTCACCAGCGGCGGCAGGTTGGCGCGCAAGTGGCAGCGGAATACCTGGCCGGCGGCTTCGCCGTCCTGGGCCTCGACTTCCACCTGCACACCGAAGTGGGCGATCACCTGGCCGGTCTGTTCCGGGCCGAGGTCGCCGCCTTCCAGTTCTTCCAGGGCGCGCGACTCGCGCTTCGCCGCGCGCGCGGCGCGTTCTTCCTGGACTTTTTCGATCCGCCAGCTCTGCCGGCGGGTGAGGTGACGCTTGGCCATAGGGTATCCACAGGGAAAATCGCGGCGGAGTTTAGCATGCGGCGGCGTGCTTCCCGCTAAACTAGAGGGCTGAGCTGAGGAGCCCCATCATGCAGAACCCGCAGAACCTGATCTGGATCGACCTGGAAATGACCGGGCTGGACCCGGACAAGGACGTCATCATCGAGATGGCGACCATCGTCACCGACAGCGACCTGAACATCCTCGAGGAAGGCCCGGTGATCGCCGTGCACCAGAGCGAGGAGCTGCTCGCCGGCATGGATGAGTGGAACACCCGCCAGCACGGCCAGTCCGGCCTGACCCAGCGCGTACGTGAAAGCACCATCTCGGCTGCCGAAGCCGAGGCAATGACCATCGCCTTCCTGGAAAAGTGGGTGCCCAAGCGCAGCTCGCCGATCTGCGGCAACAGCATCTGCCAGGATCGCCGCTTCCTCTACCGCCACATGCCGAAGCTGGAAGGCTACTTCCACTACCGCAACCTGGACGTCTCCACCCTCAAGGAACTGGCTGCGCGCTGGGCGCCGGCGGTGCGTGACGGCTTCAAGAAAGGCAACACCCACCTTGCGCTGGACGACATCCGCGAGTCCATCGCCGAACTGCGCTACTACCGCGAGCACTTCATCAAGGTCTGATCCCGAGACTCTTCGTAGGACCGAGGGGGACGCCTAGTCATTGCTCGCGAACAAACTCCGTTGCGGGGCTGTTCGCGAGCAAACTCGCTCCTACAGATAACACCCAGTCTCAGGTGCTGTGTCGCCTCAGCGCCCACTCCACATGCTCGCGCACCAGTTCCGACGGGAACTCCCGCCGCGCGCGCAGCGCCTCGATCACAGGGATGGTCGATGGTGCATTGCCCAGCCCCACGGCCAGGTTGCGCAGCCAGCGCTCGTAACCGGCGCGCCGCAGTGGCGAGCCCTCGGTGCGGCTGAGGAATTCCTCTTCCGTCCACAGGAACAGCTCCGCCAGTGCGGCGTTGTCCAGGCTGTGGCGCGGCTGGAAGTCGCCCTGGTCGGTGGCGCGGGCGAAGCGGTTCCACGGGCAGACCATCTGGCAATCGTCGCAGCCGAACACGCGGTTGCCGATCAGCGGGCGCAGGTCTTCGGGAATCGGGCCCTTCAATTCGATGGTCAGGTAGGAAATGCAGCGCCGCGCATCCAGCACATAGGGCGCCACGAAGGCGGCGGTGGGGCAGATGTCCATGCAGGCCGAGCAGCGCCCGCAGTGCTCCGTGCCGTGGGGTTGGTCCACCGGCAGCGGCAGGTCGGTGAACAGCTCGCCGAGGAAGAAGTAGCTGCCGGCCTTGCGGTTGAGCACCAGGGTGTTCTTGCCGATCCAGCCCAGTCCCGATTGCTCGGCGATGGCCTTCTCCAGCACCGGCGCGCTGTCGACGAAGGCGCGGAAACCGAACGGCCCGACCCGTTGCTGGATGCGTTCGGCCAGTTGCTGCAGGCGCTTGCGGATCAGCTTGTGGTAGTCGCGGCCCAGGGCGTAGCGCGAGACATAAGCCTTCTGCGGATCACCCAGCACCTGCGCCATGCGCGTGTCGCCGGGCAGGTAATCCATGCGCAGCGACACCACCCGCAAGGTGCCAGGCACCAGTTCGTCCGGCCGCCAGCGCTTGCTGCCGTGGGCGCCCATGTAGTCCATCTCGCCGTGGTAGCCCGCCTCCAGCCAGCGTTGCAGGTGTTCGCCGTGGGCCTCGAGATCGAGCCCGCTGATGCCTACCTGCTGGAAGCCGAGTTCGCGCCCCCAGTCCTTGATGGAGAGGGCGAGGTCGGCATAGTCGAGTGTCGAATCGTGCATGGAAGGCGAGAAAGCGAAGTCCGGGTGCGTATAATTCTGCCAGACCTTGCCGGCGTCGGCCCGTCCGTACGCCAAGGCGACACATTCTGCCGCCCGGAACAGCGATGACTGCCCACGACGATCTGCCCCTGAATCTGTACAGCGCCCAGCAGGTGCGCGACCTCGACGCACTCCTGATCGCCGCCGGCACGCCCGGCTTCGAACTGATGCGCCGTGCCGCGCATGCCGCCTGGCGCGCCCTGCGTCGCCAATGGCCGGATGCCGGCGAGATCACCGTGCTGGCCGGTCACGGCAACAACGCCGGCGATGGCTACCTGATCGCCGCACTGGCGCTGCGCGCTGGCTGGCGCGTGCGCGTGCTGGCGGTCGGCGATGCCTCCCGCCTGTCCGGCGATGCCGCCTCGGCCCATGGCGAAGCGCGTTCGGTCGGCGTGGATATCGAAGCCTGGAGCGACCGCGCCGAGCTGCGCGGTGTGCTGGTGGACGCGCTGCTGGGCACCGGTCTCGGCGGCGAGGTGCGCGAGCCCTACGCCTCGGCCATCGCTGCGATCAACGTCAGCGGCCTGCCGGTGCTGGCCGTGGACATTCCTTCCGGTCTCAGCGCCGACACCGGGCAAGTGCTGGGTTGTGCGGTGAATGCCGACCTGACCGTGACGTTCATCGGCCTCAAGCTCGGCCTGTTCACCGGCAATGGCCCCGATCAATGCGGTGAGCTGGTGTTCGACGGGCTCGATGCCGATCCTGCGCTGATTTCTGCGGATGGCGTGGCGCGCCGTCTCGCCCCGGCATCGCTGGCTCGCCTGGCCGCGCGCCCGAAAGCCGCGCACAAGGGGCTGTTCGGCCATGCCCTGGTGATCGGTGGCGATACCGGCATGGGCGGCGCCGTGCTGCTGGCCGCCGAGAGCGCGCTGCGCTGTGGCGCCGGGCTGGTGTCCCTGGCGACCCGTGTCGCCCACGTACCTGCTGTACTGGCTCGCCGGCCTGAACTGATGGCGCGCGGCGTCTCCTCTTCCGCCGAGCTGCTGCGCCTAGCCGAGCGCGCCGACGTGCTGGTCGTCGGCCCCGGTGTCGGCCGCGAAGCCTGGGGGCGTGTGCTGGTCAGCGCCGCCGCGAGCCTGGAGCGCCAGCAGGTGTGGGATGCCGATGCGCTCAATCTGCTGGCTGAAGGCCTGGTCGCACGGCCGTCCGGCGACTGGGTGATCACGCCCCATCCGGCCGAGGCGGCGCGTCTGCTGGGTATTTCCACTGCCGCGGTCCAGGCCGATCGGCCGAAAGCCGCGCATGCTCTGGCACAGCATTATCAGGCGGTGGTCGTGCTCAAGGGCGTCGGCAGTCTGATCGCTTCCCCGGATGGTCGGCTGGCGCTGTGCAGCCATGGGCACCCGGCGATGGCGGGGGCGGGGCTGGGCGACGTGCTCTCTGGCATCCTTGGTGCTTTGCTGGCGCAGGGGCTGTCCGGTTTCGATGCCGCGTGCCTGGCCGTCTGGCTGCATGCCCTTGCTGGCGAGTCGCTGGGCTCCCAAGGCCGCGGCCTGGCTGCCGCTGATCTGATTCCTGCCGTTCGTCAGTTGCTCGAGGAGCTGTCCCCATGCCTGAACTGAATCTGTTCGCCGACGGCGAAGAGGCCATGGTCGATCTCGGTCGCCGGATTGCCGAAGCGACCGGCGGGCACGGGGTGATCTACCTGCATGGCGACCTGGGGGCGGGCAAGACCACACTGTCGCGCGGCATCCTGCGGGGATTGGGCCATGGCGGATCGGTAAAAAGTCCGACATTTACCCTGGTCGAACCCTACGAAATCGGCGACTTGCGCGCCTTCCACTTCGACCTCTACCGCCTTGCCGACCCGGAGGAACTGGAGTTCCTGGGCATCCGTGACTACTTCGAAGGCGATGCGTTGTGCCTGATCGAATGGGCAGAGCGTGGCAAAGGCATTTTGCCAAAGGCCGACATGGACATTACCATTGTTCCGCATGCGGGCGGACGCATGCTGCGCCTCGACCCGCACGGAACACGGGGCGAAGCCTGGTGTGCCGCCCTGGCCACGGGAGCATAGAAAAAAGATGGGTTGGGGGTTGCGCCTTCGGGCGTTGTTTATCGGGGTGTCCGTTCTGCTGGCATTCTTTGCCGGCGAGGTTTCTGCCGCCACGCAAATCAAGAGCGTGCGCATCTGGCGCGCGCCGGACAACACACGCCTGGTGTTCGATCTGTCCGGCCCCGTGCAGCACAGCCTGTTCACCCTGAGTGCGCCCAACCGCATCGTCGTCGACATCAACGGCGCGCAGATGTCCGCCGCCCTCGACAAGCTCAAGCTGAACAACACGCCGATCACCGCGATGCGCTCTGCCCAGCGCTCGCCCACCGACCTGCGTCTGGTGCTGGACCTGAAAAATGCGGTCACGCCCAAGAGCTTCGTGCTGCCGCCGAACCAGCAATACGGCAATCGCCTGGTCGTCGACCTGTATGACCAGGGCGCCGATATCGCCCCGGACGTCCCTGCGACCCCGACGCCCAGTGTGCCCGCCACGCCGGTCAGCCCCGCGCAGTCGGTGGCGAAGATCCCCGCGCCCAGCAGCGGCGGCAAGCGCGACGTGGTGATTGCCATCGACGCCGGCCACGGCGGCGAAGACCCCGGCGCTCTCGGCCCGAACGGGCTGCACGAGAAGAACATCACCCTGTCGATCGCCCGCGAACTGCAGCGGCAGATCAACCAGATGAAAGGCTTCCGCGCCGAACTGACGCGGACCGGCGACTACTTCATCCCGCTGCGCAATCGCACCGTGATCGCCCGCAAGAAGGGCGCGGACCTGTTCGTCTCCATCCACGCCGATGCCGCGCCCAGCCGCAGCGCCTTTGGCGCCTCGGTGTTCGCCCTGTCCGATCGTGGCGCCACCTCCGAGACCGCGCGCTGGCTGGCCGACACGGAGAACCGCTCCGACCTCATCGGCGGCGACGGCGGCGTGAACCTCGACGACAAGGACAAGATGCTCGCCGGTGTGCTGCTCGACCTGTCGATGACCGCCACCATGTCCTCCAGCCTGGATGTCGGCCACAAGGTGCTGACCAGCGTTGGCCGTGTCACCCCGCTGCACAAGCGCCGCGTGGAACAGGCCGGCTTCATGGTGCTGAAATCCCCGGACATCCCGTCGATCCTGGTGGAAACCGGCTTCATCTCCAACCCGAACGAATCCGCCAAGCTGGCCAGCGGCTCGCACCAGCAGGCGCTGGCGCGCTCCATCGCCGCTGGCGTGCGCCAGTACTTCGTGCAGACCCCGCCACCGGGCACTTACATCGCCTCGCTGCGGGATGGCGGCCAACTGGCTTCCGGCCCGCGTGAATACGTGGTGCGTAGTGGCGACAGCCTGGCGATGGTTGCCAGCCGCTTTGACGTCAGCACCGCCTCGATCCGCAGCGCCAACTCGCTCAAGAGCGACGAGCTGAAGATTGGCCAGGTGCTGAAGATTCCGGGCACCTCCCTGGCGTCGCAGCAATGAGTGACGTGCGCCGAATCCAGCTGCTCACCCCGCGGCTGGCGAACCAGATTGCTGCTGGCGAAGTGGTCGAGCGCCCCGCGTCGGTCATCAAGGAGCTGCTGGAAAACTGCCTGGATGCCGGTGCCAAGCGCATCGACGTCGAGGTCGAGCAGGGCGGCGTCAAGCTGCTGCGCGTGCGCGACGATGGTAGTGGCATCCCGGCAGACGACCTGCCGCTGGCCCTGGCGCGCCATGCCACCAGCAAGATCCGCGAACTGGAAGACCTCGAGCGGGTGATGAGCCTGGGTTTCCGGGGCGAAGCGCTGGCCTCGATCAGCTCTGTATCGCGCCTGACCCTGACCTCCCGTACCGCCGACGCCGAACAGGCCTGGCAGGTGGAGGTCGAGGGCCGCGACATGGAATCCACCGTGAAGCCGGCGGCTCACCCGGTGGGCACCAGCATCGAAGTGCGCGACCTGTTCTTCAATACACCGGCGCGACGCAAGTTCCTCCGTGCCGAGAAGACCGAATTCGATCACTTGCAGGAAGTCATCAAGCGTCTGGCGCTCGCGCGCTTCGACGTGGCTTTCCATCTGCGCCACAACGGCAAGACCATCCTTTCTCTGCACGAGGCGAAGGACGAAGCGTCCCGCGCCCGCCGCGTGGGTGCCGTCTGCAGCACCGGGTTCCTCGAGCAGGCACTGCCCATCGAGGTGGAGCGCAACGGCCTGCACCTGTGGGGCTGGGTCGGCCTGCCGACCTTCTCCCGCAGCCAGCCGGACCTGCAGTACTTCTACGTGAACGGCCGCATGGTGCGCGACAAGCTGGTCGCCCACGCCGTGCGCCAGGCTTATCGCGACGTGCTGTACAACGGCCGGCATCCGACCTTCGTGCTGTTCTTCGAGGTCGACCCGTCGGTGGTAGACGTCAACGTCCACCCGACCAAGCACGAAGTGCGTTTCCGCGACAGCCGCATGGTCCACGACTTCCTCTACGGCACCCTGCACCGGGCGCTGGCGGAAGTGCGTCCGGACGACCAACTGGCACCACCGGGAGCGACCACCCTGACCGTGCCGCGCCCGACCGGCGCGGAAGCCGGCGAATTCGGCCCGCAGGGTGAGATGCGCCTGTCCGAGACCGTTCTGGAGGCCCCGGCCGCCGCGCGTGCTTGGCAGCCGAGCCCGGCTTCCGGCGGTTCCAGTGGCGGTGGCGGTGGCTACAGTTACCAGCCGAATCGCCCGGAAATGCCACCGATTCAGGAGGCGCAAGGCGCCTACAAGGCCTATTTCGCCCCGCTGCCCGACCAGGTGCCACAGGCTCTGCCGGAAAGCAGTCAGGACGTACCGCCGCTGGGTTATGCACTGGCGCAGCTCAAGGGCATCTACATCCTCTCGGAGAATGCCCACGGCCTGGTTCTGGTGGATATGCACGCCGCCCACGAGCGGATCATGTACGAGCGCCTGAAGACCGCCATGGCCAGCGAAGGCTTGCGTGGCCAGCCGCTGCTGGTGCCCGAATCCATCGCGGTCAGCGAGCGCGAGGCGGACTGCGCGGAGGAACACGGGGCCTGGTTCTCCCGGCTCGGCTTCGAACTGCAGCGCCTCGGCCCGGAAACCCTGGCGATCCGTCAGATTCCGGCGCTGCTCAAGCAGGCCGAGGCCACCCAGCTGGTGCGCGACGTGCTTGCCGACCTGCTGGAATACGGCACCAGCGACCGCATCCAGGCGCACCTCAACGAGCTGCTCGGCACCATGGCCTGCCACGGCGCCGTGCGCGCCAACCGCCGGCTGACCCTGCCGGAGATGAACGGCCTGCTGCGCGACATGGAAGTGACCGAGCGCAGCGGCCAGTGCAACCACGGCCGACCGACCTGGACCCAGCTGGGGCTCGACGAACTGGACAAGCTGTTCCTGCGGGGTCGTTGATTTTCGTAAGCTTGCGTTCAGGAAAGTGCAGTAAACTGCACGCCAATCGATTCAGCAGCTCGCAATAACCCGCAGTGCGCCTATCCAGTAGTGCGTAAGAACGAGTCCCCGATGTCCCTGCCTCCCGCGATATTCCTCATGGGCCCCACCGCCGCCGGCAAGACCGACCTGGCGCTGGAGCTGGCGCGCCTGCTGCCGGTGGAGCTGGTCAGCGTGGATTCGGCGCTGATCTATCGCGGTATGGATATCGGCACCGCCAAGCCGCCGCGCGAGGTGCTGGAGGAATTCCCGCACCGCCTGATCGATATCCGTGACCCCAGCGAAGCTTATTCGGCGGCGGAATTCCGTGCCGATGCGCTGGCGGCCATGGCCGAGATCACCGCGGCCGGGAAGATCCCGCTGCTGGTCGGCGGCACCATGTTGTATTTCAAGGCGTTGCTGGAAGGCCTGGCCGATATGCCCGGCGCCGACGCTGCGGTGCGTGCCGAACTTGAAACCTGGGCCGCCGCCGAAGGCTGGGGCGCCCTGCATGAAGAGCTGGCGCGCATTGACCCGGAGTCGGCCGCGCGCATCCATCCCAATGATCCTCAGCGACTTGTCCGGGCCCTCGAGGTATACCGCGTGAGCGGTATGTCCATGACTGCACACCGCCTTCGCCAGGCGAGTGAAAATGCGGGTCTCGGCGCGCAAGGCGGTGGACAATTACCGTATACTGTGGCTCATCTGGCGATCGCGCCTCTGCAGCGCCAGGTGTTGCACGAGCGTATCGCGCAACGTTTTGACCAGATGCTGGAACAGGGCTTCATCGCCGAGGTCGAACGCCTTCGCGCAAGGAATGACTTGCACGTGGGGCTGCCGTCCATAAGAGCGGTGGGTTACCGACAGGTATGGGATTACCTCGAGGGCAAACTGTCCTACGCTGAGATGGTGGAGCGCGGCGTCATTGCCACGCGGCAGCTGGCCAAGCGCCAGTTCACCTGGCTCCGCAGCTGGAGCGATCTACACTGGTTGGACAGTCAGGCAAGCGACAATTTGCCGCGTGCCTTGAAATACTTTGAGGCGGTCTCCATATAGGTTCGAGACCTTAATTCCGGCCGTCTATCCTTGGGGTTCAGGACGGCGTTAAGCCAAATTCGACTACTACTAAATCAGTTTTTTACCCTTACAAGGAGTGCGGCATATGTCAAAAGGGCATTCGCTACAAGACCCTTACCTCAATACCCTGCGCAAAGAACGCGTTCCGGTTTCCATCTACCTCGTCAACGGCATCAAGCTGCAGGGTCAGATCGAATCCTTCGACCAGTTCGTCATCCTGCTGAAGAACACTGTCAGCCAGATGGTCTACAAGCACGCTATTTCCACCGTGGTTCCCAGCCGCCCCGTGCGCCTGCCCACCGGTGATCAACCGGCCGAGCCGGGCAACGTTTGACGGGAGTCCGCCTTGTTCTTTGAGCGCCCGGGTGGTGGGGAACGGGCCATTCTGGTCCATCTGGAAGGTCAGGACCCCGAGGCGCGCGAAGACCCGCAGGAATTCCAGGAGCTGGCCCGTTCGGCAGGCGCGGAAGCGGTCGCTTTCGTCAGCATTTCGCGCCATCAGCCCTCAGCCAAGTACCTGATCGGCAGCGGCAAGGTCGAAGAGTTGCACGACCTCGTCCACGCCGAGAAGGTCGAGCTGATCATCTTCAATCACACCCTCACGCCGAGCCAGGAGCGCAACCTCGAGCGAGCGCTCGAATGCCGCGTGCTCGATCGTACGGGTCTGATCCTCGATATCTTCGCCCAGCGCGCCCGGACTCACGAGGGCAAGCTGCAGGTGGAACTCGCCCAGCTGGAACACATGAGCACGCGTCTGGTACGCGGCTGGACTCACCTTGAGCGCCAGAAGGGCGGTATCGGCCTGCGTGGCCCGGGTGAAACCCAGCTGGAAACCGACCGCCGCCTGCTGCGTGGGCGCATCCGTCAGATCAAGTCACGCCTGGAGAAGGTCCGCAGCCAGCGCGAGCAGGCTCGTCGCGGCCGTCGCCGTGCGGAGATTCCGGCGGTATCCCTGGTGGGCTACACCAACGCCGGCAAGTCCACGCTGTTCAATGCGCTGACCACTTCCGAGGTCTATGCGGCCGACCAGTTGTTCGCCACCCTCGACCCGACCCTGCGCCGTCTGGAGCTGGACGACGTCGGGCCGATCGTGCTGGCCGACACCGTAGGTTTCATTCGCCACCTGCCGCACAAGCTGGTGGAGGCGTTTCGGGCTACCTTGGAAGAATCCAGCAACTCCGATCTGCTGCTGCATGTGATCGACTCCCACGAGCCGGATCGCGATGCGCAGATCGAACAGGTGCTGGCGGTGTTGAAGGAAATCGGCGCGAACGAGTTGCCGATGCTCGAGGTGTACAACAAGATCGACCTGCTGCCGGACTTGCAGCCGATGATCCAGCGCGACGAGCTGGGCAAGCCGGTCCGCGTCTGGCTGTCGGCGCGGGAATCGCGCGGGCTGGAGTTGCTGGAACAGGCGATCTCCGAGCTGCTGGGGGAGGACATGTTCGTTGGAACGCTCTGCCTGCCACAGCGCCTGGGACGACTCCGGGCTCAGTTCTTCGAGCTGGGTGCGGTACAGTCGGAGAATCACGACGAACAAGGACGCGCCGTTTTGCAGGTCCGCCTGCCGCGTGTCGAGTTGAACCGCATGGTGAGCCGCGAAGGCTGGCAGCCGGCGGAGTTCATTGCGCAACACACTTTGCAATAAAGCCCGGCACACTGTTTTTGGCAGCGTAAGGGGCATTCGGTAGCATAGGTGGGCGCGCCGTAGGCGCGTTTTCGCGTTATCAGATGGAGAGCGCTATGGCTTGGAATGAGCCGGGTGACAACTCGAACAAGAACGACCAGGACCCCTGGGGTGGACGCCGTGGTGGTGGTCGCCAGGGCCCGCCTGATCTGGATGAGGCCTTCCGCAAGCTGCAAGACAGCCTGAACGGAATTTTCGGCAAACCCAAGCGCGGCAGTGGTTCGGGCGGTGGCGGCAGTGGTCGGGGCGGCAGCCTCGGTCTGTTCGGTATCGGCCTGGCAATCCTCGCCGTGCTGTGGCTGTACAACGCCATCTACGTGGTGGATGAGCAGGAGCAGGCAGTGATCCTGCGCTTCGGCCAGTACCACGAGACTGTGGGCCCCGGTCTGAATATCTACTTCCCGCCGATCGACAAGAAGTTCCAGGAGAACGTCACCCGCGAGCGTGCTTACAGCAAGCAGGGTCAGATGCTCACCGAGGACGAGAACATCGTCGAGGTTCCGCTGACTGTGCAGTACAAGGTCAGCAACCTGAAGGACTTCGTGCTCAACGTCGACCAGCCGGAAGTGAGCCTGCAGCACGCCACCGAAAGCGCCCTGCGCCACGTGGCCGGCTCCACCACCATGGACAAGATCCTCACCGAGGGCCGTGAACAGATGGCCACCGAGGTGCGTGATCGCCTGCAGCGTTTCCTCGATACCTACAAGACCGGTATCACGGTGACCCAGGTGAACATTCAGAGCGCCGCCGCGCCGCGTGAAGTACAGGAAGCGTTCGACGACGTGATCCGTGCTCGCGAGGACGAGCAGCGCGAGAAGAACCAGGCCGAAGCCTACGCCAACGGCGTGGTGCCCGAAGCCCGTGGTCAGGCCCAGCGCATCATCGAGGAAGCCAACGGCTACCGCGATGAAGTGGTCTCCCGCGCCCAGGGTGAGGCGGATCGCTTCACCAAGCTGGCCAGCGAGTACCACAAGTCGCCGGACGTCACCCGTCAGCGCCTGTACCTGGACACCATGCAGGACGTCCTGAGTCAGACCAGCAAGGTGCTGGTGACCGGCCAGCAGGGTCAGAACAACCTGATCTACCTGCCGCTGGACAAGATGATGGATGGCCGTGGTTCGGCAGCTCCGAGCTCCACGCCGAGCACGAGCAGCAGCACGCCGGATATCGGTTCGCGGGTCGCCAACGATCTGCAGCAGCGTGACACGCGTACCCGGGAGAGCCGCTGATGAGTAACAAGTCCCTGATCGCCCTCATCGCGGGTGTGGTGGTTGCTGTTGCCGTCTGGAGCAGCGTCTACGTGGTGCAGCAGACCGAACGCGCCGTCATGCTGCGCTTCGGTCGCGTGGTCGAGCCGGACGTGAAGCCCGGCCTGCACTTCAAGATTCCGTACGTCAACACGGTGCGCAAGTTCGATGGCCGCCTGCTGACCCTGGATTCGCCGACCCAGCGCTTCCTGACGTTGGAGAAGAAAGCGGTAATGGTCGACGCCTACGCCAAGTGGCGCGTCTCCGATGCCGAGCGCTTCTACACCGCGACTTCCGGCATGAAGCAGATCGCCGACGAACGTCTGTCCCGCCGTCTGGAAGCCGGTCTGCGCGACCAGTTCGGCAAGCGCACCCTGCACGAAGTGGTGTCGGGTGAGCGTGATGCGCTGATGGGCGATATCACCGCTTCGCTGAACCGCATGGCGCAGAAGGAGCTGGGTATCGAGGTGGTCGACGTTCGCGTCAAGGCCATCGACCTGCCCAAGGAAGTGAACCGCAGCGTGTTCGAGCGCATGAGCACCGAGCGTGAGCGCGAAGCCCGCGAGCACCGCGCCAAGGGTCGTGAGCTGGCCGAAGGTATCCGTGCGGATGCCGATCGTCAGCGTCGCGTACTGCTGGCCGAGGCTTATCGTGAGTCGGAAGAGACTCGCGGTGATGGCGATGCGAAGGCGGCGGCGATCTACGCCAAGGCCTACACCGCCGATCCGGAGTTCTACGCCTTCACTCGCAGCCTCAAGGCCTACCGCGAGAGCTTTGCCGACAAGAAGGACGTACTGGTGCTCGATCCGAGCAACGAGTTCTTCCGCTACCTCGAAAAAGCTAAACCCTGAGTCAAAGTCTCCGGCGGGCGGCAGCGCCCGCCGGAGAAATCGTGTTATCATGGGTCAGCCGGGAAATCCCGGCTTTTTTGCGTCCGCGAGAATGATGTACGAGAGCCATGTGGCAGGAATTCGGCAAGGCGTTCTGTCTGTTGCTGGTGCTGGAAGGCATCCTTCCATTCCTGTATCCGCGTGGTTGGCGCGACGCCGTGAGCGGGCTCGGGCGCCTTGGCGACCGCAGTCTGAGACTCATCGGGCTGGGCAGCATGCTGCTCGGTACCGTCCTTCTTTACTGCATTCATTGAAGTGCCGCCCGGCCTAAAAAAGGAGAGAGGCGACATGGCAACGGTAGACCGCTGGCTGCTGCCAGATGGAATCGAAGAAGTGCTGCCACCGGAGGCGGCCCGCGTTGAAGCAGCCCGCCGTCAGGTGCTGGACCTGTTCCAGCGCTGGGGTTACGAGTTCGTCGTCACTCCGCATATCGAATACCTGGAATCCCTGCTGACCGGTGCCGGCCAGGATCTGGACCTGCGTACCTTCAAGGTCACCGATCCGGCTTCCGGCCGCCTGATGGGCTTCCGTGCGGACATCACGCCGCAAGTGGCGCGCATGGACGCCCATAGTCTGCGTCGCGAGGGCCCGAACCGGCTGTGCTACGCCGGCAGCGTGCTGCATGCCCGTCCGCGTGCGCTGGCCACTTCGCGCAGCCCGATCCAGCTGGGCGCCGAGCTTTACGGCAACACCGGCTCGGCCGGTGACGTCGAAGTGATCAGTCTGCTGCTCGACATGCTCGAGATGGCCCAGGTGCCGGACGTGCACATGGATCTCGGTCATGTCGGCATCTACCGCGGCCTGGCCCAGGCTGCCGGGCTGTCTGGCGAAGTCGAGCAGCTGCTGTTCGACGCCCTGCAGCGCAAGGCCGTGGACGAAGTCGCGGCGCTGACCGAAGGCCTGCCGAGCGAGCTCGCCGGCATGCTCCGTGCGCTCGCCGAGCTGTGCGGCAATCGTGAGGTGCTGGAGCAGGCGCGCGAAGTGCTCGCTGGTGCTCCGGCCAACGTCCAGGCAGCGCTGGCTGATCTCACCGCCATCGCCGACTCGCTGGCGGCGCGCTTCCCGCAACTGCCGTTGTACTTCGACCTCGGCGAGCTGCGTGGCTATCACTATCACACGGGCGTGGTGTTTGCCGCGTTCGTGCCTGGGGTTGGCGAGTCCATCGCCCAGGGCGGCCGTTACGACGACATTGGCGCCGATTTCGGCCGTGCGCGTCCGGCCACCGGTTTCTCTACCGACCTCAAGACCCTGGTCACTCTCGGCCGCGCCCAGCTCGACGAGCCGCGCACCGGAGTCTGGGCGCCGGCCGATGGGGCTGGCTTGTGGCAGGCGGTGCAGCAGTTGCGCCGTCAGGGCGTGCGCGTCGTACAGGCGCTGCCCGGGCAGGATGCGGCTTCGGCTTCCGAAGCGGGCTGCGACCAGCAATTGCTGGCTCGCGATGGCAATTGGCAGGTGGTTGCGCTCTGAGGCGCGCCACTTCGAGTTTCTGCCGGCCGCGGCCGGCACCGAACATCCACGATGGGGACAAGAGTTATGGGTAAGAATGTCGTAGTCCTGGGCACCCAGTGGGGTGATGAGGGCAAAGGCAAGATCGTCGACCTGCTGACCGACCAGGCTGCTGCCGTGGTGCGTTACCAGGGCGGCCACAACGCTGGTCATACCCTGGTGGTCGCTGGCGAGAAGACCGTACTGCACCTGATTCCGTCGGGCATCCTGCGCGAAGGCGTGCAGTGTCTGATCGGTAATGGCGTGGTGCTGGCACCCGACGCGCTGATGCGCGAGATCGCCAAGCTGGAAGAAAAGGGCGTACCGGTGCGCGAGCGCCTGCGCATCAGCCCGTCCTGCCCGCTGATCCTGTCCTTCCACGTGGCCCTGGACCAGGCTCGCGAGAAGGCCCGTGGCGACGCGAAGATCGGCACCACCGGTCGCGGCATCGGCCCGGCTTACGAAGACAAAGTGGCCCGTCGCGGCCTGCGCGTGGGCGACCTGTTCCACCGTGAGCGTTTCGCCGCCAAGCTGGGTGAGGTTCTGGACTACCACAACTTCGTCCTGCAGCACTATTACAAGGAGCCGGCCGTCGATTTCCAGAAGACTCTGGACGAGTGCATGGCCTACGCCGAAGAACTGAAGCCGCTGATGGCCGACGTGACCTCGACCCTGCACGACCTGCGCCGCGCCAACGAGAACATCATGTTCGAAGGTGCCCAGGGTTCGCTGCTGGACATCGACCACGGCACCTACCCGTTCGTCACCAGTTCCAACACCACCGCTGGCGGCACCGCCACCGGTTCGGGCTTCGGTCCGCTGTACCTGGACTATATCCTGGGTATCACCAAGGCCTACACCACTCGCGTGGGTTCCGGCCCGTTCCCGACCGAGCTGTTCGATGACGTTGGTGCACGCCTGGCCAAGGTCGGTCACGAGTTCGGCGCCACCACCGGCCGTGCCCGTCGTTGCGGCTGGTTCGATGCCGTCATCCTGCGTCGCGCCATCGAGATCAACAGCCTGTCCGGCCTGTGCCTGACCAAGCTGGACGTCCTCGACGGCCTGGAAGTCGTGCGCATCTGCACCGGCTACAAGAACGCCGCCGGCGAACTGCTGACCGACGCGCCAACCGACGCCGACAGCTACATCGGCCTGCAGCCGATCTACGAAGACCTGCCGGGCTGGAGCGAATCCACCGTCGGTGTTCAGACCCTGGAAGGCCTGCCGGCCAATGCGCGTGCTTACATCAAGCGCATCGAGGAGCTGGTCGGTGCGCCCATCGACATCATCTCTACCGGCCCGGACCGCGCCGAGACCATCGTCCTGCGCCATCCGTTCGGCTGATCCTCAGCTGCACACTACAACGGGCCGCTCATGCGGCCCGTTGTCGTTTCCGGGGTTTGGTTTTTCGCAGCGGCACGCGCTTTGCTGGTGAAACGGATTGGCGCCTTCCGCGCCAGACATCCGTTACGTCCGGAGGAAGCCCGCCGTGTCCGCCGTCCTGTCTTTATTGCGCAGTCGCTTGCTGCGCCCCGCTTTCATCGCCCTGGGAGTCGCGCTGCTGGTGCAGCTGGCGATTGCCCTCTGGCTTACCCGTAGCACCGTCGATGGTCTGGTCAGCGACCTGGGGGCGCACCTGGGTAACGAATCGCAACGCCTGGCCGGCGAGCTGGAGCAGGCCGGCAAGGAAGTGACTTCCGGGCTGAACGATCTTTCCGCGCGCACTCGCGAGCGTCTGGGCTCTGCGCTCTCTGCGCGGCTGGAGGAAGAGCAGGGCCAGTTGCGTGAGGGGCTGGAGCAGAACCTGCGCCAGTCCGCCACGGAATTGGCGCAGCTGCTCGCCGCCGTGGCGCCCAAGGCCATGTGGGACAACGACGTGCCGGTGCTCTCCGACTATGCCCGGCGCGCCCAGGCCAACCCCAATGTGCTCTTTGTGGTCTACGACGATCCGCAGGGCCAGCACCTGACCCGCTACCTCAATCGAGAGGATGTGCGGGTGCAGGCGCTGCTGGAGAAGGGCAAGGGCGAGCGCGCCCTGGACAAGGTGCTGGAGGCGGCAAGCCACGACAGCTCGGTGTTTCTCGTCGAGGCGCCGATCAGTCCCAATGGCGTGGTCATCGGTACGCTGCGTCTGGGCGTTTCCACTGATGCCATCGAGAAGCAGATCGCCGCACTGGACCAGCGCTTCTCCGCCCTGGTCGCCAGTGGCGATCAGCTCGTGGGCGACAGCCTTGCAGGCGCTGCGGCGGACAGCACCAGGGCGCTTACCGCGCGTCTGCAATCGGCGAAGCAGGCGGCGGACGGCATGAGTCAGGGGGCGAAGGCTTCCATCGAAGAGGCGGCGGGAGCGCTGCGCTGGCGTATCGGCATGGGGCTGCTGCTGGTAGGGCTTGGTGTATTGCTCTGCCTGGCTGTCGTGCTCGGTCGGCGTGTGGTGAATCGCCTGCGCTTGCTGATCGATGCGCTGAATGACCTGGCGGCCGGGGAGGGTGACCTGACTCGGCGCGTGCGCCTGGATAGTCGTGACGAGCTGGGTGAGATGGCGACGGCGGTGAACCGCTTCGTCGATAAGCTCCAGCCCATCGTGCGTGAGGCGGGGCAGGTGGCGCAGCAGACCGGCAGTGAAATCGCCGCGCTGGCCAGTCGCAGCGCCAGTGCCGAGGCGGCGGCGGACCGGCAGCGCAATGAGGTGGCCGGTAGCCTGGAGGCGCTCTCGGGCATGGCGGCGGAGGCGGAAATGGAGAGCCGCTCCATGCAGGCGGCGTTGGCGCGGATCGGCGAGATCCGCAAGGCGGCGCAGGACAATGCGGCCATCGCTCGCAAGGTGGGTGGCCTGATCGAAACCCTGGAATCCCGCGTGCAGAATGGCGCCGGCGTGATCGAGCGCCTGGCGCGGCAGAGCGAGCAGATCGAAGTGGTGCTCTCGGTAATCCATGGCATCGCCGAGCAGACGAATCTTTTGGCGTTGAACGCGGCCATCGAGGCGGCGCGTGCTGGCGAGAGTGGGCGCGGGTTCGCCGTGGTGGCGGACGAGGTGCGTGCATTGGCCAGCAAGACCCAGCAATCCACGGGTGATATCCAGTCGCACATCGGGGCGTTGCAGGAGGGGGCGCGCGAGGCGGTATCCGCTATCGGGCAGGCTCGCGAGCAGGCGGTGCAGGGTTTGGCTGCGCTGCAGGACAGCGAGCGCCTGCAGCGCGAAGTGCAGAGCGCGGTGGAGGAGGTGCACGGCGCCATCGAGGCGGCGACTCATTCGGCGCAACAGCAGGCGGCCGGCGCCGCGGCGGTGCGTGGGCGGGTCGAGGTGATCCATGCCGAGGCGAGTCGCGCGGCGGAAGCGGTGAGTGCGACGGCCAGCAGCGGGCGGGTGCTCGATGGCTTGGCCGGTCAGCTGCGCGCCAGTCTGGGGCAGTTCAAGGCTTGAGGTTGGTAGACCTCGCCGGGCGTTCGCGCCTGGCGAGGTAAAAGACGGAAAGCCGAAAACAAAAAAGCCGAGCTATGCTCGGCTTTTTCGTTTGAAGATGGTGCCCAGGAGAAGACTCGAACTTCCACGGTGTTGCCACCGCTAGGACCTGAACCTAGTGCGTCTACCAATTCCGCCACCTGGGCATGCTTTTCAGCATGGGGTGCGATGATCGCTCATCGTCTTGCGGTGATGCAACCCTTGGTTGCATCTGACGGTCTATTGTTCGGTTATCAGGGTTCCGAACCCGCCTGATAAAGCCTGTCAGAGACTGACTTTATCCTTGAATAAGTGGTGCCCAGGAGAAGACTCGAACTTCCACGGTGTTGCCACCGCTAGGACCTGAACCTAGTGCGTCTACCAATTCCGCCACCTGGGCACTGGAGTCGATGATTACTCATCGTTTCCGTGTTACAACATCTGTCTGACGCTGTGGGCGCGAACTATACGGAGAGCGTTTTCGCTTGTAAACCCCTGATGCGATAAAAAATTTATTCTTGCCCGAAGCTGACCGACGGGCGGGTTTCGCGCTTCAATAAGCACATGGCGATCCATATCCCTATATATAAGGTGACCGCACTTTAATGGCCGATTGGCAAAACCTCGATCCCGAGGCCGCCCGCGAGGCGGAAAAATACGACAACCCCATCCCCAGCCGTGAACTCATCCTGGCGCACCTCGCCGAGCGCGGCGCCCCCGCGACGCGGTCCCAGTTGATGGACGAGCTCGGCCTCTCCGGCGAAGAGCCCGAAGAAGCACTGCGCCGCCGGTTGCGCGCCATGGAGCGCGACGGCCAGCTTATCTATACCCGCCGTGGCGCCTATGCGCCGGTGGACAAGCTCGACCTGATCCTCGGCCGTATCGCCGGCCACCGCGACGGCTTCGGCTTCCTGATCCCCGATGACGGCAGCGACGACCTGTTCCTCAGCCCGACGCAGATGCGCCTGGTGTTCGACGGCGACCGCGCCCTGGCGCGCGTGTCGGGCTTCGACCGCCGTGGTCGCCGCGAAGGCGCGATAGTAGAAGTGGTCGAGCGCGCCCACGAGACCATCGTTGGCCGCTATTTCGACGAGAGCGGCATCGGCACGGTCGTGGCGGACAACCCGAAGATCCAGCAGGAAGTGCTGATCCCGCCGGGCAAGGCTGGCAAGGCCAAGCACAATCAGTTCGTCCAGGTGCGCATCGACGTCTGGCCGAGCGTGCATCGCCAAGCCCAGGGCGAAGTGGTGGAAGTGCTCGGCGACTACATGGCGCCGGGCATGGAAATCGAAGTCGCCCTGCGCAGCTACGACATTCCCCACACCTGGCCGGAGGCCGTGGAGAAGGAAGCCGCCAAGCTCAAGCCCGAAGTGCTGGAGAAGGACAAGGAGAAGCGCGTCGACCTGCGCGCCCTGCCTTTCGTCACCATCGACGGCGAGGACGCCCGCGACTTCGACGACGCGGTCTACGCCGAGAAGCGCAAGGGTGGCGGCTGGAAGCTGTTCGTCGCCATCGCCGACGTCTCTCATTATGTGAAGGTCGGTTCGGCCCTGGATGAAGAGGCGGCCAAGCGCGGCAACTCGGTGTACTTCCCCGAGCGCGTGATCCCGATGCTGCCGGAGATTCTTTCCAACGGCCTGTGCTCCCTGAATCCGCTGGTCGATCGTCTGGCCATGGTCTGCGAGATGAATCTCTCCAAGGCCGGCAAGATGACCGACTACCAGTTCTACGAGGCGGTCATCCATTCCCATGCGCGCCTGACCTACACCAAGGTCAGTCAGTACCTGGAAACCCCGGACAGCCCCGAAGGCCAGCGCCTGAAGGAACAGCTGCCGGCGGTGGTGCCGCACCTCAATACCCTTTATGACCTGTACAAGGTCCTCGTCGGCGCGCGTCACGTGCGTGGCGCGATCGATTTCGAGACCCAGGAAACCCGCATCGTCTTCGGCGCGGACCGCAAGATCTCGGAAATCCGCCCGACCCAGCGCAACGATGCGCACAAGCTGATCGAGGAATGCATGCTGGCGGCCAACGTCGCCACCGCCAAGTTCCTCGAGAAGCACGCCATCCCGGCGCTGTACCGCGTCCACGACGGCCCGCCGCAGGAAAAGCTGAACAACCTGCGCCAGTTCCTCGGCGAACTGGGCCTGACGCTCTATCGCGGCAAGGGCGACCCGACCCCGGCGGACTACCAGAAGCTGCTGGAGTCCATCCAGGGCCGCCCGGACCTGCAACTGATCCAGACCGTGATGCTGCGCTCCTTGAGCCAGGCGGTGTACAGCCCCGAGAACGCCGGCCACTTCGGCCTGAACTACGAGGCCTACACCCACTTCACCTCGCCGATCCGCCGTTACCCGGACCTGCTGACCCACCGCGCCATCCGTGGCCTGATCCGCTCCAAGGCGGCTTCCGAGCACGTGCAACGCGTTGGCGCCGCCAGCATGCCGAAAGCGCGCATCTATCCGTACGACGAAGCCCGTCTGGCCCAACTGGGCGAGCAGTGTTCGTTGACCGAGCGCCGCGCCGACGAGGCGACCCGTGACGTCACCAACTGGCTGAAGTGCGAGTTCATGCGCGAGCGCGTGGGCGAGACCTTCCCCGGCGTGATCACTGCGGTGACTGGCTTCGGCATCTTCGTCGAGCTGAGCGACATCTATGTGGAAGGCCTGGTGCATGTCACTGCACTGCCCGGCGACTACTACCACTTCGATGCCGTGCATCATCGCCTGAGTGGCGAGCGCACCGGCCGCAGCTTCCGTCTTGGCGATACCGTCGAGGTAGTCGTCGCGCGTGTCGACCTGGACGAGCGCAAGATCGACTTCGAGCTCTCCGACAACGTGCTCAGCGCGCCCATCGGCCGCAAGAAGCGTGGCGAGAAGGCCGAACCGGTCGCCAAGGGTAAAGCGGCCAAGGGCCGGGCGCCCAAGGCTGTGGCGGCGAAAGACAAACCGGCGCGGGCTCCGCGTGCGGTGGCGGACGATCCGTACCTCGCGCCGGATGTTGCCGTGCAGCCGCGCAAGCGCAAGGTCGGCGTGGTCCAGGCGCTGCCGTCGGTAGCCCCTGAAATGCTCGCCAAGGCCGACGAAATGCTCGGCAATACCGATGTGCGCAAGAGTCGCGAAGTGAAGAAGGCGCTGCTCGAAGAGGCCAAGGTTGGCGGCAACAAGCCGGCGGCCGGTAAAGGCAAGGGCGCCCCCGCTGCGGGCAAGCCGCGCAATCCTTCGAAACAGAAAGCCCGGTCCGCCAAGTCCTCCAAGCACCGCAAGGGCTCTGCTGCGCCCAAGGCGGGAGCCACTGGCGGCGCGCCGGCCAGCAAGCGTAAGGCGAAGAAATGAGTCAATGGGAACAGGTCTACGGAGTCCATGCCGTAGAAGCGCTGCTGCGCCATCACCCGAAACGGGTCAAGCAGCTGTGGCTGGCCGAAGGCCGTCAGGACCCGCGCGTGCAGGCGCTGGTCGAGCTGGCCGGGCAGGCGCGCGTGCCGGTGGGCACGCGCGACCGCAAGGAGCTGGATGAGTGGGCCGAGGGCGTACACCAGGGCGTGGTCGCCGAGGTCAGCCCGAGCCAGGTGTGGGGCGAGAACATGCTGGAGGAGCTGCTGGAGCGCTCCGCCGGCCCGGCGCTGCTGCTGGTGCTGGACGGCGTGACCGACCCGCACAACCTCGGCGCCTGCCTGCGCACCGCCGATGCGGCGGGTGCGCTGGCGGTGATCGTGCCGAAGGACAAGTCCGCCACCCTCAACGCCACCGTGCGTAAAGTGGCCTGCGGCGCAGCCGAAGTCATCCCGCTGGTGGCCGTGACCAACCTCGCGCGCACCCTAGAGAAGCTCCAGCAGCGCGGCCTGTGGATCGTCGGCACTGCCGGCGAGGCGACCCAGATGCTCTATGAACTCGACCTCACCGGGCCGACCGTGCTGGTGATGGGCGCCGAGGGCAAGGGCATGCGCCGTCTGACCCGCGATCACTGTGACTACCTGGCCAAGCTGCCGATGCAGGGCAGCGTCAGCAGCCTGAACGTCTCGGTGGCTACCGGTGTGTGCCTGTTCGAGATCGTCCGCCAGCGCCAGCTCAAGACAGGCGCCTGACGTCCCCACGCGAGGCGGCCCCTGCCGCCTCGCGCTGTTCAAAGTTTCACCAGTTTTCCTTGCGCCCCCCGGCGCGCTTCTCTAGAATGTCGGCCCTTGTCGTCCGGGCAGGCGTTCGCGCGTGCTTCCGAGCGGCAAGGAAAAAATCATTCACTCCTTGTCTGACCGCTTTGTCGGCAGGCTGCAATCCGTAAGGAGCATTTATGCGTCATTACGAAATCGTGTTCCTGGTTCACCCGGACCAGAGCGAACAAGTCGGTGGCATGGTCGAGCGTTACACCAAGGCCATCGAAGAAGACGGCGGCAAAGTCCACCGTCTGGAAGACTGGGGCCGTCGTCAGCTGGCTTACGCCATCAACAACGTGCACAAGGCTCACTACGTTCTGATGAACGTCGAGTGCACCGCCAAGGCCCTGGCAGAAATGGAAGACAACTTCCGTTACAACGACGCCGTGATCCGTAACATGGTCATCCGTCGCGACGAAGCCGTTACCGGCCAGTCCGAAATGCTGAAGGCCGAAGAGAGCCGCAACGAGCGCCGCGAGCGCCGTGAGCGTCCCGAATCGAACGAGGGCGAGTCCGCTGACGGCGAAGATAGCCGCGACAGCGCTGACGAGTAATCCCGGACCAGTATTGAGGAGCCACACACATGGCACGTTTCTTCCGTCGTCGTAAGTTCTGCCGTTTCACCGCTGAAGGCGTGAAAGAGATCGATTACAAGGATCTCAACACCCTGAAGGCCTACGTTTCCGAAACCGGCAAGATCGTTCCGAGCCGTATCACCGGCACCAAGGCCAAGTACCAGCGTCAGCTGGCGACCGCTATCAAGCGCGCCCGCTACCTGGCCCTGCTTCCCTACACCGACAGCCACGGCCGTTGATCGGGCAGTCGACTGGAATTGATGGATAGATCGCATGCGCGCATTGGCTGAATTTGTCATGCGAGGCCGCATGCAGGCGACCCTGGTGGTCGTCGCAGCCGCGGTACTGCAGCCTTTGTTCTGGCTCGGTGCCGCAGCAGGCAGTCTGGTGCTGTTGCGCCGTGGTCCCAGCGATGCCTTTGGCATCCTGGCCTGGGCGCTGCTTCCGGCACTGGCCTGGTGGTACCTGGGTGACCCCAGCGTGAGTCTGGTTCTGGTGGGTAGTGCCGTGCTGGCGCAGGTTCTGCGCAGCAAGGTGTCCTGGAATCAGGTGATGCTGGCGAGCGTTGTGCTCGGTGCGGTGTTCGTGCTGCTGCTCAGCACGGTGTCGGCCGGGTTGGTCGCAGGTCTGGCCGATGCATTCGGCAAGGCCCTGCCGCAGGTTCTGGCCGAAGCCAAGCTTTCGCCGGAACAGATGGCCGCCCTGCAGGCGGAGATGGTCCCGACCATCACCGGCCTGATGGCAGCCTCGCTGCAGACGATCAGCCTGTTGTGCCTGATGCTGGCGCGTTATTGGCAAGCAGTACTGTTCAACCCGGAAGGGTTTGGCCGCGAGTTCCGCGCACTGCGCTTGTCGCCGGGCACGGCTTTGGCGCTGCTGGTCGGCGTTGTGGCTCTGCCCTTCGCAGGTCCCGCGGCCACCATGCTGGCGCCGCTGTGCATGATCCCGCTGCTGTTCGCCGGGATCGCACTGGGGCACGGCCTGGCCGCGCTGAAGAAGCTTCCGGGCTTCTGGCTGGCACCGCTGTACCTGCTGGTATTCGTACTGGGCAATGTGATCTGTCTTGTCGCCGTAGTCGACAGTCTGTTTGATTTTCGCGGTCGCCTGGCCAAGCGCCAGAAAGCTGCGAACGGTGAAGGTTAAAAGTTAAGAGGTAAGACTCAAATGGAAGTCATCCTGCTGGAAAAGATCGCCAAACTGGGCAACCTGGGCGACAAGCTGAACGTAAAGGGCGGTTACGCTCGTAACTACCTGCTGCCGCAGGGCAAAGCCACCGCTGCCACCGCTGCCAACGTCGCTGCTTTCGAAGAGCGCCGTGCAGAGCTGGAAAAAGCCGCTGCTGAGAAAAAAGCTGCTGCTGAAGCTCGTGCTGCCCAACTGGCCGAACTGATCGTGACCATCGGCGCCCACGCTGGCGACGAAGGCAAGCTGTTCGGTTCGATCGGCACCCGCGACATCGCCGACGCCGTTTCGGCTGCCGGCTACCCGCTGGAAAAGAGCGAAGTTCGCCTGCCCGACGGCGCCCTGCGCGCTGTAGGCGAATACAACATCGAAGTGCAACTGCACATGGATGTTGATGCAACCCTGCACGTGGTTGTAGTCGCCGAGTAAGCGATCCGTCGCTAGGACGATTCACACGGCTTGCCTGGGTGAATCAGTCCAATAACAATGGGCACGGTACCGATCCTCGGTCCGTGCCCTTTGTTTTTCCGCCGTTTCACACAACACGAAGAGCCCATGAACGACATCACCATCCCCGAGCAATACGACCTGCAGACCGCTTCCCTCAAGGTGCCGCCGCACTCGATCGAAGCCGAACAGGCGGTGCTGGGTGGCCTGATGCTCGACAACAATGCATGGGAGCGCGTCTCCGACGCCGTGTCCGATGGCGACTTCTACCGCCATGACCATCGTCTGATCTTCCGCGCCGTCTACAAGCTCGCCGAAGCCAACCAGCCGATCGACGTGGTGACCCTGTCCGAGATGCTCGAGCGCGAAGGGCAGCTGTCCCAGGTGGGCGGCCTCGCGTACCTCGCCGAGCTTGCGAAGAACACGCCCTCGGTAGCGAACATCAAGGCCTACGCGAACATCATCCGCGAGCGCGCCACGTTGCGGCAGCTGATCGGCATCAGCAGCGATATCGCCGACAGTGCCTTCAACCCCGAGGGGCGCAGCGCCAACGAAGTGCTCGACGAAGCCGAGCGGCGGATCTTCGAGATCGCCGAAGCGCGCCCCAAGACCGGCGGCCCGGTGGGCATCGGCGACATCCTGGTCAAGACCATCGACCGCATCGACCACCTGTTCAACACCTCGGATGCGCTGACCGGTATCACCACCGGCTTCACCGACCTCGACGAGAAGACCAGTGGCCTGCAGCCGTCCGACCTGATCATCGTTGCCGGCCGTCCGTCGATGGGCAAGACCACCTTCGCCATGAACCTGGTGGAGAACGCCCTGATGCGCAGCGACAAGGCGATCCTGGTGTACTCCCTGGAGATGCCCTCCGATTCCATCGTGATGCGTATGCTCGCCTCGCTCGGCCGCATCGACCAGACCAAGGTGCGTACCGGCAAGCTGGACGACGAGGATTGGCCGCGCCTGACCTCGGCGGTGAACCTGCTCAGCGACCGCAAGCTGTTCATCGATGACACCGCCGGCATCTCGCCCTCGGAAATGCGTGCGCGTACTCGCCGCCTCTCCCGCGAGCACGGCGAGATCGGCATGATCATGGTCGACTACCTGCAGCTGATGCAGATCCCCGGTTCCGCTGGCGACAACCGGACCAACGAGATTTCCGAGATTTCCCGCTCGCTGAAGGCGCTGGCGAAGGAATTCAACTGCCCGGTGGTAGCGCTCTCCCAGCTCAACCGCTCGCTGGAACAGCGCCCCAACAAGCGCCCGGTGAACTCCGACCTGCGTGAATCCGGAGCGATCGAGCAGGACGCCGACGTGATCATGTTCGTCTACCGCGACGAGGTGTATCACCCCGAGACCGAGTTCAAGGGCGTCGCCGAGATCATCCTCGGCAAGCAGCGTAACGGCCCCATCGGCACCGTGCGGGTGGCCTTCCTCGGTCGCTACAGCCGCTTCGAGAACCTCGCCCCCGGCATGTACAACTTCGAAGACGAGTAACGATGCCGCATTCCGCGTGACCGACGGGCGCCTTAAGATAGGCGCCCGTTTTCATTGCAGAGACAGCCATGCGCCCGCTCGTCGCCCACGTCGATCTAGCCGCCATTCGCCACAACTACGCCGTCGCCAAGCGCTGCGCGCCCGGGCGTGAAGCCTTCGCGGTGGTCAAGGCGAATGCCTACGGGCATGGCGCGCGGGAGGTGGTGAGCTGCCTGCACGACGAGGCCGACGGCTTTGCGGTGGCCTGCCTGGAAGAGGCCGCCGAGGTGCGCGCGCTACACGCCGGCGCCCGCATTCTGCTGCTGGAGGGCTGCTTCGAGCCCTCGGAATACCTGATCGCCGCCCAGCTACGCCTGGACGTGGCGGTGCAAGGCCCCGAGCAGGCCCAGGCATTGCTCGCCGCGCAGTTGCCCAGCGCGCTCAATGTGTGGATGAAGCTGGATACCGGCATGCACCGCCTGGGCTTCTCGCCCGAAGAGCTGCGCGACTGGCATCCGCACCTGCGCCAGGTGCCGCAGGTGGCCGAGCTGAACCTGATGAGCCACTTCGCCAACGCCGACCTGCGCGGCGACGAGCTGACCGAAGATCAGTTGGCCTGCTTCCTCAGTGTGCTGGACCTGGATTTCGACCTGCGCTCGCTGGCCAACTCCGCCGCGGTGCTGACCATTCCCGCCGCGCACATGGACTGGATTCGCCCCGGCATCATGCTCTACGGCGCCACGCCCTTCGCCGATATCGGTGCTGCCGAGCTGGGCCTGCGCCCGGCCATGAGCCTCGAGGCGCAGCTGATTGCCGTGCGCGAAGTGGCGGTCGGTGAGAGTGTTGGTTACGGGGCAACCTGGGTGGCCGAGCGGCCTTCGCGCATCGGCACCGTGAGCTGCGGGTATGCCGATGGTTATCCGCGCCACGCGCCGAGCGGTACGCCGGTGCTGGTGGATGGCCAGCGCACGGTGCTGGCCGGGCGCGTGTCCATGGACATGCTGGCGGTGGACCTGACCGACCTGCCCAATGCCGCCGTGGGCGACCGCGTCGAGCTGTGGGGCGCCAACCTGCCAGTGGATGAAGTGGCGGCCCACGCCGGGACCATCGGCTACGAGCTGCTGACCAAGGTCACTGCTCGCGTGCCGCGCCGCTACCGCAACTGATCAGGCGCGGTCTTCGCTCTCCAGCCATTCGCTTTCCAGCCATTCTTTTTCCGGCCAGAGCTCGCTGGTTTCGCCAGCGGCTTCGCTGGCCATGGCATAGGCCGCGCGTCCGTTGCCCTTCACTTCGTAGAGCGCCTGGTCGGCGGCCTTGTAGAGCTTGCTGAACTGCATCGCATGGCTGGGGTAGATGGCCACGCCGATGCTCGGCGTGACGCGCAGTTCCAGCGTTTCGAACCTCACCGGGCGCGCCAGTTCGTTGAGGATGCGGCAGGCGATCTCCTTGGCGTGGCTCTCGGCATCCGGGCCGGAGATCAGCGCCGCGAATTCGTCGCCGCCCAGGCGCGCCACGCAGTCGCTGCCGCGCACGCACTGGCGCAGGCGATTGCCGACGTTCTGCAGCATGAAGTCCCCGGCGTCATGGCCGTAGCTGTCGTTGATCGGCTTGAAGTGGTCCAGGTCGATCAGCATCAGCGCCAGTGTCTCGCCGTTCTGCTGGGCGCTGGCCAGGGCGTGTTCGGCGTGCTCCACCAGGTAGCGGCGGTTCGGCAGGCCGGTCAGCGGGTCGTAGTGCGCGGCGTGCTGCAGCTGTACTTCACGCTCGCGCAGCAGTTGGTTGCTCTGGGTGAGTTCGGCGGTGCGCTCGGCCACGGCGGTCGCCAGGTCCTGCTGGGCGCTTTGCATCAGCGTCAGGCGCGCGCTTTTCTCCCGGTCGGCCTGTTCCAGCGCCTGGGCGCGCTCGCGCTTGAGGCCCTGGATGCGCGAGGTGAGGGCGAAGGAAAACAGCACCGACTCCATGGCCACGGCAATGGGGAAGATGTACGAGGTCAGCGGCGAAGGTTGCACCACGCCGGTGGCGCGCATCACTGAAATGCTCACGCTGGTCAGCACCAGGCCGAAGCCGAGCAGGTAGAGGAACGCCGGGAACGAGCCCTGGCGCCAGCGCACCAGGGCGCCGCCGAGCGCCGCCGGTACGCCGATCAGGGTGATCGCCACCAGCATCCAGCCGGCCACGCCACGCAGGTGCAGGGCGCCGAGGACGATGGTCAGCACATACAGCGCGCAGTTCAGGTTCAGCAGCCAGTGCGACCAGCGCACATGACGGCGGGTCTGCAGCAGGGTGATGGTGAAGCGATGCACGCACAGGCCCCAGAGCGAGGGCAGGGTGATGCGGTCCAGCCACCAGGGCACCGGGTGGTCCGGCCAGAAGTACTCGAAGCCGTGCCCGCTCATCCCCAGGCTGAACAGCAGCGCGCTGGCGGTGGTCAGCACGTACCAGAAGTACGCCGGGTCGCGCAGGGTCAGCAGGATGAACAGGTTGTACAGCAGCAGCGCGGCGATCAGGCCGTAGATGAAACCGAGAAACAGGCTGGTATCGGCGCGATGGTCCTGCAGGTCGTTCAGCGACCAGATGCGCAGCGGGAAGGAGTTGCCCGCCGGGTCGTAGACGCGGGCGTAGAGGCGCACCGGACCGCTGCCTTCGGGCAGATGGAAGACCGGGCGGCGGTAGTCGCGGTCGCGGCCCTGGGCGAAGGGCACGGCCTCACCGGACAGCGTTTCCCGGTAGACGCCCCGTTCGTCGGGTACGTAGAGACGAAAATCCTTGAGGTTGACCGCGTCCACTTCCAGCCACCAGCCGCCCTGCGGGGTGGTGCGGCGGTCGAGGTCCAGGCGCAGCCACCAGCCGTCCGGGCTCTGGCCGACACTGGTGCGGCCGTTGGCGGGCACGAAGTCGCGGCTGGCCTGCACGGCTTCCAGCGACAGCGGGCCATCACGTTCCTGCAGCAGTTCGAGGTGATCGTTGAGCCAGGCGCCGCTGGCCTTGTCGTCCAGTTCGAAGGCTAGCGCCGTGTGGCAGAACAGCAGGGTAAGCAACAGCACGAAGGCACGACGCACGACAGGTACTCCCTGGCCTGGGAGGGGTGGCCAGGCTGACTGCGGATAGTGGCTGGAGTATAGCCAGATGATGGCACTTGCAATCTACCGTGCGCCGGCTAAATCCCAGTTAAATCTGAGCTCACTGGTCGGGTGTTGTACACTTTTTGTGCTATATTCCGCGCCCGCGTTTTTCCGCGATACCTACTTAGAGATACCCCGGTGCCCGTGATGCAAGCCGCCAAGCCGTTGTTCGACTATCCCAAGTTCTGGGCCGAGTGTTTCGGCCCGGCGCCGTTCCTGCCCATGAGCAAGGAAGAGATGGATCAGCTGGGTTGGGATTCCTGCGACATCATCATCGTCACCGGGGATGCCTACGTTGACCATCCGTCGTTCGGCATGGCCATCATCGGCCGTCTGCTGGAGGCCCAGGGCTTCCGCGTGGGCATCATTGCCCAGCCGGACTGGCGCTCGAAAGACGACTTCATGAAGCTCGGCCAGCCGAACCTGTTCTTCGGCGTGGCGGCAGGCAACATGGACTCGATGATCAACCGCTACACCGCGGACAAGAAGATCCGCAGCGATGATGCCTATACGCCGGGCGGCCTGGCCGGCAAGCGCCCTGATCGCGCCAGCCTGGTCTACAGCCAGCGCTGCAAGGAGGCCTACAGCGAGACCCCGGTGATCCTCGGCGGCATCGAGGCTTCGCTGCGCCGCATCGCCCACTACGACTACTGGCAGGACAAGGTGCGTCGCTCCATCCTGATGGACGCCACCGCCGACATCCTGCTGTACGGCAACGCCGAACGCGCCGTGGTCGAAATCGCCCAGCGCCTGGCCGCCGGGGAGCAGGTCGAGCAGATCACCGACGTGCGCGGCACCGCCTTCGTGCGCCGCGACACCCCCGAAGGTTGGTTCGAGGTGGACTCCACCCGCATCGACCGACCGGGCAAGGTCGACAAGATCATCAACCCGTACGTGAACACCCAGGACACCGCCGCCTGCGCCATCGAGCAGGAGAAGGGCGAGCAGGAAGACCCGAACGAAGCCAAGGTCGTGCAGCTGCTGGCACACCCGCGCCTGGAGCGCGATCGCACGGTGATCCGCCTGCCATCGTTCGAGAAGGTGCGCAGCGACGCGGTGCTCTATGCCCACGCCAACCGCGTGCTGCACCTGGAGACCAACCCGGGCAACGCCCGCGCCCTGGTGCAGAAGCATGGCGAGGTGGACGTGTGGTTCAACCCGCCGCCCATCCCGATGAGCACCGAGGAAATGGACTACGTGTTCGGCATGCCCTATGCGCGCGTGCCGCACCCGCTGTACGGCAAGGAGAAGATCCCGGCCTACGAGATGATCCGTTTCTCGGTGAACATCATGCGGGGCTGCTTCGGTGGCTGCACCTTCTGCTCGATCACCGAGCACGAGGGGCGGATCATCCAGAACCGCTCCCACGAATCGATCCTCGCCGAGATCGAGGAGATGCGTAAGGTGCCGGGCTTCACCGGTGTGGTCTCCGACCTCGGCGGCCCGACTGCCAACATGTACCGCATCGCCTGCAAGGACCCGGAGATCGAGCGTCACTGCCGCAAGCCGTCCTGCGTGTGGCCGGGCATCTGCGAGAACCTCAACACCGACCACTCCTCGCTCATCGAGCTGTACCGCAAGGCCCGCGCCCTGCCGGGCGTGAAGAAGATCCTGATCGCCTCCGGCCTGCGTTACGACCTCGCCGTGCAGTCGCCCGAGTACGTCAAGGAACTGGTGACGCACCACGTCGGCGGCTACCTGAAGATCGCCCCGGAGCACACCGAGGAAGGCCCGCTGTCGAAGATGATGAAGCCGGGCATCGGCACCTACGACACCTTCAAGCGCATGTTCGAGAAGTTCTCCAAGGAGGCGGGCAAGGAGCAGTACCTGATCCCGTACTTCATCGCCGCGCACCCGGGCACCACCGACGAGGACATGATGAACCTCGCCCTGTGGCTCAAGCGCAACGGCTTCCGCGCGGACCAGGTGCAGGCGTTCTATCCCTCGCCCATGGCCAGCGCGACCGCCATGTACCACTCGGGCAAGAACCCGCTGCGCAAGGTCACCTACAAGAGCGACAGCGTGACCATCGTCAAGAGCGACCAGCAGCGCCGCCTGCACAAGGCCTTCCTGCGCTACCACGACCCGAAGGGCTGGCCGATGTTGCGCGAAGCGCTGGAGCGCATGGGCCGCGCGGACCTGATCGGCAACGGCAAGCACCATCTGATCCCGACCTACCAGCCGCAGACCGACGAGTACCAGAGCGCGCGCCGCAAGAACTCCACCCCGGCCGGCAGCAAGAAGGCCGGCCAGCCGCTGCTGACCCAGCACACCGGCCTGCCGCCGCGCGCCAGCAATGGCTCCAAGCCGTGGAACAAGACCGAGGAAGGCAAGGCCACCGGCTACGCCAAGGGCAAGAAACGCACCACCAAGCGGCAGCCGAATATCCCGCGCTGATCCGTCTGCCCGTGCTGTGAAAAAAGGCGTGCCCGCTATGCGGTCACGCCTTTTTGCTGGAAGAAGCTCACGTAAGCCTTGTCCACCTTGAGAATGTGGTGGATCAGCCAGGCCTTGAGCAGCTCCAGCGCCTCGACCGAGACCGCCTCGCCATCCTCATGACGGTACAGCAGGTCGATGATCTGCCGGTTGAAGCGGTCGTGCTCGGCGCGGTGCGCTTCCTCGTCCGGGTAGCCCAGGCGCTGGAACAACACCTCCTCGACGATGAAGTGGTTCATCGTGTACTCCACCAGTTGCTCCAGCAGCTCGCCGATGGGCTGGCCCTCGCCGTCGGCGCCGTTGAGGCTGTCGTACAGCGCGTTGGTGAGGTCGACCAGCCAGCGGTGCTGTTCATCGATCCGCTCGATTCCGATCACGAACTCGTCGTTCCAGGGCATGAAGCTCATCCGTGTACTCCTTGGGGTGGAAGCGCAGATCATCCCGATCCGCCACCACGAAACCGTGACGCCAATCAATCAAAGTGCGATGTGTCTGAAGGGCTGGCGTGGCGCGGGATGTAGGAGTATTCTCCGGATCAGTTGGTACGATAGTTCCACATCATAAGAACAAGACCGGAGCCCGCCATGCGTCTCGCCACTCTCTCCCTTCTCGCATTCTCCGTTGCCCTGGCCGCCTGCGGCGAAGGCGACAAGCCTACCGCCGCCGTCAGCAGCGACTTCCAGAAGGACTTGCAGGCCCGCCTGATCAAGGCCAAGGCTGGCGATGTCATCGACATTCCCGCCGGCACCTACCACCTGGACCGCAGCCTCAGCCTGAAAGTGGACGGCGTGACTATCCGCGGCGCCGGGATGGACAAGACCATCTTGAGCTTCAAGAACCAGAAGGCCGGCGCCGAAGGGCTGTTCGTCGACGCCTCCGACTTCACCCTGGAGAATCTCGCCATCGAGGACACCAAGGGCGACGGCCTGAAGGTCATCGGCGGCAAGAACATCGTCATCCGCAACATCCGCACCGAGTGGACCAACGGCGCCTCCACCGAGAATGGCGGCTACGGCATCTACCCGGTGCAGACCGAGAACACCCTGCTCGAAGGCAACGTCGCCATCGGCGCCTCCGACTCGGGCATCTACGTCGGCCAGTCGCGTAACGTGGTAGTGCGCAACAACCGCGCCGAGCGCAACGTCGCCGGCATCGAGATCGAGAACACCATCGGCGCCGACGTCTACAACAACGTCGCCACCGACAACACCGGCGGCATCCTCGTCTTCAACATGCCCAACCTGCAGCAGCCGGGGCGCGGCACCCGTGTCTTCGACAACGACGTGCAGGGCAACAACCACGAGAACTTCGGCCACAAGGGCACGCCGGTGGCCAGCGTGCCGGCGGGCTCGGGCGTGGTGGTGAATTCCAACGACGACGTGGAGATCTTCAACAACAAGATCGGCAACCACAAAACCGCCAACGTCATCATCAGCAGCTACTTCAGCACCAACTATTCGGAGAAGGCCACCCAGCCGAACTTCGACCCCTATCCCGAGGGCATCTTCATCCACGGCAACACCTTCGGCCCCGGTGGCGACAGCCCCGACCACCTGGAGCTGAAAGCGCTCAAGGTCGCCAAGTTCGGCCTCACCGGGCGCCTGCCGGACATCCTCTGGGACGGCTACTTCAACGAGAAGAAACTGGTCGACGGCAAGCTGCCCGAAGCCCTGGCCATCTGCATCGACAACGGCAGCGCCGGCATCGTCAACGTCGACGGCCCCAACGGCTACAAGAACATCAGCACCGACATCAGCTCGCACCAGTGCAAGCTCAAGCCGCTGCCGAAGATCGAGCAGGCCGGCCTGGGTGAAAAGGGCAACAAGGCATGATGAAACCCGCTTCGTTCCTGTTGTCGCTCGCCCTGGCCACCTTGGTGGCCGGGTGCGGGCAGGAGAGCAAGCCGCGTTACCAGCCCGAAGGCGACGACTACCCGGAAAAGCTCAGCGGCTGGGGCATGCTGCACCTGGCGGACGGCCACCTGGCGCCGGCCGCCGAGGTGCTGCCCTATGACCTGAACACCTCGCTGTTCACCGACTACGCACACAAACTGCGCACCGTATGGATGCCCGAAGGACAGTCGGCGCAGTACGCCGAGGACCGCTTCGACTACCCCGTCGGTACCGTCCTGACCAAGACCTTCTATTACCCCAAGGACGCCCAGGGCAACCTGCTGCAGAACAGCCAGGATGACCGTGATCCGAAGGCCGGACTCGACATGGCCAAGGTTCATCTGGTGGAGACCCGCGTGCTGGTGCGGCAGAAGGACGGCTGGGCGGCGCTGCCCTACGTGTGGAATGCCGAGCAGAGCGAAGCGACCCTGGAGGTCGCTGGCGACAGCCCGGCGCTGGAGCTGACCGCCGAGGACGGCAAGAAGATCGCCTTCACCTATATGGTGCCGGACGCCAACCAGTGCTCCGAATGCCACGCCGAGCAGAAGGGCGGCGGCATCGCCCCGCTGGGGCCCAAGGCGCGGCACCTGAACAAGGACTTCGCCTACGCCGAAGGCAGCGACAACCAGTTGCAGCACTGGCAGGCGCGCGGCTTCCTCAAGGGCCTGCCGGCGCTGGCGCAAGTGCCGCAGAACGCGCTGTGGGGGCATCCGCGCCCCGGTGAAGACCTGGAGAAACAGGCGCGCAGCTACCTCGACGCCAACTGCTCGCACTGCCACAACCCCAAGGGCGCGGCGCGCACTTCGGGCCTCTACCTCGACCCGCACACGCCGGTCTCCATCGCCTACGGCATCTGCAAACCGCCTGTGGCAGCGGGCGGCGGCACGGGCGGGCGGCTGGAAGACATCCACCCCGGCAGCCCGGAGAAGTCCGTGCTCAGCTACCGGGTCGGCAGCGACAAGCCGGGCGACATGATGCCCGAGCTGGGTCGTATCCTGGTGCACCGCGAGGGGCTGGAAATGCTCAATCGCTGGATCGCCTCGCTGCCCGGCGACTGCTAGTGCAATAGCGCCCGGAGCCCGCCAGGGCTCTGGGCTGCGCGCTGCGACGAGCAAACGGCTGGGGCCGTGCTAGCGTTCATCTGGTCCCTTTCTCTCGCAGGTGCGCTTCCATGGAAGATACGAACATCATCAATGTGGGTACGGAGAAGATCAACGCACTGTGGGCGACGGTTTCGCAGTACGCGCTCGCATTCGGTGTGAAGATCATCGTCGCCATCCTCTTCTGGGTACTCGGCCGCTGGCTGATCGGCTTCGCCGTCGGGTTGGTGGAGAAGGCCCTGGCCAGGCAGAGCGTCGATCCGACGGTGCTGCGCTACGTCGGCTCCTTCATCACCGTCACCCTGAACATCCTTCTGGTCGTCGGCATCCTCGGCTACTTCGGCGTGCAGACCACCAGCCTCGCCGCACTGATCGCCGCCATCGGCCTGGCCATCGGCATGGCCTGGTCGGGCCTGCTGGCGAACCTCGCGGCCGGTGGCTTCATCATTGTGCTGCGGCCGTTCAAGGTCGGCGACTTCGTCTCCGCCGGCGGCGTGACCGGCACTGTGAAGGAGATCGGCCTGTTCGCCACCGCCATCAACACCCCGGACAACGTCCTGACCCTGGTGGGCAACAACAAGATCTTCAGCGACACCATCCAGAACTTCAGCCACAACACCTTCCGCCGCGTGGAGCTCAAGGCGCAGCTCTCCGGCGCCGCCGACTATGCAGCTGCTGTCGCGGTGCTCAAACAGCGCATCGCGGCGATCCCGAATGTGCTGACCGACCCGCCGGTGGATGTGGAAATCCTCGAGTTCAACCTCGTCGGCCCGGTGCTGGCAGTGCGTCCGTACTGCCACAACGACAACTACTGGCAGGTCTACTTCGACACCAACCGCACCATCAAGGAAGCCCTGGGCACCGACTTCCCGGCACCGATGCCGGCGCAGACGGTGATCGTGCAGCAGTCGGCGAACAGCTGACGGCTCCTGCACCTGCAAGGGCCACCGCAAGGTGGCCTTTTCTTTTCCCAGCGAGAATCCCGGCGCGAACAACCTCGCCGGGACCGATGGCTCCCCGGCACGGATGAGTGGCGCGGTACTTCGGACGCCTTCCTAGCTGCACGCCTGATCCTCTCCGGCTGGCGGACTTTTCCCGTCGATCTCCCAGCAAATGTCTGGCTGACCGCCCCGCGCTCTGCCTTGCACCCTTGAAGCTCACTCCTCGGCGGCAAGGTGATCGACATGGCTGGCGGCAAGCGCAGCGAAGGATTCACCCTGGTGGAAGTGCTGGTCTCGGTGCTTGTCCTCGGGATTGGACTGCTGGGGCTGGCGGGTCTGCAGAACGTCGCTATTCGCGCCGGCTACAGCGCGCTGCAACATTCCCAGGCGTCCTGGCTGGCCAGCGAGATGGCCGACCTGCTGCGCGCCAATCCTGACGCCGCCCGCGCGGGCGCCTACGACACGAACTTCCTCGACGTGGCCGCCGGATGCCCGAAAAGCGCTGGCTCGACGCGGGCGCAACTCGATCTCGGCCAGTGGCAGGCTGATGTCTGCGAGACGCTCCGTGGATCGGGTAGCGGTTCCGTGCAGGTGGTCCACAGCGGTGACCAGTACAGCGTGGTGATCGCCGTACGCTGGGACGACCGAGGGGCGCGCGAGCGTCTGGGGGAGGCTGGCAATGCCTGGGAAACCTTCACTTACCGGGCAGGCCTCTGACATGCGCCAGCGCGGACTTTCGCTGGTCGAGCTGCTGGTGGCCATGGCGCTCGGGCTGCTGCTCCTGGCGGGCGTCATCCAGGTCGTCCTCGGCAACAAGCGCAGCTATCAGAGCAGCGTCGCGCTGGCCGAGCTGCAGGAGACTGGCCGCTTCGCGCTGGAGGCCATTGCGCGGGACCTGCGCAATGCCGGGTTCTCAGGCGCCTGCGCGAGCGGACTGGTCAACACCGCTGGTGCGGAAGGGGCAAAGTACGCGATCGATGCCTCGGCAATCGAAGGGTTCGGAGCCGGGATGTCGGCTCCGGCCTGGATGCCCTCCGAGCGCTTGGCCAACACCGATGCGGTGTTGCTGCGTTATGCATCCGAGCCTGTTCTCGAGGCTCGCTCGATCAGCGGCAACCGGCTGTTCCTGGCTTCTTCGGGTGCAGTTTCCGGGGCCTTCTATCTGCTCAACGATCAGCAGTCCTGCCTGCTGCTGCGCAATGCCGGGAACGCGGCGAGCCTGTTGGCGGATCGTTCGCTGGAGCACTTCCTGGCTGCGGCGACGCGGGTCTATCGATACCGCTATGTCATCTACTCGATCCGCCGGAACGATGATGGGACGCCGGGGTTGTTCGTGACGGACAACAGCCAGACCTCAAGCAAATCGAACACCGAAGAACTGGTGAACGGCGTCGCCGGCATGAGCCTGCGCTACGGCGTGGCGGGAGTGGGCAGCGAAGTGGTGGCGGCCTACAAGGCGGCGCGGGAAATGACGGCCAGCGACTGGCGTCGGGTGCGCACGGTACGCATCAGCCTGCTGCTGCAGAGTCAGACCCGTGAGGTCGACGAGGCACCCAAGGCGCTGCAGTTCGACGGCCGCACCCTCCCGCCGAACGCGGAGCGAAGGCTGCGGCTGGTGATGAGCAGCACCATCGCGCTACGCAATCCCTCGCCGTGAACGGGGGCTCGTCGATGCGCCATGAGTTCGAGCGCGGGGCGGTGCTGCTGGTCTCGCTGGTCATGTTGTTGCTGCTCACCCTTATCGGCCTGGCGAGCATGCGCATGGTGCAGTTGGAAGAACGCATGGCCGGCAACCTGCGTGACCGGCAGATGGCCTTCCAGGCAGCAGAAGCGGCGCTGCGCGCGGGCGAAGCGGCTGCACTGGAGCGCTATCGGCACGACGGCCCCCTGGCCTCTGTCGAGGCTGCCGAAGGAGTGGCTGGCGGTTTTTCCGGCAGTGCGGTGCAGCCGGTTTATCGGCTGCGCTTCCTGCGCTGGCTGGCCTGCGAGGGGCTGGAAGTCGGCAAGGGCGGCGCGGCCAATGGTGTAGCCATCGAGGTGCGCGCCGAAGGCTTTGGTGCGCGTCGCCAGCCTTCGGGGGAGCCGGTTTCCAGCGTCCGGCTGAGCAGCATCTTTTTCATCCGTTAGCGCGCAGCAAGGAGGTGCTAGTGAGGCTCGGAAGACTCTGTTCCCTGATGCTGGGCGCCATGCTGGCGGGCGTACTGTCGGCTGCGCCGGTCAGTCAGGTGCCGCTGCAGGTCGCCAGTGGTGCTCCGGGCAATATCCTGTTGTTGCCATCTTCGGCCCACGGGGCGACGGCGGCGGCAGCCAATCCAAACCCGGTCTATGTCACCGGCGAGCAGTACTTCGGTTACTTCGACCCGGACAAGTGCTACGCCTACCGTGCTGGCAAAGACGAGACGGAGCGCTATTTCCAGCCCGTCGGCCCGGCGCTGGCCCATGTCTGCCGGCGGGCCTGGAGCGGCAACTTCCTCAACTGGGCGACGGCACAGGCCATCGATGTGTATCGCGCCGTGCTGACCGGCGGCGACCGCCTCATCGACAGTGCCGGACTGACGGTGTTGCAGAAGGGGCGGAATCTGCAACGGGACGGCGCCTTCCCGGATCGCCTTCTGCCTTTCGACAGCGTCGCGGGTGCCACGCCATTCTCCGGCGTAACGCTGTACCTGCGTGTTGCAGGAGAGGAACGCGGCCTTTTCCTGAGTCGCAGCCCGGACTTTCCCGGCGAGCCGCAGGAGCTGCCGCCCGCAGAGCCGCTTTTGCCTGCGACGACCTACCGGATCGCGGTGCGCGTACAGGTCTGCGTTGCCGGCCAGTTGGAGCGTAATTGCCGGCCTTATGGCGAGCATTCCAAGCCTGAGGGCGTACTGCAGGAATATGCCGGTCGCCTGCGCTTCAGCCTCTTCGGCCGGTCTGATCGCGAAACGGGAGTGGTGCTGCGCGCGCCGCAGAAATTCGTCGGGCCGTGGCTGGATGATGGACGGGATAACCCGCTGAAAGAGTGGTCGGCGCAGTCCGGAATCTTCATCGACCGGCCGGCTGGAGTGATCGCCGCTCTCAACCGTTTCGGCGAGTCCTCGTCGTTCCTGCCATTCGATGACCTGGGCGAGCTGCTCCAAGCCGCCACAGGCTACCTGCGCCATCAGGGAGATCATGCGGACCCGCTCACCTACGCCTGCCAGCGCAACGTCGTGCTCGGGATTGGCGGCGCGGGTGAGGGCGAGGCCGGCGTGAGTTTGCCGCGTCTTGGCGATCCAGCGATTGCCCAGGCGACGCAGCAGGTGACGGCCATGCAGGGCGGCGCAGGCTCCGCCGCTTCGCTCGCACTGGCAGGCCTGGCCTATGACGCCCATGTGCGCGATTTGCGCCCGGACCTCCCCGGCCGTCAGAGCGCTGCCACCTACTGGCTGGCGTCTTCCCGCGAAGTGGCCGGGCCGGGCAGCTCCCTGTGGCTGGCGACCCAGTACGGCGGCTTTGCCATCCCGCGCGGCTATGCCTTTGTGCGCGCATCCCCACTGCCGGAAAGCGCGTGGCAGGGCGTGGACGGCTGGCCGCTCAACCTGCTGAAACTCGCCGACCCTGACCCGCTGCGCGATGAACTGAAACAGGCGTTCGCCCAAGCAGCCGACGATGAGCCGAGGAGCACCGGCAACTTCAGTGCCGGCCAGAACCCCGGCGAGTGGTTCAGTACCCTGCTGGCCGAGCGGCGCTGGAGCGGCGACCTGCAACTATGGCGCGAAGGCGAGCGGCTGCCGCGGTGGTCGGCCGCCCGGAAGCTGGACGAGCAGAGCGAAGCGCAAGTGGCCGGACGGAACATTCTCACTGTGCGGCCCGCCGGGGCAGGGGCAGACGGATCGCTGATCGCGCGCGCAGGCATGCTCTTCGCCTGGAGTGCCCTGGATGACGAACAGCGCCGCAGGCTGGGGGGCGAGCAGGGCGAGTCGCTGGTCGACTACCTTCGCGGGTCGCGCCTGCAGGAACGGAGCGAGCCCCGCAGTGCGTTGCCTTTCCGCCTGCGCAGCAGCCGGCTGGGCGACATCGTTGGCTCGCGCCCGGTCTATTCCTGGCACGACCCGCAGCCTTACGGCGAGCTGCCCAATCCGCTGGGTACTGGCTACCGGGAGTTCCTTGCCAGCGAGCAATACCAGCAGCGTGCGCCGCTGGTGGCGGTGGGCGCGAATGACGGCATGCTGCATGGCTTCGATGCGCGCGATGGGCGTGAGTTGTTCGCCTATGTGCCGGCGGCGGTGCTGGGCCACCTTCGCGAGTTGGCCGACCCCGGCTATGCCCATCGCTTTTACGTCGATGGGTCGCCCATGGTGGGCAATGCCTGGATAGGCGGAGAGTGGCGAACTCTGTTGGTGGGCAGCACCGGAGCAGGCGGCAACGGCCTGTTCGCGCTGGACGTGACCGACCCAGAACACGTCCAGTCGAGCAGCGTGCTTTGGGAGTTCAGCCACCCCGACCTCGGCTACACGCTGGGGCGGCCAGCACTCATGGCGCTCGAATCGGGAAGGTTCGTCGTGGCGGTTTCCTCCGGCGCCAGGGACCCGGAATACCGTGGCGGGGACATCTGGCTGCTCGATGCCGCGGATGGTCGTGTGCTCAAGCGCATCCACCTGCCCGAGGCCGGTGACCTGGGGCCGGTGACGGCGATCAGCAGTGTGGGCGGGGTGACCGCCAACCGCCTCTATGTGGGCGACAGCCTCGGGAATCTCTGGCGTGTGGATCTGGCGGGCGATGCGGGTGGCGACTCGGCGATTCCATCGTCGCTGGCCGGCAAACCGTTGTTCCGGACGCTGGCGCCGGACGGGAATTCGCAGGCAATTACTGCGCCGGTGGCGGCAGCTCTGGACCGCAGTGGACAGGTGCGAGTGTTGCTCGGCACCGGGCGTTACTACCGTGTGGGTGACGACGAGCCCACGGCGAGGACTGAAAGCCTTTATGGCGTGCTCGACGACGGGCGGGCCTTGGTTGGGCGGTCAGACCTCCTGCCGGTGCCCGGAAAGGACGGTGGTCGTGGCTGGTATGTCGACCTGTCGGCCGATGGCTGGCGCGTGGTGGAGCAGCCGCAGGTTCGTGACGGCAGGCTGGTGTTGTTCAACCTGATCGCACCGGGAGAGGACCCCTGCAGCGATCCGCTCGCTCACGCTTGGGTCGTGCTGGATAGCGGCAGCGGCGAGCGGCTGGTGGGCGGTCTGCCGAGCGCCGTCATGGCGGGCAGCGACGCAGCGCAGCAGTCCAGCGGCGCGCTGCTGCAATCCGATCCGGCCAGTGGCCTGCACATCCTGGGTGTGGATCGCGATGGCCGTCCGCAGGGGCAGGCGCTGGATCTGCTCCGTGACTTCGGGCGCAAGGCCTGGTGGGAGTCTCGTTGAAATGACATCGCCGAACAAACGCGCCGGCGGTTTCACGCTGGTGGAGCTGCTGGTCTGCCTGGCCCTGATCGGCATCCTGCTGGGTATCGCCCTGCCGGCGTACCAGGATCATATCCAACGGGTGCGCCGGGTGGACGCGCAGAAGTCGCTGGTGGAGCTGGCGCAGTCGCTGGAGCGCTTCTACACCAGCCGCGGCACCTACGTCGGCGTAACGCTGCCGTTCGACCAGTCGCCACGCGATGCAGGGAAGGCCTTCTACCGCCTGAGTTTCGCCAGTGGTCCGGAGGAGTCGGGTTATGTCCTGCAGGCCGAGCCGCTCGGGGCGATGGCGGGGGATGCCTGCGGAGTGCTGACGCTGGCCAGCAGCGGGCTCCGTGGCGCGGCCACGGAGCGCTGCTGGTAGGCGTACGTCAGGTCGGCGTGCGGTCGACCCACTTGGGCGCGGCCAGGGGCTTCCAGTCGGCCAGGGCGCTGACCAGCTCGGCGGGCGAGGCGGCACGCTGCAGCATGTCGCGGTGCGGCTGGCGCACGAAGCGCTCCTGCACCAGATGGTCGAGGAAGGTCAGCAGCGGGTCGAAGAAGCCGTTCACTTCCAGCAGTCCCAGCGGCTTGGCGTGGTAGCCCAGCTGGCCCCAGGTCCAGACCTCGAACAGCTCTTCCAGGGTACCCAGGCCGCCCGGCAGGGCGATGAAGGCGTCGCTCAGCTCGGCCATGCGGGCCTTGCGCGCGTGCATGCCGTCCACCACTTCCAGGCGGGTCAGGCCGCTGTGGCCGACTTCGGCGTCTTTCAGGCTCTGCGGGATGATGCCGATGACTTCGCCGCCAGCGGCCAGCGCGGCATTGGCGACCAAGCCCATCAGGCCCACGGCGCCGCCGCCATAGACCAGCTGGATACCGTTTTCAGCGAGATGTCGGCCGAGGGCTTCGGCGGCTTCCTGGTAGATCGGGGTGGCGCCGGGGCTGGCGCCGCAGAATACGCAGATGGAACGCAAGGTCATGGAGCTGTCCTCGTTTTGCTGGCCTGGTTTTGCAGGCCGTCAGGTTACCGACTGCGAGGAAAGCGACCAAGCCGAATTCAGTCGTCCAGGCAGCCGCCGGCGGTTGCGCCGAGTGCGTAGCAGGCGAGCAGGTTCTGTAGCAGCGGGCTTTGTAACAGTGCAAGACGGTGCATGGCGCGAACTCCTGTGGGGCCGGGGGATGGCGTCTATGCTAGGCGGGGTGCGCTGATCTGCCTCGTTGATCCTGCTGATCGACCTGATAGACAGTTCCAAGCTTCGCTCGTGGCCGAAGGCCATTGATGCAGATCAGGGGAACCCCGATCGCGTTCGGGCAGTCTTCCCCTTCAGGATTCTCCGCCCAACCTGCCTAGGAGGCATGTCATGTTCCGTAAACTCGCCGCTGTATCCCTGCTTGGCCTGTTCAGTGCCCCGTTGCTGGCCGCCGAATGCTCCGTGGACATCCAGGGCAACGACCAGATGCAGTTCAGCACCAACGCCATCAGCGTCGACAAGAGCTGCAAGACCTTCACCGTGAACCTGTCCCACCCGGGCAGCCTGCCGAAGAACGTGATGGGCCATAACTGGGTCCTGACCACTGCCGCCGACATGCAGGGCGTAGTGACCGACGGCATGGCCGCCGGTCTGGACAAGAACTACGTCAAGGACGGCGACACCCGCGTGATCGCCCACACCAAGATCATCGGCTCCGGCGAGAAGGATTCGGTGACCTTCGACGTCTCCAAGCTGAAGGCTGGCGATGAATACGCCTTCTTCTGCTCCTTCCCGGGCCACTCGGCCATGATGAAGGGCACCCTGGCGGTGAAGTGATCCCGCTTTCGCTCGAAAGCGTGTGATCCGAAAAGCCCGACCCATGGTCGGGCTTTTTATTTCACGCAAGCAGGGTAGGGTGTGGGCGTGGTTGAAATTGCAACGGGGGACTCATGTACCACGGTGAACGCTTCAACGCCTGGACTCACCTGATTGGCGCCGTGCTGGCGCTGGTGGGCGGCATCTGGCTGCTGGTGGCCACCAGCCTGGTGGGCGAGCCGCTGCGCATCGTCAGCGTGGCGGTGTACGGCACGACGCTGACCCTGCTCTACAGCATCTCCACGCTCTACCACAGCGTTCAGGGACGGGCGAAAGTCATTCTGCGCAAGCTCGACCATCTGTCGATCTACCTGCTGATCGCCGGGAGCTACACGCCGTTCTGCCTGGTGACGCTGAAGGGGCCCTGGGGCTGGACGCTGTTCGGCATCGTCTGGTCGATGGCAGTGATCGGCATGCTGCAGGAGATCAAGCCGCGCTCCGAGGCGCGGGTGCTGTCGATCATCATCTACGCAGTGATGGGCTGGATCGTGCTGATTGCGGTGGGCCCGCTGTACCGTGCGCTGGGCGGCGCAGGTTTTGCCTGGCTGGTGGGCGGCGGCGCTTTCTACACCATCGGCATCATCTTCTTCGCCTACGACAGCCGCTTCCGCCACTGGCATGGCATCTGGCACCTGTTCGTGATCGCCGGCAGCCTGCTGCACTTCATCGCCATCTGGCGCTACGTCATTCCCCAGCACTGAATCCCTGAACTCGTTGGCGCGGGACTTCTCCCGCGCCAACGGCTGCCGTTCGCTTACGGCGCGGTGGGCAGTGCGCGCTTGTGACGGGTCTTCTCGAAGGTACGGACGATGATGTCGAAGGCCTCCTGGCCAACGTCCTGGCCGTGCAGGAAGGCATCGATCTCCTTGTAGGTCACGCCGTGGGCGTGCTCGTCCGGCTTGCCGGGAGCGAGGTCTTCGAGGTCGGCGGTCGGCACCTTCTCCACCAGATGCTCCGGCGCGCCGAGGCTGCGGGCGATGCTGCGCACCTGGTTCTTCACCAGGCCGGTGAGCGGGGCGAGGTCGCAGGCGCCGTCGCCGAACTTGGTGAAGAAGCCCATCACCGCCTCGGCGGCGTGGTCGGTGCCGACCACCAGGCCGGCGCGGGCGTTGGCGATGGTGTACTGGGCGACCATGCGGATGCGTGCCTTGGTGTTGCCCAGGGCGAAGTCGCGAGTGGCCGGTGCCAGGCCTTCCAGTGCCTGGGTCTCGGCGGCCAGCGCCTGCACGGACGGGCCGATGTTCACGGTATGGCGCTCGTCGGGGGCGATGACGTCCACCGAATCCTGGGCATCCTGCTCGTCGCCCTGCACGTTGTACGGCAGGCGCACGGCGAGGAAGCGGTAGTCCTGGTTGCCGGTCTCGGCGCGTAGGCCCTCCACGGCGCGCTGGCAGAGCATGCCGGCGGTGAGCGAGTCGACGCCGCCGCTGATGCCCAGCACCAGGGTCTTCATCCCCGAACCCTGCAGGCAGTCCTGGATGAAGCGCACGCGCCGCTGGATCTCGGCCTGCAGCTCGGCGTCGGACTGGAAGGGCGGCTGCACGTTGAGTTCTCTGGCGATGGCGGCCTGTCTGTCTTTCATCTGGAGGGCTCCTGTGGAAAGCGGAAAATGGGTTACACCGGCACCTTGAACACGTGGCGCAGGTAGGCGACGAAGTTCTCGTCGCGGCATTGGGTCTTGCCCGGGGTGTCGGAAATCTTCGCCACGGGGTGGCCATTGCAGGCCGTCATCTTGATCACGATGTTCATCGGTTCCACCCCGGGGATGTCGCAGGTCAGGTTGGTACCGATGCCGAAACTGACGTTGATCTTGCCACGCAATGCGCGGAAGAGCTGCAACGCCTTGGGCATGTCGAGGCCGTCGGAGAACACCAGGGTCTTGCTCAGCGGGTCGATTCCCAGCCAGCGGTAGTGGGCGATGGCCTTCTCGGCCCAGACCAGCGGGTCGCCCGAGTCGTGGCGCAGGCCATCGAAGAGCTTGGCGAAGTACAGGTCGAAGTCGCCCAGGAAAGCGTCCATGGTAATGCAGTCGGTCAGCGCGATGCCCAGCTGGCCGCGGTATTCACGCACCCAGCAGTCCAGCGCGGCGATCTGGCTGTCGATCAGCCGCGGACCGAGCTGCTGGTGCGCCATCAGCCATTCGTGGGCCATGGTGCCGATCGGCTTGACGTCGAATTCGCGGGCCAGGTGCACGTTGCTGGTACCGACGAAGCGGCCGGGGAAGTCGCGCTTGAGGATGTGCACGACTTCTTCCTGGGTGCGGTAGGAGAAGCGCCGGCGGGTACCGAAGTCGGCCACCTGGAATTCCTTCAGCTCCTCCGCGCTGGCGTTGCCGGCGAGCCAGTCGAGCTTGCGATAGAGCTGCTCACCGACCTGCTCCAGCACCACCTCGCGGTAGCGATAGCGGTTGCGCACTTCGCTGACGATGGCCAGCAGCGGCACCTCGAAGAGGATTACGTGCAGCCACGGCCCGCGCAGGCGGATGGCCAGTTGGCCGTCCTCGATGCTGGTGTGCACATAGCGCAGGTTGAAGCGGAACAGGCTGAGGAAGCGGATGAAGTCCGGCTTGATGAACGGGATGCGTTCGAGGAAGGCCAACTGGTCCGGCGTGGCTTCCACTTCGGCCAGGCGCTCGATCTGGTAGCGGATTTCCGCGAGGTATGGGCGCAGGTCCTCGGCGTTGCGGCAGCGGAACTCCCACTCCACCTCGGCGTTGGGGTAGTTGTGCAGCACCGCCTGCATCATCGTCAGCTTGTAGAAGTCGGTGTCCAGCAGGTTCTGCACGATGCTGTCGGCAAACACGCTCTCGGCCATGATCAATTCTCCCTGATGCCCCAGAGGGCCTCGTCCAGTTCGTTCTCGTTGGCGCAGAGGATGACCCCGGCGCTGCGCATTTCATTGCAGGCGGCCTTCGCGGTGTCCTCCGCGATGGCGCGGCAGGCCGGCAGGTACAGCAGCACCTGGAAGCCGGCGCGGCGCAGTTGCAGTGCGGTGGTCTTCACGCAGTAGTCCAGCGCCAGGCCGCCCACCAGTACATGGCTGACCGCGTTCTGCCGCAGGTATTCGATCACCCCGGTGCTGCGTCGCTCCGCCAGGTCGTGGTAGCACGCACCGTAGGGGTGCAGGTCCGGCTCCACGCCCTTCCAGATGAAGAAGTCGTAGTCCATCGGCCTGGGCAATTCGTCCAGCAGCTCGAAGCCCGGCGTGCCCGGCACGCAGTGGCTGACCCAGGTGAGGTCGGCGTTGGGCAGGGCGAGCGGTTGCAGCATCTGTGCCGGCTCGCTCACTACCCAGGGCGCTTGCGGGCTGTGGGCGTCCTTGCTGCCCAGGCGCAGGCTGGCGCGTTCGGCCATCAGGTTGAGGGCGCCGCCGATGGCGTCACCGCCGGGCACTGGCAGTTCATTAGGGCAGAGCGGGGTGAAGCTCTTCTGGGCGTCTACGTCGAAGCTGGCGATCAGGTTCATGGAAGCCTCCGCTTGACCGTTGGTGGTCTGTCGTGGCTACATAATTCACGACGTGAAATAAGTCGTCAAGCAGAAAGATGAAAAATGCCCAGAGGTGGAAGATGCTTTCTGTACATGGTGAAATAAGTCGCAAGGCTTCTTCCGGTGAGGAAGCATGGGAGGAGCATCGATGAGTACCGCTGAAGTGCTGGCCACCGTGGATATCGTGGCGTTGCGCCTGAACGCCGAGCGTGGGCTGGAGCTGCTGCTGATCCGTCGCGCCAAGGCGCCGTTCGAGGGGCAGTGGGCGCTGCCCGGCGTGCTGATCAATGGCCGCTGCGCCGACCATGGTCTGGATGATGCCGCCTTGCGCGCACTGCGTGAAAAGGCGCGGGTGAAGCCGGCGTACATGGAGCAGGTGGCGACCGTGGGCAATGCGGTGCGTGACCCGCGCGGCTGGTCCCTGAGCGTGTTCTACCTCGTGCTGGTGGCGCCAGACATCGAGCTGGCCGCCGACGACCTGGACTTCGTGCCGCTGGAGTCCGTACGCAGCGAGCGTTTCGCCTTGCCCTTCGACCACACCCAGCTCGTGCAGCAGGCCTGCGAGCGGCTGGCGGGCAAGTCGGTGTACAGCGCGCTGCCGCTGCACCTGCTGCCGGAGCGCTTCACCGTGGCCGAGGCGCTGAAGGCCTTCGAGTGGTCCATCGGCGAGGAAATCCAGCATTCCAGCCTGCGCGGCCGACTGGAGCGGATGAAGGCGGCGGGCTGGGTGGAAGACACCGGCGAACGCCACCAGCCGCCGATGGGACGGCCACAACATGTGCTGCGTTTTACGCCGCAGGGGGATGGGGCGTTTGTGTTTGATCGGAGTCTACTGGTCTGAACGCCCGGCGCTAGCCCTCCATCCGCTCCCCGATCCACTCGACGAACGCCCTGACCTTGGGCACCGCCGCCGCATGCTCGGGGTACGCCAGGTAATAGCCGCTGCGGCTCTGCAGGCCGTGCTGCCAGGCGATCACCAGCTTGCCTTCGCTCAGCTCCTCTTCCACCAGGAACCGCGGCAGCAGCGCCACGCCGCAGCCGGCTTGAGCTGCGCGGATGCACATGTAGAAGGTGTCGAAACGCGGCCCGTGGTAGCTGTGCTCGCTGTGCTGGCCGAGGCTGAGGAACCACTCGTGCCAGGCTTCCTGGCGCGTGGCGTTCTGCAGCAGGACCAGGTCCGCCAGCTGGGTCGGGTCGCTCAGCGGCTGCGCCGGCAGGATCGCCGGTGAGCACACCGGCACCATCTCCTCGCCGAACAGCGCCACGCACTCCGCGCCGGGCAGGGTGGCGGCGCCGAAGAAGAACGCGATATCGCAGCGCGATTGCAGCAGGTCGCCGGGCTCCAGTTCCTGGCGCAGGTCCAGGTGGATGTTCGGGTGGCGATGGCGCCAGCCGTTCAGCCGCGGGATCAGCCAGCGCGCGCCGAAGGTCGGCGGCGTCGCCACGCGCAGCACCTCGGTTTCGCCGCCGTAGGACAGCAGGTAGTGGGTGGACATCTCCACCTGCGTGAGGATCTTGCGCACCTCTACCAGGTACAGGTCGCCCGCCGGGGTCAGTTGCAGGCGGCGGCGCACACGGCGGAACAGCAGGTGCTGGAGCATTTCCTCCAGTTGCGCGACCTGCTTGCTGACCGCGCTCTGGGTCAGGTTCAGCTCTTCGGAGGCACGGGTGAAACTCAGGTGCCGCGCCACCGCTTCGAAGCATTGCAGGGCGGTCATGGACGGCAGGTGGCGTTTGCTCAGCATGGCGGGCAGTTCATGAATTTACGGAATGATGTGCATAGGAAACGTCGTTTGTTGTGCCTCGGCAAGCCGTTTATTACTGCTGGCATTCCGTCAGGTCATCTGAAACGAACTGGAGTCCGCATGATTTCCGCATTGCTCGAATCCCTCGGCGTCGATGCCCGCCTGGTCACCGGTGGCGATCAGGTCATCCACTCTCCCATCGACGGCAGCCGCCTGGGCGCGGTGCGCCTGGAAAGCGCCGCCGAGGTGGAGCAGAAGATCGGCCGCGCCGCCCATGCCTTTGACGCCTGGCGCAAGGTGCCGGCGCCGCGCCGTGGCGAACTGGTGCGACTGTTCGGCGAGGAGCTTCGTGCGAGCAAGGCGGCTCTCGGCGAGCTGGTGTCCTGGGAGGCCGGCAAGATCACCCAGGAAGGCCTGGGCGAAGTGCAGGAGATGATCGACATCTGCGACTTCGCCGTCGGCCTGTCGCGCCAGCTCTACGGCCTGACCATCGCCTCCGAGCGCCCCGGCCACCACATGCGCGAGACCTGGCACCCGCTGGGCGTGGTTGGGGTGATCAGCGCCTTCAACTTCCCGGTCGCCGTGTGGTCGTGGAACACCGCGCTGGCGCTGGTCTGCGGTAACTCGGTGGTGTGGAAGCCATCGGAGAAGACCCCGCTCACCGCGCTGGCCTGCCAGGCGCTGTTCGAGCGCGCACTGAGCAAGTTCGGTGACGCCCCGGCGCACCTGAGTCAGGTGGTGATCGGTGATCGCAGCGCCGGCGAAGCGCTGGTGGACGACGTGCGCGTCGCCCTGGTCAGCGCCACCGGCAGCACCCGCATGGGTCGCGAAGTCGGCCCGCGCGTGGCGGCCCGTTTCGGCCGCAGCATCCTCGAACTGGGTGGCAACAACGCGATGGTCCTGGCGCCCAGCGCCGACCTCGACATGGCCGTGCGCGCCGTGCTGTTCAGCGCCGTCGGCACCGCCGGGCAGCGCTGCACCACCCTGCGCCGGTTGATTGCACACGAGTCGGTGAAGGACGAGTTCGTCAGCCGCCTGAAGACCGCCTACGCCAAGGTGCGCATCGGCCATCCGCTGGAAGGCAACCTGGTCGGCCCGCTGATCGACGAGCGCAGTTTCCTCGCCATGCAGGGCGCGCTGGAGCAGGCGCGTGGTGAGGGCGGCGTGGTGTTCGGCGGCGAGCGCCAGCTGGCCGAGAAATTCCCCGAGGCCTACTACGTGTCGCCGGCCATCGTCGAGATGCCCGAGCAGAGCGATGTGGTGCGCAGCGAGACTTTCGCGCCGATCCTCTACGTGGTGCCCTACCAGGACTTCAACGATGCGGTGGCGCTGAACAACGGCGTGCCCCAGGGCCTGTCGTCTTGCATCTTCACCACGGACCTGCGCGAGGCGGAAGCCTTCATCTCGGCGGTGGGCAGCGACTGCGGCATCGCCAACGTCAACATCGGCCCCAGCGGCGCGGAGATCGGCGGCGCCTTCGGTGGCGAGAAGGAAACCGGCGGCGGCCGCGAGTCCGGCTCCGACGCCTGGAAGGGCTACATGCGCCGGCAGACCAACACCGTGAACTACTCGCGGGAACTGCCGCTGGCCCAGGGCATAGTCTTCGACTGAGGCCGAGTTTCCGCGCGCTCAACGTAGGGCGAATAACCGCTTGCGGTTATCCGCCCTACGAGAAACACGCAGTACAGAGTCATTCACAAAGGTTCGCGTAGAAGGATCGCTGGATGTCGCTTCGCCAAGAGTGTCTGTGGGAACACCTGACTCCCGACCGCCCGGAAGCCCCGGAGCTGCGCGGGGATCGCAGGGTCGACGTGTGTGTCATCGGCGCGGGCTTCACCGGCCTGTCCGCCGCGCTGCATCTGCTGGAGCGCGGCCAGAAGGTCTGCGTGCTGGAAGCCCACACCACCGGGCATGGTGGCTCGGGGCGCAACGTCGGGCTGGTCAACGCCGGCCTGTGGATTCCCCCGGACGAGATCGAAGCCGGCATGGGCGCGGAGATCGGGCAGCGGGTCAACCGCATGCTCGGCAACGCGCCCTCGCTGGTGTTCTCGCTGATCGACAAGTACGCCATCGATTGCCAGGCGCGCCGCGAAGGCACGCTGCACATGGCGCACAACGCCCGTGGCCTGGCGGATCTGCGCAGCCGCTGCGAACAATGGGGCCGCCGCGGGGCGCCGGTGGAACTGCTCACCGGTGCCGACTGCGAACAGGCTTGCGGCACCGACAAGATTGCTGGCGCACTGCTGGACCGCCGCGCCGGCACGCTCAATCCCATGGGCTACGTCAGCGGCCTGGCCCGAGCGGTGGTCGGCCTGGGCGGCGAGTTGTACCACCATTCCCTGGTGGTTGGCCTGGTGCGCGTGGGCAGCGCGTGGAACGTGATCACTGCCGGCGGCGTGGTCACCGCCGACAAGGTGGTGATCGCCTCCAGCGCCTACACCGAAGGCGAGTGGACGCAGCTGCGCCGCACCTTCTTCCCTGGTTACTACTACCAGGTTGCCTCGCGCCCGCTGGAGGGCGCGGAAGCCGCGCGCATCCTGCCGGGCGGGCAGGGCTCCTGGGATACCCGCCAGGTGCTCAGCAGCATCCGCCGTGACGCCGACGGCCGCCTGCTGCTCGGCAGCCTCGGCAAGGGTACCGGCAAGCCGGCATGGTTCCTGAAAAGCTGGGCCGACCGCATCCAGCAGCACTACTTTCCCAGGCTGGGCAAGGTGGACTGGGAGTTCACCTGGACCGGCTGCATCGACTTCACCCCCGATCACCTCATGCGCCTGTTCGAGCCGGCGCCGGGGCTGGTCGCCATGAGCGGCTACAACGGCCGTGGCGTCACCACCGGCACGGTGGTAGGCAAGGCCTTCGCCGACTTCCTGCTGGACGGTGACGCCAGCGCCTTGCCGATGCCGCTCAGGCCCATGGAGGAAATCTCCGCGGTGGGCCTGCGCAGCTGTCTGTACGAAGCCGGCTTCTCCCTCTACCACGCCGGGCAATGCCTGCGGGTGGTGATCTGACGCTGCTCAAGGCGGGGCGAGGGCCGCCCCGGTTTGACCCGCCAACGCTCGCTGCACTTTGGTCTAGCCTCTTATGGTGCGTTACCCCGACGGGTCTGCACCGCGGATGTGCAGTTCGGTGACAGCGATGGTTACGGTTGGGGTTGCGCCTGTGGTGGCTGGAAAAAGCCAGCCCACGAGAAGTCGGGTTGCACCCTTTTGCCTGCCGGGTTGCACCTTATGCTTTCAATGGGTTGCACGTGTCTAGCACTTGATGTCTGCCAGCTCGGGCTGTTTTTGCTGTAGGACTTGGTTAATAACAAAAACGAATGGCACGCCGCTTGCTGTTGATTGATCGCTAAGTCGCTGAATCGCTACACGAGAAATCGCCAACAAGAAATACAACGCGCCATTACAAAAACCCTCAGGAGCAAAACTCCATGTCGCAGAAGATTTTCAGAAAAGGCTTTCTGGCTCTGGCGGTAACCACCGCACTGGGCGTGTCTTCCGTAGTACAGGCCGATGTCGTTATCGGGGTCGCGGGTCCGCATACCGGGGCGAACGCCTCGTTCGGTGAACAGTACTGGCGCGGCGCCAATATGGCCGCCGACGCAATCAACGCCGCCGGTGGCGTCAACGGGGAAAAGATCAAGCTGGTGAAGGCCGACGACGCCTGTGAGCCGAAGCAGGCCGTGGCCGTTGCCAACCGTCTGGTTGACCAGGACAAGGCCGTGGGTGTCGTCGGCCACTTCTGTTCCTCCAACACCATTCCCGCCTCCGAGGTCTATGACGAGGCCGGCCTCATCACCATCACCCCCGGCTCGACCAACCCGAAAGTCACCGAGCGTGGCCTTGCCGGCATGTTCCGCATGTGCGGCCGCGACGACCAGCAGGGCGTGGTCGCCGGCAACTACATCGTTAACGTGCTGAAGGCCAAGAAGGTCGCGGTTATCCACGACAAGGACACCTACGGCCAGGGCCTGGCGGACGCGACCAAGGCGCAACTGAACAAGCTGGGCGTCACCGAAGTGCTCTACGAGGGTCTGACCCGCGGTGAGAAGGACTTCAATGCCCTGGTCACCAAGATCCGTTCCTCGGGCGCGGAAGTGGTGTTCTTCGGCGGCCTGCACCCCGAGGCCGGTCCGCTGGTCCGGCAGATGCGCGAGCAGGGCCTGACCACCGTGTTCTTCTCCGACGACGGCATCGTCACCGACGAACTGGTCACCACCGCCGGCGGCCCGCAGTACACCAAGGGTGTGCTGATGACCTTCGGCGCCGACCCGCGCCTGATTCCCGAAGGCAAGGCCGTGGTGGACAAGTTCCGCGCCAGCGGCTTCGAGCCCGAAGGCTACACCCTGTACGCCTACGCCTCGGTTCAGGCACTGGCCGCCGCCTTCAACGGCGCTGGCAAGAACGATCCCCAGGCGGCCAGCAAGTGGCTGCACACCCACCCGGTCGACACCGTCATGGGCAAGAAGGAGTGGGATGAGAAGGGCGACCTGAAGGTCTCCGACTATGTCGTCTACCAGTGGGACGACAAGGGCAAGTACCACCAGTTGGAGAAACAGAAGTAAGGGGCCGGCTCCTGTCGAGGCTCCCGAGCTTCACCGGCCAGGCCCGCCAGGCCGGTGAAGCGGTGCCCCGCGCAGCGATTGCGCACCCCGTGCGATCTGCCGGCGCCGCCACGAGCGGTGCCGGTATCCCCGCAGGTCGGCGCTTGCCCGGCGACGGTCACGAGCCGTTCAGCCCGCTTGCCGCCAGCCTTCCCTGCCCTGTCTGTGTGAGTACCCAATCGTGGACGGTATTTTCCTCCAGCAAATGATCAACGGGCTGACCCTGGGGTCGGTCTACGGCCTGATCGCCATCGGCTACACGATGGTCTACGGCATCATCGGCATGATCAACTTCGCCCATGGCGAGGTGTACATGATCTCCGCCTACCTCTCCGCCGTCGGCCTGGCACTGCTGGCCTTCTTCGGCTTGCAGTCCTTCCCGCTGCTGATCCTCGGCACGCTGGTCTTCACCATCTTCGTCACCGGCGTCTATGGCTGGGTGATCGAGCGCATCGCCTACAAGCCGCTGCGCAACTCCACGCGCCTGGCCCCGCTGATCTCCGCCATCGGCATGTCGCTGATCCTGCAGAACTACGTGCAACTGGCCCAGGGCCCGCGCCAGCAAGGCGTGCCGACCCTGCTCGACGGCGCCTTCAAGTTCCACATCGGCGAAGGCTTCGTGCAACTGACCTACACCAAGGTGTTCATCCTCATCGCCGCCTTCGTCGGCATGGCGGTGCTGACCTACGTGATCCAGTACACCAAGCTCGGGCGCATGTGCCGCGCCACCCAGCAGGACCGCAAGATGGCCTCGATCCTGGGGATCAACACCGACCGGGTGATCTCCTACGTGTTCATCATCGGTGCCGCCATGGCCGCGCTGGCCGGCGTGCTGATCACCATGAACTACGGCACCTTCGACTTCTACGCGGGCTTCATCATCGGCATCAAGGCGTTCACCGCCGCCGTGCTCGGCGGCATCGGCTCGCTGCCCGGTGCGATGCTCGGCGGGCTGATCCTGGGCGTGGCCGAGGCGCAGTTCTCGGGCATGGTGAATACCGACTTCAAGGACGTGTTCGCCTTCGGCCTGCTGGTGACCATCCTGATCTTCCGGCCGCAAGGGCTCCTGGGTCGTCCCCAGGTGTCGAAGGTGTAAGCATGATGTCCGCCTCCCAGACTTCAGCCGCGCCCAAGACTGCGCGCATCGATATCAAGAAGAGCCTGGTCGACACCGTGCTCGCCGGTCTCATTGCCCTGATCGTCTTCGGCCCCATCGTCGGCATCGTGCTCGACGGCTACAGCTTCAAGCTCGAACCGGTGCGCCTCGCCTGGATGATCGGCGCGGTGATGCTCGGCCGCCTGCTGCTCAGCCTGTACCTGCAGACCCCGGCCGGCAGCCGCATCATGGACCGCTTCGAAAGCTCCGACTCGGGCATCAGCGTCCTGCCGCCGGGCTACAAGACGCGCCTGCGCTGGATAGTCCCGCTGGTGATCCTCGCCGCGGTGATCTTCCCGTTCTTCGCCAGCAAGTACCTGCTCACCGTGATCATCCTCGGGCTGATCTATGTGCTGCTGGGCCTGGGCCTGAACATCGTGGTCGGCCTCGCCGGCCTGCTCGACCTCGGCTACGTGGCCTTCTACGCCATCGGCGCCTACGGCCTCGCGCTGGGTTACCAGTACCTGGGCCTGGGCTTCTGGACGGTGCTGCCGCTGGCGGCCATCGTCGCCGCGCTGGCGGGGGCGCTGCTGGGCTTCCCGGTGTTGCGGATGCACGGTGACTACCTGGCCATCGTGACCCTGGGCTTCGGCGAGATCATCCGCCTGATCCTCAACAACTGGCTGTCCTTCACCGGCGGCCCGAACGGCATGCCGGTGCCGTCGCCGACCTTCTTCGGCCTCGAATTCGGTCGCCGGGCGAAGGAGGGCGGCACGCCGATCCACGAGTTCCTCGGCATCGATTACAACCAGAACTTCAAGTTCCTGTTCATCTACGTGGTGCTCTTCCTGGTGGTGCTGCTGGTGCTCTACATCAAGCACCGGCTGACCCGCATGCCGGTCGGCCGCGCCTGGGAAGCGCTGCGCGAGGACGAGATCGCCTGCCGCGCCATGGGCCTGAACCACGTGCTGGTGAAGCTCTCGGCGTTCATGCTCGGCGCCTCTACCGCAGGCCTGGCCGGGGTGTTCTTCGCCAGCTACCAGGGCTTCGTCAACCCGTCGTCGTTCACCTTCTTCGAGTCCGCGCTGATCCTCGCCATCGTGGTGCTGGGCGGCATGGGCTCGACGGTGGGCGTGGTGATCGCCGCCTTCGTCCTCACCGTGGCGCCGGAACTGCTGCGCAGCTTCGCCGACTACCGCGTGCTGCTGTTCGGCATCCTCATGGTGCTGATGATGATCTGGCGCCCGCGCGGGCTGATCCGCATCAGCCGCTCGGGCTTCGCCGTCCGCAAGGGGGTGGCGCCATGAGCGGTGACAAGATCCTCAGCGTCGAGCACCTGATGATGCACTTCGGCGGCATCAAGGCGCTCAACGACGTCAACCTCGACGTGGAGCGCGGCTCCATCAGCGCGCTGATCGGCCCCAACGGCGCCGGCAAGACCACGGTGTTCAACTGCCTCACCGGCTTCTACAAGGCTACCGGCGGCAACATCCTGCTCAACACCCAGGGCGGCACCACCGACGTCATCAAGGTGCTCGGCCAGCCGTTCCAGGGCGGCGATTTCGTCAACCCGGCGCAGTTCGGCAACCGCCTGTACTACAAGATGTTCGGCGGCACCCACCTGGTGAACCGCGCAGGGCTGGCGCGCACCTTCCAGAACATCCGGCTGTTCCGCGAGATGTCGGTGGTGGAGAACCTGCTGGTGGCCCAGCACATGTTCGTCAACCGCAACCTCATCGCCGGCGTGCTCAACACCCCCGGCTACCGCCGCGCGGAAAGCGAGGCGCTGGACCACGCCTTTTACTGGCTGGAAGTGGTGGACCTGGTGGACTGCGCCAACCGCCTGGCCGGCGAGATGTCCTACGGGCAGCAGCGCCGCCTGGAGATCGCCCGCGCCATGTGCACCCGGCCCGAGCTGATCTGCCTCGACGAACCCGCCGCCGGCCTGAACCCGGCCGAAACCCAGGCGCTGGCGCGCATCGTGCGCTACCTGCGCGACCACCACGGCATCACCGTGCTGCTGATCGAACACGACATGGGCATGGTGATGAACATCTCCGACCACATCATCGTGCTCGACCACGGCGTGGTCATTGCCCGTGGCGCGCCGGACGAGATCCGCCACAACGAGAAAGTGATCGCCGCCTATCTCGGCGCAGACGAAGAGGAGCTGGCATGACGGCGCCGATGTTGGAATTCCTTGAGGTCGATGTGTTCTACGGGCCGATCCAGGCGCTGAAGAAAGTCTCGCTGACCGTCAACGAAGGGGAAACCGTGGCGCTGATCGGCGCCAACGGCGCGGGCAAGTCGACGCTGCTGATGTCGATCTTCGGCCAGCCGCGCGCAGCCGGTGGCGCGATCCTCTACAAGGGCCAGGACATCCGCCACAAGTCGGCGCACTACGTGGCCTCCAACGGCATCGCGCAGTCGCCGGAGGGGCGCCGGGTGTTCCCCGACATGACGGTGGAGGAGAACCTGCTGATGGGCACCATTCCCGTCGGCATGGACCACGCCCAGGAGGACATGCAGCGCATGTTCGACCTCTTCCCGCGCCTGAAGGAGCGGCGCAACCAGCGCGCCATGACCATGTCCGGCGGCGAGCAGCAGATGCTCGCCATCGCCCGCGCGCTGATGAGCCGGCCCAAGCTGCTGCTGCTCGACGAACCCTCGCTGGGCCTCGCACCCATCGTGGTCAAGCAGATATTCCAGACCCTGCGCGAGCTGGCCAAGAGCGGGATGACGCTGTTCCTTGTGGAGCAGAACGCCAACCACGCACTGAAGCTGTCCGACCGTGGCTACGTGATGGTCAACGGCGAGATTCGCCTGAGCGGCACCGGCGCCGAGCTGCTGGGCAACCAGGAGGTTCGCAACGCGTATCTGGGCGGGCACTGACGCGCCACCTTTCGTAGCTGTCTTTCTATGGAGGGTCGGTGCGGCCTCCTGCCCTCACCCCAACCCTGGCTGCGCGCCCCGCTCCGGAGGGAGAGGGGGCAGATCGTGCCGGCTGACTCCGTGGTTTCATCCTGCTCCGAACGGTCCCCTCTCCCGCTTGCGGGAGAGGGTTAGGGTGAGGGGCTCTTGATCTTCGGAGCGGACTACCCACCGTTTTCTCCAAGAGGGGTTTCCATGCAAGACCTCCGCTTTCTCACCAACGCCGACGTCGCCGAGCGCCTGAGTTATCCCCAGCTGATCGAAGCCCTGCGCATCGGCCTCGCCGGACCCTGCGAAGCCCCGGTTCGCGGCTGCCATGAATTGCCCGGCAATGCCTCGCTGCTGACCATGCCGGTGTGGCAGCCGGGGCAGGACATCGGCGTGAAGCTGGTCACCGTCTTCCCCGGCAACGGAGCGAAGAACCTGCCAGCCGTGGCCGCGCTGTTCTGCCTGTTCGACGGCGAGACGGGGCGCCCGCTGGCGATGCTCGAGGCCTCGGAAATGACCGCCCGGCGCACTGCCTGCACCTCCGCGCTGGCCGCCGATTACCTGGTGCGCCGCGATGCCCGCCGGCTGCTGGTGGTCGGCAGCGGCACCCTGGCGCCGCACATGGTCCGCGCCCACTGTTCGGTACGCGAATACGAGGACGTCGCCGTCTGGGGCCGACACGAAGACAAGGTCCATGCGCTGGTGAAGCAGCTGCAGGACGAAGGCTATCCCGCTCATGCCTGCATCGATCTGCGCGGCGGCGTGGCGGCGGCGGACTGCATCAGCTGTGTCACCACCTCGCGCGAACCCATCGTCCATGGCGCCTGGCTGCGCTCGGGCTGCCACCTCGACCTGGTCGGCGCCTTTCTGCCGTCCATGCGCGAGACCGACAGCGAAGCCGTGCGCCGCGCGCGCATTGTGGTCGATACCCGCGAAGGTGCGCTGGAAGAGGCGGGCGACCTGCTGATCCCGGTAAGCGAAGGCGTGATCGACGAGAGTGCTATCCACTGCCAGTTGGCCGACCTCCTGAGCGGTCGCGGCGCACGCAAGGACGACAGCGAGATCACCCTGTTCAAGTCCGTGGGTTATGCACTGGAAGACCTGATCGCCGCGCGCCTGCTGCTTGCCGTGAATTAATCCAGAAAATCTGTGGGCCGGCCTGTGGATAACGTCTGGGAGAACCTCGCCAGGCCCCATGGCAGCAGGTGCCGCCCGAGGCGGTCGATTTCTGCTCGATCATCCCGCAACCCCTGTATGGATGGACAGGTACGGCTTCGCGGAAAAGTTCCGCGCCTCCGATAGTTGTCCCCGTCAGCCGTTGAAAGACCTGTGGATAACCTTGGGAAGAACCTCTCCAGCGCAGCGACGGCGGGGCGTGCGGCGGGGCGCTCGAAAATCGTCCAGGGGGAAATCGGCATTCCGCTTGCCCACAGAATCCGTGGAGCAGCCTGTGGAAAAGGTGGGCGCAACTCGCGGCAGGCCCGTGGCCATGGGGCTTTCAGGCGGCTGTTCGGGTTTTATCCAGCGCGGCTGTAACGCAACGCGGCGGGTTCGGGCTGTTATGCTCGGCCGACCGACAAGAACGCGCACCGTACGATTCCCCGGCATGCATCGGCGACGGCAGTGCCCAGCAAGAGGATATCTGTGATGACTACTCCCACTCTGTTCATTACCGGCGCCACTTCCGGCTTCGGCGAAGCCTGCGCGCGGCGTTTCGCCCGTGACGGGTGGTCGCTGGTGATCACCGGCCGTCGCGAGGAGCGCCTGAATGCGCTGGCCCAGGAGCTTTCCGCCGAGACCGAGGTACTGCCGCTGGTGCTCGACGTGCGCGACCGCGCGGCGATGACCGCTGCGGTGGACAGCCTGCCGGAGAAGTTCGCCAAGCTGCGTGGCCTGATCAACAACGCCGGCCTCGCCCTGGGTACCGACCCTGCGCAGAACTGCGAGCTGGATGACTGGGACACCATGGTGGACACCAACATCAAGGGCCTGATGTACGCCACCCGCCTGCTGCTGCCGCGCCTGATCGCCCATGGCCCGGGCGCGAGCATCCTCAACCTGGGTTCGGTGGCCGGCCACTGGCCCTATCCGGGCGGTCACGTGTATGGCGCGACCAAGGCCTTCGTCGAGCAGTTCTCGCTGAACCTGCGTTGCGACCTGCAGGGCACCGGCGTGCGCGTCACCAACCTCGAGCCGGGCATGTGCGAGAGCGAATTCTCCCTGGTGCGCTTCGGCGGTGACCAGGCGAAGTACGACAAGACCTACGCGGGCGCCGAGCCGATCCAGTCCGCGGACATTGCCGAGACCATCCACTGGATCATGAACCAGCCGCCGCACATCAACATCAACACCCTGGAAATCATGCCGGTGAGCCAGGCGTGGGCAGGGTTTGCGGTGCATCGCAAGGGGTGATGTGCGGTCGGCTAACCGTCGTACTCCGGGGTGTCCGTGCCGGGACTTCTCCCTCACCCCAGCCCTCTCCCAGAGGGAGAGGGGGCCGTCCGAGCCGGCTGACATCGAGGCTTCATCCTGCACCAAACTGCCTTCTCTCCCTCTGGGAGAGGAGCCGTCCGTACCGGCTGACGCCGAGGCTTCAACTCGCGCCGAACGATCCCCTCTCCCGCTTGCGGGAGAGGGTTAGGGTGAGGGGCTGTTGATCTTGTAGAAACGAGCAGGTCAGCCCGCGAGCAGCCAGGCACCGGCACCCGCCGAAGCCAGCCCGGCGAAACGCACCAGCGGTGCAGCCGCCTGCGGCAGCAGGCGAACGATCCCGTAACCCGCCGTATGCAGCGCCGCAGTCGCGCCGACGAAGCCGGCGGCATACAGCCACGGGCTGCTCAGCTCCGGCAGTTCCAGCCCGTGGGCCACGCCGTGGGCGAGGGCGAACAGTGCAGTCGCGCCCATCGCCAGGAACAGCGGCGGACGCACCGCCAGTGCAACGCACAGGCCCAGCGCCAGCACGGAAGCGGCGATGCCGGTCTCCATGAACGGCATCTCCAGCCCCTCGAAGCCCAGCAGCCCGCCGATCAGCATGGTCACGACGAAGGTGCACGGCAGCGCCAGCCGCGCCGCGCCTTTCTGCTGCGCGGCCCAGAGCCCGACGGCAAACATTGCCAGCAGGTGGTCGAGGCCGGTGAGGGGATGGGCGATGCCGGCGATCAGGCCGTGGTCGCCGTGGCCCGGGTGGGCGAAGGCCACGGCCGGAGTGAGGAACAGCGCCAGGCTGTAGAGGGCTTTGCGCAGCTGCATGGAAAACTCCCTGGTTCTTGTGATGGAGCGTCTGGTCATGGAACGGCCGGCATCCGCGGCCGCGAAGAAGGCATCAGGCTGCGCTCAGCAGGCCCTGGCGCTCGATGAAGGTGATGATCTCGGCCAGGCCCTGGCCGGTTTTCTGGTTGCTGAAGACGAAGGGCTTGTCGCCGCGCATGCGCGAGGCGTCCTGGTCCATCACTTCCAGCGAGGCGCCTACCAGCGGGGCGAGGTCGATCTTGTTGATCACCAGCAGGTCGGACTTGCAGATGCCCGGCCCGCCCTTGCGCGGGATCTTGTCGCCGGCGGACACGTCGATCACGTAGAGGGTCAGGTCCGACAGCTCGGGGCTGAAGGTGGCCGAGAGGTTGTCGCCGCCGGACTCCACCAGGATCAGGTCGAGGCCGGGGAAGCGGCGGTTGAGCTGGTCCACGGCTTCGAGGTTGATCGAGGCGTCCTCGCGGATCGCCGTGTGCGGGCAGCCGCCGGTTTCCACGCCGATGATCCGCTCCGGCTCCAGTGCTTCGTTGCGCACCAGGAACTGCGCGTCCTCCTGGGTGTAGATGTCGTTGGTGACCACGGCGATGTTGTAGCGCTGGCGCAGGGCGCGGCACAGCGCCAGGGTCAGGGCGGTCTTGCCGGAGCCCACCGGGCCGCCGATGCCGACGCGAAGAGGTTGAAAGTTCATGGCAGTTCTCCTAGGAGCGGAACAGACGGCTGTATTGGGTTTCGTGGGTCATGCAGGCCAGCGCGAGCCCGAAAGGCGCGCCGCCGTGGGGATCGTTTTCCAGCGCGGCCCGGCAGGCGGCGTCGAGGTCGGGGAGCAGTTGCGAGGTGAGCTTCTGCGCAGCCATCTGGCCCAGCGGCAGGGTCTTCATCAGCACCGCCAGCTGGTTCTCCAGCCAGCTCCACAGCCAGGCGCCGAGTGCCTGCTCCGGGGAGAGCCCCCAGGCGCGGGCGGCCAGGGCCCAGGCGGCGGCGAAGGAGGGCTCGCCTTGCACTGCAAGCCACTGGCGGGCGGGCTCGTCCAGCTCGGGCAGGGCTTCGAGCAACTGGCCGAGGGAGAAGCCCATCTGCCGGTTCTCCAGGCCCAGCTCACGGGTTTCGCGGCTGGCACGATGACGCTCGGCGGCGTCGCGCAGGGCGTCCCAGTCAGCGTCTTGCGCGGCACGCAGCAGCTCGGCCAGCAGCGGGCCTTCGAAGCGCGCGAGGTTCAGGTGCAACTGGTCGGCGAGCCAGGTACGGGCACCGTCGGCATCCCTCACCTGGCCCTGGTCGATGGCGCTTTCCAGGCCCTGGGAATAGCTGTAGCCGCCGATGGGCAACTGTGGACTGGCCAGGCGCAACAGCGACCAGATGGCGCTCACCGCCGCACTCCGAACTGGTGCAGCTTCGGTGCGTAGTTGAATTCCTCCTCACCGTGGTGCGAGTGGTGATGGCCGCCGCCGTAGGCGCCGTGTTCGGGCTGGAAGGGCGCGTCGATGGTTTCCACCGTGGCGCCGAGTTGGTCGAGCATGGCCTTGAGCACGTAGTCGTCGAGCAGGCGCAGCCAGCCATCGCCGACCTGCAGGGCAACGTGGCGATTGCCCAGGTGATAGGCCGCGCGGTTCAGCTCACGGGCGTTGGCGCAGGTGACGTGGAGGAGTTTTTCCGGCGCCGCGCAGACGCGCACCACGCGGCCATCGTTGGCCAACAGGCACTCGCCATCGGTCAGCGGCGACTGGCCGCGCTCGAGGAACAGGCCGACGTCTTCACCGGTGCTGGTGAAGCAGCGCAGGCGACTCTTGCTGCGCGCCTCGTAATTCAGGCGAAGCTCGGCGTCCCAGTGTTCGCGGGGTTCGATTCGTTGGTGGATGACCAGCATGGCAGTGTCCGGCAGTAGCAATGGCGGTGCTACAGCAAGGGGCTTGCCAGTGCGGGCGCGCGTCAGTTCTGGCGCGGGCTGCAGCCCTTGTCCGAGTGGTCAGCAATGGTGCGTGCGCGCAAGGATGGTGCGCACGAAAACGGTGCGCACCAAGGCGGGGCAGTAGTGCTTTTCGTAGGAGCGAGCGCGCGTGGGTTCGTCAGGGCCGCGAGCCGATCCCGGTCCAGTGCTTGGCGCCGATCATGATGAAGCGCAGCTGCTGGGTGATCTTCGCCTGGGGCGAGAGGTGCGTCGGCAGGCTGTCGGCCGGTGGGTCGATCAGCTCGGGCAGGGTGGCGAACACCGTCTTCACCACGAGGTCGGCGATCACGTCGATGTCCTGGGTGGTGAGGTGCGGCAGCTTGTTGAGCAGTGCAAGGTCGGCGGCGAGGTCGTCGGTGATGCGCTGGCGCAGGGCGCCCACGGCCTGACGAATCGGGTGCGAGCCGCCGTACTGCTCGCGGGCGAGGAAGAGGAACTGGGTGCGGTTGGCGGTGACGGCGTCGAGGAAGATGCGCACCGAGGCCTCGATCACGCCGCCCAGCTCGAATTCGTTGCGACGCACCACGCGCAAGGTCTCGCGGAAGGTCTCGTCGACATCGGCGACCAGGGCGAGGCCGAGCTGGTCCATGTCGGTGAAGTGCCGGTAGAAGCCCGCCGGCACGATGCCCGCCGTCTTCGCCACTTCCCGCAGGCTCAGGCTGCCGAAGCCGCGGCCGCTGTCCATCAGGCCGCGCGCGGCATCCATCAGGGCCAGGCGGGTCTGTTGTTTCTGTTCGGCGCGGGGAGTGGCCATACGGCAGTGCTATCCAGGGCAAAGGCGCAGGCACTCTAGCAAATGCCGGTCGGCGCGGGGGAAGTTCCTGTGGAAAATAGTGAACGAGTGTTGACTGAAATCTCCTGCTCGTGAGATTTTAAGTGAACACATGTTTACTGTTCGGTGTTCGCCCATGTCCCTGCTTCCCTTTGCCGGCCTGCGTTTCCTCTCGCCGCTGTTGTCGCCGCTGCGCGCCCTGGTGCGCGGCCAGTGGCTGCGCGAGTCGGATGTCGATGCCGCGTTGCGCGCCTGCAACCGTGGCTGGTCGCTGCGCCGGGTGTTCGCGCGGGTCGAGGCGCGGCAGTGGGTGGCGGACGACATGCTCGAACTGCGCCTGCGCCCCAATGCGCACTGGCGTGGCGCGCGGCCCGGCCAGCACCTGCAGTTGTTCGTCGAGCGCGACGGTGTGCGCCACAGCCGCAGCTACAGCCTGACCCGCGTCGCCGAGGACGGCTGCCTGGAGTTCGCCGTGAAGCTGCAGCCGGGCGGGCGCATATCCACCTTCCTGCTGCAGCAATTGTGCGTCGGTGAAGTGCTGGAGCTGGGCCTGCCGGACGGCGACCTGAGCTGGCCGACCGACGACCAGGGCGTGCTGCTGCTGGCCGCGGGCAGTGGCCTGACACCCTTGCTCGGCCTGCTGCGCGAGGCGCTGGCGCGCGGCTACGGCGGCCCGGTAACGCTGCTGCATTACGTTCGTCAGCGCGGTCAGAAGGCCTTCGTCGATGGGCTTCAGGCGCTGGCGCGGCAGTACCCGAATCTCGAACTGCGCTGGGCGTTGAGCGGCGATGCCGCGCGGGAAGGCGAGTTGTCCGGACGCTTCCAGCGCGATCATGTGGCCGACCTGGATGGCCGCCACGTGCTGGCCTGCGGCCCTGGCGGCTTCGTCGAAACGGTACGCCAGGCGCTGGGCGCGAGCAGCCGCAGCCTGCAGGTGGAAAGCTTCAGCCCGCCGGCCTGGGACGGGCAAGAGCCGGCAAAGGCCGTGAGTCTGAGCTTCGCCCGCAGCGCGTTGCAGGTGGCTGGCGATAGCCGCCGCAGCCTGTTGGAGCAGGCCGAATCCCACGGCCTGCGCCCGGTGCACGGCTGCCGCCAGGGCGTCTGCACCAGTTGCACCTGCACGCTGGTCAGCGGCTGCGTGCGCGACTTGCGCAGCGGCGAGCTGTTCAGCGAACCGGGCCAGCCCATCCGTATCTGCGTCAGCGCGCCCCAGGGCGACCTGACCGTCGATCTCTGATCTTCAGGAGAATGTCCATGCGCGAAGATCGCGACCTCAGCGCCGCCGAACTGGCGGCCTTCGGTGACGAGCTGGACGCCCTGCGCCAGCGCACCCTGCATGACCTGGGCGAAAAAGACGCCCGCTACATCCGTCGCATCCGCGCGGCGGTGCGCTTCTGCTGCTGGAGCGGCCGTGTGCTGCTGATGGTCGGCTGGTTCCCGCCGACCTGGCTGCTGGGCACCTTCCTGCTCGGGCTGGGCAAGATCCTGGAGAACATGGAGCTGGGCCATAACGTCATGCATGGCCAGTACGACTGGATGAACGATCCGGAATTCTCCGGGCGCAACTATGAGTGGGACATCGTCGGCCCCGCGGACTTCTGGCGGCACACGCACAACCATGTGCATCACACCTACACCAACGTGCTGGGCATGGACGACGATGTGGGCTACGGCGTGGTGCGGCTGTTCCCCGAGCAGAGGTGGAAGCCGTTCTACCGCTGGCAGCCGCTCTGGGTGACGCTGCAGGCGCTGCTGTTCCAGTACGCCGTGGCGGTGCAGCATCTGCGCCTGGACAAGTACGTGAAGGGGCGGATGAGCAAGGAAGAGTTGCGCCCGCTGCTGCGCCAGTTCAACGCCAAGGTCGGGCGCCAGTGGGTGAAGGACTACCTGGTGTTCCCGCTGCTCGGCCTGTTCACCGGCGCCTTCGGCGCGGTGCTGCTGGGCAACGTCATCGCCAATCTGATGCGCAACCTGTGGACCTTCACCGTGATCTTCTGCGGCCACTTCACCGAGAAGGCGGCGGTATTCCCGCCCGAGGTGGTGCAGGGGGAGACGCGTGGCCACTGGTACCTGCGCCAGCTGCGCGGGTCGAGCAACCTGGAAGGCGGCCCGCTGTTCCATATCCTCACCGGCAACCTCAGCCACCAGATCGAGCACCACCTCTATCCGGACCTGCCGGCGCGCCGCTATGCGCAGCTGTCGAAGGAGGTGCAGGCGATTGCCGCGCGCTACGGCCAGACCTACAACAGCGGCCGCCTGTCGGCGCAGTTCGCCACAGTGCTCAAGCGCATCTGGATCCATCGCCGACCGACACAGCCGGCGATCGCCTGAGGCAGATCAGGCGCGGCGGGTCAGCGGCGAGGCGATGTCCTCACGCAGGGCGCGCAGGTCGGCGGCGTCCTGGTTGAGGTGGTGGATGGACTTGAGCAGCTTCTGTCGGAGCAGGTCATCCTGGACCTGTTCGAGCGCCCGCATGACTTCCAGGGCCGTGGCCTCGTTGTTGGCGGCGACGGCGTCGAGAGTCTTTCGCAGGCTGCGGGTTGCGTGGTGCACGGTGGTGATCTCCTGAAAACTGCGTGCACCCTACGACCTGAGTATTTCCAATAAATTTCAACAAGTTGCTTTCCGATCGGCGGTCATGATGTCGCATCGGTGGCAGATCGATTCAGGAAAGCATGCACAGCGCCAGCAGTGGCACCAGGTTGAGCAGCAGGACGCCGATCTTGTAGACGGCCATGCCGCCGTAATGAATCGCGTCGAACTGCTCGACTGGCAGGGTGAACCAGCGCGAATGCAGGCGGTAGACGAAGTCGTGGGCGAGGGTGAAGGCGGCGAACCAGACCAGCAGGATGACGTAGTTGATCAGGGTGCAGTAGAGCAGGAAGGGTTTCAGGTCCAGGAGCGGCATGAGGATTCTCCGGCCACATACTGCATTGGAGTAGCCGCCGGGCGCAGGGTTTCACCGGTTTGCCGGCGGGCGCGCGTCCGATAGCCGGCGCACTGGCCGCCGGCCATAATGCGCACCTGCTGCAAACCATGTGATCTTTGCCGCATGACCGCTGTCCGATGTGCGGACGGCTAACCTTGCCCTGACACCCACCTTCCTCATTTTCCTGCCGGACTTGCCATGTTCAGCCCGCTCGTCACGTTTCCCGCGCTCTACACCGCCACGCTGTTGATGCTCGCCGGCTCCGGCCTGTTCACCACCTACATGGGCCTGCGCCTGACCCAGGAAGGCGTCAGCGACCTCTGGGTCGGCGGTCTGATGGCGGCGTACTACTTCGGCCTGGTCTGTGGTGGCAAGTTCGGCCACAAGCTGATCGCCGGCTTCGGCCACATCCGCTCCTACGTCGCCTGCGCCGGCATGGCCACGGTGATCGTGCTGATCCACGCGCTGGTTTCGCAGCTGGAGGTGTGGATCGTCCTGCGCTTCGTGATGGGCGCGGTCATGATGAACCAGTACATGGTGATCGAGAGCTGGCTCAACGAGCAGGCCGAAGGGCACCAGCGCGGCAAGGTGTTCGCCGGCTACATGGTGGCGGTGGACGCCGGCCTGGTCGTTGGCCAGGGCTTGCTGGCGCTTAGCCCGGCGCTGGATTACAAGCCGCTGCTGCTGGTCGCCATGTGCTTCTCGTCGTGCCTGATCCCGCTGGCGCTGACCCGTCGCGTCCACCCGGCCAAGCTGGTGGCGGCGCCGCTGGAGATCGGCTTCTTCTGGAAGCGCGTGCCGCAATCGCTGGGCACCATCTTCGTCGCCGGCCTGATGGTCGGCGCGTTCTACGGCCTGGCGCCGGTGTATGCGGCGCGCAACGGCCTGGACACCGCGCAGTCGAGCTTCTTCGTCGGCATGTGCATCGTCGCCGGCTTCTGCGCGCAGTGGCCGCTGGGCTGGTTGTCGGACCGGGTCAACCGCAGCTGGCTGATCCGCGCCAACGCCTTGCTGCTGTGCCTGGCCGCAGTGCCGATGTGGGGGCTGATCGAACTGCCCTATACGCTGCTGCTGGCGAACGGATTCGTCACCGGCATGCTGCTGTTCACCCTCTATCCACTGGCGGTGGCGCTGGGCAATGACCACGTCGAGCAATCGCGCCGGGTGGCGCTGTCGGCCATGCTGCTGACGACCTACGGCGTCGGCGCCTGCATCGGCCCGCTGTTCGCCGGCGCGATGATGCGTCACTTCGGGCCGGGCATGTTCTACATGCTGGTCTCGGCCTATGCGCTGATCCTGATCTTCTGGGTGCAGCCCAAGCGCGTCACCGGTGTGCACCGCGTCGACGAGGCGCCGCTGCACCACGTGGCCATGCCCGACACCGTCAGCCCGATGGCCGCCGCGCTGGACCCGCGTGTCGAGGAAGTGCCGGAGGAACTGGTGGTGGAAGCGCCGGCGAGCATTGGTCGCTCCGATGGCGAGCCGGATGCTGGCGAGACGAAGCTCTGATCGAATTGCGCTAACGCAGAAATGAGAAAGCCCGGCAGATGCCGGGCTTTTCTTTCGCCTGTCAGGCGTATTTCGTCTGGATCAGGAAACACGCTTGAGGTGGGCATCGAACACGGTGTCACCACCGGACTCGGCGACCATGTTGCTGTGCAGCTTGTCGATGGTGTGCTCGGAGCCGTTCTCGGCTACGCGGACGTCATCCATCTGCTTGTGCAGGCGGTCGATGGTGCGCTCGGAACCGTTGTCGGCAACGCGGGCGTCGTCCATTTGCTTGTGCAGGCGGTCGATGGTGCGCTCGGAGCCGTTGTCGGCAACGCGGGCATCGTCCATCTGCTTGTGCAGGCGATCGATGGTGCGCTCGGAGCCATTGTCGGCAACGCGGGCGTCGTCCATCTGCTTGTGCAGGCGGTCGATGGTGCGGTCGGAGCCGTTTTCGGCGACACGGGCTTCAGCGCTCTTCTGCTGCAGCTGGTGTTCGTGTTGCGGAAGGGAGCGCGGGCCGTTGTTGAGGATGGCCGGGGCGGCGAAGACGGCGCTGGCGGACATCAGGGAAGTGAGTGCAAGGCTGAGGGCGATCTGGCGTTTCATGTTGTGTGGCTCCGAAAGGGGGGCGGTTTGTTTTGGCTACGGGGTTATTTTCCCTTCGGATAAATCGATTTAAAAACGATGCCGGGTAATACAGAGCATCAGCGATGTCGATTATTTAGCCGGCTAATTTCTACTATCGCCGTTAATGATGTAACGACGAAAACCGCTCTAGGGCGGTGTTTTCAGGTGCGTTTCAGGAGGTTTCAGGCAAGGCGCCGTTACAAATCACGGCTGGCCTGTTATCGATGGCGGGGTTTCGTGAACTTCGAGCGATAAGAAAGCCCGGCGGGGCCGGGCTTTTCTCTCACCTTGCGGTGTACTGCCTTGGGCGTCAGGCCTTCAGGTGGGCATCGAAGACGGTATCGCCACCGGACTCGGCGACCATGTTGCTGTGCAGTTGGTCGACGGTGTGCTCGGAACCGTTTTCGGCAACGCTCATCTCGCTGTGCAGGCGGTCGATGGTTTTGCTCGAACCGTTTTCAGCCACGCCCAGTTGCTTGTGCAGGCGGTCGACGGTCTGGCTGGAGCCATTCTCGGCGACGTTCATGGCCTGGTGCAGGCGGTCAACCGACTGGCTCGAACCGTTTTCGGCAACACTCATTTCGCTGTGCAGACGGTCGATGGTTTTGCTCGAACCGTTTTCAGCCACGCCCAGTTGCTTGTGCAGGCGGTCGACGGTCTGGCTGGAGCCATTCTCGGCGACGTTCATGGCCTGGTGCAGGCGGTCAACCGACTTGCTCGAACCGTTTTCGGCAACGCTCATTTCGCTGTGCAGACGGTCGATGGTTTTGCTCGAACCGTTTTCAGCCACGCCCAGTTGCTTGTGCAGGCGGTCGACGGTCTGGCTGGAGCCGTTCTCGGCCACGTTCATTTTCTGGATCAGGCGATCAACCGACTGGCTGGAGCCGTTTTCGGCGATACGGGCCTTGGCCGCGTCCAGTTGTTTCTGCTGCTGACCCAGGCTGCGTTCGGCGCCTTCCTGAACCAGGATCTGGGTCTGGCTGGCGTTGATGACAGGGGATTCCTGCTGGGAGCCGGCGAAAGCGGCATTGGCAGCAAGTACGGAGAGGGCAAAGCCAAGTACGAGGGTGCGTTTCATGATGCGGCTCCAGAAAGAGTGGGGAGTTCGTTGGACACGGACTCAGTATCTGTTCTGGATTATCGATTGGAAAACGATGCCGAAAGATAGTCGCTATCGATGTCGATGATTGTTGAATAGTATCTTTAAAATCAGATACTTGGTTGTGAAAATTGACTTCTATCAACGCCTTTGATGGGCGATATCGGCGTGATTGGTAGTATCTGATTGTTCGATGTATTTGTGGGGAAGGTCTGGCTCAACGGCTCTGGGATGCGGGTCTTCGCCGAATGGCAGGGCGCGCAAGCACGAAGCCCGGCCGGAGTCGGGCATCGATGCGGGCGATGGCGGGGTTACTTCAGGTCCTGGAGCAGGTCGGCCATGTCGTCGGCGTGCTCTTCCTCCTGGGCGAGGATCTCCTCGAACAGGCGGCGCGTGGTCGGGTCGTCGTCGCCCAGGTAGACGACGATTTCGCGGTAGCTGTCGATGGCGATGCGTTCGGCGACCAGGTTCTCGGTGATCATCTCGCGCAGGTTGGCGCCGGCCACGTATTCGGCGTGGGAGCGCTCGGTCAGCCCGTGGGGATTGAAGTCCGGCTCGCCGCCCAGCTGCATGATGCGCTCGGCCAGCAGGTCGGCGTGCTGCAGTTCCTGGGTGGCGTGCTCGAGGAATTCGGCGGCGGCCACGCTGGCCTTCAGTCCGGTGGCCATGAAGTAGTGGCGCTTGTAGCGCAGGTAACAGACCAGTTCGGTGGCCAGCGACTCATTGAGCAGACGCAGCACGGTCTTGCGGTCGGCATGGTAGCCCTCGGTCACTGCGCCGTCCTCGATGTTCTGGCGCGCCCTCTGGCGCAGGGTCTGGACGTCGGTCAGTTGTGCCTGGTTCATCAGGTATCTCCTTAACGGCGGGCCGGCGCTGCGGTGGCGCGCGGCTTGGTTCGGGTCTCAAGGGTGTGAGTCGCGGGCCGCCTTGAAAGTTTGGTTTTTTTGCCCGGCAGCGCCGTCGCGCACAATTGCCGCGCAGATTGCGGGAGCCATCACCTCGCTATGCTGGTCCAAGACGACAGGCCAAGGGAGAATGCCGGCCCGGCATGCTCAGGCGGCCGATGATGACCGGCAGCGACGTGGGGACGTCGCTGCTTCCACCGACGCGGCAAGCAGGGAGTTCAGGTATGACGCGCGGGAAACGAATCTGCCTCTGGAGCTTCACGGGTTTCATCGCGGTAATCGCCGCGCTGGTGGTGTTCATCGCCACCTTCGACTGGAACCGGGTGAAGCCGACCATCAACGAGAAGGTCTCGGCCGAGCTGGGCCGCCCCTTCGCCATCAATGGCGACCTGCAGGTGTTCTGGCGCACCGAGCCGGACGAAGGCGGCTGGCGCGCCTATGTGCCGTGGCCGCATTTCAGCGCCGCGGACATCACCCTGGGCAACCCCGACTGGGCGGCCGGCAAGACGCGTTCGACGAACTTTGCCAGCCTGGAGAAGGTGGAGTTCCGCCTCGCCCCGCTGCCGCTGCTGTGGCAGACCGTGAACATCCCGCAGATCGTCCTCACCCGCCCCAGCGCCGATCTGCTGCGGCTCGCGGATGGGCGGGCGACCTGGACCTTCGAGCTGCCGAAGAAGGAAGAAGACCCCAACGCCCCGCCCGAGCAGTCTTCGTGGAAGCTGGATATCGGCGAGATCGGCTTCGACAAGGGCAGTGTCACCCTCGATGACCAGCGCCTGAAGACTCGCCTGGAACTGCTGGTGGACCCGCTCGGCAAGCCGGTGCCGTTCGGCGAACTGGCGGGCAAGGCGCTGGCCGGCGGCGACAAGGCCGAAACCCAGGACTACGTGTTCGGCTGGAAGCTCAAGGGCCAGTACAAGGGGCTGCCGCTCAACGGCTCGGGCAAGGTCGGCGGCATGCTCGCCCTGCAGGATGCCGCCAAGCCTTTCCCGGTGCAGGCCGACGTCTCCGCCGGCAGCACCCGCGCGAGCATCGTCGGCACGCTGGTCGACCCGCTGAACCTCGGCGCGCTGGACCTGCGCCTGAGGCTGGCTGGCACCAGCATGGCCAACCTCTTTCCACTCACCGGCGTGACCCTGCCCGATACGCCGGCCTACGAGACCGACGGCCGCCTGAAAGCCGAGCTGCACGATTCGGCCGGCGCGCAGTTCCACTACGAGAACTTCAACGGCAAGGTCGGCGACAGCGATCTGCATGGCGACCTGGTGTTCGTCAATCGCCAGCCGCGGCCCAAGCTTTCCGGCAAGCTGCGCTCGGACCAGTTGCGCATGGCCGACCTAGGTCCGCTGATCGGCGCCGACTCCAACAAGGAGAAGCAGGCGCGCGGCCAGAGCACCCGCCAGCCGGCGGACAAGGTGCTGCCGGTGGAAGAGTTCCGCACCGACCGCTGGCGCGCCATGGACGCCGACGTGGAGTTCACCGGCAAGCGCATCGTGCACAGCGACAAGCTGCCGATCAGCGATCTCTACACCCACCTGGTGCTCAACGATGGCCTGCTGACCCTGGAGCCGCTGCGCTTCGGCGTGGCCGGCGGCACGCTGGACTCGCACATCCGCCTGGACGGCGGCAAGACGCCGTTGCAGAGCAAGGTCCAACTGCAGGCGCGCAGCTTCAAGCTCAAGGAGCTGTTCCCCAGCTTTGCGCCGATGCAGTCGAGCTTCGGCGAGCTGAATGGCGACGCGGCCATCAGCGGCACCGGCAATTCGGTGGCAACCATCCTCGCCGGCGCCAACGGCGAGATGAAGCTGCTGATCAACGACGGGCGCATCAGCCGCAGCCTGATGGAGATCGCCGGGCTCAACGTGGGCAACTACGTGGTGAACAAGCTGTTCGGCGATGACGAAGTGAAGATCAACTGCGCCGCTGCCGACGTGGGCATCACCCATGGCCTGGCCAAGCCGCGGGTGTTCGCCTTCGACACCGAGAACGCGATCATCACGGTGGACGGCACGGCCAACTTCGCCACTGAGCAGCTGGACCTGGACATCACTCCGCAGAGCAAGGGCGTGCGCATCTTCTCTCTGCGCTCGCCGCTCTATGTGCAGGGCACCTTCAAGAACCCGAAGGCGGGTGTGCATGTCCTGCCGCTGGCTGCGCGCGGTGCGGGGATGGTAGCCCTGGGTGTGGCAGTCGCCCCGGCGGCAGCGCTGCTGGCACTTGTCGCCCCGAGCAAGCAGGACGACAACCAGTGCACCGCGTTGCTGGAACAGATGAAGCAGCCGGCGAAAGCGCCCACGAAGGGCAAATGAGCTCCTGCCGGTGACGCCAGTGCGTAGGGCGCATAACTCGGTACGGGTTATCCGCCATTCAGGCGGATAACGCCTTAGGCGTTATGCGCCCTACCGGCGGATCAGTAGATCGGGACGTACAGATCGGTTTCCGACGCCGGGTCCTGCGGGCCGAGGAAGCGTTCGGTGTAGCGCTCCAGGTCCACGCCTTTCTTCGGCTCCAGCCCGTGGCGGGCCAGCAGGCTGGAATAGATGGCCTGGAAGCTGTCGGCGATGGCGCTGACCGGGCCGATGTGGGTGAACACCGCGTACTTCTGCGCGGGCACCGCGAAGCTGATCATGCCCTCGGGCACGGCCGCGCCGGCATCCACCGGCAGGCCGGCGATGTAGTGGAACTCACCGCCCGGCAGTTGAGTGCAGACGCCATAGGCCGTCTTGTCCGCCGCGCTGGCCGTGACCTCCTGCTCGCGTGGCAGGAAGCGTTGCCACAGCTGGCCGATGCTGTCGCCCGGCGCACTGCCGCGGTAGTCCATGCCCACCACGTCGAAGGCGGGCAGTTCGATGATGCGGTATTTCATGGGCGGCTCCTGAGATGGCTGCGGGGATGATAGACCGTCGTCAATGCCCGCAGGGAACAACCCCGCGCGCCTGCGACGCGTTGCCCGATGAAGGTGCCAGACGAAAAAGCCCCCGCCAGCGGGCGAGGGCATTTTCTTCACCGCTCAGGCCTTGGTTACGGCTGGTAATCACGCTCGTGGCGGTCCAGCTCGGAACAGGTCATGAACCCCGACCCGTCCACCCGGCCACTGCCGTCGAAGCTCACGTAGAAGGGCTGTTGCTGCCCGTTCTTGCTGAGGATGTAGCTGTTGCAGCTGCCCGGCTTCATCAGGCGCTTCTGGGTCGCCGACGGGGTGCCGCCGATCTTCAGGACTTCTTCCTGGCTCATCCCCTTCTCGACATTGCGCACCAGCGGCTCGTCGCGGTAGGTGATGTAGTTGACCGGGTTCTGCACCTTGGTGGAGGCGCAGCCCGCCACCGAGGCCAGTACCAACAGCGCCAGCAGTGATCGCTTGTACATGGTGTTCTCCTTGGTTGAGCAACTCACTCGCTCAACTTGGAGCCTAGGTCATGATCCGGCGTTCAAGAAATCTGTGGGACGCAGGCCTCACTGGGCTTCTTTCAGGGCATCGTCCAGGCGTTGCTGGTTCTGCACGTTGGCCGCATCGATCTGCTGCTTGAGTTGCTGCATCTGCTGCTGGGCCTGTTGCGCCTGCTGGGCCTGCAGGTTGGCAGTGGTGGCCGCCGTGGCGGCAGTCTCGCCCAGGCCGCAGGCGGAGAGCGCGGCAGCCAGGAGCAGCAGGAGGGTCAGTTGGAGGGGGCGCATGGCGGACTCCGGGCGCGAAGGGTATTACCGCCACACTAGCGCATGGCGGCACTCGCGTCAGTGAGCGGCTGCTCAGCCGTAGCGCTTCATCGCTTCGATGGCCAGGCCGTTGCCGATCCCGCTAAAACGGTCGCCGTCGACGTGGCGGGCATTGGGCAGCATCGCCGCCACGCTCTGGCGCAGGGCCGGCACGCCGGAGGAGCCGCCGGTGAAGAACACGGTGTCGACTCGTGCCGGGTCCACGTCGGCGCAGTTGAGCAGTTCGCTGATGCTGCCACGCACGCGCTCCAGCAGCGGGCCGATGGCGCCTTCGAACAGCTCGCGGCTCAGTTCCGCGACCAGCCCGGCTTCGATGCGGGCGAGGTCAATGTCGCGGCGCTCGGTGTCGGACAGCTCGATCTTGCTGGCTTCCACCTGCATCGCCAGCCAGTGGCCGGCGCGCTGCTCGATGAGCTTGAACAGGCGGTCGATGCCGGTGGCGTCGACGATGTCGTAGCGCATGTTCTGCAGCGCCAGCTGGGACTTCTGCGCGTACACCGCGTTGATGGTGTGCCAGGTGGCGAGGTTGAGGTGGTAGCTGGTCGGCATGAAGGCGTCGCTCTTCATCTTGCTGCCGTAGCCGAACAGCGGCATCACACCCTGGATGCTCAGCTGCTTGTCGAAGTCGGTACCGCCGATGTGCACGCCGCCGGTGGCGAGGATATCGCCCTGGCGGTCGGCCACTTCGCGGCGTTCCGGCGACAGGCGCACCAGCGAGAAGTCGGAGGTACCGCCGCCGATGTCGACGATCAGCACCAGCTCTTCACGCTCGATGCTGCGCTCATAGTCGAAGGCCGCGGCCAGCGGTTCGTACTGGAAGGACACGTCCTTGAAGCCGAGTTTCTGCGCAACGGCGACCAGGGTGTCCTGGGCTTCCTGGTCGGCCTTGGGGTCATCGTCGACGAAGAACACCGGGCGGCCCAGCACCACGGAATCGAACTCGCGCCCGGCAACCGCTTCGGCGCGCTTCTTCAGCTCGCCGATGAACAGCCCCAGCAGGTCCTTGAACGGCATGGCGCTGCCCAGCACGGTGGTCTCGCTTTTCAGCAGCGAGGAGCCCAGCAGGCTTTTCAGCGAGCGCATCAGGCGGCCTTCGTAGCCTTCCAGGTATTCGTGCAGGGCTAGGCGGCCGTACACCGGGCGGCGTTCCTCGACGTTGAAGAAGATCACCGAGGGCAGGGTGATCTTGTCGTCTTCCAGGGCGATCAGCGGTTCGCTGTCCGGACGCCACCAGCCGACGGTGGAGTTGGAGGTACCGAAGTCGATGCCCAGGGCGCGGGCCGCAGTGGTCGGGAACATGGTGCAGGATGTCCGGAGAAAAAACGGCCGCGCAGTGTACGCGAGCGCTGTAGGAAAATCAGGGTATCCGTCGGGAAGCGATGGTGGCAAACAGGGCTTGGGGAGTAGCTTGTAGTTTTGCTACATTGTGTTCCTGTAGTTTTCCTACAAGAGTTTTCCACTATCTGATTTCCGTTCTCCCACCCCGTACAAGCAGTTGGATCCCACCATGCACAGAGCCTCCTTCCACGAATTGCGCAAGGATTTCCGCGCCTTACTGAATTCTTCAGCCTGCTATCACACCGCTTCGGTGTTCGACCCCATGTCCGCGCGCATCGCCGGTGACCTGGGTTTCGAAGTAGGCATCCTGGGCGGTTCTGTAGCTTCACTACAAGTTTTGGCGGCGCCTGATTTTGCACTGATCACCCTGAGCGAATTCACCGAGCAGGCCACCCGCATCGGTCGTGTCGCCCGCCTGCCGGTGATCGCCGACGCCGACCACGGCTACGGCAACGCGCTGAACACCATGCGTACTATCGTCGAGCTGGAACGCGCCGGTGTGGCTGCGCTGACCATCGAGGACACCCTGCTGCCCGCGCAGTTCGGCCGCAAGTCCACCGACCTGATCCCGGTCGAGGAAGGCGTCGGCAAGATCCGCGCGGCACTGGAAGCGCGCATCGACTCGGAAATGGCGATCATCGCCCGCACCAACGCCGAGGTGCTGGAAGTGGACGACGTGATCCGCCGCACCCTGGCCTACCAGGCCGCTGGTGCCGACGGCATCTGCATGGTCGGCATCCGCGACTTCGACCACCTGGAAGCCATCTCCCGCCACCTGTCCGTGCCGCTGATGCTGGTGTCCTATGGCAACCCGGAGCTGCGCGACGACGCCCGCCTGGCCGAGCTGGGCGTGCGCATCGTGGTCGATGGCCACGCCGCCTACTTCGCCGCGATCAAGGCCACCTACGACTGCCTGCGCGAGCAGCGTGGCGTGCATGCCTCCGACCTGACCGCTTCGGAGCTGGCGAAGAAGTACACGCTGCCCGAGGAGTACCAGATCTGGGCACGCGAATACATGGAAGTGAAAGAGTAAGACATCCCTGCCTACCCCGGAGCATCAGCTCTGCGGTGCGTGGGTGGTGAGGTACTCGATCTGCGCGTTGAACGGGTAGAGCAGCGTGCCGCCGGCCGCCTGGCTCTTGCGCAGGTACGCCCAGTGCGCCAGCAGACGATTGCGCTCCGGGGTGTCCGGCAACGCCTCGAGGTGTGATTGCAGGCTCGTGCGCAGAGCCTCGATGCGCTGGCTGTCCGTCGCGGACGGTTCGCCCAGCAGCTTGCGATTGGCTCCCCGGGCTTCCAGCAGCGCCAGTTCGCGCAGTTCACCGATCATCGAGGGAGCACTGTCCGAGCTGCTGGCCAGGAAGCTGTCGAAGAGTTCGGCGACCTCCCGGGTCTGCTGCAGCGCCTGCTGCAGGTTGATGCCCTTCCTGCTGTAGGCCTCGCGCACCTTCAGCAAGGTCTGTTGATGCAGCTGCCAGATGTCCTTCAGCGCCTTGGCTTGCTTCTGCCCTTCGAGCTGGCTTTCGAACACCGCGCCCAGACTGTCCAGCCGGACCAGAAAGCGATCATCACCGGTAGCGGTGTAGAGCAGCAGGTAGCGCTCGATGTCCTGCAGCAACGGATCGGTCCGCCGGGCGCTCGCTTGGGCGGTCAGCGCGGTGCAGGACAGCGCACCGGACAGCAGCAGGCCGGCGAGCAGGACGGGAATGGAGCGCATGACGGGTTCCTTCGATGGCAATGGAAAGGTCGCCATTCTCAGTTTCACGGTCCGTCTTGCCTGTAAGGTGAATCTGATACTGCTGACGTAAAGCGCCGCTTTTGCTCCAGGGCGACCGCCCCTTGCAATTGCTCCGGACACCCTTCATATCTGTACAGATACTGATCAATTGACGGAGGTCGCCATGGCCAGTGGCTGGGCAAACGACGGAGCGGTTCAGGAGCAGATCGACAGCACCATCGAGGACGCCATTGCGCGGGCACGCAACCAGATGCCCAAGGGCGAGAGCCTGACCCATTGCGAAGAGTGCGACGCGCCAATCCCCGAGGCGCGACGCAAGGCCATCCCCGGCGTGCGCCTGTGCGTGAACTGCCAGGCCGAGCACGACAAGGAGCAGGCGGCCTACGCCGGCTACAACCGCCGCGGCAGCAAGGACAGCCAGTTGCGCTGAGTGGCTGTCGCACGACATGAAAACGGCGCCCATGGGGCGCCGTTTTTCGTGGGCAATTATCGGCGCCAGGGGTCAGGGCTTAAGCGGCACCAGCACGCTGAAGGTGATGATGCCGTCGGCCTGCTCGACTTCGATGCGGCCGCCGTGGGCGCTGACGATGGCCTGCGAGATGTACAGCCCGATGCCCAGCCCGCTCTTGTTGCGGCCATGACCGCCGGCGTCCTGCTTGAACGGCTCGAAGAGGTTGGCGAGGCGCGCCTCATCCAGCGCTTCGGCTTCGTTGAGGATGCTCAGCCGCGCCAGCTCGCCCTGGCGGCGCAGTTCCACCAGCACCGGGCGGCCGGGGCGACCATGGTGACGGGCATTGCTCAGCAGGTTGGCGATCACCTGCAGGTAGCGGTCCGGGTCGACTTGCGCCTGCACGCCCTCCTCGATGGCGGTCTCGATGGACAGGCCCGGATAGGCCACGTCGGTTTCCTGGACGATATCGCGCACCAGCCGCGAGAGGTCGGCGGCCACCGGCTTAACGGTCATTCCCGCGCCGCTCTGCAGCCGGCTCATTTCGAGGATCTGGCTGATCAGGCGTTCCATGCGGCTGCTGGAGTAGGTGATGTGCTGGCGCAGCTCGGCGTTGCGCACGTCGCTGGAGGAAAGCATGGCCGCCGCCATGGAGATCGACTGCAACGGGTTGCGCAGGTCGTGGCCGAGCACGGCGATCAGGCGCTGGCGCATGCGGTCGATCTCGCCGGCGCGGTTCAGGCACAGCTCCACCAGTTCGGTGCGCAGCTTCTCGGCGATGGAGAGGTCGATGCCGGTCCAGGGCATGGAGCGCCCGCGCACGACTTCTTCCCAGGCTTCAAACGAGCCACGCGGTGTCAGGCGCGCGCCGGAGGGGCCGGTCTTGATGATCTTCTCCGGCTTGCCGCCCCAGCGAATGCGGTGCACCTGCTCCAGGCGCAGCCAGACGATCCAGCCCGACTCCTGGCGATGGAAACGGATCGCCATGACGCCGCAGTAGCGCGGGTCGTGCGGGCCATCGGGCAGTTCCAGGCGCTGGTCGCTGTGGAACAGGTCCAGCTCCTCGTCCTGCTGCAGCTGGGCGACCATGGCCACCGCCAGGTCGTCGAAGTCACCGCCGATGCTGCTGGCGCGCCCGCCGAGCATCACCACCGCGCCGTCGCACGGCAGCAGGTCGGCGATGCTGGCGCCGGGGCGTGACAGCGCGCTGAGCAGGTCGTCGGAGTCGCGGGTGCGGCGCAGCAGCGCCTGCTGGCGCTCGGAGGCCTGGCGCAGGAGTTCGCTGACGCGGCTCTGCTCCAGGCGTTCGACCATGGCGCTGCACACCTGGGAAAACACCTGGAACGACATGCGGATCGGGTAGGGCACCACCTTCGGGCTCATATGGTGGCAGGAGAACAGCCCCCACAGGCGCCCGCCGACCACGATGGAAATGCTCATCGACGCGCGCACGCCCATGTTGGCGAGGTACTCGCAATGGATCGGCGAGACGCTGCGCAGGGTGCTGAAACTCAGGTCGAACGGCTTGCCGCTGCCCGGGTTCAGCGTGGGGCGCACGGCGACCGGCTGGTAGGCCGCGTCGCCGATCAGCCGCACCGGGTTCTGCAGGTACAGGCGCCGCGCCTGGGCGGGAATGTCCGAGGCCGGGTAGCGCTGGCCGAGGTAGCTTTCCAGGTCCTCGCGGCGGGATTCGGCGACCACCTCGCCGGAGTCGTCCTCGTTGAAGCGATAGGCCATGACGCGGTCGTAGCCGGTCATCCGCCGCACTTCCTCGGTGACGCTGACCAGCAGGCTCTCGACGTCGTTGCGCAACTGCAGCTGGCTGACCAGGCGCTGGGCGTTGAGGGCGAAGGTGGTGAAGGACGCGGTCCCGGCAGCGCGCCTCTCGAATTCCAGGTAGCGCACGTCGTCATGGCTGTGGCCGATCACGTCGAAGAAGCGCCGGTTGATCCGCGCTTCCACGCTGTTGACCCAGGGGCCTGCTTCATTGAGCCCTTCAGCGAGCATCGCCAGCACGCCGGGGCCGACGTCCGCCTCGGCCAGTGGCTCGCCCAGCGTCGGGGCGATGCCCAGCAGGGTGCCGAGGTTGTCGCTGAAGCCGAGCACGCGGCCCTGTTCGTCGAGGGCGATCAGCGCGCCGTGGGGCTGGATCGCGCCCGGCACATGGATGGGTTCGTCCTCGCAGTTGGCGAGGGTGACCGTCTGCTCGCTCATGCCGGGACCGCCCGGTTCGGGGCGACGTCCAGCACCCAGTCGCGGAACGAAGTGAAGGCGCACACGGCGGCAGCCTGGGCGCGGGAGATGTCCTCGGCAGTGGTGACATGCTCGGCCAGCAGGCGCTGGAAAGCGCTCCAGCGTTCGCCGGTGTGTTCGCCGTAGCCCTGCAGCCAGCGCAGCGGCAGCGGTTCGAACGAGGCCTTGAGGCGCTTGTAGAGCACCCTTCCGCCCAGGGTCGCGCCCTCGGCGACGTAGGCGATGCCGAAGGCTTCGGCGAGGTTGATCGCGACCGGGGCGGCGGGACAGTCGGGCAGGTCGGCGGTGGCCTGCGAGCCGGCCTGCAGATCGGCTTCCAGCCATTGGCTCTTGCCGCGTCGCAGCCGTGCATCTTCTGCGTCGGGCCAGAGCGGCCAGAGGGCTTGCTCCAGCGGGCGCATCCAGCCCAGCACGCGGGCAGCGTGGTCGAGGTAGTCGGCCTGGGTCAGTGCGGCAGTGAGCGGGGAGCGACTGTCGAGGTCGGCATGCAGCTCATGGGTAGCGGCGCGCAAAGCGGCCAGCGCAGGCGAGATGCCCGGGCGTTCGTTCGGTTGCGAAGTCATCGCCGTCATCGCGGGTCCACCTTTTTCTTCGAGCTGCAGAGCATAGCAGTTCGGGTTGTACGACCGGGGCGATAGGGGAAAAGTTGATCGAAATGTCAGGGTTTTCGAGGGGCGCAGAAGTCTCCCTGCAGGAGCGGGCCATGCCCGCGATCCGCCGGCCGGGCCGGCGTTCTCTTTCTCCCTGATGTTGCAGGTCCGCTGCATTGGCTTGGTTATTTTTGCGCCGCATTGGAGTGCGCGGATGTGTTGGGTTTCGCCCCCTCGGGCGAGTCACTTCTTCCAAACGCCGAAGAAGTAACCAAGAAGGCTTGCCCCGGACATCCGGTTTTTCGCTTGAGGCGAAAAATTCCCTCGTCGAACTGAAGTTTCAGGGGCACGCTGCGAAGGGCCATCCCTGGCCCATCGCAGCTCTCGCGACATCCATGTCGCTCAACCCCTGAAACTCCAATTCAACGAGGCCTCCTGAACGGGGCATTCGGCGCGTGCGGATGTTTCCCTGGAAGCCTCATCAAAGCCAAAGCCAAAGCCAAAGCCAAAGCCAAAGCCAAAGCCAAAGCCAAAGCCAGAGTCGGAGCAGTGCCTGTAGGAGCGAGCTTGCTCGCGAACCGCCCAACACTGATGTCGCATTGTCGTCCGCAGAAAAAGGCCGCCGCAGTTGCCTGCGGCGGCCCGGTTCACGGCGGGGTCAGAAGTTGACCTTCAGACCCAGCGTCACCGCCTGGTCGCGGTAGCCGTTGTCGCCGAACTGCTTGCCCACTTCACCCCAGACGTTGACCCGGCTGTTCACCTTGCTGGTGGCGCCGAGCTTGACTTCGAAGATGTCGCTGGCGCCGTCCATTTCGAACTTCGTGCTGCCCATCTTCGCGCCGAAGTCGTCGGTGTTGTGGATCCAGTTGGTTTCCACGTAGGGCTCCACGCCGTAGGTGTTGGCGAAGCCGCCTTGCTGGTTGCTGCGCACGGCGGCGCGGGCACCCAGGCGGGTCATGATGTTGCCGTCGCCCTGGCCGGTGACCTTGGTGCCATTGGCCTCGCGGTGGGTGTCGGCCTTCACGCCCATGTAGACGATCTGCGCCTGCGGCTGGACGTAGTAGCTGGCGCTTTCGGTCTTCGCCACCGTGAAGGTCTTGCCGGCCTCGAGGGAGGCGGTGATGCCCTTGGCGTCGTATTTCTCCTTGGCCAGTTGCTCGCCGCGCACTTCAGCATCGAAGTCATTCCACAGGACCCAGCTGTCGACGTAGGCGCCGTTCTCGTCGTCCTTGTTCTCGTACCAGGTGCCATAGACGCCGAGGCTGTAGCCGTCGATCTCGCCGCGCGAGCGGTAGCCGGTAATGCGCGATCTGGTCGTGGAGTTGCCGTTGGCGTAGCCGGCCATCACGCCGACGACCCAGTCGCCGTTGTCGGTCTGCTTGCGGTACAGGTCGCTGCCCAGTTGCAGCACGTAGCGGTTGGACTCGGTCTTCAGCTGCCCGGTGCTGTCTTCCCAGCGGCTGGAGCCGTCGACGTTGCGCATCCAGAGCATCGAGGTGACCTGCTTGCCGGTGTCCGGATCGACGTAGGTCAGGTTGCCGGTGCGGTCGTGCAGGCGGTGCAGGAACATCGTGTTGGCTGCCGCGAGGTTGGCGGTGTAGCTGCCGCCTTCGGGCTGGCGCACGCGGTCCTTGTCGCTGGGTGCGGGTTGCTCCGGCACCGGGTCGGTCGGGCCCGGATCGACGGGGCCTGGCTCTTCGGGGCCGGGATCGACAGGACCGGGATCTTCCGGACCCGGGTCAACGGGACCCGGCTCTTCGGGGCCGGGATCGACGGGGCCCGGATCTTCAGGACCGGGATCGACAGGATCGGGATCTTCCGGCTCCGGATCGGGCCCAGGGCCGGGGCCCGGATCGATCGGGTCCGGATCTTCCGGTTCGGTCGGCTTGTAGGAGGTCAGGTACCAGTCGCTGTCCGCGCCGGTGGAGCCGACGAAGCTGCCGCCACGGCGGAGCATGTACTCGTAGCCGCCCTCGGTTACCCGGCTGGAGGTGAACTCGCCGGCGGAGGTGCCGCCGACGGTGATCATCTGGATGCCCTCCAGGGTCTGCGCGCCGGGGCCGCCGGTGTTGTTGACTGTCACCAGCGTCTCGCCCGAGGTGCTGCCGGTGACGGCCAGCTTGTCGGTCTCGGAGCTGTCGTCGCCCAGGTAGGTGTTCATCACCAGGTGGCCGCCGCCGGTGAAGTCGCCATCCACCGTCAGGGTCTTGTAGGCGTACTCGCCGTGCTCGTCGTGGCGGTCGTAGATCAGCTGTGCGCCGTCGGTCAGCGAGAGGTTGGTGAGGTTGGAGTTGCCGGTCATGAACCACTGGCTGGCGGCTCCGTTCATGGCGAGGTCGATCACCCCGTCGGTGGCGGTGCTGGTGGTGCCGTTGAGGTAGGAGCCGGCGGCCATCTTCAGATCGAGCCTGCCCTGGTTCTCGGCATAGAGCGCGACGCCCTTGCGGTTGGCGAGGTCGTCTGCGGCGCTGCTGTCGAGCACGTAGATCGCGGCGTTCTCCGAGACGATGCTGGAGTCTGCGCCATTGGCGGCCATGGCGCGGTTGCCGTCGGTGACGGTGACCTGGGTGTCGCCGTACAGATGCACCTTGCCGCCACGCATGCCGTTGAAGTCCTCAAGGGTCTGCACGTAGATGCCGTAGGCATTGGCCTTCCCGGTGGTGATGGCGGTGCTGCCCAGGTGGATCTCGCCGCCGCGGTTGGCGAATACCGCGTGAGCACTGGAGCCCGAGGTGCTGATGGTGCTGCCATCGTCGATGCGCACTTCGGCATCGCCCTTGTAGAGCAGTGCTTCGCTGTCACGGTTGCCGGCATAGACCGCATAGCCGTTGCCGTCACTGCCATTGCTGCCGCTGCCGCTGGTGCTGATCACCGCGCCCTTGCCCAGGAGAATGCGGTTGGTGCCGCCATTCTTCGAGGTATTGGCCCGCACGCCCATGCCGGACGTGGTGATACTGGCATTGTCGCCGATGGTGACCGTGGAATTGATCGCGTTTTCGGTGACGTTGATGCCATCGGCCGATGAGCCCTTGGTGATGATGGTCAGCTTGTCGATGGAGATGTTGTTGGTGCCGATATTGGCCTGGATGGCATCGGCCTTGTAGCCGCTGAGCAGGCCCGAGACGGAGCCGGTCAGGATTGTCGCTTCCTTGATGGTGTATTGGCCGTTGTTGCCATAGATGCCGAAGCCGCCCATGGGAGCCATGCCGCCACGGGTGTTGCCGGTGTCGATGTGAACATTTTCCACGCCAGCGGGAAGGCCCCACCACACGGTTTCGTCACAGGTGTAGGTCTTGCCGTCGCCGCTGGTACTGCAGGTGGCGCTGGCCATGCCGGCCTGCCCCGCCAGGGCGATGGCCAACGCGATGTGCGAGGCCAGTAGGGTCTTGGTAAAGCGCATTGCAAACCTCCTTGCACCACTCGCCGTGGGGCGATGCGGGGCGGGTTTCCAGCGCCTGTGTGAGCCTGTCCTGGCGGGAGATCGGAGGGTTCCGGATCGGGGTCCTGCTTTCGCTGGAAGTTGCTTTGGGGAGGCGCGGTCGCGAGTGTTTGCGCCACGCCAGACCCGCGGCCGGTAAGGGCTCTGGCGGATCAGTGGGCACATTGTTCAGCGCGCGTTCAGGTTGCCGAATAAGACGAATCTCAATCGGCGGGCAGCGGGGCGGGGGATGGGAAAAAGCTTGATTTATGGCAAGGGTGGAAGCCGGACCGGGCATTGCGCACCAGTCCGGAAAAGCGCGGGGCGCTTACTTGTTCAGCTTGACCACGTCACCGGATACGGTGGTGGTGTAGCCGCTCAGGACCCAGGCCCAGAACCAGTTTTCCTGGACCTGGGTGTTGATCAGCGCGTCGCCGCCCTTGGCTTTGACGGCGGCATCCTGGGCGCGCACGAAGCGGTTGTTCTGCTGGATCGGAATGACGCCGAACAGCATGATCCCGGTGGCCTTGCCTTCACCGTGACCGATCACGGTGTACTGCTCGGGGCTGTAGTTCTGGGTCTTCATCGGGGTGCCGGTGCAGCCGGCGATGGCGGCGGTGGCCAGCAGGGTGGCGGCGATACGGGAAAACTTCACATGACTCTCCTGAGATACAACCCCCGGGACTCTTTCCCAGGGGGAGCGCAGGGTAGCCATCATTGCGCTGTGGCGGAAGCAGGCGATGTGTCGCGTCTCACGGGGGGCGCTCTTCAGAAGAGGAAGTACCGCTGCGCCATCGGTAGCACCTCCGCCGGTTCGCACCACAGCAACTGACCGTCCGCGCGTACCTGGTAGTTCTGCGCATCGACCTCGATGTGCGGCAGGTAGGCGTTGTGGATCAGGTCGGTCTTCTGCACGCTGCGGCAGCCCTTCACCACGCCGATGGCCTTGCGCAGGCCCAGTTCGTGGTGCACGCCGAGGTCGAACGCGGCCTGGCTGAGGAAGGTCAGGCAGGTGGCGTGGCGGCTGCCGCCGAAGCTGGCGAACATGGGCCGGTAGTGCACCGGCTGCGGCGTCGGAATCGACGCGTTGGCGTCGCCCATCAGGCTCGCGGCGATGGCGCCGCCCTTGAGAATCAGGCTCGGCTTCACGCCGAAGAAGGCCGGGCGCCAGAGCACCAGGTCGGCCAGCTTGCCCACTTCGATGCTGCCCACTTCATGGGCGACGCCGTGGGTGATCGCCGGGTTGATGGTGTACTTGGCGATGTAGCGCTTGGCGCGGAAGTTGTCGTTGCGCGCGCCGTCGCCGTCCAGTGCGCCGCGCTGTTTTTTCATCTTGTCGGCGGTCTGCCAGGTGCGCGTGATCACTTCGCCGACGCGGCCCATGGCCTGGCTGTCGGAGCTGATCATGCTGAAGGCGCCAAGGTCGTGGAGGATGTCCTCGGCAGCGATGGTCTCGCGGCGGATGCGCGATTCGGCGAAGGCCACGTCCTCGGCGATGCTCGGGTCCAGGTGATGGCAGACCATGAGCATGTCCAGGTGTTCGTCGATGGTGTTGCGGGTGAAGGGCCGGGTCGGGTTGGTCGAACTGGGCAGCACGTTGGCGAAGCCGCAGGCCTTGATGATGTCCGGCGCGTGGCCGCCGCCGGCGCCCTCGGTGTGGTAGGTGTGGATGGTGCGGCCCTTGAACGCGGCGAGGGTGGTTTCGACGAAGCCGGATTCGTTGAGGGTGTCGGTATGGATCGCCACCTGCACGTCGAGGCGATCGGCCACGGTCAGGCAGTTGTCGATGGCCGCCGGGGTGGTGCCCCAGTCCTCGTGCAGCTTCAGGCCGATGGCGCCGGCGCGTACCTGTTCCTCCAGCGGCAGCGGCAGGCTGGCGTTGCCCTTGCCGGTAAAGCCGATGTTCATGGGGAAGGCGTCAGCGGCCTGGAGCATGCGCGCCATGTGCCACGGGCCGGAGGTGCAGGTAGTGGCGTTGGTGCCGGTGGCCGGGCCGGTGCCGCCACCGATCATGGTGGTGACTCCGCTCATCAGCGCCTCTTCGATCTGCTGCGGGCAGATGAAGTGGATGTGTGTGTCGATGCCGCCGGCGGTCAGGATCATGCCTTCGCCGGCGATCACTTCGGTGCTGGCGCCCAGGGCGATGGTCACGCCGGGCTGGATGTCCGGGTTGCCGGCCTTGCCGATGGCGGCGATGCGCCCGTGCTTGAGGCCTACGTCGGCCTTGACGATGCCCCAGTGGTCGAGGATCAGCGCGTTGGTGATCACCGTGTCGACGACCTGCGCGGCGCACAGCTGGCTCTGGCCCATGCCGTCGCGGATGACCTTGCCGCCGCCGAACTTCACTTCCTCGCCGTAGACGGTGAAGTCCTGCTCCACCTCGATCCACAGGCGGGTATCGGCCAGGCGCACGCGGTCGCCGACGGTGGGGCCGAACATGTCGGCGTAGGCTTGTCTGCTGATCTTCATCCAGCGCTCCTTGGCTGTTGTCCTGCGGGCGCTCAGAGGCTGCCCATCACCCGTCCCGCAAATCCATAAACCTTGCGCTCGCCGGCCAGTTCGACCAGCTCCACTTCGCGGCTCTGCCCCGGCTCGAAGCGCACGGCCGTTCCGGCGGGAATATTCAGGCGCATGCCGCGCGCCGCGTCACGGTCGAACAGCAGTGCGTCGTTGGTTTCGAAGAAGTGGTAGTGCGAGCCGACCTGGATCGGCCGGTCGCCGCTGTTGGCCACCGTCAGGGCGTGGGTGCGGCGGCCGGCGTTGAGTTCGATCTCGCCGGGCTGGATGTCGTATTCGCCAGGGATCATGGGGAGCTCCGTGGGTCGAGGATCAGTTGCATGAAGGTCAGGTCGAGCCAGCGGCCGAACTTCTGGCCCACCTGCGGCATCTGCCCGCTGGTGATGAAGCCCAGGCGTTCGTGCAGACGGATCGATGCGATGTTGCCGCTCTCGATGGCCGCGACCATCACGTGCAGGCCCTGGGCGCGGGCGCGCTCGATCAGCGCCTGCATCAGCAGCGGGCCGAGGCCCTTGCCGCGCTGGTCGGCACGCACGTAGACCGAGTGTTCGACCGTCTCGCGGAAGCCGTCGAAGGCGCGCCACGGGCCGTAGCTGGCGTAGCCCACCACTTCGCCGCCGTCTTCGGCCACCAGTACCGGGAAGCCTTGCTGCGCGCGCATTTCCAGCCAGGCACGGCGATTCTCCAGGTCGATGGCGACCTCGTTCCAGATGGCGGTGGTGTTGAGCACGGCGTCGTTGTAGATGTCGCGCAGACTGCCGAGGTCGGCTTGGCTGGCGTCGCGGATGAGCATGTCGGTTCCTCAGGTTCGTCGGGCAAATGAATCGGTACGCTGCATTTGCCATTGTCTTTGCACCGCTGTGCGATCAGGCGATGGGCTGGTGCACGGTGACCAGCTTGGTGCCGTCCGGGAAGGTGGCTTCCACCTGGATCTCCGGGATCATTTCCGGCACGCCTTCCATCACCTGTTCACGGCTCAGCAGCGTGGTGCCGTAGTGCATCAGGTCGGCGACCGTCTGGCCATCCCGCGCGCCTTCGAGCAGCGCGGCGGAGATCAGCGCCACGGCCTCCGGGTAGTTGAGTCTTACACCGCGGGCGAGGCGGCGCTCGGCGACCAGGCCGGCGGTGAAGATCAGCAGCTTGTCCTTCTCGCGGGGAGTCAGGTCCATGTCAGGTGCTCCAGATTCGGGGAGGAACGGCCTCGCGGCCGAGCAGCGCCGGCCGCAGCCGGCGCCAGAGTTCGATGAGCCAGGCGCGGGCGTGCAGCGCCTCGTGGGCGAGGCAGCGGGCGACCACCAGGCCGGGCAGTTGGGTGAGGTTGCCGCGCCCTTGGCAGGGGATGGCGCGACAGGCTTCGATCAGCGCCGCGTCGATCTGCCCGCTGGCGATCAGCGTGGCCATCACCGGGTGGCCGGCCAGGCCGATGGGCGAGTCGAGCAGGCGGTCGTTGCCGGTCACGCGCTGGCGTTCGTGCCACAGGCGCTGGCCGTCGCGGCGGATGTCCAGGGCGGCGGCGAAGTGGCCATCTTCGAAGCGCTCGCCGCTGGCCGGGCGGCCGAGGGCGACGATGTCCCAGTAGAACAGCCGGGCATCCGCTTCGAGGTCGATACGAGTCGTCAGCTCGGCCTGCGCGCCGGAGTAGACGATGGTTTCCTGCGGCAGCCATTCCAGCGTGGCGCCGGGGTCGACGCGCACGTTCAGCTGCTGCTTCGCCGGGCAGCCGGCGCGGTACCACTTGGCCGCGCCGGGACTGGTGAGCTGCGCCCAGCTGTCCTGGCCGGCGTGGATATCGAGGTTCAGCGTATCGCCGCCGGCGATGCCGCCGGGCGGGTGCACGACGATGTGCTGGCAGACCTGCGGCCCTTCCGCGTACAGGTGCTTCTGCACCCGCAACGGCCCGAGGTGACGCCGGGTGACCGGCCGTGTGCCGTCGCCGATGCGGGCGTAGGCCAGCTCAAGCTCGGCATGCCAGGCGGGGTGGAAGAGGGTGGCCGGTGCGTTCATGGGCAGCTGCGAAACCAGGGATGCTCAGGACAGAGCAATCAGCGTGCCGGGATGCGCCAGGATAGTGCGTGGTGCTCTTCAGACGTGCGACAAGACAGCGTCGGCGCGGGTTCGACGAAGGTCGAGACGATTGTCCGATCGGTCAGATATGGGCGCGGTTGCGGTGCATTGAGGGGTTCGGCGCACCGCATTGGTGCGGAGTTTTCCTGTAGGACCGCCAGGCCGTGGAATCGCTCAGCCCAGCTGCTTGCGCATGTACACGCGGCGGAAGCCGTTCTCCAGCCGGCGCGCGTATTCCTGGTAGCCGTTCTTCGCGTACAGCTCGATGTTCTCCACCATGCGCTCGTTGGTGTAGAGGTACAGCGACTGGTAGCCCAATTGCACGGCGGCCTCTTCTGCATGCACCAGCAGCACGCGGCCGACACCTTGGCCAGCGCACTCGGGCAGCACGGCGATGTTATCGAGCAGGAAGCCCTCGTCGGTCTCGCGCATCACCAGCAGGCCGACCGGTGCGCCGTCCTGTTCGGCGATCAGCACGCGGTCCTCGGCGATCACCGCGTGGTAGTCGTCGAGCATCGGCCCAGGCTTGCGACCCAGCTTGGGAATCCACTGGGCGTAGGCCGCCGCCACGCAGACCGCGGCGAATCCGGCGTCGTCGTTGACGGCGGGGCGCAGGGTGATCGGCATGGCAGGCTCCAGGAAAAACGAATACGGGGCCTGGCAGCTTGCCACCCGCCGCCGTCATCCGCCAGTGACAGGTCGTCTCAGATGGTCACCAACCCGCGCACGCCGTCGCTTTCCATGTCTGCGCCACGGCCCTGCTGGACGATCTCGCCACGGGACATCACCAGGTACTGGTCGGCCAGTTCGGCGGCGAAATCGTAGAACTGCTCCACCAGCAGGATGGCCATGTCGCCCCGTTCGGCGAGCTTGCGGATCACCGCGCCGATCTCCTTGATCACCGAGGGCTGGATGCCTTCGGTGGGCTCGTCGAGGATCAGCAGGCGCGGCCGGCTGGCCAGCGCGCGGCCGATGGCGAGCTGTTGCTGCTGGCCGCCGGAAAGATCGCCGCCGCGACGCTGCTTCATCTCCCGCAGCACCGGGAACAACTCGTAGATGAACGCCGGCACGGCCTTGGCTTCGCCGGCGCTGAAGCGCGACAGGCCCATCAGCAGGTTTTCCTCCACCGTCAGGCGCGGAAAGATTTCCCGCCCCTGTGGCACGTAGGCGATACCGGCATGCACGCGCTGGTGCGGCTTGAAACCGGTGATCGGCTTGCCCTCCCAGCTGACCTTGCCGTCCTTGGCCGGCACCAGGCCCATCAGGCAGCGCAGCAGGGTGGTCTTGCCCACGCCGTTGCGCCCGAGCAGGCAGGTGACCTCGCCGATCTTCGCGTCGAACGACAGGCCACGCAGGATGTGGCTGCCGCCGTAGTACTGGTGCAGTTTGTCGACTTGCAGCATGGGAGTTGCCCCTGTGGAGAGTCTTGATATGCCTTTACGGCTGCCGTGCCTCGAGCGCTGTTGGGTATCGCTTCGCTCCACGCCAACCTACGCCGTGCCTCCCGGCGAAATGCGTGCGTAGGATGGGTGGAGCGCAGCGATACCCATGCTGTGGAGTGAACGTCAGCGGCCGAGATAGACCTCTATGACCTGCTCGTTCGCCTGCACTTCCTCCAGCGAACCCTCGGCCAGCACGTGCCCCTGGTGCAGCACGCTGACGTGGTCGGCGATGCTGCCGACGAAGCCCATGTCGTGCTCCACCACCATCAGCGAGTGCTGGCCGGCGAGGGACTTGAACAGCTCAGCGGTGAACTCGGTCTCGGCGTCGGTCATGCCTGCCACCGGCTCGTCCAGCAACAGCAGTTGCGGCTCCTGCACCAGCAGCATGCCGATCTCCAGGAACTGCTTCTGCCCGTGGGAGAGCAGCCCGGCGGGGCGGTTACGCGACTCGCGCAGGCGGATGGTGGTGAGCACTTGCTCGATGCGGTCCTTCTGCTCGCCGGAGAGCTTCGCCCGCAGGCTGGCCCACACCGACTTGTCGGTCTTCTGCGCGAGCTCCAGGTTCTCGAACACCGAGAGCGCCTCGAACACCGTGGGCTTCTGGAACTTGCGGCCGATGCCGGCCTGGGCGATCTCCACCTCATTCATGCGGGTGAGGTCGAGGGTTTCGCCGAAGTAGGCCTTGCCGTTGTCCGGACGGGTCTTGCCGGTGATCACGTCCATCAGCGTGGTCTTGCCCGCGCCGTTGGGGCCGATGATGCAGCGCAGCTCGCCGACGCCGATGTACAGCGTGAGGTCGCGCAGGGCGCGGAAGCCGTCGAAGCTGACGTTGATGTCTTCCAGGGTGAGGATGGTGCCGTGGCGCACGTCCAGCTGGCCGCTGGCGCTCGAGCCGATGCCGATGGCATCGCGGCTGGCGCCCGGGTCGCGGTTGGGATCGTAGGCCGGTTCCAGCATCAGGTGGGGGACCGCTCTCATTGCTCTTTCTCCCGCTTGATCAGGCCGAGGATGCCGCGCGGCAGGTACAGGGTGACGATGATGAACAGCGCGCCGAGGAAGAACAGCCAGTACTCGGGGAAGGCCACCGTGAACCAGCTCTTCGCGCCGTTCACCACGCCTGCGCCGAGCAGCGGGCCGATCAGCGTGCCGCGCCCGCCGAGGGCGACCCAGACGGCGGCCTCGATGGAGTTGGTCGGCGACATTTCGCTGGGGTTGATGATCCCCACCAGCGGCACGAACAACGCGCCGGCGAGACCGCAGAGCACGGCGCTCAGGGTCCAGACGAAGAGCTTGTAGCCGCGCGGGTCATACCCGCAGAACATCAGGCGGTTCTCGGCGTCGCGCAGGGCGGTGAGCACCCGGCCGAACTTGCTGCGCGCCAGGGCGAAGCCGATGGCCAGGCTCGCCGCCAGCAGCAGGACGATGGCGATGAACAGCGCCGCGCGGGTGCCCGGCGCGGTGATCGGAAAGCCGAGGATGCTGCGGAAGTTGGTGAAGCCGTTGTTGCCGCCGAAGCCCGTCTCGTTGCGGAAGAACAGCAGCATGCCGGCGAAGGTCAGCGCCTGGGTCATGATCGAGAAGTACACGCCCTTGATCCGCGAGCGGAAGGCGAAGAAGCCGAACACCAGCGCCAGCAGGCCCGGCGCCAGCACCACCAGGCACAGCGCCCAGAGGAAGTGCTGGGTGCCGGCCCAGTACCAGGGCAGCTCCGTCCAGGAGAGGAAGGTCATGAACGCCGGCAACTGGTCGCCGGCCGCCTCGCGCATCAGGTACATGCCCATGGCGTAGCCGCCGAGGGCGAAGAACAGCCCGTGGCCCAGCGACAGCAGGCCGGCGTAGCCCCAGACCAGGTCCAGCGCCAGCGCGACTATGGCGTAGCAGAGGATCTTGCCGGTGAGCGTCAGCCCGTAGGCGGAGAGGTGAAGCGCGTGGTTCTCCGGCAGCAGGTGCAGCAGCGGCAGGATCAGCAGCGCGACGAGCGCGGCGCCGACGAGCCCGGCGGTGAGTTTCGGGCCGGCCTTCTGCGCGGCCGTCACGGTAAGTGGCTGGTTCAATCGATGACCCTCCCTTTCAGAGCGAAGAGCCCCTGCGGACGTTTCTGGATGAACAGGATGATCAGCGCGAGGATCAGGATCTTGCCCAGCACCGCGCCGATCTGCGGTTCGAGGATCTTGTTCGCCACGCCCAGGCCGAAGGCGGCGAACACGCTGCCGGCGAGCTGGCCGACACCGCCGAGCACCACCACCAGGAAGGAGTCGATGATGTAGCTCTGGCCCAGGTCCGGGCCGACGTTGCCAACCTGCGACAGCGCCACGCCACCGAGGCCGGCGATGCCCGAGCCGAGGCCGAAGGCGAGCATGTCCACGCGGCCGGTGGGCACGCCGCAGCAGGCGGCCATGTTGCGGTTCTGGGTGACGGCGCGGACGTTCAGGCCCAGCCGTGTACGGTTGAGCAGCAGCCAGGTGAGTGCCAGCACGAACAGTGCGAAGCCGATGATGACGATACGGTTCCACGGCAGCACGAGGTTGGGCAGCACCTGGATGCCGCCGGACAGCCACGCCGGGTTGGCCACCTCGACGTTCTGCGCGCCGAACAGCACGCGCACCAATTGGATCAGCACCAGGCTGATGCCCCAGGTGGCGAGCAGGGTTTCCAGTGGGCGCCCATAGAGATGGCGGATCACCGTGCGCTCCAGCGCCATGCCGATGCACGCGGTGACCAGGAAGGCCACCGGCAGGGCGAGCAGCGGGTACAGCTCCAGCGCGCCGGGCGCGTAGCGCTGGCAGAGCACCTGCACCACGTAGGTGGAGTAGGCGCCGAGCATCAGCATCTCGCCGTGCGCCATGTTTATCACCCCGAGCAGGCCGTAGGTGATCGCCAGGCCGAGGGCGGCGAGCAGCAGGATCGAGCCCAGCGACAGGCCGCTGAAGGCCTGGCCGAACAGGTCGCCCATCAGCAGCCGGCGCTTGACCTGGCCGAGGCTGGTGGCGGCGGCGGTGCGCACCGAGTCGTCGGGTTCGACGGCGGGATCGAGGAGGTTTTCCAGGCGGGTGCGTGCCTGCGGGTCGCCGGACTCGCCCAGCAGGCGCACGGCGGAGAGGCGCACCGCCGGAGCCGGGTCGGCCAGCTGCAGGTTGGCCAGGGCCAGTTGCAGGGCGGCTTTTACGCCGTCGTCGGATTCTTCGTTGAGGCGATATTCGAGCAGCGTGCGTTGTGCCGGGCGGGCGCTCTTCTGCAGCTGGCGGGCGGCCTCAAGACGCACTTCGACGCTGTCGGCGACCAGCTGGTGGCTGGCCATGGCGGTGTTCACCAGGCCGCGCAGGCGGTTGTTCAGGCGCAGCTTGTCAGGCTCGCCGACCGGCGCGGCGCCGCCATCCGCGGGCTGGTATTGCCCTGCGTCACCGAGGAGGAAGGCACGGCCCTGCGCATCGACGGCGAGACGGCCGGACTGGATAGCTTCCAGCAACGGCAGGCGATCGGCATCAGGCGCGGCGGCCCATTGTTCGAGCAGTCTGGCGCGGGCGTCGTTGTCGGCGCTGGCAAAATCCTGCGCGGGGCCGCCGAAGGCGAGCTGCGGCAGCAGCGCGACTAGCGTCATGGCGCAGAGGCGGAGCAGGTGGAGCAAGGCAGTGGGCATGGATGTTTTCCCTGAGAGGCGGGTGTGGGCTAATGTCCCCTCTCCCCAGCCCTCTCCCTGAAGGGAGAGGGAGCTGTCCGTGCCGCCAGATACTTCTGGCCTCATCCTGCGTCTGACTGCTTTTCTCCCATCAGGGAGATAACTGTCCGAGCCGGCTGACGCCTGGGCTTGATCTTGCGCCATACGGTCCCCTCTCCCTTAAGGGAGAGGGTTAGGGAGAGGGGCTCTGGGCCCGCTCCGGATCAGTTACTGCGCACCGCGTAATCCGGCTTCTTGTCGTTGCCCGGAATGAACGGGCTCCACGGCTGGGCGCGGATCGGCTCGGGGGTCTTCCAGACCACGTTGAACTGACCGTTGTCCTCGATCTCGCCGATCATCACCGGCTTGTGCAGGTGGTGGTTGGTCTTGTCCATGGTCAGGGTGAAGCCCGACGGCGCCTTGAAGGTCTGCCCGCCCATGGCCTCGCGGACCTTGTCGACGTCGGTGCTGCCGGCTTTCTGCACGGCCTGCGCCCACATGTGGATGCCGACGTAGGTGGCCTCCATCGGGTCGTTGGTCACCGCAGTGCTGTAGTTGGGCAGGTTCTTGGCCTTGGCGTAGGCCTTCCAGTCAGCGACGAACTTGCTGTTCTCCGGATTCTTCACCGATTCGAAGTAGTTCCACGCGGCAAGGTTGCCCACTAGCGGCTTGGTATCGATGCCGCGCAGTTCTTCCTCACCCACGGAGAAGGCCACCACCGGCACTTCGGTGGCTTCCAGGCCCTGGTTGGCCAGCTCCTTGTAGAACGGCACGTTGGAGTCGCCGTTGACGGTGGAGATCACCGCGGTCTTGCCGCCGGCGGAGAACTTCTTGATGTCGGCGACGATGGTTTGATAGTCGCTGTGGCCGAACGGCGTGTAGACCTCCTGGATGTCCTTGTCGGCCACGCCCTTGCTGTGCAGGAAGGCGCGCAGGATCTTGTTGGTGGTGCGCGGGTAGACGTAGTCGGTGCCCAGCAGGAAGAAGCGCTTGGCGGCGCCGCCGTCCTCGCTCATCAGGTATTCCACCGCCGGGATGGCCTGCTGGTTCGGCGCAGCACCGGTGTAGAAGACGTTGGGCGACATTTCCTCACCCTCGTACTGCACCGGGTAGAACAGCAGGCCGTTGAGCTCCTCGAACACCGGCAGCACGGATTTGCGCGACACACTGGTCCAGCAGCCGAAGACTACCGCGACCTTGTCCTGGGTCAGCAGCTGGCGCGCCTTCTCGGCGAACAGCGGCCAGTTCGAGGCCGGGTCGACCACCACTGCTTCGAGCTTCTTGCCGTTCACCCCGCCCTTGGCGTTGATCTCGTCGATGGTCATCAGCGCCATGTCCTTGAGCGAGGTCTCGGAGATCGCCATGGTGCCGGACAGCGAGTGCAGGATGCCGACCTTGATGGTCTCGGCGGCCTGGGAGCTGAACGGGAACAGACCGGTGAGCAGCAGGGCGCTCATGGCCAGCGTACTTTTCAACAGCGGACGACGTTTCATCGCGGCAGCCTCCTTGGCTATCCAGGGGCGGGGAGTTGCCGGTGCGGCAGCTTCCCCGGAAATGGGGCGATCCCGCGCGGGATCGAAGCTGCCATCGCAGCATCCGTGCCAAACAGGCAAAAGCCTTGGCGCAGATGGGCTGCACGCGATTTTCTGTCGTAATGGTGAGGTTTTTCAGTGCGCAGCTTTGGTGCGCCGAACGCCCTTTGGTGCGCGGCGCTCCCCAAAGGAGCGCGTCATTGCGGGAGGAAGTAGCCGCGCACGCCGGTCATGATGATCTGCGCGGCGAGGGCGCAGACGAACAGCCCCATCAGGCGACTGACGATCATCAGGCCCTGTTCGCCGAGGACCTTCTCGATCTTGTCCGAGAGGTAGAGCGTGACGCCGACGGTCAGGCAGGCGAGGAAGATTGCCGCCAGGGCCGACAGCTTGTGCTCCCAGTCCTGGTTCACGCCCATCACCAGCAGCGCACCGATGGTGCCGGGGCCGACGGTGATGGGGATGGTCAGCGGGACGATGGTGACGTCCTGCTGCACGTTGTCCGCCTGCACAGCCGAGCGCCCCTGGGCCATGCCCAGCGCAGAGATGAACAGCACGCTGCCCGCACCGATGCGGAAGGCGTCGGCGGTGATGCCGAACAGGGTGAAGATGTAGCGCCCGAACAGGTACAGCAGCACGCTGGCGATCAGCGCCGCCAGGGCCACGCGCCAGGCCATGCGCTTGCGGTCGCGCGGGGCGAAGCCGCGGTTGAGGCTGATGAAGCAGGACAGGACGAAGAAGGGGCTATAGAGCACCAGCATCTTCAGGTACACGCTGAACATCACTTGCATGGGAACGACTCGTCCGGATTGAGAGGGCGCGGCAGGGCAAAGCATAGCGGCTGGGGCGGCGGGTGGCATTGCGGCGGGGCAGTCGCGCGTTGGTTCTTGCTCGCTGATCGCACTGGTTGGTGCCGACGCTCCCTGTAGGAGCGCCCCATGGGCGCGATCGCGGGCTTGGCCCGCTCCTACAGGGAGAGCAGGTGCTGGGAAAAATCAGGAAGGCAGCGCGTCGCTCTGCTGGCGCAGGCGGCGCTCGCGTTCGCCGACCCAGTAGGCCACCAGTTCGCGCAGTTGCGACAACTCCACCGGCTTGGCCATGTGGCCGTCCATGCCGACCAGTCGCGCACGTTCCTTGTGTTCGCTGAGGATGTGCGCGGTGAGCGCCACCACCGGGGTGTGCGGTCGGTGTTCGCTGGCCTCCCAGGCGCGCAGGCGCTCGGTGGCGGAGAAGCCGTCGAGCACCGGCATTTCGCAGTCCATCAGCACCAGGTCGTACTGGGTGGACTTCATCGCGGCGAGGGCTTCCTCGCCGTTGCTGGCGGTATCGGGCTGCAGGTTGAGCTTGCTCAGCATGCCGCGGATGACCTTGGTGGAGATGCTGTTGTCCTCGGCGACGAGGATGCGGAAGTCGCTGGGCGGCACGTTTGAAGCCGGCTCGCTGGCTGGCGAAAGGTAGTTGCTCACGCCGCTCGGGCCACGGCGGGAGAGTTCCTCGGCGAGGGTCGCCTTGAGCGTGTAGCCGGCCACCGGCTTGGCGAGGATGCGCTTGATCCCGGCGTTGCGCGCGATGATCTTGCTCGGCGCGTTGCTGATGCCGGTGAGCATGATCAGCAGGATGTCGTGGTTGAGGTTCGGGTCTTCCTGGATCTTGGTCGCCAGCTGCATGCCGGTCATGCCGGGCATGTCCTGGTCCAGCAGGACCACGTCGAAGTATTCGCGCAGGTGCGCCTTGGTGCGCAGCTGGGCCAGCGCTTCCTTGCCCGAAGACACCGCGCTGACGTTCATGCCCCAGGCGCTGCATTGCTGCACCACCACCTTGCGGCAGGTCTGGTTGTCGTCCACCACCAGCAGGCGCGCGCCCTGCAGCGGGCTGTCGAGGTCGGCGCCGGCCTGGTCGATCTGCTGCGGGTCCAGCGGCAGGCTGAGCCACAGCAGGTTGCCCGCGCCTTCGGCGCTGTGGCCACTCTCGATGCCGCTCTCTATTCCAAACTCCCCCGACATCAGGCGGATCAGCTGGCGCGCAATGATCAGGCCGAGGCGGCTGCTGATGCGGGTGGCGGAGAGGAAGTCGCGGCTGTGCAGTTCGGCGGTAAGCAGGGCCTGGCGGTCGGCGCTGTCCAGCGGACGGCCGCTGTCCTGCACGGCGATGCGCAGGCGCGGACGCTCGGGCGGGCCGTCGAGGGCGACGACGAGGAGAATTTCGCCCTCGTCGGTCTGCTTGAAGGCGTTGTCCAGCAGGCTCAACACGGCCTGGCGCAGGCGCGTCGGGTCGCCACTGACGATGCGCGGCACCTGCGGCTGGGTGAAGCTGATCAGCTCGACCTTCTGCTGCTCGGCCTTGGCACGGAAGATCGCCAGGCAATCCTCGATCAGCGCGCCGAGGTCGAACTGCACTTCGTCCAGCTCGATCTGCCCGGACTCCAGCTTGGAGATGTCGAGGATCTCGTTGATCAGCGAGAGCAGCTCGTTGCCCGCGCTGTGGATGGTCTGCACATAGTCGCGCTGCTTGGCCGAGAGCGGGGTGCCGAGCAGCAGCTCGGTCATGCCCAGCACGCCGTTCATGGGGGTGCGGATCTCGTGGCTGATCTTGGCCAGGAAATCGCCCTTGGCCTTCAGCTCGGCGACGTTGGCGGCGCGCTGGCGGCTGGCGGCGAACTGGTCGTTCTGGATTTTCCGCTGACGCTCGGCTAGCGCCAGGCTGAGCAGGAAGCCGACCACTGCCGAGAGGCCGAGCAGGCCGCTGCCGAGCCATTCCGCCCGGGTCGCCACGTAGCCCAGCAGCGACGGCAGGCTCAGGCACCAGACCACCACGAAGAGGCCCATGCCGATGGCGAACAGGCGCGCCGGGCGGTAAGCGTGAATCCAGTAGTAGACCGCCACGCCGAGAATGCTCAGGGTCACCAGAGTGATCAGCCCGTAGACCAGGCTGCTGATGGACAGGTCGAGTACCAGGTTGAGCGCCACGCACAGCACCACCAGTCCGGCGGTGCCACCCAGCAGCAGGCGCTTGAGCGGCAGGCGCGGGGTGAGGTCACGGAAGAAGCTGGCGGTATAGCCAAGACCGCAGATCAGCGTCACCACCAGGCAACCCAGCGCAATCATCGGCTGCAGCGACTGGCTGTTGCCGTACCAGGGGCTGAGCAGGCCGAACAGGTTGAGGCAGGCCAGCAGCAGGCTCGCATGCACGCCGGCCAGCCACAGGCCGCTGGCGACGCGGGTGTAGGCGAAGCGCACGAGGTTGTAGAGCAGCAGCATGGCCAGGCAGCCGATCAGCACGCCGAAGTGCAGCGGGCGCTGGTCGTTGCTCGGCTGGCCGGCGGCCTCGATGCTGATGTTCGGGCGCAGCGGCAGAGTCGAGGCGAGGCGCAGGTAGAGATCCAGCGGCTCGGCGGCCGTGCGCAGGGGGATCACCAGATCACTGTTGAGCAGGGGGCGCTGCACCGGAGAGAGGTTGCCGGCGCTCTTCTGTTCGAGGACTTTCTGCCCGTCGAGGATGAACATCTCGAAGCTGTCCAGGCTCGGCGCGAACAGGCGCAGCTGCTGGGGCTCGTCGTTGGCGGGCAGGCGGAAGTGCAGCCAGGTCGCGCCGGGGCCGGCGGGGGCGTGCAGGTCGCTGATGTCGAGGGGGCTGAAGAGGGTGCGGTAGCGCGGGGAGATCACGTCCTGCAGCTGCAGGCGGGCGTCACTGTCGTGGAGCTGGGACCAGCCGGGTTCCTGGCTTGCCGCATAGGTCGGAAGACAGACCAGAGCGGCCAGCAGCAAGCTGACGAGGAGTCCTGTGGCAGTCCAGAGCCGACGCACGGCGAAGTCCCTTCGGTAGTGAGTGGGCGGATTATAGCCAAGTGTGCTGAAGGCCGTAATCCACCCGTGCACGCCGGGACCGGTGTGGAGGAGGCGTCCGACGGGGGACGCCTCCACCCGTCGGATCAGCCCTCGCCGCGCTCGCGGGCGATGGCGCGATAACCGATGTCCTTGCGGTAGAAGCTGCCGTTCCAGCGGACCTTCTCGGCCAGACGGTAAGCCTGTTCCTGGGCCGAGGAGACGGTCGGGCCGATGGCAGTGGCGCACAGTACGCGGCCGCCGGCGGTGACGATCTGGCCGTCCTTGAGCGCGGTGCCGGCGTGGAAGACCTTGCCGTCGAGCTGGGCGGCATCGTCCAGGCCGAAGATAGCGTCACCCTTGGCGTAGTCGCCCGGGTAGCCGCCGGCGGCGATCACCACGCCTACGGTGGGACGCGGGTCCCAGGTGGCTTCGACCTTGTCCAGCGCCTTGGCCAGGGCGGCCTCGACCAGCAGGACCAGGGACGATTCCAGGCGGACCATGATCGGCTGGGTTTCCGGATCGCCGAAGCGGCAGTTGAACTCGATGACCTTGGGCTTGCCGCTCTTGTCGATCATCAGGCCGGCGTAGAGGAAGCCGGTATAGACGTTGCCTTCCTCGGCCATGCCGCGCACGGTCGGGTAGATCACTTCGTCCATCACGCGCTGGTGCACGTCGGCAGTTACCACCGGAGCGGGGGAGTAGGCACCCATGCCGCCGGTGTTCGGGCCGGTGTCGCCGTCGCCGACGCGCTTGTGGTCCTGGCTGGTGGCCATGGGCAGCACGTTCTGGCCGTCGACCATGACGATGAAGCTGGCTTCCTCGCCGTCGAGGAACTCTTCGATCACCACGCGCGATCCGGCGTCACCGAAGGCGTTGCCGGCGAGCATATCGCGCACGGCTTCCTCGGCTTCGGCCAGGGTCATGGCGACGATCACGCCCTTGCCCGCGGCCAGGCCGTCGGCCTTGATCACGATGGGCGCGCCTTTCTCTTTCAGATAGGCCAGCGCCGGCTCGACTTCGGTGAAGTTCTGGTAGTCGGCGGTGGGGATCTGGTGGCGTGCGAGGAAGTCCTTGGTGAAGGCCTTGGAACCTTCCAGCTGGGCAGCGCCGGCGGTGGGGCCGAAGATGTCCAGGCCGCGCGAGCGGAACAGGTCCACCACGCCTTTGACCAGCGGCGCCTCGGGGCCGACGATGGTCAGCTGCACGTTCTTCGCTGCGAAATCGGCCAGTTCTTCCAGGGCCAGCACGTCGATGGCGACGTTCTCGCACTTGGCTTCGGTGGCGGTGCCGGCGTTGCCCGGCGCGACGAAGACCTTCTGCACGCGCGAATCCTGCGCGACCTTCCAGGCCAGCGCGTGCTCGCGACCGCCGCTGCCGATGATGAGTACGTTCATTGGAGTTCTCCTGAACAGTTCCGGCTTTGCCGGATTGTTGGGTATCGCTTCGCTCCACCCAACCTACGAGAGCTTTTTTCCAGCCTGTGCGAGGGCGCAATGGAGTGGCTGGATGCAAGGCGCGGACGGCTTCGACAAGCGGAGTTGCCTATTGGCAATGAGCATTGGCGAAGTCGTCCGCAACGCAGCAGACGGCCGCTACAGTGCGGCCGTCCCGGTTAATGCCTAAAGTGGCGCATGCCGGTGAAGACCATTGCAATGCCGGCTTCGTCAGCGGCGGCGATCACCTCGTTGTCGCGCATCGAACCACCCGGCTGGATCACCGCGGTGATACCGGCCTTGGCAGCGTTGTCGATGCCGTCGCGGAACGGGAAGAAGGCGTCGGAAGCCATGACCGCCCCCTTCACTTCCAGGCCGGCATGCTCGGCCTTGATGGCGGCGATGCGGGCGGAGTTCACGCGGCTCATCTGGCCGGCGCCGACGCCGACGGTCTGGCGCGCCTTGGCGTAGACGATGGCGTTGGACTTCACGAACTTGGCGACTTTCCAGGCGAAGATCAGGTCGTGGATTTCCTGCTCGCTGGGGGCGCGCTGGGTGACGATCTTCAGGTCATCGGCGGTGATCATGCCGATGTCGCGGCTCTGTACCAGCAGGCCGCCGTTGACGCGCTTGAAGTCCCAGCCCGGCGCACGCTCGGCCGGCCACTCGCCGCACTCCAGCAGGCGCACGTTGGCCTTGGCAGCGACCACGGCACGGGCAGCTTCGGAGATTTTCGGGGCGATGATGACTTCGACGAACTGGCGCTCGACGATGGCCTGGGCGGTCTCGCCGTCCAGCTCGCGGTTGAAGGCGATGATGCCGCCGAAGGCCGACTCGGTATCGGTGGCGTAGGCCAGGTCGTAGGCCTTGCGGATGCCGCCTTCATTTTCCGGAACCACGGCCACGCCGCACGGGTTGGCGTGCTTGACGATGACGCAGGCCGGCTTGACGAAGCTCTTCACGCACTCCAGCGCGGCGTCGGTGTCGGCCACGTTGTTGAACGACAGTTCCTTGCCCTGCAGCTGGATGGCGGTGGAGACGCTGGCTTCGCCCTTCTTCGCCTCGACGTAGAAGGCCGCGCTCTGGTGCGGGTTCTCGCCGTAGCGCATTTCCTGCGCCTTGATGAACTGGCTGTTGAAGGTGCGCGGGAAGGCGCCGCGGTCTTCGGTGGACAGGGTGTCGCGCGTCTGGTCGATGGTGCCCAGGTAGTTGGCGATCATGCCGTCGTAGGCCGAAGTGTGCTCGAAGGCCTTCAGGGCCAGGTCGAAGCGCTGGGCGTAGGTCAGGCCACCGGCCTTCAGGGCGCCGACGATGCTGGCGTAGTCACCGGCGTTGACCACGATGGCAACGTCCTTGTGGTTCTTCGCCGCGCTGCGGACCATGGTCGGGCCGCCGATGTCGATGTTCTCGATGGCGGTCGGCAGGTCGCAGTCGGCCTTGGCCACGGTCGCTTCGAACGGGTACAGGTTGACCGCCACCAGGTCGATCGGCTTGATGCCGTGCTCTTCCATCACTGCGCCGTCGAGGTCACGACGTCCGAGGATGCCACCGTGGATCTTCGGGTGCAGGGTCTTCACGCGGCCGTCCATCATTTCCGGGAAGCCGGTGTAGTCGGCCACTTCCACGGCGGCGATGGCGTTGTCCTTGAGCAGCTTGTAGGTGCCGCCGGTGGAAAGGATCTCCACGCCAAGGGCTGCCAGCTCACGGGCGAAATCGACGACGCCGGTCTTGTCGGAAACGCTGATCAGCGCACGGCGGACGGGCAGGCGGGTGGTTTGGTCGGTCATAACGGCTTCCACAAAGGCTTCGGGCTTTTCGCGTGTCAGGCGCGGGCCCGGCTGACCTCGAGGTCGCGGGCCCGCGCCTGCCACCTGTCAGAGAAGATCGTACTGCTTGAGTTTCTTGCGCAGGGTCCCGCGGTTCAGCCCCAGCAGTTCGGAGGCTTTGGTCTGGTTACCCTTCACGTGGTTCATGACGGTTTCCAGCAGCGGCGCTTCGACTTCGCAAAGCACCATGTTGTATACGTCCGTGACCGGCTGCCCTTCGAGATGGGCGAAATAGTTGTGCAGTGCCTTTTCCACGCTGTCGCGGAGGGTCTGGCCCTCCTGCGTCGGAGTGGTCAGGTGCTGTTTAAGGTTGGCGTTGTCGCTCACGGGTGTCATTCCACTCACTAATGTCTCGGTCATCGTTGTCATGCGGCCACCCCTTCTCCGTTATTGTGGCGCTCGGCGAAGAACTGCCTGACGCTGGCGCTCTGTGCATCCGTGTCCTGCAAACGATTGAACTGGGAACGGAACTCCGCCGCTCCCGGTAGGGTTGCGAGGTACCAGCCCACATGCTTGCGGGCAATTCGCACACCCATTTCCTCCCCATAAAACGCATGCAATGCAGCGAGGTGCTCGAGCAGGATGCTCTGTACCTCGTGCAGACTCGGCGCCGGCAACAGCTCGCCGGTGCTCAGGTAATGATCGATCTCGCGGAAGATCCAGGGATTGCCCTGGGCGGCGCGGCCGATCAGCAGGGCATCCACGCCCGTCTGCTCGAACACCTGCCGTGCCTTGCGCGGTGAATCGATATCACCATTGGCGAAGACCGGAATCGAAACTGCCTGCTTGATCGCCGCGATGGTTTCGTACTCCGCCTCGCCGGTGTAGAGGTCGGCACGGGTCCTGCCGTGTACCGCCAGCGCCTGGATGCCCGACTGCTCGGCGATCCGCGCCACCGTCACACCGTTCTTGTTCGACCGGTCCCAACCGGTGCGAATCTTCAGGGTGACGGGAACCTCTACCGCCGCGACCACCGCCTCGAGGATGTCGGCCACCAGCCGTTCATCCTTCATCAGCGCGGAACCCGCGGCCTTGTTGCAAACCTTCTTCGCCGGACAGCCCATGTTGATGTCGATGATCTGGGCGCCGAGCTCCACGTTGCACCGTGCGGCTTCCGCGAGCATCTGCGGGTCGCCGCCGGCGATCTGCACCGAACGTGGTTGATCCTCGTGGTCGTGCTGCAGGCGCAGGCGCGACTTGCGGCTGTTCCACAGGCGGACGTCGCTGGTGACCATCTCCGATACCACCATGCCGGCGCCGAGGCGGCGACAAAGCTGGCGGAACGGACGATCGGTGACGCCGGCCATCGGGGCCAGGATCAGTCTGTTGGGCAGTGTGTAGGAGCCGATGCGTACCACCGACTGGTTTTCCATGGTCAATGGGGCGGGAACACCGAGGCGCCGCGCGTTACGAGACTCGCGGGTGCTTTCGGGGCCTGCCACCGGTGCTAGCAAAAAAGGGAGGGCATGATACCCGCTCTCGATGACCGGATAAAGGCGATTTTGGATAAATTCTGAACAATCCCGGGCTTAGTACCCCAGGTTGGAAGACGAGCGGAACTGGCGCTCTCAGGCGCTTTGAGCTACTCGCCGGGTCATTCCGGCGAGTGGAAGCTCAGGCTGTAGTTCACCGCTTTGGGACCCGGATCGAGGATGTCCAGGGAGATGTGGATCGGCGTCTGCGGCGGCATCTCGCTCTGCCCGGCCAGCTCGCCCGAGAGGTACTCGCTGGGCTTGAAGCGGCGGCTGGCGATCAGCTGGCCGTTCAGGTCGGCGAAGCGCATCTCCAGCAGCGGGAAGGGCTGGGAGAAGTTGGCGCGGTTGTAGATGATCGCGTCCACTACCAGCGCACCGCTGAAGTCCGGGTGGCTGCGCACCACCAGGTTGCTGCTGCGGATCTGCTCCACGTCGACCTTGGAGGGCAGTGTGCAACCCAGCTCCGGGCAGGCCTGGGCGAACCAGGGGCGGTACTGGTCCTGGCGGGCCAGTTCGTCGAAGTGATAGGCGATGTACTGGCCGGCGAGACCGGCCAGGGCCAGCAATACCAGCAGCAGCCAGAGCAGTCGGCGGCCCCAGCGGCTCTTCGGCTTCTGCCAGTCGAGCTGCAGGGGTTCGTCGCTGAGGTCGTTCAGGCCATCATTGCCAAGGCCTGGATCGGCGCGCCGATGGTCGCCGCGCTGGTCGGCCAGCGGCGGCTCCTCGTCTTCATCGTCAGGCTCATCGTCATCACGGCGGGCGCTGAAGGCTGGAAGTTTCTCGTCGTCGCTCTCGACGCGAAGGGGGGCCGGGTCGATGCGCGGTTCGTGCTCCGGCTCTTCCTCGGGCTCCTCCGGCTCGGATTCCTTGTCGGCCACCAGGCGCGCGCTGGCGGGCGGCTCCTCCGGTTCCTCGATGGGCAGCCGGCCGAAGCTGGGCTCCTGACGGGAAGTGCGACTTGCGCCGTTCTGTTCCTCTTCGATCAGGGCTTCGGCCCAGCGCTCGTCGTGCGGGTCGCGCTTCTCTTCCTGGCGAGTCTGCAGGGCTTCGCTGGGGCGCGGCGCACGGTCGATGCTGAGGAATTCCTGGGACAGCTCGAACTCGTCGAGCTTGGCCAGTTCCTCGTCGAGGTTGAGGCTGTCCAGATCGAGATCGTCGTGGATCCACAGCGTCTCGTCTTTTTTTCCGGCTGCCGGTGCAGGAGCAGGCTTGGGTGGCTCGCTGGTCACGGTCGCTGCCGGGGCGATCACCGTGGTCGCGGCGACGGCCGAGGCAGGTTCGGCAACCGGTGCCGGTTTTGCTTCTACCTTCGGCTCGGCGACGGCGGGCTTTTCCGCCACATCGCTGGAATGCCGCGCGGCGTGGGGTGCCAGCGGCCAGCCGAGGGTGGCGGTGCCAGGAGCGCTCGGTGCGGCGGGCTTTTCGGGAGTGAAGGTGTTGAAGGCCGGCGCGGGAACGGGCGCGGCTGCGATCGGCTCCGGGGCTTTCGATGGCGCAGGCGGCGCGACCGGCTCCGCTGCCGGGGCAGGTTTCGGGGCTGCGGCGGGCGGTATCGCCGTGACAGCCGGCGCCGGAACCTGGGTCGGCTCGCCGACCATGTTCTGCGGCGCACTGAAGACCTTCAGGCAGGTTCCGCAGCGCACAGCACCGCTGGCCGCGCCCAGTTGCGCCGAGTTGACGCGGAAACGGGTCTGGCAATGGGGGCACTGTGTGATGAAGCTTTCGCTCATGCGGCGGTCCGGCGGAAAAATCTGGCGGTTAGTCTAACTCAAGCCCCGTACGGCGGGCACTCAGCGGCGGCGGCCGCTGATGCGGATCCAGCCATCGCGCTCGGCGGTCGGGTCAAGGTCGAAGGCGTCGGCGTAGGCGGCGCGTACTTCCTCGGCCTGCTCGGCTAGGATGCCCGAAAGGGCCAGCAGGCCACCGGACTTCACCAGCCCGGTGAGCTGCTCTGCCAATGTGACCAGCGGACCGGCCAGAATGTTCGCCACCAGCACGTCCGCCTGCGCCTTGGGCAGATCAGCGGGCAGGTAGACGGGGAATTTCGCCGGGTCGATGCCGTTGCGCGAGGCGTTGTCGCGGGAGGCTTCCAGCGCCTGCGGGTCGATGTCGGTGCCGACCGCCTGCTCAGCACCCAGCAGCAGCGCGGCTATGGCGAGGATGCCCGAGCCACAGCCGAAATCCAGCACCTGCTGGCCGGCCAGCTCCTGGCCGTCGAGCCACTCCAGGCACAGCGCGGTGGTCGGGTGGGTGCCGGTGCCGAAGGCCAGGCCCGGGTCGAGCAGCAGGTTCACCGCTTCCGGCTCCGGAGCCTCGTGCCAGCTGGGGACGATCCACAGGCGGCGGCCGAAGCGCATCGGCTTGAAGTTGTCCATCCAGCTGCGTTCCCAGTCCTGGTCCTCGATGCGCTCGATCTGGTGCTCTGGCAGTTCGCCGCCGGTAAGCAGGGTCAGGTGGGCGATCAGCGAAGTTTCGTCGGTGTCGGCCTCGAACAGTGCGAGCAGGTGGGTGTGGCTCCACAGCGGGGTGGTGCCCAGGTCCGGCTCGAAGATCGGCTGGTCTTCGGCGTCCATGAAGGTCACGGAGACGGCGCCGACTTCCAGCAGCGCATCTTCATAGGTTTCCGCCTGATCCGGGGTGATGGCGAGTCGGACTTGAAGCCAGGGCATGGGGCGGTACCTCGATCGTGCCGGGATGGAGCTGGAAAAGACAACGGACCGCCTGGGCGGCCCGCAGATAAAGGCGGCAAGCTTACTGCACGGCACCCTGCCATGCCAGCGTGCAGGGGCCGCAAAGCACAAGGGCCGCCCGGAGGCAGCCCTTGTGGTGGAGCGAGGCGGAGCAGGGCAGGCTTAGTGCTTGTCCATGCCCAGCTTCTTCTCCAGGTAGTGGATGTTCACGCCACCCTTGCAGAACTCTTTATCGCGGACCAGCTCCTTGTGCAGCTCGGTGTTGGTCTTGATGCCATCGACGATCAGCTCGTCCAGCGCATTACGCATGCGCGCCATGGCTTCATCGCGGTCCTTGCCGTAGGTGATGATCTTGCCCACCAGCGAGTCGTAGTTCGGCGGTACGGCGTAGCCGCTGTACAGGTGCGAGTCCACGCGCACGCCGTTGCCGCCCGGTGCGTGGAAGTGCTTCACCTTGCCGGGGCTCGGCATGAAGGTCTTCGGGTCTTCGGCGTTGATCCGGCATTCCAGCGCATGGCCACGGATGACCACGTCTTCCTGCTTGATCGACAGCTTGTTGCCCGAGGCGATGCTGAGCATCTCCTTGACGATGTCGATACCGGTGACCATCTCCGACACCGGATGCTCCACCTGCACGCGGGTGTTCATCTCGATGAAGTAGAAGCGGCCGTTCTCGTAGAGGAACTCGAAGGTGCCGGCGCCACGGTAGCCGATTTCCACGCAGGCCTGGACGCAGCGGGCCAGCACTTCGGCGCGGGCCTTCTCGTCGATGCCCGGGGCTGGGGCTTCTTCCAGCACCTTCTGGTGACGACGCTGCAGGGAGCAGTCGCGGTCGCCCAGGTGGATGGCGTTGCCCTGGCCGTCGGAGAGGACCTGGACTTCCACGTGACGCGGGTTGGTCAGGAACTTCTCCAGGTAGACCATCGAGTTGCCGAAGGCCGCGCCCGCTTCGGTGCGGGTCAGCTTGGCGGACTTGATCAGGTCTTCTTCCTTGTGCACGACGCGCATGCCGCGACCACCACCGCCACCGGCGGCCTTGATGATCACCGGGTAACCCACCTCGCGGGCGATGGCCAGCGCGGTTTCTTCGTCCTCGGGCAGCGGACCGTCGGAGCCCGGTACGGTCGGCACGCCGGCTTTCTTCATGGCGTCCTTGGCGGACACCTTGTCACCCATCAGGCGGATGACGTCGGCGCTCGGGCCGATGAAGGTGAAGCCCGAGCGCTCGACCTGCTCGGCAAAGTCGGCGTTCTCGGCGAGGAAGCCGTAGCCGGGGTGGATACCCACGGCGCCGGTAACCTCGGCCGCGGCGATGATCGCCGGGATGTGCAGGTAGGACTGCGCGGCCGGGGCCGGACCGATGCAGACCGCTTCGTCGGCCAGCGACAGGTGCATCAGCTCGCGGTCGGCGGTCGAGTGCACGGCCACCGTCTTGATGCCCAGCTCCTTGCACGCGCGCAGGATGCGCAGCGCGATTTCGCCGCGGTTGGCGATCAGTACTTTTTCCAACATCGCAGGTTCCCCGCGGTTTAAACGATGGTGAACAGGGGCTGGTCGAATTCGACCGGCTGGCCGTTCTCCACGAGGATCTGACCGATCACGCCGCTGGTCTCGGCCTCGATGTGGTTCATCATCTTCATGGCTTCGACGATGCAGAGGATGTCGCCTTTCTTCACGCTCTGGCCGACTTCGACGAAGTTGGCGGAAGTCGGCGAGGCTGCGCGGTAGAAGGTGCCGACCATCGGCGAGCGCACGGCGCCGGCGAGGTTCTGGGCAGCCGGGGCGGCTTCAGCGGCCGGGGCAGCAGCGGCAGCGGCCACGGGAGCTGCGGCCGGGGCCGGAGCGTAGGCCGGGGCGGCAGCGTAGATCGGCTGGGCGGCGGTCTTGCTGTGACGGCTGATGCGTACGGACTCTTCGCCCTCTTTGATCTCCAGTTCGTCGATACCGGATTCTTCGAGCAGTTCGATCAGTTTCTTGACTTTACGGATGTCCATCAGTGTTCGCTCTCCCAGGTGAGGTCACGGGCGTTCAAGTTGTTCGAGGGCGGATTCCAGGGCCAGGCGGTAGCCTGTGGCTCCCAGACCGCAGATCACCCCTACCGCCACGTCGGAAAAGTAGGAGTGATGCCGGAAAGGTTCACGTTTGTGCACGTTGGAGAGGTGCACTTCGATGAATGGGATGCTCACTGCGAGCAATGCGTCACGTAGAGCGACACTTGTATGCGTGAAAGCGGCCGGATTGATGAGGATGAAGTCCACGCCTTCGTTGCGCGCGGCGTGAATCCGGTCGATCAGTTCGTACTCGGCATTGCTCTGCAGGTGCATCAGGTGGTGGCCGGCCTCGCGGGCGCGGCGCTCCAGGTCCTGGTTGATCTGCTCGAGGGTGACGGAGCCGTACTTGTCGGGCTCGCGGGTGCCCAGCAGATTGAGGTTGGGCCCGTGCAGTACCAGTAAGGTCGCCATCTGGATGCGGTAGTCCTTGTTCTTGGCGGGAAAAGATAGGGCGGGACTATGCCGGAAAGCCGGCGTGACTGTCCAGTCATGCGGGTTTTGCCGTAGATGTCAGCATGTTGCCAGCCGATTACGGCAAAATCATTGCAATAAAACTGTGATCAGGAGCGCGTTCCAGCCTGTTTCAGGCGGTCGGCGAGGGTGGCGGCGTCGGTCTCGCCGATGATGCGCAGGTCGCTCCATTCGTCGCCTTTTGCCGAAAAGAACAGCAGCGCGGGCGGGCCGAACAGGTTGTAGCGGTCGAGCAGGGCGCGCTGCTCCTCGGTGCTGGCGGTCATGTCGAAGCGCAGCAGGACGAAGCCGGGCAGTTGCGACTGCACTTCCGGCGCCGGCAGTACCTGGCGCTCGATGATCTTGCAGCTGATGCACCAGTCGGCGTACCAGTCCAGCAGTACCGGCCGACCGGCGGCCTGGGCGCTGGCCAGCGCGGCGTTGAGCTGCGCCGGGGTGGTGATGTTCTGCCAGTCGCCGGGGGTGGACGTCGGCGGGCCCGCATGCAGGCCGGGGCCGCTGCGGCCCAGCGGGTGCAGCGGGTCGGATTCGCCGCGCAGGGCGCCGGTCCAGGCGGCCACGGCGTAGACCAGCAGCATCAGGCCGAGCAATTGACCGAGGCGCTGCAGCGGCTTCTTCGGCCCCAGTTCGAGGGTGCCGATGGCCAGGGCGATGCCGCCGGCCAGGGTGCCCCAGAGGGTCAGTGAGACCGGGCCGGAGACGATGCGGTCGAGCATCCAGATGGCCACGGCCAGCAGCATCACGCCGAAGACGTTGCGCACGCCGTTCATCCAGGCGCCGCTCTTGGGCAGCAGCGCGCCGCCGCCGACGGCGAAGATTACCAGCGGCGTGCCCATGCCCAGGCCCAGGGAGAACAGCAGCAGGCCGCCGCCCACCGCATCGCCGGTGCTGCTGATGTACAGCAGCAGGCCGGCCAGCGGGGCGGTGACGCAGGGCGATACCAGCAGGCTGGAGAGCACGCCCAGGGTCGCCGCGCCGGCGATGGAGCCGCCGCGGGTGTTGTTCGCCATCTTGTCCAGACGCTCGCGCACGAAGCCCGGCAGGCGCAGCTCGAAGGCACCGAACATGGCGATGGCGAAGACCACGAAGAACGCCGCGAAGGGGATCAGCACCCAGGGCGACTGCAGCATTGCCTGCAAGTTGAGCTTGGCGCCGAACAGGCCCATCAGGGTGCCGAGCACCGCATAGCAGGCGGCCATCGGCAGCACATAGGCGAGCGACAGCGCCAGGCCGCGCATGCCGCCCGGACGACCACGCAGCACGACGCCGGAGAGGATCGGCAGCATCGGCAGTACGCAGGGGGTGAAGGTCAGCGCCAGGCCCAGCAGGAAGAAGATCGCCAGCGCTCGGCCGAGTTTCTTGATCTTGCCCGGCTCGTGGTCGCCCAGCAGGCTGGCCAGCGGGTTGGCTGAAGTGGCGGAGGACTTGGCAGCGGCGGAAGGCGCGGGGCCGGTCACCACGCTGGCGGCCTGGCCGTCGGCGATCTGCAGGCGGGTGGTTTCCGGCGCATAGCACAGGCCCTTGTCGGCGCAGCCCTGGTAGCTGACGACCAGGGTGAAGGGCTTGTGCTGCGGGTTCACCAGCGGCACGTCGATGTCGGTGATGGCGTAGTAGACCACCGTGTCGCCGAAGTAGTCGTCGTGGTGCTGCTTGCCCTGTGGCAGCTTCACTTCGCCGACGCTCACGCCGCTGTCGGCGGGCTCGACCTTGAAGCTGAAACGGTGCTGGTAGAGGTAGTAGCCATCGGCGTTGATGAAGCGCAGCTTCACCTGCTGGCTGTCGCTGTCCTCGACGCTGACGCGGAAGGCCTCGGCCACCGGCAGGAAGTCGCCCTTGGCCGGTTGCCCGACGGCGAAGCCGCCCTTGTCGGCGGGTTTGTCGAACAGGCCGGCGGAAGCGGGCAGGGCGACCAGGAGCAGAAGCAGGGTGAGCAGGCGGCGCATGGACATCTCGCGGACTACAGGGTGGCGGGCATCATAGCGGAAAGCTTCCGACGCGGCCCGAGGCGTTGCCGGATCAGCTGTCACAAGAAGTGATAGACGCTGTGGGACTGCGCCTACGAGTCCCGGTTCCCGTGACGCCGCTGCGTCAATCGGCCGCGTGCTGGCCGAAGGCTGTCAACAGATCGCTGACGAAGGCCTGCTCGGCGTCACCGGGGTGGCGGCCGCGGTGGCGGGTCAGGCTGAAGGCCACGTCGAAGCCCAGTTCGCCGGGCAGCAGTTCGCGCAGCTGGCCACGCTCGATCCACGGCTGGGCGACATGCCTGGGCAGGTAGCCGATGTGCGCGCCGGAGAGGATGAACGCCAGGCTGCCGTCCACCTGCTCGCAGCGCGCGCTGCTGCGGCTGGTTTGCAGCGGCTCGTCGGCGGCGATGAAGCGGTAGGGGTGCAGGACCTGGTCGGCGTCGGCGAGGGAGTCGCGGGTCGGTTTCTTCTCGCTGAAGGCCGGGTGCCCGGCGCCGCAGTAGAGGCCCTGGGGTTCGCTGAACAGCTCGACATGCTCCAGCGCCGCCTGGGTCCCGGCGAAATAGCCGACTGCCAGGTGCAGGCGGTCCTGCAGTAGCAGGCGCTCCAGCTCGGCGGGCGTGGCGGTGATCAGTTCCAGGCTGACGGCTTCATTGCGCTGGCGGAAGCGCCGGATGGCCCCGGACAGCTGCGCCAGTACTTCCACGTCCAGCCCTTCGGAAAGCCCGATGCGTACCTCGCCGAGCAGCTTGTCGGCGACACCGCGGGCCTCGTCGCGGAAGCCCTCGATGGCGAGGAACAGGCGCCGCGTCGATTGCAGCAGGTGCTCGCCCTTGGGCGTCAGGCGAAAGCCGCCCTTGCCGCGCTCGCACAGGCGGTAGCCCAGGCGCGTCTCCAGCTTGGCCATCTGGATGCTGATGCTCGGCTGGCTCAGCCCCAGCTCGCCCTGCGCGGCGCTGAAGCCGCCGCATTCCACCACGGTGACGAACAGCCGCAGCAGTTGCAGGTCGAGGTCGCGCAATTGGCTGAGCATGGCCGTCTCCAAACATTGTCATGGTGAAATGCCAAAGTAATTAACTTTGTATTTTTACAAAGTAAAGCCCGCCCCATGCTCGCCGCATAACCACAACAACCTGAGGCGATGATCATGCGTGCGTTCTTCCGGGCTTCTCTCACGGCGCTTGCCGTGGCCCTGGCCATGCCCCTGCAGGCGCAGGAGCGGGTGCTCAACCTCTACAACTGGGCGGATTACGTCGGCGCCGATGCCCTGCAACGCTTCCAGAAGGAAACCGGCATCCGCGTCAAATACGACACCTTCGACAGCGCCGAGGTGCTCGACAGCAAGCTGATGACCGGCCGCAGCGGCTACGACGTCGTGTTCCCCGCCAGCAGCGGGCTGGCCCGCGCCATCCAGGCCAAGGCCGTGCAGCCGGTGAACGACGCGCAATTGAAGAACTTCGTCAACCTCGATCGGGACCTGCTCGCCAAGCTGGCCGCCATCGACCCCGGCAATCGCTTCGGCGTGCCCTACACCTGGGGCACCGTGGGCCTGGCGATCAACAAGGACGAGGTGCTCAAGCGCATCCCCGACGCACCGCTGGACAGCCTCGACCTGCTGTTCAAGCCCGAGTACGCCAGCCGTCTGGCCGACTGCGGCATCTCGCTGATCGATTCGCCGCAGGAAGTCATCAGCGTGGCGCTGAATTATCTGGGCAAGTCGCCGTACAGCACCGACGCGGCCGACCTGGCCGAGGTCCGCCAGTTGCTGGAGAAGTTGCAACCCAACGTGCGCTACATCGCCAGCGGCAAGCACATCAACGACCTGGCCAACGGCACGCTGTGCGTCGCCCTGACCTACACCGGCGACGCGCTGATGGGCGCTGCACAGGCGAAGCAGGCGAGCAAGCCGTTCGAGGTGATCTACCGGATTCCGAAGGAGGGCACGCTGATCTGGTTCGACACCATGGCCATCCCAGTGGACGCGCCACACCCGCAGGAAGCCCGCGCCTTCATCGACTTCATGCTGCGCCCGGATTCCATCGCCGAGCTGACCAACACGCTCTATTTCGCCAACGCCAACCTGAAGGCCACGCCGCTGCTGAATGCCGATGTCGCTGGCGACCCGGACATCTACCCGGCGCCGGCCATGCGTCAGAAGCTGTTCGGCGAGCAGTTGCTGACCTTGAAGCAGCAGCGCGAGCGCACCCGGCTGTGGTCGGCGTTCCGTACCCGTAGCTGAGGAGCCGTTTTTTGTAGGGCGCATAACGCGCCAGCGTTATCCGCCGAGTCGCGCCAGAGCCGGCGCATAACCTGTTCCAGGTTATGCGCCCTACGTAGCGGACGTTCCCTGAATCACCGTGACCAACCGATAACTAAAAAATGAGGAAGCCATGGATCTCGCCCAAGACAACGACCAGGCCATCACCCGCGACAGCCTTTACGGCACCGCCGCCGAATCCACCTACGCCGGCATTACCAGCTTCATGCGCCGCCGCTACAGCCGCGACCTGCGCGGCGTCGACCTGGTGGTCAGCGGCGTGCCCTTCGACACCGCCACCACCAACCGCCCCGGCAGCCGCTTCGGACCGCGGGCGATCCGCGCCGCCTCGGTACAGATGGCCTGGGCCCGGCACTTCCCCTGGGAATTCGACCCCTTCGACCACCTGGCGGTGATCGACTACGGCGATTGTTCCTTCGACCACGGCGTGCCGCAGGAAACCCCGGACGTCATCGAAGCCCACGCCGCGCGCATTCTCGATGCCGGCTGCGCGCTGCTGACTCTGGGCGGCGACCACTTCATCAGCTACCCGCTGCTCAAGGCCCACGCGAAGAAGCACGGGCCGTTGTCGCTGATCCACTTCGACGCCCACAGCGACACCTGGCCGGACGAGGATTGCCAGCGCATCGACCACGGCACCATGTTCTACCACGCCGCCCGCGAGGGGCTGGTCGACCCGGCGCGCTCGGTGCAGGTCGGCCTGCGCACCACCAACGACGATGTGATGGGCTTCCAGGTGCTGGACGCCCGCGAGGTGCATCGCAACACGCCGCAGGCCATCGCCGAGCGTATTCGCGCACGGGTGGGCGACAACCCGGTGTATCTGACCTTCGACATCGACTGCCTCGACCCGGCTTTCGCACCGGGTACCGGTACGCCGGTCTGTGGCGGGCTGAGCTCGCACCAGGCGCTGGAAATCCTCCGCGCGCTGCGCGGCATCAACCTGGTGGGGATGGACGTGGTGGAAGTCGCGCCGCCCTACGACAACGCCGAAATCACCGCGCTGGCCGGCGCGACCCTGGCGATGGAGATGGTTTGCCTGTATGCGGCGCGGCACAAGCTCGGCGAGCGCTGACTCCGCTTTGAATTGCCCCCGCGCCTGCGCGTACAGGAAAAACCCGACGTAGGATGGCGTGGAGCGCAGCGATACCCATGCTGCCTGCGCACGGCGATTGATGAGTATCGCTGCGCTCCACGCATCCTACAAGTGCCTGATCCCAGGCGTCGGGCGTATGACGTCGTCAGACGCGGAAGGCTCTGACGGCGGTGTGCAACGCACCGCCCAGTTCCTGCAGTTGTTCGCCCTGGCTGCGGCCCTGGCCGATCAGGCGCAGGTTCTCGCTGCCCAGTTCGTGGATGCGTTCGCTGTGCGAGCGGATTTCGCTCACTGCGCCGCTCTGCTGGGCGGAGCTTTCGGCGATGCGCTCGGCCATGCTGGCGATGGTGCGGATGGCGCCGACCACTTCGTCCAGCGCGCCCTCGGCGGCGCCGGCCTGGTTGGCGGTGACTTCCGCGTGCTCGACCTGGCTGCGCATCGCCTCCACCGACTGCCGCGCAGCCTGCTGCAGACGCGCGGTGAGCTGCTGGATTTCCTCGGTGGCGCCGGTGGTGCGCAGGGCCAGCGAGCGCACTTCCTCGGCGACCACGGCAAACCCGCGGCCCTGTTCGCCAGCCCGCGCGGCCTCGATGGCGGCGTTGAGCGCCAGCAGGTTGGTCTGGTCGGCAATGGAGCGGATCACCCCCAGCACGTTGCCGATCGTGGCCGACTCCTCGGCGAGGTTCTCGATGGCCTGGGCGTTGCTCTGCACTTCGTCCACCAGCGCGCGCATGCCGCTCAGGCTGTTGCCGATCACCTGCTGGCCCTGCTCGACGGCCGTACCGGCTGCGTGGCTGGCCGAAGCGGCCTGGCTGGCGTCGCCGGCCACCTGCTGGATCGCCGCTTCCATGTTGCCCAGCGCGTCGCGGATTTCCCCGGTATCGCTGGCCTGGCGCTCGGCTCCGGCGTGCAGGCCGCCGCTGAGCTCGGCCAGGGCGCGGCTGCTGCCGGCGACTTCCTCGGCGCGCTGGTGGATGGTGCCGACCAGGGTGCCGAGGAAGTCGCGCAGGCGGTTCAGCGATTCCTGCAGTTCCACCAGGTCGCGGGTGCGGGTGGCCAGGGCGATGGGCCTGGCGAAGTCGCCACGGGCCCAGGTGGAGAGCGCCGGGACCAGTTGGCCAAGCACGCGCGCCAGGCGGCGTTGCAGGGTGTCGATGAGCAGCGCGGTAGCGAGGATCAGGGCTATCAGCGCGCCCTGGATGATGCGCACCTGGGTCTGGATCTTCGAGCGCTCCTCGCGCACCTGCGGCTCCAGGGTCGCCAGCGCCTGCTGCACGGCGCCCAGGCGCTGGGCGGTGGCGTTGGCCAGCTCCTGGCGCTGGGCGATCAGTTGGCGGGTGCGGTTGAGTTCATCCGGGTAGCGGCGCAGCACGCTGGCGAGGTCGCGCTTCAGGGTGACGCCACGGTCCTCGCTCTGCGCCTGGGCGGCCGGCTGGGATTCCAGGCCCATCATGGCGGCGAAGTCGTCGGAGGCGGAGGCCTGTTGCTCCAGCACGCCGAGAAGGGGCAGGGCGTCGATGCGCTCGGCCAGCTGACGCAGGGTTTCCAGCTCGCGCTGGATGTCTTCGGCCAGCGCCGGGTTGCCGCTCTCCACCAGCTTGGCGCGGGCGTGGGCCAGGCGCGTCAGGTGCAGGCCGGCTTGCAGCAGCGGGGTGCGGTACTCGGCGGCGGCGGGGTTCTGGCTGGCGTCGGCGTAAGTGCCGAGCTGGTCCAGCGCGGCCAGCAGGTCACGCTCGGCCTGCAGCAGCAGGCCCTGTGGGTCGCCGGCAAGCTTGCCGGCGGCGAGCAACTGGTTGCCGCTGAACTGGCGCAGTTCGTCGAGGCTCTGGCCGAGCAGTTGGCTGAGGCTGTCCGGCAGTTGCGGCAGCTCCTGGGCGAGTTCGTCCAGGCCCTGCTGGGCGGCTTTCTGCTTGAGCGCGTCGCCGCTGGCGAGGTACGCCTGGATGTTCTGCGCGACCTTGCGCTCGAAGCCCTGGGAGAGCTCCAGGTAGCGGTCCATCAGCGTGAACGGGCGCTCCAGGGCGCGTTGCGACCACCACAGGGTGGCGCCCAGCGCGAGGCAGACGAGCAGGAGCAGGAAGGTGTTGAGGTTGGTGAGCAGCTTGAGGCGCATGGCAGGTCTCGACCGACAGCGAAAAAACGGCGAGCCCTGAACCTATTGCAGTTTCGTTACTGGCTGATGACACGGTGCCAGCATCCGGTCGGGAAATGGCGCGGCAGAGCGCCGCGCCGGACCGGCGGCAGGAGTTACTTGTAGACCTCGACGCGGTTGCGGCCGCCGTGCTTGGCGGTGTACAGCGCCTCGTCGGCCTGCTTGGCGAGGGTCTTGATGTCCATCTCTTCGCCCAGCTCGGCGATGCCGCAGCTGAAGGTGCAGGACAGGTCGTGGGGCTGCGCCGGGTAGTGGATCTCGGCGAAGCGCTGGCGGATTTCCTCCAGCACCTTGTGCGCCGAGGCGGCGTCGGTGTCCGGCAGTACCACGGCAAACTCTTCGCCGCCGTAACGGCCGATGTGGTCGGTCTTGCGCAGACGCTGCTTGAGGAACAGCGCGAGGCTCTTGATCACCCGGTCGCCCATGGGGTGGCCGTAGGTGTCGTTGACCCGCTTGAAGTGGTCGATGTCGAGCATCGCGAAGGTCAGCGGGCGCTCCTCGCGGCGCGCGCGGAAGCGGGCATCGTCGAGCAGCTGCAGGGTATGCGTGTGGTTGTACAGGCCCGTGAGGCTGTCGCGCACCATCCGCGCCTTCAGGCTGCGCGCGCGGGCGGCGCGGTTGCGCACGGTGGCGATCAGGTGGCGCGGCTTGATCGGCTTGGTGAGGAAGTCGTCGCCGCCTTCACTCATGGCGTCGAGCTGCTTGTCCAGGTCGTCCTCGGCGGACAGGTAGATGATCGGCACGCTCACATAGCGCTCGTGCTGGCGGATCACCTTGGCCAGCTCGGTGCCCAGGCACTCGGGCATGTACATGTCGAGGATGATCAGGTCCGGCTGGAACTCGGCCAGCTCGGTCATCACCGACAGCGGCGCGGTGAGGGCGCGGGTGACGATGCCGGCGCTGTTGAGGACCATCTCGGTATGCGCGGCCTGGGCGCGGGAGTCGTCGACGATCAGTACGCGGAATGGCTCGTAGTGGGCCACGCGGGTCAGCGTCTCGATCTTCTCCAGCAGGCCGGAGGCGTCCAGCGCGCCACTGAAGAAGTCCTGGCCACCGGCGCGGGCAGCGGCCAGGCGGGTCGGGGTGTCGGTTTCTTCGTGGCTGAAGAACAGCACCGGCAGCTTCTGCTTGAGACCGGCCTGGGCCTCGTCGGCCAGCGCCAGGCCCTGGCCGTTGGCGAAGTCGATTTCCATCACGATGGCCGCCGGATGGCGGTCGGCCATGGCGGCGCGGAAAGCGTTGGCGTGCTCGCAGGGCTGCGCGGCCATGCCGAAGAATTCCAGCTGCTGGGCCAGTCGCTCGGCGCGCTCCTGGTCCTGCAGGGCGAGGTAGACCGGCTTGCGCAGCGGTGGCAGGTTGGTCTGCTCGAACTGGTCGCCGTGGCGCAGGCCGGTGCGCGACAGGCGCTGCATCAGGCGGTTGAGTTCGGTGATCAGCTCGCTGGAAAGACGCCCGCGGTTGTCCTGCACAGCGCGCAGACACTGGTCGATGGCCTTGGCCAGGTCCGCATGCTCGGCCTGTTCGAAGCGTTCGGCATAGCGTTGCAGGCGCAGGCAGGCTTCGGCCAGCTCGGCCGTGCCGGCGCTGTTCCACTCCGAGCGCGACAGGCGCTGCCAGACTTCCAGCAGGTGCCGGGCCTGGTGGATCACCCGCTGGGCGAAATGATGCTTGAGGCGGTCGAGGGATGGATCGTCGAGCTCGGTCATCGCGCGCTTCTTTATAGAGCCGTACCGGCGGCCTGCGGGGCGAAAATGTTTCCGCCGTGATACACAGTGATGGCCCTATGCTACCAATCCTTGATGGCAATAACAGTGCCTTCGGTCAAACATCCGAAGCTTTGTATTTCGCAGCATTAACCAGCACCATGCGCAGGGTAGGCTGCGCCGACCCGCCTGCGTGCGGCATGCTTGCGCACAGCGGCCTAAAATCCCGGCACCCTGGGGCCGGTTGCGGGTCCAAGCTATCTTCGAATTCGGGACATCAAGGAACTTGCCATGTGGAACTGGAAGAAACGCGGCTCCGTGCGTGACCGCGTGAACGACTCGGTGGACGACGCGCGCGCCTACTTCGGCGGCCCCTGGCTGGGCCGCGTGCTCGGCGGTCTGCTGGGCGTCTACCTGGTGATCTGCGGCGCGATCGGCTGGTACTGGAGCCAGGAGCCGGACCTCTTCCCCGTGCAGCAGAACGCCCAGGCCGCCGCCGAGCGCGCCGGCCGGCAGATGGTGGTGGGCTACACCACGGTGGAAACCCTCAAGGAAGTGGTCGCCACGCTGCTGAACAAGCCGGGCGGCTATCTCTCCAACGACATCTTCCCGCCGGGCGTCTGGCTGGACAACATGCCCAGCTGGGAATACGGCGCCCTGGTCCAGGTGCGCGACCTGTCCCGCGCGCTGCGCAAGGACTTCGCCCGCTCCCAGTCGCAGTCCACCGAGGACGCCGACCTGGCACGCGCCGAGCCGCGCTTCAACTTCGACAACAAGAGCTGGGCGCTGCCGTCCTCCGAGTCGGAATACGCCGAGGGCATCAAGTCCCTGGACCGCTACCTGGGCCGTCTCTCCGCCGACCCGGCCGGCGCGCAGTTCTATGCCCGCGCCGACAGCCTGAACAACTGGCTGGGTGACGTCTCCACCCGCCTGGGCTCGCTGTCCCAGCGCCTCTCGGCCAGCGTCGGCCGGGTCAAGCTGAACACCAACATCACGCCGATGCAGCCGGTCACCCCTGGTCAGGCGCCGGAAGTCGAGGAAGTGATCCAGGAAACCCCCTGGATGCAGATCGACAACGTGTTCTACGAAGCCCGCGGCCAGGCCTGGGCGCTGTCGCACATCCTGCGCGCCATCGAGGTGGACTTCGCCGACGTGCTGGCGAAGAAGAACGCCACTGTCAGCGTGCGCCAGATCATCCGCGAGCTGGAAGCCGCCGAGGCGCCGCTGTGGAGCCCGATGGTCCTCAACGGCAGCGGCTTCGGCGTGCTGGCCAACCACTCGCTGGTGATGGCCAACTACATCTCCCGCGCCAACGCCGCGATCATCGACCTGCGTCAGCTGCTGGCCCAGGGCTGATCCATGGCCGCCATCAGCGACAAGGAAGCCGCCCACCGGGCGGCTTCGGACGCCGAGAAGATCGCCTGGGTCGACGAAGACGACCAGCTGCTGGGCAGCCTGCCGCGCGCCGAACTGCGCGCGCGCGGGCTGATCGGCCGCGGCACCTTCATCCTGCTGTTCAACTCAGCCGGTGAGCTGTGCGTGCACCGCCGCACCCTGAGCAAAGCGGTCTATCCCGGCTACTGGGACCCGGCCGCCGGCGGCATGGTGCAGGCCGACGAGAGCTACGCGGAGTCCGCCGCTCGTGAGCTGGAAGAGGAACTGGGCATCGCTGGCGTCGAATTGCGCGCCCACGGCACCTTCTTCTTCGACCAGCCGGACAATCGCCTGTGGTGCGCGGTGTTCTCTGCCGTGTCCGATGCGCCGCTGAAGTTGCAGCCCGAAGAGGTGCTGGAAGCGAAATTCATCGACCCGCACCAGGCGCTGGCCGAGGCCAAGGCGGGCACGCCTTACTGCCCGGATTCGCTGGCGGCGCTGCGCAAGTACCTGGTCAGTTTCTGATCCTCCAACCCACTGCGGGCTGCTCTTCGTAGGAGCGAGCATGCTCGCGAATGGCTTCGCAGCGGGGCTTGTTCGCGAGCAAGCTCGCTCCTGCAACAACCCTGCTGCGCCGGCATGTCGCCAAACTGCCGATCAATGACGCATTTTCGCTCTTAGCATTTGCCTTCAATGCTGCTAAATTGCGCGACCTTTCCGGCAGGGTCCTCCGCCGGGAATTGCGCAGCCCCTGCCTGAGTGGGGCGTCGCGGTCGGCGCCAGCCGGCCATTCGTTGACCTGGCCCGAAGAGGCCAATCCTGGGGAAACGCCCGGTGGTCAAGAAAGCATCCTCCCTGTCCGCCCTCGGCGGGCTCGTCTACTCCACTGATTCCGGCCGGCATTGCCCGGACTGCAATCAGCCCATTGGCGCGTGCATCTGCAAGCAGGCCGAGATTCCGGCCGGCGATGGCATCGCTCGCGTGCGTCGGGAAACCAAGGGCCGTGGTGGCAAGACCGTGACCACGGTGACCGGCGTGCCGCTGGCGGCCGATGCGCTGAAGGACCTGGCGACCGCGCTGAAGAAGCGCTGTGGCACGGGTGGCGCGTTGAAGGACGGCATCATCGAGATCCAGGGCGACCACGTCGACCTGCTGCTCGAAGAGCTGACCAAACGCGGCCTCAAGGCGAAGAAATCCGGCGGCTGAGCCGTCCTCCGCCGTCTGTCTCAACTGACAGGCGACTCTCCCCTGTCGAGAACGGGTTCCAGGCGATGCGCGCGCAGCGCTTCGCCGGCAAGCCCTTTCCCTAGATGGGAGATTTATCGGCGCGCCCTGGGCGTGTCGTCGGATTTTCCTAAACTTACCGCCAAGCCCGGCGGTCAACACGGCAACGTCACGAGGCCCGGCTAGGTTTACTCCACCAGGCCTTGACGACTCACCCGCACGCCGGGCGGGCGCCTGCACACATTCGCGCAATCTGAGGAGACCACCCCGCATGGCCGCTAGACGGACCCGCAAAGACGACGGCAGCAACTGGACCGTGGCAGACAGCCGCAGCATCTACGGAATTCGCCACTGGGGTGCTGGCTACTACGCCATCAACGACGCCGGTAACGTGGAAGTTCGCCCGCAGGGCGCCGATGCCCAGCCGATCGATCTGCATGCGCTGGTCGAGCAGCTGCGCGAGGCGGGCCTGTCGCTGCCGCTGCTGGTGCGCTTCCCGGATATCCTCCAGGACCGCGTGCGCAAGCTCACCGGCGCCTTCGACGCCAACATCGCGCGCCTGGAGTACACCAGCCGCTACACCGCGCTATACCCGATCAAGGTGAACCAGCAGGAAGCCGTGGTGGAAAGCATCATCGCCACCCAGAACGTCTCCATCGGCCTGGAAGCCGGCTCCAAGCCCGAGCTGATGGCCGTGCTGGCGCTGGCGCCCAAGGGCGGCACCATCGTCTGCAACGGCTACAAGGACCGCGAGTTCATCAAGCTGGCGCTGATGGGACAGAAGCTCGGCCACAACGTGTTCATCGTGATCGAGAAGGAATCCGAGGTGCAGCTGGTGATCGAGGAGGCCGCCAACGTGGGCGTGCTGCCCCAGGTCGGCCTGCGCGTGCGCCTGTCCTCGCTGGCTTCGTCCAAGTGGGCGGACACCGGTGGCGAGAAGGCCAAGTTCGGTCTGTCCGCCGCGCAGCTGCTGTCGGTGGTCGACCGCTTCCGCGCCGCTGGCCTGGACCAGGGCGTGCGCCTGCTGCACTTCCACATGGGGTCGCAGATCGCCAACCTGGCTGACTACCAGCACGGCTTCAAGGAAGCCATCCGCTACTACGGCGAACTGCGCGCCCTCGGCCTGCCGGTGGACCATGTGGACGTCGGCGGCGGCCTGGGCGTGGACTACGACGGCACCCACTCGCGCAACGCCAGCTCGATCAACTACGACATCGACGACTACGCCGGTGTGGTGGTGGGCATGCTCAAGGAGTTCTGCGACGCGCAGGGCCTGCCGCATCCGCACATCTTCTCCGAGAGCGGCCGCGCGCTGACCGCGCACCACGCGGTGCTGATCACCCAGGTCACCGATGTCGAGCGCCACAACGACGAAGTGCCGAAGATCACCGACCTCGCCGAACAGCCGGAGATCGTCCAGTGGCTGGCCGACCTGCTCGGCCCGACCGACGCCGAAATGGTCACCGAGACCTACTGGCGCGCGACCCATTACATGAGCGATGCCGCCGCGCAGTACGCCGAGGGCAAGATCAGCCTGGCGCAGAAGGCCCTGGCCGAGCAGTGCTACTTCGCCATTTGCCGTCGCCTGCACAACCAGCTCAAGGCGCACCAGCGTTCGCACCGCCAGGTGCTCGACGAGCTGAACGACAAGCTGGCCGACAAGTACATCTGCAACTTCTCGGTATTCCAGAGCCTGCCCGACACCTGGGCCATCGGCCAGGTGCTGCCGATCCTGCCGATCCATCGCCTGGGCGAGGAACCGACCCGCCGCGCGGTGCTGCAGGACCTGACCTGCGACTCCGACGGCAAGATCACCCAGTACGTCGACGAGCAGAGCATCGAGACCAGCATGCCGGTGCACGACGTGAAGGAAGGCGAGGACTACCTGATCGGCACCTTCCTGGTCGGTGCCTACCAGGAAATCCTCGGTGACATGCACAACCTGTTCGGCGACACCGACTCGGTGAACGTCTACCAGAACGCCGACGGCAGCTACTACCACGCCGGCATCGAGACCCACGACACCATTGAGGACATGCTGCGCTACGTGCACCTGTCGCCCGAGGAACTGATGACCCACTACCGCGACAAGGTCGCCGGGGCCAAGCTCACCGCGCGCGAGCGCACCCAGTTCCTCGACGCGCTGCGTCTGGGGCTTACTCGCTCGGCGTACCTGTCGTCCTGATCGGGCGGCTGGCTGCGTGATGAAAAGCCCCGCTTCGGCGGGGCTTTTTGCTTTTCGCAGGAGCAAGCTCGCTCCTGCGGGGATGCCTGGGGTTGTTCGGATCGTAGGGCGGATAACGCGCCAGCGTTATCCGCCGTGAGGCAATCGGCGGATAACCCGTTCCGGGTTATGCGCCCTACGGTCTGAGTCTGTTCGCGAGCAATAACGATGGCGTCCCCCTCGCTCCTACAGGGATGCGCTGGAGTTTCCGGCGGGGATGGTCCGGCGTCGTTCAGGCATCGCGCAGTTCGAATGAAGGGAACAGCGCATGCAGCTCCCGCCACAGATCGGGTGCGCCATGGGGCGCGGGTGTGGCGATCAGTTGGGGATCAAGCTGCCGGCCGCTGCGGGCCAACTGCACCACGAAGTTATCCACACCCATCCCGCGCAACCGCGTGGCCAGCTGACGCAGGCGCTCCAGGTCGAACAATTGCCAGTGCACAGTCGTGCGGCACTCGTAGCCCACGCCGCTCTCCAGCAACAGCTCCAGGCTGCGCCAGTTGGCCTGTCCGCTGCGTTTCACGCAGGTTGTAGCGTCCATGTCCTCGGCCAGCCCCTTCACGTCGAAGCCGATCCAGTCGGCATGGGGCAGCGCGCGGGCGAAGGCCTCCGGGCGGATGCCGGCGCTGTGCAGCCCGCTGCGGAAACCCATCTCGCGCACGCTGGCCATGGCCTCCGGTAGCGCGTTCTGTAGCGTCGCCTCGCCGCCGCTGAACACCACGGCCTGCAGCAGGCCCTGGCGTCGCCGGAGGAAGGCGAGAATGGCGTCCCAGGGGATCTCCGCTTCGCCACGCGGCGGAATCAGTTCCGGGTTGTGGCAATACCGGCAGCGCCACGCGCAGCCCTGGCAGAACAGCACGCAGGCGAGCAGGCCGGGGTAGTCGAGGGTGGTCAGGGGCACCAGGCCCCCGACCCTGAGCGCACTGCTCATCGCGTCTCGCGGAAGTGACGGCGCTCGCGGTGCTCGGATTGCTTGCCGGCGTTGAACGCCGTCACCGGGCGGTGATAGCCCATCACGCGGGTCCACACCTCGCAGCGCTGGCGCTGGCTTTCGGGCAGTTGGTTCGCGGTCATCGTGGTGCTCCTTTTTTTGCGGGGATGAATTTTCGGGGATGAAAGAGAAGGGGCTCAGCTGCTGCAGCAGTTCCTGCTGGCGGCTTTCTGCAGCGCGGCTTCGTCGCAGCGCGGACAGAACTCGTGTTCGCCGGCGAGGTAGCCGTGTACCGGGCAGATGGAGAAGGTCGGCGTCACCGTCAGGTAAGGCAGGCGGAAGCGTCCGAGGGCGGTGCGCACCAGGGTCTTGCAGGCCTCGGCGCTGGAGATGCGCTCGGCCATGTACAGGTGCAGCACGGTGCCGCCGGTGTATTTGCATTGCAGGGCGTCCTGCAGTTCCAGTGCCTCGAACGGATCGTCGGTGAGGCCCACCGGCAGCTGCGAGGAGTTGGTGTAGTAGGGCGCGTCCGGCGTGCCGGCCTGGAGCACGTCCGGGTGGCGCTTCTGGTCCTCACGGGCGAAGCGGTAGGTTGTGCCTTCGGCCGGCGTGGCTTCCAGGTTGTAGAGGTGTCCGCTGTCTTCCTGGAAGCGCACCAGACGCGCCCGCACATGGTCCAGCAGCGCCAGCGCCATCTGCCGACCGACCTCGGTGTGCAGGCCTTCGCGGTCGTCGGTGAAGTTGCGCAGCATCTCGTGCAGGCCGTTCACACCGATGGTGGAGAAGTGGTTGCGCAGGGTGCCCAGGTAGCGCTTGGTGTAGGGGTAGAGCCCGGCATCCATGTGCTGCTGGATGACCTTGCGCTTGACCTCCAGGCTGTCGAAGGCCAGCTCCAGCAGGTAGTCGAGCTGAGCGTAGAGGCCGGCAGCGTCACCGCGATGGCGGTAGCCCAGGCGCGCGCAGTTGATGGTCACCACACCCAGCGAACCGGTCTGCTCTGCCGAGCCGAACAGGCCGTTGCCGCGCTTGAGCAGCTCGCGCACGTCCAGTTGCAGGCGGCAGCACATGGAGCGCACCTGGTTGGGCTGCATGTCCGAGTTGAGGAAGTTCTGGAAGTACGGCAGGCCATAGCGCGCGGTCATCTCGAAGAGGCGCGTGGCGTTGTCGCTGTCCCAGGGGAAGTCGTGGGTGATGTTGTAGGTCGGGATCGGGAAGGTGAACACCCGGCCGTGGGCGTCGCCGGCCTGCATCACCTCGATGTAGGCGCGGTTGATCAGGTCCATCTCGGCCTGCAGCTCGCCATAGGCGAAGGGCATTTCCACGCCGCCGACGTAGGGAATCTGCTCGCGCAGGTCTTCCGGGCAGACCCAGTCGAAAGTCAGGTTGGTGAAGGGCGTCTGGGTGCCCCAGCGCGAGGGCACGTTGAGGTTGTAGATGAACTCCTGCAGCGCCTGGCGCACCTGTTGATAACTCAGACTGTCGTTGCGCACGTAGGGCGCCAGGTAGGTATCGAAGGAGCTGAAGGCCTGGGCCCCGGCCCATTCGTTCTGCAGGGTGCCGAGGAAGTTGACCATCTGCCCCAGCGCGCTGGACAGGTGCTTCGGCGGCCCGGCCTCGACCCGCCCCGGCACGCCGTTCAGGCCTTCGCTGAGCAGGGTTCGCAGCGACCAGCCGGCGCAGTAGCCGGCGAGCATGTCGAGGTCGTGGATGTGCAGGTCGGCCTCGCGGTGGGCGACGGCGATGCCTTCGCTGTACACCTCGTCCAGCCAGTAGTTGGCGGTGACCTTGCCGGACACGTTGAGGATCAGCCCGCCCAGGGAATAGCCCTGGTTGGCGTTGGCGCGCACCCGCCAGTCCTCCCGCGACAGGTATTCGTTCATCGACGCGGCGACGTCCACCAGTGTCTTGCGCTCTCGGCGCAGGCGGCCGTGGCGTTCGCGGTAGACGATGTAGGCGCGGGCGGTGGGGTAGTGTCCGGCTTCCATCAGGGCGCGCTCGACGACGTCCTGCACCTGCTCCACGTCCAGGTCGTTCCGGGCCGGCAGGCGGGCCAGCACGCGACGGGTCAGCTCTCCGGCGTGGGGCGCGGTGAACTCGCCGCTGGCCTCGCCAGCGGCGGCGATGGCGCGTTCGATCTTGCTCGGGTCGAAGGCGGCGGAGCTGCCGTTACGCTTGCGCAGGCTGGCGGGAAGAGGGGCGGTCCGTGTCAGGGGCATTGGCTTGATTCCACAACATGCTGTGTCCCGAGTTATTCAAGACAACAAGATGTTGTTGGAATCTAACGGCATTGCCCGTAGGAAAATTGACCTCGGTCAACGTCGAGCGTCAGTCAATTTTTGCCATCGGAGGTATTGACCGGCACACCTCCCGGAATCAGCCGAGCAAGGGCGCCAGCCGCTCTGCCAGGCGCCCGGCAAGGTGCTCGTCGGTGACATTGGTGAAACTCATGATCAGCGCCGGCTCGCGCCTGGCCTCGACGCACCACGCGTTCAGCGCCTGCAGGCCGAGGCCTTCGGCATGGGCGCGGCGGGCGACGGCGAGGTCGTCCTGGTCCAGCGCGCCGATCAGGTGCAGGCCGCCGGGGGTGTCAGCGAAGCGCAGGCGCTCGCCCAGGCGCTCCTCCAGCGCGCTGCGCAGCCACTGGCGGCGCCGGGCGTAGAGCGTGCGGGTGCGCTTGAGGTGGCGGGCGAAGTGGCCTTCCTGCATGAAGTCGCACAGGGTCGCCTGCAGCAGCGCCGCGCAGCCGGAGGAAAACACCTGCTGGGTGCGCACGAAGTCCTCCACCAGATGCGCCGGCACCACCAGATAGCCCAGGCGCAGGGCGGGGTAGAGCACCTTGCTGAAGGTGCCGGTGTAGAGCACGTGGCCGGCGCGGTCGAGGCTCTTCAGCGCCGGCAGCGGGAAGCCGGCGTAGCGGTACTCGCTGTCGTAGTCGTCCTCGACTATCCAGGCGCCGCTGCTGGCCGCCCAGTCCAGCAGGGCCAGGCGGCGCGGCAGGTTGAGCGCAACGCCAGTGGGGCTCTGTTGCGACGGCGTGACCAGCGCAAAGCGCGCCTCCGGCGCGCGGGTGATGCCGTCTTCCACGCGCAGGCCATCGGCGTCCACCGCGATGGGCACTGGCACGCCGCCGGCCCGGCGCAGCAGTTCGCGGCCGCGCGGGTAGCCGGGGTCTTCGTGCCAGAAGCGCTGGCCGGGTTCGAGCAGGGTGCGGCTGATCAGGTCCAGCGCGCCCTGGTAGCCGGCGCAGATGAATACCTGCTCCGGGGCGCAGACGATGCCGCGGGAAATCCCCAGGTAGCCGGCGACGGCCTCGCGCAACGGCCCGTAACCGCAGGGCTCCGGGTAGGCCAGCATGGACGCGCTCTGCTGGCGCAGACGCCGCGCACACAGGCGCGCCCAGAGTGCGCGGGGGAAGGCATCCAGCGCCGGCACGCCGAGCTGGAACGGTCGCAGGGTCGGGCCGTGGGCGATCAGGCCGGGCAGGCTGCGTTCCACCGTCGCGGGCTCGACCGGCACCGGTGGTGCGGAGCTGGTGCGTCCCGCCAGCTGAGGCGAGACCACGGTGCCCGCCGGTCCGCGCGCCAGCAGGTAGCCCTCGCTGGTCAGCAACTGGTAGGCCAGCTCCACCGTGCCGCGCGCCACGCCCAGTTCGCCGGCCAGCCCCCGCACCGGCGGCACGCGCTCGCCCGGGCGTAGCGCACCACGGCTGATGGCATCGCGGAAGCGCTCGTAGAGCTGGCGGTAGATCGGCAGTTCATGGCTCGGGTCCAGCGGTTGGCGGAACGAATCGAAGGGCGCGGTCATGGCCTGTCCGAGTAGGCGATTAATCCGGAATGCGACTATGCCATGACCGGTATCAAGGCGTCCTGGCGGCCGCGATGCACGATCAGCGTCTAGGCTTGCAGGCAGTGTTGAAAAGCCGGCGCCGCGACTCCATCTGTTGTCGCAGAAGCCCGTTTTTTCCACCTGTTCGCCTCGCAGTGCGCGCAGCGGCTCCGGCTGCCCGCGCGAATTCCCCGTGTCCCAGGCGCCGACAGGTCCAACGCATGTGAGGAGTGACCGTTACCGATGGAATTCAAGGACTATTACGCCGCGCTCGGGGTCGAGCCCGACGCCGACGAGAAGGCGATCAAGACCGCCTACCGCAAGCTCGCGCGCAAGTACCACCCGGACGTCAGCAAGGAGCCGGACGCCGAGACGCACTTCAAGGAAGTCTCCGAGGCCTACGAAGTGCTGAAGAGCCCGGAGAAGCGCGCCGAGTACGACGAACTGCGCAAGTACGGCGCGCAGGGGCCGCAGTTCGAGGCGCCGCCCAGCTGGCAGCCGCGCGGTGGTTTCGACGGCCCGTCGCCGGGGCACGAGCAGGACTTCAGTGACTTCTTCGAGCAGATTTTCGGCGGCCGCGCCGGCGGCTCCCACGGTGGCTTCGGCGGTGCGCGCCAGCCGCAGGTCCACCGTGGCCAGGACGTGGAGATGGAGGTCCCGCTGTTCCTCGAGGAAACCCTTTCCGGAGACAGCCGGCCGATCAGCTTCAGCCTGCCCAGCTACGACGAATACGGCCGCAAGCTGCCGCCGCAGAACAAGACGCTGAACGTGAAGATCCCCGTGGGCACCGCCGACGGCGAACGCATCCGCCTCAAGGGGCAGGGCGCGCCGGGTATCAACGGCGGGCCGGCGGGCGACCTGTACCTGGCTATCCGCCTGGTGCCGCACCCGGTGTTCGACGTCGACTGCCGCGACCTCGTCGTCACCGTGCCGGTGGCGCCGTGGGAAGCGGCGCTCGGCGCCAAGGTGGAAGTGCCCACGCTGGGCGGGCGGATCAACCTCGGCATCCCGGCCAACAGCCAGGCCGGCCAGCGCCTGCGCATCAAGGGCAAGGGCCTGCCGAACAAGGGCGAGGCCGCCGCTGGCGATCTCTATGCGGTGCTCAAGGTGGTGATGCCGAAGACGGCAGACGAAGCGACCCGCAAACTCTGGGAAGAACTGGCTGCCAAGGCGGCCTTCGACCCCCGTGCCGATTGGGGTAAACGCGCATGACGACGACAGTGATGGTGGTGGACCTCGACGAGCTCTGCCAGTCGGTGAACCTCCCCCGCGACGTGCTCGTCGAGATCGTCGAGGTGGGTATCGTGGAGCCTCGCGAACAGCGCGCCGGGCATTGGGTCTTCGATTACCAGGCGGTCAGCGTGGTGCGCCGCGCGGTCCGGTTGCGCCGCGAGTTCGAGCTGGACTGGCCGGGCATCGCCCTGGCGCTGCGCCTGCTGGACGAGGTGGACGAACTGCGCGCGGAGAACCGTTACCTGCGCCAGCGCCTGGCGCGCCTGCTGGAGGACTGACGACTCACTGGGCCGTGGTCGCTGCGCTGGCGGCGTTGAGCGGGATGAACTGCACCAGGCCGAGGATTGGTGCGGCAAGGATGCCCTGCACGTAGTTGATCCCGCTGCGTCGCAGGCTCTCGTGGGTCATCTGTGCCAGCAACTCCAGCCGACCGATCATGCGGCCGAACTCGCGCTCGAAGGACAGGTTGCGGCCGGCGGCGCTGATCTCGTTGGACAACAGCAGCGGCTGGCCCTGCTCGTCGGTGCGGCTGGCCAGCAGCCAGGCCGCTACCTCGATGTTCCAGGCCGCATTGGCGGTCATCTGCGAGTTCAGCCCGCTGAGCAGGTGCTGGGTATCGGTGTCGCCATACAGTTCGTAGAGCATGCTGCCGAGCCCGTAGATCAGCGCTCCGGCACGGTCGCCCTGGAACTCCGCGTCGAAGGCCAGGGGCAGGGCAGCCACCGATTGCCTGCCGCCCAGGCCGGGCAGCGGCTGCTGGTTGCGGATGGCGTCCATCACCTGCTGGTGGGCTGCATCGCGTGAGGCAGCGCCGGTTTTCTTCCATTCCCGCGGGTTGCGCTTGTAGAGCTTGTCGAGCAGCAGCGACAGGCTGTCCAGGTTATCGCGCATGGCCAGGTTGGCGGCGCGGTTGGCGTCGTTCTGCAGCATCTGCCCGGAGCTGAAGCCCACACCGTCGACGTCCTTCTTCACCGGCGGCGAAGTACAGCCGGCGAGCAGGGTGAGGGCAAGGAAGTGCAACAGAAGGTGGCGCAGCATCGACGGTCCGGGCGCGGGAAACGGGCCTGAACCTTGGCGTGAGAAGGCGCGTGGAGCCAGCCGCAATGATGGCCAGTGCCGGGTGTCGCAGCGGCCTGCGACGGGCTGCTCAGAATGGCGGGGGAAAGCGCCGGCGGGTGCCGGCGCCTGGGCAGATCAGCGTGGCTGGTTCTGCACGATCCAGCCGGAGAAGGCATCGATGATGCTCTTCAGGAAGGGCTCGGTCTTCTCCGACAGCTTGCCGGATTCATCGAAGAAGCCGCCGGCGCCGCCCAGGTAGGCTTCGGGCTGCTGCAGCACGGGCATGTTGAGGAACACCAGCGACTGGCGCAGGTGGTGGTTGGCGCCGAAGCCGCCGATGGCGCCCGGCGAGGCACTGACCACGGCGCAGGGCTTGGCATTCCAGGCGCTCTTGCCGTAGGGGCGCGAGCCGACGTCGATGGCGTTCTTCAGCACGCCGGGCACCGAGCGGTTGTACTCGGGGGTGACGAAGAGCACCGCATCGGCGCGGGCGATGCGCTCGCGGAAGGCGGTGTAGCTGGCGGGCGGGGTGCCCACGTCGAGCTCTTCGTTGTACAGCGGCAGGTCGCCGATCTCCACGATTTCCAGCTTCAGGTTGGCCGGCGCCAGTGCGGCGAATGCCTTGGCGATCTTGCGGTTCAGGGATTCCTTGCGCAGGCTGCCGACAACAACGGCAACATCGAAGACTTGGCTCATGGCGACTCCTAGGGATCGGGGTAGTGAGCCGTTTGTTATAGACGATGAGCGTGACATTGCGTGGACATGGATCAAGGTTCGGTAATCATGTCCCAGTCGTTCTGAATGATCTTGGCTCTGTGGGGTGGGGCATTGCACCACTAGAGTGGCGACATGTCCCAGCCGCCCGATTCGAGGTCCCCATGTGCATGAAAGTCTTCTTCGCCGGAGCCAGCGGTGCCATCGGCCAGCGCCTGCTGCCGCTGCTGCTGGAGCGTGGTTACCAGGTGCTGGCAATCAGTCGCTGCGCGCAGCGAGCCGCCGCTCTGGAGGCCGCGGGAGCGCGGGCGCTGGTGCTGGATGTCTATGACGCGCAAGCCCTGAGTGCCGCCATGCGGCAGTTCCAGCCGCGCTGGGTGATCCACCAGCTCACCGACCTGCCCGCCGGCCTCGACCCTGCCCTGATGCCCGCCGCCCAACCGCGCAACGCGCGGGTTCGCCGCGAAGGTACTGCCAACCTCGTGGCAGCAGCTCGCGCCGCTGGCGTCGAGCGCATGGTGGCGCAGAGCATCGCCTGGGCCTACGTGCCGGGCGAGTTGCCGTTGCATGAGGAACAACCGCTGGACCTGGGCGCCGAAGGCCCGCGCGCCATCAGTGTCGGCGGCGTCGCCGCGCTCGAAGAGGCGGTGCTCGGTGCGCGGCCGATGGAGGGCATCGTCTTGCGTTACGGCCGACTCTACGGGCCGGGTACGGGAGCCGATGCGGCAGACCCGAGGCTGGCCGTGCATGTGGACGATGCCGCCCGCGCCGCCCTGCTGGCGCTGGAGTGGGGCGCGCACGGCGCCTACAACATCGCCGAACAGGACATCGAAGTCAGCTCGGCCAAGGCACGACATCGCCTGGGCTGGCAGCCGGGCTTCCGCCTGGCGGGGGTGCCGGCATGAGCCTCGTCTCGGGGCATGAGGCCCGGGCCGGTCTGGTGCTGGTCATTGCCCTCAGTGCCGGCGCATTGCTCTGGCAGCCCTGGTCGCGGCCGCTGGTGAGCCTGGCGCAAAGCCATGCCGGGGCTTCAGCTGGCGCGCGGCCGAGCACTCAGGTGAAGCGCCTGTCCTGCGAGCCGCTGGCCGACATGCCCGGCAAGGTCGTGACCACGCTGCAGGTGGACTTCCCGCCCAACGGCTACACCCCGGCGCACCGCCATCCCGGCGCGGTGACCGCCATCGTGCTCAGTGGTCAGGTGCGCTCGCAGATGCAGGGCCTGCCGGCGCAGACTTACCGCGCGGGCCAGACCTGGTTCGAGCCCAGCCGCGAGCTGCACCTGTTCGCCGAGAACCCCAGCGCCAGCGAGCCTGCGCGCCTGCTGGCAGTGATTGTCAGCGACGAGCACTGCGGCCCGCTGGTGATCCCCGAACCGACCGCCGCCCACCGCCATTGATGCTTCGCGAAAGGAGATTCGCATGACCCCACTCACCCCCTTCAGCGCTGCCCAGCTCGACGCGACCCTGGCCCGCCTCGGCCTGTCGCCGGAGCGCCCAGCGCCGACGCTGGAAAACCTCGACCGGCTGATCGTCGCCGCGCTGCATCACCTGCCTTTCGAGAAGCTCGACGTGCTGCTGGACCAGCCCATCCTGATCGAGCCGGAGGCGGTGTTCGCCAAGGTCGTCGAGCGCCAGCGCGGCGGTTACTGCTTCGAGTTGAACAGCCTGTTCGCCCGCCTGCTGGCCAGCCTGGATTACCGTGTGACCCTGCTGGTGGCGCGGGTGCGCTGGGGCCTTCCGGCGGATGCGCCGCTGACGCCGCAGACGCACCTGCTGCTGCGCATCGATCTGGCCGAAGGGCCGCACCTGGTGGATATCGGCTTCGGCGGCCCTGCTTCGCCCAAAGCCCTGCCGCTGCGGGTGAACGAAGAGCTGCCAGGAGGCTGGCGTGTCAGTGGTTCGGCGGATGAGGAACTGGAGATGGCAACGCGCTCGGCATCCGGCTGGCAGACGCTGTACCGCTTCACCCTCGAGCCGCAGCATTGGGCCGACTACGGCATGCGCAACTGGTACACCTCGACCTACCCGCAGAGCGTGTTCCGCAACTCCCTGCGCGTGGCGCTCAGCGACGGCGGCGCGCGGCTGTCGCTGTTCAACGGGCAATTCAGCCGGCGTGGTGCGGACGGCGAAGTCGAGCAGCGCTCGATCGAGCATGCCGACGAATTGCTGGACGTCCTGCGCGAGCGTTTCCACCTGCAACCGGCGGCGCCGGACTTGCCGGCCCTGCGCCGCAGGCTGGCTCAGTTGCTGGAGTCGGCCGTCAGCGCCTGAGTGCCGCGAGGCTCGGCGGAGGCGGCAATGTCCGGCGCCACGCCGATGGCCAGCCGGACGATGCGGCCGGGCAGTTCGTCGCGCTGCAGTTCGCCGCCGGGCCTGCCGGCGAGCCAGTTGCCGTCGATGTCCGAGGCGCGGCACTGCAACTGGCGCTCGCCGTCCGGTGAGTCCGGCAACAGCCAGCGGCAGCGCCCGTCGAAGATGCGTGCGCCCTTTTTCGGCATTCCGGCGCTGCCGGCGGAGAGCTGGCTGCGGACAGCCAGGTTGGCGAAGCTGATATCGGGTTGCACGGCGTCCAGGGGGTGGGTGGCCGATTCGCCGTCCATTTCGATGAGGATGTGCCGGAGCTCGCGCCTGCAACCGTCGCTGCTCAGACTCAGCGGCACCTGGTAACTGACCCGGTAGGGGCGTTCACCGTGGCCGGGCGTGGCGAAGAGGCGTTGCGTGAGGTCGTCTTTCGCCGGGGAATTGCAGTGGCTGCCCTCGGGTGGCGAATAGCGCGCATTACCCACCAGGCTGAAATCGCCCGGCAGGTCGGCTTCGAAAGTGAATTCGTCGCTCGCGCAGCCGCTCAGGACGAGGGCTGCCAGCGAGGGGAGCCACCGCCACAGTGGGCGGCTGGAGGGGCGGGAAGGCATGTGGAGGTCCTGCGGCAGTCGAAGCTGCGCAGGAGCATCCACGGATCAGCGGAGCGACTGTATCGGATTGCTCGGTACTGGTTGTAGGAAAGCGGCCAGTCAGTCCGGCGGCTCAGCCGATCATTCCAAAACCACGCGCCATCAGGGTCGCCAGCAGCGGCAGGATCAGCAGCGCCAGCAGCTCCACGCGGATGGTCATGATCACCAGCTTCGCCTGGCGCTCGCTGGGCACTGGAACGCGGCCAGCCTTGAGCTCGTTGCGCCAGTTGAGGAAGGTCATGGTCGGCAGGATCGACAGCAGCGCCACCAGCACGAAGAGGCCGATCTTGGCGTGGAACAGGCTGTTGTGCAGATAGTAATCCGTGCCCTTGGCGAACCAGACGACACGTGCCGCGCCGGTCAGCAGTACCACGCCGGCACAGGCGCCGTAGGCCAGGTCGACTATCACCAGGCTGCGCGCCCGCGACAGGTCCAGCGGCAGGCGGAACAGCTGGTGCTCCAGCACCAGCAGGGCGAACAGGATGAAGATCGACAGGTAGTGCAGGTACGCGGCGATGGCTTGGGCCATGAGTGGGTCCTCTGCTGGGGCCTTGCTTCTGGTCAGGCTGAGGCCGGCGGCGCGCTGAAGTTCACCCGGTTGCGCCCGGCCTGCTTGGCACTGTAAAGCGCGCCGTCGGCGCGTTCCAGCGCCTGGTCGACAGGCTCTTCACCTGCCAGCAGGGTGCAGCCAATGCTCAGGCTGACCGGCAGCGGCCCGCAGGGGAGTTGCACCGGCTCGTGGCCGATCAGCTCGCGCACGCGCTCGGCGACGCGCTGCAGTTCCTCGCCGTCCTTCACCTTGAGCAGGGCGACGAACTCCTCGCCGCCCTGGCGCACCAGCAGGTCGTCCGGCCGCAGCGCGGCGCGCAGGCGGCGGGCGCATTCGCAGAGCACCTGGTCGCCGGCGGCGTGGCCGTGCTGGTCGTTGATCGCCTTGAAGTGGTCGAGGTCGGCGTAGATCACGCCCAACTGCACGTGGTTTTGCCGCGCCAGGCGGCACTCGCGGTCCTGGAAGGCGAGCAGGCCACCGCGGTTCCACAACTGGGTCAGTGGGTCGAGCAGGGCCTTGCGCTGCTCGCGGTCCATTTCCACGCGCAGGTCGCGGTTGCTCTGGATCAGTGTGCGCAATTGCAGGTAGCCCTCGGCGAGGGTGGCAAGGTCGCGGAAGTTGGCCTGCTGCGCCTCGGTCATGCTGCGCGGCCGCGGGTCGACCATGCACAGGGTGCCGATGGCCTGGCCATTGCCGGCGCGCAGCGGGCGCCCGGCGTAGAAACGGATGTAGGGCGGGCCGAGCACCAGCGGGTTGTCGGCGAAGCGTTCGTCGAGGGTGGCATCGGGCACCAGCAGGGTGTCCTCGCCGAGGATCGCGTAGCCGCAGAAGGACACGTCGCGCGTGGTCTCGGTGGCGTCCAGGCCGACGCGGGCCTTGAACCACTGGCGATCCTGGTCGATCAGGCTGATCAGCACGGTGTCGACCTTCACCAGGTCCTGGGTCAGCTGGACGAGGGTATCCAGGTAGTGCTCGGCCGGGGTGTCGAGCAGGTTCATCTCATCCAGGGTCTGCTGACGCAGGGTTTCGTCAACGGGAATGGGACAAGCCGGCATGGCGTCTCCTCAACAGGTCAGGGGCTGGCAGGCGCCTGCCAGGCGTCTTGGCGTGTCAGCTTCCACGCGTAGCCGGCTAGGACCAGCGCACGCAGCAACATGAAGCATAGGAAGGTTAGCCACAATCCGTGATTTCCCCAGCCCTGCAGGGCGAAACCCAGCGGCAGACTGGCGGCGCAGGCCAGCAGCATGGCGTTGCGCATCTCGCGGGCGCGGGTGGCGCCGATGAACAGGCCGTCGAGCAGGTAGCTCCACATGCCGATGAGTGGCAGGCAGGCGAGGTAGGGCAGGTACTGGTCGGCGGTGGCGCGCACCTCCGGGATGTCGCTCTGCAGGGCGATGAACAGGTGCCCGAAGAAGGTGAAGAAGACGACGAACAGCAGGCTGGCGATCAGCGACCAGCCGCAGGCGACCACCAGCGAGCGGCGCAGCGCGGTGCGGTCGCGGCCGCCGATGGCATGGCCGCACAGCGCCTCCACGGCGTGGGCGAGGCCGTCGAGGGCGTAGGCAGTGACCATCAGGCCGTTGAGCAGCAGCGCGTTGGCCGCCACCGTGGCGTCGCCCAGGCGCGTGCCCTGCACCGTGAGCAGGAAGAACACGCCCTGCAGCGCCAGGCTGCGGATGAAAATGTCGCGGTTGACCATCAGCAGCGGCCGCCAGCTGGCCCAGGCGTGCAGGCGTGACCAGTCCGGCAGGCCGGGAAAGCGCCTGAGCGCACCACGGGTCAACGCCAGGCCGAGCAGCGCGCCGCCCCATTCCGCGGTTACCGCGGCCTTTGCCGCGCCGGCCACGCCCCAGCCCAGGCCCAGCACGAACCACAGGCTGAGGACGATATTGATGAGGTTGGTGGTCAGCAGGATCGCCAGCGGTGCGCGGGCGTTCTGCGTGCCGAGGAACCAGCCGACCAGTGCGTAGGTGGCCAGTGCCGCCGGCAGGCCGAACAGGCGGATGTGGAAGAACTCACGGGCCAGCACATCCAGCTCGGGGGACGGGCGCATCAGCGCAAGCGCGGGGCCGGTCAGCGGCACTGCCAGCAGGCTGAGCAGCAGCGCGAGGCCCAGCGCCAGCAGCAGGCCCTGGCCGAGAATCCGCCGCAAGGCTCCGCCGTCTTCACGCCCGGCCGCCTGGGCGGCGAAGCCGGTGGTGCCCATGCGCAGGAAGCCCAGCACGCCGACCAGCAGGGTATAGAACCCGCCGCCAACCGCGACGGCGCCCAACTGGTGCGCATGCGGCAGGTGGCCGATGACCGCGCTGTCCACCAGGGTGACCAGCGGCACGGAAACGTTGGAGAGGATCATCGGCGCGGCGAGCGCCCAGACACGACGGTGGGTCGGCGAATGTCGCCAGGCTTCGAGCAGGGAATTCATGAGGGGCTCCTGAGCTGGCGCGCAGTATAGCGAGCCGGGAGCCCCGTGCTTTCAGGCGGCCGTGATCAGGCCGTCTTCTTGCGGTAGGCGCAGTAGCCGGGGCGCGGGCCGACCTGCGGGTGGTTGCGGCAGGTGTCCGGGCGCTTGGCGTAGACGCTGCAGAGGCGCGTCTTGCGGTCGAGGAAGTAGCAGTCGCCGTTGCTGGTGCGGGTCAGGGTGAAGATGCCACTCTTCTGGTTGAAACGCTCGACGACGCCTTCCTTGAGCAGGCGCTTGGCGATGTTCTTCGCCGGTTCGTCGCGTTCGAATTCGTCGACCACGCCGATCCGGATCAGGTCGTTGACGTTCACTTCCGCCGGCATGGTGCAGCAGGTGGCGTTGCAGTCCTTGCACAGGCCCGAGGTGTACTTCGCCCAGGTTTCCAGGCGGTCCAGTTCGGCGTTGGCAATCAGCGGTGGTTTTCTCATGGCGGCAAGTCGGTAGCGGTGGCGCGAAGGCGCGCATCATAGTGGTCGGCGCGCAGATTTGCTTGGCCTTTCGACGAACAGAGCGGCGTTCTACAGAGCGTCGATTCCGCCGTTATCGCGCAGATAGTCCCTGAAGGTCGGGTAGCAGATGAGGAACCAGGGCGTGAAACGCTCCGGGTGCGCGGCCATCTCGGCTTCCAGATCGGGCAGGGCGACGTAGCGGAAGTCGTCGGCCTCCTGTGGATCGGGGTGCGGTGGCTGCTCATCGACGGCACCGAACAGGTGGCCGTACTCGTGCTCGGTCATGCCGTTGGCCAACGCCAGGCGATAGCTGAACTCGAACAGCTTGCGCAGCTCGACCTGTACGCCCATCTCCTCGCGCAGCCGGCGTTCGGCAGCGTGCTTCGCGGACTCATCGGGGTAAGGGTGGCCGCAGCAGGTATTGCTCCACAGTCCGCCACAGTGATACTTGCCCGCCGCGCGGCGCTGCAGCAGCAGTTCACCGGCGCGGTTGAACACGTAGACCGAAATGGCACGGTGGCGCAGCCCGAGATGATGGGCCTGGTGTTTTTCCATCGTGCCGGTCGGGTTGTCGTGTTCGTCGACCAGGATCACCTGGATATCGGTCATGGAAATCTCCTGCGGGCGAGCCATCCGTGCTCAGAGTAGACGGATGGTTTTCAGCCCTTGCGGATCATCCAGATGCCCACCGCGATGGCGGCCATGCCGGCGATCTTCAGGGTGCTCACCGGCGCTTCCTTGAAACCGGCCCAGCCGAAGTGGTCCAGCGCCAGTGCCATGCCCAGCTGGCCGGCGAGCACCAGCACCATGAACATCAGCGCGCCGACGCGCGGTGCGGCGAAGGCGGCGATGAAGATGAAGAACATCCCCAGGAAGCCGCCGCACCACTGCCACCAGGGCATCCCGCGCATCGCTGCGAGGCTGGGGAATTCGCGGTTGGCCAGGGTCAGCGCGAGCAGGCCGAGCATGCCGACGAAGAAGGAAATCAGCGCGGCGGCCAGCACGCTGGATACCTGCTTGGCCAGTTGGCCGTTGATGCCGGCCTGAAGGGGCAGGCAGGCGCCGGCGATCAGCGGAAGGACGAACAACCACCAGGGTGGCGTAGGCATGGGAAACTCCGGAAAGGGTCGCAAAGCTGGGCAGCGAAGGGCTGGCCAGCGGTCGATCGAGAATAGTCAGCCGCGTAGTATGCACCAGACTGGAGCATCGCTCCCGCCCCGATGGAGGTCCCGACCATGGCCACCCGTGCTTCCCGCGTGCTGAGCGTCCGCATCGAGCGGCCGCGCGACACCGCCTACGAGTTCCTCGCCGACCCGACGAACTTCCCTTACTGGGCTTCAGGCTTGTGCAGCTCCATCGAGCCGCTGGAAGGTGATCTCTGGCTGGCGCAGACACCCCAGGGCCCCCTGCGCGTGCGCTTCACGCCGCGCAACGCGTTCGGCTTGCTCGATCATGACGTGCTGCCCGAGCAGGCGCCGGCCGTCCACATCCCGTTGCGACTGATCGCCAATGCCGAGGGCTGCGAGCTGCAACTCACGCTGTTGCGCCAGCCACAGATGGACGACGCCACCTTCGAGCGCGACGCGCAGTGGGTGGAGCGTGACCTGCAGGCGATCAAGGTGTTGCTGGAGGGGTGATTCGTGGACTTATGCCACCGCTTGCAGCCGGGCAATGGGCGGGTGCGCCTGCTGACTGACCTGCCACAGATCGTAAGCCGCCTGCATCGCCAACCAGTGGCGGGCCGTGCCCAGGCCGGCCTGCTCCAGGCGCCAGGCTAGGTCCGCGCTGATGGGCGCTCGGCCGTGGAGCACTTTGGACAGGTGCGGGCGGCTTACGCCGAGATGGGTCGCCAGAGCAGTCACGGAAAGGCGAAGCTCCGGTAGTACATCCTCACGGAGGATTTCGCCGGGGTGGGGCGGGTTGTGCATCGCCATGCTGGGTGCTCCAGTCAGTGGTAGTCGAGATAGTCCAGCAGCTCCACGTCGCTGTCGACGAAACGGAAGGTAACGCGCCAGTTGCCCGAGACGCTGACGGCCCAGCAGCCGGACAGCGAACCTTTCAGGCCGTGCAGGCGGTAACCGGGCAGGTCCATGTCTCGCGGGCCGTTGGCGCTTTCCAGCGCGGCAAGGATGCGTTTGAGCCGGGGCACGTGATCGGCCCTCACTCCACGAGGATCACCTTGCTGGTAAAGGGCGCGCAGCCCCTTGTGGCGGAAGCTTCTGATCATCGCCGGACTGTAATCTAACAGATTACAGTCGCCCTAGCCGAGACGCTTGTCAGAAGGTTCTCCGCACAGTGTTCAGCTTGTAGGAGCGAGCTGGCTCGCGAACAGTTTCCAGGCAGCTGCGGCGCTGGGCGGTTCGCGAGCAAGAACTAGGCGTCCCCCTCGCCCCTACAGAAACCGTCAAAGGCGTGCGGCCAGCTCAGCACCCTCGCGGATCGCCCGCTTGGCATCGAGTTCCCGCGCCACGCTGGCGCCGCCGATGATGTGGTAGCGCAGGTTCTGCGCCGCCAGCGTCGGCTGCAGGTCCAGCAGCGGTTCCTGGCCGGCGCAGATCACCACGTTGTCCACCGCCAGGCATTGCTCCTGGCCGTCGATGCGCAGGTGCAGGCCGTCGTCGTCGATGCGCAAATATTCCACGCCACCGATCATCCGCACGCCGTGATGTTTGAGGTGCGCGCGGTGCACCCAGCCGCTGGTCTTGCCCAGCCCGGCGCCGGGTTGGCCGGCCTTGCGTTGCAGCAGCCAGAGCTGCCGGTGTGGGTTGGCGGCGACCGGCGGGATCAGGCCGCCGCCGGTGGCGTTGTCCAGGTCGATGCCCCACTGGCCCAGCCATTCGCCCAGCGGCTGCGGGCCGTTGCGTTCGCTCAGCAGGAAGCTGGCGACGTCGAAGCCGATGCCGCCGGCGCCGATCAGCGCGACCTTCTCGCCCACCGCAGTGCCGCGCAGCACATCGAGGTAGCTGAGCACCTTGGCGTGGCCGATTCCCGGAATCGACGGCGTGCGCGGCTGGATGCCGGTGGCGACTATCACCTCGTCGTACTCGCCGCTCAGTTCGCCGCGCCGGATGCGCCGGCCCAGCTGCACCTCGACGCCCAGGTCGCCCAGGCGTACGGCGAAGTAGCGCAGCGTCTCGTGGAATTCCTCCTTGCCCGGCACTAGCTTGGCCAGGTTGAACTGCCCGCCGATCTCCCCAGCGGCTTCGAACAGTGTCACCCGGTGGCCGCGTTCGGCGGCGACGCAGGCGGCGGACAGCCCGGCCGGCCCGGCACCGATCACCGCGATGCGCTTGTGGACGCGCGCCTTGCGGTAGCGCAGTTCGGTCTCGAACGCCGCACGTGGGTTGACCAGGCAGCTGGCGCGGCGGTTGGCGAAGGCGTGGTCCAGGCAGGCCTGGTTGCAGGCGATGCAGGTGTTAATCGAGGCAGCGCGGCCGGCGGCGGCCTTTTCCACGAACTGCGGATCGGCCAGCAGCGGCCGGGCCATGGAAACGAGGTCGGCGTGGCCTTCGGCGAGCAAACGCTCGGCGACTTCCGGCGTGTTGATGCGGTTGCTGGCGATTACCGGCACGCGCAGTTCGCGACGCAGGCGCGCGGTGACTTCGGCGAAGGCCGCGCGCGGCACCGAGGTGACGATGGTCGGCACCCGTGATTCGTGCCAGCCGACGCCGGTATTCAGCAGGTCGATGCCGGCGCCTTCGAGGGCTCGTGCCACAGTGCGTACCTCGTCCCAGGTGTTGCCGCCTTCCACCAGGTCGAGCAGTGACAGGCGGTAGCTGATGACGAAGCGCTCGCCCAGCGCACGACGGGTGCGGCGGACGATCTCCAGCGGCAGGCGCATGCGGTTGCCCAGGTCGCCGCCCCAGCGGTCTTCGCGCTGGTTGGTGCGCGGGCAGAGGAACTGGTTCAGCAGGTAGCCTTCGCTGCCCATGATCTCCACGCCGTCGTAGCCGGCGGCGTGGGCGAGCTTCGCGCAACGCACGAAGGCGGCGATGGTGCGCAGGATGCCGCGCTCGGACAGCTCGCGCGGGGCGAACCAGCTGATCGGCGATTTCACCGGCGAGGCCGAGACCACCAGCGGGTGATAGCCGTAGCGCCCGGCGTGGAGGATCTGCAGCAGGATGCGCCCGCCCTCGCGGTGCACCGCCTGGGTCAGGCGCCGGTGCGCCGGCACCTGCAGGCCGCTGGTGAGGCTGCTGCCCAGCGGCAGCAGCCAGCCTTCGCGGTTGGGCGCAAAGCCGCCGGTGATGATCAGCCCGACACCCCCGCGCGCCCGCTCGCGGTAATAGGCGGCGAGCTTGCCGAAGTCCCACAGGCGGTCTTCCAGGCCGGTGTGCATCGAGCCCATCACCACGCGGTTGCGCAGTTGAATCGGGCCCAGGTCGAGCGGGGCGAGCAGGTGAGGGTAGGGCGAGGCGGCGGACGACATGGAAGCGCTCTTGGGCAATCAGGTCCTGCCACCCTAACGGGCCGGCGATGGGCTGGTTAACGGCCCGGCTGCCGTACCGTTCGGGCATTTCGGTCAAGCGCTTCGGTTGACAGACTGGCCACAGGTTCCAGACTCAAACCCATGGCAGGGCTGCAAGGCCCCGATCGCAGGCTGAAGTGACGGAGGTCGTCATGAAAGCGATAAGAACAAGACACGCGCGCCATTACCTGCTCGCTGCCCTGATCGGTGTGGCCCTGCTCGGGCTGCACGAATCCCTCCAGCCGGATCGCGCGCAATCCGCCTGCCGCCCCGACGGTGAGAGTATCTCCTGTGCCTACCCGCCCGTTGCCCATTTGGGGGTACTCGGCAGTGCGTTCTGAGTGACGCACTGACGCGCGTCAATGCGCCGCAAATCCACGGCGTGCATGGTCTGCCCCGCTCAAAGCTGGCGCATTGCGCCTGCTTGGCTATCTTTTAAGCAGCAAGGGTCCGGCCATGTCCCGGACGTACGCTGCCTGATCAGGAGACGCACGATGGATATGAACCGTCGGCAATTTTTCAAGGTCTGCGCCGTGGGCCTTGGAGGATCGAGCCTGGCGGCACTCGGGATGGCACCCCCGGATGCATTCGCCGACCAGATCCGCCACTTCAAGCTTGCGCGCACCGTCGAGACCCGCAACACCTGCCCGTACTGCTCGGTCGGTTGCGGCATCCTGCTGTACAGCCAGGGTGACGCGGCAAAGAACGTCGCGCAGAACATCATCCACATCGAGGGTGATTCCGATCACCCGGTCAACCGCGGCACGCTCTGTCCCAAAGGCGCAGGCCTCCTGGACTTCGTCCACAGCCCCAACCGCCTGAAGTATCCGGAAATCCGCGAGGCGGGCTCCAGCGAGTGGAAGCGCATCGGCTGGGACGAGGCGCTCGACCGCATCGCCAAGCTGGTGAAGGAAGACCGCGACGCCAACTTTATCGAGAAGAACGCCCAGGGCCAGACGGTGAACCGCTGGCTGACCACCGGCTTCCTGGCCGCGTCGGCGTCTTCCAACGAAGCGGGCTACATCACCCACAAGGTGGTTCGTTCTCTCGGCGTACTGGCGTTCGACAACCAAGCGCGTGTCTGACACGGCCCGACGGTGGCAAGTCTTGCCCCGACGTTTGGCCGTGGAGCCATGACCAACCATTGGACCGACATCAAGAATGCCGATCTGATTCTGATCATGGGCGGAAACGCCGCTGAAGCGCACCCGTGCGGCTTCAAGTGGGTGACCGAAGCCAAGGCGCACAACAAGGCGCGCCTGCTGGTGGTCGACCCGCGATTTACCCGTTCCGCTTCGGTGGCCGATTACTACGCGCCCATCCGCACCGGCACGGACATCGCCTTCCTCGGCGGTCTGATCAACTACCTGCTGGAAAACGACAAGTACCAGAAGGAATACGTGCACAACTACACCGACGTCTCCTTCATCGTGAAGGAAGGCTTCGGCTTCGACGACGGGCTGTTCAACGGCTACGACGCGGAGAAGCGCACCTACCCGGACAAGTCCTCCTGGCAGTACGAGCTGGGCGAGGACGGTTTCGCCAAGGTCGACCCGACCCTGACGCACCCGCGCTGTGTGTTCAACCTGATGAAGCAGCACTACAGCCGCTATACGCCGGACGTGGTGAGCAACATCTGTGGCACGCCCAAGGACATGATGCTCAAGGTGTGGGAAGAGATTTCCACCACTGCGGCGCCGACCAAGGTCATGACCATCATGTACGCCCTGGGCTGGACCCAGCACTCGGTGGGCGCCCAGATGATCCGTACCGGCGCGATGGTCCAGCTGCTGCTGGGCAACATCGGCATGCCCGGCGGCGGCATGAACGCCCTGCGCGGCCACTCCAACATCCAGGGCCTGACCGACCTGGGGCTGCTGTCCAACTCGCTGCCCGGCTACCTGACCCTGGGCATGGATGCGGAGCAGGACTACAACGCCTTCATCACCAAGCGCACCAGCAAGCCGCTGCGTCCGGGGCAGTTGTCCTACTGGCAGAACTACCCGAAATTCCACGTCAGCCTGATGAAATCCTGGTTCGGCAAGGCCGCGACCAAGGAGAACAACTGGTGCTACGACTGGCTGCCGAAGCTGGACATGCCCGGCGCCGGCTACGACGTGCTGCGCTACTTCGACATGATGTACCAGGGCAAGGTCAACGGTTACTTCTGCCAGGGCTTCAACCCCATCGCCTCCTTCCCCAACAAGGCCAAGGTCAGCGCCGCGTTGGCCAAGCTGAAATGGATGGTGGTGATGGACCCGCTGGCCACCGAGACCTCGGAGTTCTGGCGCAATGCCGGCGAGCACAACGACGTCGACACCAAGGCCATCCAGACCACGGTGTTCCGCCTGCCCACCAGCTGCTTCGCCGAGGAAGACGGCTCCATCGTCAACTCCGGGCGCTGGCTGCAGTGGCACTGGAAGGGCGCCGAGCCGCCGGGTGAAGCGCGTACCGACATCGCCATCATGAGCGGCCTGCTGCATCGCCTGCAGGCGGCCTATCGCAAGGATGGCGGCGCCTTCCCCGACCCGATCCTGGGTCTGGACTGGCCGTACCTGCGGCCGGACGAACCGAGCCCGGAAGAGGTGGCCAAGGAGTACAACGGCAAGGCACTGGCGGATCTCGTCGACCCGAACAACGGCATGGTCCTGGCGAAAGCCGGCGAGCAGCTACCGGCCTTCGCGCTGCTGCGCGACGACGGCAGCACCGCCAGCGGCTGCTGGATCTTCGCCGGTTCCTGGACGCAACTGGGCAACCAGATGGCCCGCCGCGACAACAGCGACCCGTACGCCATGGGCCAGACCCTGGGCTGGGCCTGGGCGTGGCCGGCCAACCGGCGGATCCTCTACAACCGCGCCTCCGCGGACGTCAGCGGCAAGCCCTGGGACCCGGTGAAGAAACGCCTGGTGTGGTGGAACGGCAAGGCCTGGGGCGGCACCGACGTGCCCGACTACAAGGCCGACGTACCGCCGGAAGCGGGAATGAACCCGTTCATCATGAACCCCGAAGGCGTGGCCCGTTTCTTCGCCGTCGACAAGATGGCCGAGGGCCCGTTCCCTGAGCACTACGAGCCGTTCGAGACGCCGATTGGCGTCAACCCGCTGCACAAGAACCCGCAGGCGATCAGCAGCCCGGCGGCGCGGGTGTTCAAGAACGACATGGAGCTGTTCGGCAAGGCCGACGAGTTCCCCTACGCCGCGACCACCTACCGCCTCACCGAGCACTTCCACTTCTGGACCAAGCATTGCCGTCTGAATGCCATCGTCCAGCCGGAACAGTTCGTCGAGATCGGCGAGGCGCTGGCCAAGGAGCTCGGGATCAAGGCCGGCGACCGCGTGAAGGTCTCCTCCAACCGTGGCTTCATCAAGGCGGTGGCGGTGGTGACCAAGCGCATCCGTCCGCTGCAGGTCAACGGCAAGACCGTGCACCACGTGGGCATCCCCCTGCACTGGGGCTTCTCCGGGGTTGCGCGCAACGGCTACCTGACCAACACCCTGACCCCCTTCGTGGGCGACGGGAATACGCAGACGCCGGAGTTCAAGTCCTTCCTCGTCAACGTGGAAAAGGCGTGAGGTGAAGCATGAGTAGTCAAGACATCTACGCCCGCTCCGCCACGACCTTGCCGTCACCCTCGGTGCGGCACGAGCAGGAAGTGGCCAAGCTGATCGACGTGTCCAAGTGCATCGGCTGCAAGGCCTGCCAGGTCGCCTGCTCGGAATGGAACGAGCTGCGCGACGAGGTGGGCCACAACCACGGGACCTACGACAACCCCATCGACCTCACGGACCAGTCCTGGACGGTCATGCGCTTCACCGAGCATGAAAACCCGGCCGGCAACCTGGAGTGGCTGATCCGCAAGGACGGCTGCATGCACTGCGAGGAACCGGGTTGCCTGAAGGCCTGCCCGAGCCCCGGCGCGATCGTGAAGTACGCCAACGGCATCGTCGACTTCAACCAGGACCACTGCATTGGCTGCGGCTACTGCATCACCGGCTGCCCGTTCAACATCCCGCGCATCTCGCAGAAGGACCACAAGGCATACAAGTGCACCCTGTGTTCCGACCGCGTGGCGGTGGGCATGGAGCCGGCCTGCGTGAAGACCTGCCCGACCGGCGCCATCGTCTTCGGCACCAAGGAGGACATGAAGGAACACGCCGCCGAGCGCATCGAGGACCTGAAGTCCCGCGGCTTCGAGAACGCCGGCCTGTATGACCCGCAAGGCGTGGGCGGCACCCACGTCATGTACGTGCTGCACCACAACGACCAGCCCTCGCTGTACGCCGGCCTGCCCGACAAGCCGGCCATCAGCCCGATGGTCAGCCTGTGGAAAGGCCTCACCAAACCGCTGGGCCTGCTGGCCATGGCGGGCGTGGTGCTGGCCGGGTTCTTCCACTACACCCGCATCGGCCCCAACCGGGTCGAAGAGGACGAGGAAGACGGACCCGACCCGCAGGCGCCGGTGCACAAGGTCGACCCTTCGGTGCATGGCTACGATCCGCGTGATCCCCGCTGACTGACTTCCGCCCTCCTCGCGGGGAGGGCGGAAAAGGGCAGCAAGGAGCCCGACGACATGAAAAAAGATATCCAGCGCTACAACGCCAACGAACGGAGCAACCACTGGATGGTGGCCATTCTGTTCTTCCTCGCCGGCCTCTCGGGGCTGGCGCTGTTCCACCCGGCCATGTTCTGGCTGACCAACCTGTTCGGCGGCGGGCCGTGGACGCGCATCCTCCACCCCTTCCTCGGGGTGGCGATGTTCCTGTTCTTCCTCGGCCTGGTGATCCGCTTCGCCCACCACAACCTGGTGGAGAAGCGCGACGTGCAGTGGCTCAAGCAATGGAAAGACGTGGTCACCAACCGCGAGGAAAACCTCCCGGAAGTCGGCCGCTACAACGCCGGGCAGAAGCTGCTGTTCTGGACCCTGCTGCTGTGCATGCTGGTGCTGCTGGTGACCGGTTTCGTGATGTGGCGTGCCTACTTCAGCCACTTCTTCGGCATCGACATCATCCGCATCGCTTCGCTACTGCATGCCTTTGCCGCCTTCGTGCTCATCTGCAGCATCCTGGTGCACATCTACGCCGGCATCTGGGTGAAGGGCTCGATGGGCGCCATGCTCTACGGCTGGGTCAGCCGCGGCTGGGCGCGCAAGCACCATGCGGCCTGGCTCAAGGACGTGGACAAGGGCAAGGGGCACTGACGCCCGACGTAATCGCCGGCTCGCACTGACCTGCCAGCCGGCACGGACAGTTCCCTCTCCCTCTGGGAGAGGGCTAGGGTGAGGGGCTCTCAAGGCCTCGAACCTCCATCAACAAGGAGTCCTGCGTGTCAGGCCGAATTCTCGAACCCGGGCAGATCGAAGCTGCCGCCAACATCCCCCCGCTGTTCAACCTGCCGTCCCCCGATCTGTTCTCCCGCCGCGCCGCGCGCCTGCGTGAACTGGCACCGGGCAATCCCCTGCAGGGCTACCTCGAACTGATCGCCGGCGTCTGCGAAGCCCAGCAGGCGCTGCTCGACCGCAAGCTGTTCCTGCAATCGCCGGACGCCGCCGCGCTGGCCCGCAGCCGCGAGCACCGCATGCCGCCACTGGCCTACGAAGTGCTGGTGCGCGAAGGCGCGTGGCTGCCATTGCTGGACGCCTTCCTCGACGCCTACGAAGTCACCGCCAACCCGGCCGTGGTCGAGGCACTGAAGGTCCTGCGCAGCGCCGATTCCGGCCAGCGCAAGGCCTGGGCACTGGGCCTGCTCAACGGCCAGTTCGACCTGTTGCCGCCGGCGCTGGTGCCTTTCCTCGGTGCCGTGCTGCAGGTCGCCTTCAGCCAGTGGCTGCTGCAACTGCCCGACGACACCCTGGCGGAAACCGACAGCCAGACCCTCTGTCCGGCCTGCGGCGCGCCGCCAGTGGCCGGGATGATCCGCAGCCAAGGCAAGCATGCCGGGCTGCGTTACCTGTCCTGCTCGCTGTGCTCCTGCGAATGGCACTACGTGCGCGTGAAATGCAGCCACTGCGCCGAGAGCAAGGGCCTGGCCTACTACTCGCTGCAGCGCGAAGGCGTGGCCAGCGACCAGGCGCCGCTCAAGGCCGAGACCTGCCCCGGCTGCCAGTCCTACCTCAAGCAGTTCTACCTGCAGCACGACAAGCACGCCGAGGCCCAGGCGGACGACCTGGCCAGCCTCGCGCTGGATATCCGTCTCGCCGAGGACGGCTATCTGCGCACCGCACCGAACCTCCTGCTGGCGCCGGGCGGCGCTTCGTAGGATGGGTGGAGCGCAGCGATACCCATGCTGGCGCGGCACAGGGCTCGATGGGTATCGCTGCGCTCCACCGCATCCTACAAAGGCATAGCTTCCGCCTGGGCGTCGGTCTTCTAGACTGACTCCAGCCATCGTCTCCTGCACAAGGTTCGTCCATGACCTCGGTACGTTTGCCCTCCATCGACCGCCTGCTGCGCAGCCCGGCCTGCCAGCCGCTGCAGCAACGCTACGGCCGCGAGGCCCTGCTCAAGACCCTGCGCGACCTGCTCGACGAACTGCGCGATCCCGCCCGTCACGGCCAGCTGGCCGCCATCGAACTGGAAGAGTCGGTGCTCGCCGGCCGCGCTGGCGAGCGCCTCGCCGCGCACCACGCCAGCCGCGTGCGCCGGGTGTTCAACCTCACCGGCACCGTGCTGCACACCAACCTCGGCCGCGCCTTGCTGCCCGAGGAAGCCATCGAAGCGATCACGCTGGCTGCGCGCTACCCGCTCAACCTCGAATTCGACCTGGCCACCGGCAAGCGCGGTGACCGCGACGACCTCATCACCGGGCTGATCCGCGAACTGACCGGCGCCGAAGCCGTCACCGTGGTCAACAACAACGCCGCCGCCGTGCTGCTGGCGCTCAACAGCCTGGGCGCGCGCAAGGAAGGCATCATCTCCCGCGGCGAGCTGATCGAGATCGGCGGTGCCTTCCGCATCCCCGACATCATGTCCCGCGCCGGTGTGAAACTGGTCGAGGTCGGCACCACCAACCGCACCCACGCCAAGGACTACGAAGCCGTGATCGGCCCGCGCTCGGGCCTGCTGATGCGCGTGCATACCAGCAACTACAGCGTGCAGGGCTTCACCGCCAGCGTCGCCACCCCGCAGCTGGCGCAGATCGCCCACGCCCATGGCCTGCCGCTGCTGGAGGACCTGGGCAGCGGCACCCTGGTCGACCTCACCCGCTGGGGCCTGCCCAAGGAGCCCACCGTGCAGGAAGCCCTGCGCGACGGCGCCGACATCGTCACCTTCAGCGGCGACAAACTGCTCGGCGGCCCGCAGGCCGGGCTGATCCTCGGCAGCAAGGAACTGATCGGGCGGATCAAGAAGAACCCGCTCAAGCGCGCCCTGCGCGTGGACAAGCTGACCCTCGCTGCGTTGGAGGCCGTGCTCAACCTCTACCGCGATCCGGACCGCCTCGCCGAACGCCTCACCAGCCTGCGCCTGCTCAGCCGTCCGCAGGCCGACATCCGCGTCCAGGCCCAGCGCCTGGCGCCTGCTTTGGCAGCGCTGCTGGGCGAGCGCTGGAGCGTCGGTGCCGTGGATGCCTTGGGCATGATCGGCAGCGGCGCCCAACCGGTCGCGCGCTTGCCCAGCGCCGCGCTGTGCCTGCGGCCGAACCAGCCCAAGCGCCAGCGCGGTCGCGCCCTGCTGGACCTGGAAGAGCGCCTGCGCTGCCTACCGGTTCCGGTGCTCGGCCGCATCGATGACGACGCGCTTTGGCTCGACCTGCGCCAGCTCGACGACGAGCCCTGCTTCGTCGCACAACTGCCGCTGCTGGCCGAGGACGAGGCGTGATAGTCGGAACCGCCGGCCACATCGACCACGGCAAGACCTCACTGCTGCGCGCGCTCACCGGCATCGAGGGCGACCGCCGCCCGGCCGAGCGCGAGCGCGGCATCACCATCGACCTCGGCTACGTCTATGCCGACCTTGGCGACGGCGCGCTCACTGGTTTCATCGACGTGCCGGGCCACGAGCGCTTCGTCCACAACATGCTCGCCGGCGCCAGCGGCATCGACCTGGTGCTGCTGGTGGTGGCCGCCGACGACGGCGTGATGCCGCAGACCCGCGAACACCTCGCTATCGTCCAGCTGCTCGGCATCCGTCGCGCCATGGTCGCGCTGACCAAGGCCGACCGCGTCTCGGGCGAACGGGTAGAACAGGCTGCCGCGCAAGTGCGCGAACTGTTGGCATCAGGACCGCTCGCCGGCGCGCCGATCTTCCCGCTGTCCAGCGTCAGCGGAGAGGGCGTCGATGCGTTGCGTGGCGCTCTCGCCGCTGCCGCCCGCGAGACCCGCGAGCGCGCCGCAACCGGTGGCTTCCGTCTCGCCGTGGACCGCGCCTTCAGCGTCAGCGGCGCCGGCGTCGTCGTCACCGGAACAGCCTTTGCCGGCACCGTGAATGTCGGCGACGAATTGCTGCTGGGCAGCGCTGGCCGCCGCGCTCGCGTGCGCGGTTTGCACGCACAGAATCGCGAAGCGCAGCAGGCCCACGCGGGCCAGCGCGTGGCGGTAAACATCGCTGGCGAGCGCCTGAGCCTCGAACAGATTCACCGGGGCGACTGGCTGATCGCCGGCGAACTGCTTGCGCCCACCACGCGCATCGATATCGACCTGAACCTGCTGCCCAGCGAAACCCGCACCTTCGCCCACTGGACGCCGGTGCATGTGCACCTCGGCGCGCAGGATGTCACCGGCCGCGTCGCACTGCTCGAAGGCGAACGCCTGCAACCCGGCGAGCGTGCCTTCGCGCAACTGGTGCTGAATGCGCCCAGCCATGCCGTGCATGGCGACCACCTGGTGCTGCGCGACCAGTCCGCGCAACGCACCCTCGGCGGCGGGCGCGTGCTCGACCCCTTCGCGCCCGCGCGCAACCGGCGCAGCCCAGAGCGCCTGGAGCAACTTCGTGCCCTGCAGGGCGAAGGCCTGGAAAGCGCCTTGCCAACCCTGCTGGCCCACGCCAGCAACGGCCTCGATCCCGCGCTGCTGGCGCGCCAGTTCAACCGCCCGCGCGAAGGCTGGCAGCTGCCCGGCGAAACGGTCGAAATCCACACCCGGCTCGGCGCGCGACTGCTCTCCGCCGAACGCTGGTCCGCGCTGCAACAGCAATTGCTCGATGCCCTGCAACGCTTCCACGCCGAAGCTCCCGACGAGCTTGGCCCCGACCGCGACCGCCTGCGCCGCTATGCCTTTTCGCAACTCGAACGACCGGTGTTCATCGCCCTGCTGGAAAGCCTGCTGGCGCCGGGGCAAGTCGACAGCAGCGGCCCCTGGCTGCACCTGCCTGACCACCGCGTGCAGCTGGGCGAAGCCGACGAACAACTGCGCGAACGCCTCTGGCCCTTGCTGCTGGCCGGCGCCTTCGACCCGCCCTGGGTACGCGACCTCGCCCGCGAACTGAAGGCGGAGGAGGGCGACGTGCGCCTGCTGCTGCGCAAGCTCGGCCGCCTTGGCCAGCTGCACCAGGTGGTGAAAGACCTGTTCTACCCCGAACAGACCCTGCGCCAACTCGCCGGCCACGCCCTGCACCTGCGCGACGAAACCGGCATCATCCGCGCCGCCGCCTTCCGCGACCGCATCGGCATCGGCCGCAAGCGCTGCATCCAGTTGCTGGAATACTTCGACCGCATCGGCTTCACCCGCCGTTTCGGCAATGAGCGGCGGGTAAGAGAGGATTCTGCGCTGGCGCAGTCGACCGCTGAAGAAACTTTCTGAACTCCCGATCCCCACGCCCCCTCGATACCCCTGTTGACTACCGGGGAGTGGGTCCAATGAGTTCCTGGCTGATTCTGCTGTTCATCGCCGTCACCCTGATTGCCGTCGTGCTCGACGTCGGCAAGCGCTAGCGCGACGGCAACACCCGATCGACCCGTTGCACGAGGTAGTCGTAGAACGGGTTGGAGGTCACCCGCTGGAACAGGTCCAGCCCGACGATCAGTACGCCGCGTTCACCGCGCGGCGTGAGTGTGCCCAGGTGGATGCCGAAGTCTTCGCCGGCCGCCGGATGCTGGCCGTAGAGTGCGTCGTCGGGCGGGAAGGGCAGTGCCACGTGGGAGAGTGAGAACAGGTCCGGCGGGTAGCTGGCTGCCAGCGGCTGGCTCTCCTGTCGCTGGCTGTGGGCGGGTGTGTGCAGGGCGCTGGTCTGGCTGCTCTGCGGGCTGTTGGAGATCACCGTCAGGTCATAGTTGCGCTGACGCTCGGGCAGCAGGCGGTCGCCGAGCGTGGCCATTTCCGGGCGCAGCAGCGGGCCGTAGTTCAGCGAGCGATTGAGGTCGAACAGGACCAGCTGGCTGCCGTTGTCCGGCAGCCGGTCGTACAGGTTGCTGATCACCGCCGGGGTGCTGACGGTGCTGTCGGCAAGCGACTGGAAGGTGAGGATCGGCGGCAGGCGCGCAAGGCTGCCGCTGCTGCTGGCGCTCTCCAGGCTGCCCTGCACGGCGTCGGTCAGCTCCACCGTCTGGCGCGCCGCCGCGATGGGGAAGGAGTTGTACTTGAACGGGTTGAACTCCGGCAGCACGCTCAACCAGGCCGCCTTGGCGAAGGCCGGCAGCAACGCCGGCAAGCCCGCCAATCCGGCGAACTGCGCATAGCGGGTGACGCCGATCATCGGCGAGATCAGCACCACCTGTTTCGGCATCGCCAGGCTCGGGTCGCCCAGTGCATCCAGGCTGTACTTCATCGCCAGCGCGCCGCCATTGGAGAAGCCCACCATCAGCAGCGGCGCGCCCTTGGGCAATTGTGCAGAGGCCTCGCGCACAGCCAGCCGGGTGGCGGCCATCCAGTCTTCCCAGTCCGCGTCGGTGAGCCCGGCCGGCACGGTGCCGTGGCCCGGCATGCGGATCGCGATCACCACGAAACCCTGCTGCCGCAGGTGCTCGCCCAGGTGGCGCAGGCTGTAGGGCGAATCGGTCAGCCCGTGCAGCAGCACCGCCGCGCCGCGTACTTCACCGGCGGGGCGCATCTCGTAGGAGCGATTCCAGTCGGTGGCGAAGTGGCCGGGGTAGACCTGGCTCTGGTCGAAGTAGCGGTTGTAGGCGACGCGCTCGAAGGGTTGCAGGCTGGCCGCCATCTCCTTGCGCATGGCCTGCATCAGCTTGTCCTCGGCGGCCAGGTAGCCGGCCCAGTCGGTGCGGTCGATGGCGTCGCTGTGCAGGTCCTCGGGCACCCAGGTGTGCCAGGGCTCCAGCGGCGGGATGTTGCGCAGGGCGGCGACCCGTAGCCCCAGCGCCAACACGGCGATAGAGAGGATGAGGATGACCAGCCAGAGCAGCGCCCTGGTGAATTTCGCGTTCAGCATGGAGTTCCCTTGTCAGCGTGCAGGACAAGCATAGAGCCCCTGGCGCTACAAAGTCCGCTCACGGGTCAAAGGGCCGAGACCGCCTCGACGTAACCGGGGTTGCCGATGCCGACCTGAGCCCAGACCGGGCGTGTCTCGTTGCCCTGGCGGTCGTACTGCTCGTCTGCGTCCCACAGCGTGATGATCTGCCCCGGAAACAGGTACTCGCAGTCGTTGAATTCGTGCGCGCCGGAGTCGTCTGCCGCAGCGATCAGCGAGAACAGCTCGCCAGCCGCCAGCGCAAACACATCCATGCCCTGGTAGCGCGCGAGGTACTGCTCGCTCTGGGACAGGCCGATGAACCAGATGAACCCCTGCTCGTCGCACTCGGTCTGGATCGCCGCCTGGCAGAAGTAATCCGTCGGCCCGTTGGACGATTCCAGCGGGAAACCCACGGCGGCCAGTGCGTCCCGCGCCATGGCCCGCGTATCGCCGAGACAGACCGGGCCAATGCCCAAGTGTGGGGAAATATCGAGGATGGGTAGAGTGGGCTTCATGCCGTGGAGCTCCCTGGGTACTGCTAGCGAGGGTAGAGCACGGGCAGCCAGTTCGCTGCCTTTTTCTGGCCAATAAGTGGCCTTTTGATGTTCATTGGCCAGAATGTCATTACCGGGTTCCGTGGGGGGTTATCGGGCGACCCGGTGCCCACTGCGGCATGTGGAAAATAAGTCTGTCCTCTTTTCGCATACGTGGCTAAACACCTCACGCATGCTTGGGTTCGCTAGATGCCCCGCCAGGGGCAGCAATCGGCCAAAAGCGGTCATTGCACCACAATGGTATCGTCCACTTCTTTTCTAAGGCTCCTGAGAAACTATGAATAGAGCTGAGTCCTCAATCTGGGCCGTTGCTCCTGCACCTGGTATCCCTGAATCACCAGCTCTTTTGGTTGAGTCGGGCAACCTTTGGCTCGCTTACTTCGAGCCTGGGAACGAATGCCTCGCGGTTGTGCGATTTACCGGGCTCATTGATCATCGTCTTGTACCTATAGGGGACGAGGGATTAGGACGCCATCCCTATGTTCTCTCGGGCCTTCAGCCCTACTCGTTCAACGAACTTATTGGCTCAGAAGAAACCATTGGCCGCCCATATTCAGGTGCTAGGCATTGGGTTGTTACGTTTAAAGACGAGACTCTTGATGTGATTGCGCGAACTGGTGAGGTCATTGCCTCGGGATTAACCCTGACATCGCCACTTGAGGCCTTGCTTTCGTTTCAACTCCCACGAGTTACAAACGTTTATCTAAACGATTGACGTCCGCCATGGGTCCAGGCTGTGTGAAAACAGCAAAGGGCTTACACCAGAGGTGCATTTGGAATTGAGCCCCGAAGGTGCATGCGACGATATCGACCACAGGCTGTTAGCCGCTGCCAGAGTCTTCTGGGGCTA